>NZ_JAVDUY010000004.1:0-615240 GCF_031456615.1 Pseudomonas sp. 3296
CATCGGCGAAGGATATTTGCTTCATCGGGGCTCAACCGTTCAGTTCGTGGGGCAAGCGTATTTCAGCAGACTTGGGAGTCTTTTTCAGAGTTTCCTTAGAGCCGATTGTGTGAGAAAGGCGTAGGGAGTGCCTTGCCTGGGGAAATGGAGTTCTGCGTTGGGGTCTGAAATTTTATCTTATCGTCTGAATTTCAGGACTGGGGCCGGACACAATTGTCGGTCGAGTATCCAAAGACTCAGCGGGCTGACCTGACGACTGTCCTCTATAACAACCCGCGGCGCGCCGATCACGACGCCCAAGGCCCAGACTGGGGCGTAATCATCTGCGACAGGCACCGAGACGAACGACGAACATGGCGGTTCCCCTCAATGCCGCCTACGCTTGTTGGGTGGTCCCCACGCTTTTGCTCAGGCGATGTATCGGGCTGGAACGATCTGATTTATTTTGACCGTCCGCTCATCGCCAATCCGGACCTGCCCGCGCGTATTGCCAGCAACTGGCCCCTCACTCCGGTCGACCCGACCAGCACGTACGGCGCAACGGGCGAAGACTGCACCCATGACCCCACCTGTCGTTCCCAAGCGACCGATGCCGCAGCACCTCTTAAACAGGGGCGCTGTTCACGTTTCTCCCATTGAGGAAGATGAGTATGTATCGGCCGAGCACGATTCCTTATCAGCAGCACCGAGGGTTCAGCCGAACCTTCACTCAGGGTCATTTGAGCCTGGGATTGTTCTTTCCTTTGGAGGCCTTCGATGGGGACACTCCGAGCATGCTCAACCAGGTCGAATTGGCCAAACGAGCGGAGGCTCTGGGCTTCTGCGCACTTTGGTTTCGCGACGTGCCTCTTCGGGACCCTGGCTTCGGCGATGTTGGCCAACTGTTCGACCCTTGGGTTTACCTGGGCTACATGGCTGCTCATACGTCGGAGATAGCACTTGGCACCGCATCCATTGCCATCCCGTTACACCATCCTCTGCACACGGCCAAGGCATCAGCCAGCGTCGATCAGTTGAGCGCAGGTCGCTTGATTCTGGGTGTAGCTTCCGGCGATCGCCCAGTGGAGTTTTCGGCTTTTGGCGTCGATCCCGAAAGGCGCGGAGACATCTTTCGGGAGCACTACGAGGTGATTCGCCAAGCCCACAGCACCAGCTTTGAGCCCATTCGCTGGAGCGATGGTGAGATGCAGGGTGCAGACCTCATTCCGAAACCCACAACCCAAGTCATTCCAATGTTCGTGACCGGCAATAGCCGCCAGTCACTGGATTGGATCGCGCGCGAAAGCGTCGGATGGATCAACTATCCACGCCCACCGAACATGCAGCGACTGATCGTGGAAGATTGGCGGCAGGAAGTCATGAAGCAATGTGGCCCCGTCTATAAGCCCTTCACTCAGTCGCTCTACATCGACCTCGATGAGACCCCGTCTACGCCGCCCACTCGCATTCATTTGGGGTTCAAACTTGGACGCTTCCATCTCCGGTTTTTGCTCGAGTCGCTTGAGGAAATCGGAGTGGACCACGTTATCCTGAATCTCAAATACGGAAAGCGCCCTGCTGCGCAAGTTATTGAGGAGCTGGGTACTCACATCGTTCCGCAATTCGGAGTACAGCCGCGTCCTGAAGCGAATTGATACGCCGGCCGCTTCCACGCCCGTCGAGGTGGTGCGGTTCAACAGGTTGAATCATCAGGCCGTTACCTGCTCAAGGAATATCAGTTGCAACGGCTCTTCGAGCAGGTCATCTGCCGTGGCGGTGAAGCGCTGATACCAATGCATCGAAAAACGCGCAACCGCCCTCGCCTGATGAGTGAAATCAGAACCCCTCAAGAACAATCTTGCCCCGGGCTTTGCCGCTTTCGACCAGCGCATGGGCACGACGCATGTTTGCCGCATTGATCGCACCAAAGTGCTCGCCCACGGTGGTTTGCAGAACGCCTTGGTCAATAAGAGCGCTGACCCGATTGAGCAGATGATGCTGATTGATCATGTCCGGGGTTTCGTACAGCGAGCGGGTGAACATCAGCTCCCAATGCAACGACAGCGACTTGCGCTTGAGCGGCATCACGTCGAGGCTGTCGGGATCGTCAATCACACCCAGACGCCCTTGCGGCTTGAGCACGTCGATCAGTTGTGCAAAGTGCTGTTCGGTGTGAGTCAGGCTGGCGACATAGTCGATCTCCGGCACGTCGAGCGCTTGCAACTGTGCGAGCAGTGGTTGGCTGTGATCGATCACGTGATGCGCGCCCAACTGCCGAACCCAATCAGCGGTTTCCTGGCGTGAGGCAGTTCCGATGACGGTAAGACGGGTCAACTGTCGGGCCAGTTGCACCAGCATCGATCCGACGCCCCCAGCCGCTCCAGTGATCAACAGGTACTTGCCCTCCCCAGCCCCCTCGGCGACACCGAGCCGGTCAAACAACAATTCCCAGGCCGTGATCGAGGTCAACGGCAACGCGGCCGCATCGGCTGCACTCAATGTACGAGGCTTGTGCCCGACGATCCGCTCATCGACCAAATGGAATTCGCTGTAGCTGCCGGTGCGGACAATCGAGCCGGCATAGAACACTTCATCGCCCGGCTGAAACAACGTCACTTCAGAGCCGACCTCACGGACAATGCCTGTGGCATCCCAGCCGAGGATTTTCGGCTCTTTTGTGAAAGTTCCGGCGCGCACCTTGGTATCGACGGGATTCACTGACACCGCGCGAACTTCGACCAGCAGGTCCCGTGGTCCAGGTTTGGGCACCGAGAGACTGATGTCGATCAACGCTTGTGGATGGTCGATGGGCAAGGCGTGTTGGGTAAAGGTGATGGCTTTCATGGACACTCGCTGTCTGAAGGGTGATGCACTCGTTTGCAGCCATCTTCGACTTCCCAAGTACAAAGAAAAACAAGCAAAATGCGCCAACACTTTCACTGCAGGAGTGAAAATGATCCGCATCGATGATCTTGGTTTATTCATCCGCAGCGCCGCACTGGGCAGTTTCACCGCAGCGGCGCTGGAGGCTGATCTACTGCCTGGTCAGGTCGCCGCCGCCATCAAACGTCTGGAACGCGAACTGGATGTGCGCCTGTTCGCCCGCACCACTCGCAGCCTGCGACTGACTGCCGAGGGCGAGCAATATCTGCCCACCGCCCACTCAGTGCTTGAGACCCTGAAGCAAGGCAAGGAAAACCTGCGTGGTGATAACGCCACGCTGCGGGGCGTACTGCAAGTGACAGCGCCGTCCGATCTGGGGCGCAACATACTGCTGCCGTGGTTGACGCTGTTCCGCCGTCAGCATCCAGAATTGACGTTGCGTTTTTTCCTGTCGGACCAGATGGCCAATCTGTTTCGCGACCCGGTGGACGTGGCGATTCGATACGGCCCGAACGAAGACGCCAACTACGTGGCACTGCCGCTTGCACCGTGGAACCAGCGGGTGCTGGTTGCCTCGCCGGAGTATGTGCAACGCTGCGGTTCTCCCCAAACGCCGGATGACTTGAGCAAGCATCACTGCCTGCTCTATCTGCAAAATGGCCGGGTCTACGACAAGTGGAACCTGGGCGGGCAAACAGTGCAGGTTTCGGGGCCACTGTTCAGCGATGACGCCGATGTCGTGCGGCGCTGGTCATTGGAGGGTGAAGGTATCGCCAACAAATCGTGGCTGGATGTCAGTGCCGATATCGCCGCGGGGCGCCTGCTTGTGCTGCTGCCGGATTACCCCGGGGAAGCTTCTCCGTTGAGCCTGGTGTGCCCACATCGCAAGCAGATCAGCCCTGCGGTTTCTCAGCTTTATACGTGGTTGAGTGGTCAGTTTTCTGCGCTGGAGTCGAAACCAAGGAAGAACTTGAGTTGATGCGAGAAGAACGCATGAAAGAGATTTATGACTTTCTGGATAATTAATAGACCTTACAATTTTCGCAGCCTATAAAAGTCGCCAGCTTCAAAATAAAAGACTAACTTCATTGACGGGAGTATTGCCCAATCCCCTCGCCCTCCTCTCGGTTCAAACCGCCGCGTAACTATCCACTACACGCCGATACTGGCTGGGCGAAGCTCCGATGTGCTGACGGAAAAACCGTGTGAAATGACCTTGCTCGGAGAACCCGAGGTTCTCCGACAAAAGACCCAGCGTTCCACTGCGCTCACGCTCAAGCCAGGCAAAAGCGCGGCGCATGCGCGCGTCGTTAAGCAACAGGGTCGGCGTCATGCCGGTGTCTTTCTTGAACAGCGCAAAGAAGTGTGCCCGAGACAGACCACAGGCCCGCGCGGCGTTGTCGATCGGGTTCGGATCATCGAGGTGCTCAAGCAACCAGGCCGTGCCACGGCGCACGCGCGCATCCCGGAACTCACCTGTGTTGGGCGCACCCAGTAGAGACAAATGCCGCCAGCTGGAAAAGGCCTCGATCAGTTCGATCAGGAAGTCGAACAGCATGAACTCCAAGCGCTCTTTCGGCACGATCCCACAACCATGCGCTTCGGCGACCAGGATGTCGGCCAGGGTGCGATTTCGACTCGACAGCTCGATGCATGATTGGGCGAAAAAGTCCGGCCGACCGCTGAGCGCCAGCGACTGCTGGGCAGTGGCCAGCCAGGCGGGCTCGATGTAAAGCGCCAGGATAAGGGTGGCACCGGCACCCGGCTGCGGATCATAGAAATGCGGCTCCCAGGCGTTGACCAGCACCGCAGTGCGATCACTGAGCGGAACCCGCCGACCGTTAACGTTGAAGTAAGTGTCCTCGCCGGACACTTTGACCAGCACATGGCATTCGGAATGGGTATGGGTGACCAGCGAATGATCCATATTCAGCAAGGCGACCCGGCCAAAACTGCCGTGGAAAACCCGTTGGGCAATCGACATCAGATTCCTCCGCTCGCTTGAAGCGATATTGTTATCGGCCTCAATGCCTATCATCGGGGCGTTTATCTATTACTCAAGCCCGTCGATCGGTCCATGGTTCAGCAACACTTGGCTGACCACTATCGCGCGCGACTGACCGAGCGTCTACCTCGACTTTCGCAGCCCCCACGTTCGTCGGAAAAACCGCCTACAAGGCATGGCGTTCTTTACCGTGATAAACACGCAGGATATCGGCCACCACCGCCAGAGCGATTTCCGCCGGGGCCTTGCTGCCCAGATCGAGGCCGATGGGCATGTGTAAACGGGCGATCTGTTCATCCGTCAGACCACCGATGCGCTTCAGCCGCTCGGCGCGTTTGGCCGAGGTTGCCTGAGAGCCCATGGCGCCGATGTAAAACGCCGAGGTGTGGACCGCTTCCATCAGCGCCAGATCATCGATTCGCGGATCGTGAGTCAGCGCCACCACCGCGGTCGCCGCGTGGCAGCCTCCGGCGGCAATGAACATCGAAGGCAGCACACGTTGCATCTCCACGCCTTCGAGATGTACATGCAGCATCTCTTCCCGGGGGTCGCAGGCGATGACTTCGCATCCGATGGCTCGGGCGAAACTGGCGCAAACTTCAGCGACCGGCGAGAGCCCTGCCAGAATCAGGCGTAACGCCGGGCCAACGCTGATGCGCACTCTTTCGTCGTCGACTTGCACCCGTTCGCTGCCGTGTCCGGCGTCCGGGTCCAGGCGCAAGGCACCGCTGCTCAGCTCGATATGACGCTGCAGACGTCGCTGACCGAGTAACGCCGCTTGCAGACTCTCCAGGTGTGCGATCCATTCAAGGCTGGCATCGCGGTGTTCGACCAGCACGATCAGCACACCACCACAGGGCAAACGCAGACGGTGGCGTTGCTCGACGCTGTCGCCATAACTGACGATCTGCGCCGGTTCGCGTAATTCACCGCGCGTCAGGCTTTCGAGAAACTCCTCTTCGACGCAGCCACCCGACAGCGAGCCGACGTGTTCGCCCGCGCCATTGGTCACCAGCATCGCACCCGGCGCACGCGGCGCCGAGCCATAGGTGGAGAGCACTGTGCACAGCCATTGGGCCTGCCCGGCGCGAGCCCATTGCAGTGCCTGGTCGATCACCTGTACATCGAGATGACGCATGTTTTCAATACCTCAAGCAAAAGCGTGGTGCTGCATGCGGGGTTACGTTTACGGTAACCTGCGAGCAATCTTGTTCAATTGTTGATTCAACATGTCGCCACAACAGTTTTTGCAACTTGGGTCGCTGCGCCTGGAATATCGCCAAATCCCTGCGGCTGAGCCTTCGCGACCGACGCTTGTGCTGTTGCACGAAGGCCTCGGCAGCGCCGAACAATGGAAAGACTTCCCCCTGCGCCTGGCCCAGGTCAGCGGCTGCGGTGTGGTCACCTATAGCCGTCAGGGTTATGGGCAATCGAGCCCGGTAACCCTGCCGCGTCCGCTGGACTACCTGAGCACCGACGGCCCTCGTGAACTGCGGCAATTGCTCGATGCCTTGCAACTGCCGCAAGTGGTATTGCTCGGTCACAGTGACGGCGCATCCATCGTCCTTGCCTATGCCGCCGCCAACGATCCACGCGTGTTGGGCAGCATTGCACTGGCGCCTCATGTGATTGTCGAGGCCGAGAGCCTCGATGGCATTCGCCATACCACCGAGGTGTGGCATCAGGGCGAATTGCGCGAGCGCCTGGCACGCCACCATGGGACCAATGTCGACGGCGCTTTTCACGGCTGGAGTGACAGTTGGTTGCACCCGGACTTTTCCCTGGACAATCTCGAAGCGCAGTTGGCGAATATCGAAAAGCCGCTGCTGGTCATTCAGGGGCGCGAAGACCACTACGCTACGCCCGAGCAACTGGTCGTCATCCAGCGACAGGTACCTGGACCGTGCCGCTGTGTGTTGCTGGATGACTGTCGGCACTTTCCCCAAACCGAAGCTCCCGAGCAGACCTTGCAGCTGATCTGCGAATTCCTGGAGCACCTTCCCGCCGTTATTTGAAATTGCCTTGGGTTTCTGGAATCACCACGCTGCCGATCAGGTAGATCACCGACAGACCGGCAGCGAAAATCGCCAGTACCATGGGGATCTGCGCCGGGCTACTGCTGACCAGGGACACAAAGGTCGGCATGGTGCCGCCGAGAGCGAAACCGATATTCCAGGACAACCCGGTGCCGCTGGCTCGCAGTTCGGTGGCAAAACGTTCGTTGAGGAAGATTAGAATCGGCGCGATGATCGCCCCGCCCATGAAGGCGATGCCCACGCAATACAGCGCAGTGCGGGTCAGCGAACCCGGCTCGGCGACACCCAGGAACATCATCGGCAGGCTCACCAGGTTGATCACACCCAGCAGCAAGAACGTCTTCTTGCGACCGATCAGGTCACTCAGGTAACCGAAGGCCAGTGCCCCGACAATGGTTGCCACCGACCCGTACATGAGCAGCTGCGAAGTCTGCGTATGGGGCACTTTGGCGACCACGTTGAGCAATGTCGGCAGATAACCGCAGGCCAGGTAATACGTGGCACCGCCTCCGAACGTAATCAGCAGATTGACCAGCATCACGGCGCGGTACTCACGACCGAACAGACGCTTGAGTGGCGACACGACCACTACCGCCGGCCCCTTGGTCTTGCGGGCTTGTTGCAGTTGCCGCCAGACAGGGCTTTCATCCAGGTAACGGAACATCACCAGACCGAAAAACGTGCTGAGCAGGCCGCAGAAGAACATGAAGCGCCAGCCCCAGACGTCAAATTCCTCCCCGGGAAAGATCTCCGACAACACCAGATAAGTGAATGACGCCAACAGCGCGCCCATACCGGCGCCGGCGCCACCGATCAACCCGGACATCAAGCCGCGATAGCGCGGCGAGATGGATTCGGTGCCGATGGTGTGAGTGGAGGCAACGATACCGCCAACGAAAATGCCCTGAATGACCCGCAAGAGCAAAAACAGTACCGGGGCCAACACCCCGACCTGGTGAATGGTCGGCAGCGCGCCAAACAGTGCCGTGGAAATACCGACGCCGACCATCGAGACCATCAGCGCACGCTTGCGACCGTGTTTGTCGGCATACGCACCGAAGATCGCCGAGCCCAGCGGACGCACCAGCAAGGCCACGGCGAACGAGGCATATACTGCGGCCAGGGACAATGTCGGGGTGTCCGAGGGGAAAAACATGCGACCGATGATCGGTGCCACGTAGAGCAGGATGAACAGGTCAAACAAATCCAGCGCCCAGCCGAATGTCGAGGCAAATGCCGCGAGCAAGGCCTTGCCCGGTGGAATCTGTGGTGTATCGGTAGTGGCGCTGGTGGGTGATGCAGTTATTGTTGTTGTCGTGGTCATGGTTGCCTCACACAAGCGGTGAATCAAAAGGGGCGGCAGGCCCTGCTCCGTAAGGTGTACGCCGTTACCAACATACTCCCGGGCCTGCTCGCCGGTACGATTTACTCGCCGATAAACACGGCCGCACGCTTGCTGTGGAACGCCTCGACGCCTTCCTTGAAGTCCTTGGAGCTACGCAGACGGCTGTAGCAGTGACCTTCCATCTCGATCGCGACGGTCAGCGGCGCATCTTCGTTGTCGTTGATCAATTTTTTCGCCGTGCGCTGAGCCAGCGGCGAGAAGCGCCGCAGTTCATCGACCAGTGCATCGACGGTGCTTTCCAGTTCGGTGTCCGGCACGACCTCGGTCGCAATTCCCCAGGCATAGGCCTGGTCGCCAGTGATGCGCTTGGCGCGCATCACCATGTGTTTGGTGCGGGTGATGCCGATGATTTTCTGCAGGCGTGCGGAGCCACCCGAGCCCGGGATCTGACCCAGGTTCTGCTCAGGCAAGGCGTAGCGAGTGGTTTGCGAAGCAATGCGGAAATCGCAGGCCAGGGACAGCTCGAAACCGACGCCGAAGGTGTAGCCACGGTTGGCAACGATCACCGGTTTTTCGCAACGTGCCGGTGCCGCAACGTTCCAGGCCAGCTTCGAAACGTGCTCTGGCGAGGCTTCGAGGAAGCCCTTGATGTCGCCACCGCTGGAGAAGTGTTCACCCACCGAGCGCAGCACGATGACGCGTACGCCTTTGTGTGCATCGAGGGCTTCGAAGACCTGGCGCAGTTCATCACGCTGCCCCATGGAAATGACGTTCAACGGCGCGCGATTGAGGATGATGTCGGCGCGCTCGCGGGACACATCGACTTCAACCTGGAAGCCATCGAACTGAGTGTCGAGAAATTGCTGGATCGCTTGCTGTTGCATGAGAGTTTCCTCTGGATGATTAGCTGATGGCCTTCAAGGCCTGTTCCTGAAATTGAGCCAGCAGCACGCGCCGCAGCACCTTGCCCACTGGAGATTTGGGAATCTGATCGACGAACTGGTAACGCCGTGGCCGCTTGAATTTGGCCAGGCCCGAAGCGATGCAATGGGCATCGAGGTCGCCTTCCGAGACGTCGGCGCGCAGCTTGATAAATGCAGCAATGATCTTGCCCCACTGCTCGTCGGGCAGACCGACCACCACCACTTCTTCCACGGCTGGGTGCAGGGAAAGCATGTTTTCGATTTCTGCCGGGCTGACGTTTTCGCCGCCGGTGATGATCAAGTCATCGACACGGCCCGTGACGAACAGATCGCCCTCCTGATCGAAGTAGCCGATGTCACCGGTGAAATACCATCCGTCACGCAACGCCTTGGCGGTCGCTTCGGGGCGGTTCAGATAGCCTTCGAACGCCTCGTCACTCGCCAGGTCGGCGATGATCTGGCCCTCCTCCAATGGGTTGACCTGCACGTCCGCCGTTTCAGCATCGATCGGCACCACGCGCACGCGCTGGTTCATTGCACTGCGCCCTGACGAGCCGGGTTTGCGGCTGGCTTGCTGGTCGATGGTGAAGGTGTAAATCTCCGAGCTGCCGTAATGATTGACGAACAATTGCGGCTGGAACGCCTGCTCGACGCGACGCATCAAGCCGTCGCTCATCGGTGCACCGGCAAAGCCGATTTTTTCCACACTGGCGACTCGCTCGCGAGCAAAGGCCGGGTGTTCGATGAGCATGTGGTAGAGCGTCGGCACCAGGTACAGGTTGCTGACCTTTTCCCGCTCGATGGCCTGCAGCGTGGCTTCCACATCGAACTTCGGCACACAGACGAAATGTCCGTCGATCAGCGCCATGGACAACAACGAACGCACGCCCATGGTGTGGTAAAGCGGCATGACGCCCAGCGTGCATTCATTCTGGCGGTAGAGGTTTTGCGCTACGTGGGCAACCGCCGCGGCGCGTTCGCTACGGTGCCGACGAGGCACGCCCTTGGGCTTGCTGGTGGTTCCGGAGGTGTACAGCAGCAGTGAAAAGTCTTCGGCGTCGGCCTGCAAAATCATGCCGGAGGGGGTCTGCGAACACAGTTCCTCGAAACTCAGGTCGGTGTTGGCGGCACGCAGACCGGTGGCGATCCGTGGCAGCCTTGTAGCGGCGCTGCAACCGGCCACGGCGGTCACGGTCGCGTCGTCGTAAGCCACTGCACGGATTTGCGCATCTTCGATGCAGTAGCCCAGTTCCTCGGCAGTCGAACGCCAGTTCAACGGGGTCATGACGATGCCCGCAAACTGACAGGCCCAATGCAAGGTTGCCATCTGCCAGCGGTTTTGCATCACTACCAGCAGTCGATCACCGCGTTGCAGCCCAAGGCATTGCAAGCCCCAAGCGGCGCTCTGGATATCGACGAACCATTCTTCATAGGTTTTCTTCAACGCACCGTCACTGACCGCCACGGCATGCGGTCGGCGTTCAACGGCAGCGAGGAAACTGCGTCCGAGATCGAACATTTTTGTTATACCCCTTTGTTCGTTTGGCGCTGGGCAGCGACTTCGAGCACGGCCTGAACGATGCCGGTGTAACCCGTGCAGCGACATAGGTGCCCCGAAAGCATGTCGCGTACCTGGGTCTCGTCCGGGTTGGGTACCCGCTCGAGAAAATCCACGCAGGACATGAGAATGCCCGCAGTGCAAAAGCCACACTGCAAGGCGTGATGACGGCGAAAGGCTTGTTGCAGGTCGCTCAGAGTGTCGTCGTCAGCCAGGGACTCGACGGTCTCGATACGCCGCTCGTGCCCCTGTACTGCGAGCATCAGGCAGGAACGCATCGCGACTCCGTCCACCAGCACCGTGCAGGCACCGCAGACACCGTGTTCGCATCCGACATGGACACCGGTGGCACCGAGGTCGTGGCGCAGGAAGTCGCAGAGTTGGGTCCGCGGTTCAGCCAGGGCTTCGCGGGAGCGGCCGTTGAGTTCCAGGCGAATCGGAAAGGTTTGGTCGGCAGTTACACGCATGTTCAGACTCCTTCGATCAGCTGATGACCCAGCTCGCGAATCAGTTGGCGGCGATAGGCAGCGCTGGCCTGCACGTCGTCTTGTGCGTCGAGCGACCAGGCGGTTTGATTGAGCGCGTCCGGCAGCCCCGCACCACGAGGCAGACTGCGACGTTGCGGACGGTCCGCGACCCCGCCGATGCCGAGTTCGACCTGGTCCGCGCCGATGGCCGCGGCCAGGGAGACAATTGCAAAGTCGCCGTGGCGCATGGCGATCTCGCGGAAGCGATAGGTAATGCCTTCGCGCTTGAGCGGAAAACGCACCTCGACAACCAGTTCATCCGCACGCTTGTCGGTGGTGAGAATGCCTTGAAAGAAGTCGGCAGCCTTGACGATGCGCTTGCCTTTTTTCGACTCAAGAACGATCTCGCCACCCAGCGTCACCAGGCACAGCGGTAACTCGGCGCTCGGGTCGGCATGAGCCACCGAGCCACAGACTGTGCCGCGATTACGCGTCTGGAAGTGACCGATCCAGGGCATCGCCAGTGCCAATAAAGGCACCTCGTCCATCAGGGTCGAACGCGCCAGCAACTGCGCCTGCCGTACCCCGGCACCTACCGCCAGACAATCCTTGCGCAGTTCGATATAGGCCAGGTCAGCCACATGATTGATATCGATCAGCAACTTGGGTTGAGCCAGGCGCATGTTCAGCACCGCCATCAGCGATTGGCCTCCGGCGATGATGCGAGCTTCCTGGCCATACTCGGCGAGCAACTCAACGACCTGACGACGGTTTTCAGCCCGAACGTAATCGAAAGCAGCTGGTTTCATTGAGCACCTCCCTTGCCAAACAGCGCGCCAAGCGAGGCACGCAATCGCGCCCACCAGCCGGTGGAGATGGCTTGGCCGCTGACCCGTTGCGACAGGCGAGTAAAGATTTGTCCGATGATCACTTTCGAGGCCCCTTGCAACATTCGGCCGCCGACCGCGGCGACTTTGCCGCTGACCGCCACCTGGTATTGGTATTCCAGGCGTGTGTGGCCATTTTCCAGTTCGACGAAACGCACCTTGGCCTGCCCCTGGGCCGACCCCATCGAGCTGCTGCCGGAACCGGACAGACGCAATGAATGCGGCGGGTCCAGATCACTCAGGGCAACCTTGGCCTCGAAGCGCGCGCGGATCATGCCGACGCCGACGGTGACATCTGCGCGGTAGCGGTTTTCGCCTTCAAGCACGAGGTCGTGACAGCCGGGAATGATCGCCGCCAGCGTCTGCGGGTCGAGCAAGGTGTCGAAGACCTGTTGCGGCGAAGCAGGAATCACCACCGAGTCGTTGGCCCGCAGTGCCGGTCCACCGGCAGGTGCTGCGTCGAGGTTGTCATCGGCCTCCATACCGGCTGGCCGTGGCGGCTCGTCGATGCCGATGAGCGTGCGTACTTTCGATGGCGTCAGTGGCAGGCGGATGTCCGAGCGAGCGAGGGCGTCGGCCACCGCGTTGGCGATACACACCGGCGTGCTCATATTGTTGCCCTCGCCCACACCCTTGGCGCCCAATGGGGTGAATGGCGATGGCGTCTCCATGTGCAGGATCATCGGTTCGATCACTTCCGGTGCGGTCGGCACCAGATAATCGGCGAAGGTCCCGCTGAGGAAGCTGCCGTCCTCGCCATAGGCGAACTCTTCCATCAGCGCCGCGCCGAGGCCTTGAGTGAAGCCCCCACGAATCTGGCCATCGACCAGCGCCGGGTTGAGCAGGCGGCCGGCGTCATGGCAGGTGACGTAGCGATCGATGTGGATCTCGCCGGTCATGCGGTCGATTTCCAGACCACAGATATCGAAGACAAAGCCGTAGCACAGCGAGCTGTTGACCTGATCCTTGTCGTCCGGTGCCTCCAATTGCGGCGGGCTCCAGAAGGCGGTTTCACGCAGACCGCCGTTTTCACCTTCCGGCAGCAGGCCCGGCGACCAGTGGGTCGCACCGGCAATCCGATGAAATGGCGCTACCGCCCCGCCATTGACGACAAAAATCTTGCCGCCGGCGAAACGAATATCTTCGGGACTGGCCTGCAATTGTTCGGCGGCAATCGCGGCGAGGCGATCGCGGATCTTCAGCGCGGCCTTGTAGACGGCACCGGCCACGGCGCCGGCGAAGCGGCTGGAATAGTTGCCCGAGGCAATCGACCAGGCGTCCTTCTGGGTATCGAGCTCGACGTTGACCACGATGGACTCCAGCGCAACCCCAAGCACTTCGGCGACGACCTGAGCGACGGTGGTTTGATGGCCCTGCCCTTGCGGTGCCGAGGACACGTGCACACTGACGTCACCCAATGGTCCGACGTTGATGGTGGCGGTGGCGACAGCGCCGTTTTTCGGACCGGCCTTGCGCCGCTCTTCGGGTGTCATCGCAGTGGTGATGTAGCCCATGTTGGAAATCGACGGTTCGATGACAGCGGCATAACCAATGCCATAGATCCGGCCTTCGGCACGCGCCTGATCACGACGTTTGAGCAACTCGTCGAGTCCACCGTCCGCCGCCGCCAAGGCAATGCCAGCCTGGTAGTTGCCGGAATCGAGCAACGCACCGGCGGCCGCACGATAAGGGAAGGCATCGGCCGGCACCAGGTTGCGGCGGATCACGTCCAACGGATCAAGCTTCAACTGCACGGCGATGTGTTGCAGCAGCCGTTCAAGGGCGAAATACACCTGCGGGCCACCGAAACCACGGTTCAGGCCGGACGGGGTTTTGTTGGTCAGCACCACCCGGTTGCGCACTTGCAAATTGCGGATCGCGTAGGCACCCGTCAGGTTGCCGTGCATGCGGTAGAAAGTCGCCGGTTCCGGCGCTCTCAGGTAGGCACCACAATCGTCGATCTGGTCATAACGCAAAGCGGTGATGCGGCCATCCGCTTCTACCGCCGCTTCAATTTCGGTCACCCGATTGGTCGCCGAAGAAGCCCCCTGAAGGTGTTCCAGACGGTCCTCGACCCACTTCACCGGTGCACCGACCTTGCGTGACGCCAGGCCCATCATCACCACGTAAGGGAAAACCCCTTGCTTGATGCCAAAGCTGCCGCCGGAATCTTTCGGTGTGCGCAAACGCAGGCGGTTGCCAGGCACATTCAGTGCCCGGGCCATGACTGTGTGCAACGCGTAGGGGCCCTGAAAATTGGCCAGCACGTCATAAATGCCGGTGGCGCGCTCGTACTGAGCCAGCACCACATAGCATTCGATGGGTGTGCAGGAACTGCGCGGAAACTTTACTTTGAGCGAGACCTTGTGCGGCGCCTGCTCGAAGGCCTGCTCCGGTTCGCCATAACGAAAGTGCCGTTCGTTGACCACGTTGCTGCCGACGGCTTCGTGCAGGATCGGCGCCTGTTCAGCGGTGGCCAGTTCCGGGTCGATGATCGGCGGCAGCGGCTCGTATTCAACGCGTACACCTTCGATCGCGTCCTCGGCCAGATAGCGGCTCTCAGCGATCACCACGGCCACCGGCTCTCCGACATAACGCACCTTGTCGACGGCGACGCACCAGTGCTCCATCGGCTGCCGGACACCCACCGGGAACGGCAGCGCCCAGCGTTTGACGTCTTCGCCGACCAGCACGCCGTGCACGCCTTTCATCAGTAGCGCACGGGAAAAGTCCACCGAGGTGATTCGTGCGTGAGCGTGGGGTGAACGGATGATCGCCGCATGTAGCGTACCCGGAGGAATCGCGGCGTCGTCGGCATAGCAGCCGAGGCCGCGCAACAATGCGGCGTCCTCGACACGGGTCTGACGGGCGCCGATGTGGCTGGTCGGGCTTTCGGTAGCAGGCTGGAAAGTAGTCATTTTTTTCGCGGCTCTTGTTGTTGTGCAGCGCGATAGCGTTAGAGCCGAGTGTGTGAGAAAGGCGCGGGGAGCGCCTTGCCTGAGGAGAGGGAGTTCTGCGCTGGGGTCTGGAAATTTGCCTTAGCGTCTGATTTTCAGGACTGGGACCCGACAGAATGGCCGGTCAGGGATGGGACGCTGGATGGCTCAGGAAAGCTTCGATTTCTGCACAGGGCATCGGTTTGGCAAAGTAATACCCCTGAAAAACATCGCAGCGACTGCCCTTCAGGAAGTCCACCTGAGACGCCGTTTCAACGCCTTCGGCGACCACCGTCAGGCCGAGGTGATGAGCCATGGAAATAATGCCTTGAGTGATCGCTGCGTCGTGATGGTCGGTGGCGATTTCCTGGATGAACGAGCGGTCAATCTTGATCTTGTCGATGGGCAAACGCTTGAGGTAGCTGAGGCTGGAAAAACCGGTGCCGAAATCATCGAGAGCAATGCGCACCCCCAATGCCTTGAGCCGGTGCAACGTGTCGATCGCCTGTTCAACGTTATGCAGCAAGAGCGACTCAGTAATCTCCAGTTCCAACTGTCCGGCGCTGAGGCCGTGTTTGCTCAGCACGGCCTGGATACACTCCTCGAACTGGCCACGCTGAAAATGCATCGGCGAAATATTCACGGCCATCGAAATGCCCGTGATGCCCTGCTCGCCTAGCTGGCGCAGCTGCGCGCAGGCCGTATCAAGTACCCATAGGCTCAGTGGGATGATCTGACCACTGTCCTCTGCCACCGGCACAAACACCGCGGGTGAGATGAATCCTTTTTCCGGATGCTCCCAGCGCAGCAACGCTTCGATCCCGACCACTCGCCCCGTGCGCGCTTCTATCTGCGGTTGATAATGCAACTTGAACGACTGAGTTTCGATAGCCTTTTGCAAGTCATTGCGCAGGCTCGCGTGCTCGCAAACGCGCTGATTAAGATCGCTGGTGTACCACTGAAAGTTGTTGCGCCCTTGTTGCTTGGCTTTGTACATGGCCATGTCAGCCTGCTGGATCAGCTGCATCGGCTGCTCGATGTGACCATCGCTCAGGGTGATGCCGACGCTTGCACTCAGGTGCAGGTCAATGCCCTGGATGCAGTAGGGCCTGGCAATGCTGGCCATCAATCGCTCGGCTACCGGGACAACGTCCTCATCACGAAGCAGGTCCGGCAGCAGGACGATAAATTCGTCACCGCCCATGCGCACGATGGTATCGCCGGGACGAACCTGCTGAGTCATTCGCTGCGCCACCTCAATCAGCACCTGATCGCCAAAGTAGTGCCCGATCGAATCGTTGATGGATTTGAATCCATCCAGATCAATGCACATCACCGCCAGACGACGCTTGCGCCGACGACTGATGTGACAATCCAGAACGAGCTGGTCTTCAAGCGAAACACGGTTGAGCAAGCCGGTCAGCCGGTCATGACTGGCGTTGAAGCTCAATTGGCGCTCGTAATGCTTCTGCTCGCTGATGTCCCGGGCAATGCCAAATACCCCGACGATTTCTCCGTTGACCATGATCGGCAGGTTAGAGATGTCCATGGTCAGCAGTTTTTGACTCTCGTCAAAAACCTGTGCCTCGAAGCGCTGAGGTTCTCCGGCGCGGGCAGCGGAAAAATGCTGACTGACCCGTTCCAGGTCTTCTTCGAGTACCAGATGGGAAAAGTGATGACCAATGAAATCGGTTGCCGTGTGCGGTTTCAGCTTCAGGCCTGCCGGATTCACACTCTGGATGTTGCCGGCCAGATCGAGGGCGAACACCGGGTTCGGGTTGTAGGTGAACAATGAACGAAAACGTTGTTCGCTTTCCTCCAGACGTTGGCCGTCACGCTCATGGCGAATCGCAATGACTGCCAGTTGGGCCGCGCAGCCCAGTCGTTGAATCTGCGCTTTATCCGGAGAGTGGGTCCGGTTCTGGTACAGAGCAAATGTACCCAACACACATCCTTGATGGGAGAGCAAAGGCACCGACCAGCAGGAACGCAGGTTATGCCCCAGCGCCAGGCTGCGGAAACGCTCCCAGTTCGGGTCCCGGGCGATGTCTTCGGTGACCACCAACTCGCGCCGGAACGCTGCGGTACCGCAGGTTCCTTCCTGTGGACCAATGGCCATTCCATGAATCGCCTCGTTGTACTCGGCTGGCAGGCCGGGCGCCGCGCCGCTCAGCAAGTGTCTGCCCTCGGCATCAGTGAGCAGGATCGAGCAGACGGTTTCGGGGGCCTGTGCGTCGAGCATCTGGCAGATAGCGCAGAGTATGTCGCCCAGGTGATGATCGGTCGCAATCATACCGAGAATGTCACGTTGCGACTCGGGGAAGGTCTTGCTGTGAAAGCTTGGACGAGTATTCATGGTGGTTCCTGAAGACTCTCGAGGTCGTCCGGTCTTCAGAGAGCCAGAAATAGTGGCGGCCGATCACTGTCCACTAGTGCTTCGGACGCGCACTCTATAGAGCGCCAGCTAACTATTAAAAGGCTCAGATCCAACATAAAAAACAGTATCAGATTGCCGCCGCTTGGCTGGAATGGTCGGGGTGCTTGGCCGTTCTGATGTTCTGCTGGCCGGACAGTCCTGAAGCTGCAGCCCGGTTTCCATGAACATGGCCCGATGAACATTTCCACGCCAATAGCCTTCGGACCTGCCGCAAAACATAGTAACGGCCTGCCTATGAACATATGACATGGCCCATAAGTTAAAGACAGGACGTTCCGTAAGCGTTGCATTTCCACCCTCTGGCTAACCCTAGCAACGTTTCTGATGCTTGCTCCTTGCTTGGCATTTTTTAGATCACTGACTACGATTAGTCGATGCTTTGTCTCAGGCGGAGCGTGGACCGATGAGATACGTAATACTTTAGAGGTAAGAGTTCTCAGGCTTGAGCGACTCTACGCACAGTTAGCACCGTGCAAACCACGACCTCCCGCTCCAATAAGGGCGCTGCCGTCTATTGTGATCGATGATCTTTATCGAGTATTCATGTTCAGACACCGCGTGGTTCTCGGACGTTGTTCCTAGAAAGCCCCATGTCGCATCAATTGCCGCTTCCGTTTTCTCGCGCGCCATTCAGGTCCATAGGGTTGCTGCTGCAGTGATGCCGAGCATCATGCGCAGCTGATTGCGATGTATTTGACGATCGCGAGGTATTCGATCCGCCATATGTGGCAAGTGCTGGGTGACGCTTCAACCCCCCGGGCGTGTCGATCAGTTCAGTCGAAGTGGTCCAACCCCGTTGCCACCGGCGTTTGGCCGGGTATATGAAAACTGATGATGTTGCGAACTGGGCTCTCGCTGCCAGACGCCAACTCGACAGCTCCCATAAGGGGCACTTGTACGGTAGAACATCTCAACACCCAAGTGATCATGGCACGCGAATCTTTCAATCAGGCCCCGAAAAAAATCGGGACCTGATCAATTACCCGGCATCAGGACTGACGCCCTCCGCCACCGCTGTTTTCACCTCCTTTACGCCCCGCTTCAGAGGTTTTGTCCCGGTCATCGGCAAAGTTGCCGCCGCGACCGATCTGGCCACCGCCAGTGGACTCATCAGCCTCGCTTGATTGCCACCCACCCGATGCCTGGCCGCCTTTTTGCCCAGGCTTATTCATGCCTTCCTTATCGTCATCGTCGGCGAATTCGCCTGCGCGATGGGTACCTTGCCCTCCTCCGGACATACGATCAGCGTCGCGTGATTGTTGGCCAGCTGAGGCCTGACCACCCTTTTGGCCCGCCTCAGAAGCTCGTTGTGGGTCGTTGGCAAAATTACCTCCTGAAGCTTCTCCACCTTTCTTACCGGCTTCAGAAGTCTTATCTCGGTCATTAGAAAAATTGCCGGGATTGTTGTTTCCGGTATTAGCCATTTCTATTCACCTCTACTAAGTTAGTACGAGCATCTGCTCGTCTAATTCGGAGGACGTAGAAAATCGAAAGTTTGGACGAAAATCGAGCTTCACGACCAGTGGTTTTTTGACGTTAGTTCCCTGAAAAATAGAGACTTTCGACTGGCGGAGCGGCTAATCAAAGGGCGCTATTAAAGTCGATTTTTTCGTTAAAGAATGGCCAATATGAACTAAGCTGACTAGCGCATAAGCAGCTTTACAATCGACGAATTTCGGTAGTCAGTCATGACCCAACATATCGTGCACTTTCACTGCCAGATCGACCCGGCAACGACTGCTTTCTCGAAACCATTGAACAGGGCGCCACGTCCTTGCTGTTGAACCTGTCCACTTCTGGCGGCAGCACCAATTTCGGCTTCACGCTCTATACCTTTTTGAAGTGATTTTCTCAGGACACTGACGATCCAGCTCTAACTGCACTCAATGGCCTGTTGACCAAGCCTGCACGGGTCCGCCCCTATAACGCTCCTCTTTGCGCTCAATCAAGCTGATTGAACCTAGCCGAAACCAAAGCCTCGGATATTGAAACCGCCTTTGGTGAGCCTATGAAAATAGAGGATACGTTACTGCGCCAGCGTAAAGTCCTTGCCAAGTTTGGCGAGCTTGCCTTGGCCTCGGATGACCTTGAACAAATCCTCGACGAGGCATGTCGATTGGTCGGTGAGGCACTTGAAACCAACCTCGCCAAATTCATGTTGCTCGAAGAAGACGGCATCACGTTCTTCGTGAGAAATGGTGTGGGCTGGGCACCCGATGTAGTCGGGAAGGTTCGGGTGCAAGCATGCGAAGGCAGTCCCGAAATCTTCTCGCTCAACACCAACGCTCCCGTCATTTCGACAAATATTTCAACGGAATCACGATTTCGGTATCACGAATTCCAAAAGCGCAATGGGGTAAAAGCCTTCGTCAACGTTCTCGTCCACGGCGCCAACGGAGAACGTCCTTTCGGCATATTTGAGGTGGACAGTCGAAGTCCTCGTCAGTTTACGCAGAGCGATATCGACTTCCTCCGTGGATATAGCAACCTGCTTGGTGCGGCGTTGAAGCGTTTCAAAACCCTGGACGCTATGCGGTCGACAGAAAAGCGACTGCGTGAAAGCGAAAGGCATTACCGAATTGCAGCGGAGCTCA
Organism: Pseudomonas sp. 3296; assembly: GCF_031456615.1. NCBI lineage: Bacteria > Pseudomonadati > Pseudomonadota > Gammaproteobacteria > Pseudomonadales > Pseudomonadaceae > Pseudomonas > Pseudomonas sp. 3296. The sequence continues at coordinate 20,051 of NZ_JAVDUY010000004.1, forward strand.
ATCCACTTTGGCCTTGGACTGCCGACAAGGGCGGCAACCTGATGTCCATCGATCCGCGTTGGCACGAATACACCGGCCTGTCGCTCGAGCAAACATTGGGACGTCAATGGGCCAATGCCGCGTATGAGGCAGATCAGGTATCAATCGCTGCTCTTTGGAATCAATCTCTGGGCACGCTGCAGCCTTTCGATCTACAAGTCCGATTTCGAAAACACACTGGCGATTACCGTTGGTTTAGAGTCCGAGCACTGTGCAGCCTCGACAGCGCCGGGAAAAGCGAACAATGGTACGGCACCATCGAGGACATAGAAGACAGGGTGCAGTTGGAGAGTGCGTTGCGTGACTGGAACGACTTACTTGAAGAGCGCATTGGAGAACGTACCCAACAACTGGAAGCGGAGCAACGAGAGCGCGCGGCAACGGAATCCAAGTTGAGGCAAAGCCAAAAAATGGAAGCGGTCGGGCAGCTTACCGGCGGAATTGCCCACGACTTCAACAATCTGTTGGCGGGTATCATCGGTAGCTTGGAACTGATGCAACGACGTATTGATGCGGGGCGCTACGACGACTTGACCCGATACAATTCAGTGGCCTTGACCTCTGCCTCTCGAGCGGCGGCATTAACGCAACGACTGCTTGCTTTCTCCAGGCAGCAATCACTCGAGCCTGAACGCCTGGACCCTCGAAAAGTAATCGCAGATCTTGAAGAAATGATTCGGCGTTCAGTAGGGCCGAGCATCATTGTCGAGTGCTCATTCAGAACGACCGACTGTATCAGGTGTGACCTTAACCAACTGGAAAATGCGCTGCTTAATCTCGCAATCAATGCACGAGATGCAATGCCCGATGGAGGCAGGCTCGACCTTCAGGTTGATCGATGCGTTATCGACAACGCAACTTCATCGGAAAAAATGATGCCGCTTGGCTCATATGTGAGCATTTCCGTCACGGATACCGGTACAGGGATCAGCCCTGACATTTTGTCGCGTATCTTCGATCCGTTCTTCACGACCAAGAAGTTGGGCGAAGGTACCGGACTGGGTCTGTCAATGATATATGGCTTCACTCAGCAATCCGGCGGTCAGGTGAGAGTCCATAGTCGCCTTGGTAGCGGCACCACCGTGACGCTGTTTTTTCCGGTGGATGATTCGCAACCAGATGATCAAAAAGTTGATCTTGGCGACACTCAGCAGCTTGTGCCATCGGGGCAGAACGAAACTATTTTGCTGGTGGACGACGAAGCGGCCATTCGGCAAATGGTGTCAGAGCTTTTGTCAGAAATTGGCTATCGCGTCATTGAAGCAGTGGATAGCGTTTCTGCCTTCAAACAGGCGGAGAAGCTGAAACACCTTGATTTACTGCTGACCGATGTAGGTTTACCTGGATTGATGAACGGGATCAGTCTGGCTTCGGAGCTCAAGAAAAAATACCCGCTGCTCAAAGTGCTTTTCATTACCGGGTTTGCTGGCGCTTCGCGACTTGTCTCGATCGATAGGACAACCCGATTACTGACCAAGCCCTTCAGTCTCAAAGAACTCACTTCGCGAGTGCATTCATTGCTAAACACTCCTTCAGATGGCAGTTAACGACCTCATAGATCTCAGAAACCACCTGCATCGTTGCGTCTTCGATCGTTCCTTCATTACGGCATAAAAACCAGCCGTGATCTGCAATCGCTTGCTCGAACGCCTCAGTACAAGCGACATGTTCTTCCAGCTTGTGGATCACCGTACTGCTCAGCCCGCGCCGTCGTGCCGCTGCCCTTGCCCATGAAATTTCAGGGTTGGTGACCACCCCGACATGCAGGTCTGGCACTCGCACGTTTCGATCCATGTTCAACTGCAGAATCTCTGCAAACGGGATTGTCCGGCGAAACGCGGCATCAGACGGGTACCAGCGATCGATCAAGATGATGCTGTCTGTTGGCTGCTTGCCCAGAACGTGCTGGGAAATCCAGGCGCGACTATCTGCAAAGCGACCACAAACCTCAAACTCCAAATCCCGGCTGGGACTTCTGACTAGCTGGTTAACGAGGGTCATGGTTTCACCCCGATTGGGATCGCTTTTTTGCTCGGAAAGTCGGATCACCTTTTTGTTGTCGGCCCTCAGTGCTTTCGTAACGGCTTCCAATAGTGTGGTTTTGCCGGTTCCCTTGGGCCCATCTAGAGAAACAAACAGCGGACGATTCATTCTTGAGTTTCGATTGATATACGTTTTTTTGCCTGATTCGTGCACAGGAACCGCTTGGCGTGACGACACGAATCGAGTGGAGGGCCTTATTAGCAGGCATTGATGAGCACTCTAACTTAGTTTCTGCGTCGGGATCACGTCCTGGATAGCCCTGACCTTCCTGGAAAAAAGAACATCGCTCAGACGATGTGTCTGGGTGGAACTTCCTTCGCTTGGGGTTATAGTCCCCTACGGAGAATGATCTGAGTGACGTCAATATGAAAACGCTCACGGCCCTTTTCACCTGCCTGCTCGCCAGCGTCAGCGCGGCGACATTCTCCTGCGCCAATGCCGCGTCGCCTTCGCGAACCTACAAGACCAGCTTCGACTGTGCCAGCGCCAGAGCCCCTGTAGAAAAACTCATTTGCCGCGATCCACAACTGGCACAGATGGATGTTGAACTGACGCGTCTCTATCGCCTGGCGCTTACGGACGAACACTCCGTACCGTCTCCCGACAAAATCATCATCGACCAGCAGTTCTGGATCGACGCCCGCAACCAGTGTGGCACCGGTCCCGAGGGCAAGGCATGCACGATCCGCAGTTATGCCCAGCGTGCCTACCAGCTGCGTCAAGGTTCGGCCATTGTGCGAACCAAGGATCCAGACCGGCTTACCGAAGGCCCTCTTGTGTTTCGTTGCGCCGGGTTTAACGCACCGATTGCCGCGACTTTCTTTAATACGCAGCCGGGTGTCGTGTACCTGAAATGGGCGAACACCTCGGTCACGCTCAACCAGGTGCAAAGCTATTCAGGAACCCAATACACCGGCAAGGATGTCCTGGGGAACTACAGCTTCCGGCAAAACGAAAACGGGGTGTTTTTCCAGAAACCGGGCTCTGGAGAGATGAACTGTACGGCCGATCCGGTCGGCTGAAAGCTTTGGCTGTATCCGGCCTGCATCTGTCGCTCCAACCGCTCTGGGACCATGATCTTGCTCGCTTGAGCAGACGACCGCACATCGCATGCGCTTAAGTAATGCCTCAAATGTGTCGACAATACTGTTGATACACCCCGCACAAATCATTATATTCCGCCTCGATCACGAGAGAGTGTCGACAATCTGTGTCGCGGCTAGCTCAGAACAGCTTTTGTAGGAGCCGTTGCTCCAGCGGTTACGGTGGTCACCCTCGACTGCTGGGCAACTGCTCCTACTTTTATTTTTCGGACACAACCCGGGCGGTTTTTCGCCCAACACGCGGTATGACAGGAGAAACCCAGTGCTTGAGACCTACGTACAACAATTACAAGCACGTGCCGAGCAAGGGCTTCCACCCTTGGCGCTGAATGCCGAACAAACGGCAGGCCTGGTTGAGCTGCTGAAGACCCCTCCGGCTGGCGAAGAAGCTTTCCTCGTTGACCTGATCACCCATCGCGTTCCACCTGGCGTGGACGAAGCGGCCTATGTCAAGGCCGGCTTCCTGTCTGCCCTCGCCAAAGGCGAAGCCAAATCCCCCCTGATCGACAAGAAGCGCGCTGTAGAAATGCTCGGCACCATGCAGGGCGGCTACAACATCGTGACCCTGGTCAACCTGCTGGACGACGCCGAACTGGCGCCAGTGGCGGCCGAAGAACTCAAGCACACCCTGTTGATGTTCGACGCCTTCCACGACGTCGCTGAGCGTGCCAAGAACGGCAACGTTCATGCCAAAGGCGTACTGCAATCCTGGGCTGACGGCGAATGGTTCAAAAACCGCCCGGTACTGGCCGACAAGATCAGCCTGCGCGTGTTCAAGGTCACCGGCGAAACCAACACCGACGACCTGTCCCCAGCCCCGGACGCCTGGTCCCGCCCGGACATCCCGCTGCACGCCCTGGCCATGCTGAAAATGGCCCGCGACGGCATCGTGCCGGACGAGCAAGGCGTCACTGGTCCGATGAAGCAGATCGAGAAAATGCGCGGCCAAGGCTTCCCGATCGCTTACGTCGGTGACGTAGTGGGTACCGGTTCGTCGCGCAAATCGGCGACCAACTCGGTGCTGTGGTTCTTCGGCGACGACGTTCCGTTTGTGCCGAACAAGCGTGCCGGCGGTTTCTGCTTCGGCAACAAGATCGCCCCGATCTTCTACAACACCATGGAAGACGCCGGCGCCCTGCCGATAGAATTTGATGTGTCCAACATGCACATGGGCGACGTGATCGACCTGTACCCGCACGCGGGTAAAGTCTGCAAGCACGGTACCGACGAAGTCATCACCACCTTCGAAATGAAGACCCCTGTGCTGTTGGACGAAGTCCGTGCCGGTGGTCGTATCCCGCTGATCATTGGCCGCGGTCTGACCGAGAAGGCGCGTGCCGAGCTGGGCCTGCCGCCTTCGGCTCTGTTCAAGAAGCCTGAGGCGCCGGCAGAAAGCACCAAGGGTTATACCCTGGCGCAGAAAATGGTCGGCAAGGCGTGCGGCGTAGCCGGTGTACGTCCAGGCACCTACTGCGAACCGAAGATGACCACCGTGGGTTCTCAGGACACCACCGGTCCTATGACCCGTGACGAACTGAAAGACCTGGCGTGTCTGGGGTTCTCGACCGATCTGGTGATGCAGTCCTTCTGCCACACCGCCGCTTACCCCAAGCCTGTCGATGTCACGACTCACCACACCCTGCCGGACTTCATGCGCAACCGCGGTGGCGTGTCACTCAAACCGGGTGACGGCATCATCCACAGCTGGCTGAACCGCATGCTGCTGCCGGACACCGTCGGCACCGGTGGTGACTCGCACACCCGTTTCCCGATCGGTATTTCGTTTCCGGCCGGCTCCGGCCTGATCGCGTTCGCCGCGGCCACCGGCGTCATGCCGCTGGACATGCCGGAATCGGTGCTGGTGCGTTTCAAAGGCAAGATGCAACCGGGCATCACCCTGCGAGACCTGGTCCATTCGATCCCTTACTACGCCATCAAGGCCGGTCTGCTGACCGTGGAAAAGAAAGGCAAGGTCAACGCTTTTTCCGGCCGCATCCTGGAAATCGAAGGCCTGGACAACCTGACCGTCGAGCAAGCGTTCGAGCTGTCTGACGCTTCCGCTGAACGTTCGGCGGCCGGCTGCACCATCAAGCTCCCGGAAAAGGCGATTGCCGAGTACCTGACCTCCAACATCACCCTGCTGCGCTGGATGATCGGCGAAGGCTACGGCGACGCACGGACTCTGGAGCGCCGTGCTCAAGCGATGGAGGCCTGGCTGGCCAACCCTGAGCTGCTGGTGGCGGACAAAGATGCCGAGTACGCCGAAATCATCGAGATCGATCTGGCTGAAATCACTCAGCCGATTCTGTGCGCACCGAACGATCCGGACGATGCGCGTCTGCTGTCGACCGCTGAAGGTCAGAAGATCGACGAAGTGTTCATCGGTTCATGCATGACCAACATCGGTCACTTCCGCGCGGCCGGTAAGCTGCTGGAGCAGGTGGACGGTCAGCTGCCAACCCGTCTGTGGCTGTCGCCGCCGACCAAAATGGACGCGCACCAACTGACCGAAGAAGGTTACTACGGCATCTACAACAAGGCCGGCGCACGCTTGGAGATGCCAGGCTGCTCGCTGTGCATGGGTAACCAGGCACGTGTAGAGCCGAATTCGACTGTGGTGTCGACGTCGACCCGTAACTTCCCGAACCGTCTGGGTGACGGCGCGAACGTCTACCTGGCTTCGGCCGAGCTGGCGTCCGTGGCGTCCATCCTGGGTCGCCTGCCGACCGTCGAGGAGTACATGGAATACGCTGGCAAGATCGATAGCATGGCGGCCGATGTCTACCGCTACCTGTCCTTCGACCAGATCGCCGAGTTCCGTGAAGCGGCTGCGAACGCCAACATTCCGGTCGTTCAAGCCTAACGCTGCAACGCAATAGAAAACGCCGCCCATCGCGAGATGTGCGGCGTTTTTTATGCCTGCTGAATAGACATGCCCACCACAAAACCCTGTGGGAGCAAGCTCGCCCCCACAGGGTTTTGTGGTGGGCTGGAGATAGGTGCCATGCCACTCGTCAGCGCCTCAGCACCTTCCCCCGCCCGGCTCTTCCAACGTTTTATACCCCTTGCAGGAAGATTCGGATGATGAACAGAACAATCACTGCCCTCGCCGTCGCGAGCCTGTTGTCGACGGGCTCGTTTTTCGCCATGGCCGCCGAGAAGGCAGACGTTCCGCCAACCGCCATTCCCGGCGTCAACCAGGCCCAGGGCGCCGAATCCAATGAGCAGAAGGCCGACAAAAAGGGCGAGGAAGCCTCGGGTTCAAACTCCGGCGCCGATTCGCAGGCCACGGAAAAAGACGCCGCTACGTCGAGCGGTTCGAAGGGCGAAGAAAAGACCGAGTGAACTCAGTCAACGGAGGTACACGACATGCACAACGATGACGATGTGAATGAAGCAAACAACGCCCCTCCCACTGATGTGTCGGGCAAACCGGTCAACGTGGTCGAAAGGGACTTGCACGACACATCCAGTGAAACCGAGGGCATCGATGAGGCCATTACGCCCTCTTCCACTCGCGCCAAGGAGCAGGACGCTGAAAAGCTCAGCGATAAAATCGCGGAGATAGAACGCAAGGTGGCCGATGGTAATTAGCGACCTGGCGAAACGGGAGGTCGATGGCCGACCTCCCATCCCCCCTGTCGTTGTTCAGCGTCTGTCATCCGATAGCGGAGTTGGCTCATCCGCCTCCGGCATGTCCCTGTCCGGGTCTTCCCAGTCGTCAGGTCGCTGGTCGTCTGGCCGTGTCAGCGGATCATATCGACCCGGATCGTCAGGATTGGCCATCGGGTCGTCAGTAACTGGCTCCGGTCTGGATGGAACCGCGTCTTGCACCAGATTCTGGTCTTGTTGCTGGAAAGTCGAATCGTCGGACATACCCACCTCACCGATCAAGGGTCCGGATTCTCCGGGCCGTACAAATTGGAAGTGGACCGCGATGCAGCGTGCGTTCGAACAGACGAGTGGCTAGCCCTCGGCGCCAGTGGCCGGACCGGTTGCATCCTTGGCGGCGCAGCACAGCAAGATGTCGGACACGCGGATGATCGGAAGCGGGTCGCTCTGGCGACGTTCTTTAAGCCATTGGCGGCTGCGTCCAATATCCAGTTGCAGATTCAACAACATCATCAGGCTGAGCAGCTCCTGGGAAACACGTCCCTGGCCGCATTCAGGGCAATGAAATTCCTGCCCGACGCCTGCGCAGAGTGTGCGTGCAAAAGGATTTTCACAGATCAAACAAGACATAGTCGGTCTCCACCCAATGAAAAGTTGAGAGGCGCGAGCGTTGAAAGGTGTTCATCGCGGCCGACGAACGGCCCTGCCCTCTCAGCGGAGCAACGCCGAGATAGCGCGTTGCCCAATGCAGCACCACTGGCGGTGTTGTCGAACATGCACCACGTCGCTTCGCTGTCGGTGGTGGCTGTTCAATATTGCTGGCTCATTCGATCAATCTCCACGCACGAACATCGCCCATGGGCGGTCCTGTTCAGGGTTGAAGTGATCGCGTTTGCAGAGTTCGAATTGTTTTGCGAATAGCCGATGAGCAGCGCCCCGCGCCTTTCGATCAGCCCGATGGAACCTAAAGATTCAGCCCGTTCTCTATTGCAGGACCAGCAGATGGAGGAATTCACCATGATCGATCCAGCAACCGGCATGAGGGCGGGCGAGCGCTATAACGTCGAGTGCCTCGAGCGCACGCCGCATTTTCCCGGTTTCTTTCTCGATGGAAAGTATTACCTCGGACCTGAGTTGCAGACGGCGGTCGGCTGGGTTGAGGGACAACAGTTTCTGTATGACCAACTCGATCCGACGGGCGAACCGGTGTATCCCGGGCGTGTCGCCGGCACTATTGAAAACCTGACATTGGTTCTCGCCGATGGCACGCGCCTGAAACTGAACGAGATGGCATACGACGCCCCAAGATACCTGCCCACCGAAATGACTGACGACATTCTGAACACGTCCCCGTTGGCGCCCGCCAGGCCCATCCGACCTTCGCCGCTGCTGGTCATCGGCGCCGCACTGTTGATAGGCGGTTGCCTGCTCGCGATTAATCGTCTGGGCCATCGCCGGCCTGTGCGCTAGGTTCGCGGTCAATCATGGCGATTGCCCGCGAGCTCCCTTTATAGATACCAGCGATATTCCCGCGCACTGATTTCCTGCATGAACGCCAGGTGATCCTGACGTTTGTTCTCGCAATAAACGTCCACAAACTCCGCTCCCAGCCCTTCACGCAATTGCGGCTGATGCTGCATTGCGCGCACGGCTTCGAGCATTTCCTTAGGAAAGTCGACGCCACTGTTGCGGTCTTCGTTCAGCGGCAGAATCGGTTCCTTGCCGGACTCCAGCCCATGTTCCAATCCGACCAGAATCGCCGCCAATACCAAATAGGGGTTGGCATCGGCGCCGGCCAGGCGATGTTCGATGCGCAAGTTCTTCGAGTCTGACTCCGGAATGCGCAGGCACGCATCGCGGTCTTCAAACCCCCAGCTCGCTTGGGTGGCGATGTTGGTTGTGCCGCCCAGGCGTCGATAGGCGTTCTGGTTCGGGGCGAAAACCGGCATGCAATGCGGCAGCAATTCGAGGCAACCCGCCACTGCGTGACGTAACGATTGCTGCTGGTTGGCCGCCAAAATGTTATTCCCGGCCGCATCGTAAAGGCTGACATGCACATGCATGCCGCTGCCCGGATGCTGCAAGTAAGGCTTGGCCATGAAACTCGCACGGTATCCATGCTTGAGCGCCACGCCACGGCTGCTGCGACAGAACAGCGCTGCCCAGTCGGCGGCACGCAAGCCATCGTCCAGGTGGCCGAAATTGATTTCGAACTGACCCGGTCCGAGTTCAGCCGTGATCACCGTGCTGTCGATGCCCTGGGCCCGCGAGGTTTCGACCATGTCATCAAGTACCGGCGCAAAGCGCGACAGTCGTTCGATGTGCATGTTGGGTTGATCGTCGGCATCGTCCGTCAGGTCATCGCGGGGAAATTGCGGCAGTCCGTCGCGCAGCTTTTTATCGAACAGGTAGAACTCCAGCTCGAACGCCACCACCGGATGAATGCCTTTGCCGACAAGCCTGTCCAGGACCTGCGCCAGCACCTGGCGCGGTTCGAACACAATGGGTTTTGCAGTGCCGTCCGAGGTGATCAGCATTTGCCCCAGCGGTTGCGCTTCCCAGGTCACTGGCTTGAGCGTGCCCGGCACCAGCCGACGCACGGCATCCGGGTCACCATCGTTGAAGCAGTAGTCACCAATCTTGAACAACCCGCCTTGCACGCCCAGCAGCACACAGTTCTGCGGCAGTTTCAGCGCACTGCCGGCTGCGACCTTTTCCAGCATGTCCACCGGGTAGCGCTTGCCGTAGAAATGCCCGGGGATATCGAGGGAAATAAGGTCGACATAGCGCACGTCAGGGTACCGCTGGCGAAAAGCACGCACCTCGGCCAGCAGGTCAGAGCAGGTAGCATCCATCATTGTGGGTCCTTGTCTTGTTATCAGGTGTAAACCCAGAGCACTCGCGTGAGTTGCCCGGTGAGGTTGCCGTAGCGGCAACGGGTATGGCTGTCGAACTGAAAACTGTCGCCAGCCACCAAAGTCACAGGTTCTTCGTCGTCGCCCAGCCACAGCGTCAACTCGCCTTCGAGCACGTAGCCGCCCTGCTCAGAACTGTCAGTCATGTGCCGGTCGCCGCTGCTGGCTCCGGCTTCAAGATGACTTTCGAGCATGGAAAATGACGCGCGCATTTTTGGCGAAACCAGAATGTCGGTAATGCCATTGGCGTAGTACAGCGTGCGGCGTTCGTCCGGCCGCGTGACCCACGGCAACTCCTTGGGTTTTGGCAGGCTGTAAAAGTACGTGGTCGGTACGCCCAGGGTTTCGCTGATCGCCGTCAAGTCGGCCACGGTGGGCCGTGACAGGCCGCGTTCGACCTGCGAAAGAAAGCCGACGGAGCGGCCGATTCTGTCGGCCAGTTCCTTCAAGGTGTATTTCTTGTGCTTGCGCAAATCGTGAATCAGGATCGCCAGCGCAGCGATTTCTTCTTGCTTGTTCATGCCTGGAATTCCGTTAGATGACTCATCAGATACTGTCGCGCAGTCGATACCAGGCTTTGCCGATGGCTTCCAGTGGTGCGGCGAGGTATTTGCCGCCGGGAAAACTGCCGTTGTTCAGGCCCTGATACAAGGACAACTCATCGTCCTGGCCCAGAATGGCGTCGGACACCGCACGGGCCGCGGCCAGTGTCGGCAGCACGCCATGCCCGGAATAGCCTTGCAGCCAATAGCGATCACCGGACCGGCCAACGTCGGGCGTTCGCTTAAGCGTCAGGTCGATGTGCCCGCCCCAAGCGAACTCCAGTTCCACGCCTTTGAGCTGCGGGAACACCCGTTCCAGGAACGGTCGAGTGGCACCGGCAATGTCCTTTGGCATGCCGCCCAGATAGGTGCAGCCGCCGCCGAACAGCAATCGGTTGTCGGGTGTGCGACGGAAGTAGTCGAGGACAAACTGGTTGTCGGTGACGCAGACATTACTTGGCAGCAGCGCAGTGGCTTGCTCCGGCGTCAGGGGCACAGTCGCCACTTGATACGTCCCGACAGGCAATACGCAACTGGCCAGTTGTGGGTCGAGCCGATCGAGATAGGCATTGCAGGCCAGTACTAGAACGTCGGCGCGAATCGCCCCGCGCTCAGTGTTCACCACGAAGTGGCCACCCTCCTCGCGATAACTCAGCGCTTTGCTTTGTTCATGGATTCGGCCACCCGCACGTTCGATGGCGGCGGCCAGGCCGATGGCCAGTTTCAGAGGGTTCAAATGAGCGCCCTCCGGGTCGTACAACCCTGCCTGATAGCGCTCGCTGGCGATCCATTCCGGCAACTGTTCACGGCTGATGAGCTGCAAACCGTGGTGCCCCCACTTATGACTGGCCTCGCGCTGCCACTCGGTCAGCAGGCCGACACGTCGTGGCATCACGGAGGTCCACAGATGGCCGGCGCGATAATCACAATCGAAGCCGTGGCGAGCCGGCAATTCACGCAGTTCCTGCGCCGCCCAGCGCATGCCGTCCCACAACCTCCGTGCACGCTCGTAACCGAGCGCGGCTTCCAGTGGTGGCATGTCACATGACCAGCCAAGAATGGCCTGCCCACCATTTCGACCCGAGGCGGCCCACGCCACGCGACTGGCTTCCAGCAGAGTCACGCGTTTGCCGGCCAGCGCCAGACGCAACGCGGTGTGCAGGCCACTGAAACCGGCGCCGATAATCAGGATGTCGGTGTCGTGTTCACCGGCGAGTGCGGGCCGAGTGGTCAGGCGATCCGCGCAGCTGTGGGCGTAGTAGCTGGCGACATGCTGCGTGGACTGCTGGAACATACAAGCCTCATGAAATTATGTTTTTATAATTTCATGAAAAACTACAGGATTAATTTCATATGGGCAACCAGCGTAATTTTTCTGTGCCTAGGCGTAATCAAACAACCGCTTCATGTACTCGCCCAGTGCCATGACGGTGCCATGACGGTGCCTGGAGAGATGATGTCGTCGTACTGAGGCCCCAGGTATGCGAACGGGGCCACAAGGGCCCCGGCGCTGATGGCCGTGACGACGTTGAAAGGCGGACGCGAACCGTGCAACGTCCATCCCGCGATAATCCCCGCCGCAAAGGTACCGGCGTCACCGCCGTCGGAAATCGCCAGCATGTTGGCCAGTGGCAGGGTGTCATTCGGCTGCCCTGCCCTGGCCAGCGCTTGTGCCTCTCGCAGGTTGGACTGGTGCACATCCCGAATCAGCGGCGCGAGGTCCCGGTCCAGCCAGTAACGCCCCTCGGGAATGCCGGGCACGACCGCCAGTTCCGTCAAGGTCGGCGGCACGTCAGCCCGGCGTTGCAGGCACGCCTGGCGCAACATGTTTCACGTTGACGCACAGGGTCTGGGCAGGAATGGTTTCAACACGCCTCCTCATGACCCGAGGACGTCAGACACCCTCTGGTCGATCCTGAACCCACTGCCAGAATAATTGGTAACCCACCGCCAGCACGACCGGCCCGATGAACAGCCCGAGGATGCCGCTGGTGACCATGCCGCCCAATGCGCCAATCAACACGACCGGCATCGGCACATCCACACCCCGTCCAAGCAACAGCGGTTTGAGGACGTTGTCCACCAGACCCGCAACGAACACAAAGACCGAGAAGATAATGGTCCTCGTGTTGGGCCCTTCAGTGGCCATGACATAGGCGATCACCGGCAGCGTAATCAGCGTGGCCGGCAACTGCATGATGCCCAGCAGCAATACGCCGATGGCCAGCAGACCGGCGCCGGGGATGCCTTTGAGCACAAAGCCGATCCCCACCAGCATCATCTGGATAAACGCGATACCGACCACACCGAGCGCAACGGCACGGATGGTCGCCGTGCACAGCTCGGCGATCTGCGCGCCCTTGTCCGGACCGCTGATGCGCGATGCGATATCCACCGCACAACGGCTGCCGGCTTCACCATGGGCCATGAAAATACCGGCGATGATCAGGGCAACAATGAACATCAGCAAACCTGCCCCGACGCCAGCAATTTTGGCCAACACGCCCAGCGTAACGCCTTTTATTTGCGGCAGGTATTTCACCATCAGGTCGGGCAGATCGGTTGAGGCCTGCAGCCATATCGCCGAGATCGATTTACCCACCAGCGGCCAGGTGGCGATCGTATCCGGTGGCGGCGGGATATGGAAACTGCCCTCCTTCACCAGGTCGACGACCTTGGCCACCGACTCCGCAATCGAGGTCCCCAACAGATAAACCGGCACCACCAGAATCGCGATGGAAATCACTGTAATTACGGTTGCAGCACGCCCCTCGCTACGCCCCATCGAGCGCATGAGTCGAAGTTGCAACGGATAGAGGGTGATTGCGAGGATGACCGACCACAGCATCAGGTCGCGAAAGGGTCGGAAAATTTCGAAGCAGAACAGCACCAGAACAACAATCAACCCGGCACGAATCAGGACATCAAGCATGCTGCGGGTCAACGATTTCTCGGACAGAGGTAAGGGCACCATGGATGTCTCCTTGCTGATAGCTGCAAAGAACAGTTGGGGAACGGTTAGGCCAGCATAGACGCTGATTTCACAGTGCGACATCCACAATGTGCGCTGTATCGCTATGCTGCGAAAAAAACTGCAAAAACAGCACATGGACTCAATATCCGCCGCTGAATCCACGCAACCATGGCGTCCTCACTCACCCCGTAAGGACCTCATCATGGCCATTGCAAAAGCAGCTCCCGGCAAAACCCTGCTGACCCCCACCGACCACACACTGATCATGATCGACCATCAATCGCAGATGTCGTTTGCGACCAAGTCGATCGATGCCGTGACCCTGCGCAACAACGCCGCGCTCGTGGCCAAGGCGGCCCGCGGCTTCAAAGTCTCGACCATTCTCACTACCGTGGCCGAAAAGAGCTTTTCGGGGCCGATCTTTGACGAAATAAAATCGGTGTTCCCGGAACACAACGTGATCGACCGTACCAGCATGAACACCTGGGAAGACGAGCGCATCGCCGTTGAAGTCAACAAGTTCGGCAAGCAGAAAATCGTCCTCGCCGGCCTCTGGACCTCCGTGTGCATCGTCGGCCCGGCGTTGTCGGCCATCGACCAGGGTTTCGAGGTGTACGTGATCGCCGATGCCTGCGGCGACGTCACCACCGAAGCCCACGAAATGGCCATGCAGCGCATGATCCAGATCGGCGCGCGCCCGATGACGTCCCTGCAATACCTGCTCGAATTGCAACGTGACTGGGCGCGCAGCGAAACCTACGATGAAACAGTCAAAACCTCGATCGCCAACGGCGGTGCCTACGGTCTGGGCCTGATCTATGCCAAGAGCATGTTCGGTGCCTCGGAAGCCCATTAAGCCCGAATCAGCGACTCCGTACGTGCGGAGTCGCTGCCCGGTGGTGATTGATCGATGACGTTTTCCAAGTGCAAACCCGGTCTGCCTTTCTGGTTATCGGTGATAGTCGCCAGCACGACCGTAACGGCGCACGCGGATGAAGCGGCGCAAACCGGGCAAGGGTTCCTCGACGGAGCGACGCTGAATGTGCTCAGCCGCAACTTCTACCTCAACAGTGATTACCGATCCCCTTCACCGTCCGGCAAAAGCTACAAGGCGGAATGGGCGCAAGGCTTCATTGGCGCTTTCGAGTCAGGATTTACCTCCGGCATCCTCGGATTTGGCCTCGATAGCCACGCCTTTTTGGGCGTGAAGCTCGACAGTGGCAAGGGTCGTTCCGGCACCGGGTTGCTGCCGGTGGACAATGACGGCCGCAGTGAGGACAGCTATTCCAGCGCTGGCGGCGCGCTGAAAATCAAGGCCTCGAAAACCACCGTGGCGTACGGCGAAATGATGGTCGAAACACCCGTGTTTGATACTGCCGACAAACGCCTGCAACCGGAATACGCCACGGGGTTTCTGCTGAACAGCCGCGAAATCGATGGCATGAATGTGCAGGCCGGGCACTTCACGGCGTTCAAGAATCAGGACAGTTCATCGAGTAAAGGCAATTTTTCCGGTTACGGCGCCAACACCGACGCTGGCGGCATTTCGTTTGTCGGCGCCGACCTGTTCACCCAAAGCCCCGTCGGCGGTGCACTCTACGCCTCGACATTGACCGACACTTGGCATCAATACTACGGCAATGTGCACGTAAAGCAGTCCGGGGTGTTCGTCGATGCCAACCTCTACCACACGCGGGACACGGGCGAGGCACTGGCCGGTGCCATCGACAACACCGCGTTCAGCCTGTCAGGCAAATACACCGTCAATGCCCACGGTTTCACCCTGGCCTATCAGAAAGTCAACGGCGACACCCCGTTCGACTTCGTCGGTGGCGACTCCATCTACCTGGCCAACTCGATCAAGTACGCCGACTTCAACGGCGCCCACGAACAATCCTGGCAAGTGCGCTACGACCTCGACCTGAGCTCCTTCGGCGTTCCCGGCCTGGCCTTCATGTCGCGTTACGTCAAAGGCACTCAGATCGACGGAACCCATGCGCCCCAAGGTGGCGCCTACAACCCGTTCGACCCAGCGACCGGCACCTTCGTACCGCAACAAGGCGACGGCGGACGGCATTGGGAACGCGACATCGATGTGCGCTACATCGTGCAATCGGGGGCGGCCAAGGACTTGTCGCTGCAACTGTCCCATGTGTCGCACCGTGCCAATGCGGCGCAGGCAGGCGATGACATCGACCGGGTCTATGTGGTGATCCAGTACCCGTTGAACTTCGGGCCTTTTTGATCGGGAAATTGGCGGAAGTACGAAACGCGAAACATCAACGCAGTTTCAGTGGGTCGACCATCTCCGCCGCGATCGCCATGCCCACCAGGTCCGGCAAGGTATTGGCTTGCATGCGTTTCATCACACGCGAGCGGTACAGGTCGACGGTTTTTGCGCTGACGCCCAGTTGCTCCGCTATTTCGCGGGTGGTGTAACCCTGAACCAGCGGCAGCAAGACATCGCGCTCACGTGGGGTCAGCGTCAGCAACCGCGCCTGCAACGCATCGTGACCCTGGCTGCCGGAGCGGTTGGCCGCGCAGTTGCTGAGCGCCTGTTGCACGCTGTCCAGCAGTAACTGCTCGTTGTAGGGTTTCTCGATGAAGTCATGGGCACCGGCCTTGAAAGCGCGAACCACGATCGGTACATCGGCGTGCCCGCTGACAAAGATGATCGGCAGATTCAGTTCACGTGCGCGCATTTCCTCCTGCACGTTCAGCCCGCCCATGCCGGGCATGCGAACATCGAGCAGCACGCAGGCATCGAGCGTGGCATCACAAGCATTGAGAAACGCCACACCACTGGTAAACGGCAAGGCCTTGAGCCCGACCGATTCCAACAACCAGACGGTTGAATCAAGCATGCCCTGGTCATCGTCGACCACATACACCACGTGCTCCGTCACACCTGCCATTACGTTATTCCTGTTGTTGTTTTGTTGGGGCGGCCAGCGGCAGACGGCAGCACATCAGCAGCCCGACCGGTTGGCGCAGGGCCAGTAATTCGCCACCGAAACCTTCGATGATGCTGCGGCTCATGGACAAACCAAGTCCCAGGCCATCAGCCTTGCTGGTATAGAACGGGGTAAATATCTGCTCCAGTTCCGGCTCGCTGACGCCCGGTCCCTGGTCTTGCACACTGATTTCCACGGTTGCACTAGCGCCCTGCCCTGCGGCCATCACAATCAGTGACGGCTGCCCCGGATGTTGTTCGCGGTTGGCGTCAATGGCATTGCGCAACAGATTGAGCAGGACCTGCTCCAGCAACACCCGGTCGGCATATACGGGCGGCAGATTATCCGGCAGGCAATCCTCGATTGTCACTTGGCAATTGCTCGCCTCCCAAGCACACAAACGCACGGCCTCGCGGGCGACGTCGGTGAAGTTCAGGGCTTGCATGCGGCGCTGGCCCTTGCGCAGAAACGCCCGTAGACGGCTGATCACTTGCGAGGCATGGGTGGCATGCTGGGTTATGCGCTGCAGCCCCTGTGCCACTCGTTCGGCGGCCTGAGGATTGGAATCCAGGGTCTGTAAATAGCGCTGGCTGGCATTCGCATAATTGACCACCGCCGCCAGCGGCTGGTTGATTTCGTGGGCGATGCCCGAGGCCAATTCCCCCAGGGTGACCAGCCGCGCGGTGTGCGCCAGTTCGTCCTGATGACGGCGCTGTTGCACCTCACGAAGTTCACGTTCGGTCATGTCCCGCGCCACTAAGGAGTAATAACGCTCGGCGCCGGCCGAACGATGCGCCAACAGCACCAGCGATACCGGCACTGAAGTGCCGCCTCCCGGTGGCTGCAATCGCGCATCGGTGCTCCAGACACCGTCGCGTTCGGCGCTGCTCCAGCCATCGCGCTGCAGACGTGCCAGGTCAGCGCTGGCGAACAATTGCGCCAGGGCTGGCATCGGTTGCTGCTCGCCGATCCCGAGGGTGCGTCGCGCCGCTGGATTGAGGTAAGTGACTTGCCCCTCGGGGTCGATGAACAACACCGGATCGGTGTTGGCTTCGACGACCTCCGCCAGGCGCCGCTTGTTCTCCTCGGCTTGCACCCGGGCGGTAATGTCCCGGGACACGCTGACCACTTCGACCACTGCACCGGTGTAGGTTTCACGAATCGCCCGGCTCGCGGTTTCGAACCACAGGTAATGCCCGTCTCGATGGCGAATGCGATAGGTCATCGTGTGATAACCGTCCTGCTCCAGGGCATCCCGCGCGCGCTGCACCAGGCTGGCCAGGTCCTGACCATGGAACAGGCCCTGGGCCATTTGCCCGCGCAACTCTTCCGGCCAGTAACCGAGCAAGGTCCAGGACGCGGGCGAAGCATCCAGAAAGCGCCCGTCTGGAGTGTGTCGGGAAATCAGGTCGGTGGTGTTCTCGATGATCAACCGATACAGCCGTCGTGCCGTGGCCGCTTCACGTTCGGCCAACACCTGGAGGGTGGCGTCACGGCAACGGGCGAGCACGCGGTTGTCCTGCGGATCGGGGATGAACGTCCAGATCAGAATCTGTGTTTCGAACTGCGCCTCAACCCCTTCGATGGCACGCTTCTGGTCCAGGCAGGCGCGTACCAGCACGCGGTGATTGACCGGCAAAAAGCCCAGCACATCGGTCAGCGGTTTTTCGGCGAGCAACGCCAGCAACGCTCCATTGAACTCCAGCGGCCGGCCCTGCGCGTCGAGCAACAGACTCGGTTGCGGATCATGACCCAGCAGTGGTGAACCGCGCAGCATACCGTTGACGCTACTCAGCAAGGTCGTCAGCAAATCCTGGACCCAACCCAGCCAACCTAGGCTCACGCCGTCGCACACCTCCACCAGCAACAACCCCGGCAGCCCCGGTTGCAAGGCCAGATCAAACACCTGGCCATGGCTGATAGCGGCCCGACGCAATCGACCGGACAACCAGCAATCGAGTTGCCGCACTTGCGCCAGATCGAGTCGCCCCGCTTCGACCAGCCGATCAAACAACAACTGATCGCTGGCCAGCGAAGGGTCGCCCAGCCCCGGTGGAAAGTGCTGGGCAGCACCCTCATGGCTGTAAATCCGGGCATTGGGTTGCCAACTCAAATAAACCGCGCGGCGCACCTCGGGACATTCCTGCAAGGCACGACACAACGCATCAGCCCGGGCGGCCAGAGACACACCCTCGCGCTGCAGGCGCAACCAGCTGTGCAATCGAACGGGAGTCAGGGTCATCACAGGTCCGCTTCGTTGGGGAAGCCAAGGATATACCGGCCTTGGCGGTAAGACTGTATTGATTTAGAACGGCCGGAATCAAATATAGTACATATCCTATATGACGTAGGTTGTACTTCCATATCTGTGGCTGAATGTTATATAAAGCAGATCGGACATAAAAGATGCCCTCAGCGGCGACGCTGCAAGGACATCTATAGAGCTAACAATCAGCCACCGAGTACCCGCACATGTCGATCTATGAACAAGGGCTAGGCCCTGCGGCTGTCAACCATATTGCGTTGTCTCCGCTCAGCTTCATCGAGCGCACCGCCAGCGTTTATCCGGACTACCCCGCCGTCATCCATGGCTCTATCCGCCGCACCTGGGCGCAGACCTACACCCGCTGCCGCCGCTTGGCCTCGGCATTGGCCGGTCGCGGCATCGGCAAGAACGACACGGTGGCGGTGATGCTGCCCAACATCCCCGAGATGCTTGAAGTGCACTTCGGCGTGCCGATGATTGGCGCGGTGCTCAACCCGCTCAACGTGCGTCTGGATGCCGAAGCCATCGCCTTCATGCTGCAGCATGGCGAAGCCAAGGTGCTGATTACCGACCGCGAGTTCCATGATGTGATTCACGCGGCGATTGGGATGCTGGATCACCCGCCGCTGGTCATCGACGTCAATGATCCGGAATACGGCGAAGGCAAGGCGGTCAGCGATCTGGATTATGAAGCGCTGTTGGCCGAAGGCGATCCAGCCTTTGCCTGGCAGTGGCCGGCGAACGAATGGCAAGCCATCTCGCTGAATTACACCTCAGGCACCACCGGCAACCCAAAAGGCGTGGTTTACCACCATCGCGGCGCGTACCTGAACTCGTTGGGCAACCAGATGACCTGGGCCATGGGCAACCACCCGGTGTACCTCTGGACCCTGCCGATGTTCCATTGCAACGGTTGGTGCTACCCGTGGATCATCACGGCCATGGCCGGTGTACATGTGTTCCTGCGCCGTGTCGATCCGCAGAAAATTCTCACGCTGATCCGCGAGCATCAGGTCACCCATCTGTGCGCTGCACCGATCGTGCTCAACGCCTTGGTCAACATGCCGGAGTCGGCCAAAGCGGCGATCGATCACCCGGTCAACGCTATGGTCGCCGGTGCCGCGCCACCGGCCAAAGTGATCGGTGCCGTGGAAGAAATGGGCATAAAGGTCACCCACGTGTATGGCCTGACCGAAACCTATGGTCCGGTGACGCTCTGCGCCTGGCATGCCGAATGGGATGAGTTGCCGCTGGACGAACGGGCGCAAATCAAATCCCGTCAGGGCGTGCGCTACCCGACGCTCGAAGGCGTGATGGTTGGCGATTCGAAGACGCTGGAGCCGACCCCGCGAGATGGCCAGACCATCGGTGAGATCTTCATGCGCGGCAACACCGTGATGAAGGGCTACCTGAAAAACCCGACCGCTACGGCTGAAGCGTTCGAAGGCGGCTGGTTCCACACCGGCGACCTGGCGGTGTGTCATCCCAACGGTTATGTCGAGATCAAGGACCGACTCAAGGACATCATCATTTCCGGCGGCGAGAACATTTCCACCATCGAACTGGAAGGTGTGCTCTATCGCCATCCGGGTGTGATGGAAGCCGCCGTCGTCGCCCGTCCCGATGAAAAGTGGGGCGAAACGCCCTGCGCCTTTATCACGTTGAAGGCTGATCACCAGGACGTTCGCGAGGCCGACATCATCAGTTTCTGCCGCGAGCATCTGGCCGGTTTCAAAGTGCCGCGCACGGTGGTTTTCACCCTGCTGCCGAAGACTTCAACCGGCAAGATCCAGAAGTACGTGCTGCGCGACAGGGCCAAGGCGCTCTAACCCGAACCAACGTTGTACCCGTCAAGCGGCCGGTGTATTTACCGGCCGCTTCGGGCTCGTGCGGGCCGGATTCGGCGCTGCCCTGCCCTTAATGCCAAAAGCATCGATAACAATAACAAGGTGGAGCCACCCATGATCGACATCCATTCAACCGATACCCAACGCTGCGAACGCATTCGGTCCAATCCGAAATTCCTTCAATTGGTGAGCAGCCGTTCGCGCCTGGCCTGGTCGCTGAGTGCTGCGGTGCTGGGCACTTACTACGCGTTCATGCTGGTGGTGGCGTTTGCCCCGCAGTGGCTGCATGCGCCGCTCGCCGAGCATCGGATGTTGACCCTGGGCATGCCGGTTGGCGCGGCGATCATCATTTTTTCCTGGCTACTGACCGGTTGGTACGTCTACAGAGCCAACACGCGTTTCGATGCACTGGGTGCCGCCATTCTCGAGGAGAGCAAGTAATGACTCTTCTGCGTAAACTTCTCCTTGCCGCTGCCGGGCTATTGCCGGCCTCCGTCGTGCTGGCTGCACCCGCGCTGGGTGCGGTGGAAAAACAACCCCTCAACCTGCATGCGATCGGCATGTTCTTCGTCTTCGTGCTGGGCACGCTGGCCATCACCTGGTGGGCCGCGCGACAAACCAAATCCACGTCTGACTTCTACACCGCAGGCGGTGGCATTACCGGGTTCCAGAACGGCTTGGCAATTGCCGGTGACTACATGTCCGCCGCCACGCTGCTGGGGCTGTCCAGCCTGGTGTTCGCCAAGGGCTACGACGGCTTCATCTATACCATCGGTTTCTTCGTCGGCTGGCCGATCATCACCTTCCTGATGGCCGAGCGCTTGCGCAATCTGGGGCGCTACACCTTTGCCGACATCGTGTCCTATCGACTGGACCAGAACAAAGTGCGGATCTTCGCCGCGTTTGGTTCGTTGACGGTGGTGTGCTGCTACCTGATTGTGCAGATGGTCGGTGCCGGTCAGTTGATCAAATTGCTGTTCGGCCTCGACTACCCGGTTGCCGTGGTAATCGTCGGCGCGTTGATGCTGGTGTACGTGATTTTCGGCGGCATGATCGCCACCACCTGGGTGCAGATCATCAAGGCTGTGTTGCTGCTTGCTGGCGGCACGACCCTGGCGTTCATGGCCATGTCGCAGTTCGGCTTCAGCTACGAAACCCTGGCCACCAAAGCCGTCGAAGCCCACGCCAGCGGCTGGAACATCATGGGCCCTGGCTCAATGCTCGCCGACCCGATCAACACCGCTTCGATGTCGCTGGGCCTGGTGTTCGGGATTGCCGGTCTGCCGCACATCCTGATGCGTTTCTTCACCGTGCCTAACGCCAAGGAAGCGCGTAAGTCGGTGTTCTACGCCACCGGTTTCATCGGCTTCTTCTTCCTTGTTGTCTGCACCCTGGGTTTTGCCGCGATGGTCATCATCGGCACTGACCCGCAGTACTACGTCAACGGTGAAGTCGGCGGCGCCTTGATTGGCGGCGGCAACATGGTCGCCATGCACCTGGCCAAAGCCGTGGGCGGCAACCTGTTCTTCGGTTTCCTCTCGGCCGTGGCCTTCGCCACTATTCTGGCGGTGGTCTCCGGTCTGGCCCTGGCCGGTGCTTCGGCGATATCCCACGATCTCTATGCCACGGTGTTCAAGAAAGGCAAAGCCAGTCAGAAACAGGAAATGCGCGTCACCCGCATGGCCACTGTCGGACTGGGCATCATCGCGATTCTGCTGGGCATTCTGTTCGAGAAGATGAACGTCGCGTTCCTGGTGGGCCTGACCTTCGGCATCGCTGCGTCGACCAACTTCCCGGTGCTGATCATGGCCATGTACTGGAAAGGCCTGACCACCAAAGGCGCAATCACCGGCGGTTTCGCCGGCCTGATCTGTGCGCTGGTGTTGGTGATCCTCTCGCCAGCCGTCTGGGTCACCGTGCTCGGCCATGCTCATGCGATCTTCCCCTATGACCACCCGGCGCTGTTCTCCATGCCGCTGGCATTCTTCGTGATCGTCGTGGTGTCGAAACTCGACCGCAGCGTGCGCGCCGACAAGGAACGCGACGCTTACGCCGACCAGTTCGTTCGCGCCCAGACCGGCCTCGGTGCCGCCAGCGCTTCCGCCCATTGATAGAAAGGGCTCGGCCTGCTCCAGCGGCGCCGTGCCCATCGCACAACCTTTTGAGGTCTACGTTATGCCCGAATTCAACGCCCCGCTGCGCGACATGCGCTTTGTCTTGCATGAAGTATTCGACGCCCCGGCCCTGTGGGCACGCCTGCCAGCCCTGGCCGACAGTGTCGACGCCGCCACCGCTGACGCGATTCTTGAGGAGGCGGCCAAAGTCACCTCGCACCTGATTGCGCCATTGAATCGCAGCGGCGACGAGGAAGGTGCCCAGTGGGTCGATGGCCAGGTCAGCACGCCAATCGGTTTCAAACAGGCTTATGCCACCTACATCGAAGGCGGCTGGGTGGGTCTTTCCGGTAGCGCCGATTTCGGCGGCATGGGCATGCCGAAGATGCTCGCCGTGCAGTTCGAAGAAATGCTCTATGGCGCCAACTCAAGCTTTGCACTCTATTCAGCGTTGAGTTCCGGTGCCTGCCTGGCCCTGGATGCCCACGCCAGCGACACCTTGAAAAAGCTCTACCTGCCGCCGATGTACGAAGGCCGCTGGGCCGGCTCCATGTGCCTGACCGAAGCCCACGCCGGCACCGATCTGGGGATCATCCGCACCCGCGCCGAACCTCAGGCCGACGGCAGCTTCAGCATCACCGGCAGCAAGATCTTTATCACCGGTGGCGATCAGGACCTGACCGAAAACATTGTCCATCTGGTGCTGGCCAAATTGCCGGACGCACCGGCGGGGCCGAAAGGCATCTCGCTGTTCGTCGTGCCCAAAGTGCTGGTCAATGCCGACGGTTCCCTCGGCGATGCCAACGCCGTAAGTTGCGGTTCGATCGAACACAAGATGGGTATCAAGGCTTCGGCCACCTGCGTGATGAACTTCGACGGCGCCAGCGGTTGGCTGGTCGGTGAAGCCAACAAAGGCCTGGCGGCGATGTTCACCATGATGAACTACGAGCGCTTGTCCATCGGCATTCAAGGCATTGGCTGCGCGGAAGCGTCTTATCAGAGCGCTGTCACCTATGCACGCGAACGTGTGCAGAGCCGCGCGCCGACGGGTGCCATTGCTGCGGACAAAGTGGCCGACCCGATCATCGTTCACCCCGACGTGCGCCGCATGCTGCTGAGCATGAAAGCCATGACTGAAGGTGGCCGTGCGTTTGCCAGCTATGTCGGGCAGCAACTGGACCTGGCGAAGTTTTCCGATGACGCCAAGGAACGCGACAGCGCGCAAACCCTGGTTGCGCTGCTCACTCCGGTGGCCAAGGCGTTCTTCACCGACACCGGCCTCGAAAGCTGCATTAACGGCCAGCAAGTGTTCGGCGGCCATGGCTACATCCGCGAATGGGGCCAGGAACAATTGGTCCGTGACGTGCGCATCGCGCAGATCTACGAAGGCACCAACGGCATTCAGGCCCTGGACCTGCTCGGACGCAAGGTGCTCGCCGACAAAGGCTTCGCGCTGCGCCAGTTCACCAGTGAAATTCGTCATTTCGCCGATCAGCCTGATGCGCCCTACTGCGCTCAACTGCTCGATGCCGTGCAGCGTCTGGAAGACCTGAGCGACTGGCTACAGGATCAGGCCGCGACCAACCGCAACGAAGTCGGCGCCGCTTCGGTGGAGTATTTGCACCTGTTCGGTTACGTCGCCTACGCCTGGCTTTGGGCGCGCATGGCACAGGTTGCCAAGCAAAAGCTGCCCGAAGACGAAGGGTTTTATGGCGCGAAAATCGCCACCGCCGACTTCTATATCCATCGCCTGCTGCCACGCATTTTGAGTCTGGAGCAATCCATCCGCGCGGGCAGTGCCTCCTTGTTTGGCCTTTGCGCCGAACAGTTCTAACGATTGAACCGCACGCGGCGTCACGCTCCTCTCTTTTGGCGTTCGCGTTTTTTATTGATAAGCCCTCGCCCACCTGGCGAGGGCCGCGGGACCCGTCTTTCCATAATAAAAACAAAGGGGCTTCACCATGGACCGCAACACCCGCATCCTCGCTACCCGACTGTTGCTGTCCGGCGGCGTCATCAGCCTCTCGGCCCCCGCCGCTGCTGACTTTGTCAAAGACAGCAAGGCCAGCCTTGAGCTGCGCAACTTCTATTTCAACCGTGACTATCGCCAGGACAACGCTGCGCAATCCAAACAAGAGGAATGGGCACAGGGTTTCCTGCTGCGCTATGAATCGGGATTCACCGAAGGGTTGATTGGCGTGGGATTCGATGCGATCGGACTGGTCGGCGTCAAGCTCGATTCCAGCCCTGATCGGGCAGGCTCCGGACTGCTAAAACGCCACCGCGACACGAGCCAAGGTGCGCAGGACGAGTATGGCGAACTGGGGCTGACCGCCAAAGTGCGCGCCTCAAAAAGTACGCTGAAACTCGGCACGTTGCTGCCGAAACTGCCGACGGTACTGGCCAACGATTCACGGCTGTTGCCACAAACCTTCAAGGGCGGTCAGTTGACCTCGCTGGAACTCGAAGGCTTGACCGTGGATGCCGGGCGACTGACGCAGGTCAATCAGCGCGACTCCTCGAACTACGAGGACATGGGCATCACCCGCACTGGCGCCAAGGGCATCACCACACGTCATGTCGATAGCGACAGCTTCGATTTCGCCAGCCTGAACTACAAATGGACCAGCAACCTCGCCACCGGCTACAGCTACGGTCACCTCGACAATTTCTACAGCCAGCACCTGGTCAACCTGACCTACGTGTTGCCGGTCACAACCGGCCAGTCGCTGAAGACGGATCTGCGCTTCGCCCGCTCCACGGACGATGGTGGCAGTAATGTCGATAACAATGCCATTGGCGCGATGTTCACCTACAACCTTGGCGGGCATGCGTTGGGCCTGGGCTATCAAGGCATGAGCGGCGACACCGGCTACGCCTACATCAACGGCACCGACGCTTTCCTGGTGAACTTCGTGCAAATCGGCGACTTCGCCAGCAAGGACGAAAAGTCCTGGCAGGCGCGCTACGACTACAACTTTGCAGCCATCGGCGTTCCGGGACTGACCTTCATGACCCGCTACCTCACCGGCGATAATATCGATCTGGGCGGCAACCGCCCGGAAGGCAAGGAATGGGAGCGTGATACCGATATCGGTTATGTCGTGCAGAGCGGGCCGCTGAAGAATGTCGGCGTGAAATGGCGTAATGCGACAGTTCGCTCGACCAACTTTGGCAACGATCTGGATGAAAACCGCCTGATCGTCAGCTACACCTTGCCGGTCTGGTAAGCACCCTTCCCCCTGAGCATTCCCACGCTCTGCGTGGGAATGCAGCCCGGCACGCTGCGCGTC
Organism: Pseudomonas sp. 3296; assembly: GCF_031456615.1. Lineage (NCBI taxonomy): Bacteria > Pseudomonadati > Pseudomonadota > Gammaproteobacteria > Pseudomonadales > Pseudomonadaceae > Pseudomonas > Pseudomonas sp. 3296. Next base: position 45,753 of record NZ_JAVDUY010000004.1, read on the forward strand.
CCAAGAGCAAACGCAGAGCGTCCATTGACGCCTTCCCACGCAGAGCGTGGGAAGGATCTGTACGCGGAGCGTGGCCAGAGTAGGTTAAGATGCCTACAAACCAGGCCCGCCGCGAGACGCCCCGCATGACTGATACCTCCCCCCGCCTGATCAAGAAGTACCCCAATCGCCGACTGTATGACACCCACACCAGCAGTCATTTGACACTGGCGGACATACGGCAATTGGTGGTCGACAAAATTGCCTTTCAGGTGGTCGATGCCAAGAGCGGCGAGGACCTGACGCGCAGCATCCTGCTGCAAGTGATTCTGGAAGCTGAAAGCGGCGGTGAGCCGATCTTCACTACCGAAATGCTGATGGGGATTATCCAGTTCTACGGCCCTTACCAGGGTGTACTCGGCAGTTACCTGGACAAGAGCATTCAGACCGTAATCGACGTTCAATCCCAGACCGGCGCGCAGTCGTCCGAAGCCTGGAGCGACTTCATGCATCAACAGGCCCCGGTGATGCAGGACCTGATGCGCCAGTATGTCGACCAGTCCAAGGCGTTGTACCTCAATACCCAGAACCTGTTTGGCATGTTCGGCGGTAAACCCGGCACCGATAACGGGCCGAAAAAAAATGGCGATGGGGAATAGACCCATCGCCATTGGTGCCGCTTGCTTGACGTGACTTACTTGTTACCGCTGGTAGCCTTGGCGCTTGCTTCCGGGGCCGCTTTGGTGGCCGCGGCAGTCGCTGCGTCGAAATTGCTCTGAGCCACATCGGCAGCCTGTTTTACGGCTTTCTGTGCGCTTTCGAACACGGTACCGGCATTCGCCAGGCTCGACTTGAACGCTGCCACAACGGGCTCGGAGCCGGCCGGTGCATTCTTGCCGATGGTTTCAACGAACTCTTGCACCTGTTGGGTGCCCGCTTCGACCTGACTCGAAGTCAATTTGGCGATGTCCGACTGAGTACCGACGATCAGTGCTTGAACCTGACGATTGAACTCGGCCAGACGTTCGGCCTGCGCGCTCGGCTGGGTGAAAGAAGCCTGCAGATCAGCGAAACCTTGTGGATCACGGACGGCCAGCAGCTTGCGAACGCCTTCGAAGTGCTCTTCGGTGGAGTCGCGCAGTGCCTTGAACTGCAACTGGCTGAGCTGTTCAACGCTGGCGAAGACTTTGCCGCTGATTTGCTGCAAAAGATCGAGGTTGGCTTTCTGAGCGGTTTGCAGTTTTTCCGAATTGAAAAAAGACATGCTTGAATCTCCTGGTACTGGAAGGCCCTGACGGGCCTGTGGACGCGATAGCGATCCGGCCAGTCATCGCGTTAGCGTTGATATTGCAGTGCACAAAACTATTTGGCAACGTCTAATTTTGTGCGCTGCAAAATATACTTTGCTAAAGCCCTCCTTATACGCTGTAGACTCCTGCTCATCGAACGGCCAGGCTAGCGCTCTTTAACCAAAGGGTTCAGACGGGCCGGTCCCCATGCACCGCGTCAGGAGATCACGATGGGTCAGGAATTAAATATTGCGCTGCAAGATGAAGGGTTCTCCGAGCCCGCTGGTTTGTTCGAACACCTGAATCATCTGCAACGCCTTAATACCCGTAACGTCCTCGACGCCGTGCAGAAGCGCCAGGCAAAAACCTTCGCGCCTTTAAGCCTTGGGCAACTCCGGCAGCCAACGCCTGCTGACTGGCAGGAATACTTCACGGACCTTGGTCAACGCAGCGTGTTGTTCTGGGATACCTTGCGTCAGCGCGGCGACAACACCCTGGCCCACGAACGCGCCGGGTATCCGCTGCTGCTCAAGTTCAATCATGAAACGCTGGTCGCCGGGGAAGCCCTGCCCCGCCCGGTCAACTATTCGTTGTTGCAAATCCTCGGCGGCCCGGGGCAACCGATCGACAGTAAGAAACAGCCCGTGATCATCATTGACCCTCGCGGCGGTCACGGCTCGGGCATCGGCGGTTTCAAACAGGATTCGGTCATCGGCGAGAGCCTGAGAGCCGGCCACCCCACCTACTTCATCTCTTTCAGTCACTCGCCTCGCCCAGGGCAAACCCTTGCCGATATCACAGACGCACAAGCGAAGTTCATCGAGGTCGTCAGCGCCCGCCATCCCGACAGCGCCAACCCCGTGCTGATTGGCAATTGCCAGGCCGGTTGGGCATTGATGGGGCTGGCGGCTACCCGGCCGGAGCTGCCGGGGTTGATCATCGTCAATGGTGCGCCGTTATCGTATTGGGCCGGTGTCAATGGCCGTAATCCGATGCGCTACACCGGTGGTTTGCTGGGCGGTGGCTGGATGGCACGCCTCGGTAGCGACCTCGGTAATGGCCGTTTCGACGGTACCTGGCTGGTCAGCAACTTCGAAAGCCTGGACCCGGCCAATACGTATTGGGGCAAGTACTACCACCTGTTCAGCGAAGTCGACAGTGAGGCCGCACGCTTTCTGGATTTCGAACGCTGGTGGGGCAGCCCGACCCTGCTCAATGGCGAAGAGATCGAGATGATTGTCGACGACCTGTTCATCGGCAATCGGCTGTCCGGTGGCCTGGGCCGCAAGAGCACCGGGCTTGACCTCAAGCTGATCGAAGTGCCGGTAGTGGTGTTCTGTTCGTATGGCGACAACATCACCTCCCCGCAGCAGGCACTGGACTGGATCACCGACGTCTATCCCAGCGATCTCGCGTTGCAAAATGCCGGGCGCACCATCGTTTACCTGCGACACGCGAGCATCGGTCACTTGGGCATCTTCGTGTCCGGTGACGTGGCGCGGCGTGAACACCGTGAATTGCTCGGTGCGGTTGATGCGATCAATGCACTGTCAGCCGGGCTGTATGAAATGCTGATCGAAGACCTGCCGGAGAATTCGGCGACGCCGTATGCCGTGCGTTTCGAACGCCGGCGTATCGCCGACATCCATGGCCAGGTGCAGCCGCCCCGCGATGACGATCGCGAATTTGCGCTGGTCCAGCGCGTGTCCGCTATCAACAACAGTGTGTACGACGAATGCATACGCCCGTGGTTGCGCCAGCTGATCAACGAACCGAGCGCCGAAATGCTGCGCCGGGCACATCCTTTCCATCAGCAGCAAGTGGCCTGGAGCAGTTTGAACCCGGCGCTCTGGTGGCTGGCAGGCAGTGCCGCTCAGGTGAACAAGGATCGTCACCCCGCCAGCCGGAACAACCCGTTGCTGGTCTGGCAGGAACTGTTTTCCAACCAAGTGCAGGACGCCTTGAACGGCTATCGGGACCTGCGTGATGCAACACAGGAAATGTGTTTCTACGGCGTATATGGCGTACTCAATAGCCTCGCCGGCAATGCGCCTGGGCGAGATCTGCAGGCACACGCCGAGCAGCACGACAAGGTCTTGATCGATCGTCTTCAGGACGCTCTGCCCCTGGGCGGTCTGATGGAAGCCTTGGTACGGATCCTGTTTCTGCTGGACCGCGACAGCGACGAGCCCGGCAAGGAAATCGTCGAAAGGTTGATCCAGCAATTGCAGGTATTGCTCCAGGACTACAGTGCCCAGCCGTTGGACCTGCGCGAAACGTTGCGCCTGCAAAAACTGCTGGTCGCCACTCACCCGCAAGAAAGTCTGAACAGCCTGTCCTTGATGCTTGTCGAGGTGGAGGAACGCCAACAAGTGCTGGCGGCCGTCGCCAATTTGCTGCCCGAACTGTTGATCAGCGGCACCAATAACGCGTTATGGTGCGAACTGCACGCACTGCTCGACGTCCCGCTGCCTGGTTTCATCCTGACCCAGCCAGCCGCTGAAGCCGATGTCATCGCAGCACCGGTCCCGGTCAAGAATCCGGTAAGCCCCCTTGCCAAGGGCAAAAAAGGCGCGAAGAAACCGCCGGTGACATAACGCTGAGTGGTTGGCGAGAAGCGCGTCAGACTGACGCGGCTTCTTCCATCTCGAACGACTCGTCAGCCCGATACTGGCCCGGGGTCATGCCAAACCATCGGCTGCACGCTTTGTTGAAACTGCTGTGGTCATGAAAACCAAGGAGGTACGCGACATGCTTCATGTTGAAGTGAGAATGGCGCAGGTAGAAATCGGCCAATTGCCGGCGCACAGCGTTCTGCACGTCCTTGAATTGCGTCCCGTCTTTTTCCAGGGCCCGTTGCAGCGTGCGCTTACTGATGTTCAAGGCGGCGGCGATCGATTCCGTGTCGCATTGCCCCTGTCCATGGCTCAATCGCTCGGTAATCAGCGCCCGAATCCTGCCGGTAATGGACAAGCCGAACAGCAGATCCAGTTGCGTCTCGGCAAAACTGTCATGCAATACCGCTAAGGCCTCATTGGCCATACTCAACGGTCGCAGCAGATCCTGCCCGTCAAACAGAATGCTGTCGTAGGCCGAACCAAAAGTCAGTTCGCAATCAAAAAGCCGTTGGTGCATGCCAATGTCTTTCGGTTCGGGGTAACTGAACTCGACGCTCAAGGGTTGCGGTAACTTGCCACCGCCCAGCCAACGGCAGAAGCCGAGCAAAGAAGCCAACCCGGCATCGGCATACTGACGGGGCTTGATGGAACCGGACTGTTGATGATCGAGCGAGGCGAGCCGGTAATGCTGCTGCTCCGGAACAAAAAACAGACTGAACCCGTTACCGATCAATGGGCTGAAGCGCACCAGGCGCTCCAGCGCCCGTTTGAGGTTGAGGCTCGACATCATGGTGTAACCGACAATTTGAAAGCTGCCCGGATGAAAGTGCCCGTAGGCCTTCAAGCCGATGTCCGGATCACCGCTGGCCTGGGCGGCCAGTTGCCACAACCGATAGATCACCCTTCGCTCGCAAAGCGCCCCGGGTGTGTTCGCGATCTGCATGTCCAGCCCGGCTTCCCGGCACAGGCTGGCAACATCCAGTCCTTCGGCCGAAAGCGTATTGACCAACACGTTGGCATAGCCTGAACTCATTCTGTACATGGGGTCCTCACTGACCTGTGGAACCGGACATCCTGTCCGGAGCCATGACTGATCTGCGTTGAATCAAAGAGTAACCGACTGTTCAATGCCAAGAATTGATCCCGGTACAGGTAAAGGTCATTGACTGCCAGTGATCCGGAAAAACCTGCATGGCACCTATGGACACCAGACAGTCACCTCCCAACACTTCCGCACACCCCGCCAATACCGAACAATCTTCCCATCTTGCAGCGCAAAAAATAAAAGGGAAGCAATCTATGAAGTCGCTTGGTCGTATTGCGTTGGTCACCGGTGGTATGGGTGGGATTGGTACAGCGATCAGCCGACGCCTGTACAACGAGGGATTCAAGGTCATTGTGGGTTGCAGCGCTGATTCAGCCCGCAAGAACGATTGGATCGCCGCTCAGTTGGCAGCGGGTTATCAGTTCGAATGCATCTATGGCGACATCACCGATTGGGAATCAACGCGAAAGGCCTTTGAGGGAGCACGGGAGCAATTCGGACCGGTCGATGTGCTGGTCAACAACGCCGGAATCACTCGCGATGCCTCCTTTCGCAAACTCACCCCCGAAGACTGGAACGCCGTGATCGGCACTAATCTCAGCGGCTTGTTCAACACCACCAAGCAGGTGATCGAAGGCATGTTGGCCAAGGGGTGGGGACGGGTCATCAACATCTCCTCGATCAACGGTCAGCGCGGCCAGTTCGGCCAGACCAATTACAGCGCGGCCAAAGCCGGCATCCATGGTTTCACCATGGCACTGGCCCGGGAAGTGTCCGGCAAGGGCGTGACCGTCAACACCGTCTCGCCAGGCTACATCCAGACCAGCATGACCGCGGCCATCCGCCCGGACATTCTCGAGACCATGATTGCGTCCACTCCGGTCGGGCGCCTCGGCCAACCCGAAGAAATTGCCTCGATCGTGGCCTGGCTGGCCTCCGGCGAATCGGGTTACAGCACGGGTGCCGACTTCTCGGTCAACGGCGGCATGAACATGCAGTAGACCTGTGGGCATTGCCCCCGAGCTCTCGCTCGATGCTAAAAACTCAAAACTGCCTGCGTGCTTGCTGACGCGGTGCCGAAGTCCGGCGCCGCTGTTTTTTTTCTGCCCGTTTTACGTATATGGGCAAGGAGTTCCATGGACAACAATGCACATACCTTCAACACCTTCTGGTCAGGCCAGGTTCCGTTCATTGCATCCTTTGCAGTGCAACAATTACGTGTGTGGGTCAGCACTAATCCGTGGTTTTCCGGCCAGGAGTACAACGAGTGGTTCGAGCTGCCGCGCGATGTTCTGGACAGTCTTCAGTCGGACTATCAGCTGCAATGGAGCGACCTCGGCCAACGTATGTTGACCGGTCAGCCCTTTGCCTTCGAAGACCGCCGTTTCGCCAGCGGAAACTGGAGTGATCCCCTGTTTGGCTCACTCGCCGCGTTTTACCTGCTCAACGCCGGTTTTCTGCTGAAACTGCTCGACAAGCTGCCGATCAAGGACAAGAAGCCGCGCCAGCGCTTGCTCTACCTGGTGGAACAAGCCATCGCTGCCGGCGCCCCCAGCAACTTTCTGGCAAGTAATCCCGATGCGCTGCAACGGGTCGTCGACACCCAAGGCAGCAGCCTCCTCACCGGCATGCTGCACCTGGCCAGCGACTTGCAAGAAGGCAAGATGCGCCACTGCGACAGCAGCGCGTTCAAGGTGGGCGTCGATGTGGCCAATACCCCCGGCGACGTAGTGTTCGAGAACGCACTGTTCCAGCTGATTCAGTACTACCCGCAAAGCGAAACCCAGTACCGGCGCCCGGTTTTTGTCGTACCGCCCGCCATCAACAAGTTCTACATACTCGACCTGCGACCGGACAACTCGATGGTTGCCCATCTGTTGAAACAAGGGCATCCGGTGTTTCTGATGTCGTGGCGCAACTTCGACCAGGAACACGCAGGCACCACCTGGGATGATCTGATCGAAACCGGCATCATCAAAGGCTTGCAGGTCACCCGCGAGATCAGCGGCGAGCAACGTCCCAACTGCGTGGGTTTCTGCATTGGCGGCACACTGTTGAGTACGGCGCTGGCAGTACTGGCGGCGCGCGGGGACAAAGAGGTCGGCAGCATAAGCCTGTTGACCACATTCCTCGATTACCTCGACACCGGCCCCATCGACATCTTCGTCGACGAACAACTGGTGGCCTACCGCGAACGAACCATCGGCGGCGTGAATGGCCCCCTCGGCCTGTTCAAGGGCGAGGACATGGGCAATACGTTCTCGCTATTGCGTCCCAACGATTTGTGGTGGAACTACAACGTCGACAAATACCTCAAGGGCCAGAAGCCGATAGCTCTGGACCTGCTGTTCTGGAACAACGACAGCACCAACCTGCCTGGGCCGATGTATTGCTGGTACCTGCGCCACACCTATTTGCAGAACGACTTGAAGTCAGGCGAGCTGGACTGTTGCGGGGTCAAGCTGGACCTGCGCGCCATCGATGCGCCCGCCTATATTCTCGCCACCCAAGACGATCACATCGTGCCGTGGAGAAGTGCCTATGCCAGCACCGAGCTGCTCTGCGGGACCAAGCGCTTTGTGCTCGGCGCCTCGGGGCATATCGCCGGGGTGATCAATCCACCGGCCAAGGAAAAACGTCACTACTGGACCAATAACCGACTCTCAAAAAAACCCGAAACCTGGTTCATGAACGCGCAGCAGCATTCCGGCAGCTGGTGGAATGACTGGTTCGCCTGGCTCGCCGAACATGCCGGTGAGCGCCAGCCGTCGGTGCTGCACACCGGGAATGCGCAATACCCGGCGCTGGAGTCGGCACCCGGGCGATATGTGATGCAATAAGCCACAAGCCTGTTCGGCGCCTCGCAAGCCCGCTCAGCAAAAAATGGCGGAAGGCAGCCGGAGTCGAACCTGCCCGGGAACGGATGCCGTCCCCAACCGGGTTTGAAGCCCGGCCGCGCCACCGGGCGCGATTGCCTTCCTTGAACTCAGTGGTGGTCTTTTTGCGCCAAGGCACTGTCGAGACGGATCTGGCGTTTGTCGCCCAGGCGTCGAGTCAGGCCGATGCGGTCAAAGTACTCCAGAATCTGAATGCTGCGCTTGCGGCCCAGGCCGACCGCATCGCGAAACGCCGCGACCTGAATCACCGGGTCGTGCTCGGCCAGTTGCAACAGCATAGCCGCCAATCGACGGATCATCGCGTCGGTGTAGAACAGGTCCCGAACCACTTGATGCAGCAACCCCAGCCGCGCCATTTTCCGTAACAGCAGGCGCACGCTCGCCTCGTCATGCCCCAATTGGCGCACCCATGGCGGATCGAAACCGGCCTGTTCGAACAGCGGTTGCAAGCGCTGCCACAGCGCTTCGTCCTCATCACTCAGGCGCACTTGATGACCGGGTAAATGCAGCCAGGGTCCGCTGGTGGCGACGGCGCCGCTGGCGAGTAAGTCGTCGAGCAGGCGGAGAAAGGTCGAGCGCTCCAGCGTGGTGGCGGTGAAGCGACGCAAGCGATCACGGTCCGGGCCCATTTGATCCGGCTCAAGTTCATGAAAGCGTGCGAGGTGTTCCAGCAAAGGGGCCTTCAGGGCTTCCCAGCGGGCCGAACTGAACAGCAGCGGACCCTGGCGAGTCTGGATCAAGCGCACGTCATCGGGTAACACCCAAGTCCCGCGCGGACGGTTGAACTGGCGCTCCAGTTGCCGTGGATCGAGGCCGCTGTCGCTGTTGGCCAACAAGGCCGGCAGGAGTTCTTCCAGTGAATGGCGGGAGGCGAGCGCCTGAAGTTGCGCCAGTCGTTCGGGGCTGCGACGGTGTCGGGTCGGGGCAAACGGATCAAGCACCCGACCACCGCCGAGGGTGCGCTGGGCGCTTTGATCCCGCAGGATCAACGGATCGCCCTTCACCGCCTGCACCGGGGCATTCAGCAGGATCTGCGCAAACATCCGCCCGCCCGGTGCCAGACTCGTACCTTCCAGTAACGCCACCCGCCCCGTCACGTCCTGAGTGCCGAGGTGAACATGCACCGGTTGAAAATGTTCGAAGGCTTTGGCTTCGTTGGCCAACAAACGCAGATCGATGTCCAGCCGCTGAGTCGGCGCATACAGCCACTCGGCCAGCAGCCATTGACCACGGTGGATGTGCTCCAGCGCCAGGCGTTCGGCATTCAGGTTCAATGCCACGCGTTGGCCGGCGAACGCCGTCTGCGCCGCGTGGTTTTGCGCGTGCAAACCGCGCACTCGAACAGGTTTGCCCAACGGGCTCAACACCAGTGTGTCGCCCACCGTGACTTGCCCCGACAACGCCGTACCCGTCACCACGATACCGGCGCCCGCGACGCTGAAGGCGCGATCAATCGCCAGACGAAAACCGCCGTCGGTACTGCGCTGATGCACTTCACGCTGTGCGTCAAGCAATGCCTGGCGCAACGTCTCGACACCTTCTCCGGTCACACTCGACAGCGCGATTTGCGGCGCATCGGCATAGGGGCCGGGCGCCAATAGCGTGGTCATCTGTTCATGGACGATTTGCACCCTGGCGCGTTCGACCCGGTCGCACTTGGTGATCGCCACCAGCGCCCGGGGAATGCCCAACAGTTCGACAATCGCCAGATGTTCGCGGGTCTGCGGCATGACGCCGTCATCCGCCGCGACCACCAGCAACACCAGATCAATGCCCTGCGCCCCGGCCAGCATGTTGTGGGTGAATCGCTCGTGGCCGGGCACGTCGATGAACCCGGTCAGCTCGGCGCCCGGCTCCAGCGCGGCATACAGGTAACCGAGGTCGATGGTCATGCCACGTTCACGCTCTTCCCGACGACGGTCGCCGGCCTGCCCGGTCAACGCCTGCAACAGCGCGGTCTTGCCGTGATCGATGTGCCCTGCGGTGCCGACGATCACCCTGCCCGCCCCTCGACGGTCAACTGATCGAGTTGCTCCAGCCATGCGGTTTCGTCGTCGAGTTGACGCAGGTCCAGCCACAGCGCGTCGTCATCGATGCGGCCCAGCACCGGAATGGCCAACTGACGAAACGCAGACTCCAGCCCCAGCAATTGCCGGCCACGCATGCGCTTGGACACATTAGGCCGCAGGCACAACGCGGCGCTCGGCAAGCGTGCCACCGGTTGGCTGCCGCTGCCGATCATGCCCAGCGCCGGCAGCGCACTGACGCTCCAGCCGTCACCTACGGCGTGGGCCAGCGACGGTTGCAGCCGTTCGGCCTGGGCGAGAATGTCGGCTTGCGGGCGAGTCAGCAGGCGCAGGCTCGGCAGACGTTCGGCCAGGCGATCCGGGTCGCGGTACAACCCCAGCACCGCTTCGAGCGCGGCCAGGGTCAGTTTGTCGACCCGCAGCGCACGCTTGAGTGGGTTCTTCTTGATCTTCGCGATCAGGTCCTTGCGCCCGACAATCAATCCCGCCTGCGGGCCACCCAACAATTTGTCGCCACTGAACGTGACGATGTCCGCGCCATCGAGCAGCGCCTGGCGCACCGTCGGTTCGGCGGGCAGGCCCCAGCGGGTCAGGTCCAGCAGACTGCCGCTGCCGAGGTCTTCCAGCAGCGGTAATCCATGACGGTGTGCCAACTGCGCAAGTTCGGCGGTCGGCACCCGTGCGGTGAATCCTTCGATGCTGTAGTTGCTCGAATGCACGCGCATCACCAGACCGCTGCGCGGGCCGATGGCCGCCTCGTAATCACGGGCATGGGTGCGGTTGGTGGTGCCGACTTCATGCAGGCGAACCCCGGCCCGAGACATGATGTCGGGAATGCGGAACGCGCCGCCGATTTCAATCAGCTCGCCCCGGGAAATGATCCCTTCCTTGCGCGCGCCTAAACTGTTGAGCGTCAGCAGCACCGCCGCTGCGTTGTTGTTGACCACGGTCACCGCTTCGGCGCCGGTGAGTTCGCGGATCAGGCCTTCGATCAGGTCATCACGGTCGCCACGTTTGCCGCTGCTCAAATCAAATTCAAGATTGAGCGGATAACGTGCGGCCAATTGCACGGCTTCGATGGCGACATCCGGGAGTAGCGCTCTGCCTAGATTGGTGTGCAGCACCGTGCCGGTCAGGTTGAACACCCGGCGCACATGGCTTTGGTGATGCCGGGCCAGACGCTCACCGGCCCGTCCCGCCAAGACCAGCGGGCTTATTTCCACGGCATCGAGTTGCCCGGTCAGCACCGGTTCGCGCAAGTCATCGAGCAATTGCCGCAGGCTCGCCAGCAATGCGTCACGCCCATAACGCTCGGCCAGCGGTTGGCAGGCCGGATGGCGCAACAGACCGTCGATGGAAGGCAGCCGCAAGGTTTGGCTGGCGGAAGGTGAAGGCATCAGGCGCTCCTGGAAACGATTGACCGTCGCGCCTGAGTGTAGCCGTTGAGTGTTCAGTCGCCTCCGGGTGCCAGCAGCAGATTCGGCGCTGGCCTCAGGTAGCCTTCCTGTTCCAGGCGCATGTCGAGCATCAGGCTGCTCAAGTCCGCCGACAGCGCCTCCGCTTCAGCGTCGTTTTCCAGGTAGAGCTGTTTCAGGTAACTGCGACAGCCGGGGCAGGTTTCGGCGCGCAATGGCGCTTGATTGGCAGCGTGGCGGTCGTCATCGAGGCTGACGTATTCCAGGCCTTTGCTCTGCTCGCAATACACGCACTTGACCCGCACCACGTGCCATTCGCAGGCGCACAGCGAGCACACCAGATAACGCAAACCGTTGTGTTTGCCGCGATGGCGAATCACCCCAGCCATCGCCGGTGAACCGCAGGCCGGGCATTGATTGAGGCTGTCGCCGGGTTTCAGTGCAAGGTCCGGCGTGCTCAGCAGCCAATGACTCCAGGCCGCTTGCAACGCGGCGCCAAGAAACGGCACCAGCGCCGCGGGCAACAGCGTGAACTGGCCGCTGACCAACGCCACCGCCCAGGCCTTGCGTTGCCCGGCGTCGGTACTGCGCAACGTCGCCAGGGCTTTTGCTACCGCCGGTTGCGGCGCTGGCGGGAAGTGCTGCAACAAGGCGTCGAGGTACGGCAACCAATGGCCCTCGCGCACCAGCGTGTCGGCGGCCAACGGTGGCAGGCCGTGCGCCTGGCAGACCTTGATGCGTTCGGGATCAGGCAATGTTGAAACGGGTGGATCGTCCATCAGGCGTTGCTGCACATGACACAAACCGGCCACCAGACGCAGGTAATCGGCCAGCGGATGCCCTTCGGCCAATCGTTCCAGCCGCAAGGCACGCAGGGTGAACAGGTCATGCGGCGGCAGGTACAGAAACGGCGGTGAACTCGCCGCCGCTTCAATCTCTCCAGGTTCAAGAATCGTCGCCAAGTGCTTATCCTTTTTTGCTGATCGGCGGGTCGGGGTGTTCATCGCGCGTTACTTCGCGGTACCAGAGTTCATGGTGTTTCTTTGCCCAGGCGCGGCTGACCCAGCCGTGCACCATGGCGCTGACCGAGCCCTTGATCCAGATACCGGCGTAGATGTGGATGATGATGCTCAGCACCAGCACAAACCCCGCCAACGCATGCAGCAGCATGGCCCAGCGAATCGCAGTGATGCCGAAATAAGCGCTGAAATAAGCGCGCCAGATCACCAGTCCGGTCAACAACAACGCGAGCATGCAGGCCAACAAGGTCCAGAACAACAGCTTCTGTCCGGGGTTGTACTTGCCAATGGCCGGCACGCCCTCCTCCTCGTTTTGAATCACTTTGTCGATCCGCTTGAGCCACAAGCCGTCATTGCGGATGAAGAAGTTGGCCCGCCAGAAGCGGATCACCAGGCCGAGGAACAACACAAACATCACCACGCCCATGAAGGGATGCAGAATGCGTGTCCACGGGCCACCGCCAAACAGGTTGCTGAGCCAGAACAGCGCCGGATGAAACAGCGCCAGCCCGGACAGTGCTGCCATGAAAAACAGGATCGCCACCAACCAGTGATTGGTGCGCTGGCCAGCGGTGTAGCGCAGGATCTGTTTGCGGATCATGGTCTGTCCTCCCCGCGCGGATCAAAGGTATGCACCGATGGATCGACTTCGCGCACCGCATTGTCCTTGAGCGGCGGCAACTCATCTTCTTCCACCACCTGCGGCCCGATGCGCACGTAATGGAAGAACCCGGCCAGCACCGCCAGGCCCATCGCGAGTAAGCCCAAGGGTTTGCTCACGCCTTTCCACAGCCCCACCAACGGGCTGATCGCCGGGTCTTTCGCCAGCCCGGCGTACAGCTGCGGCGTGTCGGCGTGGTGCAGCACGTACATCACGTGAGTGCCCCCCACACCGGCCGGGTCGTAGAGGCCAGCGTTTTCAAAACCGCGGCTTTTCAGATCGACGATCCGTTCGGCCGCATGTTCCTTCATGTCTTCCTTGGTGCCGAAGACGATGGCGCCGGTCGGACAGGTTTTGACGCAGGCCGGTTCCAGTCCGACTTCAACCCGGTCCGAGCACAAGGTGCATTTGTACGCCTTGTGATCCTTTTGCGAGATCCGTGGAATGTTGAACGGGCAACCGGTGATGCAATAGCCGCAGCCGATGCAGTGGTCCTGATCGAAATCGACTATGCCGTTGGCGTGCTTGATGATCGCGCCGGGGCTGGGGCACGCCGCCAGGCAACCGGGTTCGGCGCAGTGCATGCAGCCGTCCTTGCGAATCAGCCATTCGAGGTTGCCGGCGTCGGTTTCGTGCTCGGTGAAGCGCATCAGGGTCCAGGTTTCTGCGCTGAGGTCCTGCGGGTTGTCGTAGGTGCCGAGGTTGTGGCCGACGTCGTCGCGCAGTTCGTTCCATTCAGAACAAGCCACCTGACACGCCTTGCAGCCAATGCACTTGGTGGTGTCGATCAGCTTGGCCACTTCCTCCTGATTGCGCACCGAAGGCGGGACAGTCGTGGTGGCCGAACGGGCAATGATGTCTTGGCTGGCCATTTAGACTTTCTCCACGTTGACCAGGAATGACTTGGATTCCGGGGTCTGGGTGTTGCCATCGCCGAGGAACGGCACCAGGGTGTTAGTCAGGTAACCGTGACGTGTGAGCCCGGTAAATCCCCAGTGCAGCGGGATACCGATCTGGTGCACCACTTGGCCGTTCACCTGCAACGGACGAATCCGCTTGGTCACCACCGCCACCGCTTCAATGTGCCCGCGCTTGCTGCTGACCCGCACACGGTCGCCGGCGACGATGCCTTTTTCCTTGGCCAGTACTTCGCCGATTTCGACAAACTGCTCCGGTTGGGCAATCGCGTTGAGCTTGCAGTGCTTGCTCCAGAAGTGGAAATGCTCGGTCAAGCGGTAACTGGTGGCCGCGTACGGGTAATCCTTGGCCACGCCGAGGGAATCCCACACCGAATCGAAGATTCGCGCTGCCGGGTTGCTGGTGGCTTTTTTGTTGGTCGGGTGCAGCGGGTTGATGCCGATCGGCGTTTCGAACGGCTCGTAGTGTTCGGGGAACGGGCCTTCGTTCATCTTGTCGACGGCGAAAAACCGCGCCACGCCTTCGGGGTTCATGATGAACGGATTCATCCCTGCTTCCGGTGGCACGTCGGCCTTGTAGTCGGGCACGTCGGTGCCGCCCCAGACCTTGCCGTTCCACCACACCAGGCGTTTTTTCGGGTCCCAGGGCTTGCCTTGTGGATCGGCCGAAGCGCGGTTGTAGAGAATCCGCCGATTCGCTGGCCAGGCCCAGGCCCAGCCTTGATGTTGGTGCATGCCATACGGATCGCTGTTGTCGCGCCGTGCCATCTGGTTGCCGGTTTCGGTCCAGCTGCCACAGAAAATCCAGCAACCGGACGCGGTGCTGCCGTCGTCCTTGAGCTGGCTGAACGCGGCCAGTTGCGCGTTGCCCTTGATCGCCGCGCCCGTGGCATCGGTGAAGTCAGTGGTGGCGTAGCCGTTGATTTCCTTGGCCAGTTCTTCCGGTGAAGGTTCGTTGGGAACCTTGTACTGCCACGACAGTTTCAGGATCGGATCGGGATAGGCGCCGCCCTTCGCTTCATAACGCTGACGCAGGCGCAGGAACAGTTCGGCCATGATCCGGATGTCGGTTTGTGCTTCACCCGGCCCGTCGGCACCTTTCCAGTGCCATTGCAGCCAGCGACTGCTGTTGACCAGCGAGCCGTCCTCCTCGGCAAAACAGGTGGTGGGCAGGCGAATCACTTCGGTCTGGATGTCGGCACTTTTCACATCGTTGTACGGCCCGACATTGCGCCAGAACTCCGAGGTCTCGGTGGACAGCGGGTCCATCACCACCAGCCATTTCAACTTGGCCAGCGCCGCCATCACCCGGTTTTTGTCAGGCAACGCCGCGATGGGATTGAAGCCCTGGCACATATAGCCATTGACCTTGCCCTGGCCCATCAAGTCGAACACTTTAAGGATGTCGTAGTTGGGAATATCCAGTTTCGGCAGGTAGTCGTACGCCCAATTGTTCTCGACCGTGGCATTGCCGCCGTACCAGGCTTTCATCAGGCTGACGTGGAACTTGCTGTAGTTCTGCCAGTAGGACAGTTGCCCCGGACGCAACGGTTTTTGCGTGCGTTTGGTGATGTAGGCGGCGTATTCCTGCTCGGCGTCAGTCGGCAAGGTGAGGTAACCCGGCAGCGAGTTGGACAGCAAACCAAGATCAGTCAGGCCCTGTATGTTGGAGTGCCCGCGCAAGGCGTTCACGCCCCCACCCGGCATGCCGACATTGCCCAGCAGCAATTGCACCATTGCCGCGCTGCGGATGATCTGCGAGCCGATCGAATGCTGGGTCCAACCCAGCGCATAGAGGATGGTCATGGTCTTGCCCGGTACCGAGCAGGTGGCGATTTCATCCCAGATTTTTTGCATGGCATCGACCGGCATTCCGCAAATCTGGCTCGCCAGGTCGATGTTGTAGCGGCTGTAATGCTGCTTCATCAGTTGATAGACACAGCGTGGGTCTTGCAGGGTCGGGTCGATCTTGGCAAAGCCGTCCTCACCGAGCTCATAACCCCAGCCGGACTTGTCGGTGTAGCTGCGCTTGGCCACGTCGTAACCGCTGAAGATCCCGTCCTCGAAGCCATAGCCGGCTTTGACGATGAACGACACGTCGGTGTAGTTGCGCACGTACTCGTGCTGGATCTTGTCCTCGGTCAGCAGGTAATTGATCAGCCCGCCCATGAAGGCGATGTCGGTGCCGGTTCGAATCGGCGCGTAATAGTCGGCCACCGAGGCCGTACGGGTGAATCGCGGGTCGACCACGATCAGCCGCGCCTTGTTGTGCGCCTTGGCTTCCGTCACCCATTTGAAACCGCACGGGTGCGCCTCTGCTGCGTTGCCGCCCATCACCAGAACCAGATTCGCGTTGGCGATATCGGTCCAGGTATTGGTCATGGCACCACGGCCGTACGTCGGGGCAAGACTTGCCACCGTCGGGCCGTGTCAGACACGCGCCTGGTTATCAAACCCCAGCATGCCGAGACTGCGAATGACCTTGTGGGTGATGTAGCCCGCTTCGTTGGACGCCGCCGAGGCCGCGAGGAAACCGGTGGTCAGCCAGCGGTTAACCGTTTGGCCTTGGGCATTCTTCTCGATGAAGTTGGCGTCGCGGTCGGCCTTCATCAGGTCGGCGACGCGATCCAGCGCTTCATCCCAGGAGATGCGCGTCCACTCGCTGCTGCCGGGCTTGCGCACCTGTGGGTATTGCAGGCGACCGGGGCTGTGAATGAAATCCAGCAGGCCCGCGCCTTTGGGGCACAGGGTGCCGCGGTTGACCGGGTGGTCGGCGTCACCTTCTATGTGGATGATGTTTTGCGCGACATTCTTGGCCGTATCGCCCTGGCTGTACATGATCACGCCGCAACCGACCGAGCAATACGGACAGGTGTTGCGGGTCTCATGGGTGGCGGCAAGCTTGAAGTGGCGCACCTGCTCTGCGAAGGCCAGCGTCGGGGCCATGCCCAACGCGCCCAGGCTCGAGCCTGCAAGGCCGATACCAGCGACCTTGAAGAACTGACGACGGCTGAGGTCCATCGTGCACTCCTGATCAGGTGGAAATCCGGGACGTTGCCGGACTTTTCAATCCATCACGGTGGCGGCAGCCGGGCTGCCGACACTTGAAACTCTAGACAACGCCGACGTGCCCGGTGTGAAAACCGACCGTCGGGCACGCCGGGATATCAGCCAAACCACAAAACCTGTAGGAGCCGAGCTTGCTCGCGATAGCGGCGTAACAGCCCCCCTCAATGCCGACTGCACCGGCCTCATCGCGAGCAAGCTCGCTCCCACAGGGATTGGCGATTATCATGGCGACCATTACCAGCCCGTAGTTACGAGACCGCGCATGACTTTCGATTTTGATCAGGTGTTCGACCGCCATAACACCGGTAGCACCAAATGGAGCCGCTACCCGGCCGACGTGCTGCCGATGTGGGTGGCCGACATGGATTTTGCCGCGCCGCCGATGATCATCCAGGCCCTGCAAAAACGCCTGGAACACCCGATGGTCGGCTACAGCGTGGCCCCGGATGACCTGCGCGACGCCATCGTCGCCGACCTCTGGAACAAATACGCCTGGCGCGTCGAGCCGCAAGAGCTGATCTTCCTGCCGGGGGTCGAATCGGGTTTCAATATGGCCCTGAAAGCGCTGGTCCAGCCGCCACAGAACGTCGTGGTGCAGGTGCCCAACTATCCGCCGCTGCGTCACGCGCCGGGGCATTGGGGCCTCAACAAGGTCGAGCTGAACTTCGATGCGCAGGCCGACGGCACCTACACCACGCCGCTCACCACCCTCAGCCAGTCGCTGCAAGGTGGCGGCGCGTTGCTGCTGAGCAACCCGCACAACCCGCTGGGCAAAGCCTTCCCGCGCGAAGAACTGCAAGCGATTGCCGACATCTGCCTGGAACAGGGTGCCTGGATCATCTCGGACGAGATCCACGCCGAGCTGTGTTTCGACGGGCGCAAGCATGTGCCGATGGCGACCCTGAGCGCGGACATCGCCCGGCGCACGATCACGCTGATGTCAGCGAGCAAGGCCTACAACATCGCAGGCCTGAAAACCTCGTTCATGATCATTCAGGACCGCGCCCTGCGCGAGAAGGTCAACCACGCCCGTTGCGGCATGGTCGACAGCGTGAACCCGCTGGGCCTGGAAGCCACCCGCGTCGCCTACAGCGAAGCCGGACCGTGGCTGGCGGAACTGAGCGCGTACCTGCAAAGCAACCGCGATTACCTGGTCGACGCCGTTCGCACCCGCCTCCCGGGCGTCACCATGAACGTGCCGCAAAGCACCTACCTGGCGTGGCTCGATTGCTCGGCGCTGGGACTGGACAACCCGCAGCAGTTCTTCCTCGAGCAAGCCAAAGTCGGTTTGAGCCCGGGCCTGGACTTCGGCGATGACGCCGGGCAATTCGTGCGTCTGAACTTCGGTTGCCCACGGGCGTTGCTCGAAGAAGGTATTTCGCGGATGGAGCGCAGCTTGCGCAATCGCAAGGCCTGACACACCCCACATTCCTACAGGGGATTTGTGTGTTTTAGGAAATGGACAAGCACCCGAAATCCAACCGAACTCAAGACAACCCCCCAGGGTCAACCCTTTGACCCGATTGCCTTGAGTCCGGAGATTGAAGATGACTGACTTTCCAAAACCACCCTTCCCCGAACAGGCTCAGCCCGTCCCCGGATCCCAGCGAAAAATGGACCCCGTCCCCGACTGTGGCGAGCAGTCCTATAAAGGCTCGGGCCGGTTGCAGGGCAAGATCGCACTGATTACAGGGGCCGACAGCGGCATCGGCCGGGCGGTGGCCATTGCCTTCGCCCGTGAAGGCGCAGATGTCGCCATTGCTTACCTGAATGAACACGAAGACGCGCAGGAAACTGCGAACTGGGTCGAACAGGCCGGTCGTCAAACTCTGCTGCTGCCCGGCGACATCGCGAACAAAACCCAGTGCCAGGCCTTGGTCGACAAGACGGTCGAGCGGTTCGGGCGCATCGATATTCTGGTCAATAACGCCGCGTTCCAGATGAGCCATGACAGCATCGAGGACATCGCGGACGAAGAATGGGTGATGACCTTCGATGTGAACATCACCGCCATGTTCAGGATCTGCAAGGCGGCGCTGAAACACATGAAGGCCGGCAGTTCGATCATCAATACCAGTTCGGTGAACTCTGACCTGCCCAAACCCACTCTCCTCGCCTACGCCACCACCAAGGGCGCGATTGCCAATTTCACCGGTGGACTGGCGCAGATGCTCGGGCCGAAAAACATCCGGGTGAACAGCGTGGCGCCGGGGCCGATCTGGACGCCATTGATTGTATCGACCATGCCCGATGACGAAGTCCAGAATTTTGGTTCGCAGACCCCGCTCGGGCGGCCAGGGCAACCGGTGGAAGTGGCGCCGATTTATGTGTTGCTCGCTTCGGATGAGGCCAGTTACATCACCGGCCAACGCTACGGCATCACAGGCGGCAAGCCAATCCTGTGAACCCGACCTGTAGCCGCTGCCGAAGGCTGCTGCAGGGGGCGGTTTTAACCGAAAAAGTGACTATTCTGATGGAAATGATTTTGGTGTGGTTCAACCTGCTGTCGCCGGAATACCTGCGCGCAACGGTTGGGTGATCGCCTCATTTCCTGTCCAGCACCCCCTTCCTGGCGAGTCAAGACATGAGCTTCATTCTATGGGTGGCGGTGCTGGGTGCCGTGTTGTTGACACTGGCGTTAACGTCGTCGTACCTGCGATGGATGCCGGTGACCACCTCGGCGGTGTGCCTGGTGCTGGGCGCGGCCATCGGACCGGGTGCACTGGGTTTGTTGAAGCTCAACACCAATGACGCCGCTGACTGGATGGAGCATCTGACAGAAGTCGCGGTGCTCTTTTCGTTGTTCGTCTGCGGGCTGAAATTGCGCCTTCCGCTCAAGGACAAGACCTGGCGAATCGCTGTCGGGCTGGCCGGGCCGGTCATGGTTTTGACCATTGGCGGCGTCTGCCTGCTGTTGCACTACGGCTTCGGCGTATCGTGGGGCGCCTCGGTCCTGATCGGCTCGATTTTGGCGCCGACCGACCCGGTTTTGGCTGCCCTCGTACAGGTCAACGATGCACGGGATGACGACCGGGTGCGCTTCGGTCTGTCGGGCGAGGCCGGGCTCAACGATGGCATCGCGTTTCCGTTCGTGATTCTAGGATTGCTGTTGTTGCAACACGACGGCGATCCCGGCTGGCTGGGCCACTGGGCGCTGAACAGTCTGCTCTGGGCCGTCCCTGCCGGATTACTCACGGGTTACTGGATGGGGCGCGGTATCGGGCGCGTGACGCTGACGCTGCGTATCCGGAATGATGACAGTACGCTGTCGCCGAATGACTACCTCGCCCTTGCATTGATTGCCCTGGCCTATGTCGGGGCCGAATCTATTCATGCCTATGGATTTCTCTCGGTGTTCGCCGCCGGCCTCGGCTTGCGTCAGGCCGAAGTCAGTACCACGGGCCAATCGCAGGAGCCCGCCGAGCACCTGGTCCAGCCCGTGGTGGGACATCAGAATGTCGAACCGCAACATGCGATGCGTGGCAACACCGACGATCTGGAGGACGGTCAGGTGGCGGCGGGCATCATGATGAGTGACATGATCGCCTTCGGCGGCCTCGTGGAGCGGGCCATGGAAGTGTTTCTGGTGACGCTGCTGGGCGTGGTGCTGATTGCCCACTGGGATTGGCGGGCCCTGCCCATCGGTGGCGTGCTGTTTTGCCTGATCAGACCGCTGAGTGTGGCCGTCATGCCTTGGGGCCGCTTGCTTGACTGGCATCAGCGAGCCTTGATCGGCTGGTTCGGCATACGCGGCATCGGCAGTCTTTATTATCTGTTTTATGCGTTGAACCACGGGCTCGGGCAGTCGGTTGCGTCGCTGTGCACCGATCTGACCTTATCGGTGGTCGCGCTGAGTATCCTGATTCACGGGATCACCACCCAGCCGACCCTCGCCCGTTACGAACGCTTGAAAAATCAGATTATTTGATTTTTTCTCTGCATTTCATCCGCGGATTTATCGAATTTTCGCCTGCAAAAAATTGAAATCCCTTTTTCTCCCGGCAGTCACATATTCAATCCCGCTGTGTTTGTGTCGCACGGGATCCGACAGGTTCGGTTCCACTGTGGCAACGACGCCTATTCAAGGAACCCTGGAAAAAAAGGTGCCGGTCATGATCGAATGTTCCTCCCCTGATGAAATCAAAGCCTGCCGGGCATTCGCCCTGGAGCGTAACCGTCAGATGTTCGAAGAGGCTCAGGAGCTGAGCCGATGTGCGTTCGAGATGCTTGATGGCGGCGATCTGGATGTGGAACTGTTTGATCGCTATCGCACATTGCGCCACAAGGCCGATTTGAAGTTTCAGGAAGCGATTGAGCATTTGCGCCTGCTCAACGAGGACTTCCCGCCGATTCCGCTGTCCGTCAATCATTCTCATCCTCTGCGCCAGCAACTCGAACAACGAGCCTGAGCGTGAAAGAAGCCCGGCGATTGCCGGGTTTTTTGTCTCTGAAATGGCGCGTTGTCCGGGTTGCTCGCACAGCAGTGCGAACTGCATGAGCCAAATGCCGGACTCATGCAGCCTGCACGGGCAAAGTCGCTCACCAGCTGTTTATCTAATTGATTTATATAACTATTTATTCCATTCAAAAGTCGGCACGACTTCTGCTGTATCCCCTCAAGCGACTATCGGCCACTGAGACCGTGTGCGCTCATCCCCGTGACGACTTGAGAGACTTGACCATGAACGCCATCGATCTTTTGAAAGCTGACCATGAACGTGTAAAAGGCATCCTGAGCCAACTGAGCGAATCCACTGAACGCGGCGTTAAAAAACGCACGGAGTTGCTGGCCAAGCTTGAGATGGAAATCAGCATCCATACGCGACTTGAGGAAGAAGTCCTGTACCCGGCTTATAAAAAGGCCGGCGGCAAGGAGCAGGACGTGATGTATTACGAAGCCAAGGAAGAGCACCGCACCGTGGACTCGCTGGTGCTACCGGACCTGAAAGCCACCGACCCTTCCACGCCGGAGTTTGCCGGTCGAGTCAAAGTGGTCAAGGAGCTGCTGGAACACCACATCGAAGAGGAAGAAACCGAGATGTTCCCGCAGGCGAAAAAGCTGCTGGGCAAAGCGGCGCTGGACGAACTGGGCGCGCAGATGGAAATGCTGAAGGTTCAGTATAAAAAAGAACTGAGCGACCGCAATCTCGCCGCTTGAAGATTCACTTAAACTGGACGCTGTATCGGTGGCGAGGGAGCAAACTCCCTCGCCACAAGTTACCCGTTGTCACTTCATGGCCTGGGCAATGATTTCAACAAGGTGCAGCTGAGTAAACGGTTTGGACAACCGCGGCAGTTCGACCGCAAAGCCTTCCAGCCGCTCGGCATACCCCGTGGCAAGGACTATCGGCTGGTCCGGCTGCATGATCCGGATCGCGTGCGCCAGTTGTGCGCCATTCATCAGCGGCATGGCCATGTCGGTAATGACCAGATCGATACCCGGCGTGCTCGCGAACAGCTCCAGCGCTTGGGCGCCGGATGTCGCACTGATGACCCGGTGGCCGAGGTCTTCGAGCAACAGGCAGGTGCTGGTCAGCACCAGGCTATCGTCGTCCACGACCAGGACGCACAGCCTGTACTCGGGGGACACTGCCTCGTCATCGGCAACCTTGGGAATGACTGAAGTCGTCGTGGCGGCAGGTATCCACAATTCGGCTCGAGTGCCACTGCCCACCTGGCTCTTGAGGATAAATCGCCCTCCCAATTGTTCGAGAAATCCATGAACCATCGACAACCCGAGGCCGGTGCCTTTGCCCACGCCTTTGGTGGTGAAGAATGGGTCCATTGCTGACGCCAGGGTAACGGTATCCATGCCGTCGCCAGTATCGGTGATGCTCATGCAAACATACTGGCCCGGCGCCAGCGCTAACCTGGAATGATCGTTAACCTCTTCGGTCTGGGCGCCGATGACGATTTTGCCGCCATTGGGCATGGCATCGCGGGCATTGGTGGCAAGGTTGAGCACGGCCAATTCCAGCTGATTATTGTCCGCCATGACCGGCACCAGTCCTGGTGAAAAGCGGGTCTCGAGTTGCACTGACGGGCCTAGAGCGCTGCGCAACAGACCGCTGATTCCCTCGATCAATCCGGGTATTTCGAGTGATTCGGATTTGAGTTCCTGACGTCTGGCGAACGCCAGCATGCGCTGGGTCAGGGAAACACCACGCAAGGCGCCCTGGGTGGCGTTGTCGATCAGCCGCATGACCTTCGGATCATCAGCGACGCGCTTGCGCACGATCTCAAGATTGCCAAGGATCACTGTCAACAAGTTGTTGAAGTCGTGGGCAATCCCGCCGCTGAGTTGGCCGATGGCCTGCATTTTCTGCGCCTGGAACAACGCCTCGCGGGTTCGCTCAAGGTCTTGTTGGGCAAGGGTCGCCTCCGTGATATCGCGGGTAATCTTGGCAAAACCCAGCAGCGTGCCGGTATCGCCCCAGATCGGGTCCACCACGACATGAGCGTAAAACCGTGTACCGTCCTTGCGCACGCGCCAGGCCTTGTTTTCGAATCGTCCCTCTCGTATGGCCGTTTCCAATGCCCGTTGCGGTTCACCGGCTTCTCGGTCTTCAGGGGTATAGAACATCGAGAAGTGTTTACCGATGACTTCTTCGGGCCGGTAGCCCTTGATGCGCTGGGCGCCCTGATTCCAGTTGGTCAGGCATCCATCCGGAGCGAGCATATAGATGGCGTAATCGGTGACGCTTTGCACCAGCAACCGGAACTGTTGCTCGCTTTGCTTGAGGGTTTCCTCGGCCATTTTACGGTCGGTGAGATCCCGGGTGATTTTGGCGAACCCCAGCAACTTGCCGGTCGGGTCGAGAATGGGGTCGATCACCACGTGTGACCAGAAATGCGTACCGTCCTTGCGCACCCGCCAGCCTTCGCCTTCGAAACGGCCTTCATTAATGGCCGTGTCCAGTGCGCGCTGGGGCAACCCGGCACGTTGATCTCCATCGGTGTAGAACCGCGAGAAGTGCTGGCCGAGAATCTCCGCTTCCTCGTAGCCTTTGAAACGCCGGGCGCCGGAGTTCCAGCTGGTGATGATGCCATCGGGATCGATCATGTAGATCGCGTAGTCCACCACAGCATCAATCAGCAGGCGAAAACGCATCTCCTCGATGGAGTTGGTTTTGGACGGCACATCACTCATCGATCACACTCGCGACTATCGTTTTTATGGAGTATGCGGCAAACCATGGGTTTGGAAAGCCACAACTCGCTTGTTCAGTGGAGTACAGGCTGCAGACCACCTATGCTCGACGCCAACGGCCATTTCCGGCAGATAAAAGGCGCATCCATGATCCTGATGTTATTGCCGACCTGCGACTACGACCCGACCGAGAGCAGCGTACCCTGGCAAGCGATGCGCAGAGCCGGCATCGAGGTGCGTTTTGCCACACCGCAGGGTTTGCCTGCCTACGCCGATTCGCGCCTGGTGGAGATTGGCTTTGGTCCGCTCAACCCGTTGCTGATGACACGCAAGCCCGACCTTGCCAGCTACAGGCAAATGACCGAAGACGCATCATTTCGTAAACCGCTGTCCTATGACGCTGTGGACCCGAGCAAGTTCGACGGGTTGTTGATTCCTGGTGGCCATGCCAAGGGCATGCGCAGCTTGCTGGAATCTGTTCAGGCACAGCGGATCGCCCTGCACTTTTTTCAAGCAGACAAACCGGTGGCCGCAGTGTGTCACGGTGTGCTGCTGCTGGCCCGTACGCTCTACCCCGAAACCGGATCATCTGTACTTCGGGGGCGCAAGGTCACCGCGCTGGTAGCCAACACAATGGAACTGCCTGCCTGGGCAATGACCGCGCCCTGGCTTGGTCGTTATTACCGAACTTACCCGCAGACGGTCGAGGCGCAAGTCACTGCCACCCTTTCCCGCCCCGCAGATTTCCTGCGGGGCCCCTTTCTCGCCGTACGTGATTCGGCGGACCAGCCACAACGAGGTTTTGTCGTGAGCGATGGCCAGTTATTGACCGCTCGCTGGCCGGGAGACTGTCATCGCTTTGCCGCCGAATGGTTACGGCTTATCGGTACACGTATTTGACGATATAGGCATACAGGTCGTTGTAAACGAAGTCAGGCACCAGTGTGGCGTGTGCCTGGGTTTTGAGTAATGCCAAGTGGCATTCCTTCAGCATCTCGTCACGCTCCCTCTTGGTGTAGACGTGGTTATTGAGGATGTCGGCATAGGTGCTGCACGCGGTCGGGGCCGTTGGAGGGGTTACCTCGGTCGCGTCTTTGGTATAAATCTTCTGGAAGCGCGACACCCGCTCTTTCAACCCCCCGAGGCCGCGTTCATACACCGTGATTTGTGAGCCGCTGACCGCTTTTGAAGCGGTTTCAAAAGCCAGGAT
Source organism: Pseudomonas sp. 3296 (assembly GCF_031456615.1). Lineage (NCBI taxonomy): Bacteria > Pseudomonadati > Pseudomonadota > Gammaproteobacteria > Pseudomonadales > Pseudomonadaceae > Pseudomonas > Pseudomonas sp. 3296. The sequence goes on from NZ_JAVDUY010000004.1 coordinate 71,049, forward strand.
GATCGCCTGTGCATTACTCATGCTGGCGTCGAGCGAGGCGAGCGGGACAAACCTCTCCAGTTCTTTTTTTTCCAGGCTGCTCAGGGCTCTTTTGATGCTCGACACGTGAGCGAACGCTTGATTGCATCCAACGATATGTGTCTCGAACTGATAACAGGCGGCGGTTGCCAAGGGAGGAAAAGCGGCGAAGTCGAGGCTGTCGAACGCGCATTCCATGATGATGTTGTATTTGAGGGTGAAGGCTTCAGTGAAAATCTTGGCGCTTACCTCCCGGACAAAAGCTTCCGTATGCTTATACGCATGCAGAACGCCACGCTTGATCATCTCGGCGTATTGGGGGTGTTTTTCTCGATACTCGGGCAAATAAAGGCGAACAAACTGCTCATAGCGCTTTGAAGGCAGGAGGTATTTTTCCAGTAGATAGGTTTTGCCCGACCCTTGCAAACCGGCAACGATCAGGACTTTGGGCGTCGCTTGGGCAGTGATGCCGCGAAACAACGTCGCTTTGATCTCATTGAAGGCGGCAGTGACCTGCTCCTGGGTGTAAACGTATTGCGGCGTTAGTGACATACCTTGATTTCCTTATCAAAGAATCGCTTGGAAGTGATGACTTGCCCCTTGAATAAAGCGCTGATTGGGCGTTTGTTCAAATCGGTGTTTCTTTCAAGATATGTCGTTGTTTTTTAAAAGGAATGTTCCTACTCGATAGCGCGAAAATGCGTCGGTTGAACCGACCACCAACGTGGGAACAGCTGTTTGACCTTGCTCTCGCCAAACCGGTCATCAATAAGCATCACCACCCCCTTATCCTGTTGGGTGCGGATCACCCGTCCAGCCGCCTGCACCACTTTTTGTACGCCTGGAAACAGGTAGGTGTAGTCATAACCGGCACCAAAAATAGCGGTCATGCGGTGTTTAATCTGTTCGTTGATCGGATTGAGTTGCGCCAGGCCCAGTGTGGCGATGAACGCGCCGATCAACCGTGTGCCCGGCAAATCGATGCCCTCACCAAATGCGCCGCCCAACACCGCAAAGCCGACACCCTGACTGTGCGCGGTGAACTGGTCGAGAAAGTCCTGGCGCTGCGCTTCGCCCATTCCCCGGGATTGCGACCACAGCGTGATATGTGGATGACGCTCGGCAAGTAACTGCAAGACTTGCTGCAAGTAGTCGAAGCTGCTGAAAAACGCCAGGTAGTTACCGGGTCGCTCCGCGAATTGCCGTGCGATCAGTTCGACGATGGGTTCGAGCGACGCCTGCCGGTGGACGAAGCGTGTCGAAATCTGGCTGACGATGCGCACCTGCAACTGGTCGGCGTGAAACGGTGATTCCACATCGATCCACACCGTGTTCGCAGGCGTGCCCAGCAGGTCCGCGTAGTAATGCCGCGGGCTCAGCGTCGCCGAAAACAGCACGGTGCTGCGCGCAGCGGTCAGGCGTGGGCGGATGAAACCTGCCGGCACTACGTTGCGCAAGCATAGCTGCGACAGCGGTCGCTGGCGGTCGAGGTCGCGCTTGCTGATGTCAAACAGGAACTGTTCATCAAAGAGTTCGGCGACCCGACAGAATTGCAGCATCTCGAAGTAGAAATTTTGCAGCGTGCTATCCAGCCCCTGCGGGTGGTCGTTCAAGTAATCACCGATACTCGCGCTGCACGAAAACAAGGCCTGAAGCAGTTTTTCCGGTGCCTTGTCGTACGCCTGATACACACCCGGTTGCTGGTTATGCAGGGCGTTCCATTCACGGTTGACCCGCTGCAAGGATTTTTTCAACACTTCAGGCGCAGTTTTGCGCACGCCGTTGAGGGTCGACTGATCGAGACTGGCGCTGTACATCTGCCGGCCGCGCTCCACCAGATTGTGCGCCTCGTCGACCAGCACCGCGACCGTCCAGTTGTTGGCCTGGGCGAGCCCGAACAGCAGCGCACTGAAATCGAGGTAATAGTTGTAATCCGCGACCACCACGTCTGCCCAACGGGCCATTTCCTGGCTCAGGTAATAGGGGCAAACCTCATGCTCAAGTGCAACCTCGCGCAAGGCGTACTGATTCAACAGGCTCAGTTTGCTGGCGGCCTCGCGAGCGGCTGGCAACCGATCATAGAAACCCCGAGCCAACGGGCAGGATTCGCCGTGACAGGCTTTGTCCGGATGCTCGCAAGCTTTGTCCCGGGCGATCATCTCCAACACGCGAAGCGGCAGCGCCTCGGCGCTTTGCAGGATCACCTGCGCCGCATCCAGCGCGAGTTTTCGACCCGGCGTCTTGGCCGTGAGAAAGAACACCTTGTCGAGTTGTTGCGGCGCCAGGGCCTTGAGCATCGGGAACAGCGTGCCCACGGTCTTGCCGATACCGGTCGGCGCTTGCGCCATCAGGCAGCGCCCGGTGCTGACGGCCTTGAATACTGATTCGGCGAGATGACGTTGCCCCGGACGAAAACCGGCATGGGGAAACGCCAGTTGCTGTGCCGCCAGATTCCGGGCGTCGCGATGGGCCATTTCCTGCTCGGCCCAGTGCAGAAACAGCGTGCAATGGTGTTCAAAGAACTGCTGCAGTTGCGCCGCACTGAACGCCTCGACCAGACAGGTTTCCTTTTCACTGATGATGTCAAAATACACCAGCGCCAGGTTGATCTGCGCCAGGTCCAGCTTGCGACACATCAACCAGCCATAAATTTTCGCCTGCGCCCAGTGCAGCTGTCGGTGGTTGGCCGGTTGTTTGCTCAGGTCGCCACGATAGGTTTTGACCTCTTCCAGGCAGTTTTGCTCGGGGTCATAACCATCCGCCCTGCCCTTGACCCGCAGGGTTTTGTACTCGCCTTCCAGGGCCACTTCACTTTGATAACCGTCGCTGCGCCGGGACGCGACCGTGCGGTGCCCGACGATGCCTTCCAGCGCCGTCGGTGACGGGGTGAAGCGCAGGTCCAGGTCGCCGACCTTGGCGGTGAATTCACACAGGGCCCGGACCGCGATGCTATAGCTCAAGCGCTCTGCTCCGCCCATTGCACGTAGCAGACTGCGATGGGCATTTGATGCTCATGACAGAATTCCAGCCAGCGCAATTGGTTGTCTTGCAGGCGGTCGCCCGGGCCTTTGACTTCGATCATGCGGTAGGTTTTTTCCTGCGGCCAGAACTGGATCAGATCGGGCATGCCGGCGCGGTTGGCCTTGATGTCCAGCAGCAGGCGGTTGAACCAATGCTTCAGATGTTCTGCCGGCAGACAGTCGAGTGCCTGATCCAGCAGCGTTTCGTTCAGGACGCCCCAAAACACGAACGGTGACTGCACGCCCCACTTGGCGGCATAACGTTCGCGAATCGTCTGCCGGTAACGAGCGTCATCGAGTTCGGCCAGGCATGCCTCGAACAGCTCGGCACGCCGCGCGCAAAAGTCTTCATTCAACAGATCAACCGGCCCACGCTGGAACGGGTGAAAGAACGCCCCCGGCAGCGGCGCGAAAATGGCCGGCCAGCACAACAACCCAAACAGCGAATTGATCAGGCTGTTCTCCACGTAATGCACGGGGGCCTGTTCTTCCTCCAGATGCGCCTGTACGTAATATTCCACCGACAGCGCCAGATCGGTTCTGGGCAACTGCAGATCCAGCCGTTGCATGGGCCGCGGGGCGGCTCGCTTGAGCGCCGGACCGCCGAGTTTGCGACGCAGTCTGGGCAGAACACGCAGTAAATGCTGATGCTCGGTGGCACTTTCCGGCAACTGCTGCGCGTGGTTGGCCAGATCCAGGGCGAGCTGGTACTCACCGCAGCGCTCCAGCACACGAATCATCCGCACCCGAGCGCCGGGATAGGCGCAATCGCGGTAGATTGTCAGCGCGCTGGAGAAATCGGCGATACGCTCGCAGTGCTGACCGATCTGAAACAGCAACTTGCCACGACGACGCTGTAACCACGGATTACCGAGTGTCAGCCCGTTGAGCTGCTCGACGATGACTGCCAACGGCTCGCCTGCTTCGAAATGTTGCTGGCACTGATGGAGGAACAGACAGGCGTCCACGTCCTCACGGCTGCGCAAACCCCGGGATTCGGCGCTGAATTCGACTTTTTCGTAGGTAAAGATGCCAAGATCGGCCAGCACGAACTCGGACCAGTCCTGATAAAGGTTGCCGAAGAACATCAGTCGAAACCGGTCACACAGGTCCATGATGGTCAGCGTGAACAGCCGGTCATTCAATGCCGGACACCATTGGGCAAAGCTTTTTGGTTCTGGAAACTGCTCGCTCAACAGCGGCAGCCAATCGCTTTTCTTGCCTTTGGGCTGATCAATCGCAGCGCCGAAGCAATGAACGATCTCGGCCTTGAGCAGCACGTCAAACAGTTCCTCGATGTACAACGGCGACACATCAGAGGTCCAGCCCGCCGCCAGCAACGGTTCGGCCGCGCTGACGATGTCACCGATTTCGACGTAACTCAGTTTGCCGGCCCTGAAATGGACGCCCTTGCGCATCACCATTCTGACCAGCAGCGCCCTCGACTCCTTGGGAAGCCGGGTGAAATCACGGATGAACGCTTGTTCCTCTACACTTAATACATCGGCATAACGATGTTCAAGCCAGTCAAGCACTTGCATGAAGTTATTGAGGTAATAGAACGGGTCTTCGAGGGGATTTGCAGTCACAAGGAAAAGCGCCATGGCAAGCGAGTACTGGTTATGCGTACAGATAACAGCTACCTGCCGTGCGGTGCAAACGGAAAAAGATAAGCGGCGGCGTTATTCGGTCATTTTCGGGCGGGCATCGAACTTTCTGCCAATGGATGGCACCAACCGGCATAGAGGTTTTTTTCAGCATTGTGAGAGGTGGACATGAACATCAAAACCCTGGGTTTGCCGCTGGCCGCAGCGGCGTTGTTGGTGCTGGCCGGTTGCTCGACGCCAACGGTGGTAACCCTGCAGAACGGCACCCAGTATTTGACCAAGGACATGCCGAAAACCAAGACCAAGGACGGGTTCTACGAGTTTGAGGACATTTCCGGGGCGAAAATCAAGGTCAATGCCAAGGACGTGGCCACGGTTCGCGAGGAAGACTAACGAGCGAGCTATCGTTCTTCGCGAGCAGGCTCGCGCCCACATTGGATTTGCGTCGTTCCCCCCCTGTGGGAACGAGCCTGCTCACGAAGGAACCCTTACCGGCGCCCCAGACCTATCAGGCCATCACAATCCCTGCCCCGGCCAGACTGTCCAGCCCAACCCCGACCAACGTCACTGAATCCCCACCAAACGTCAGCACCGTGTCATGCCCCACCGTCGTGGCATGCGCTCGAAAGTCATCATTGGCCACCACCCCCTGAACCCCGAGAAATACCAGTTTGTCGTTCGCCTGATAACCCACGACCCGATCCTGACCAAACGAACCACTGAACAGGAACGTATCGACCCCGCCGCCCGACTCCATCACGTCATTCCCCGCCCCGCCAACAAACACATCGTTGCCTTTGCCGCCGATCAAATGATCGTTACCGTCCAGGCCAAACAACCAGTCGCCCGTCGCCTGCGCCTTGAGCGTATCTGCCCCGCCACCGCCCTTCACCGATGAGGCGTACGCGGTCAAATGGTTACCGACCGCCAGGCCATTGGCCGTCACGCTGTGCGTCACGTCATCCTTGAACAGCCCCCAGAGAAATCCCGGTTCCTTGCTGACAATGCTGCCGATGTCACGGGTAATGCTGATGCCGCCATTGGCGTCGCGAAGGTACAGCGTGCCGGCGCCGTCATTGGCAAATTCGCCGGCTTTCACCGACTGCTGCAAGTCCAGGACATTGTTGCCCTTGCCACCCAACAGGATATTGTAGCCGCCGCCATCACGGAACGTGTCGTTACCGTCGCGCCCTTCGAGGTAGTCATTGCCTTTGCCGCCCTGAATCAGGTCGTTGGCGTCGCTGCCGATGATGAACGTGCTGCCCTTGTGGGTTTCAGCGTTGCGATTGAGGTCTTGCACCCAAGTGTTGGCCCGTGCCGGGTCGGACAGGTTGGCCACGATGATCGTCGAGTCCTTGCTGGTGAGGTCGTAGAACTTCGATTCAATTACCCGGTTCATGCCGTCGCCGTAAGCGGTGGGCAGATGTGAGATCCAGGTCGGAATGTTGAGGATGGAGTACGGCAGTACATTCCACGCCGTCGACGCGTAGTGATCGTTGAAGCTGACGATGTTATCGGAGGCCGACTCTTTGGGCGCATCGTGAACCCCCACCGACGACAGGTTGAACGATGAACCGTCGAGCGCACGAAACACCGGATCGTTTTCATAGCCGACGTTGAGCACGTTGTCGGTGGCGCTTTGGGTGGGTGATGCGTAGGCGATGTAGTTGGAGTCCTTGAAGAACCCGCCCCAGGTGTCCGTGCTCAAGTCTGCCAGGCTGTTGACCGCCAACCCGCCGAGGCTATGGCCGCTGACCAGGACGTTTTTTCCCGACAAGCCATTGGCCTGGGCAAACGCCACAACGTCGCCGAGCAGGTTGCCGAAGGCTTCGCCGACGTAATTTTTCGCGTAATCCTTGGGACCCAACGCTGCCAGCAGATCGTTGATCACGTCGCCAATGGAGTCGCCGATCAGGGTTTCCCGTGGGCCGCTGGTGCCGCGAAAGGCGATGCCGATTTCGGTCAGATGGCCTTGGGCATCGTACTTGCCGAGGATCTCGACTTGCGCCGTTGTGTAGCCGGCCTTCTCGCCGAAGAACGTTCCGCGCGCATCGACCTTGCCGTCATAGCCCAGTTGCGAAGCGGTGATGGGTGTCCAGCCGGCTTTTTGCACGGCATCCAGTGCGGCTTTTTCCGAATCGGGGTTCCAGGGGATACCGGGTATGACGCCCTGGGAATCGGTGCCGCCGAGCAGCGCGGTGACCAATGTCGCGGGCAAGCCCAGGCCAAAACCGTTGTGCTGATACCCGGTGGCAAAGCCGTTGTCGAGGTTGTGATAGGAATACAGCGTGATTGCCATGGCGTCAGTAAACAACGCTTTGGAGTCCGCAGTACTGAAGTTTTTGTAGTCGTACACACCCATTGGTATTGCCTCTCTTTTGTTGGAATTGTCAGAGATGGCTCACAACCAGGACGCCTCGATCACGAAGCGCCCCGGAGCCTTTAGTGCATGATCAGAACTGCCAGTCCAGCGTCAGGCCTACACCGTGGTCTTTCTCGTTGGAACCGATCAGCCCGTTGTAATCCAGGCTCACGCGAACATCCTGCGCCACCGCCAAACCGGCGCGGGCACCGATCACGGCGGCGTTGCGGTCCAGCGACACACTTTGCACGCTGAACGCAGTATTGCCATTGACGAACGCCAAGTGATCTTCGGACTGGGTACTGCTCAAGTTGTGCTGCCAGCCCAGGGTGCCGGACAGTTCCAGCTGTTGTTTGTCCGACAGGGCAATCGCTTTGCTCGCCCGCAGGCCCAGGGTTGAAAGCACCGCATCACGGTTGTCTTCACCGCCCTTCAGGGCGGCGGCATCGCCTTTTTCGGTGAAGCTGTCGCTGTTCAAGTGCACGTAAGCCAGGTTGGCGAACGGCTCCAGCGCCAACGGTTGCACGTCGAGGCGATAGGCCGCTTCGGTGAACAATTGCGCCGTGGTCGCATCGCGTTTGGATTTCTGTTTGCCGCTGACGTCGCCGAATTGCAGGTCACGTTTGACGTCAATGCGATGCCAGCTATAAGCACCGCCAACGCTCAAGCGCAGGGCGTCGATTTCATGGCCCAGATACGCGCCCAAGTGATAGCTGTCGACGGAGGCCGACGAATGCGTGCCATCACCCATGCTCAACGAGCTGTCGCTGTAACCGGTGACAAAGCCCAGTCGCGTGTTGTCAGCGATCAGACCATCAACCCCTGCCAGCAAACCGCCGATGGAGCTGTTGGAACTGGCGTTGTCGTGCCCGCCATCGCTCTTGCCCCAGGCGCCGAGGACTTTGAGCCAGGCGTTGCTGCGGTCATCAGTCGGTGCGGCGGCGTTGAACAGGTCACGCTCACGCAGGCGTTCGCCGACGGCATCGCGCAGGTAACGGCTGTCGTTGATCAGCAGCGTGCCGATGGCCGGATGAATCTCGCCGGACAATTGCTGGAAGGCTTGCTGAGCCACATTGGCGGTGGGCGACAGCAGCAAGGTTTCGTACAGCGCATTGCCGGCGCCGAGTTGCTCGGCAGCCGCGGCGACCGCACGTTGGTTCGGCGTCTGGCCGACGCTGCTGAACGAGGTGGTGTTGCGTTCTACCGCCAGTTGAATGCCATTGGCCGAGTAATCAAGGGTGCCCCCCAGGAACAGGTAGTTCGGCACCACCGCACCGAAACGCCCTTCGATCCCGCCAGCCGCTTGCAGAATGTTGTATTGATGGCCGAGCAGGGATTTTACTTCGCTGGTGGTCAGCAGTGTCGGGCTGTTTTCCAGGGACAGGCTGACTGTGGCGTTGTCGATGACGGCTTTGCCGCTGGCGACGATCGAGTCACTGCTCGTCGGCGACAACTCCACAGCGTACGTCGAGCCGCGCTCGAAGGTCACGTCGCCCGCCACTTGCAAGGTCCCGATAGAATTGCCCGGCGCCACGGTGCCGCCGCTTTTGGCGGTCAACCCGCCGATGCGACCGTTACCGCCGAGAATGCCGCTGTCATTGACGGTGACCGTCGAAGCCAGCGAACCGTTGATGGCCAACCGGCCCTGATTGACCAGCGTCGGGCCAGCAAAGGTATTGGCGCCGGTCAGGACCAGGGTGCCGATGCCCTGCTTGGTCAGGCCGCCATGGCCAGAAATGTCGTTACGCCAGACGTCGAGTCCGCAGTGCACGTCCGTGCACACACGCTCGGTCGGTTTGCCGGCGTCGATGATCGCGCCGATGCCCGGCAAATCGGCCACAAACTGGCTGGAGCCGTAGGCGCCCTGAATGCGGAATTCCTCAGGAATGTCCTGCTCGGTGACGAACATCCCCGGGCCATCAATGCCTTTGCGCAGATTGATCATGCCCCAGCCGTACAACGCGTCGACACCCGGTGCCCCGAGGTCAGTGGCCGTGGTGCGCAGAACACTGGCGACCTGCGCACCGGTCATGTACGGGAAGCGTTCCATCAGCACCGCCATGGAGCCTGCAACATGCGGCGCGGCCATCGAGGTGCCGTTGTAATTGGCGTAACCGGTGGTGAGGTTATCTGCGTTGGTGCCGCCGATGATCGAGCTGTAGATTTTACTGCCGGGCGCCGACACGCAAAAACTGGCGGTGTAGCCGCAGCGCGACGAAAACGTACTGATGTTGTAGAGGTCCGGGCTGGTGAGGTCCGGGTTCTTCTGCAGCGCCGCGACGGTCACCCAGTTCGGCGCAATCTCCGGGACGAAGTAGCCGAGACCGGCGATGGCGTCCGGGTTATTCAGGTTGTAGTCGTTGCCGGCGGCGAAGATCGTGACGATGCCGCTGCGGGCGGCGGCGATCGCACCGTCGTAGGCACCGCCCGGTTTGGTTCCGAGCAGTGGCTGGATCTCGTTGAACTGCAATTGCGCATCCTGCACGGTGAAGTGCGGGTACGCCGGGTTGCGTCCGCCGAGGTCGAAACGATCGGTAATGCCGATGCCCCAGCTGTTGTTGATGATCCGCGCGCCGCTGGCGATCAGGGCATCCCACCCCGCCTTGTACACCGCACCGTCGTTGCCACGAATAATGCCGTCCTCCGGGCCCGGGTCGCCGTTATCGGCACTGATGATTTGCGCGTTGTACGCCACGCCGTGCATCGGCCCGCCATCGCGGCTGCCGGCAGCGATCCCGCCGACGTGGGTGCCGTGGGAACCGAGCTTGCCGTCGTAGCCCACCGTGGGAGCGCCGTCATAGCGAAACGCATCCCCGGCTTTGACCGGGATGTACGGATCGGTGTATTCACGGATGCCGCTGGTGATCAGGGTGACGACTTTATTGGCGCCGGAGAACTCCGGGTGCTGGGCGTAGACCGGTTGGTCGAAGATCCCCAGTTTCACGCCTTTGCCGCTGTAACCGGCGGCGTAGGCATCCTGTGCGTTGATCGCGCCTACGCCCCAATCGGCGTTGAATTCGGCGCTGCGCCAGCTGTTGGGGTCGCCAGCGCGTCCGCTTTCCACGTAAGGCGCGGCGTGCGCCTGACCGAGTGCGGCCAGTGCGTAGAGCACGGCCAGTGTGTTGTGCTTGTTATTCATCCAGCTACCGTCCTTAGTTGTGTTGCCAAAATCCCTTTTTGCCTCGAAAGGCACCTGCAAATTCACACGTCCTGTGTAGCCGCTGCCGAAGGCTGCGTTCGGCAGCTGCTACAGGTCCATCATTGAGTCTTTGGGCCCTGGCCAAACGCTTCGTCTACCTTGGCAAGGTCCTGCTCGCTTAAGGTTCCGGCGTAGTAGTGCAACTTGGTCCAGGCCATCAAGTAGTCATAGCGTGCCTGCGCCAGATCGCGGCGGGTGGTAAATAGTTGTTGTTCTGCATTCAAAGCATCCAGGTTGACGCGTTCACCGCCCAGAATGCTTTGCTTGGTCGAGACCACCAGCGCTTCGGCAGACACCAGGGCTTTTTGATAGGCGCGCAATTTGTTCACGCCCGACAGGCAGGCGCTGAACTGTCGGCGCAGCTCGATCATGGTTTCGCGGGTCTTGCCGTCCAGTTCGTACTCGGCCTGTTCCATGGTGCGGCTGGCCTGACGGGTGGACGCCGACACCCCGCCACCGGCATACAGCGGCACGTTGACTTCGATGCCGATGGTGTTGGTGTCATAACGCTGGTTATAGGTGTTGCCGCTTTCCGATTCGTTCTGGCGCACCGAGGCGTAGGCACTGACTTTCGGCAGATGCCCGGCGCGGTTGCGTTCAACTTCGTAACGCGCGACGTCCACTGCATGGCGCTGAGAGGCCAGGTTCGGGTTATTGGCCACGGCCATTTCGTGCCAGGTGTCGTAATTGGCCGGTTGCAGGCTGAAGGTCTGGAAATTCTGGTCCAGCGGCGCCAGGTCGGCAATGTCGATCGTCGGTACGCCGATCAGCGCGCCCAGTTCACGCAAGGACGCGTCCTGCTCGTTGCGGGCCTCGATTTCCTCGGCGGTCGCCAGTTCGTAACGAGACTCGGACTCAAGTGTATCGGTGCGCGTGCCCTCGCCTTGTCGGAACATCTGCTCGTTCTGCTGGAACTGCTGCTCGAAGGCTTTCTTCTTCGCCAGGGCAATATCGATCTGATCCTGAGCGAACAGCGCCTTGGTGTAGTTCTCCAGCACCCGCACCAACAACTCCTGGCTCTTGCCGCGAAAGGCTTCATCGGCAAACAACGACTGTGCCACGCCTTTGCGGTACGCCGCGTAGGCTTCGTAATCGATCAGAGGCTGTTGCAGAGTCAAGGTCGAGCCGTAACTGCTGTAGTTGCGGTCATCGGTCTGGTTTTGCCCGCGGTCATTGAGGTAAGTGGCCTTGGATGAGTTACGTCCCTTGTTGTAGTTGTAACCCAGCTTCGGCAGCAAACCGCCACGGCCAATGAGGCGGTTTTCAAGGCCGGCATCGCGTTCCTTGAGCGCGCCGAGGAACACCGGATCATTGCGCAACGCTTGCTCGTAAATGTCGAACGGCCCCATGGCCATCACACTGTTGCACATCAGCAACGCCAGGGGCGCTGCGAGCAGGGAAAGCTTATTCATACAGCCGAACATCCTTATTCCTCGGTCAACGCGGAGCCTGCCCGGTCGAGCAGCGGTTTGAACAGATAGTTGAGGAGTGAACGTTCACCGGTACGCACGAACATTTCCGCCGGCATGCCGGGCTTGATCACCAGGCCGTTGAGCTTTTCCATCGCCTGATCGCTGACGCTGCTGCGCAGCACGTAGTACGGCGCGCCGGTTTTCTCGTCGACCATCTGGTCGGCGGAGATCAGGCTGACTTCACCGGGCACTCGCGGCGTGCGGCTCTGGTTGAACGCGGTGAACAGGATATCCACGGGCAAATGGGTGCCGACTTTGTCGATCAGGTTGATCGGCAGGTGCCCTTCGACTTCCAGCCGAGTGCCCTGCGGGACGATTTCCAGCAAGGTATCGCCTTGACGCACCACGGCGCCTTCGGTGTGCACCCCAAGGTTGACCGCGATACCATCAGCCGTAGCGACGATCTCGCTGTGTTGCAGGTTGAACCCGGCGGAGGTCAGTTGCTCCTTGAGGGTCACGCTCTTGAGTTGCGCGTCAGCCAGTTGGGTGCGGACTTCTTTCTGATATTCCTCGATGTGCTGTTGCAACTTGAGCTTCGCTTCGAGGATACCCTGCTCCACCCGACCGCTTTCGCCGGTGTTCTCGGCCAGTTGCTGCTGCACTTGCGACAGCTGACGCTGGTATTCCATCAAGCGGTTGCGCGGAATGTAGCCGTTGTCCGCCAAGGGCTGAAGGTTACTCAGTTGTTGTTGCAGTGAATTGGCCTGGGCCGTCAGGTCGGTGCGCGCACGACGCATGCCTGCCAATTGCGCGCTGGCGCCTTCCATGTTGGCGCGCAACGCCCCCTGCTCGCGGAAAAACGCCTCGCGGCGGCTGCTGAACAATTGCCGCTGGCCTTCGAGCACCAGCGCCAGTCGCGGGTCGACATCCTTGCTCAGCTCGGCCGGAAAATTCACTTGCTTGAGGTTATCCCGTTCACTTTCCCAGCGCGCAACGCTGGCCCAGGCCATGCGGTACTGCGCCTGCAGCGAATCGACGTCGGCCGCGACCTGGGTCTGGTCGAGCTGGAACAGCGGCTGCCCCAACTTCACCACTTGACCCTCGCGCACCAGAATCCGGCTGACCACGCCGGGGCTCATCGATTGCACGGCTTTGCGTTTGCCCGACACCACGACCGTGCCCTGCACCGGTATACCTTGATCGAGCGGCGCGAGGCTGGCCCAAGTGAAGAAGCTGCCAGCGCCGACGATGGCCAGTATCCAGCCCATGCGCGCGAAGAATCGCGCATCGCGCTCGGGCCGTTCGGCGATGTAATCGTGTTCCATCAGGGCTTCGCTTTCAGTGTTCACGCGTGCGCTGCTCATACACCCGAATTCCTTGTCGTGGGCTGATACTGTCGACTCATGCTGACCCCGCCCGGTGCCTGCGCGGCTTTTTCACGGTGTTGTTCCTGAGCGCCGGACAATGCCTTGAGCACGTCCTGGCTCGGGCCGAAGGCCTGCAAGCGCCCTTCGTTGAGCACCAGCAATTTGTCGGCCTGGGCCAAGGCAGAGGACCGATGGGTCACCAGAATCACGCTGGTGCCCCGGGTTTTCAGGTGTGCGATAGCGCTGGCCAACGCAGCTTCGCCCACGGTGTCGAGGTTGGAGTTGGGTTCGTCCAGCACCACCAGGCTCGGGTTGCCGTACAACGCACGGGCCAATGCCACGCGTTGTTTCTGGCCACCGGACAAGCCGCTGCCGTCTTCGCCGAGCAGCGTGTCGTAGCCTTGCGGCAAGCGCAGGATCAATTCATGAACGCCGGCCTGTTGCGCAGCCTCGACGACTTTCTGCGGATCCGTTTCGCGAAACCGGGCGATGTTTTCGGCAATGCTGCCGCTGAACAATTCGATGTCTTGTGGCAAGTAGCCGATGTAGGGCCCGAGGTCGTCGCGGTTCCAGCGATGAATGTCCGCTCCGTCGAGCCGAACCGTGCCGCCGAGGGTTGGCCAGACGCCGACCAGTACCCGGGCCAGTGTCGACTTGCCTGAGCCAGAAGCACCGAGCACGCCCATCACCTCCCCGGCACCGAGGTTGAAGTTGACCATGTGCAGTGTCGCCGCACGTTGCCCCGGAGGGCCGGCGCTGACCTGTTCGAAAGTGATCTGCCCTTTCGGTGCCGGCAGCGCCATGGCTTCGTCAGACGGTGGAAAGGCTTGCAGCAACGCATCCAGGCGACGGTAGGCCAGCTTCGCGCCACTCCACTGTTTCCAGACCGCAATCAACTGATCGATGGGACTCAGGACGCGGCCCATCAGGATCGAACCGGCGATCATCATCCCGGCAGTCATCTCGCCCTTGATCACCAGCAACGCACCCAGCCCCAGTACCAGGGATTGCAAGCACAGACGCAAGGTTTTGCTCAGGGAACTGATGACCGCGCCGGTGTCACTGGCCTGATTCTGCAAACTGAGAAAGCGCGAGTGCACTTGAAACCAGCGTTTGCGCAACACGCCGAGCATGCCCATCGCCTGGATGGTCTCGGCATTGTGCAAGTGGCTGGTGGCCAACTGGCTGGACTTCTGGGAAAAACCGGCGGCTTCGCCCAAAGGCTTTTTGGTCATCGTTTCGTTGAGGAAAGCGAGGCCGATCAGGACCACAGCACCCACCGTCGCGAAAACACCCAGCCAGACATTGAACAGGTAGATCACGAACAGATAGACCGGAAACCACGGCGCGTCGAAGAAGGCAAACAGCGCGGGGCCGGTGACGAATTGGCGGATGTGCGTCAGGTCCCCCAGGGATTGCCCGGCATTGCCCTCGCCCTTGAACAGGTTGCGCTCGAACGCGGCTTGATACACCCGCAGGTTGAAGCGTCGTTCCAGTTGGCTGCCGATGCGGATCACAATGAAGCTGCGCACGATCTCAAGCAGGCCGATGAAGGCAAAGAAGCCGACCACCATCAGCGACAACATGGCCAAGGTCGTTTCGTTCTGCGAAGACAACACACGGTCATAGACTTGCAGCATATAAATCGACGGGACCAGCATCAGTACGTTGATCAATGCGGTAAAACAACCGACGCTGATCAAGATGCTTTTATAGTCGCCCAGTGCCTTGAATAACGGAGCGGTGGCTGGGGCCTTCGCCATCTTCATTGATTTTTCCCGAGGTGAAATTCCCCGTCCTGATCTGACGAGGTTTAATTAACTGTGTGTGTGCGCGGTTCGAGACATTTTTTGTCGGTAATCGCTTACAAATTAACAACCCACTTCCATGCTCGATAAAGAGTTGGCGTATTGTTTTGCTACTTATAACTACAACAGCGGGCTCTCTATTTAAATTTGCACGGTCCGCCCACTAATTGCTCTTACGCGCAGCGCGCTCAAGCGTAATGATCAGACCGGACTTCAAATTGCCTTGATAAAGCCCATCATGCTGTCGGCTGAAAAAGAAAATTCTTGAGCCTTCCTTGCCGGTGATCGCAATCCCGTCCGGTTCTGTGAACCAGCCGATGGCCGACTCTTGCAGCCAGGCCCCAAGGCACTCGGCGCCCTCGGCCAGGGTCTGGTTGGGTTGAAGGTCAATCAGGCAAACGTTCGACGGTTTGTCCTGCACAGTGCGGGACTCGGACGCATCCTCTTTGGTCATCAAGGTGGCTCGCCAATGTCCGGCGAGTTCAGAGGGGTCGGCTAATTTCAGGCTGCTTGCCATGGCTACATCTCCAAGAAACATCATCAGCGTCGCCAATAGCCACGCGGTCATTCTGTAGGTAAAGGCGTCAGGGGCCATAGGTTCTGTCACTCCGGCGCGTAGCCTTACGCAGTGCGCGCATCGATGCAAGGACAGAGCGCGGCGCAACGTGCACCGCGCTCCTTTTCAGCCTTGAATCAGGCCACGATGTCCGAGAACGCCGCCTGGCCTACGGTGCTGACGAGGAAGTCCGCCACACCATGCCCTGAGAAGTCCACCGACAGCAGGCTGTTACCACCCGAGTTAGTCAGCACGGCATCACCGATCGCCCCCGTGAACGAACTTACGAAGTGCAGGCCCGCGCCCTTGGTAATACCGGTCAGGTCGATCTTGTCCAGGCCACTGACAAAGTCGAGGATCTGATCGGCAACACCTGGCTTGGAGTCACTGCTGGCGGCGAACACAAACGTGTCCGAACCGGCACCACCCCACAGTTTGTCCGCACCGCCGGCACCATAGAGGATGTCGTTGCCGGCACCGCCCTTCAGCTCGTTGGATACGCCATTACCGATCAACAGGTCGTTCCCTGAACCGCCGATTGCGTTCTCGATGATGGCGCCCTTGGCAATGGAGACATTGCCCACCAGGCCGCCAACGTCGGAGAACGAGGCCTCATTGAGGTTGATTTTCTGGTTTTGGGTGAAGCCGGAGAAATCCAGAGTGTCCTTGCCGCCCGCGTCCCACACCGAAAACACGACCTTGTCCGACGACGAAGATGCGCTCAGGAAGTCGCGACCGGCGTTGGAGTTGAAGCCGTAGGTAGTGTCGCCAGTACGAGTGGTCGTGTTGGCCCCGTAGAGTTTCTGAATGGCAGCAATGTCGTCCATCAGCGGGCCGGACGAATACGCTTCGACACCGCCCTTGCTGAAGTTCTGGTTGGTATTGCTTTCGCTCCAGTAGCTCATGACGCTGTAACCGCGGGTGTCTTGCCCGTAGGTGGCGTCGTTGTAAGTCGGCGCGCCTTCACCGGCGTTGTAGTCGCCAGGGTGGGCCAGGCCCAGGGTGTGACCGATTTCGTGGGTCAGGGTTTGACGACCATAGTTGTTCAGGTCCGGCGTCTTGTTCGGCGTATAGCTGCTGTTGGTCAGGTACCAGGAGGTCCCGTCGTAACCCGCGCCCGTGCCCGGCAGATAAGCAAATGCCGCAGCGCCGTCCTGGCCACCGCTGTAGTTGCCGAAGGTCATGTGACCGTCGCCGCCCGTGGCCTTCTCGGCGAAGGTGACGTTGGCGACATCGGCCCAGGATTGCATGGCGAGCACCGCCTGGGCTTTTTGCTGAGCACTGAACTGACTGAAACCGGTAATCCCGTGCTTGTTCATGGTGCTCGACGACGCCGAGGTCAGGAACGTATAGGTCAGTTCGATTTTGCCGCTGCCATCCTTGTCCTGGTAGGCAGCACCGTCGCGCAGCAATTGGGTCGCTGCCTGGTCAACGGAATAGGAGGGTTTGCCATTGACCGTGAGATTGCCGCCGCGGTCATACTGATGGCTGAAGCTGTCGATCTGGCTGAAAGCAGAACTCGGTGCTGCCAATGCATGCGAGGGGGCAAAGGCCAGTTCAGCAAGATCAATAGCGTTGTTTTTTACTTTCGACATAAACACACTTCCTTGTTTGGCTATGGAACAGTTTTTTCAGATAGCGACAATCTCTGGCGAGATCGTCCTATCACTCGCCCAATGCAGGCGAAAGAAAACTGACACAATTCGAAATCAAACGTCTACATTTTTTTTGACGTCAAATTGTGTTGTTCCAGCAAGTGCCCGTAAACAATGCCTGAGGTGTCGAATGTTTGTTTTGAGGTATGTGCGTTTGCGCAAATTGTCTGACGATTTGATATTTAAATATTAAATAGGGGTAAGTTTGTTTGTTGTCTAAGAGGTCTCACTTTTGTTGGACTTATTAATAGGAGTGCCAGCGGATTGATATCAGTTAAATGTGTGTTGAATTTGATTATTTACGACTGCTGCGCAGCCGAACGCAGCCTTCGGCAGCTGCTACAGGATTTTCGTACGCCGCAATCCTTGTAGCAGCTGCCGCAGCCTGCGTTCGGCTGCGAAGCAGTCGTCAAAAACTCACAACCAACACGCATCCCACAGCGGATAATATAGATCCGCCCGTGCTCGGAAAAACGACCGATACGCAGGTGACCCGCTTTCGAGTTGACTGGCATTCCATTGCCTCCTTTTCCATCGAGAGAGGCCTGGAATCTACAGTTTCGACAATCAGTCGGTGTGCCACCAATCACTACAAAATATGAACCCTCAACTCCCCGTCCGAATCTTGTTCCACACCCGCGTACGCACCCGGTCAATGTTCAATGGCATCGCCTCGAGCGCGAACAGTTTGCCCATCATCTCTGGGCTCGGATAAACCTTGGTGTCGTTTTTGATCGTCGGGTCGATCAGGCTGTCGGCCTGTTGGTTGCCGTTGGCGTAGTGCACGTAGTTGCTGACACTGGCCATGACGTCCGGGCGCAGCAGGTAGTTCATGAAGGCGTAGCCGGCCTTTTCGTCCGGTGCGTCGGCGGGCATGGCAACCATATCGAACCAGATGGCGGCGCCTTCCTTGGGAATCGAGTAGCCGATGTCGATACCATTGTTGGCTTCCTTGGCGCGGTTCTCGGCTTGCAGGATGTCACCGGAGAAGCCGACCGCCACGCAGATGTCGCCGTTAGCCAGGTCGCTGGTGTACTTGGATGAATGGAAATAGCTGATATACGGCCGGACTTTCAGCAGCAGCGCTTCGGCCTTTTTATAGTCTTCCGGATTTTTGCTGTGGTGCGGCAGCCCCAGGTAATTCAGGGCGGCAGGCAACAGTTCCGGGCCGTTGTCGAGGATGGCCACACCGCACTTCTGCAGCTTTTGCATGTTCTCGGGTTTGAAGATCAGGTCCCAGGAATCCACGGGGGCGTTGTCACCCAGTACGGCCTTTACCTTGGCGATGTTGTAGCCGATGCCGGTGCTGCCCCACAGGTACGGAAAGCCATGCTCGTTACCCGGATCGTTGGTCTGCAACGTCGTGAGCAACACCGGATTGAGGTTCTTCCAGTTCGGCAATTGAGCCTTGTCGAGCTTCTTCAGCGCGCCCCCTTCAATCTGTCGCGCCATGAAATGGTTGGACGGGAATACCACGTCGTATCCGGATTTACCGGTCATCAACTTGCCGTCGAGGGTTTCGTTGCTGTCGTAGACGTCATAGGTAAAGGCGATGCCGGTTTCTGTCTGGAAGTTCTTGGTGGTGTCCGGGGCGATGTAGTCCGACCAGTTGTAGATTTTGACCGTCTCGGCCGCGTGGCCGAGTGTCGCGACGAGTGCAAGGGGCGCCAGTGTCAGTGTCTTTCGGATCATGAGTCGATTCCTGTAAGGGCTTTTGTTATTGGCAGGCAATCAGAAGATCAAAAAATCAAAACGTAGGTCTTGCGCACGGTTTCCTGGATATCCCAGATGCCGAGACTGTTGGCCGGCAACATCAGTGCATCGCCGGCTTCTATGAAAAGGGTTTCGCCATTGTCCGGGGTGAAGGTGCAGCGCCCCTGGATGAAGTGACAGAATTCCTGGGCGACGATCTGCCGACGCCAGCGTCCGGGCGTGCATTCCCAGACACCCGTTTCGACGCCATCGTCGCGTTCGACGCTGGTGGTTGACGCCACGGCCACCGGTGTTCCCAGTGGCACGACAACCGGGTTGGACTCTTCGAGCTTCAGGGTGGCGGTATTCTTGAATTGCGTGATGCTCATGGGCGTACCTGTCGATGGATAAAGCGCTGTTCAGTGCATGAAGCCTTCCATGAACCCCGCAACCCCGCTGGCCAGTTTTCGGCGCCAGGGTGCGGTGGTCGGGTTGGCCAGGGTCTGGTCTTCGTGGACGAAGCTGCGAATGATCGCGTTGTAACCGAGCCAGCGGCAGGGTTCCGGCTCCCAGGCCTTGAGCGTGTCGAGCCCGCCCTGGGGCATGACCCAGGGCTGGTGGACCCGTTCGGTATCGCGTCCAAGAATCAGATCGGCGAGGGTTCTACCACCCAGGTTGCTGGCCCCGACACCCTCCCCGCCATAACCGCCGGACAAGGCGATGCCGCTGGCGTGATCACAGAGCATGTGCGGCTTGAAGCGCCGCGACATGCCCAGGTTGCCGCCCCAGGCGTGGGTAATCCGTACATTCTTGAGTTGCGGGAAGAGCTCGCCGAACAGATAGCGCCGTAGCTCCACTTCATTAGTGGTCAGGTCGAAGTCATGGCGCAGCTTGCCGGCAAACTGGTAGCCGCCCCGTGCCCCGAATACCAAACGGTTGTCGGCGGTGCGCTGGCCGTACGTCACCTGACGGCTACTTTCGCTGAAGGCCTGGCCGCGATCCAGGCCGATATCGTCCCAAGTCGCGGCGGACAGAGGCTCGGTGGCAACGATCAGGCTTTGCACCGGCAATTGATAGCGACCCAGCGGCGGTAACGTCGTCGCATAGCCTTCTACCGCCGGGACTATCCAGCGACTGCGAACCGAGGCCTTGGCCGTGCGCAGACTCCCCGACTGCCACTGCGTGACCGGGCTGTTTTCATAGATCTTGACCCCCATGTTCTCCACCGTGCGTGCCAAACCTCGCACCAACTTTGCCGGGTGAATGGTCGCGACGTGCGGTGCATAGATACCGCCATAAGGCTTCGCAACTCTGATCTGTTGCGCCAGTTGTTCGGGGCTGAGCCAGCGGTAGTCACTTTCGGTCAGGCCTTGGCGGTAGAGATCGTCCAGATAACGCCGAAGGCTGGTTTCTTGCTCGGGGTAGCGTGCGGCGCAGTAAAGCACCCCGCCTTTGCGATAATCGCAGGCGATACCTTCACGTTCGACAACAAGTTCTACTTCATCAGGGATGCTGTGCAGCAGGTCAAATGAAGCGCGGCGATGGTCGGGAGACAGGCCGGCCAGCAGCCGGTCTTCACCGAGGATATTGCCCATCAACCAGCCACCGTTACGCCCCGAGGCACCAAAACCGGCGGTTTGCGCTTCGACAATGGCAATGTTCAGGCCCGGTGCCTGGCGCTTGAGGTAATACGCGGTCCAGAGCCCGGTGTAACCGGCGCCGATGATGGCCACGTCGACATCCAGATCGTGTTCCAGCGCCGCACGCGCCGCTAACGGCTCGTCGAGTTGATCCATCCATAAACTGATAGTGCGCCACGCCGACATGCAGGACTCCGCCACTCAAACTTCGATGGCGTCGATCCTAGTGCGTGAACTCAGGGGCTGTCTTGCGCGCGGGCACGCAAGGAAATTTGTTTGGCATAGGCCTTGGGCGACAGGCCGGTGTGCTGACGGAAACACTTGTAAAACGCCGACAGCGAATTGAATCCCGCAGCAAACGCGAGTTCGTCAATACGCAGCGGTGGCGTCGCGGTGTCCAGCGTGCCAAGCAGATGGTGCAGGCGCGCCTGGTTCACGTAGCGATAGAAACTCTGGCCCAACACTTGATTCAACAGGTAGGAAATCTGATTGCGACTGTAGCCGCACTCCTTCGCCACCCGTTGCAGATCGAGCTCGGGGTCCAGATACGGCTGCTGGCGCTGGAAATACTGTTGCAAGTCGTCGGCCATGAAACTCAATTGGCGCGGGGACAGCCCGAGTCGACTGACCGCCGGACGCAGCGTTTTAGTCGTCGTGCTGGACGGCTGTTCGTGGACCAGCGTGGCGTATTCGTTGACCCGCCAGATCAACCCGTCGCGGACCGTGATTGCTTCGCTGGTGCGGAAGGACACCAGCCCCTCACCGCCACGCAACGTCATTCGGTACTGGATAAACGCGGTATTACCGTCCAGGCGAATCCGGTCCGAGTGCTCCAGCGCTTCGCCCGGATTGCGCGGCATGCTGACGCGCACGTACTCGCGCAGTTCGTCGAGCCCCATCACGCGGTTCTGGAAAAAATCGTGGTACTGGATGCCTGGGTGATAAAGCGCCATGACGCCGTCCAGATCGCGGTGCTTCCAGCCCAAGTGGTAGCGCATGACCGTCTCGCCCGTGGCCCGGGTGTGTTGCGGCCCATCATCATCGGCGTGCATAAAGGTCTCGACGGTAAAACGCCGAGCTTGCCGAAGTTCTCCACCGGGTTCAATCGCTGAAAATACCAGCCGGCAAGCCCCGTCGCCGAGCCAATGCGTGCCGGGACATGACCTCGATCATGAAAATCCCATTAACTGCCCAACGGCCCGAAAAAAATCACATGGTTTTCACATACCGATGCTACTTTTAAAGGCAGTCACCGGTTGAGCCATTGAAGGCTCTTCCCTCCTAACATGAGCTAAAGGAAGCGCTCGATGAAGAAGGCGGGCAACATATGAATAAAGGATCTTTCAGCAAAGTCACGTTTCCAAACGCCTGCCAGCTGATGCGCTGGCATTTTCATCCCATGGGATTTGAGGCGAGCATGGACGCACCGGGCAGCATGATCGCCCGGCTGTTTGATCGTGCCAGTGGCGAGACCATGATTGCCATTGCCGGTATCCCTTGCGCAACGGTCATGAATGCAGCCGATGTCGAGCGAATCATTGAAGCCGTCGAGGATGAACTTGAAGCATTCATTCCACCTGTGGCCCTCAGAAGCTATGCCTGAAGGCTGAACACTTAACAAAAAGCCCACGTCATGTGGGCTTTTTAGTGGGAGACGACTCAGGATCACGCCCGTTTCTGGCCGACCCGATGATCGGCGAAAAACGCTTTGCCGCTGCCGATCCGGTCTGATGCCTTGGGCATATTCGCCGCCGTGTCCTGCCCCTCGACATACCAGTAGCAATGACTGACGGCACGGGTGATGCCGACGTAAGCCAGTCGCAGGATTTCGTCCCTTTGCGCGCTGTCATAGGGCTCGCTGTCCCCGGACTTGCCGAGTCCCGCCATCCTGTACACCTGATTCTTGTACGGTGAGCTGGTCAGATGCTGGCAATCGCCGAGCAAGAACACCGCGTCGGCCTGCAAGCCTTTGGCACTGTGATACGTCAGTTGTTTTAGTCGGCGCGACTCATAAGGCAAGCTCGAATCCACATTAACTACAGGCTGAATATGCTGTTCAATCAATATCTTATCGCTGCTTTTTCGATAAAGCATCAAGATTGAATCACCCTTTCGGTAATGCTCCATCAAGCGCTGGGCCATGCCTTGATCGTCCCGGTCCAGGACGTTTACCGGCAATAGCGCTTTAGGCTCGCCGCTGGCTTTGGCTTTCTTGCCCGCGATGGCCGGTGCCGCGCGAACGATATGCTCGGCGGCGTCGATGATATGTTGATGGCTGCGATAGTTGTCGCTGAGCATGACTTTGGTGGTGCTGGGCGACCGGAACTCTTTGTTGAACTCCATGAAGTACGTCGGCGAACTGCCGCGCCAGCCATAAATGGACTGCCAGTCATCCCCCACACAAAGCAGAGATGAGCGTTGCGCACCGCGCCCAACGTGCATTGCCGGGCCTCGACTGCGGATCTCGTTCAGGCTGGCGCGAATCCAGGAGACGATTTGTGGCGATACGTCCTGAAATTCGTCGATCATCAGGTGTGACAGTGGCCGCAGCAGTTCATCGCTCAACAACTTCAGGTTTTCCGGTGAGTGCTCGCTGAACAAGGCAAACATCCGGTTGTAGGTCATTACCGGTGGCTTCTGATCGAGCAGATGATCTTCCAGCGCTCGCCAGAACAAACTCAAGGCCTCGAAGAAGAATCGGTCAGGGTCGTCCTTGGCGAAACTCATCTGGCCAACAGCGTTCGGAACATCCAGGCCGAGGTTTTCTATAAAACCGGCAGCCGCGACAAAACAGTCGAGTAACGGAGCCGAAGCCAGCTCACCTTTGACCTTGTAATCAAAGCCCGGACCTGCGCTTGCATCACTTGCCAGCGAGGCCAACACGCGCCTTGAAGACTCATAACTATCCAGCCATATCAATGGCTTACGACAGAAAGCTTGAAACAGCGTACGTTTTACTGCCCATTCTGCACGGACAGTCAACTTGGCATTCGGGCGGCAGACCTGCGGATTTTCCCGCCGATCAAACCCCAGTACGACCCACGCATCGAGGCTTGGGATGTAACCATGACAATGGAACGTCGCGCCGTTGATATCGAAGGATTGCCGCTTGGGTTCGATACCCTTGATTGGCCAGGCACCCGCGCGAAACCACAAGTCTTCAATGGCGTCGCACAGTTCTTCATCGCGCTTGGCCGCCAGTTCGGTCACGGCCACGCGTTTTTGCACGTCGGGATGGTCGCGTTCCAGCTCCTTGAGCTGTAAGGCATGGCGCGACAATGGCTTGATCAACTCGCGAAAGCGCTCATCACGGGTATGCAACTGGTGATAGCAGGCATTGAGCTGCTGTCGCTGAGCGTCATTGATTCGCAGGTCGAACGGATTGCTGTCGACGTCTTCGTCGGCGTTTTGCGTGCGGTTGCTGAGGTTTTCGAAGGCTTGCAGGCGCTCGAACCCCGGCAGGCTGCGAACCATCGGAAGAATGCGCGAATGGAAGGTGCGCACGAGATCACGCGCCTCTTTGAGACTCAGTGGCCGGCCCCACAGCGCAAACAGCTCGATCAGCTTATTAATGAAGTCTTTGCGCGATTCGCGGGTAAAGGTCACGACGGTCATCGAATCCAGTTCGAAGCCCAGATAGTGGGTCAGCAACAGGATACGCAGCACCAGCGTGGTCGACTTGCCGGCGCCCGCCCCGGCAATCACGGACGTCGACGGCGTGTCGCTGAAGATCATCTTCCACTGCGCAACGCTCGGCTGGGCATGGGCTGGCAGCAGCCGGACCACATCGGCCTTCATGCGCTTCTTCAACTCCGCACTTAATGGCAGGCGCCAGTCGTCAAACAGATTGTCATCGACATTGGGCGGCCGATGCTCGGTTGAGCGCGAATCGCGGATCAGCAGCACTTGCCGGCCTTGCTCCAGCCCTTCGTCCTTGCCTTCCTGGAAGCCGTAATCAAACCCCGCGCTGTGACCGCTGCGAAAACCGTCGGCTTGCCCGTGTAGCCAGGAAGCGCGGTGTTGCGCACGCAGTCGGGTCAAGCCATGACCGAAGAACCGGGCGGCCAGGCGCTTGAGCAACGGCATCTCGGCCAAGGGACGAAGTTCGGGCGGAAGATCGGGGGTGTGTGGCGGCACGCGGGCTGACTCCAGGGTGTGAGGCTGTTGCAGGCTATGGTGTCTGCATTTTCCGCCGAGTTCTAGTGAAATGCTTACAGGTCATTGGCTTAGGCGATGAAGTGAAGGCTGGATGAGAAACTTTCGAGGTTCTTTCATATCAGCCAATTCGATGGTGATGCAGCATTTTTTACGCTTTTTATCGATGAGTGCCTGATAGATGATGCTCGCCATCAACCCCCCTTTCAGGAGACGATCATGCTCGAACTCAGACCCTTCAACTCCCTGGGCGGTGCCCATCATGGCTGGTTGGATGCTCATCACCACTTTTCGTTCGCCGAGTACCATGACCCCAAGCGCATGAACTGGGGCAATTTGCGGGTCTGGAACGATGACGTGATTGCTTCCGGCACCGGGTTTCCAAAACACCCGCACCGTGACATGGAAATCATTACCTACGTCCGTGAAGGTGCGATTACTCACGAAGACAACCTGGGCAACAAGGGCCGCACCGAAGCCGGCGACGTTCAGGTCATGAGTGCCGGCACCGGCATCGCTCACAGCGAGTACAACCTGGAAGCGACACCCACCAAGATCTTCCAGATCTGGATCATCCCCAACGAATCCGGGCTTGCTCCGTCCTGGGGAGCCAAGCCATTCCCCAAAGGTGATCGTGAAGGCTTCGTGACGCTGGCCAGCGGCAAGTCCGGCGATGATCAGAGCCTGCGCATCCGTGCTGATGCGCGGCTGGTGGCAGCGAACCTGAAGGCTGGGGAATCGGCCGAGTATCATCTGGACAATGGGCGGCGCGCTTACCTGGTTCCGGCCACGGGTGTGATTGAAGTCAATGGCTTACGTGCGCAAGCTCGAGACGGGGTTGCGGTGGCCGATGAGCAGGTGTTGCGAGTGACGGCGATTGAGGACAGCGAAATTGTCCTGGTAGATCTCGCGTGATTCAGTAAACGCCGGGTAAAAAAAGGGGCGACCGTGATGGTCGCCCCTTTTTTCTGCCTGTGATTACTTGGCTGCGATGGCGCCATCCACCAGCGTTTGAGCCTCTGCCACCAACTGCTTGAGGTGGTCATCGCTCACAAAGCTTTCAGCGTAGATCTTGTAGATGTCTTCAGTGCCCGACGGACGAGCCGCGAACCAGCCATTTTCGGTCATGACCTTCAGGCCGCCAATCGCCTGGTCATTGCCAGGTGCATGGCTGAGGATGCTCTGGATCGCTTCGCCCGCCAGTTGAGTCGAGGTGACCTGATCTGGCGACAGCTTGCTCAGCAAGGCTTTCTGTTCAGGGTTGGCCTTGGCATCCACGCGCACCGAGAACGGTTCGCCGAGCTCGTCGGTCAACGCGCGATAGGCCTGGCTTGGGTCGCGACCGGTGCGAGCGGTCATTTCTGCGGCCAGCAATGCCGGGATCAGGCCGTCCTTGTCGGTACTCCAGACGCCGCCGTCCTTGCGCAGGAACGAGGCGCCAGCACTTTCTTCACCGCCAAAGCCCAGGGAACCGTCGAACAAGCCGTCGGCAAACCATTTGAAGCCCACCGGCACTTCATACAGACGACGGCCCAGACGCTTGGCCACGCGATCAATCAAGCCGCTGCTGACCACGGTTTTGCCCACGGCAGCGTCGGCGCGCCAATGAGGACGATTCTGGAACAGGTAGTCAATCGATACCGCGAGGTAGTTGTTCGGTGCCAACAAACCACCGGACGGCGTAACAATGCCGTGACGGTCGTGATCCGGGTCGCAGCCAAACGCGACGTCATAGCGATCTTTCAGACCGATCAAGCCTTGCATCGCGTGGGTGGACGATGGGTCCATGCGGATCTGACCATCCCAGTCGACGGTCATGAAGCGGAACGTCGGATCGACCTGTGTATTGACCACGTCGAGGTCCAGACGGTAATGCTCGGCAATCGCCGACCAGTAACGCACCCCTGCTCCGCCCAATGGATCAACGCCCAGACGCAGCTTGGCGTCACGGATGGCGTCGAAGTCGATCACGTTGATCAGATCGGCTACATAAGTGTTGAGGTAATCGTGGCGATGGGTTGTGCCGGCTTTCAGCGCCTGCTCGTAGCTGATGCGTTTGACGCCAGCGAGTTTGGCCGCCAGCAGTTCGTTGGCCTTGGCTTCGATCCACTTGGTAATGTGGGTATCGGCCGGACCACCGTTGGTAGGGTTGTATTTGTAGCCACCGCTTTGCGGCGGGTTGTGCGACGGCGTGATGACGATACCGTCCGCCAGACCCGAAGTACGGCCACGGTTGTAGCAAAGGATCGCGTGGGAAATGGCCGGGGTCGGTGTGTATTCGTCCCCTTCGGCAATCATCACCGTGACACCGTTGGCAGCGAGCACTTCCAGGGCGCTGGCCCCCGCTGGCGTAGACAATGCGTGAGTGTCGATCCCGACGAACAGCGGTCCGTCAATGCCTTGGGCTTGGCGGTACAGGCAGATCGCTTGGCTGATCGCCAAGACGTGCCACTCGTTGAAACTCAGGTCGAACGAGCTGCCCCGGTGTCCGGAGGTGCCGAAGGCCACGCGCTGGGTTGAGATGGCTGCGTCAGGCTGGCCTGTGTAATAGGCCGTTACCAGTCGCGGGATATCGACCAACAATTCTGCCGGTGCCGGTTTGCCCGCAAAAGGACTGAGTGTCATGCAAAACCTCTGAAATTGAGTGGTTCAGGAATGGAAGGCAGTTTACTGGCAGTTCGACCGCAACGCGATGTTATAGATCCATGAGGCTCGTGGATGTTATCCCGCGTCGCTCAATCGATCGCTTCCAGACGCAAGGCATCCCCCAGCAAACCCAACGCTAAGCCAAGGTCATGCTCACCCCCAAAGGTATGGCTCAGCCGCAAATTTTGCGCATGCAGCCCGCGCAAGCTGAATAATTCCCCTGGGGCTACCACTACCTGCTGTTTGAGCAGGCGGTGGAACACGCCACGCACATCAACCTGACGTAACGAGCGCACCCAGATCGTCGCGCCGCCCTGGGGGTCGACGAAGTGCAACGCATCTGCCAGTCGTTCCTCCAGCAATTGGGTCATCTGTACTTTGCGCTCCTTGAGTAGTCGGCGCAGCACCACCAAGTGCTGATCGATGCGACCATTGTTGTACAGGCGCGCAATGGCTTTCTGACGGATCGGCGACAACCGGAACGAGCGCAGCAGAAAGTGTCGCTGCAGCTCACCTCGCAGTTGCCGCGAAAGCACATAGCCGTAAGGCGCTTCAGCTCCGATAACCTTCTCGAATGTGGAGAACACGATCAATCGGTCAGGGTCCAGCAAATCGCGGAACCGTGGGCCAGCGGGTTCAAACTCAAGATCGCCGTAACAGTCGTTCTCCAGCACCCAACTGCCGTGCCGCGCCAGCAACTGCACGGTTGATAGCCTGTTGCTTTCATCGACCACGCTGCCGCGCGGCATGTTCAGGCCGGATGACAACATCATCAGTCGAACGGGTTCGGTCTCCAGCAGCATTTGCAAATGATCAAGGTCCAGGCAGCCATCCGCTTGTAACGACACCTCAATGACCTTGACGTCGAAGTCCTGCAACAACCGCAAAATCGACCAGTCGCACGGAGACTCCACCACAACCGTGGCGTCCTTGAGGCAAAGCACGGCGATCAATATTTCCAGTACACCCCGCAGATCAGCACCGATGTAGACATCGTCGGCGTGCCAGCAACGTGTCGGAGAGGAGGTATATCGTGCCGCCAGCGCTGCACGCAGCTCACGCTCGCCACAGGGTTGAGACGTCGGTTGCGGCTGGCGCGGATATTGGCGCAACAGCTCTCTCTCCAGCAGCAATAGCGGGCTGTCCAGTGGCTGCAGCAATGCGGGTTCATCAGCGCTCAATACCAGCATTCCCGGTCGCCTGGCATTCACATAAACCGTCTCGAGCAGGTCATTGCCGCTGCACGGTGGCCGGATGAACGACACCGGAAGTGCGTAATAACCGGATTTGGCCACCGAATAGACGCGCCCTTCCTTTTCCAGCAGCGAATAGGCGTACTGAATGGTCGATATCGACACGCTCAGACGCTCCGCCAGCTGTCGTAATGATGGAAGCCGCACACGTGTGTCGCTGACCGGTTCGCTGATCAGATGAGTCAGGTAGCGATACACCGCCTGATAAGCGAAGTCGGTTTCTCGGGGGCCTTTCATGAGCGATGACCGCACACGATGGGCGCAGCTCGATGGAACCGGACGGGCGTTATCAAGCGAGGCACTTTCAACGCCCCGTTGACCGTTCGCCCGTCACGGCGTCAATCACCCTCATATCGGCTTGCAGCCCCTTGTCCGCAGTCCCGCCGCTGGCCACCGGCCCCATGCGATACAGCGTACCGATCAGGCTGACGGGCAGCCCGCTGACATCGACCATCCATTGCAACACCTGCTCGGGCGCAGGCTTGCCCTGCATCGCGCGATGCAGTTCGGGGAGCGCCACGAGCATGCCGGGATGGCATTGACGCAGAAAATGCTCAAGCGACGCGCCTTTCTCGACAAAGGGTGCGAACAGTAAACAAACCAATTGAGCTTCGTTCAGACCGAGGCATCTTTGGGCCTCGGCCGCCGCCAGTTCACGCTGATCTGGATTGCCATATGCCTGCAATACCTGCTCGTATGCATGCTCCGGAAGTTGCTTGCGACGCATCATGACCAATTGCCGCCGAACATAGTCAACAATGCCGGCTTCATAGGTCCGACCCTGCACGAAACAGGCTTGTAGCCCACGCAGATGCGCAGAAATCGAAAAGCTCACGTATTCGTTATCCCCCGACTGAGCCGTCAGCTCGTCAGGTTGAAACTTGAGGAACTCTGTGAGCAGCGGCCAGCGCTCGTCCAGATTGCTGACCAGCATGTCGTGGATGTCGATGAACGTTGCGCGGCGACACGCCTCAAAATGCTCTGCTGGACGCCATGCCGGTTGATCGTGGCCGAGGTAAAACTCGCGATAGCAGTCGCTGCCCAGCGCATCGAGCCGTGCGAAGAGTTGCTCATAGCTGATCTCTGGCTGAGCCGACATCGCAAACCCCGCCTTCGCCGCAGCACGGTTCAATCCATCCATGAACTGCTTTTGCTGGCGAGGTGAATCGCTACTGACCAAGGCATCGACACCGCGGTCCCAACGGGCAATTTGCCCATAGAACTCACCGGTTGCCAGGTACCCGTCATCCCACAGGTCAAGGGGGTCGTGCCAGGTTCGACGGTGACCGACCATCAACATATTGAGGCGATTTGATTCGCGACCGCCTTCGGAGATCGCCACGGCGTGATTAAACGGCAGGACCTCGCGGTTATCGACCATCAACACTTCAACCCGTGGATCATCGTAGAGAAACAAGGCGCTGCAGCTGCGATAGATGTTTTCAAGCGCCGTCGAAGCGATGCTGTTCGAGCGCAAGGTCGCCACACGCAGCTGGAAGGTCGCCGGTGCGCGCCCGGCGATGCTCAATTGCGCGGCACGCAGCAACGCCAGGGTGTAACAACTGTCACGGCTCCCAGACTGGATCGTCAGCACCTTGAACTCGCCAATACGTTCCATGCCACCGGCGGCGACCACCACGCGCTGTATCATCAGCTGCAATGCAGTGCGCTCGGCCCGGGAAAAGAAACTCAGTAATCGCTGCAGTACTTGCTGATAAACATAGTTCATTGCCTGATCATGGGTATTGGTCATTATTGTTTACCTGTTACTCATAGGTTCGATGTCACGCAAACAATGCCCTGCATTGCGCAATGGATTGCCTGTCATGATTAGAGTGTTGCGCCTGATATCAAATGCTAACACTTAGTTTTTAGTCATTATTTGAAATGATTGCAGCCGACCGTTAACCGTCCTGATAACCACGCACCTCCAAGCCCCACAGGCCGGGCATCGGGCAACAACCGGAGACATCCTAGGAAATATCCGACAACGTCCCACAGACAAGTAGCACGACAAATAAAGAAAGAAGTCACCTGTGTTTTTTCGGCAACCGACCGATAACTCATTAATAGTTGAGTTTGTATTGCCGGAGCGCATTGAAAAGTATCTGCCCGATACCTGGCCATAGCTCATTCCTTGAGATGAAAGTAATCATTCAATTATCGGGGCTTATATGATGATTAGAAGATACAGATTGAGGGCAAAAACCAGTTCAGTTGCTGAACTGACCCGTCATGAGTTGACGGGAGCCTCATGTTTTCGGAGGGAGAACGAAAAAGTCCGTGCAAGCACGGACTTTTATTGGGGCGTGTTACGCAGGTTCGACCTGAAGGGCAACCCGCTCACGGCATGGGCATTCGTCCATATAGCGGTGTGCCTCGACAAACTCGGAAAACGGAAAGACCCGAGTCTTGAGCGGCAGCAGCACACGGTCAGCCGTCATCTGATTGATGTCACGCAACGCACGTTGCAGTGCGACCTCGTCCTGGATGATGCCCAGTTCCGGCTTGCCGGTGAAGTTGCCGATACAGTGCACAAAGAACTGTATGTTCTTCTGGAACGCTGCGCAGGCCGGGAACGGCGTCTGGTTGCCGCCTTGAAGGCCATACAACACCAGGCTGCCACGCGGCGCGAGTACATCGCCCAGCAACGACATCTGCGGCCCGCCCAATCCGTCGAACACCACATCCACACCGCGGTTATCGGTGATTTTGTTGATCCGCATCAGCAGATCTTCTTCTTCGGTGACGATGACTTTCTCGGCACCCAGAGCCAACAGGTTTTCGCGCTCCTCCGCCGTTTTGGTGGCGGCAATCACACGTACACCCAAGGCTTTGCCCAGCTGTACGAACGATGGTCCGGCACAATGGCTGGCGTCAGTCACCAGCACGAACTGCCCGGGTTTGATCCGTGCCAGATCGACATAAGCAAAGTAAGCGATCAGCAACGGCGTGTAATGCACGGCCGCTTCGATCGGATTCAGCACATCCGGATACCGGGTCAGGGCCGAGCGCGGCAGAACAATCTGCTCGCCGTACACGGGGTAGTCGTTCGGGCTTTGAGACGGGAAGCTGGCGACTTTGTCACCGACTGCCAGGTCATCGACACCCTCGCCGAGCGCCGTCACGACACCTGACATTTCCTGGCCGAGGCCGGAAGGCAGACGAGCGTGAGACGACGCCAGGTTCTGGCGCCAAAGCGTGTCATACCAGCTGATGCCGATCGCCTCGACACGCACCTGCACTTCGCCCGGAGCAGGAAGTGCCGCCGCATGCTCTTCGCATTTGAGCACCTCGGCTGGACCAAACTTGTGAAAACGGATCGTGCGGGACATCGCAAACCTCGTCAAAGTAACCTCTAATGCCATGAACTCTATCTGGGCTTTCTACCCAAGACTATCAGTGGCTATTAATAGTCGACATGCCTGTCATTGATTCCGCAGCACCGGCGACATCATCAAATGTCGTGAAAATCGAAGCGGCCCTTCAGGAAAAACTGAATTACACGGTGCAGAGTAGCAGCCTTTCCCCGTAAGATTCATGCCGGCCATTGTTCTCATATGGCCGCTCTCGTCAAGCTTGATGACTCTGCCAGGACTCCAGATGAATCGTAATGACCTGCGTCGTGTCGACCTGAACCTGTTAATCGTTTTCGAAACACTGATGCACGAACGCAGCGTGACCCGCGCTGCAGAAAAGCTGTTTCTCGGCCAGCCGGCCATCAGTGCGGCGCTTTCACGCCTGCGCGGGCTGTTCGATGATCCGTTGTTCGTGCGCACAGGTCGCAGCATGGAACCGTCTGCCCGGGCGATAGAAATCTTCGCCTTGCTCTCGCCCGCTCTGGACTCGATTTCCACGGCCGTCAGCCGTGCTGCGGAGTTTGATCCGGCCACCAGCACCGCGGTGTTCCGCATTGGGCTGTCAGATGATGTCGAGTTCGCTCTGCTGCCGATGCTGCTCAAGCGTTTGCGTGCCGAATCCCCCGGGATCGTGCTGGTGGTGCGGCGGGCCAACTACATCCTGATGCCGAGCCTGCTGGCCTCTGGCGAGATTTCCATCGGCGTCAGCTATACCGCCGACCTGCCGGCCAACGCCAAGCGCAAAGTGCTACGCCGCAGCATGCCGAAGCTATTGCGCGCCGACACCGTGCCAGGCCCGTTGAGCCTGGATGACTTCTGCGCCAGACCGCATGCATTGGTGTCGTTCGCCGGTGACCTGAGCGGCTTTATAGATGACGAACTGGAAAAGCTTGGGCGCAAACGGCATGTCGTGCTGGCGGTGCCGCAGTTCAACGGGCTGAGCACACTCATCAGTGGCACCGACATTGTGGCGACCGTGCCCGACTACACCGCCGAAGCGTTGACAGCGGCAGGCGGTGTCCGGGCTGAAGACCCACCGCTGCCGGTGCGCAGTTTTGAATTGCACATGGCCTGGCGTGGGTCGCAGGATAATGATCCCGGTGAACGTTGGTTACGGTCGCGGATTCAGATGTTCTTTGGGGATCCGGATAGCTTGGCCTGATCTTGAGTCTGGGTTGAGGCTTCTGCCCTCTTCGCGAGCAAGCCCACACATTGGAATGCATTTCCCTGTGGGAGCATGGCTTGCCCGCGATGGCCACGACTCGGTTCCAAGTCGGTCCTTTGCATTCTCTGCAACACTGAATTGTCATCAATTCAATTGATCACGGATTAACCAAAGGTGCATGCTAGAGAGCTCGCCCGAGCCTCATATCATTCCGAATGATAGTTACCTTCGCTTCATTCGATTCGTGAGATACACCCTCGCCGCTCATCATCCGTCCATTCTCAATACATTGGCGGATGCATCCATGGAACAGTCACTCAAACATTTGCGCTTCCCGTTGGCCATGTTGGCCGTACTGGTGATGAGCGCCTGCGGCAAGGCGCCTGAGTCTGCCGCGACCATGCCTGCGGCGAAGGTCAGCGTCGCCAAGGTGCTGGAACAACCGATCAACGAGTGGGACGAATTCACCGGGCGCCTTGAAGCGCCGGAAACCGTAGAAATTCGTCCACGGGTCTCCGGACAGATTGATGACGTGGCCTTCACTGAAGGCGCACTGGTCAAGAAAGGCGACTTGCTGTTCCAGATCGACCCGCGTCCATTCCAGGCCGAGGTTCGCCGTCTCGAAGCCCTGGTTGCCCAGTCCCGCGCCAACGCCACCCGCAGTGAAAACGAAGCCCAGCGCGGCGAGCGTCTGCGCACCAGCAACGCGATCTCCGCCGAACTGGCCGATTCGCGTACCAGTGCCGCTCAAGAAGCGCGCGCCGCTGTCGGTGCCCTGCAGGCGCAACTGGATCTGGCCAAACTGAACCTGAGCTTTACCCGCGTCACCGCGCCCATCAGTGGTCGTGTCAGCCGTGCGGAGATCACCGCCGGTAACTTGGTGACTGCGGACACCACGCCGCTGACCAGCGTTGTTTCCACCGATAAGGTCTACGCCTACTTCGACGCTGACGAACGTGTATTCCTCAAGTACACCCAACTCGCTCGCCAGGGTAAACGCGGCGCCACCACCCCGGTTTACATGGGCCTGTCCAACGAAGACGGCAACCCGCACCAGGGCGTGATGAACTTCGTCGACAACCAGGTCAACCCGAAAACCGGCACCATCCGCGGTCGCGCAGTCTTCGACAACGCAGACGGCAGCTACACCCCAGGCCTTTATGCGCGCCTGAAACTGGTCGGCAGCGGCACCTACTCCGCCGTGCTGATCAACGACGAAGCGGTCGGTACCGATCTGGGTAAAAAATTCGTGTTGGTAATGGATGCCGACAACAAAACGGCGTACCGCGCCGTTGAACTGGGTCCCAAGATCGAAGGTTTGCGCATCGTGCGCAACGGCCTGAACAAGGATGACACCGTCATCGTCAAGGGGCTGCAACGGGTTCGCCCTGGCTCGCCGGTCACTCCTGAAGTGATCCCGATGGCCAGCGAACAAACCCTCGCGGCCTTGGCTCAACAACGACAAGCGCTGGAAGCCAGCAACCTGCCCCAAGTCGCACCTGCCAAGGTCGCGCCGGGTGAGGTTGTGAAACTGGCTGCTGCGACTCCACGCGGTTAAGGGACAACGACTCCGATGAATTTTTCCCAATTCTTCATTTCACGGCCGATCTTCGCAGCGGTGCTGTCGCTGCTGATCCTGATCGCCGGCGCCATCTCGCTGTTCCAGTTGCCGATCAGTGAATACCCGGAAGTGGTGCCGCCGACCGTTGTGGTCCGCGCCAACTTCCCGGGAGCCAACCCTAAAGTCATCGGTGAAACCGTGGCCGCTCCTTTGGAGCAAGCCATCACCGGCGTCGAGAACATGTTGTACATGTCCTCGCAGTCCACCGCTGACGGCAAAATCACCCTGACCATCACCTTCGCGCTGGGCACTGACCTGGACAACGCTCAGGTGCAGGTACAGAACCGGGTCACCCGGACCGAGCCGAAACTTCCAGAAGAAGTGACGCGCATCGGTATCACCGTCGACAAGGCTTCGCCCGACCTGACCATGGTTGTGCACTTGACGTCGCCGGACAAACGCTACGACATGCTCTACCTGTCCAACTACGCCTTGCTCAACATCAAGGATGAGCTGGCGCGTCTGGGCGGTGTCGGTGATGTGCAATTGTTCGGCATGGGCGATTACTCGCTGCGCGTCTGGCTCGATCCGAACAAGACCGCTTCGCGTAACCTGACCGCCACCGATGTGGTGACCGCGATTCGTGAGCAGAACCGTCAAGTGGCCGCCGGTGCACTGGGCGCTCCTCCTGCGCCAAATGCCACCGCTTTCCAGCTGTCGGTCAACACGCAAGGTCGTCTGGTTTCTGAAGAAGAGTTCGAGAACATCATCATTCGCTCCGGCGATAACGGTGAAATCACTCGCCTGAAAGACATTGCCCGCGTTGAACTGGGCTCCAGCCAATACGCCCTGCGCTCGTTGCTGAACAACCAACCGGCGGTGGCGATCCCGATCTTCCAGCGCCCTGGTTCCAATGCGATCGAAATCTCCAACGAAGTGCGCGACAAGATGGCCGAGCTGAAGAAGAACTTCCCGGAAGGGATGGACTTCAGCATCGTCTATGACCCGACGATCTTCGTTCGCGGCTCCATCGAAGCCGTTGTTCACACCCTCTTCGAAGCACTGATTCTCGTTGTGTTGGTGGTGATTCTGTTCCTGCAAACCTGGCGCGCCTCGATCATTCCATTGGTAGCCGTACCGGTGTCGCTGATCGGCACGTTCGCGGTGATGCACTTGTTCGGCTTCTCGTTGAACGCCCTGTCGCTGTTCGGGTTGGTACTGGCGATCGGTATCGTGGTGGACGACGCCATTGTGGTGGTGGAGAACGTGGAGAGGCACATCGAGCTGGGAGAAACGCCCGTAGAAGCCACCAAGAAAGCCATGCGAGAGGTGACCGGGCCGATCATCGCGACGGCGCTGGTGCTGTGTGCGGTATTTATCCCGGCAGCGTTCATTTCCGGACTCACCGGCCAGTTCTACAAACAGTTTGCCCTGACCATTGCCATCTCGACCGTAATCTCGGCGTTCAACTCGCTGACGCTGTCCCCTGCCCTGGCCGCCGTGCTGCTCAAGAGCCACGATGCGCCGAAAGATCGCTTTACCAAAGTGCTTGATAAACTGTTGGGCGGCTGGCTGTTCCGTCCGTTCAACCGGTTCTTCGAACGCGCCAGCCATGGCTATGTCGGCACCGTAGCCCGGGTTATCCGCAGCAGCGGTATTGCCCTGCTGTTGTACGCAGGCCTGATGGTGCTGACCTTCTTCGGTTTCGCCCACACCCCGACCGGTTTCGTACCCGGCCAGGACAAACAATACCTGGTGGCCTTCGCGCAACTGCCGGACGCTTCGAGCCTGGACCGCACCGAAGACGTGATCAAACGCATGTCCGACCTGGCCCTGAAACAGCCTGGTGTGGAAAGCGCAGTGGCCTTCCCCGGCCTGTCGATCAACGGCTTCACCAACAGTCCTAACGCCGGCATCGTGTTCGTGACCTTGAAGCCGTTCGACGAGCGTAAAGACCCGAGCATGTCCGCCGGTGCCATTGCCGGTGCCTTGAACGGCCAGTTCGCCGGGATTCAAGAAGCCTACATGGCGATCTTCCCGCCGCCGCCAGTACAGGGGCTGGGCACCATCGGTGGTTTCCGCCTGCAGATCGAAGACAAGGGCAACCTCGGCTACGACGAGCTGTACAAAGAAACCATGAACATCATCAACAAAAGCCACAGCGTGCCGGAGTTGGCCGCCCTGTTCACCAGCTACACCGTGAACGTGCCGCAGGTCGATGCCGCCATCGACCGGGAAAAAGCCAAGACTCACGGCGTGGCCGTCAGTGACATCTTCGACACCCTGCAGATCTATCTGGGTTCGCTGTATGCCAACGACTTCAACCGCTTCGGTCGTACCTACCAGGTCAACGTTCAGGCCGAACAACAGTTCCGTCTTGAACCGGACCAGATCGGTCAACTGAAAGTGCGCAACAACAAAGGCGAAATGATCCCGCTGGCGACCTTCATCAAGGTCAGCGACACCTCGGGGCCGGACCGCGTGATGCACTACAACGGCTTCATCACCGCTGAAATCAACGGCGCCGCCGCCCCGGGCTACAGCTCTGGCCAGGCCGAAAAAGCCATCGAGAAACTGCTCAAGGAAGAACTTCCGAACGGCATGACCTACGAGTGGACCGACCTGACCTACCAGCAGATTCTGTCCGGTAACACCGCACTGTTCGTGTTCCCGCTCTGCGTACTGCTGGCGTTCCTGGTACTCGCGGCTCAATACGAAAGCTGGAGCCTGCCACTGGCGGTGATCCTGATCGTACCGATGACCTTGCTGTCGGCTATTACCGGTGTGATTGCTTCGGGCGGCGACAACAACATCTTCACCCAGATCGGTCTGATCGTACTGGTTGGGCTTGCGTGTAAGAACGCGATCCTGATCGTCGAGTTCGCCAAGGACAAACAGCAGGACGAAGGCCTCAGCCCGCTCGCCGCGGTACTGGAAGCCTGCCGCCTGCGTCTGCGGCCGATCCTGATGACCTCCTTCGCGTTCATCATGGGTGTTGTGCCTCTGGTCTTCTCCAGCGGTGCCGGTGCCGAAATGCGTCACGCCATGGGTGTGGCGGTGTTCTCCGGGATGCTCGGGGTGACCTTCTTCGGTCTGTTGCTGACGCCGGTGTTCTACGTATTGATTCGCAACTTTGTGGAGCGCGGTGAAAAGCGCAAGGCGGCCAAGGCGCTGAATCTTCAAACGCAACTGGAGTCGCAACAATGAGTTTGAAAGCCTTTCTTCCGAGCCTGCTGGTCCTGGCCCTGAGTGCCTGTGCCGTTGGCCCGGACTACAAGACCCCTGCGACTGAACCGGCCCATATCACCATGGCTACCGACGGTGCTGCCGGCCAGAAAAACTTCGACCGCTCGCACTTCGAAGGCATCTGGTGGCAGCAGTTCGAGGACCCGACCCTTAATCAGTTGGTGACGCAATCCCTGCAAGGCAACCGTGATTTGCGCGTGGCCTTCGCCCGCTGGAAAGCGGCCCGGGCAATTCGCGATGACATCAGCAATGACGCCATGCCGACCATTACCAGCCGGGCCAGCAGCGATCTGGGCAAAGGGCAGATCCCTGGCCAGACCACCAAACGGGTCAACAGCGAACGCTATGACCTGGGCCTGGACATGGCGTGGGAGATCGACCTGTTTGGCCGTATCCAGCGCAACCTGGAATCGGCCAACGCCGAACAGCAAGCCATCGAGGCCGATCTGTACCAACTGCAAGTCACCATGATTGCCGAACTGGTGGATTCCTACGGTCAATTGCGTGGTGCACAATTGCGCGAAAAGATCGCTTTGGCGAACCTGGAGAACCAACAGGAGTCACGCAAGATCACCATCAGCCTGCGTGATGCCGGCGTCGGTGATCAGTTGGACGTGGAGCGCGCCGATGCACGCCTGGCGTCCGTCGAAGCCAGCGTTCCGCAATTGCAGGCCGAACAGGTTCGGCAAAAAAACCGTATCGCCACCCTGCTGGGTGAGCGGCCGGACAAGCTGACGGTCGACCTGAGTCCCAAGAACCTGCCGGCCATCGCCAAAGCGCTGCCGATTGGCGATCCGGGGCAACTGCTGCAACGTCGTCCGGACATCCTCAGCGCCGAGCGCAAACTGGCGTCTGCCACGGCCCGTATCGGCGTGGCCACGGCTGATTTGTTCCCACAGGTCAGCCTCAGCGGCTTCCTTGGCTTTACGGCAGGACGCGGCTCGCAAATCGGCTCCTCGGCAGCCAACGCCTGGGCACTGGGCCCAAGCATTACCTGGGCTGCGTTTGACCTGGGCAGTGTGAAGGCCCGTATTCGCGGTGCGGATGCAGATGCCGAAGGCGCGCTGGCCAGTTATGAGCAGCAAGTGCTGTTGGCACTGGAAGAGTCGGAAAACGCGTTCAGCGATTACGGCAAGCGTCAGCAACGTTTGATCTCTCTGATTCGTCAGAGTGAGTCGAGCCGCGCCGCCGCCAACCTGGCCGAAATTCGCTACCGCGAAGGCACGGCGGACTTCCTCGTCCTGCTGGACGCGCAACGCGAGCGACTGGCGGCGGAAGACACTCAGGCATCGGCCGAAACCGAACTGTATCGCGGGATTGTCGCGATTTACAAAGCCCTTGGCGGTGGCTGGCAACCGGAGACCGTCGCCAGCAAGTAAGTTATTAAAGAGCTCCTTTGGTTGGCCGCAGCCAACCGATTTTTTAGCCCCGCGTCTCATTCGGTCGCGGGGCTTTTTTTGGTTTGCTGATTCTTGATCCCACAGGGGATCAGTGGTGATCTTGGGGGTTGCGGTTTTCGCGGACGGTTACGGTCGCTGTTGTACCGGCGCGCAGGAGGTTTTTGCCCGCATAGTCATCGTCAATCTTTATCCGTACCGGCACCCGTTGCGCCAGTTTGACCCAGGTGTAGCTGGGGTTGATGTTGGCCAACAAGCGTCCACCGGGCAGGTTTTCCCGGTCGGCGATGGCGAAAGCGATGCTTTGCACGGTGCCGCCAAAGGTTTCGCCGCTCATCAATTCGACGTCGACCCTGTCACCCTCTGCGATTCGCGGCAACTTGGTCTCTTCGAAGTAACCGCTGACATAAAACGAATCGCTGTCCACCAGTGCCAATAACGGGCCGCCAGCGGTGGCGTAGTCGCCTTGACGGGTCAGGAGGTTGGTGACAAAACCGGTGACAGGCGATTCGACGCGAGTGCGTTGCAAGTCCAGTTCGGACTGGGTCAATGCCGCGATGGCCAATTGCACGTTGGCCTGGGCCAACACCAGGATAGCCTGGTTACGCAGCAGATCGGCCTGAGCCACAGCCACCTCCGTGCTGGCTTTTTCCCACTCTTCACCAGAGACGGCCGAGCGTTCCTTCAACGTACGCCGGCGTTGCTCCTCGCTCTGCCGCTGTTTGAGCAGTGCTTCGCTGGCAACGATCGCCGCCTGTGACTGCCCCAGTGAAGCTTTCGCCACTTCCACCGAGCGTTTGGAACGTTCCACGGCCAGGGTGTAGCGAGCCGGATCGATTTCCAGCAGCAGCTGGCCTTTTTCAACGTGCTGGTTGTCTTGTACACCCAGTTTGACGATGCGCCCCGAGACATCGGCAGACAACGTCACCACGTCAGCGCGAACCCGTGCATCCCGGGTCCACGGGGCCCGGGTGTAATGCTCCCAGGCAAACCAGCCCAGAATGAAAGCCAGCAATACAACGACCAATGTGGCGAGTCGGGGAAGAAATTTCTTCAAGGCATCAGGCTCCCATTACCAGAATCAGCGTCGCGCACACGCAGGCATACAACGCGCCCTCGAACAAAGCTTCATGCCAGACGAAACGCAGCACACCGAGGCGGCGCAACCCCCAGTCCAGCGCCAGAAAAATCGGCAGCGCCAATAGCAGCGCTTGGGCGATGGGCGGCAAGTACACGCCACCCAGTTCAAAATCAATGGGCAAGGGCCGGCACTCCTGTTGCAACTACCGGTTGAAAGTATTCGCGATATCGCCGCACGAACGACTCCACGATCAGCAGCGCCACGCGCATTCGGAACACCGACCACAGGTGCTCGTGAACCATGAGGTGTAGATCGTCTAATTCGTTGCCCAGGAGGCGCAGTTCCCCCAGCAGCCGATCGGAGTCTGTCCCGGACCGCCCGGCCACCCATCTTGCGCAATCGCGGACTGCAGCCAACAACCGTTGCTGTTGCTGCGAACTCAACAAGGTATTGCCCTGCCCCTGTTGCCTGAGCTGGTTCAACGCAACGCCCAGAGCCATGCACCCGAGGCTGACCTGAAATAACTCGCCGGACTGCTTGTCGCTGGTCGCCGGCAACACCCCCAGCATCATGGTCAGTCGATCGACCATGCGGCTTTCGAAGGCAAATTGCTGTTCATCGGTGGCCGTCGTTTTCATCAAGGCGTAGACCTGCTCCGCGTTTTCCTTGAACAGCCGGCGAATCCGCAGAACAGGCCGGAACGGGAAGATCAAGGCGAAGACGCTCAATGCCAGGACCGTTGCGCTGACATAGGCTCCGGCAAACTCGAACCACTGAATCGCACTGTTCTGGCCGATCCCCACATTTTGCGGCCCCAGCAAGAGAAAGGTCGATAACCCAAGACCGATGCCCGTCCCGGTGGTTGCCGGCGTGGAGAGACCTACCGCGACCGCATACAGCAACGGCGCCAACAACAAGGCCATTAGCTCGAAATCACTGATCATGGGCACCAGCATGAATTGATAAAGCGCCGACACAATCAGCGCCAGGAACAGCCCCCTTGCATAGCTCTGCGCCGCCAGCAGCGGTCTGGGGAAGGTTGCCATCAGCGAACAAAGAATCCCGACCAGCACCATGCCGCCCCGCGCGCCGTCCCAGCCGGTCTCGATCCAGATCAGTCCGGCCACCAGCAATGCAATAAAGGCTCGAATGGCGTTCATCCCCGCCAGGGTGAAATCCAGATGCAGCGGATTCGCCTGTCCCCGGTAGACGCAACTGGCCTGGCGTTCCTCCTGAATGGCGTCACTGAGCTCCAGAATCTGTTCCAGTTGCTGTAGCAACCGCGCTTGCTCCCAGCGCAGGGCCCACGCCAGCGAACGCAATGTGGCCGGCATTGTTTCGGTCAGTTGTTCTGCCTTGTAGGCCTGATCGTCGAAACGCTGCTGCAATGCCGAAAAATGATGACGTGCATCGGCCGACAGCGAGCGGCCCTTTTGGGCCAGCTCATCGAGAAACGCCAGTTCCTCGGCGCGTAAATGCTGTATTTCCAGGGGCAAATCCCCCTCCCAGCGCTCGGTCAGCAGCTCACGCTGGTGGCGCAGCGCCATCAGCCGGGACGTCAGTAAAACCAGTTGGTTTCCCAGCAGTTGCACCAACTCATCGGCGCGGCGTAATCGTGGGGCATCGTAATAAAGGTGCCGGCGCAATCCTTCCAAAACGCTGATTTCGCCTAACAGCTGCATTTGCCTGCGATGAAAATCGGCTTCGCTTTCTTCGGTTCGAATGACCGCTGCGGCGTGAGTCGCCAACAACTTGATCACCTGATCGATTTTGGCGAAGTAGCTCCGGGCCACGGTCTCGGGTCGTGCGGTCAGCAGGCTGACGACGCAGACACACGCCACCGCCAGCAGCGTCTCGGTCAAGCGCGTCACCGCCAAAAGGAAGGTGCCGTCCTGATCAGGCACGGCCAACAGCGCCACCACCACCGCCGTGTAACCACTGAGCACAAAGGCTTGGGAACTGGTGTAGCGCAATAAGGTGCCACCAGCGGTGCACAGTGCCAGCCACAGTGCCAGGGTAATGATGAAAGGCAACGGCGCCTGGGGGAAGATCGCCATGATCACGACTGCCGCGACAGCGCCCAAGGTGGTGCCGATGACCTGCCCGAGACTGCGGGCCAGCGCCATGCCGCCCAATGGCTGGCTGACGATGACCACCGCCATGATCGACCATTTGGGCTGATCGAGGTCGAACAGGAACGCGAGGTACAGGGTTAGTAGCCCCGCTGCGATAGTTCTCAAGGCAAACAGCAGCACACCGGGCCCGGGGTTGAGGATTACCTTGAAGTATTGAAGCAGCGGTTGCATGGGAGCACTCTTCGATTCACCTTCAGCAAGCGTAGTCAGTGCTTCAAGGCCTCGACAGGTTTCGATGTCGACGCAAGCTGTAGGCAAAATCCTCGACATTGAGCCACCTCGGGGTTTGACTCACAGCCCCACCTGACCGAAGCTGACGGCCTTTGCACAAGCTTGCCAGCTCCCGGATTCCTGCATGCCCCAGTCCCGCCGCTACTTGCTCATCAGTCTCTGTGTGCTGTTTGCCATTGTTATGGCCTGGTTTTTCCTGCGCAGCACAACGCCTGAGGTGCCCGAAGCGATCAAACGCGGTTACAGCGAAGCGTTGACCCAGGCCCGTTCCGGTCAGCCGGGCGCCGCACGGGTGTTATATCAGCAACTGGGGCGTCCTGATTTATCGCCCAAGCGGCGCATCTGGTTGCTCGCCGAACTCCCCAACTACCCAAGCCCGCAGGCCTTGAAACTGGCGGATGCGGACTTGCAGCATCCGGATGAAAACGTACGGATCGCCGCCATAAAGAGCATCAGCGGCCTGGTGTCTTCCGGGCAACGCAGCCTGTTGATCGGCCCATTGCTCGATGACAGCGTAGAAAACGTGCGATTTGCCGCCGTCAATGCACTGTTGGGACTGTCGCCGGATGACCTGGGGTTATATTTCGCGCCACTGGAGCAAGCCATCGATGCCTGGGAACTGGCCCTTAACAGTCAGCCACCCAGCGCGCAAAACCAATATCAATTGGCGCGCCTGCACCTGCACAACGCCGAACTGAAAGAAGCGCAGGCGGCACTTGAACGTACTTTGCAATTGGACCCCGGCAATCTGCCGGCGCTGGTGATGCAGATCGATGTGCTCGACCGCCAGGGCCAAAGCGATGCCGCACGCCAATTGCTGGCGAAACAGCTCAAAACGCAGCCCGACTCGGCCTACCTGCAACATGCCCTGGGGCTCTGGCTGCTGAATCACGGGCAAAGTGAGTTTGCGGTGCTCGGCCTTTCCAAAGCTGTGGAGCTGGAGCCCGACAACAAGGATTATCGCTATGACCTGGCGACTACCTTGCACCTTGAGCAAGAGCTGGAAGCCGCGCAGAAGCAGTTGCAAGAGATCGTCCAGCGCCACCCGGCCGACCGTAAGGCGCGTGTGCTGCTGATCAATTACTGGAAAGAAAGCGGGCAGTTGCAGAACGTGCAGATCCTGTTGGCTCAGCTGGAGCAGCTCAACCCGGATGACCCCGCGTTGCAGCAAGGCTTGTAGCAGCCCCCCTCCGTAGCAGCTGCCGAAGGCTGCTACAGGTCAGTTCCGCAAAAAGGTTGAACCGTCGTCACGACCAAAGGTCAAGAGAAAAGGCAGTCCAAACAGGCACCTCAAGCCTGCTGCCTCGCTTCCCCTGGTCATGAGAGGGTTTTTCTTGTCTACATCAACCGAGCTGTTCAGTGCAAAAGCCGCCACCGGCATCGAAGGTCT
Organism: Pseudomonas sp. 3296; assembly: GCF_031456615.1. Classification (NCBI taxonomy): domain Bacteria; kingdom Pseudomonadati; phylum Pseudomonadota; class Gammaproteobacteria; order Pseudomonadales; family Pseudomonadaceae; genus Pseudomonas; species Pseudomonas sp. 3296. The sequence goes on from NZ_JAVDUY010000004.1 coordinate 115,004, forward strand.
GGATGACATCCTGGCCGGGGGCTTGTCTCGTGGACATGTATTTTTGCTGGAGGGTGAACCCGGTACCGGCAAAACCACCGTTGCTTTGCATTTCCTGTTGGCCGGCGCCCGAGCCGGCGAACGCTCGTTGTACATCACCTTGTCAGAAACCGAGCGTGAGCTGCGTCAAGGCGCCCTGTCCCACGGCTGGGAGCTGGATGAGAACATCCACATCTTCGAACTGACCCCGCCGGAAAGCCTGCTCAACGCCGAGCATCAGCAAAGTCTGCTGTACTCCTCGGACCTTGAACTGGGTGAAGCCACCAAGCAGATTTTCGAAGTGGTCGAACGGGTCAAACCGACGCGCGTGGTGCTCGACAGCCTGTCCGAAATCCGCCTGTTGGCCCAGAGTTCACTGCGTTATCGGCGGCAGATTCTGGCAATCAAACACTACTTTGTGCGTTACGACGCTACCGTGTTGTTGCTGGATGACCTGACCACCGAATCCCTCGATAAAACCGTACACAGCGTCGCGCACGGCGTGATTCGCCTCGAAGAACTCACACCGAACTATGGCGCCGAACGTCGACGTATCCGCGTGGTGAAGTACCGCGGCCAGAAGTATCGCGGCGGCTTTCACGACTTCACCATCATGGGCGACGGTGTGCACGTATTCCCGCGCCTGGTCGCGGCCGAACACCGAGGTGGCTACATCCGCCAACAGTTGACCAGCGGCATCAAAGAAATGGACGCCCTGCTCGGCGGCGGTATCGAGACTGGTTCCAGCACGCTGATCCTTGGGCCGGCCGGTACCGGAAAATCGCTGATCTCGATGATCTTCGCCGCTGCCGCCGTGGCGCGTGGCGAAAAAGCCGCGCTGTTCATTTTCGATGAAGAGCTGGGGTTACTGTTCGAGCGCATGAAAAACATGGGCATCGACCTGCAGGCCCTGCAGGACACCGGCAACCTGCTGATAGAGCAAGTCGACGCCGCCGAACTGTCCCCCGGCGAGTTCTCCCACCGGGTGCGCCGCTGTGTCGATGAACGTCAGATCAAAACCGTGGTGATCGATAGCATCAATGGCTATCAGGCCGCGATGCCTGAGGAAAATGCGCTGGTACTGCACATGCACGAGTTGCTGCTGTACCTCAATCGCCGAGGCGCTGCGACGTTCATGACCGTTGCTCAACATGGACTGGTCGGTGACATGCAAGCGCCGGTCGACATCACATACCTGGCTGACACGGTGATCCTCTTGCGCTACTTCGAAGCACTGGGCAAGGTTCGCCGGGCGATCTCGATCATCAAGAAGCGCACCGGCAGCCACGAATCGACCATTCGCGAATACCGCATCGGCAGCCGGGGCATGACCATCGGTGAACCATTGGACGCGTTCCAGGGCGTATTACGCGGCGTACCAACCTATCTGGGCGCCAGCCAACCACTGCTCCAGGACGATGTCCGGTGAGTATTGTCGAGGCGATGTCCGAGCGCGCAATCATTCTCGCGCCACTGGGACGTGACAGCCAGATTGCGCTGATGATGCTCAACGAGGCGGGATTCGAAGGCATTGTGACCCGGGATCTGGTGGCGCTGTGCGCGGAGTTGGTCAAAGGTGCCGGCCTGCTGCTGATTTCTTCGGAAGCCCTGATAGGGAGTGATCTTGACCCTCTGCGGTTGCTGATCGATCAGCAACCGGCCTGGTCCGATCTGCCGATTGTATTACTGACACACCACGGTGGCCCGGAGCAGAACCCTGCGTCACGACTCGGCCCGCAATTAGGCAACGTCACCTTTCTTGAGCGCCCTTTTCATCCGGTGACCTTGATCAGTCTCGTCACCACCGCGTTGCGCGGTCGTCGACGACAGTATGAGGCCAGGGACCGGTTGATCGATCTGAGCCAAAGTGAACTGCGCCTGCAAAACACCCTGGAAACCCTCGAGCAACAAGTCGAGGAGCGCACTGCACAGTTGCGCCACAACGAAGAAGCCCTCAGACAATCCCAAAAGATGGAAGCGGTTGGCCAGCTTACCGGCGGCATTGCCCATGACTTCAATAATATGCTGACCGGCATCATCGGCAGCCTTGAGTTGCTGCGCCGGCGTCTCGCCAGAGGACGCACCGAGGACCTCGACGGCTTGATCGACCTTGGCGTGACCTCTGCCAACCGAGCCGCCGGCCTGACTCATCGCCTGCTGGCGTTCTCGCGCCGTCAATCACTGGACTCCAAACCCGTGGAAATGAACACCCTCGTGGTGTCCATGGGCGAACTGCTGCAACGCAGCATCAATGAAAGTATTCATCTGGACATGCAGTTGAGCGATGACTTATGGGTGGCCGAGGCCGATCCCAATCAACTCGAGAGCGCCCTGCTCAACCTCGTGCTCAACGCCCGCGATGCCATGCCCGAAGGCGGCACGCTGGCGGTCAATACGTCCAATCAAACGCTCGATTCGGGATTCGTTGCGGCCCACGGCAATCTACAGCCCGGTGATTATGTGGTGCTGCGCGTTTCCGACACCGGTTGTGGCATGCCCGAAAGCACGATCACCCGCGCCTTTGACCCCTTCTTTACGACCAAGCCGATTGGTCAGGGCACCGGTTTGGGGTTGTCGATGATTTACGGGTTCAGCAAGCAGTCGAACGGTCACGTCACGATCGACAGCGAAGTCGGTCGCGGCACATCAGTGAGTGTGTTTTTGCCGCGCTACAGAGGCGGGGAGCTGGCCGAGGAAAACCTGATGGACATCCAGCAGGCGCCTTATGCTCAGGATGGTGAAACCGTGCTGATCGTCGAGGACGACCCGGCGGTTCGCGTGCTGGTCAGTGCCGTGTTGAGTGAGTTGGGTTATGCCTTCGTGGAAGCCGGTGACGCTGACAGCGCGGTGCCGATTCTTGATTCCGCGCAGCGGATTGATCTATTGATCAGCGATGTCGGACTGCCGGGCATGAACGGCCGACAACTGGCGGAAATCGGTCGGCAATATCGGCCTGACCTGAAAGTGCTGTTCATCACCGGTTATGCCGAACACGCGGCTGTGCGGGGTGGTTTTCTGGACCCCGGCATGCAGATGATCACCAAACCCTTCACCTTTGACCTGCTGACGGCCAAGGTGCGGGAGATGATCAGTATCTGATGCGCCCCGAGGGCCTATGGCAAAGAGCTCAGGACAGCAGTTGCTGCATGAGCTCTTGCAGTTCATCCAGGTCGAACGGCTTGGCCAGGATCGGCGCGGTCTTGGTGATCGGGCTGTCTGTCTCGCGGATTTCCTGCGGATAACCGCTGATAAAAATCACTTTGAGTTCCGGTCGCAGTCTCACTGCGGGCTCAGCGATCTGCACGCCGGAAATCCCGCCGGGCAAGCGGAAGTCAGTGATCATCATGTCCAGGTGCGGCTTGCTCGCCAGAATTTCAAAGGCCTGCTCGCCATTTTCGGCTTGCAGCACCCGGTAACCTTCACCCGACAAGTACGCGGACAGCACCATCAGAATCGAGGGGTCATCCTCGACGACGAGTACTACATCTTGTGCATCTTCACTCATGGGAAGCCTTTGTTCGGTCAATAGCTGCTGATACGACCGTGGGGTCGCTCAGAGGTTGCGTTTATCTGGCTCATTTCCTAAAGCGGCAGACAAACGCGAAATAGAGCGCCTTCGTTGATTTTGCTCTCGACGGCGATGGAACCGCCATGGGCGGCGATAATCTGCTCGGAAATAAACAGTCCAAGACCCAGCCCCGCGACCACGGTCTTGGCGGAAACACGCTCGAACTGTTGAAAAATACGCTTCTGGTTTTCTTCACTGATGCCGATCCCTTGATCCTGCACCTCGACCCGCGCCTGACCGTCCTGTACGTACACCCGCACATCAATCTGGCTTTTGCCACCATAACGCAAGGCGTTGGTGAGCAGATTTGAAATGACTTGCTCGATGCGAAACTCATCCCAGTGGCCGACCACTGGCTGCTCGGCAGTAAAGCGCGTGGAACACTCGGCGGCCTCGACTTGCGGCTTGAAGTTATCCAACAGATTGCCGACCAATTGCACCAGATCGAACTTTGTGGGACGGATCGACAGCTTGCCGGTGCGAATGCGCGACACATCCAGCATATCTTCGATCAACCGGATCAAGCTTTTGATCTGCCGTTCGTCGCGGTCGACCATGGCGTGCATCTTGTCCAGGGTGAACGCCGACGCATTATCCCGGGCCAGGTGCATCTTGCGCAGCTGGGTTTCAAGGATCAGGCCATTGAGTGGCGTGCGCACTTCGTGGGCGACAATCGACATGAAGTCATCGCGCATGCGCACTGCTTGCTCCAGTTCCAGTTGAGTATTCTGCAATTGCTGAAGCAACGCTTCCTGCTCGCGGCGGCTCTGCTCCAGCGCTTCAACCTGCTGCTTCATCGCTTTGCTCTGGCGATACAGGTCGACGAACACGTTGACCTTGCTCTTGACCGCGTGAATGTCCAACGGCTTGTGCAGGAAATCCACCGCACCGCTTTCGTAGCCTTTGAACGCGTAGTTCAACTCCCGGCCGGCAGCGCTGACGAACACAATCGGGATGTTTTTGGTTTTTTCCGTGCCGCGCATCAATTCGGCCAACTCGAAGCCGTTCATGCCGGGCATCTGTACATCGAGAATCGCCATGGCGAATTCGTGCTGTAACAGCAGCGACAAGGCTTCATCGGCGGACAAGGCTTTGTAGACCATGCGGTCTTCGCGCTTGATCAGCGCTTCGAGCGCCAGCAGGTTCTCCGGCAGATCGTCGACGATCAGCAGTTTGGCTTGGATGTTACTTAGCATGCTATTCGTTCCAGCTCGACAAGCAGACGGCCGATGCCGCCGATAGGGAGAATATGGTCCGGCTCATGAACATCCAGCGCCGCCTGGGGCATGGTTGCAACCTGCGCCTCATTCGGGTCTTGCACGATGGTCATTCCACCGCGACTTTTGACGTGGGATAAACCACGAGCGCCGTCACGGTTGGCCCCGGTCAACAACACGGCGGCCAGTGCTGAACCGTAGGTGTCGCCAGCGGACTCGAACAGGTAATCGATGGCGGGTCGCGAATGGTGGACGCGCTCTTCCAGGCTCAAAGAGAAACTGCGGTCATGTTCCACCGACAGGTGATAACCGGGCGTGGCGAAATACAACGTCCCGGCTTCAATCCGGGTTTTATCGGTCGCTTCCCGAACAGGCATTAAAACCCGGCGCGCAAATACTTCAGCCAACAGGCTGCGGCGCTCTTCAGGCAGGTGCAACACAACAATGATTGGCAGTGCGAAGCCTTCGCGCAACGGGCTGAGAATAGTCAGCAACGCCTCTACGCCACCGGCCGAAGCGCCGATCACGATAGCTTCAATAGAAGGAACAGCTTCAGTGTCGTTCATGATTTGCGGTAGATCCGTTCTTGTTTGACCAGCGGCTCGAACTGGTTGCCGAAGGCCGAAAAATCCGGGGTTTCCTTACTGCCCAACACCAGGAATCCACGATGACACAGCGACTCATGAAACAATCCGAACGCACGATCCTGAAGTTTTTTATTAAAATAAATCAATACGTTACGACACGAAATTAATTGAGTCTCTGAAAAGACACTGTCCGTCGCCAGACTGTGGTCGGCGAAGGTCACATTCTCGCACAGGCTCTTGTCAAAAATGGCGTAGCCATAGGCCGCCGTGTAGTAATCGGCGAACGAGCACTGGCCACCGGCCTGCTGGTAATTAGCAGTGTAGGCGCGGACATTCTCCATGGAGAAAATCCCTTGCCGGGCCTTGTCCAGCGAGCGCGGGTTGATGTCGGTGGCATAAATGATGGTGCGTTCCAGCAAACCTTCTTCACGCAACAGAATCGCCATCGAATAGACCTCTTCACCGGTACTGCACCCGGCAATCCAGATCTTGATCGAGGGATAGGTCTTGAGCAGCGGCACCACTTCCTTGCGGATCGCGAGGAAGTGCGACGGGTCGCGGAACATCTCGCTGACCGGGATCGTCAGCAGTTGCAACAACTGCATAAACGCAGTCGGGTCATGCAGGACCTTTTCCTGCAACGCCGAGATGGTATTGCACTCGAACTGAACCAGCGCATGATTTACCCGACGCTTGATCGAAGCGCCGGAGTAGTCGCGAAAGTCATAGCTGTACTTGAGGTAAATCGCCTCGATCAACAAGCGCAATTCGATGTCGCTGTTTCGCTCCACTGAATAAATGCCTTCCACTAAATGCGTTCCATCTTCGGTAACCACACGCGAATCAGCGAGAACAGGCGATCCAGGTCGATGGGCTTGGCCAGGTAATCATTGGAACCCGCCTGCAGGCAGCGCTCCTGATCGTCCTTCATGGCCTTGGCCGTCACCGCAATGATCGGCAGCTTGCGCCAGCGCGGGTCCTTGCGGATCTCGATAGTGGCTTCGAAGCCATCCATCTCCGGCATCATCACGTCCATCAACACCAGATCGATGTCCTCGACTTCATTCAACCTTTCAATCGCTTCACGACCGTTTCGACCAATGACCACGACTGCGCCCTTTTGCTCCAGTGCACTGGTGAGGGCGAAGATGTTGCGTACATCGTCGTCCACCAGCAGCACCTTGCGACCCTCGAAGACCTTGTCGCGGCTGCGCGCGGTCTTGAGCATCCTTTGCCGTTCATGGGACAACTTCGATTCGACTTTGTGCAGAAAGAGTGTGACCTCGTCCAGCAAACGCTCAGGCGAACGCGCGCCTTTGATGATGATCGAGCGCGAATACTTGCGCAGTTCGGTCTCTTCATCGCGGGTCAGGTTGCGCCCGGTGTAGACAATCACCGGCGGGAACGAGCAGATGTCTTCCGTGGACATGCGCTTGAGCAAGTCGTTACCGAGCATGTCCGGCAATTTCAAGTCGATGATCATGCAATCGAAAATCGTCGTGCGCAGCAGGTCCAGCGCGTCCTGGGCCAGGCCTACCGCCGTGATTTCGATGTCCTCGTCACCGATCAGCCGGGCAATGCTGTCGCGCTGCAGATCATCGTCTTCCACCAGCAACACGCGCTTGACCTTCTGGGTCAGCTTGGCTTCGAGGCGGGCGAACACATCCTTGAGTTCTTCGCGAGTCGTCGGCTTGACCGCGTAACCGATGGCGCCCATGTGCATGGCGGCCTCGACCCGGTCTTCAACCGATATCACGTGAACCGGAATGTGCCGGGTTTCGGCGTGCTCTTTCAGGCGCTGCAACACGGTGAGCCCGGAATGATCCGGCAGGCGCATGTCCAGCAGAATGGCGTCGGGAATGAACTCTTTGGCCAGGTCATACCCTTCGTCGGCCCCGTGAGCAACCAGGCACTGATAGCCCAGTTCGTGCGCAAGGTCGAAAAGAATGTTCGCAAAGTTCGGCTCATCCTCCACGATCAGAATGCACCGCGTCTTGAACGGCGCCTGGCCGCGGTCGTCGTTGAAACGAGGAATATCAACCGGGGCAACCAGTGGAGCCAACTCCGCCGGTGCCGAGCGGGGGGTGATTGCGACGGGTGAAGTCTGCATCGGCTCGACAGGCTCGTCGCCCGGCTCGACGTATTGCTCAGGCAACACCAGCGTGAACACACTGCCCTGCCCCGGCTCGCTGCTGACGCTGATCGCACCACCGAGCAACGCGGCCAGGTCCCGGGAAATCGACAAGCCCAGGCCGGTGCCGCCGTACCGGCGATTAGTGGTGCCATCCGCCTGACGGAACGCTTCGAAAATGCTGTCCTGCTGGTCTTCGGCGATACCGATGCCCGAGTCGCGGATGATGAAGGCCACGCCCTCATTCGGTTGCGAGGCCACGGTAAAGCTGACCGAACCCTTCTCGGTGAATTTCACCGCGTTCGACAGCAGGTTTTTGATCACCTGTTCCAGACGCTGGCGGTCGGTGAAAAGCATCTTCGGCGCACCGGGTTGCAGTTCAACGTGAAACGCGAGGTGCTTGTCAGCCGCCATCGGCTCGAACATCCCGCGCAAGCCGTCAACCAGACGCTCGACGCTGACGTTCTCCGGACGCATCTCCAGCTTGCCGGCCTCGACTTTGGAAATATCGAGAATGTCGTTGATCAGGTTGAGCAAGTCATTACCGGCGGAATAAATCGACTCGGCGAATTTCACCTGTTCGGCGCTGAGGTTTTCCTGAGGGTTTTCGGCGAGCAATTTGGCCAGGATCAACGAACTGTTCAGCGGCGTGCGCAGTTCGTGCGACATGTTGGCGAGGAACTCGGACTTGTATTTACTGGAGCGCTGCAACTCCAGGGCGCGGTCCTCAAGTTGCACTTGGGCCAGGTTGAGCTCGGTGTTCTTCTGATCCATGGCATCGCGCTGGTCTGCGAGGATCTGTGCCTGCTCGGCGAGCTGCTCGTTGGTCTGCTCGAGTTCCACCTGCTGGGTTTCCAGGTGCGCCTGGGACTCCTTGAGAATCCGCGACTGTTCTTCGAGTTCTTCGTTGGCGGTCTTGAGCTCTTCCTGCTGCACTTGCAGCGCTTCGTTGAGCTGCTGGGTTTCAGCCAACACTTCCTGCAAACGCTGGCGATAGCGTGCCGCCTCGATGGAAGTGCCGATGTTGCCGGCAATCAACTCCAGCAACTCGATGTCACGATCAGACAGCGGACGCAGGAAGCCCAGTTCGATCACACCGTTGACCCGGTCGTCGTCACTGGTCGGCACCACGAGCACGCTCTGCGGCAGGCCTTCGCCCAGGCCCGAACTGACCTTGAAGTAATTGCTCGGCACATCATCCAGACGAATCAGGCGGGCCTGGTTCGCGACCTGGCCGACAATGCCTTCATCGCTGTAGATCTGCTGATTTCGCTCTTCCTGCTCGCGAGAGAAACCGTAGGAAGCAATACGCTTGAGGCCACCGTGGTCTTCGCGAACATAAATGGCGGCGACGGCGGTGCCCAGGTACTGCGCGCAAAACTGCAGAATGTTGCGCCCCAACAGATTGAGGCTCAGCTGGCCCAATACTTGTTCGGCCAGCTCGGTCTGGCCGTTACGCAGCCAGGCTTGTTGCTCCAGGCGCAAGGCGCTGGATTGCTGCGCAGCGAGGTTGGCACTGTAGATTTGCGAGAGATTGAGCAAGTCGCGTCGACCAATGAAGGCGAGCATGGCGCTGACACCGGCGACGAACAGCAGGTACAGGCCGATGCTCCAAAGCGTGGTACGGCGCACTTCGTCGCTGCGCGTGGCGCGCAGCTGCTGCTCCATGTCGACCACGTCTTCGAACTGCTTGCGGATTTCATCGGTCAGGCGCTTGCCGCGCCCGGCCTTGACCGCACCGCGATAGTCACCGCTGGTGCGCTGCAAATCGATCATCGATTGCGCATAGCTCGCCCACTCGGTCTGCAACGCTTGCAGACGACGCAAGCGATCGGTTTGCGCCGGGTTGTCCGCGGTGAGCTCAAGCAAGGTATCAAGGGCCACCGCTATTCTCGGCTTGGCCGTTTCGTAGGGGTCAAGAAAGTGCTCGTCACCGGTCAGCAGGTAACCGCGCATGCCGGTTTCCAGGTCGATGGTCAACTTGGCCGCTTCATTGGCGTTATTGATCACCCGGTCGGTGTGCTCGACCCATTGGATTACCGACAACAGATAAGTGATCAGCGAAACAAAAAATACCGCGCTGATGACACCGACGCCCAATGGCAGGCTGACGTTGCGGCTCAGGAGTTTGCGGAATCGTTGCTCATCAACCGAAGACGCAGTGGTCATGGGGAGGCCTTGTCGAACTGTTCAAAAGCACGGAGTTTGCCCCAAAAGAAGCACGCTGATCCAATTTTCTGCCTTGTAACAGGGTAAATCCCGCATTTAGCTGCGCGAGCGCGAAGGGAGCGGTTATCCTTGCCATCTTGTACAGCTGTTCTTTTTTGCACAACGCTGGGAACTTGTCGGGATCCGCCACTTACTCATGCAAGAGCCCGGTGACTTCCATCGACCGGCACCCCTGAATTCAATCTTTGTGAGTAACCACTATGTCCACCGACGCCTTCATCATTTTAGTAGTCGAAGACGATGCCATTGTGCGCATGCTGATCGTTGACGTGCTGGAGGAGCTGGAGTTCAAAGTCCTTGAGGCCGATGGCAGCGAGCAGGCACTGGAATTTCTCAACGATGAAGACCAGTACATCCACTTGATGATGACCGACGTCGGCTTGCCCGTGATGGACGGCCGGGAACTGGCTATCCAGGCGCGAATGCTGCGCCCTGAGTTGCCCATCCTGTTCGCCAGCGGTTATGCCGAAAGCATTGATGTGCCTGCCGGCATGCAGGTGATCGGCAAACCGTTTTCGATTGATCAGCTGCGGGACAAGGTCAAGTCCATGCTTGCCTGACCTATCAGTACGACTTCTCAGTACGGCCCCTCTCCATTACCCGCACCAAGGAATTCCCGTTAATGAGTCAGCCCCGCGCAACCAAAGTTCTGGTTATTGGTTACGTTTGGCCCGAGCCCCGCTCTTCAGCGGCCAGCGGGCATGTCATGCAAATCCTCGATACGTTCTTGCAGCAAGGCTGGGACGTCACCTTCAGCAGTCCGGCCGGCACCGGTGAACACCGGGCGGACCTGACGGCGCTGGGTATTCGTGAAGTCGCCATCGAGTTGAACAACAGCAGCTTTGACGCGTTCATCACCGAGCTGGCGCCGGATATCGTGCTGTTCGATCAGTTCATGATGGAAGAACAATTCGGCTGGCGCGTTGAAAAACATTGCCCCGACGCGCTGCGTGTCCTCGAGACCTCCGATTTGCAAAGTCTGCGTCATGCCCGGCATCAACGACTCAAAGACCGATTGAAAGACCGTGATGACGCCAACGACTTCAGCGAGTTGTTTGCCCCGGCATTGCGCGAAGAGTTCGAGTTGATGGCGGATACGGACCTGGCCAAACGCGAAATTGCCGCGCTGTATCGTTGCGACGTGAACCTGATGATTTCCGAGGTGGAAATCGAGTTGCTGGTCGAACAATTCAAGTTGCCGCGCAACCTGTTGCACTGGTGCCCCCTGATGGTCGATTCGCCCAGTGCGCCACCGTTGCCGTTTGCAGACCGGGCGCACTTTTTGAGTATCGGTAACTTTCGCCATGCGCCGAACTGGGATGCGGTGCTCTGGATGAAAACGGCCATCTGGCCATTGATCCGCGAACAATTGCCCAAGGCGCAGTTGCATATCTACGGCGCTTACACACCACCCAAGGCCACGGCCTTGCACAACCCGGCGCAGGGCTTTCATGTCATGAACTGGGCTGAAGATGCCTTGCAAGTCATGTCGGCGGCACGGGTGTGTCTGGCACCGCTGCGATTCGGTGCTGGTATCAAAGGCAAGATCGTCGACGCGATGTTGTGTGGCACGCCTACAGTCACAACGCCTATCGGCGCCGAAGCGATGCATGGCGAACATCTCTGGCCCGGCGCAGTGACCCAGACAGCTCAGGCGTTCGCCGATAGCGCGGTTCGACTGTACAAGGATGAAACACTTTGGATAGAAGCCCAATCTCTGGGGCGGACGTTGTTGGCCGATCGCTATCAAGCGTCTGAACATGGTCCAGCATTGATCGATAAATTGTTGTACTGCCAGCAACATCTGTCGCAACTTAGAAGCGATAACTTTACAGGCAGCATGCTGCGTCATCACCACCATAAAAGTACGCAGTATATGGCCCAATGGATTGAAGCAAAAAACAGAACTCCGCTATAACGCTTTAACAATAAACATTTTGCATCAGCCGTATTATTGACCCCGCCCGGCATCCCCCTTCTTAATACCCAGCCGAACGTGCAAACTTTCAGTCCCGTTCGGCACAGTCTTTTTATTTAATCTTTCAATGCAGGGATGCATCACATGAATAACGCTGTTCAAAATAATGACGCGCTCAACAACTGGATGTCCGCCCATCCGGCAATTGATACATTGTCGCTCACTGAATTAACACTGCCGGGCACTCACAACGCTGGCAGCGACTGGAAAGCGTCCTGGCCATTTATTCCAGGTGCTCATTGGCTGGCCTGCCAGCATCAATCCTTTTTCGCGCAACTGAACCATGGCGCTCGAGCACTCGACATTCGACTGATGTACGACGCGGGTGCACCCGATCCAGCGAAATTTCGCATTCACCACAATGGCTACCGCAATAACCGTACCTTGGGGACTCTTGTCACCGATGTGCAACACTTTCTTCGGGCGAATCCCGATGAGTTCATCATTCTGGACTTCCATGATTTGAAGGGTGACCCGTTTGATTACGCTTACTTCAATAATATGATCAAGCAATTTCTCGGCCATTGCCTGATCCCCAGAAAAAACCAATCCTTGAGTCTGCATCAACTCAAAAAAACCAGCCCCGTACAAAGGGTGTTGGTCGCAGCCCCATGGCATCCCGCACTTGATGAAAATTTGTTTATCCGGCAAATCGAACACCAATGGTCCGGCAGCGGCATCACCAACGCTAAGGAATTAGAGAAGCACATTGCTGACGTGTTGAGAAACCCGCCAGGAACGTGGGCACCCTGGTCACTTTCCGCTACCAGCTACAGCGCGCTCGGCGGCCCGGTGGATATACACGAAAAACTTGACTCCTGGTTTGACCCAAAGATCAGTAATTGGGCCGAGAAGTGCAACATTATCAATGTCGACTTCATTGAAGAATCCCAACTGGTTTCTTATTGCAAGACCGTCAACCTGAAAAAAGCCGGCTGGCGCAATGTTTAGTTGCCGTGCCACCAAATCGCTATTTTTGTGCAAGTATTTCTGTGACTGGCAATGCTGAGAGGCACTTCTATGCTGGGTCATGAAGTCTCCCCCACGGATGGGGCAAATCACCGACAAGGAAACGTCATGACCTATAACACTGCAACTGCACTCGACAAACAAAAATGGATGAGCAACGTACTGGACATCGACCGGTTGAAGCTGACCGATATTGTCTGGCCCGGCACGCACAACGCCGGGATGGACAAAAAGGCCCCCAACTACGAGGTCGTGGTCGGCAATTGGACGACGTGCCAGAACGATTCATTTGCCTGGCAACTGGCCAACGGCGCACGGGCATTCGATATCCGACTCGGCTGTACCGCCGGCCCGGAAGTACCGGTCTATTATTTTCATCACAACGGCTTTCAGTCCCACCGCATTCTTGATGAGCTGATCGAAGCGGTAGCGACATTCCTGACTCAAAATCCGGACGAATTCATCGTCCTCGACTTCCATCAGTTGGGAGATGGGTCAAAGATTTTTGACTACCGGCAATTCAATGACTTGCTGATGCGCCGCCTGGGTTCGCGCTTGATTCCCTATTCGGATGCATTCAGCACCGTGGAACAACTCAAACGTGCCAGTTCGCGGCGCCGCATCGTCTTGGCGGCGCGCGCGAAACCCGGACTGGACAATGAATATTTCTGGCCGCAGATTCCTCATAAGTGGAACGGCAACTCATTCATCGATGCCATCGATCTGAAATCGCACATCGAGACCACCCTCGCAGGAGCACCTTACGAGACCTTCCTCTGGTCGTTGCCAGCGACCTGCTATTCGCTGCTGGGTGGCCCGCAACACTTAAAAAATCAAATCAACGATTGGTTCCACAGCTCTCGCGATTGGGTCACACGGTGCAGCATTATCAGCACCGACTTCTTTGATGAAGCGGACATTGTCCGCTATTGCTGGAGTGCCACCAGCATGAAGGCGGTATACGGACACCGATTGCATGAGCCGGCATAAGAGATAGTCGTTGCAGGCTGGCATCGCAGGTGCCAAAAGGGGCATGATCCGGTAGCGATAACAAGAAAAGCATCCTGACATGACCCGAACAGCCCGCGTGACAGACCCCTCCTATGAACTGATGGATGACCATAACGGGTTGTCCATCATTTACCGCCAGCACGGGTTCCCCTGCCCTTTGGTGCGCTGGCATTTTCATAAGGAATACGAACTGCACCTGATCGTCGCCAGCTCCGGCAAAGTGTTCATTGGCGATTACATCGGCAACTTCTATCCGGAGACACTCTTCCTCACTGGCCCCAACCTGCCGCACAACTGGATCAGCCAGGTCGAGGAAGACGAAGTGGTGCCCAAGCGCGACATGCTGGTCAACTTCACTGACGAGTTGTTCGAAAGCGGCCATCAGGTGTTCGCCGAACTCAAGAGCTTGGCCCCACTGCTGGAGCGCGCGCAGTACGGCATCGAGTTTCGCTGCAAGCGCACCATCCGCCAGGCCATGACACTGATGCAACGGATCGCCGACACCCAAGGCGTGACCCGCCTCGGGCATTTTTTTATTCTGCTGGAGCTGCTGGCAGCCTCCGACGATTTTCAATTGCTGTCAGGGGCAACGACGCCGCAATTGGCTGATGAGCACAATATCGATCGCACCAACCGAGCCGTGGATTACATCTTCGCCCACTACGCCCGGGAGCTGTCGCTCGAGGAAGTCGCCGAGCATTTGGGCATGAAGCCGACTTACTTCAGTCGCGTCTTCAAGCAAGCCACCGGGCGCTGCTTCATCGAATTCGTCAATCGTCTGCGCATCAGCAAATCCTGTGAGTTGCTGGCCGATGGCGACAAACCGGTGACCGACGTGTGCTTCGAGTCGGGTTTCAACAATATTTCCAACTTCAACCGGCGTTTTCAGCAACTCAAGGGCATGACGCCGTCGCACTACCGGCGGCTGGCGGTGCAGCGCCTCACTGAGCAAAATCTCGGCTAACCCACAGGGGGCTGTATTTCAGCCTGGAACCTGTACGGAATCGATAGCGCCTCCGCGCTGAAAAGCCCTTCCCTGTGTCTACCGCTTTAAACCCCAGTGCAAAATAGTATCGATCCAAGTGCGATGGATGATTTGTCACATCTTCAATTGAGGGCTGTAATCAGCGCACATTCTTCCTGCCGCAGGAAGACACAAAAACAATAACTGTCCTTCTGTAACCCTTGGGTCGCAGAAAAGGAGTGCACGATGCAACCTTCTGTAAAAGCTCTGCTTGCCCTCACCTGCATGACCCTCAGCAGCGTCAGCCTCGGCGCGCAGACGCTGACCATCGCCACCGTCAACAACAGCGACATGATCCGCATGCAAAAGCTCTCGAAAACCTTCGAGGCCGAGCACCCGGACATCAAGCTCAACTGGGTGGTACTGGAAGAAAACGTCCTGCGCCAACGCCTGACCACTGACATCGCCACTCAGGGCGGACAGTTCGATGTGCTAACCATCGGCATGTACGAAGCCGCACTGTGGGGTGCCAAGGGTTGGCTGGAGCCGATGAAGGATTTGCCGGCGTCTTATGCCCTCGACGACGTCTTCCCGTCGGTGCGTGAGGGCCTCTCAGTCAAGGGTTCCCTGTACGCCCTGCCGTTCTACGCCGAAAGCTCGATCACGTATTACCGCACCGACCTGTTCAAGGATGCGGGGCTGACGATGCCCGAGCGCCCGACCTGGACCCAGATCGGTGAATTCGCCGGCAAACTGACCAACAAGGATAAAGAACAGTACGGTATTTGCCTGCGCGGTAAAGCCGGCTGGGGCGAAAACATGGCACTGATCACCACCATCGCCAACGCCTATGGCGCACGTTGGTTCGATGAGAAATGGCAGCCGCAATTCACCGGTCCAGAGTGGAAAAACGCCCTGAACTTCTACGTCGACACCATGAAGCAGTCCGGCCCACCGGGCGCTTCCAGCAACGGTTTCAATGAAAACCTGGCACTGTTCAACAGCGGCAAATGCGCAATCTGGGTCGATGCCAGCGTTGCCGGCTCGTTCGTCACCGACAAAACCCAAAGCAAGGTGGCCGACCAGGTTGGCTTCACCTATGCCCCGCACGAAATCACCGACAAGGGCTCGGCGTGGCTCTATTCCTGGGCGCTGGCGATCCCGACCAGTTCCAAGGCCAAGGACGCCGCCAAAACATTCAGTGCCTGGGCCACTTCCAAGGAATACGGCGCGCTGGTCGCGGAGAAAGACGGCATCGCCAACGTGCCGCCCGGCACTCGTGCTTCGACCTACAGCGAGGCCTACATGAATGCCGCGCCGTTCGCCAAGGTCACGCTGGAGTCGCTCAAAGCAGCGGACCCGAGCAAGCCGACGCTCAAGCCCGTGCCGTATATCGGTATTCAGTTGGTGACCATTCCTGAATTTCAGGGCATTGGCACCCAGGTCGGCAAGTCGTTCTCGGCGGCGCTGATTGGGCAAACCACGGTCGATCAAGCGCTGAACGCGGCGCAGCAAACCACCGAGCGTGAGATGAAGCGCGCCGGTTATCCCAAGTAACCCACTCCTTTTGCTCCTGACTTCTGTAGGAGTGAGCCTGCTCGCGATGACGGTCTCTCATTCAAAACAATGAGTGACTGAAACACCGCTATCGCGAGCAGGCTCACTCCTACATTAGATATCTATAGGTCTGTATGACTCGGTTGTGATCACCATGAATATTTCAACTGCCAAAGCTCACATGGACATTCCCCAACCGGTGCGTAAAAGCCGGTTGGCCAACCCCGGCTGGTTTCTGGTCAGTCCTTCGGTCGCCCTGTTGCTGCTGTGGATGATCGTGCCGCTGGGCATGACCGTCTACTTCTCGACCATTCGCTACAACCTGCTCAATCCGGGTGAAAACGAGTTCGTCGGGCTGGAGAACTTCACTTACTTCCTGACGGATTCGGGCTTCCTGCCCGGTGCCAGCAACACCTTGTTGCTGGTGGGCAGCGTGCTGCTGATCAGCGTGGTGTTCGGCGTGCTGATCAGTGCACTGCTTGAAGCCAGTGAGTTCATGGGCCGCGGGATCGTGCGGGTCATGCTGATCTCGCCGTTCTTCATCATGCCCACCGTCGGTGCGTTGATCTGGAAGAATCTGATTTTCCATCCGGTGTCAGGGATTCTCGCCTACGTCTGGAAACTGTTCGGCGCGCAACCGGTGGACTGGCTGGCGCACTACCCGTTGCTGTCGATCATTATCATTGTGTCCTGGCAATGGCTGCCCTTCGCGATCCTGATCCTGATGACGGCCATGCAGTCCCTCGACCAGGAACAGAAAGAAGCCGCACGCCTCGACGGCGCCGGGCCCGTCGCCATCTTCTGGCACCTGACCTTGCCGCACCTGGCGCGGCCGATTGCCGTGGTGGTGATGATCGAAACCATCTTCCTGCTCTCGGTGTTCGCCGAAATCTTCACCACCACCAACGGCGGCCCCGGCTACGCCTCGACCAACCTCGCCTACCTGATCTACAACCAGGCGCTGGTGCAGTTCGACGTCGGCATGGCATCCGCCGGCGGCTTGATCGCGGTGGTGATTGCCAACATCGCGGCCATCGTGCTGGTGCGCATGATCGGCAAAAACCTGACAGACAAAGCCTGAGGCCTGCGCCATGACCCTTCAACAATCCCGTCGCCTGCAAAGCCTGTTGCTCGGCACGCTGGCCTGGGCCATCGCCATCCTGATTTTCTTCCCGATCTTCTGGATGGTGCTGACCAGCTTCAAAACCGAAATCGACGCCTTCGCCACGCCACCGCAGTTCATCTTCACGCCGACCCTGGAGAACTACCTGCACATCAACGAGCGCAGCGATTACTTCAGCTTCGCCTGGAACTCGGTGGTGATCTCCTTCAGCGCCACGGCGTTGTGCCTGCTGATCGCCGTGCCGGCGGCCTACTCCATGGCGTTCTACGAAACCCAACGCACCAAAGGCACGCTGCTGTGGATGCTCTCCACCAAGATGCTGCCGCCGGTGGGCGTATTGATGCCGATTTACCTGCTGGCCAAGACCTTCGGCCTGCTCGACACGCGCATCGCGCTGATCGTGATTTACACGCTGATCAACCTGCCGATTGTGGTCTGGATGATTTACACCTACTTCAAAGACATCCCCAAAGACATCCTCGAAGCCGCGCGCCTCGACGGCGCCACGCTGTGGCAGGAAATGGTCCGGGTGCTGCTGCCGATCGCCAAGGGCGGCCTGGCTTCAACCGTTTTGCTGTCGCTGATCCTGTGCTGGAACGAGGCGTTCTGGTCCTTGAACCTGACCTCATCCAAAGCCGCGCCGCTGACCGCGTTGATTGCCTCTTACTCAAGCCCTGAAGGCTTGTTCTGGGCCAAGTTGTCGGCGGTGTCGACCCTGGCTTGCGCGCCGATCCTGATCTTCGGCTGGATCAGCCAGAAACAATTGGTCCGCGGCCTGTCGTTCGGTGCCGTGAAATAGCCCTCAAAGAATAAGCACAAAAGGAGCGCCACCATGGCCAACCTGAAAATCAAGAATCTGCAAAAAGGCTTCGAAGGCTTTTCCATCATCAAAGGCATCGACCTGGAAGTGAACGACAAGGAATTCGTGGTGTTCGTCGGCCCGTCGGGTTGCGGCAAATCGACCCTGCTGCGCCTGATCGCCGGCCTGGAAGAAGTCAGCGGCGGCACCATCGAGCTCGACGGCCGCGACATCACCGAAGTCAGCCCGGCCAAGCGCGACCTGGCGATGGTGTTCCAGACCTACGCCCTGTACCCGCACATGACCGTGAAAAAGAACATGTCGTTCGCCCTGGATCTGGCCGGCGTACCAAAGGCTGAAGTCGAGAAGAAAGTCGGCGAAGCGGCGCGCATCCTGGAGCTGGGACCAATGCTTGAGCGCAAGCCCAAGCAACTCTCCGGCGGCCAGCGTCAACGCGTCGCAATCGGCCGCGCCATCGTGCGCAACCCGAAAATCTTCCTGTTCGACGAACCGCTGTCCAACCTCGACGCCGCGCTGCGCGTGCAGATGCGCCTGGAACTGTTGCGCCTGCACAAAGACCTGCAAGCGACGATGATTTACGTGACCCACGATCAGGTCGAAGCGATGACCATGGCCGACAAAGTCGTCGTCCTCAACGGCGGCAAAATCGAGCAAGTCGGCTCGCCGCTGGACTTGTACCACCAGCCAGCCAACCTGTTTGTCGCCGGGTTCCTCGGCACGCCGAAAATGGGTTTCCTCAAGGGCAAAGTCACCCGAGTCGAGAGCCAAAGCTGTGAAGTCCTGCTGGATGCCGGCACCCGCATTACCCTGCCGCTGAGCGGTGCCCAACTGAACGTCGGCGGCGCGGTGACCCTGGGCATTCGTCCCGAGCATCTAAACCTCGCACAAACCGGCGACTGCACCTTGCAGGTCACCGCCGACGTCAGCGAACGCCTGGGCAGCGACACCTTCTGCCACGTCGTGACCGCTTCCGGCGAAGCGTTGACCATGCGCGTTCGTGGCGACCTCGCCAGCCGTTACGGCGAGTCGCTGAGCCTGCACCTGGACGCCGAACACTGCCATTTATTCGATGCCGACGGCGTGGCGCTGACCCGCCCGCTGCGTGCAGCGGCCTGATTTAGAGAGCCCGTGATGAAACTCAACCAACAGAACCTCAACCGCCTCGCCCCCGAAGTGGCCCTGCCCGCCTACGCCCTGAGCGATACGCGCCAAGGCATCGCCCACATCGGCGTCGGAGGTTTTCACCGTGCCCATCAGGCGTATTACACCGACGCCTTGATGAATACCGGAGAAGGCCTGGACTGGGCGATTTGCGGGGTCGGCCTGCGCGCCGAAGACCGCCGCGCCCGGGACGATCTCCAAGAGCAGGATTACCTCTTCACCCTGTTCGAACTGGGCGACACCGACGACACCGAGATCCGGGTCATCGGCGCGATTCGCGACATGCTGTTGGCCGAAGACGGCGCGCAGGTGTTGATCGACAAACTCGCCAGCCCAGAGATCCGCATCGTCTCGCTGACCATCACCGAAGGCGGTTATTGCATCGACGACAGCAACGGCGAGTTCATGGCGCACCTGCCGCAAATCCAGCACGACCTGGCCAACCCGAACGCACCGAAAACCGTGTTCGGCTTCCTCTGCGCTGCGCTGGCCAAACGTCGCGCCGCCGGCACGCCGGCCTTCACCTTGATGTCCTGCGATAACCTGCCGCACAACGGCGCCGTCACCCGCAAAGCCTTGTTGGCCTTCGCCGCGTTGCGCGATGCCGATCTGCGTGACTGGATCGCCACCAGCGTGAGCTTTCCCAACGCGATGGTCGACCGCATCACGCCAATGACCAGCACTGAACACAAGCTGCAACTTCACGACAAACATGCCGTCGACGATGCCTGGCCGGTGGTCTGCGAACCGTTTGTGCAGTGGGTGCTGGAAGACAAGTTCGTCAACGGCCGTCCGGCCTGGGAAAAGGTCGGCGTGCAATTCACCGACGACGTCACGCCGTATGAAGAGATGAAGATCAAACTGCTCAACGGCAGTCATCTGGCCCTGACGTATCTGGGGTTCCTGAAGGGTTATCGCTTCGTACACGAGACCATGAACGACCCGCTGTTTGTGCAGTACATGCGTGCCTACATGGATCTGGACGTCACACCGCAACTGTCGCCCGTGCCGGGGATTGATCTGACGGAGTACAAGAACACGCTGGTGGCGCGTTTCTCCAATCAGGCGATTGCCGATCAGTTGGAGCGTGTGTGTTCGGACGGCTCGTCAAAGTTTCCCAAGTTCACCGTTCCGACGATTAATCGCCTGATTGCCGATGGCCAGGAGACCAAGCGTGCCGCGTTGGTGGTGGCGGCCTGGGCGTTATATTTGAAAGGCGTGGATGAGAATGGGGATACTTATTCGATACCCGATCCGCGGGCGACGTTCTGCCAGGCCTTGGTGGCCGATGATGCGTTGATCACCCAGCGGTTGCTGGAGGTTGAGGAGATCTTTGGTACGGCGATTCCCCGTTCGCCGGAGTTTGTAGCGGCGTTTGAATGGTGCTGTGACAGCTTGCGGGAGGTGGGTGTGACGCGGACGTTGGAAAAAATCCTCGCCGCGTGATGATCGTTCCCACGCTCTGCGTGGGAATGCACCCCGGGACGCTCGGCGTCCCATTCAGAAGCGGATGCAGAGCGTCCATTGCGGTATTCCCACGCAGAGCGTGGGAACGATCTGTACGGGGTACACATGACAAATCAACACCTCTTCCTCGGCATCGACTGCGGCACCCAAGGCACCAAAGCCGTGATCCTCGACGCCCACAGTGGCCAGGTCCTGGGCCAGGGCGCCGCCGTGCATAGCTTGATCAGCGGCGCCAACGGTCGTCGCGAGCAAGACACCCGTCAGTGGCTGGAAGCGTTCGCCCTGGCGACCCGCCGCGCGTTACTCGCGGCGCACGTCGACGGCCAGGACATCCTCGGCATCGGCGTCTCCGGTCAGCAGCACGGCCTGGTGCTGCTCGACGACCAGGGCCAAGTGCTGCGTCCGGCCAAGCTCTGGTGCGACACCGAGTCCACCCCGGAAAACGACCGGTTGCTGGTTCACCTCGGCGGCGAAAAAGGCTCACTGGAGCGCCTCGGCGTGGTCATTGCGCCGGGGTACACCGTTTCCAAATTGCTGTGGACCAAAGAACAGCACCCGGACATTTTCGCCCGGATCGCCCGCATCCTCCTGCCCCACGACTACCTGAACCACTGGCTCACCGGCCGCAGTTGCAGCGAGTACGGCGACGCCTCAGGCACCGGGTATTTCAACGTGCGGACCCGCCAGTGGGATTTGCAGTTGCTGCGTGACATCGACCCGACCGGACGCCTGCAAGCCGCGTTGCCGGAGTTGATCGACGCGCATCAAGCGGTCGGCACGATCCTGCCGAGCATCGCCGAACATCTCGGCATCAACCCGCAAGCGCTGGTGTCCAGCGGGGGCGGCGACAACATGATGGGCGCGATCGGCACCGGCAATATCAAACCCGGCGCGATCACCATGAGCCTCGGCTCTTCGGGGACGGTGTACGCCTATGCCGACCAGCCGAAAGTCAGCCCGGATGCATCGGTCGCCACGTTCTGCTCGTCCAGCGGCGGCTGGCTGCCGCTGATCTGCACCATGAACCTGACCAACGCCACGGGGGTCATCCGCGAGCTGTTCGACCTTGATATCGAACGCTTCAACGAATTGGTCGAGCAGGCGCCCATCGGTGCCGACGGCGTGTGCATGCTGCCGTTCCTCAATGGCGAACGCGTCCCCGCCCTGCCCCATGCCACCGGCAGCCTGCTGGGCTTGACCATGACCAACCTGACCCAGGCCAACCTGTGCCGCGCAGTTGTCGAAGGCACGACCTTCGGTTTGCGTTACGGACTGGACCTGCTGCGCCAGAATGGCTTACAAAGCCGCAGCATTTGCCTGATCGGCGGCGGCTCGAAAAGCCCGGTGTGGCGGCAGATCGTCGCCGACATCATGAACACCCCGGTGATCTGTACCGAGCAGAGCGAAGCGGCAGCCCTGGGCGCAGCGATTCAGGCGGCGTGGTGCAAGTCCTGGGCAAACGGCCACGAGGACAGTCTGGCGGACCTGTGCGAGCGTTGCGTGAAGCTCGATCCGGCCAGTGAAACCTTGCCGATTGCTGACAATGTGGCGGCCTGTCAGCAGGCCTATGAACGCTATCAACAACATGTCGCAACCCTTTAAAGAGCGAACAACTATGTATCTGGTGTGTGGCGAAGCGCTGTTCGATTTCTTCAGTGAAGAAGACGCCAGTGGCCTGGCTTCAAAAGTGAACTTCAAGGCAATTGCCGGCGGTTCGCCGTTCAATGTGGCGGTTGGTTTGCGTCGGTTGGGTGTCGAGGCGGCGCTGTTTGCCGGGTTGTCCACCGACTACCTCGGTCGACGTTTGCAGCAAGTGCTGCAAGATGAAGGTGTGCGCCCGGATTACCTGGTGGATTTCGCCGCACCGACCACGCTGGCCATGGTCGCCGTCGGCGCCAATGGCTCGCCCCACTACAGCTTTCGTGGTGAAGGTTGCGCAGACCGGCAGCTCAAAACTGAGCATTTGCCTGAACTGGGCCCGCAAGTGCGCGGTTTGCACATCGGCTCGTTTTCACTGGTGGTGCAACCGATTGCCGACACCTTGCTGGCGTTGGTGCAGCGTGAAAGCGGCAAACGCCTGATCAGCCTTGATCCGAATGTGCGACTCAATCCTGAGCCGAACATCGACCTGTGGCGCTCGCGGATGGCGACGCTGGTTGAGTTAGCCGACTTGATCAAAGTCAGCGATGAAGACTTGAGCCTGTTGTACCCCGAGCAAGATCCGCAGCGGGTGATTGAGGGTTGGCTGCAGCATCGCTGTCAGTTGGTATTCCTGACCCGCGGTGGCGAGGGTGCAACGGTGTTCAGCCGTGCGCATGGTTCGTGGTCGGTGCCGGCGAGCGCAGTGAAAATCGCTGATACCGTGGGCGCGGGTGATACGTTCCAGGCGGCATTGATTACCTGGTTGACCGAGCAGCAGCTGGATTCGGTTGAAGGTGTGCAATCCCTTGAGCGCGGGCAAATCGACGGGATGCTGAAGTTCGCGGTGCAGGCGGCGGCGCTGACGTGCAGCAAGACCGGGCCGGATTTGCCGTATCGGCACCAACTCATCTGATGAATCGTCCCCGCGGTGAACTGAAACTGTCGGGGGCGAATATTTCACGAATAGCAAAACGACGACTTCAACCGCCCAGTCAATGCGCACTAACAGCTTCCGTCTACTGTTAGATCTGACAGTAGTCGAGCTTCATTTTTTGATATTCACTCCTCTTGTGATGTTGCTGCAACGGACTCGAACAACGATCGGGTTCAAGCGGGTATGCCGACAAGATGGAGCAGAAAAAATGAAACAGAATACAACTGAAAATCTAACTTCGCTGAACCTGATCCTCGCTACATTCGTTTTGGCATACGGCACTGACGCCATCGCGGCCAAAACTCTGCAAATACATATGGCCAAAGACGTTTCATCGTGTGAAGTGATCGATATCAACAACTATCAACGCGCTGTTGGAAACTGCACCGCCTCTAATGGCGCGGTGATCGTTTGGCGCTCGGATGACATTGGTTCGGTCATCCTCCCGAGCCTTGAACAAGGACAAGACTGCAAAGTTCTGGGAATTGGTATCGACGGAACCATTTCAGGCAACTGCAAAGAAAAAAACGGCCTGGAGTTCGGGACGATCTGGAAACCTCCCTATACCGTTGCCACTAAACTGGAGCCGCTTCGCAGCATCCTCCAAGACCAGAAAAACCCGGACGATGTCAGTTCACAAGCGGTTGCATACAACAACAGCGGGTTTGTCGTGGGACAAAGCCTCGACAAAAATGGCCGCGCCACAGCATCAATGTGGACCTCCATTGACGCTAAAAACCCGATGACAGTGTCAACCCCCAGAGATAACTGCCAGGCCGTTGCGATCAACGATCAGATGGCGCCCGACGTGCCTCGTGTCGCGCTCAACTGCAGTGACGATGCCGGACAAGGCATCGCGAGAATTGCCTACAGAGATCTTTCTGGTTTCATCGCCGTCAAGGTAAACGCCCCTCCGACTTACACGTCATGCCAAATTAGAGCCGTCAGCAATGCAGGCAGGTATGTAGGTGGGTGTGTCTCGGCGAACAAAAAGACCATGGCGACTTACTGGGATTGGTCGAACCCGGAGCCCCATGTACTCGACTTGCATAATTTCACGTCTAGCGTTGTTGGCGTTGCCGTTAATAACATTGGAAACATTGCACTCGATTACCGAGATCTGGGCGGCACACCAAACCCCGGGTATTGGCACCCACAAGACATCGCCATCAATATTGTCACTGCACCAAAAGGTCAGACCTATGGCCGGATCAAACGCATTAGCGACAATAACGTCCTGCTGCTGCGAAAAGAAAACGACGGACAAAAAGTGGTTGGCGATGTCGTGGGTTCGGAGCCGCCAGAGTTCACTATGGTGGGAGGTGGTGAGTTCGGTGGAGTGACGGCTATTTCTCCCAATGGAGAATTCATGGCAGAAATAAAGTACTGAGAAAGTTTAGAGAAAAGCCTCCACCGATAAAATATTCCGAGCATGAGTACGGCACTTCCACTTCTCACAAGACGGGGACATTGCAACTCACACTAACACCAACAGCGACACAAAAAAAATACAACGCTCTACTCGCGAACAAATACGCTAAACCCAGGCAGGAGCCAACATGAAAATCCTATATGCACTTTTGCTCTTCATGCTTTCAATTTTGTTTATACCTTTCGCTATAAGTCAAGAGAGCCCTCCCATTCTTGTGGATATCGGACTTCACAACTTCGGAAACTGCGTTGCGATTGCAGCCAACGACCGGCATAACGCAGTCGGGCAATGCACTGATGAAAAAGACAGCACCAAAAAAGTGGCCTGGTTCAGGTACAAGTCTGGTAATACTACGTACACCTTGCTTCCGATGGTGCCAGGCATGCCTTGCGAAGCACTGCGGATTACAGAGCGGAATCAGGTATATGGAACATGCAGCTCCACTGATGGTACCAAGGTACCGGTGGCTTGGGATGGAGACCAACCAAGCATCCCGCCCATCGTGTTGAAGCCTGCAATGGTTGGTACATCGCCTGACAAAAGCGCCACAGTCAAAAGTGTTGGCCAGACCGTCACGGTAGGTCAAAGCTTCAAGGAGCCTAATCTTAAAGGGGAATCGATGGCAGTTTACTGGCGCGTTAATAGTGATGTGGCAGTGCCGATAACCGGCTCATGGGACGGCTGCGTCCCCACTTCAATCATGGAGTCGCCTACAAACTATAACTGGATCACTCTCAACTGCCCCGACACAACTGGTAACCTTAAAGCAAAAATCGCTACAAAAAAGCCAGGGAATTCGACGTATGTAATAACAGCATTAAAAATGCCAGAGAACAGTACTCGTTGCACGCTAGGCAACGCCAGCGAGTATGGACGAGTACTGGGAACATGTAACTTTTCAGGTGGGATATCCCGAGCAACCTACTGGCCGACTCCCGACGGAGAACCTAGCGTAATGAAGAAGGAACCCGACGATAAAAGCGTGTCGGCGTACATTAATGCTGAAGGTATAAAGCTGATTGTCTATATAGATAACGCTGGGCATGAACATGATGCCTTGTGGGACATCCACCAAGGAAAGGTCATTGAAATCGAGCCTTTGCCCAGTACGTCTATCGTAAGCACTGCAGGTATCGCGGATAAAAACACCACCGTATTGATCAATACCCGCAGTGCCGAAAAAGTCAACCAGGGTGCTTACTTGTCGGATTCGCTGAAAACGGTGGGGATTGGATTCTATAAGGGAGGCAATGCCAGTCATTTGCAAGGGATCAACCCAGAAGGCACCTTCGGTGTAGGCTCCGCGATAGGTGCAGATGGCAAAAGATATGCTATTGGTTTTTCCATACCTCATTAGCTGGAACTGAGTCTTAGCCAGGACGAACGCTTTTCGTTCGTCCTGTATTTGCAATACCCTGCGCACGTTAAGGTTCAATCGTCCATTCTGCGCCACTTGCTGAGTTCCCGGATGCGCTTTACTCGTTAACGTCTCCGTCTCTGCCTGGATGCGCTAAAACCCAAGACTGAACTCCTGGTTAGCCGAAGAATTGAGAGGTGCAGGTTTATTGGGTTCTGAAATGGCCTGCGGTTTCTAGCCAAACGAACTTATGCTGGAAACCACCTGCATTCACGCCGACAATGAAATTTTCCGTATTTATTGGTCGAAAGCATGTAACTAAGGGTTTCCCCCATGGCATTCGGCCTAGGTGTCTACGCCATTTGCGCCTTGAACGAGGCGGTTTAATGCTGCACCATCCGCACCAGCTTATTCAAAGGACGGAATTAAAGGCATGCTGGACGCGAACGCACCCCATATTTCCCTGACGCTGGAAGGCGTTTCCGTTGACCTGCAAGTGCTCAGCTTCGTCGGTCGCGAAACCCTCAACCAACCGTTCTGTTTCGACATCGAACTGGTCAGCGCCCGTCCCGACCTGAAACTCGAAGAGCTGCTGCACAAGCCTGGCTGCCTGACCTTCGGCGCCACCGGCAAGGGCATCATCCACGGTCTGGTCTATCGCATCGAGCAAGGCGACTCCGGCAAAAGCCTGACGCGCTACAGCATCAGCCTGGTTCCGCAACTCGCTTACCTGCGCCACAACCATGACCAGCAGATTTTCCAGCATTTAAGTGTGCCGAAGATCATTGCCCAGGTCCTGGAAGCACGCGGCATCCTGGCCGACGCCTACAGTTTCCAGCTCGGCGCGATCTACCCCGAGCGCGATTACTGCGTGCAGTACGACGAGTCCGACCTGCACTTCATCCAGCGCCTGTGTGAAGAGGAAGGCATTCACTTCCACTTCCAGCACAGCGCAAGCGGCCACAAACTGGTGTTCGGCGATGACCAGACGGTGTTCCGCAAACTCGCACCCGTGGCCTACCAACAAGACTCCGGCATGGCCGCCACGAAACCGGTGATCAAGCGCTTCAACCTGCGCCTGGAAACCCGGACTTCCCGCGTCAGCCGCCGCGATTACGACTTCGAGAAACCGAGCATCCTGCCCGAAGGCGCCGCCAAGAGCACCTTCGCCCCGGACCTCGAAGACTACGACTACCCCGGCCGCTTCGTGACCCGCGAACGCGGCAAACAACTGGCAACCCGTGCGCTGGAACGCCATCGCAGCGATTACCAGCTCGCCGAAGGCAAAGGCGACGAGCCCACCCTGGTGAGCGGCCACTTCATGACCCTGAGCGAGCACCCGCGCGCCGAGTGGAACGACCTCTGGCTGTTGCTCGAAGTCGTGCACGAAGGCAAGCAGCCGCAAGTGCTCGGCAAAAACGTCACCAGCGACGTCACCCACAATAAAGACGATTTCCATCAGGGCTACCGCAACACCTTCCTTGCCACCCCGTGGGACGCGCACTTCCGCCCTGCCCTCGAACACCCGAAACCGACAGTCCTGGGCAGCCAGACCGCCATCGTCACCGGCCCGCCCGGCGAAGAAATCCACTGCGACGAATACGGCCGCGTCAAAGTGCAATTCCACTGGGACCGCGACGGCCAGGCCAACGACAACACCAGTTGCTGGCTGCGCGTCGCCACCGGCTGGGCCGGCAGTGCCTACGGCGGCATCGCCATCCCGCGCGTCGGCATGGAAGTCCTCGTCACCTTCCTCGAAGGCGACCCCGACCAACCGCTGGTCACCGGCTGCCTGTTCCACAAGGAAAACGTCGTCCCCTACGACCTGCCGGCGAACAAGACCCGCAGCACCTTCAAGACCCTCAGTTCCCCGGGCGGCAAGGGTTACAACGAGTTCCGCATCGAAGACAAGAAAGGCGCCGAACAAATCTACCTGCATGCCCAGCGCGACTGGGATGAAAACATCGAACACGACCAGAAAATCCGCATCGGCAACGAGCGGCACGACACGGTCGAGGCCAATGTCTTCAGCGAGTTCAAGGTTGAAGAACACCGCATCACCCATCTGGACCGCAAGACTGAAGCGCGGGCGGATGATCACCTGACCGTGGCGGTGACCCAGCATGTGAAAGTGGGGACGGCGCAGTTTGTCGAGGCAGGTCAGGAGATTCATTACCACGCTGGGCAGAAGGTGGTGGTTGAAGGTGGGATGGAACTGACGGCCAAGGCTGGCGGGAGTTTCGTCAAGGTTGATGCGGGGGGTGTGACGATTAGTGGGGCTGAGGTGAAGGTGAATACCGGAGGTTCGCCTGGGGTGGGTACTGGCATTGGCATACTTGCACCGCTTGTTCCTGTCATTGCAGATCAAGCACGGGCAGGAAGCTTGCTGAACTCTAAGAAAATCAGCGAGCGATACGATGAACAACTCAAGTTTGTCACGCGTCGTGGACAGCCGATTAAATCAGTCAAAGCAGCACTGATCGTGCCATCGGAAACCGCTCCCCAAATATCGAGGAGCGATGCCGCCGGCCTCCACCCGCGGGTCCAGACAGATGCCGAAGAACCGGTGAAAGCCCACCTTGTATGGGATGAACTGGTCGTGCCTTCCGGTGCGGACGACTATGAAGCGAGCAGAAAGAAATGAGTGCGCCAATCACAACCTTTAAAACAAATGCCAAAGAATGCTCCGTCCACGAGGTTGTTCTCGGCTGCGACAAGTTGTGGGCCATGGGCCAGGAAGAAGCCATACGACGCTTGAGCAAAAAACGCTCCTCCGCCTCTAGCAAATATGAACTAATCTCCGACTTTGGCGCTCGCGCCGCAAGAATTGCCGCTGCTTATGCCAGTTTCTATCTTGAACAAAGTGAAGATGGAAAACCGGAACTCAAGGGTCGCTTCTATTGGATGGGGCTCGCGGCTTTTGCCAGCAAGCAGGTCAAATGCGGGTTGGATTTTATTCCGAATGATCCGTATCTGGCACTGACTCCTCCCATCGTTCAACCACCGTTGCGCATTGGTAAAAATGCACTAGGCAAAGGCAATTTTTGGTTATTTCAGGATATTTTTGTCTGGCATTGGTTTTACAGCAAATACAAGGACCAATTTGATGAGTGCGCGCCGGAGCGCAATGCGCGTAGTTGCGAAGGTCAGATTAAGACCAACATAGACAGTTTACCTTGGGCAGATGATGCACTGAGCATACTTGGTAATCTACATGTTACCGACGAAATAAAATCAGGATTCAAGGCCATTAAAGAATCGGAAACACTCCCAATTGGAGAAGCAAGAAGACGCAAACAATTTGATTCATTAATGGCGATAGCTGATCACGAGCAAAGAAAAATTCTTCAGCCTCTAATTTACAAAGATGTACCATTTCGGGCGACGCTTAAAATGCAAGCAGGTTTCGAATGGGCTCCTTTTGTACCCGTGAGAGTGGCTGCATTCAGTACTGCCTGCGACGTCAAAGAGCCTGAGCATAGGGTTCAAATGTCAGAGGGTGATTTATATGATGAAAATGACCGAATGAAATTTATTAGTTCCATTGCTCAACAATATCACTATCTGATGGGCGCACAAGAATCGTACATGGAGCGGGAAATACGCACAATCTCCACTTGGGCCAACGCCCAATGAGAGTTTATTGGTTTATCGCGACCTGTGTTTTTCTTTCTGCCTGCAATGACAGCGGATCAAATATGACCAACAAAACAGCGCCTATTGAAATAGCTATTCACTCTCCGACAAAAGGTATTGTCGACCTCAGCAATAATGAATTCTCTCAACAATGCATGAAAGACCTCGGCCTGTGCTGGTACAAAATAGATAAATCAGCAAACGATAAAAATCTTCCGGACGTCCTGGTCAAAAACGGCTCTAATTCACTGAGCCTCTCACAACTAACCAATATAACCATTGTCACAGACGAGAGAGTCAGCGACAAGGTAGAGAACCTCAACATTACGCTTCGAGGCCTTCCCGACAACAGCTCCCACGAACAAAACAAAATCTTCATCTATGAACTCATCGAAAATATAAAATCGTCGGGTTGGAAGCATTATTACTTTGTTGAAGACCCGCGAATTCCGGGCTCACAGGCAGAAAAAATAGATTCCCCCGATCACGTACTTGGCCATTATGTATCAAGTCATCCGTGGCTGGACCCTAACTATAAGATTGACATTGATCGCTGGTTAAAAATCGGCTCTTTCTATAACTGGTTCTTTTACAATGATGGAGTCTATTTGCATCTAAAGGCGTGGCGACATGATTCCAAAGATACTCCAACTAAAACGGGTACATACCTGATCAGTTTGGAATTCCAGTCAGAAAGAGAATACTGGAAGTCCAGCATCCCTGAAAATGAAAGGAATCGATGGGAAGAACTGTTGCCGGAAAAATTAAGCAATCTTCATGAAACAAGGTCGACTATCGAGAAAAAAGCCCGCGCTGTCGGGATCGAAATCGATGAATCTTATCAGGACCCGCTGATTCAAGCGCTTAACAATTGAGCCTTGATGACTAGCAAACAGGATTTTACTCGTTTGCTCACCCTCATCGTCCAATACGGACAATGCGACAGAGTCAGATGAAAATTTTTTTGTTTGGTTTCGGAGTTTTAACCGTTTGCATTCAGGTATGTGCTTCTGATTCACGATCAAGCAGTGTGATCGATTGCGAATTGGCAGGCCCGGAAAACACGATTTCGCTGCTGCGTGGATCGCCAATAGTCGGCACCTATATCTATGAGGTTCGCATTACCCAAGACATCAGATTTCTGTATGAGGATACAGATGCGTCGCGTGGAGGTAGAGTGCAATGGCAATGTGCTTCCGATCATCATAATGTGAACGTGTTGCTGGTTTCCGGCGAGTTCACCTCTAACTTTCTGCAAGGTGCTTTGTTTTACTTCGACTCTGGGGATGGGCAGATCGGACGAATCGATTTCGCCGAAAGAAATCGTCCTCGGTGGGTAAGAATTTCTGCCCAGGGTGCTCAAGTGATTTTTGAGAACACTGGTCATGAAAGCTCACACAAGTATTTGAGCTACGGAAAGAACGAAACCTTTCTGGAACTGGACGAGTTTCCAGTGACCTCGATTGCAGACGGTGAGAAGTTGATAGAGCTCGACACTTCCAATCCTTGATGCCATAAAAAATCCAGCGCCAACGAGCGCTGGATTTTTCTATATAGATCAGGCTTTAGACCGGCGCCTTCCACCCCATCATCCGCTGTTGGGCAACCTGCAATAGGTCGCAGCCATCCTGAGTCAGAAGGTAAACCGCATGAGTAATGTGCGGAATATCCTGAACATCGCCGTGCTTGAAGCATTGGCAATGTAGGGTTTCAAGTAGCTAGCTGGCGGCCCGGACCCGCTGTAAGGCGGCTTCGAGAATGTCTTGGGGATTGGCTTCTGTGTCGATCACCAAGGGACTTGAGTCGGTAACGCTGCTGTTGATTGAACGGTAGCGATCGGGAAACGGGTTTAGCGTTGTCATAGTAAGTTACTCATCTGTTTTGAAGTAACCGCCACCACCGTGACCAAACGATGGGAGGCGGACTGTATACAGGCTTGGTCAACCGAGAACAGTAACTCAGCTCGCCCGAAGGCGTCCTGCACACAGCCGCCACGACAATGCGCCACGAAGACATAGATGTCCGTAAGGCGAATCATGGCACACATATGTGCACTGTTCTTACAGGTGACCAAACCTGTCCGCTGATTTTGCAGCGAGCCCAAACAGTAATCGCTCCCCCACACAGGCGAAAGTCGATAAGGCGTCTGGCGCTGTAGGACCCAACCGAAGACTCCGTAACCACTTTCCTAACGAAACATCCGTCAGACACCGCCCCTCGCGACAGGCGGCGTTCAGGTGGGTTAACCATTGCTTAACCCCGCGGTCCAAAACTTCACTGGACCGCACGCCCTCAGACTCCTCTGATGCCCAGTGCGGCAGGTTTGACGCTGATCGTCGAACTGATTTTCCGTCCGCACTGGAGATCGTCACATGAACACTCGCATGCTGCTCCTTGCCTCCGCCCTCTCCTGCACCGCGTTTGCCGGGCTTGCCCAGGCCAATGACACGTCCACGTCCAACGCCACGCCCTATCACTACGGCATGGCACTCAATGTCGGCAAAGTCGTGGCCCTGACAGAGCCGGCGACCAATGAATGCAAGGTGATTACCGCCGACATGAAGTACATCGATACGTCCGGCAAGCCTGAAGAAATCAGCTATAGGAAACTTTCCGACGCGTGTAGTTTGCAAAACTGACGGAAAGGTCTGATTCGAAACCTGGCAGTTTTACTGTGAGGGTTCTGGCGTTATGCTTGAGCGCCTCCCTCACTGCCGCAAGGATTCGCTATGCAGTTGTCGTTTCGTACGTTATCGATGTTCACCGCCGCCCTGTGTCTGGTACTGGCTATCGTGTGGGGTTTGATGCCGGATTGGTTGCTGGCGATTTGGGGTATTGAATACTCCTCGGCGACAGGCGTTGTTTCACGGCGCATCGCGGTGGTGTTCGCGGCGTTGGGGTTGATCTTTTATTGGGTTCGCAACGAACCACCCTCGGTGATCCGCAGCGCATTAAGCAGTGGTTTTATGGTCGGCTGTTTCGGTCTGGCGGCACTGGGTTTCGGCGAATGGCTCAACGGCCATACCGGGCCGGGCATTTTGCTGGCGGTATTGGTGGAGATGGCGCTAGGCCTGGGTTTTCTTCAGACCCGGCGCCTGTCGATGGAACTCGGAACGGTGCGTTAAAGCGCCCTGCTTACCCGAGGCTGCGAAGTGATCACGGGATGCTGCTTTGTACGCAGCCCGGCGATCAATTCGTTGATTTCCCGACAACCATTCAACGACGAGGCATCAATCCCGGTCACGTGCAGGTCCAGCCGATCGGTCTGATCGTCCGCGTACACTTTTATCGTCATCAATAATTCCGGGGACAGCGTGCATTGGCAACGCTTGGGCAAAAAGCTGTTTTCGATGATGTTGCGAAGTTCCAAGGCAGAAAGAAACATGGCGACCCCTCCTTTGTGAGACAGCCAATCAACAATCGACGCTGGCTCGTGTGGAGTCCCGGCCAGATTAAGAACAACTGAAGCATAAAACATGCCTTGAATTTCGCCGTGCAGTTCATCGGCAAATCAATGATTTAGCCGCAAGACTTAATGAAACCACCGTGCAATTTGCATGAAGAGACGTGAAAGGCGTTGCAAATTACGGTCTGACAGCGCCGGGTTTGCATTGGGGCCTGAGCACAGTAAGAATGGCGCCACGAATTGAATACACGCAAGGAGGCATCATGGGTTCTTTGACCTTTACTACGACTGTCGGACTAATGGTTGCAGGGCTGTCGACCATCGCCAATGCTGCAACGCTCGAAACCGTCGCCCCCTTCCCCAAGCCTGAAAGCGGTTTTACCCGCCAGGTCATTCATCTTGCCCCGCAAACGAAAGAAGACGACTTTCAAGTCGAAATCCTCGCCGGTAAAACCCTGACCGTGGACTGCAATCGCCAGCGTCTGGGTGGGATGCTTGAGGAGAAAAACCTCGAGGGTTGGGGCTACCCGTTCTACCGACTGGATAAAGTCATCGGCCCGATGAGCACGCTGATGGCCTGCCCGGATGGCAAGAGTAAAAAAGACTTCGTACCGGTGGTCGGCGACGGCTTCTTGCTGCGTTACAACAGCAAGCTGCCGATCGTGCTGTACGTGCCAAAAGACATCGAAGTGCGCTACCGGATCTGGTCGGCGTCGAGCAAGGTCGAGAAAGCCGTTCAGGAGTAACCCCTTCCTGCCTCACGCTGGGACGCCGCTGATGGCGGCGCGCTCGGCCACGTGGCGCAAACTGTCGAAGTTGATGTTGGCCCCCGAGTCGATGGCCACCAGTGTCTGGTCACGGGCACCGGTTTGCGCGACGTACTTTTTGATTCCGGCCACAGCCAACGCGCCCGATGGTTCGGTGATCGAGCGGGTATCGTCGTAGATGTTCTTGATCGCGGCGCACAGTTCGTCGTTGCTGACCGTCAACACGTCATCGACGCAAAACCGGCACACTTCGAAGCCATAAGCGCCGATCTGCGCCACCGCCACGCCATCGGCGAAAGTGCCAACGCTCGGCAGCACAACCCGTTCGTGCGCCTGCAGCGCTGCCGCCAAACACGCCGAATGTTCCGACTCGACGCCGATGATGCGCACTTCAGGTCGCAGGTATTTGACGTATGCGGCGATACCGGCAATCAAACCTCCACCGCCTACCGGCACAAAGATCGCGTCGATCGGGCCTTGATGCTGACGCAGGATCTCCATCGCCACGGTGCCCTGCCCGGCAATCACGTCCGGGTCGTCGAAGGGAGATACAAAGGTGCGACCGGTTTGTTCGGCCAGGTTCAGCGCATAGTCGAGGGCGAACGGAAAACTCTCGCCGTACAGCACCGCCTCCGCCCCGCGACTTCGAACCCCGAGCACTTTCAGTTCCGGCGTGGTCAGTGGCATGACGATGGTCGCGACAATCCCCAAGGTTTTCGCCGCCAGCGCCACGCCTTGGGCATGATTGCCTGCTGACGCGGTGATCACGCCGCGTGCCTTTTGCTCATCACTAAGCTGCACCAACTTGTTGTAGGCACCGCGAATCTTGAAGGAAAAGGTCGGTTGCAGGTCCTCGCGCTTGAGCAGCACCTGATTACCCAACGCCTCGGAGAGCGCCGGAGCCGCTTGCAACGGCGTGCGCACCGCGAGTTCATACACCGGCGCGGCGAGGATCTTTTTTACGTAATGCTCAAGCAAGGTCTGCTGGGCGAGCGTGCTGGTCATGGTCGTCTCCTGGCTGTGTTCGGGGCCCTGGAGACAGAAAGTAAAAACCCGCCTCTAGGGCGGGTTGGGTGCTGCAGTCGTGAGCTAGCCCGCCAGATAAGGAATGGCGGTAATAATGCTTGGCTGGCAGCGCAATACGGTGGAAGTCATGGCTGGAAATTAGCCTTGGGGGGGTGGCAAGTCAATGGTCAACTGTCATCAGTTTGAAGATAGCTATCGCGAGCAGGCTCACTCCTACAGATGATTCTTGTCATACACACAATCTGTGCCAGATGAAGATCCAGTGCAGGAGCGAACCTGCTCGCGATAGCGGTTGATCTGCCAACCTATTCATTTAGCCAACCGCCTGAGCCCCAACACCATCACCCCCGCCCCCAGCATCATCGCGGTCAGAAACAACGGATACGACACCCACCACGGCGTGCCCGCGGTCATCATGCTGAACTCGGACATGCCGCCAATGCTGGCGATCAAGTTCAACGGCAGGAACACCACGTTGATCAGCGTCAGTTTGCGCAGCAGGTTGTTCATGCTGTTGTTCATCAGGTTGCCCCGGGCGTCGATCAGCCCGGAAAACACCGTGGAGTAAATTTCCGCCTGTTTGTAGCACTGGTTGTTTTCGATGATCAGGTCGTCGATCAGGCTGACGGCTTCGGCGCTGAAGTGTTCCTTGGCCGCGTGATTGCGCAGCCGCGTCAGGACCGCGCCGTTGCTGTGAATCGCGTTGATGTAATAGATGAGGCTCTCGCTGAGGTTGAACATCTGGATCAGGTGCTGGTTCTGCATCGAGGCGTTGAATTTCTGCTGCAACTCCCGGGCAACCAGCTTGATCACCTTCAGGTGACCCAAATAGTGATGGATGTTGTTGAACAGCAGGTCAAGCAAGACATCCAGCGGCGTGTTCAACCGCTGCCGGGTGCCGAGCCCGTGCAGCGGCGCATCGTCGGTGGCGATCACCAGCAAGCGCTGCGCAGAAAACAACAACCCACAGGACGACACTTCAAAGGCCAGGCTGCCGGCGCCGGAGTAATTCTCCGGGCGCTTCCAGATCAGAAACAGGTTGTCGGGGTGGAACTCGATGCGCGACACCTCATCAGGGTCGAGCGCCGAGGCCAGCGCGTGCTCATCGAGCTTGAAGTGGCTGTGCAACAAATCTCGCTCGGCGGCATCGGGGTTGCTGAACAGCATGACCTCGGCATCCAGACGTTCCACCGATTGCAGCGCGCCACCAGCCAGTTGAAAGCTTCTGATCATCGGCCCTTCACCAGGCCTGGCCGCGACGTTTCAGTTCCAGGCGACGGACGAACTCTTCCAGTACCAGCGAATACAAATCGTCCTGCAAGTACGCATCTTCGATGCCGGCGTCCATGTTCGGGTTGTCGTTGACTTCGATCACCACCACCTTTTCTCCGGACTGCTTGAGGTCCACACCGTAGAGGCCGTCGCCGATCAGATTGGCGGTTTTTACCGCCAGTTCCACCACGGCACGCGGTGCTTCGTGGACCGCCAGCGTGCGGCATTCGCCGTTGATGTCCTGTCCCTTGGCCTTGTGGTTGTAGATTTGCCAGTGGCCCTTGGACATGAAGTATTGGCAGGCAAAGATCGGTTTGCGATTCAGTACGCCGATGCGCCAGTCGTATTCGGTGTAGAAGAATTCCTGGGCCAGCAACAGCACCGAGTGTTCGAACAGTTCGGCGGTCGCTTCCATCAAGGCCTGTTGGCTTTCAACCTTGATCACGCCCCGAGAGAAACAACCGTCGGGGATTTTCAGTACCAATGGAAAGCCCAGGCGCTCGCCGACCCGTTCGAAGTCTTCCGGTCGCTCCTTGTAGAGAATTTCGGTGGCCGGCATGCCGAGCTGATGGCTCTTGAGCAGGTCGGTCAGGTAGACCTTGTTGGTGCAGCGAAGGATCGACGCTGGATCGTCCATCACGACCAGCCCCTCGCTCTCGGCCTTCTTGGCAAAGCGGTAGGTGTGGTTATCGACGCTGGTGGTCTCGCGGATCAGCAGGCCGTCGTACTCGGCAATGCGCGCGTAGTCCTTGCGCTCGATCAGTTCCACATCGATGCCCAAGGTCTTGCCGACGCGTACGAAGTTTTCAAGTGCCTTGGGGTTGGACGGTGGCAATGCTTCCAACGGATCGTGGAGGATGGCCAGGTCATAACGGGCCAGACGTCGCGAGCGTGGCATTCGCCAGATCTTGCGACTGAAACTGTCCAGTGAGTGGGCGAATTGATCTTCCTGATCTTCTCGCAACTTATGCAGTGCGCCGGACTTGATGCCTTCAATGTGCCAACCGTTAGTTCGACGAAACTCAACCAACAAGATTGGACATGGAAATACTTCGAATAACTGCCGCGCCAAGTCCTGCAAGGGTTCGATATTGGTCTTGCCAAAATACAGGGTCAGGGTAAAGCCTTCGGTGTCGCTGTAAAGATGATGCGTAAGGGCTTTTTCCAGCGGTTTTTCCAAATCATCCAGCGACAGCCCATACAAGGATTTTTTGGTCAGTTCGCTGATGGTCCGCACCGACGGAATGACCTTGTGCCCCCGCGCTTCCGCCAGCAGCGAGCAGTAGTAGCCGTGCCCCAGGTATTTGTAGCTGCGGCACAAGTTAATCACCTGGACCCGTTTGCCTTGCCCGTTGTCGTGGGTCTTTTCGAGGTATTCCTGGGCGGTGACGATGTCTTCACTGGGAAAGTAGGAGGCCCAGTCTTCCTTGCGTTCGACGATGATAATCAACTGGCTTGAAGTGCTGACTGCTGTATTTAAAAAAGTTGCCGCCGGCGAAGTTTGCTCGGATACTTCGCGCCAATGACCTTGTACCGCTGACATAGTGATTGATCCGTTGGAGAACAAGACCTTTCCTATTAAGCACGAACTTTTTCGAAAGTCCCGTTTCGTTACGCAACTTTTACGGCGGTCATATGAATATTGTCTTTCGCTTGGCGGTAGTTGAAGACTTACCTGCGTTATTGGCACTTGAACAACAATGTTTCACCACGGACCGGCTCACCAGTCGCAGCTTTCAATGGATGATCACTCGGGCCCATGGGCAGTTGCTGGTGGCTGAGCGTGATGAGCAGTTGGTCGGCTACGCGGTGGTGTTGTTTCATCGGGGCACGTCGCTGGCCCGTCTCTATTCGATTGCGATTGCCGGCGAAGTGCGTGGCAGCGGATTGGGCAAGCAGCTGCTGCAACGCATCGAATCCTGTGCGCTGGAACACGACTGTGCCTACGTTCGGTTGGAGGTGCGCATGGACAATCCGGCGGCGATTGCCCTTTACGAGCGCAACGGTTACCGACGTTTCGCGCTGATTCATGACTATTACCAGGACCACGCCGATGCGTTGCGTCTGGAGAAACGCATTCTCCAGCACCGAGATTCAAGAAACATCAAAGTGCCGTATTACCCGCAGACCACCGATTTCACCTGCGGCCCGGCCTGTTTGATGATGGCCATGGGCGCGCTGCAAAAAGACCGGAGACTGGAGCGCCGCGAAGAGCTGCAGATCTGGCGCGAGGCGACGACGGTGTTCATGACGTCAGGTCACGGCGGTTGCAGCCCGCAAGGCCTGGCGTTGGCCGCCTGGAATCGTGGATTTGGCGTGCGTTTGCAACTGAGCATGACGGGGCCATTGTTTCTCGATGGGGTGCGTAACGAGCATAAAAAAGACGTCATGCGCCTGGTGCACGAAGCGTTCACTGCCCAGTTGCAGGCCACTGATGTCGAGCAGGTCATTGGCAAACCGCTGGACTTGCCACGCTTGTTGAATGACGGTGGCCAGCCGCTGGTGTTGATCAGCAGCTATCGGCTGACCCGCTCCAAATCCCCACACTGGATCATCGTCACTGATTGCGATGAGGAGTTTGTCTATCTGCATGATCCGGATGTCGACCACAGCCAGCATCGACAGCCCATGGACTGCCAGCATCTGCCGGTGAGCCATGGGGAGTTCGAGAAGATGAGCAGTTTTGGCCGGGGCAAGTTGCGGGCGGCGGTAATTCTCTATGCCCCGTCAGAGTGATCGTTCCCACGCTCCTGCGTGGGAACGATCAGGGGTGGCGGGGTTATTTCAGCCCAACCTTGTACAGCGCGCCGTCGTCTTCATCGGTCAATACATACAAGTACCCGTCCGGGCCTTGCCGCACATCGCGAATCCGCGCCTTGAGTGCCCCGAGCAAGCGCTCTTCGTGAACCACTTTATCGCCATCGAACTGCAAGCGAATCAACTCCTTGCTCACCAGCGCCCCGATAAACACATTGTGCTGCCAGGCCTTGAAGCGATCCCCGTCGTAGAACGCCATCCCGCTCAGTCCCGGGGACTTTTCCCAGACATGGTGCGGCGCCACGGTGCCTTCGGCGGTCTTGCCCTTGGCTTCCGGGATCGGATCACCGGAATAGTTGATGCCGTGGGTTGCCAGTGGCCAGCCGTAATTCTTGCCGCGTTCGATGATGTTCAGTTCATCACCGCCTTGTGGCCCGTGTTCGTTCTCCCAGAGAACCCCGGTCCACGGATTGAGCGCCGCGCCTTGCGGGTTTCGTTGGCCATAGGACCAGATTTCCGGGCGTACGCCGGCCTGACCGACAAAGGGGTTGTCGTCTGGCACCTTACCGTCCGGGTAGATCCGTACGACTTTGCCTTGCAGCTTGTCCAGGTCCTGAGCGGTTGGCCGGTCATTGTTTTCGCCGAGAGTGATGAACAGATACCCGTCACGATCGAACACCAGGCGCGAGCCGAAATGGTTGCCGACAGAGAGCTTCGGCTCCTGGCGGAAGATCACTTTGAAGTCCTTGAGGGTTTTCAGGTCTTCGGACAATTGCCCGCGACCGACCGCCGTGCCGGCCTTGTCACCCGCGCCGCCCCCTTCGGCATACGACAGATAAACCGTGCGGTCCTGCCGGAAGTCGGGGGACAGCACCACATCCAGCAAGCCGCCCTGCCCCTTGGCCCAGACCTTGGGCACCCCATCGATCGGGCCGGAGAGTTTGCCATCGACGCTGACAACGCGCAGGTTGCCGGGCCGTTCGGTGACCAGCATGCCCTTGTGATCAGGCAGGAAGGCGACCGACCAGGGATGTTCAAGTCCCTTGGTGATCGTGGTGACTTCGAGGGTGCCCTGTTCGCTGTCCAGTTCCTGAGTCGATGCCGCGAAAACGGGCGCAGCAGCGGTGATCAATGCGCTGGCACACAGGGTGGCCAGGAGGGTTTTACGCAACATGCACGCTTCCTTTTGTCGTTCCGGCTCAACGGTTGCTAGTGCCTGTATCTCGCTGAGGTGGATTGGGAATGAATTTCGGTGGGCTGGCGGGGGCCGGCTGGCTTTGCGGATAGCGGTTGCCGATGCCGCCATTGTCCAGCGTCGGTGGGCGTGGAACCGGCATGGTGTTGGGCCCGCGAATGGCCGGGGCGCTGGATTGAGAGCCTTGCATGCTGTTCGGGTTGGCGCGGCGAATCGGGCTGTTGTAAGGGTTGCTTGAAACCCCGGTCGGGCTTTGGGCCAGCAGTAATGTTGAGGGTGGCGAAGCCTGGGCCATGCTGGTCAGCAAACCACTCAGCGCCAGCACGGTGCAGCAGCCGAGAACATATCTGTTCATGGGATGAGCCTCTCGACGTGGATAGGGTCTTCGATAGCACGCTACGCCCGGGGTTCGGTTTTGTTAACTAAAACCTCCTTCACAAGATGTAACACGAGACAACCACGCCGCCCGGCCGGGCTCCTCAAGCGGCTGAAACTTTTACCTCAGGCCACGGGTCACCTGATCATCACTTGTGAGAAGACGACCATGGCACGGGCAATCTGGAAAGGCGCAATCAGTTTCGGGCTGGTGCATATCCCTGTGGCGCTGGTCTCGGCGACGTCTTCCCAAGGGGTGGATTTCGACTGGCTGGACAGCCGCAGCATGGAACCAGTCGGGTACAAACGCGTGAACAAGGTCACCGGCAAGGAAGTCACCAAGGAGCACATTGTCAAAGGTGTGCAGTATGAAAAGGGCCGGTACGTGGTCCTCAGTGAAGAGGAAATCAAGTCGGCGCACCCGCTGTCCACGCAAACCATCGACATCTTTTCCTTTGTCGACAGTGAACAGATCCCCTTGCAAAACATCGATACGCCCTACTACCTCGCCCCGGATAAACGCGGCGGCAAGGTGTACGCGTTATTGCGCGAAACGTTAAGCAAAACCAACAAAGTCGCGCTCGCGCATGTGGTTTTACACACGCGCCAACACCTGG
Source organism: Pseudomonas sp. 3296 (assembly GCF_031456615.1). Lineage (NCBI taxonomy): Bacteria > Pseudomonadati > Pseudomonadota > Gammaproteobacteria > Pseudomonadales > Pseudomonadaceae > Pseudomonas > Pseudomonas sp. 3296. Next base: position 156,219 of record NZ_JAVDUY010000004.1, read on the forward strand.
CGGCGTTGATGCCGCTGGAGTCGGCGATGGTGTTGGTGATGTTGCGTTGGCCTGCGGAAGTGCGCAGCCTCGATACCCTTGAACTGGGCAGCGAAGTGACCAAGCCCGAACTGGCCAAGGGTGAACTGGATATGGCCAAACGTTTGGTGCAGGACATGAGCGCGGACTGGAAACCTGAAGACTACCGCGACAGTTTTGAAGACAAGATCATGGCGCTGGTCGAGAAAAAGGCCAATGAAGGCAAGATTGAGGATGTCGAGACGGCGACGGGTGAAGAGGAACGCAAAACGGCGGATGTGATTGATTTGACTGAGTTGCTTAAACGGAGCTTGGGAAGTAAAGGTGCCGGGAAGGCCAAGCCTGCGGCGCAGAAAAAAGCCACGAAGACGTCGCGTGGATAATGTCGAATGTTGTGGTGTTTGTTATGGCCCTATCGCGAGCAGGCTTAACCCGCCACTACACATCATTCAGATCAGTACGAACACCGCCAGCAACCCGCCAAAGATCGCCCACTTCTGAGCATAGTAAAGCGTGCGATTACGCTTTTTCAGCGCTTTACCCCGCAAGCGAATCTTGTAGACCTTGGTGAACAAACGGTTAATCCCTCCCGTCCTGTCACCCTCGTCATTCGGCGCCCCGGCCGCCGACATCACGTTACGGCTGAACCACCCGTTAAACGCCGCCGCCCAGCGGTACTTCATCGGACGTTCCACATCACAGAACAGAATGATCCGGTTCTGCTGCGTGGTGTTTTCGGCGTAATGAATGAATGTTTCGTCGAACATCACCGCTTCGCCGTCGCGCCAGTGGTACTTCTCCCCGTCGACATTGAGGTAGCAGCCGGCATCGTTCGGCGTCTCCAGCCCCAGGTGATAACGGTAAGAACCGGCATAAGGGTCACGGTGACGGACCAGTTTCGAACCCGGCGGCAGTTCAGCGAACATCGCGGCCTTGATCGAGCCGATGCCCTGGACCAGCTCCGTGGTACGCGGGCAGAGTTTCATTGCCGAAGGATGGCTGTCGCCGTACCACTTCAGGTAGAACCGCTTCCACCCGGTCTTGAAGAACGAGTTGAAGCCAACGTCGTTGTATTGATCGGAGCGCTTGATCTCCCCCGCCTTCAGCAGGTTTTGGCCTTCAGCACGAATTTCTTGCCATTGCGCCTGCAACGGGCTCAGGTCAGGGAAATCCGCGGGATTGAGATAGGGCTTGCGCGGGATTTTCGAGAACAGATAAAGGAAGCAATTGAGCGGTGCCAGAAACGAAGAGTGATCACTCAACTGACGCCCCAGTTTGTGGCGCACGCGACCGCGCAGGTGGACGTACGCAATGGAAACTATGTAAACAAGAGCGATGATCAGTTTCACAGAAATCGTCACACGTCTGAAGTGAACAAACTGCCTTCCCGGCCAACCCATTGGCCAAGGGTCTTGTGCAGCGTCTGAAAACCAAACAGCGAACCCGGTAGCGCGTCCTTGAGCCTGCGCCGACTGTCGGCATCGGGTGAAAAATCGCATTTTAGCCACTCTCTGTAACAAATAGTTAGCTTGCAATTGTGAAAATCTGTCCGCTGGTACTGTCAATGCGCCCAAGCGGTCTCAACGCCCTATCGTTTAGAGAGCCAGACCAGTACAATCGCCGCCAAACATTACGCGCCCCCCTTGGTTGATGACGGGAATGAACCCCGTCTCAGCGCACTTCGACTCGGGCCAAGCGCTCCATATGCTGCTGTCCACTTATTGCCAGATGGACCTTCCGCTTCTGACCGGGATGCATTTCCCGTGGTTTGAATACCGGAAACGGGTACTGAATCGGTACTGCCGCAACCCTAGCTACTCTGAATGCTTCGCAGGAAAAACCTTTGATCTCTACAGCTAACATCACGATGCAGTTCGGCGCCAAGCCGCTATTCGAAAACGTTTCGGTCAAGTTCGGCGCGGGCAACCGCTACGGCCTGATCGGCGCCAACGGTTGCGGCAAGTCGACTTTCATGAAAATCCTGGGTGGCGACCTCGAGCCATCCGGCGGCCAGGTCATGCTCGAGCCGAACGTGCGTCTGGGTAAATTGCGCCAGGACCAGTTCGCCTACGAAGAATTCACCGTGATCGATACTGTGATCATGGGTCACGAAGAGCTGTGGAAGGTCAAGGCCGAGCGCGATCGCATCTACTCGCTGCCGGAAATGACCGAAGAAGACGGCATGGCCGTGGCCGAGCTGGAAACCGAATTCGCCGAAATGGACGGCTACACCGCCGAATCCCGTGCCGGTGAATTGTTGCTGGGCCTGGGTATCGGCATCGAGCAGCACTTTGGCCCGATGAGCGAGGTTTCCCCAGGCTGGAAACTGCGCGTATTGCTGGCGCAGGCGCTGTTCTCCGATCCTGAAGTGCTGTTGCTCGACGAACCGACCAACCACCTGGACATCAACACCATCCGCTGGCTGGAAAACATTCTGACCCAGCGCTCCAGCCTGATGATCATCATCTCTCACGACCGTCACTTCCTGAACAGCGTGTGCACCCACATGGCTGACCTGGATTACGGCGAACTGCGTCTGTTCCCGGGCAACTACGACGAGTACATGACCGTGGCGACCCAGTCCCGCGAGCAACTGCTGTCGGACAACGCCAAGAAGAAGGCGCAGATTTCCGAGCTGCAATCGTTCGTCAGTCGCTTCTCGGCCAACGCCTCGAAAGCCAAGCAAGCGACCTCCCGTGCCAAGGCGATCGACAAGATCCAATTGGCCGAGGTCAAGCCTTCGAGCCGTGTGAGCCCGTTCATCCGTTTCGAACAAACCAAGAAGCTGCACCGTCAGGCGGTCATCGTCGAGCGCATGGCCAAAGGCTTCGACGGCAAGACCCTGTTCAAGGACTTCAGCTTCCAGGTTGAAGCTGGCGAGCGCGTGGCGATCATCGGCCCGAACGGGATCGGTAAAACCACCCTGCTGCGCACCTTGGTCAACGAACTGACCCCGGATGCCGGTACGGTGAAGTGGACCGACGCTGCGGAACTGGGCTACTACGCTCAGGACCATGCCCACGACTTCGAAGACGATTGCAACCTGTTCGACTGGATGGGCCAGTGGACTCAGGGCGGCGAGCAAATCGTTCGCGGCACCCTCGGTCGCATGCTGTTCTCCAACGACGAGATCCTCAAGTCGGTCAAGGTCATCTCCGGTGGTGAGCAAGGTCGCATGCTGTTCGGCAAGCTGATCCTGCAAAAGCCGAACGTGCTGATCATGGACGAACCGACCAACCACTTGGACATGGAATCCATCGAGGCGCTGAACCTGGCACTGGAAAACTACCCGGGCACGCTGATCTTCGTCAGCCACGACCGTGAGTTCGTCTCATCGTTGGCGACCCGCATCATCGAGTTGAGCCCTAATGGCGTGATCGACTTCAGCGGTACTTATGATGATTACCTGCGCAGTCAGGGTGTTGTGTTTTAAGAGCAGCGGTTGGTTTCAAGCTGCAAGCTGCAAGTAAAAGCCCTGTCCTGGTGACGGGGCTTTTTGCATTTCATGACCAACTGGTGATCGCCACGCAGAGCGTGGGAATGATCGGCGTGGAGAATATAGTTAGCCTGCTTCCTTTTACTCCCAGCCCACGCCATGATGCAGTTCTCCTACCGCCGCGAGCGAACGAGCCGACATGTCTGCGCAGCAACAGCCCCCACAAAGCTCCCTGGCGATCACCCTGCAGATCGTCTCCATCGTTTTTTATACCTTTATTGCCTTCCTCTGCATCGGCCTGCCGATTGCGGTGTTGCCAGGCTATGTTCATGAGCAACTGGGCTTCAGTGCAATCATCGCGGGGCTGACCATTGGTTCGCAATACCTGGCCACCCTGCTCAGCCGGCCGATGGCCGGTCGCATGTCGGACAGCATTGGCACCAAGCGGGCGATTGTCTACGGGTTGTCGGGGATTGTGCTGAGCGGCGTGTTGACGCTGATGTCGACGTTGCTGCAGAGCATGCCGTTGCTGAGTCTATTGATCCTGATCGCCGGTCGCTTGCTGCTCGGGATCGCCCAGGGACTGATCGGCGTCGGCACCATCAGTTGGTGCATGGGCCAGGTCGGCGCAGAGCACACCGCCCGTTCCATCTCCTGGAACGGCATCGCCTCTTACGGTGCCATCGCCATCGGCGCGCCATTGGGGGTAGTGATGGTCGCCGAGTATGGTTTCGCCAGTCTGGGTATCGCGCTGTCGCTGTTGGCGCTTACCGCGCTGCTGCTGATCCGCAACAAACCCTCAGTGCCGGTGATTCGTGGCGAGCGGCTGCCCTTTTGGGCGGTGTTTGGGCGCATCGCACCGTTTGGGGCGAGCCTGAGCCTGGCGTCCATCGGGTATGGCACGTTGACCACCTTTATTACCCTGTACTACGTCAGCCGTGGTTGGGTCGGTGCCGCGTATTGCCTCACTGTGTTCGGTGTCTGCTTCATTTTGGCGCGACTGTTGTTCATCTCCAGCATCAGCCGATTTGGCGGATTCACCTCGGCCATTGCCTGCATGAGCATTGAAACCGTGGGCCTGGTGCTGCTGTGGCTGGCGCCTTCGACGGGTTATGCACTGATCGGCGCGGGCCTGACCGGTTTTGGCTTGTCGCTGGTCTATCCGGCGCTTGGGGTTGAAGCGATCAAACAGGTGCCCAATTCCAGTCGCGGCGCGGGTTTGAGTGCTTATGCGGTGTTTTTTGATCTGGCACTGGCCATCGCCGGGCCGCTGATGGGCGCGGTGGCGTTGAACCTGGGGTACACGTGGATTTTCTTTAGCGCGGCGCTATTGTCGGTGACCGGATTGGCGTTGACCCTGCTACTCAAACGTCGCGCAATGGCCTAGCCCACACGCAATCCTTTAGCAGCAGGCTACGCCAGTTCCTACAAGGGTTGCGGTGTTCACTGATCCGCGGTTTGCAGGCCTGCGCGGGTGGCGATGCCCAGGGTGCGAGAGAAGAATCGCCCAGCCTCGGAAATCATGTCGCGATGGATGCCTTCGCGGTCGACACCGTCGGCGTCGGTACACAGCGCCGGCATGGCGGCGATCTGCTCTTCGTTGCACGGCGCCATGAACACGAAATGCCCGGCTCCCGCCAACAATTTGAAATCAGGGGCAATTGGCAACTTACGCGCGAGCGCAGCGGCGTTCTTGTCGAATGCGACCAGTTTGTCGCCGTCGCCACTATAAAGCAGCACCGGCACATGCACCTCTGACAGGGTGTGACGGCCGAACTTCAAGCTCAACGGTGCCATCAACAGCAAGGCACGCACACGCGGGTCGGCCACCGGTTGCAGGTCGTCACGATCCACAATCAATTCACCCTTGGTGTTGCAAGCATCGCGGTCGTCCGGGCGTTCCTCGCAATAACGACGAAGACGATCCAGATCAGGCGTGGCACCCGACAGGATCAACGCCGTCTCACCGCCCGCCGAATAGCCGATTACCCCGACCTGATTGGCATTGACGAACGGCGCAAGCATGCGATCGCCCAGGGTGGCGGTAATGGCTTCGGAAATCTGGATCGGGCGTCCGTAAAGATTGCTCAACGTACCCAGACGGCTGTGGTCTTTGGAGTTATCGCCGGGATGGATCACCGCCACCACTACAAAACCTTTACGCGCCAGCGAGGTGGCGAGGTCATGCAGGGCCAGCGGAGTTCCGGTGTTGCCATGGGACAGCATCAGCATCGGGAAACGGCCGATAGCCACCGGGATATCTTCACCGGCTTCGACCGTGTAGCCCTCGATTTTACTGGTGTGTTCGCGCTCGCTGGAGGGATAGAACGCGATGGCGTGCATCGGTTGCAAATCGAGAGGGTCGAGAAAACTCATCTCATGGAAGCCGACGCTCCAGTGAGGATGCGGCGCAGGCGCGGCGTGCACTGAATTCAGGCTGCTGAGCAGGCAAAACAGTAACGTTGCACAAAGACGCACCATAAGGATGCCCCACCATTTGTTACTTGACCGGAAAGCCCGTTCTCCTCGGATGATCGAGGCAGCGGCCTTGTACCAGCAATCGCAGCCACCAAGGTCGTTGCAGAACGGGAGCGTTAACCCCCTGTTGCATAACCTGGGCCACAACCTGAAACAGCCAGAAACAGCCAGAAACAAAAAACTCCGTATCTGGCACTTGCGTGACCAGAATACAGAGTTTTTTTGGGTGTTGCCTGAGCTGTTTTGCGTTTTTACGCAAGCCTTACGCGGCGGCGAACAATTGCTCGCTGATTTGCGCTTGAGCGTCGCTCATGGCTTTGGTGCGCACTTCATCACCGTAAGCCAGGCCATGGGCACGGACGAATTCAATGTCGGTGATGCCGATGAAGCCGAACAGTACTTTCAAGTACTCTTCGTGAGCCACACCCGTGGCTTGACCGGCATGCAGGCCACCGGAAGTCGAGACGATCACGACTTTCTTGCCGCCGCACAGGCCTTCAGGGCCGGCTTCGGTGTAACGGAAGGTCTGACCGGCAACGGCGATACGATCGATCCAGGCCTTGAGTTGGGTCGGGATGGTGAAGTTGTACATCGGTGCGGCAATCACCACGGCATCGGCGGCGAGGAATTCGGCCAGGGTGGTGGCACTCAGCTCGGCTTCGTGCTGCTGGGCAGCGTTGCGCAGTTCGGCGGTAGTGCCAGCGGCAACCAGGGTCGTGGCGGAGAAATGGCTGATGGCATCGGCGGCCAGATCGCGGTAGGTCACCACGGCGTTGGGTTCAGCGGTTTGCCAGGCTTTGACGACTTCGCTGCTCAGCAGGCGGGAAGCCGAGTTGTCACCAAGAATGCTCGAATCGATATGCAACAGTTTCATGTGGGATCTCCAGGTGAGGACCGCCACGGGGCGATCTGATGGAGTGAATCCTACAGACGAAACCAATGGCTGATTAGACCGCAACAATGCGATAGTTCGTCCCACTGATAGAACAATCGGACTGCCGTCATGCAAGACCTCAATGATCTCTACTATTTCGCCAAGGTGGTGGAAGCCGGCGGTTTCGCGGCTGCCGGGCGTTTGCTCGGGATTCCAAAGTCGCGCCTGTCGCGGCGAATCGCCGAACTGGAAGAACGCCTCGGCGCGCGCTTGCTGCAACGCACTACCCGGCAACTCAAGCTGACCGCCGTGGGCGAGCGTTACCTGCGGCACTGTCAGGCGATGCTGCTGGAAGCGGAAATGGCCGATGAAGCGGTGGCCAGCATGTCCAGCGAACCACGTGGGCGCTTGCGAGTGTCCTGCCCCGTCGGCCTCGCGCATGAAATGTTGCCGACGGTCATCGCCCGATTTCTTGAGAAGTATCCGCAGGTGCAACTGGAAGTGATGCTGCTCAATCGCCGGGTCGACCTGGTGACTGAAGGCGTCGATGTCGCCTTGCGCGTGCGTGAACTGGGCGACGAGGATCCGCTGCTGGTGACCCGACGCCTGCGCCAGGCACAAATGGCCATGGTCGCCACCCCGGCGTTTTTGCACGGACGTGAAATCAATCACCCCGAAGACCTGAAAACCCTGCCCGTGCTCGGCGCCCTTGAAGCCGACCGCATGGTGCATATCCGCCTGCTGGATCAACAGGGCAAAAGTGTCGATCTCAGCATGGAGGCGCGGCTGGGCATTGATGACTTTATCGTGCGCAAGGCCTGCACCCTCGCCGGCCAGGGTTTTACCTTGCTGCCCATGATGTATTGCGAGCCGGAGCTGGAAGACGGCTCGCTGGTGCAACTGTTGCCCGACTGGTCGTTGCCTGGCGGCTGGCTGCAAGCGGTCTACCCTCACCGGCGCGGGGTGATGCCGGCGGTTCGTGCCTGGCTCGACCATTTGATCGAAACATTCAACGCCTGTGGGGACCGTTTGATATGAAGGCTGGACGTATGAGCGAAGAGGATGTCGCGCAGTTCTGTCTCGCGCTGCCGGGTGCGCGGGAGGATTATAAATGGGGGGGTGTACGGGTGTTTTCGATTGCCGGGAACAAGATGTTCGCGTTGCAGAACCTGCGCGGCGATTCCCTGGCCTTCAAAGTCGACAAGGACCTGTTCCTGGGGCATTGCGACCGACCGGGCATCCACCCGGCTCCCTATCTGGCGAGAGCCCAGTGGATCATCATGCAAACGCCCTACCCGCTGGGCGCCAAAGAGCTGCAAGGCTTATTGCAACGGTCCCACCAATTGGTGGTGAGTAAACTACCCAAGCGCACCCAGGTGGGACTGCTGCTTTAAAACAAAGCCAACAGGTTCGCGCCGAGAAACATCTGGTCGATCCAGAACACCTGGTGCAGCAACACAATCAGCCAGAACAGCAGTTGATAGGAGACTTTGCGGGTCTTGTGCCGAAACACCTGCTGGGCCAGCAAGGCGCCGGGCCAGCCACCGGCCAGTTCGACCGCGTGCAAGACGTTTTCCGGCGTGCGCCAGGCGTCGGTGCGGGCCTTGCGTTTGTCGCTCCAGTACAGGAAAAACGCCAGCACACTGACGATCCCGTATGCCGCCAGCGGAATCAGCGACACCCCACGCAGCCAGAGCGACACCGCCCCAAACAGCGGCAACGCGCACAGCACTGCAAAAACCAGCAGTTTGAGCCGCAGATTCTGGATGCGCTCTCCCCCGGACCCGCGTCCGGGGTTGTGGCGCCTGCCGGCGTCACTCATGGCTTGGCCGCGGACCAGTCGACCCAGCCGAACTGCCAAGTGGCCAGAATGACCAGACCGAACGCAATGCGGTACCAGGCGAATGCTGCGTAGCTGTGGCTGGCGATGAACTTGAGCAGGCCACGGACCGCGATCATCGCAAAGATGAAGGCGGTCACGAAACCGATCGCGAACACCGGAAAATCAGCCGGCACGAACAGGTGGCGGTATTTGAAACCCGAATACACCGCCGCCGCGACCATGGTCGGCATCGCCAGGAAGAACGAGAATTCGGTAGCGGTCTTGCGCGACAGGCCGAACAGCAACCCGCCAATGATGGTCGACCCGGAACGCGATGTCCCTGGAATCATGGCCAGGCATTGGGCGAAACCGACTTTCAGCGCATCTTGCCAGGTAATCTCGTCGACCGTTTCGGCATGCACCTGATGTTGGCGTTTTTCGGCCCACAACATAATCACACCGCCCACCACCAACGCCGTCGCGACGGTAATCGGGTTGAACAGGTAATGGTGAATCAGGTCGGAGAAAATCACCCCCAGTACCACTGCCGGCATGAAGGCGATCAGCAGGTTGGCGGTGAAGCGACGCGCGCTCGGTTGCGTTGGCAAACCGGTGACCACATCGAGAATCTTGCGACGAAACTCCCACACCACCGCCAGGATTGCACCCAACTGGATAATGATGTTGAACGCGATAGCCCGTTCGCCACCAAAGTTGAGCAAGTCGGCGACGATGATCTGGTGCCCGGTACTGGAAATGGGCAGAAACTCTGTCAGCCCTTCTACTACGCCAAGTATCAATGCCTGAAAGGCGGTCCAAAGATCCATCAATCCCCCAAGAAACAATGCCCCCAGGCATGCCCCATTAGTTTTGTTTAAACGTTCATTGCGCTGAGCGTAGTTGAAGTTCCGCGCGCATAGGATCCAGACGAAACCGTAAAAATTCCGTGAAAAATCGAGCGTGATTCAGGTTTTTGCGCGCGGGGCCGAAATCCTATCAGACAAGCCTTTAAAACGCTGCTGCGGAATAGGACTTGGGTCGCATAGGCCCGAGCGGCAAAGCGTGGTTGGATGCGAGCAATGGTTTATGACAATAAAAAGAAAACTGGAGTAACCGCGTTATGAACAGCTTGCGCAGTGTGTCGATCAGCCGACGCTTGTGGCTCATCTTGATCGTTTCGGTGGTGATGCTGATGACGTTGGGCATGTTGATGCTCAAGCAGATTCACGACGACCTTTATCAGGCCAAGGCGCTGAAAACCCAGCACGTGGTGCAGACTGCCAGCGGCATTTTGAATTACTACCATGACCTCGAAACGGCCGGCACCCTGACCCGCGAGGCCGCGCAGAAGCAGGCACTGACCGCGATTCGCGGCCTGCGCTATGACCAGAATGACTATTTCTGGATCAACGATCTGACGCCGGTGATGATCATGCACCCGGCCAACCCCAAGCTGGACGGCCAGAACCTCTCGGCCATCCGCGACCCGGACGGTTTTGCAGTATTCAACGAAATGGTCGCCGTGGCCAAGGCCAGGGGCGCCGGCATGGTCAACTACCGCTGGCCGAAACCGGGTGCCAGCACCCCGGTGGAGAAAACCTCTTACGTCAAACTCTTCGAGCCTTGGGGCTGGGTGATTGGCTCGGGCGTGTACATCGACGACATGCAGGCCGAATTTAACGGCCAGGTATGGAAAGCCACTTTCCTCGGCGTGGTCATCGCGCTGGTGATGGCGCTGTTGGTGATCCTGATTGCGCGCAGCATTGTGCGTCCGTTGCAGGACACCGTGAACGCCATGGCCAACATCGCCAGTGGTGAAAGTGACCTGACCCGCAGCCTCGAGACCCACGGTCAGGACGAGGTGGCGCAACTGGCGCGACACTTCAACGCGTTTACGAGCAAACTGCGCCTGGTGATCACCGAACTACAGGTGTCGGCCAGTGCCTTGGGTCAGTCGTCCAGAGAATTGGGCAATGACGCCGCTCAGGCTCAGCAACGCAGCCAGCAGCAGTCCCAGCAGATGGAACTGGTGGCCACGGCGATTAATGAAGTGACCTATGGCGTGCAGGATGTGGCCAAGAACGCCGAGCATGCGGCCAGCGAAATGCGCGATGCCGAATCCCAGGCGCAACAGGGACAGGTCAACATTGACGGCAGCTTGCAACAGATCGACAAACTGTCCGGCACCATCGATCAGGCTGTCGAGGTGATTCGCACATTGGCAACGGAAAGCACGCAGATCGGCAGCGTCCTGGAGGTGATCCGCTCCATCGCCGAGCAAACCAACCTGCTCGCCCTCAACGCGGCCATCGAAGCGGCCCGGGCCGGTGAGCAGGGTCGAGGGTTCGCGGTGGTGGCCGATGAAGTGCGCCTGCTGGCCCAGCGTACACAGAAGTCCACCGCGGAAATCCAGTCGATGATCGAACGCCTGCAAAGCCATTCGGAAGCAGCGGTCAAGGTCATCGGCGACAGCAGCCGCGCCTCACAACTGACCATCGAACAGGCCGGCCTGGCCGGTGCGAGCCTGAATGCGATTGGCCAGGCGTTACGCAACCTCAACGGGCTGAACGCGTCTATCGCCAGCGCGACATTGCAGCAGGCCCATGTGGTGGAAGACATCAATCAGAACGTCACCCAGGCTGCAGGGTTGTCCCACAGCACTGCGCTGGCGGCGGAGCAATCGAGTGTGGCCAGTGTCCGGTTGAAAGACCTGAGCGAGCAGTTGAACGGTTTGCTCAAGCAATTTCGTGTGTAACAGCACACACGATAAACCCTGTGGCGAGGGAGCTTGCTCCCGCTCGGCTGCCTAGCAGTCGCAAAATCAGCTGACTGAATTTCTCCTGTAGAAACCCGGTTGCCTTATTCGGGGCTGCTACGCAGCCCAGCGGGAGCAAGCTCCCTCGCCACAGTTGCGTTTCAGATTTTGGTCCTGTGTCGCTATGGACCTTCCCTACTGCCTAGGTACAATCCTCCCCCCACTTCGCTTTCCCCAAGGAACCTCCATGTCCGGGCTTGAACTGTTTGCCGCCGCCCTCGGTGTGATCGCCGTCTGGTTGACGGTCAAACAGAACCCCTGGTGCTGGCCGATCGGTCTGGTCATGGTGCTGCTGTATAGCTGGATCTTTTTTGAGGTGAAGCTGTATTCGGACATGCTCCTGCAAGTGATCTACGCCGCACTGCAACTCTATGGCTGGTGGCAATGGACCCGTGCAGGCGAAGCGAATACCGGTCGGCAGATCAGCCGGCTTGACTCGAAATCAGTCGCTTCGGGCCTCGCGGTCGGCGCGCTCGGCAGCCTGCTGTTGGGCGCCGCCATGGCGCACTGGACCGATGCCGCCCAGCCATGGCTCGATGCCGCACTCACGGGGTTCAGCCTGGTCGCGCAAATGTGGATGGCGCAAAAGCGCGTGCAATGTTGGCCGCTGTGGATCGCCGTCGATGTGATTTTCGTCGGACTGTTCATCTATAAAGGCATGTACCTCACCTCTGCCCTCTATGCACTGTTCCTGCTGCTGGCCGTGCAAGGCTGGCGTGAATGGCGCGCCGACCCGGCATTGCGCGCATGAAGGTGCTGGTGCTGACGGGGCCCGAATCCAGTGGCAAGAGCTGGCTGGCGGCCGAGTTGCAAGGGCATTTCGGCGGTGTGCGGGTTGATGAATACGTGCGCTGGTTCATTGAGCAGAACCCACGCGACACCTGCCTGGGGGATATTTCCGACATCGCCCGCGGCCAGTTGCAATGGGAAGATGAAGCCCGCTCCCGGCAGCCCCGGCTGTTGATTCTGGACACTCACTTGCTGAGCAATATCCTCTGGAGCCAGACCTTGTTTGGCGACTGCCCTGAATGGCTTGAGCCGGCATTATTGGCTCGCCATTACGATTTTCACCTGCTGCTATCGCCGGAGCACGTCGACTGGACCGATGACGGCCAGCGCTGTCAGCCCGAACTGAGTGAGCGCCTGGAATTTTTCAAGGCAACTCACAGGTGGCTCGAACAGCACCGCCAACCGTTTCAGGTCCTGCGGGGAAACTGGGAAAACCGCCGGGGGCAGGCCTTTGACGCGGTCACCCGCCTGCTGGTTTCCTGAGCCGGGTTTGGGTCGATTTCCCCAGCATTTTCCCCTGTTTTGGGGCAAGAGTGTCCATTCTTGAAACACTCATCTACCCGCAAACAGGCCGTTTCAGCGCCCTTCACCATCTTGTCATGACTCTTGTTAAGCGCTTGAAACACATCCTCGCAAACCCTTGATCTAGAGCTTTGCGTCGCGATTGTTCAGCGCAACCCTGAAGCGCCTGTCTCAGTGATGAAACAGCTGAGGTATAGCGCACCTATCAAAAAATCCTAACCTTTTGATTTGAAACAATAATTCAAAAGCGGCACAGCTTTCGCTCTCTCCTTCCCAACGCTGACTAGGGCCAGCCCACAAAAGAAGGAATTGCTGCCGTGGGGACTTTCAATAAAGGCATGACCTGCCTACTGCTGATCGGATGTGCCACCACCTCGGTGCTCAGCTTCAATGCCCAGGCTGATGGCAACGGCGTAATTGTGTTGAAACGCGATGTACAGCCCATCGCTATCGGCCGCACTGGTGGCAAAGACCCCTACCCGACCACTGTTAATGCCAACCCATCGGCGCGCATCACCTCGACCATGAGCAACACCGAGTTGACTGATGGTGATTTCGCCAACATTGCCAGCGGCTCGACCATCACCGGCAACATCAACCCGAACACCAACGGTGGCAGCATGCCAGGCCTCAACGTCGTGACCAACCCCAACGGCATGCCTGGGATGAGCGCCGGTCACGGTGGTGGTAGCGGTGCCGCGATTTCCGGAACCATCAATCGGGCCATGAGTTCCGGCCTGGCCCCACTGACCAGAATGGCCGGAGGTCAATGACATGACTCGCAGCCTGATCTTTCTCGCCCTGCTTGCCAGTACCAGCGCCATGGCCGATTCCGGTGTCGCCACCGTGAACAACGCCAACATCCAGGATGCCGGCGTCCAATACAAAGGCAACTTCAATGTCAACCAGGCGGCCGGCGATCAGCAACAGCAAGCCAACGTTCGAGCCATCGCTATCGGCACCAATTCCGGAGCAAGCACCAAGATCCACCAGTCAATCGACACGCCCGCCAATCCGTCAATGAACGCGACGACCACCATCGGCGGCACCTCTTTCAGTAATGGCAACGGTGTACTGGGCGTCAACCAGAGCGCCGGGGCCAACAACCAGATGGCCAACGCTGCGCGGATCAGCATCAGTGCTGGACCGCAGAGCGTCGACGATAGCGCCCTTTCTCAACAGAACGTGGCGTTGCTACCAAACTCAGGAGCAACTGGGTCCCAAACCGGCAGTCGCCAGGTCGTTACCAGCGACCAGGCCTTCACCGGCAGCCGAGGGATTATCCAGGTGAACCAGAGTGCCGGGGTGGGGAACCGAATGGCTAACACCCTGAGCATCCGGGTCGCTGACTGACCCAAACGCAGTGCGATTAGAAAGTACCAACACTTAACCAACTAATAAGCACGGAGAAACACCATGAAACCTACAATGGCCTTAAAACCACTGGTTTTCGCTCTCGCAGCAGTGATGGCAATCGCAGCACAAGCAGGCGGTCGTGATGATGATCACGGTCATGGCAATGGTCACGGCAATGGGCATAACAACCATCAGCCTAAACACCCTACTTTCGAAGAAATGCTCTCAATCACCGCCGGTGCCGGCGCGACAGTGATCGACGAACAAGACAGCAGTGGCAACACTGTGCTGAACCAAGGCACCAAAAATGGTGCTGCAATCGACAACTCACTCAATGGTTCCAACGGCAACATGGGCGCTAACGTGGCAGCCGGCGACGGCAACCAACAAGACAACGCCGCAGCATTGGCTACTGCTGACGAAAGCTTCATTTTCGGTTCCGCAGTGGCGGCTTCCAGTGCCACTCAAAACAACACCGACAACGCCGTTGCCAACTACTCCAACACCAATACCTCCACGCTCACCAACGCAGGCAACAATGGTTCCGGCAATATCGGGATGAACGTGACCTCGGGCAACTTCAACCAACAGAAAAACAACCTGGCGATTGCTGTATCGGGTGGTCGTGTAGCCGTAGCAGCCGCAGAGGCTAACCAAACCTCCACCGGCCTGCAAGTGGCCAACAACGGCACTCAGACCTATAAAACCGACACCCTCAGAGGCACTTTCACTGCTGGTGGCGCGTTTGTAGCAGCGGGCAAAGCGGTGTCTACCCCTGCTGACGATGATCATGGCCACGGTGGCTATGGCAACGACAACAGAGGTGGTGGTCATGGCGGCGGCCATGATGATGGCAAAGTCAATTCCGACTTCGTTGCAGTTGGCGTCTTCGGTCTGGCTGGCGTAACCACTCAACAAGTGATGACTCCAGATGGCTGGAAAAACCCTGTAACCAACACTGCCATTATGCAAAACTCGATGAACAACTTCTCCGGTAATGGCGGAGCCAACGTATCAGCCGGTAACGGCAACCAACAAAGCAACTCGCTGTCCATCGCTGCAGGTTGCAAAGCCTGCCTGTAATCGCGATCGAAATGAAAGCCCCGGCAACGGGGCTTTTCCACAGTCCGATATGGCGTATCGATCATGCGTAAGACTGCCCTTTTCGCCCTTCTCTGCCTGTCTGGCCTGACTCAGGCCGCACAGATGCCGGTTGCCGCCCTGCCTGGCGGCGTGCTGGTCTATAAGCAGGTGCAGAGTTTGCGTGAGCGCAAGTTTGCCGACATCGTCGAACAGAAAACCGACTTCAGTTGCGGTGCAGCCGCACTGGCGACGGTGTTACGCCAGGCTTATTGGCTCGACGTCGATGAAGAGCACATCATCAAAGGCATGCTGGTCAACGCTGACCAGAACCTTGTTCGTACTCAAGGTTTCTCCATGCTGGACATGAAGCGCTACATAGAAAGCATCGGCATGCGCGCCAGGGGCTACAAGATCCCACCTGAAAAGCTGGATGCTGTAACGATTCCGGTGGTGGTACTGATGGAAATTCGCGGCTACAAGCACTTCGTGGTGTTGCAGCGTGCGGACAAGCAATGGGTTTACATCGGTGACCCGGTGCTTGGGCACAAACGCTACTCCCACGACGACTTTGTCAAAGGCTGGAACGGCATTGTCTTCGCTATCGTAGGTCCCGGTTACGACAAAACCAATGCATTGCGCAGTCCACCGGTACCCCTGACGGCCAAGAACAAGCTGGATACCTTCAACCCTGTCAAAGATGCTGAATTGATGGATTTTGGTTTCATACAGAGCGACTTCTTTTAATCGCCAAAAGATGATATTGGGGCAGGATGCTCCGGGAGCAGCAGATGAAAAGTTCATACTGGCTGGCCGTTGCCTGTCTGGCAGCGAGCGCATCAGGCTATGCCAATGGATTCAAACCCATCGAAATCAAGGATCAGGAACTCGCGCAGTTGCGCGGCCGCTATGTGATGCCGGGCCGGATTATCAGCTTCGGCGTGGTCATGAGCAGTACCTGGCGCAATGCCAGTGGTGACGTCATCGGGGCCGCGACGTCCATGCAAATCCAGGCAGCAACGATCAAACCCGAATTCTACGTATCAACCATCAAGATCGACGGCAATGGCACTACGCCTGACCAAGGCGCCGGCAGTGTGATTGGTGGAGCAGGCCTGGCGACCAGCCAAGGCGTTACCCAAAGCGTTCGAGCCGCCGGTGACGGCAATACCGCCTACAACAACGTCTCGATCGACGTGAAGGAAGCCAACCAGGCTCCGGCGCTTGTGCCGGGTCAAGGACAAGCCCTGATGGCCGGACAAACCATCACCGGCAGCAACGCCGCCGGCAGTGTCGCCGTGTCAGCCACCGGGGGTGGCATACAAATGGCTATTCAGGCCAGCGGCAACCAAGGCACTGCACTGCAACAAGTCGCTCAGGGCGGATTGCTGCAGAACACCCGATTGCTGGGCAACAGCAACATGGTCAATAACCTCACACAACTCAACGTGGTGCTCAATAATAATGGCCCGAGTGCTGGCGCATTGGACTGCAACCTGACCCAACTTAACGCCCTGCGCACCTTAGGATATTGAACTACGCTGACTCTCGATCATTGGGCTTTAAGGGACGGCTAATTCATGTATCGATCAGTATCACTGCGTGCAGTAGTTTGTTTGAGCACTCTGTTTCCGGCGGCAATGTTGCAAGCAGCACCCAACGCCGATGTAGAGGCCCTGAAACAGGAACTTCTGGAGTTAAAGCAACGATACGAAGTACAACAAAAAGCCTTGGCGGTACTCGAACAACGGGTCCGCCAGGTAGAGGACCAACCCGCAGCGCCCCCACCAAAACGACTGGCCAAATCGCCAGCCGACATGAGAGGGAACGCGGGGACCGCGGTAGCCTCAGGGACTGGCGCCGCAGCAGCATCGGGGGGAGCCGCAGGGGGCAGCGGCAGTTCTTACGGCCAATCGCTGGCTGATGACTCACAACCGGCACAGAGCGTTTCCAACCTGTATGACGAAGCCAGCGGATTCTTCGGCGGCGGAAAATTCAGCGTCGAAACCGGGATCACGTACTCCCGATACGACACCCGCCAACTGATCCTCAACGGATTTCTCGCACTGGACTCGATCTTCCTTGGCAACATCAACCTCGACCGGATCAAGGCCGATACCTGGACGCTCGATCTTACCGGCCGCTATAACTTCGACAACCGCTGGCAATTCGACCTGAACGTGCCCGTGATTTATCGCGAGTCGACGTATCAGTCGGGCGGCGGCAATCAGGGCGCGGCCAACGTCACGACGGAAGATACCGTCACCCGAGACCCGACCATTGGCGACGTGAACTTCGGGATTGCCTACAAGTTCCTCGACGAATCGGTGAACACCCCGGATGCCGTGGTCACCTTGCGGGTCAAGGCGCCTACAGGCAAGGACCCGTTCGGGATCAAACTGCGTCAGACCGACGCCAACTCCAACCTGTTCGTGCCTGACACCCTACCGACCGGTAACGGCGTATGGTCCGTCACCCCGGGCATTTCGCTGGTCAAAACCTTTGACCCGGCGGTGCTGTTCGGTAGCTTGTCTTACACGCACAACTTCGAAGAATCCTTCGACGACATCAGCGCGACGGTCAACCAGAAAACCCCGGGCAAGGTACAAATCGGCGACAGCTTCCAGATCGGCGCAGGTATTGCGTTCGCCCTGAACGAAAAGATGAGTATGTCGTTCTCGGTGTCTGACCTGGTGCAACGCAGAAGCAAGCTGAAACAGGATGGCGGGGACTGGGAATCCGTGGTCGCCAGCGATGCAAACGCCGGTTACTTCAACATCGGCATGACCATTGCGGCCACCGACAACCTCACCATCGTACCGAACCTGTCCATGGGCATGACAGACGATGCTCCGGACTTCCAGTTCAGCCTGAAATTCCCTTATTACTTCTAACCCTGACGAGGAATGGAAAAGGCCCGCTGCGATGCAAGTCGCAGCGGGCCTTTTCGTTACACCGCCCTAGCGGATCTGGTGCTTGTGCAGCAATCGGTAAAACGTCGGACGTGAAACCCCCAACACTCTGGCGGCGACACTGAGGTTGTCACTATGCCGATTCAACACGTCGCACAGTGCCTGGCGTTCAGCCCGCGTCTTGTAGTCTTCGAGCGTGCCCATGGGCGTGGCGAAGGCTTGCTGGCTGATCAGCCCGAGGTCGCGCGCTTCGATTTGCCGCCCTTCGGCCAATACCAACCCGCGACGTACCCTGTTAGCCAATTCTCGGACATTGCCCGGCCAGTCATGCTTGCCCATGGCAATCAGCGCGTCCTCGCTGAAGCTGCGCGGCCGGCGGCCCGTTTCGTGGCTGTAGAAGTGGGAAAAGTGGTTGGCCAGCATCGACAGGTCGCCGTGGCGTTCACGCAGCGGCGCGGTCACTACCTGAAGGACGTTCAGGCGGTAGTACAAATCTTCACGGAAGCGTTTCTTCTCGATGGCGGCTTCCAGGTCGACGTGTGTCGCCGCCAATACCCGCACATCCACCGGAATCGGCTGACTGCCGCCGACGCGCTCAATGTGCTTTTCCTGTAGGAAGCGCAACAGATTGGCTTGCAGTTCCAGCGGCAAATCGCCGATTTCATCGAGGAACAACGTGCCGCCGTTCGCCGCTTCGATCCGCCCGACCTTGCGTTGATGGGCGCCGGTGAAGGCGCCCTTCTCATGGCCAAACAACTCGGACTGAATCAGGTGTTCGGGAATCGCGCCGCAATTGATCGCCACAAAAGGTTTGCTGTGGCGCTGGGATTGTCGGTGCAGGGTGCGGGCGACCAGCTCTTTGCCAGTGCCGCTTTCACCACGGATCAACACCGGAGATTCGGTGGGCGCCAGTTTACTCAACAACTTGCGCAGTTCGCGGATCGGTTTGCTGTCGCCCAGTAATTCGTGCTCAGGCTGATCGATGTGAATCGTGCCCTGGCCACGCAGGCGCGCCATACCAAAGGCCCGCCCCAGGGTGACCTGAACGCGGGAGACGTCAAACGGCAAAGTATGAAAATCGAAAAACCACTCGCAAACGAAGTCCCCGACATTCTGCAAACGCAGGACTTCCTGATTGAGCACGGCAATCCACTCGGTGCCGCTGCGACTGATCAGCTCTTTGACGGCTTCCGGGCGTTCCAGATGAAAGGGTTGCAATCGCAACAGGCCAACGTCGCAGGTTCGATCAGCGGCGTTTTCCAGAGAACAGCTATCAACATCCCAACCCACAGAGCGCAAACCTGGCAACAGACGATGGCAGTCGTCACAGGGGTCTACTACTAACAGACGTCGTAACGCGGGCGTTTCGATCATGACTGTTCCTTGGCGCCAAATATTAGGAAATATTAGGAAAAACAGTCATTTGGCGGACCTGGCTGTAACATTAGCAAGAATTTGACACAGCCTTGTATCGATTGACTATAGAGCATCCACTGAATAAGTTATAAGCCCGACTTGGTTAGTTACCTAACGAGTTGAACCTTTCATTCAGCTTTCAAAAGAAGTCCTGCTATTGAGTGTATGAAAGAAAGTTGAAATTTCTTTTGTTTGGGTGTGACCTGACCCCCTATTGCGGGCATCAGTACAAGTAACCAGCCGAACGGTAAGCCCAACCGACGGCACATCACTTGATTGGGCATACAGAGAGAAGATCCCATGACCGCCCCGCTCCGTATCAACGAAGCTCTTTTGATTGCCGACCGCGCATTCCAACCTTTCCAATGCGTCGCCTGGGCTCAACAAGATGGCAACGGCGAACTCTGCATCACCGTCATCGACCGCACCAAAACCCATATCGGCCGCACCCAGATCCCCTGCAGCGCCTATTCCGATCCTGCACAACTCGAACATCTGCTGCAGCAAGCCCGTGCCGAACTGAGTCAGGAAGGTTATAAACTGCAATCGTGGTCCATGCCGCATTAAGGGCATTTGCGGATTACTTCCAGGTAATCCGCCCGCACCCCACTTTTGTTTGGCTGTTTTCGACAGTAGCAGCACATTTGAAACTTCAACTTACCCACCTCGTATTACTGGGTCGGCTTGTCAGTGGTTCGAAAAGACACTGTTCTGGCACACAGTGACCCTCCGCTTGTTAGTTATGACAGTTGTGCGATCGCTCATTCAGGGATTGAATGTTTCGCAGGCAGTTGCCCTCCCGTTTCCGGGTTTCGGTCAGCTCGCAAGGAGATGCGCGCATGCCACACCAGACTGCATTTGCCCTACCTGCATCGCGGGCCATTGCTGGCGACCTCGATAAAAGTTTCGCCGCCAGTGGCAAAACCCAAGTGTATTTCGCGGGCAGTACCTCAAGCATCGCCAACAGCGTGGAGATTGACCCGAACGGTCGCGTGCTGGTGGCGGCCACAGTTGGCATGCGAGATGGCAATTGCTTTGGTCTGGCCCGGTTACTGGAAGACGGCTCGGCAGACCTGGCATTCGGCTCAAACGGCAGCGTTATCGGGCAGTTCCTGCGTGGTCATGAGGCCATGGCGGGCAAAGTCCACGTCCTCGCCAATGGACACCTCCTGGTGGCCGGCCTGCATTATGAAAATGCTCAGCGAACGCTGCCAGCGCTAGCGTTGTTCGATTCGCAAGGCCACCCGGTGGAACATTTTGGTGACAACGGACGCTGTGTCGTACGCCTGCCGGGAAACCTGTCCCAGGGCATGCGCGACCTCTGGCTTCCCCCGGGTGTTCCCGGGGCCGAAGCCTGCGACGTCCAGGTCCAGGCAGATGGCCGGATTCTGCTGCTGGCCAACCATCATTTTGAACTGGCCGATCACGTCGGCCTGCTGATACGACTCACCCGCCAGGGTGAACTGGACACGTCCTTCAACGGCCGCGGCTTCGTCATCGTCCGGCATCTGCTGATGAACTCCTGGGTCCGCAGCCTGATGGTGCAACGCGACGGCCGGATCATGGTGGGTGGATCGATCAATTTTCCCGAAGAAGGCTTGCTCGCCCGTTACCTCCCCGATGGCCGCCTGGATGACACGTTCGCCGTGGATGGTTTTATGACGTTCAAGGCCGAGGAACGCGGCGCTCAGTTCAGCCAGATCATCGAGCAGGACAATGGTGACTTGCTGTGTTTCGGCAGCAGTCGCGACCCCATGCATTGCCTCGCTTTCAAAATACACAGCAACGGCCGCCCGGACGCCCATTGCAACGGCGGTCAGCCACAGCTGCTGAAAGTCGGCCGCAGCGGCTGCCAATGGACAGGCGCTTGCAGCCAGCATGACGGCCGCGTGTTGGCGGTGGGCGCCACGATCGGCGGGATTGAAGCCGATTTCCTTTTGGCCCGGTACCTACCTGGAGGACAGCTGGATCCAGGTTTTGCCGAAGGCACCTGCTGGGTTCGCACGCGCCTGGGGCGCAGCCTCGACACCGCGACGTCGGTTGCCGTGCAGGCTGACGGAAGAATCGTCATTGGTGGTTATTCGCTGGATGGCAACTACAAGGCTGTTGTAGTGCGCTATCTCGGCTAGACATCCTGCTGTCCCACACTTGATATTCCCATCTTGTTACGGCAAGTTGCGCGCTTCTTAATACAAGGAGTAGCCGATGTCCGGTTCAATGGCCCAGGCGTTCGCGCATAACTTTCTCGGCCACTCACCTCGCTGGTACAAGGCGAGCATTCTCGGCTTCCTGATTCTCAACGCACTGGTGCTCTGGACCGTAGGTCCGGTCGTGGCCGGTTGGTTGCTGGTGCTGGAATTCATCTTCACCCTGGCCATGGCGCTCAAGTGCTATCCACTGATGCCCGGCGGGCTGCTGCTGATCGAAGCCCTGCTGCTGAAAATGACCACACCACAGGCACTGTATGACGAACTGGTGCACAACTTTCCGGTGATCCTGCTGCTGATGTTCATGGTGGCCGGTATCTACTTCATGAAAGACCTGCTGCTGTTCCTGTTTTCGCGCTTGTTGCTGGGGGTTCGCTCCAAGGCGCTGCTGGCGTTGATGTTCTGCTTCCTCTCGGCATTCCTGTCGGCATTCCTGGATGCCTTGACCGTGACGGCGGTGATTATCAGTGCCGCCGTGGGGTTTTATTCGGTGTATCACCGCGTCGCCTCGGGCAATGATCCCCGCCAGGACAGCGAGTTCAGCGATGACCAGCACCTGCCGCAACTCCACCATGAAGACCTCGAACAGTTCCGCGCCTTCCTGCGCAGTCTGTTGATGCACGGTGCCGTGGGCACGGCGTTGGGCGGTGTGTGCACGTTAGTGGGTGAGCCGCAGAACCTGCTGATCGGCCATGAGATGGGCTGGCACTTCGCCGAATTCTTTTTGAAAGTGGCCCCGGTTTCGCTGCCAGTACTGGTGGCAGGCCTGGTGACCTGTGTGCTGCTGGAGAAACTGCGCTGGTTCGGTTACGGCACTCTCCTGCCGGACAACGTGCGCACCGTGCTGGCCAACTATGCCGCCGAAGACAACGCCGAACGTACCTCTCGCCAGCGCGCCGCCTTATTGGTCCAGGGCGCCGCGGCGTTGATTCTGATTGCGGGGCTGGCGTTTCACATCGCGGAAGTCGGCCTGATCGGGTTGATGGTGATCATCTTGATCACTGCATTCACAGGCATCACCGACGAGCACCGGATCGGTAATGCGTTCAAGGACGCCATGCCGTTCACCGCGTTGCTGGTGGTGTTTTTTGCGGTGGTGGCGGTGATTCATGATCAGCAACTGTTTACGCCGCTGATCCACTGGGTCCTGGCGCTGCCGGCCGACCAGCAACCGGGCATGTTGTATATCGCCAACGGCTTGCTGTCGGCTATCAGCGACAACGTGTTTGTGGCGACCATTTACATCACGGAAGTGAAACGGGCGTTCGTTGCCGGTCATATGTCCCGCGAGCACTTCGAGACGCTGGCCATTGCGATCAACACCGGGACGAACCTGCCCAGCGTGGCGACACCCAATGGCCAGGCAGCATTTCTGTTTCTGCTGACCTCAGCGATTGCGCCGCTGATTCGCTTGTCGTATGGGCGGATGGTGTGGATGGCGTTGCCCTACACGGTGGTGATGGGTGTGTTGGGCTGGTATGCGGTCAGCTACTGGCTGTAACCCTGACCAGAAACTGCAGGAGTGAGTCTGCTCGCGATAGCGGTCATACATTCAACGATGATGTTGACTGATAGGACCTCATCGCGAGCAGGCTCACTCCTGTAACGGGGATTTATGTGGGGTGGCGAGGGAGGATGTAGCGCTCGATCGCCTGGGCCGCACCGTCTTCGGTGTTTGCACCAGTCACCACGTCGGCCTGACGCTTTACCGCCTCCTCCGCCTGCCCCATGGCAATCGACAGCCCGGCGCAATGAAACATCGCCGGGTCGTTGCCGCCATCGCCCAGCGCGGCGGTCTGTTCCAGCGCAACCCCGAGGTACTCGGCCAGTGTCGCCAGCGCCGCGCCCTTGTTTGCCTGCATCGCCGTCACGTCCAGGTACACCGGCTGCGAACGCGAGACCTGGGCCTGCCCCTCAACCTTGGGCAGCAATTGCGCTTCCAGCTCGATCAGCAACCCAGTGTTATTGCTGGCCGCGACGATTTTATCGATGCGCTCCAGGTACGGTTCGAAACTCTCTACCACCACCGGCGGATACCCCAGGCCATGCTGCTCCCGGGGAACCATCGGGCCGTAGGCGTCCTTCAACAGCCAATCCCCACCACTGAACACCCAGACTTCGATGTCCGGCAGATCGGCAAACTGCGCCAGCGTGGTAAGCGCAGCGGTGGCCGGCAAGTAATGGGCCACCAGCAAGCTACCGTCCGGGTTGACGATCGTGCCGCCGTTGAACGCTGCCGTCGGCACATCGACGCCTAATGCTTCGATCTGCTGCAACATCGCTTTCGGCGGGCGCCCGGTGGCGAGGCTGAACAGCACGCCCGCCTCGCGCAACGAACGGACTGCGGCAATGGTGCGCTGGCTGAGGGTGTGATCAGGCAGCAACAACGTGCCGTCCATGTCACTGAGCAGAAAACGGATGGGCTGTTGCGTTGCGCCTGTCATCCGAGGCTGTGCCACACGCGACCGTCACGGGTCAGCAGCTTATCGGCGTCGACCGGACCGTCCTCACCTGCCGCGTATGGCTGAACCGTTGCGTCCTGCTGCCAGGCATCGAGGAACGGCTGAACGGCGCGCCAGCCGTTTTCGATGTTGTCGGCACGCTGGAACAGCGTCTGGTCGCCGGTCAGGCAGTCATAGATCAGCGTTTCGTAGCCGGTAGACGGCTGCATCTCGAAGAAGTCCTTGTAGGCAAAACCCAGTTCGATATTGGCCATCTTCAACGCCGGGCCAGGCCGCTTGGCCAACAGGTCGAACCACATGCCTTCGTTGGGCTGAATCTGGATGCGCAGGTAGGTCGGCTGCAACTCATCGACCTCGGTGTCGCGGAACTGCGCATACGGCGCCGGCTTGAAGCAGATCACAATCTCGGTATCGCGCACGCTCATGCGTTTGCCGGTACGCAGGTAAAACGGCACGCCGACCCAACGCCAATTGTCGATCATGACTTTGAGCGCCACGTAGGTTTCGGTCGTGCTGTCGGGTGCCACGTTGTTTTCCTGGCGATAACCCGGCAGCGGGTTGCCATCGACTTCGCCGGCGGCATATTGACCGCGGACCGAGTTGGCCCGAGCCTCTTCGGTGGACCAGGGGCGAATGGCCCCCACCACCTTGGCCTTCTCGCCTCGTACCGCATCGGCACCAAACGCGGCCGGCGGTTCCATTGCTACCATCGCCAGTAACTGGAAAAGGTGATTGGGCACCATGTCTCGCAGGGCGCCAGTGTGTTCATAAAAACTGCCACGGGTTTCGACGCCGACGGTTTCGGCGGCGGTAATCTGCACGTGGTCGATGTAATGGTTGTTCCAGAAGGCTTCGAACAGGCTGTTTGAAAACCGGCTGATCAAAATGTTCTGCACGGTCTCCTTGCCCAGGTAGTGATCGATCCGGTAGATCTGGTTTTCCGTCATCACCTTGAGCAGACACGCATTCAAGGCTTCGGCGGTTTGCAGGTCGGAGCCGAACGGTTTTTCGATGACCACCCTTCGGAACGATTCAGGCGTTTCCTGCAGTAAACCCGCCGCGCCGAGCCGACGCACCACTTCGCTGAAGAAACGTGGCGCGGTCGCCAGGTAGAAGACGGCGTTGCCGGTGCCGCTGTCGGCGATTTTCGCCGCCAGCGCTTGATAAGTGCTGTCGTCCAGGAAGTCGCCCTGGACGTAGCTGATGCCTTGGGCCAGTTTGTCCCACACCTGCGGATCAAGGGCTTGATCGCCCTTGCCGACCTTGGCGGCCACTTCGGTTCGAATGAAGTCTTCGAGCTTGCGGGCAAAGGCATCGTCAGTGATGGCGTTGTGGTCAACGCCGATGATCCGCAATCCATCCCCCAACAAACCGTCGCGACTCAGGTTGTAGAGCGCCGGCATCAGCAGGCGCTTGACCAGGTCACCGTGGGCACCGAACAGAAACAGCGTGGTCGGTGGTGCAGGCTCTGCCTTGGATTTATTGCGGATCAGACGGGTCATTTTTTCGAAGTCTCCACATGGCCGCCGAAGCCGAAGCGCTGGGCAGAGAGAATCTTGTCGCCAAAGGTGCCTTGACCGCGCGAACGGTAGCGCGAGAACAGCGAGTTTGACAGTACCGGTACCGGCACCGACTGTTCCATGGCGGCTTCGATGGTCCAGCGACCTTCACCGCTGTCCGCCACGGAACCTGAGTAACCGTCGAGTTTCGGGTCGCTGGCCAATGCGTCGGCGGTCAGATCAAGCAGCCAGGACGAGACCACACTGCCACGACGCCAGACTTCGGCGATGTCGGCGACGTTCAGGTCAAAGCGCTGGTCTTCCGGCAGGTTGGTGCTGGCCTTGGTCTTGAGGATGTCGAAACCTTCGGCAAAGGCCTGCATCATTCCGTATTCGATGCCGTTATGGATCATCTTCACGAAATGCCCCGCACCCGCCGGGCCGGCATGGATATAACCACGTTCAGCGCGATCGTCATCGGACTTGCGATCCTTGGTGCGCGGGATGTCGCCCATGCCCGGTGCAAGGCTGGCGAACAGCGGATCAAGACGCTTAACCTCTTCGGCATCACCGCCGATCATCATGCAGTAGCCGCGCTCCAGGCCCCACACGCCGCCGGAAGTGCCGACGTCGATGTAGTGCAGGCCTTTTTCCGACAAGGTCTTGGCCCGGCGGATGTCGTCCTTATAGAAGGTGTTGCCACCGTCGATGATGGTATCGCCAGCTTCGAGCAAGTTGCTCAGGGTCTCGATGGTGTCTTCGGTCGGTGCGCCGGCTGGCAGCATGACCCAGACCGCTCGCGGTTTGGCCAGGCCGGCGACCAGGGCCGGCAAGTCTGCGACGCCCGTGGCGCCCTCGGCAGCCAGGGTGTCGATAAAGGCGGTATTGCGGTCGTAAACGACAGTGGTATGCCCGTTGAGCATCAGGCGCCGCGCAATATTGCCGCCCATGCGGCCCAGTCCAATGATCCCGAGTTGCATGTGCTGATGCTCCCTACTACAAATAATGTGTGTGTCAAAGGTTATAGCCCAACGTGAGTCATGGGGGGTTAGTCCAGAGCGTTGGCACATAGTTTCCGGGCATTGTGCCCGATCCTGATTGATAACGTCGGTAATCGCGCCGAAGACACAACGACCATGAAAAATAAAAAAGTTCCCTTGTGAGGCAAAAGAAATCAAAATCAGCGCCGATAGTAGATCAGCACCCGCTTGCAAGGGGCAGTTCTACAGTTGAGACAACCATTTGCGAGGTGAGCAATGGGCACAGTACACGCAGCACGGCCAGCACAGACCCTTTACGTTACGATTCGTCGGGATGAATTGCGTCAATTGAAAGAAGAGCGCGACCTCTTGAAGCAGGAACTCGCGCAACTGCGCCAGCTGACTCAAGGCACTCAATCGCCCTCCTTGCCCGTTACCCAACGCGCACCTCACGCCTGATTTTTCAGGTGAATCGGAGACAGCCTTGCGCTGTTTCCGACCTCGTTTTGCCCCCGCGATCTCTGCCAGTTCACAAATTTTTCACAAATACTGACTGATAATTCCTTTCATTATGGCCGCGCGGTTCTCGTGTGGTTTCCGTTCGTCGGCAAGGGATGGCACGACGTCGAAGTGATTTCTGGCTGGAGCGTTGAATGGCTTTGTTTAAACGCAGCACTGCGTCTGCGAAAGGTTTCGATTGGGCAGGATTCCTCTGGCTATTCCTGTTCTTCTGGTATTTTTCCGGTATCACCCAATTACTCATTCAACTGACCGGCACCTCGGGCTTTACCGGGTTCCGCCAGGCGTTTGTGATGAGCGCCATCTGGCTTGCGCCGATGCTGTTGTTCCCTAAACAGACGCGCGTGATGGCGGCGGTGATCGGCGTCGTGCTGTGGGCCTGCTCGATGGCCAGCCTGGGCTACTTCTTTATTTACCAGCAGGAGTTTTCCCAAAGCGTCATCTTCATCATGTTCGAGTCGAACATCTCTGAAGCTGGCGAGTACATGACCCAGTATTTCGCCTGGTGGATGGTCGCGGCGTTCCTCGCCCACACGCTGTTCGCCTATTTCCTGTGGACTCGCTTGCGCCCGGTCGTCTTGCCGCGCTGGCAGGCACTGGTTGCCGCGACGGCCATTGTGATTGCCGTGGTCGGTTACCCGCTGGCCAAACAGACCGCGCGCACCGGCAGTTTTGCAGAAGGTTTCGACAAGTTCGAAACCCGCATCGAGCCTGCCGTGCCTTGGCAGATGGCCGTGGCCTATCACCGCTATCTGGAAACCCTGGCGGGCATGCAAGACATGCTACACAGCGCGAGCAAGATTGCACCGCTGAAAAACCTGACGGACACCATGGCCAACCAGCCGGCGACCCTGGTGCTGGTAATCGGCGAGTCCACCAACCGTCAGCGCATGAGCCTCTACGGCTACCCGCGTGAAACCACGCCGGAACTGGACAAGCTCAAGGATCAACTGACGGTCTTCGACAACGTCATCACCCCGCGCCCTTACACCATCGAGGCGTTGCAGCAGGTGCTGACCTTCGCTGACGAAGAAAATCCGGACCTTTACCTGTCCACTCCATCGCTGGTCAGCATGATGAAACAGGCGGGCTACAAGACGTTCTGGATCACCAACCAGCAAACCATGACCAAGCGCAACACCATGTTGACGACCTTCTCCGAGCAGGCCGACGAGCAGGTGTACCTGAACAACAACCGTAACCAGAACGCTGCGCAGTACGACGGCGACGTGATCGAGCCATTCAACAAGGCACTGGCCGATGCCGCGCCGCGCAAGTTGATCGTGGTGCATTTGCTCGGCACACACATGAGCTACCAGTACCGCTACCCGCCGACGTTCGACAAGTTCACCGACCGTAAAGGCGTGCCGGACGGCGTGCGCGACGACCAGGTGCCGACATACAACAGCTATGACAACGCAGTCCTGTACAACGACTTCGTGGTATCGAGCCTGATCAAGGACTACGCCAAGTCCGATCCAAACGGCTTCCTGCTGTACCTCTCCGACCACGGCGAAGACGTGTTCGACTCCGTCGGCCACACTACCCTGGGCCGTAACGAGAACAAACCGACCGCGCCGATGTACACCATCCCGTTCATGGCCTGGGCATCGCCGAAATGGCGCGAAAACCATGACTGGAGTTTTGCCGCAGACCTGAGCCGGCCTTACAGCAGCTCGCAGCTGATTCACACCTGGGCTGACCTCGCCGGTTTGAGCGCTGATGAACTGGACCGCAGCAAGAGCCTGGTCAGCGCCAACTTCAAGCCGCGCCCATTGATGATCGGCAACCCTTATGAGCGCCAGGTGCGCCCACTGATCGACTTCAGCCTGATGAAGCCGAAAGTTGATTCGAAAATCGTTCAACAGTAGATCCATTCAGGGGCCGATTCCGGCCCCTTTTGTTGCGCCCTGCGCAAAACCACCCCTCTTCGATACACTTTAAAACGAGATTAATTCTCGTTTATCGTTAAATCCCCTCTCCTCTCTTCGTCTTTGTACAAACGGAAATTTTCCATTGACGACAAGGAGTCGGCTGCGATGTTCGCGCCCATCACCCGTTCCATGACTTTGACCTTCGGCCTGTGCAGCGCCGCACTCAGCCCTGATGTGCTGGCCGAGACTGATCCCGACAAACAGCCCGCCACCCTTGAACTGGCCGCCACCAGCATTTCCGCCGACAGCCTGGGCAGCACCACCGAAAACACCGAGTCGTACACCACCGGCGCCATGAGCACCGCGACGCGCTTGAACCTGTCGATCAAGGACACGCCGCAATCGGTGTCCGTCGTCACCCGTCAGCAAATGGACGATTTCAAACTCGGCACGCTGTCCGAAGCCATGGGCCAGACCACCGGCATCGTGGTCCAGCACAATGACTCGGACCGGGTCAGCTATTCGTCCCGTGGGTATTCGATCACCAACTTCCAGATCGACGGGATGCTCAATACCTTCAGCTACATGAAGTCGGATTCGGACACCATCATCTACGACCGCATCGAAGTGGTTCGCGGCGCGACCGGCCTGACCACGGGCGCCGGTGATCCGTCGGCAACGATCAACATGGTGCGCAAACGACCGACCGCGCAGTGGGAAGCGCTGAGCGGGGTCAGCGCTGGCAGCTATGACGATTACTACAGTTACGTGGACGTCGGCGGGCCGCTGGCCTTCGATGGCCGCTTGCGCGGGCGCAGCGTGCTGGCGTATCGCGACAGCCATTCCTACCGTGACAAGTACCAACTGCAACGGGAAGTCGGCTACGGCATTATTGAAGCCGACCTGACCGACGACACCCTGCTTGCGGTGGGTTACGACTATCAGGACAAACAGGTGCAAGGCACGTCCTGGGGCACGGTCCCGTACTGGAACGCCGACGGCAGCAAAGCCCATCTGGGCCGTTCCACCAACATGGCCACGCCGTGGAGTTCCTGGCCGCTCAAGGACAAGACGGCGTTTGCCACGCTGGAGCAGCAACTCGGCGCGGGCTGGCACTTTAAAGCGGCCTACACCCATCGCGAGAGTGACACCGACGGCAAGATTTACTACGCCGGTGGCGGTTTCCCCGAGGCGGATCGCAGCGGCATGGTCGCCAACGTCAGCCACATGGTCGGCACGCAAGAGATGGACGTGTATGACTTCAACGTGGCCGGGCCTTACTCACTGTTCGGGCGCGACCACGAAATGATGATCGGCTATGGCGAGTCGCAACGCACTGAAGACAATCCTTACACGGTGGATGGCGCACGGCCGTCGGATTACGAAAATGTGCCTGACTGGAAATACATGGGCGGCATTCCCAAATTCCCCGACACCGTCACCAGCCTGCAAGGCGCTCATGAAAAGACCCGACAAAAAGCCGGCTACCTGGCCACGCGCCTGACCCTGGCCGACGACCTGCACGCGGTACTGGGCAGTCGTTATGGCACGTGGGAAATCTCGAAAAAGTCCAACAGTTACGACAACAACCTGCAACTGAGCGGCGTCGAATCCACCCGCCAGCAGCACAACGACATGTGGACGCCCTACGCCGGCCTGCTTTACGACATCACGCCTGAGTACACCGCTTACGTCAGCTACACCGACATCTTCAAGCCGCAAGACGCCCGCGACAGCAACCGCAAATACCTGGAACCGGTAGTGGGCAGCAACTATGAACTGGGGCTCAAGGGCGGCCTGCTGGAAGAACGCCTCAACCTCGCCACGGCATTGTTCTGGAGCAAGCAAGACAACGTCGCCGAACTCGACGACTCGGTGCCGCCGGACCCGGTCACCGGTGAGGAGTTTTTCAAATCCAGCGGCAAAGGCAACAAGGTCCAGGGGTTTGAAGCCGAGGTCTCGGGCGAGCTCATGGCAGGCTGGAACATGACGGCCGGCTACACCTACACCCACTCGGTCAATGGTGAAAAGCAACGCACCAACACCCCTCAACCGCTGAATATGGTGCGGCTGTCCACGGCGTATCGCCTGCCCGGCGAATGGCAGGCCCTGACCGTCGGTGGCGCGGTGAACTGGCAAAGTGACGTCTACCGCGCGGCCAGGCGCCCGATCGGACGGGGAGCCAATGATGAAGTGATCACCATCAGCGCGAACATTCGCCAGGAGGCCTACAGCGTGGTGAAGTTGATGTCGCGGTATGAGTTCGACCGGCACCTGTCGGCATCGCTGAACGTCGATAACCTGTTCGACACGAAGTATTACGACAACGTCGGGTTCTACAACGGCGTGTTTTGGGGTGACCCGCGCACCGTCACGTTGAGCCTGGACTGGAAGCTCTAGCGTGCTCATTCCCATTTGGCGGAATCGGCAGATAATGTCCCTGCGACATTGCTTCATGGACGAAAGGCCCTTAACCCGTAATGGGAGGCACCCATGAAATGTACGACCCTGATCGTTGCTGGCCTGATGATGTTCGGCTCAGTCTCTGCCTTTGCAGAATACGGCTCCGAACGCATGCGGTATTACTACGAGACGTTGCATCTCGCCCAGCAAAAGGCAAATGGCTTCGAGATCAAAAATATTGAACTGCGTGTTCCGAGCGATCAAACCGCACAAGTGACCGAAAACTACAAACCGAAGTAATCGAAGCCAGCCGGGCGTCCTGAGGGGCGCCCTTTTTTATGCCTGAGCAATTAAAGCGCCTTGGTCCAGAACAGCATGCGGCCATGGGCCGGATCGAACATGCCGGCGGCAAAACCGAACTTGCCGTAGGACGCCTGTGCGACCGCATTGCCTTCGAGGACTTCCAGGGTGATCTTGCAGCAACCCCGCTGACGGGCAATGTCTTCAACCTTTTGCAGCATCTTCTGGCTCAGCCCCAAACCGCGAAACTGCGGGACCACCGACACGTCATGCACGTTGACCAGTGGCCGACAGGCAAAGGTCGAGAAACCTTCGAAGCAATTGACCAGCCCGGCCGGCGCGCCGTCGACGAAGGCCAGCACAGTGAAAGCGTGGGGACGTTTGGCCAGCTCTCCGGGCAACTGCTGCAGAATATCTTCGGGCAATGCATGCCCGCCGCCCATCGGGTCCTGGGCATAGGCATTAAGCACCACGCCAATCGCCTCGGCATGCACCGGGTTGGTGTAGCTGGCCTGAAGTACCAGAATGTCTGCGGATTCCATTTCCATCGTTGCTATCCCGTCGAGTTATCCCGGCGCGTCACTCGCGCCGCAAAGTCGAAGGACATTAGCCTGAGTCACCATCGCCGACAACCTGATCCTGCCTTAAACACCCCAGATCAGCGTCTCGGTCCAACCCAACTCGGCAAAATCCGCCGCCCGTAAACCTGACTCGCCAGAGCAGAAAAACTCGTCCAGTTGCGGCGGTGCCACCGAGGTGCCGCTGAGCATGGCATGGACCTGGCCACGATGATGAAGCTGGTGTTCGAACAGATGGGACAGCAGACGTAGACGGCTGTCATGTTGCGGCGTGTCCCGGGCGATGGTGACGATTCGCCCCAGGTCTACATCGCGCAATTGCTCGCAGTAGGCAATCAACCGATTGTCCACCAGCGACTGCTCGCGCTTAAGGTCTGCGCCGACGCTGCACGGCACGTCTTCCTTGAAAAAAACGTAGCAGTCGGGGTGTGGATCATCACCGCGCAACTCGCGCTCCAACGCGTCCACGTAAAACCAGTCGCAGGTCAGGATGTGATTGAGGGTGGCGACGAGGCTGGGGAAGAAACTGACTCGCGGGGCC
This sequence comes from Pseudomonas sp. 3296, assembly GCF_031456615.1. Taxonomy (NCBI): domain Bacteria; kingdom Pseudomonadati; phylum Pseudomonadota; class Gammaproteobacteria; order Pseudomonadales; family Pseudomonadaceae; genus Pseudomonas; species Pseudomonas sp. 3296. The sequence continues at coordinate 189,100 of NZ_JAVDUY010000004.1, forward strand.
GCGAGCTCGGCCGGGGTCAACTGGCTCCAGGCCTTGGCCAGTCGGTAATTGGCCCAGGCGTTTTGATAAGCCATGGTCAGCAAATGGTGAGACAGGGGCTGATTCATGTTCACGGCTCCCGAAAATCAGGCTTCAGCAAAGCGTTGCAGCTGCATTTCCTTCAAGCGGCTTAACGTGCGACGGAACGGGAATTCCAGATAACCCTCGGTGTACAGGGCCTCCATCGGCACCTGCGCTTCGAGGTACAGCGGCACTTTGCGGTCGTAGCACTCGTCCACCAGCGCGATGAAACGCCGCACGCCATCGTCGTGCACGGACAGTTGCGGCAGCTCGCGGTCTCCTGCAACGACGTGCTCGGCGGCGTCTTCGGTGCCTCGGGCGATGCGCCCTTCGCGTTTTTGTGCGCTGAGGTTCGGCACTTCACTCAACAGAATAGCGCTGTAGGTGTCGCACAGGGCCATGAAGTCCATGGCCGAGAAAGGTTGTTCGCACAGGTCGGCATAACGACACCACAGTACGCCAGCGCTGGCCTGAAGGACATTGACGTGACGGTAACCGACGGTCACCGGATCGCTGGACACGGACTGCCCCATGGTCAAGGCCTTGAACACGTCGCCCAGTGCATTGGGATGCGCGGCGTCGCTCACCCAGTATCGCTGTAACGCGGTGCCCGGATGCAGGCGGTGGTCTTCGCCGCCCTCCACCGCGATCACCTGCATGTGCCGCTTGATCGCCTCGATCGCGGGCGTAAAACGGTCGCGATTGAAGCCATCGGCGTAGAGCTGATCCGGCGGCAGGTTGGAGGTGCATACCACCACCACGCCCTGCTCGAACATCACCTGAAACAAGCGCCCGAGAATAATCGCGTCACCGATGTCGTTGACGAACAACTCGTCGAAACACAGGACCCGCACTTCCTCACTCAACTCCCGCGCCAACGCCTTCAAGGGGTCGGCGGTGCCGGTCAGTTGAAACGAACGCTGGTGCACCCAGCCCATGAAGTGGTGGAAATGCTGACGCCGGGCCGGCACGCGCAGGGTTTGATAGAACTGATCCATCAACCAGGTCTTGCCCCGCCCGACCGGTCCCCACAGGTAAACGCCGGTGATCGGCGTTCGCCCTTCATGCAAGGCTTCGTGGCATTTTTGCAGTGCCCACACGGCGTGTTCCTGGGCTTCGTCCTGGACGAAGCCCTTGGTTTCAATGGCGTGTTGCCAGGCGCTTAACGGAGAGTCGACATTCATGCCCGGGAGTATACGTCCGATCTGTAGCAACTGCCGCAGACTGCTACGGGAGCGGATTTTAGCTATAGCGAGATGTCCAGCCGGGCGATTTTCCCCTGTTCGTTGAGGCGGAACATGTAGCGCAGTTCCAGCGGGCTGCCGGGAAAGGTGCCGGAAATCAGGTTGTGCACCAGCACCTTGCCGGTGCGCTGCTGAACATCCAGCACCTCGACCCGGGGCTGATAGCGCTGCGCGGTGTCTTCCATCCATTGGGCGATTGCGCGGGTGCCGATCTGGTGCTGGCCTTCATCGAACACATTGGCATCCTCGGCGAAAAAACTGGCGACCCTGGAGGTGTCGCGAGCATTGGCGGCGGCAATGTAGGCGGCGATTGCGGGGGCCAGTGACGAGGCAGGATTGGACATGGTTGCGGCTCCTTGTTTATTGATTCTGCACCCATGCTAAGACAAGTCTGTGTCAGTTCTTGTCAGGAGTGAAACGCCCCGCTTCATCCAGTTGCATCTGTTTGCGCCAGCCCCGTAACAAGTCGCTACGGCGCCCTGGATAACGCTCGCCCGGCTCATTGGCGGCGCAAATCCGGTCGGTGCGAAAGGTCCGGTAGGCACTGCGCAATTCGCACCAGGCGACAATGATCCGCACTTCATTGAGAAAACCCAATGCCAGTGGCCAGATCAGCCGCTGGCTGGGCACTTGGTTGGCGTCGGCGTAATCGATATTCAGCTTGGACTGATCGCGGATAGCGTGACGAAACACGCTCAACGGCACCACATTTTCCGGATAGCCATAACCGGGTGGCCCGGGCAGCACCGTCGGGTTGCGCAGCGCGTCCTGGGCTTCAGGCGCCAACACGGCGGCAATCTTGGCCAATGCGTCGGCCGCCGCTTTGCTCAACACCTCGTCGCCACGCTGATCCACGTAGCGCAAACCCAACACGATGGCCTCGGTCTCGCCGGCATTGAGCATCAAGGGCGGTAAAAACAGACCGCTGCGCAGCACGTAACCGACACCCGCTTCGCCGAAGATCGGCGCGCCGAGCGCGGTGAGTTCGGCGATGTCGCGGTACAGCGTGCGTTCGGAAATCTCCAGTTCACTGGCGAGCGTGGCGGCGGTCACCGGACGACTCTTGCCCCGCAGCACTTGCAACAACGTGAGTAAACGAGTGGTTCGCGACACGATGAACTGGCTCTGTCTGAAAAAGTTGTCGGAGCTTAATTGTCGGAGCTTAGCAGAGGCCCCTGTCAGAAAGTGGCAGCAGCGAAACGTCCGGTGGTCGGCTGTTTTAACACTTTAGGAAAAGCGCATTGACGGCATAAATTACAAGCATCATATTTAATACATGTTGTTAAACATCTATATTAAATCCCGGCGTCTTTTCTCAGGAGTCACTCCATGCATTACAAAGTGTTCGGCCGCAAAACCGGCTTGCGGGTCTCGGAACTGGCGCTGGGCGCCGGCAATTTCGGCACGGGTTGGGGGCATGGCGCCGAGCGTGACGAAGCGAAGCGCATTTTCGATGGCTATCTGGAGGCCGGCGGCAACTTCATCGACACCGCCAACGGTTATCAGGCGGGTCAGTCGGAAGTCATGCTCAGCGAATTTATCGCGGCAGAGCGCGATCGCCTGGTCATCGCCACTAAATACACCTTGGGAACGACACCGTCCGCGAGCATTTCCCACACCGGTAACAACCGCAAAAACATGGTTCGCGCCGTGGAAGAAAGCCTGACCCGCCTCAAGACCGATCATCTGGACCTGCTCTGGGCGCACATGAGCGATGGCGTGACGCCAATGGAAGAAATCTTGCGCGGTTTCGATGATCTGGTGCGCGCCGGCAAGATCCATTACGCGGGGCTGTCGAACTTCCCCGCGTGGCGTATCGCCCGTGCCGACGTGTTGGCCGAGGTGCGTGGTTTTTCGCCGATTGCAGCGATTCAGGTGGAATACAGCCTGGCGCAACGCACTGCCGAACGTGAACAACTGCCGATGGCCGAAGCCTTGGGCCTGGCCGCGACATTATGGTCGCCATTGGGTGGCGGTTTTCTCACTGGCAAGTACCGATCCAGCGATGGCGATAATCGCGCGACCAAACTCGGCATGTTGATTCATGCGGAAAAAGGCGCACGGGAAACGGCCATTCTTGACACCCTGCTCGCCGTTGCCGCCGAACTCGATGCGAGCGCGACGCACGTGGCCATTGCCTGGTTGCGGGCAAAAGCCCAACGCTCGAGCACTGCGCTGATTCCGATTCTGGGCTCGCGCACCCGTGAGCAACTGGATGCGACGCTGGGGACACTGAACGTGCAACTGAGCGCGGATCAATTGTCGCGACTCGATAGCGCCAGCGATGTGGCCAAAGGCGTGCCGCACGAAACGCTTGCCGGCTCTTTTTCACGGTTCAGTGGTGACCATACCCTGGACCTGCCGATCATCCCGGTGGCGTGACACCCATTAGAACTGTAGGTGCGAGCTTGCTCGCTCCTACAGGGTTTAAGGTGTTTACCGGTCGACCTTATGGCGGGCGGCGTAGAGACACAGCATTTCCATCGCCAATGTCGCGGCGGCCAATGAGGTAATGTCCGCGTGGTCATAGGCCGGTGCGACTTCCACCACGTCCATGCCCACCAAATTGATCCCGCGTAACCCACCCAGAATCTCCAGTGCCTGCACGGTGCTCAGGCCGCCGCAAACCGGTGTCCCGGTGCCGGGTGCAAAAGCCGGGTCGAGGCAATCGATGTCGAAGGTCAGGTACACCGGGTTATCCCCTACCCTCGCCCGGATCGCTTCGACAATCGCCTCGCAACCCTCACGATGCACCTGCCGCGCATCCAGCACCTGGAACCCCTGTTGATCGTCATTAGTGGTGCGCAAACCGATCTGCACCGAACGCGACGGATCCACCAGCCCTTCCTTCGCCGCGTGCCAGAACATGGTGCCGTGGTCGACCCGCTTGCCCTCTTCATCCGGCCAGGTGTCGCTGTGGGCGTCGAAGTGGATGAGCGACAACGCACCATGTTTACGCGCATGGGCCTTGAGCAGCGGGTAGGTAATAAAGTGGTCGCCGCCGAAGGTCAGCATCGCGCTGCCGCTGTTCAGGATGTGTTCGGCGTGGGCCTCAATACTTTCTGGCACCGTGTGTGGCGAACCGTAATCGAAGTCGCAATCGCCGTAGTCGATGACGGCCAAATGATCGAACGGATCAAACGTCCACGGCCAGTGGCGTTCCCAGGCAATTCCGGTGGACGCGGCGCGTATTCCACGTGGCCCGAAACGTGCGCCGGGACGGTTGCTGGTGGCCGTGTCGAACGGCACGCCGCTGACCGCGACGTCGACTCCGCGCAAGTCGCGGCTATAGCGACGACGCATGAAACTGGTGATACCGGCGTAGGTGCTTTCGGCGGCAGTTCCATAAAGGCTGTCGCGGGTCATGGCCTGATCGTTTTGCATCGGGACGTCCATGGTGATCTCCTTTTTAATTATTGGCGGCTACGGAATGTGGTCCACAGACGCGTACGCGACCGCAGGTCCTTGAGGCTCATGCTTTGGTCGGCGTACAGGCGTGCGCGCATGTCGGGCAGTGGAAAGATGTCCGGGTCGGTGCGCACGGCTTCATCCACCAGCGGAGTAGCCGCCTGGTTGGCCGTGGCGAAGAACAGCGTGTTGGTCAACGCCGCGACGGATTCGGGGCGCAACATGAACTCGATGAAGGCCCGCGCTTCTTCGGGGTGCGGCGCGTCCTTGGGGATCGCCAGGTTGTCTTGCCAGACCAGCGTGCCTTCCTGGGGAATCCGGTACGCCACCTCAAACGGCTTGTTGGCCTTGCGTGCCTGATCAGCGGCCATGCTCGCATCACCGTTGTAGGTCAGCGCCAGGCATATGCTGCCATTGGCCAGGTCGTTGATCTGCCGGCCGGTGGCGACGTACAGCACATTTGACTGCAACTGATGCAACAACGCCTCGGCGGCTGTCAGATCAGCCTTGTCAGTGCTGTAGGGATCTTTACCCAGATAATGCAGCGCCAGGCCAATGACTTCCTGCGGCGAATCGAGAATCGCGATGCCACAGTCTTTCAGCTTGCTGGCGTACTCCGGCTTGAACAGCAGGTCGAGGCTGTTGAGCGGCACATTCGGCAGACGTTTGTGCACCGCTTCGACGTTCATCCCCAATCCCAGCGTGCCCCAGGTATACGGCACGCCATAACGATTGCCGGGATCGACGGCGGCCAGTTTTTCCAGCAGGTCCGGGTCGAGATTGGCGTAACCCTTGAGCCCTTCGTGGGAAATTTCCTTCAGTGCACCCGCCGCCAGACCACGGGCGAGCACGCTGGACGACGGCACCACCACGTCATACCCACTGCCACCCGTCAGCAGTTTGGTTTCCAGCACTTCCGAAGAATCGAACGTGTCGTAGCGCACGTGAATCCCGGTTTCCTTTTCAAATGCCTGCAAGGTTTCGGGCGCCACGTAATCGGCCCAACTGTAGAGGTTGACGGTCTTTTCCTGCCCCTGGGCCGACACGGCCATGGCGAGGAACAACGCGGGGAAACACACCTTGAACACGGGAGCCATGACGAGCACCTGACCAGAGAAAGTGGTTGCAGGTTGCGCGCTCGGTTACATTGGCGAAATATCAAGTTTGTTAACCTGACTTTATGGCGGAGTAATGTTTGATGCTCGGGCAACTTCACGACCTCGACCTGCAACTGCTACGCCTGTTTGTCCGTGTGGTCGAGTGCGGCGGCTTCAGCGCGGCCCAAGGTGAGCTGGGCCTGAGCCAATCCAGCATCAGCCAGCAAATGGCCAAGCTGGAAACCCGGCTCGGTTATCGCCTGTGCAGTCGCGGCAAGGGTGGATTCAAGATCACCCCCAAGGGCGAGCAGCTATTGACCGCGACACGCGGACTGTTTGAATCCATCGAAGCGTTTCGACATCAATCCAACGGTGTGGCGGGCAGATTGATTGGCGAAGTGCGCCTCGGGCTGTCCGAAGCCCTAGATCAATCGGTGCTGCAACAGGTGGCCGATGCGATCCGGCGTTTTCGCGAACGGGACGAATCGGTGCGCATCGAACTGATCAGTGCCATGCCCGGGGAAATGGAACGCTTGCTGCTGCAGCAACGGCTGGACCTGGCCATCGGCTATTTCTCCCAGGTGCAAAGCGCTTTTGACTATCGCGAGCTGTTCACCGAAACCCAGCACCTGTATTGCGCCCCCGGTCACCCATTGTTCACCGATGACACACCGGACGATGAAGCGCTGCAAGCCTGCGACCGGGTCGACCACCCTTACCGCTTCCTGCGCAGTGACGAGCCGTTTCAGGGCAAATTATGTTCAGCGCGCTCGGAACAGGTCGAAGGCACCCTCGCCTTCATACTGTCCGGCAAACATGTCGGCTATTTGCCCAACCACTTCGCCCGCAGCTGGGAAGACAAAGGGTTGTTGCGCGCAGTGCGCGAAGGCGAGATGAGTTTTGAAGTGGCGTTCCATCTGGCGCGACATCGCGCTCAGGTGCAGGGGGATGCGCAGAAGGCGTTTGAGCAGGATTTGCTGGCCGCGTTCAGCAAAACCTGACCTTTCAGGCAGTTTTGTTTCGTTGCCCTCGGTGCCCACTGCTGGCATCCTGCGCCTCCATTTTCTGACCCGGCCCGCCGTTTGGCACGCAAACCACCATGACCGCCTCTGAAAAAGCCCCCGTTTTGCGCAACAACGACCTGATTTACGGCCTCAACGACCGCCCGCACCTGACCGCCACCGTCTTCGCCGCCCTGCAGCATGTATTGGCGAGTTTTGTCGGCATCATCACCCCGACCCTGATCATGGGCGGCGCCCTCGGCCTGCAAAGCGAAATACCGTACCTGATCAGCATGGCGCTGTTTGTTTCCGGCCTGGGCACCTTTGTTCAAGCCCGACGGTTCGGCCCGGTCGGCTCTGGCTTGCTGTGTCTGCAAGGCACCAGTTTTTCCTTCATCAGTGTGATTCTCAGTGCCGGGTTCATGGTCAAGGCTCGCGGTGGCGGCACCGATGAAATCCTCTCAACGATCTTTGGCGTGTGTTTTTTCGCGGCGTTCATTGAAGTCGCGCTGAGCCAGTTCATCGGCAAACTGCGGATGCTGATCACTCCGGTGGTGACCGGCACGATCATCACGTTGATGGGCTTGTCGCTGGTCAAGGTCGCCATGACTGACATTGCTGGCGGCTTCGGTGCGGCGGACCTTGGCGCGGCCAGTCATCTGGCGCTGGCGGCTTTGGTGCTCGGCACGATTGTGCTGCTGAACCGGGTCGATGTGCCGTTTCTACGCCTCGGCGCCATCGTCATCGGACTGACCCTGGGTTATGTCGTCGCCTGGCTGATGGGCGACGTCAATTTCGCCAGTCTGCCCGACGTACCGCTGATGAGCGTGCCGGTGCCGTTCAAGTACGGCTTTAACTTCGATTGGGTCGCGTTTGTGCCGATCGCAGTGATTTTTCTCGTCTCGCCACTGGAAGCTGCGGGTGATCTGACCGCCAACTCGATGATTTCCCGACAACCGGTCAAGGGCCCGATTTACATTCGCCGGATCAAGTCCGGCCTGCTCGCCGACGGCCTCAACTCCGCCATGGCCGCCGTGTTCAACAGCATGCCGATGGTCACGTTTGCGCAGAACAACGGCGTGATCCAGCTCACCGGCGTGGCCAGTCGTTACGTGGCGTTCTTCATTGCCGGTTTGCTGGTGCTGTTGGGGCTGTTCCCAATGATCGGCGCGGTGCTGCAACTGATGCCAAAACCGGTGCTTGGCGGCGCCGAACTGGTGATGTTCGGTACCGTCGCGGTAGCGGGGATCAAGATCCTCGCCGAAGCCGGCCTGCATCGACGCAACATGCTGATCGTGGCGATTTCCCTCGGCCTGGGCCTGGGCGTGGCGGCGGTGCCTGAGGTGCTGCGCGAGTTGCCGCTGGCACTGCACAACATTTTTGAATCGCCCATTACCGTCGGGGCGTTGTGCGCTATCGTGCTGAACATCTTCCTGCCCGAGGAGTTCATGGCGCTGGAAGAAGACGATTTCGATCCGGAAGCCTCGATCCTGCAGGTCATGGAAAACCCTGATGTGCCGACCAAGGCTGAACCCGCAACGCCTGGGGCTGTTGCACCGTTGAACCGTTCGTAAGAAAACACATTAAGTGTGATCACCCTATAACCAATGTGTGAGTGAGCCTGCTCGCGATAGCGGTGGATCAGTCGACAAAAATGTTGAATGACAAACCGCTATCGCGAGCAAGCTCAGCTCCTACAGGGAGTTATGTGTTGCTGAAGCGGACACCGGGTCTGGCGCGCTCATCCACTGTCAGCTCAAACACATCCGGCCGCGCATAGTGCCCGACCACGTCGTAGTCATACCGCGCACGAATCAAATCGTCCGTATCGATTTGTGCCGTGAGCAGACCTGCGCCGTCACGCAACGGCCCCGCCAATACGTCACCCATTGGCCCGACAATCACACTGCCGCCAGCAATCAACGGCCGATCCGCCGGCCAGTTGGCAATCTCCACGCCCAAGGCCTGGGGTGAGTCCTGAACCTGGCAGGCGCTCACCACAAAGCAGCGCCCTTCATGGGCGATGTGACGCATGCTGACCTGCCACATCTCGCGCTCGTCTACCGTCGGCGCGCACCACACTTCAATGCCTTTGGCGGACATCGCGGTGCGCAGCAGCGGCATCATGTTTTCCCAACAAATCACCGCGCCGACCCGCCCGACCTGACTGTCGATCACTGGCAGCGTCGAGCCATCGCCCTTGCCCCAGATCAACCGTTCGGTGCCAGTGGGCATCAGCTTGCGGTGTTTGGCGACCAGTCCGGCCTGCGGGTCGAAGTACAGCGCCGTGCAGTGCAGCGTGCTGCCCGCACGTTCGATCACGCCAATCACCAGGTTGGCCCCGGTCCGAGCCGACAACCCGGCCAGGGCTTCAGTCTCGGCGCCGGGTACATCGATGGCGTTGGCGAAATACCGGGCAAACGCTTCGCGCCCTTCCGGCAGGCGATAACCCAGTTGCGTACCAAATCCTTCGCCCTTGGGGTAACCGCCGAGCAATGCTTCGGGCATCACCACCAATTGCGCCCCGGATTCGGTAATGGCGCTTTCCCAGGCGAATATCTGTTCCAGAGTGTCGGCCTTGCCACCGGGCAAGGCGCCGATTTGCAGCGCGGCAACAATTGACTTGGGCATCGCAATGACTCCATTGGCATCAGGTATTGCTCATTCTCCAGCGCCACGGGATCATGAATAAAGCCCGATTCGCTGCTGAATGATATGAATACAATGAATATCGCCAACATCGACCTCAACTTGCTCAAAGTCTTCGAAGCCCTGCATGAAGAATCCAGCGCCAGCCGAGCGGCTTTGCGTCTGGGCGTGACGCAATCGGCGGTCAGTGCCGCCTTGCGCAGGTTGCGCGAGGTCTATGGCGATCAGCTATTCGTACGCACCGGCCGCGGACTGGCACCGACGCTGAAGGCCAATCAATTGAAACCGGTGGTCAGCGATGCGCTGAACAAATGCCGCCAGAGCCTGGCGATGGTCGATCCGGCGGCTCATCAGTACGACGGCCGTTCAGTGTCGGTGGGCATGTCGGACGATTTCGAGATCGCCTATGGCCGGCGATTGATCGAAGAAATTGCGCACACTGCGCCGAAGTTGCGGCTGATCTTCCGTCAAACCCACAGCCAGATCGTCGCCCACGCCTTGATGGAGCGCAGCATCGATCTGGCGATCACCGCCGGTGGATTTGCCGAGCGTTTGCTCAGCCGTCAAGTGTTGGGAGAAGGCGGATATCTGTGTCTGGTGGATCGCGCCAGCCTCGCCGAAGCACAACAAACCATCAGCCTTGAAGAATTCGTCGCCCGCGAACACCTCCTTGTCTCGTCCGGTGGTTTTATCGGCATCACCGATGAAGGGCTGGCGGCGCTGGGCTTGAGTCGTCGGGTGTGTGCGTCGACCACGCATTTTGCCGCGCTGCCGCACTTGCTCAAAGGCAGTCAAGCGGTGGCGACCATTCCCGCGCATGCTGCCCAGAGCATTGCGGCGTTCAGTGGCCTGGCGCTGCTGCCCTGCCCTTTGGCCTTGCCGCGTTACCCGATCGAACTGGGCTGGCGCACCAGCACCCAACTCGACCCGGTGGTGTTGAAAGTGCGCGAAGCAATTGTCGCGTGTTTCGCCTGAAGCCCCGCCTTACTTGTTGGCCGCCATGAGGCGATTGACTTCACTGCGCACCATGTTGGCGTATTCCGGCGGCGACATTGCGTCGAGTTCGGCTCGGACCCATTCGGCCCACTTGCCTTTGCGCTTGGCGCGTTCACCGAACAACCGCGCGGCCTCACCCTTGGATTTGCCCAGGTTGCTTTGCCAGAGGTCGAACAGACGGGATTTTTCATCTTCCAGCGCCGCGCGCTCGGCGAGGGGTTTGTCGGCCAGATTGAAGCTCATTGGAATGTCCTGCTGCATAAAATAGGCGACATCTTACACTGTAGGACGAAACGTCCGACTCAGGAATTTTCTGTCCGGCAAGCTCGATGGGGAAATCCACTGCAACTTTTTCACCCGCGCCAGACTCCATTGTTCACTGCCTACTTACCTGCAAGGAGTACCTCAATGGCTCGCAAAACCGCCGCACAAACCGCCGAAGACCAAATCAAGGATCTGGCATTCAGCGAGCTGACCACGCTGATCGAAGAATCGGAAAAACTGCTGAACAGCAGCGCCGCGCTGGTAGGCGAGGAAGCAGAAACCCTGCGTGAGCAAATCGCCCAGAAACTCCAGCAGGCACGGGATTCGGTCAGCAGCGTGCGTGACCGGACAAAACCCGCCGTCGAAGCCACCGAAACCTACATCGGCGGTCATCCATGGCAAACCGTGGCCATTTCTGCCGGATTCGGGCTGGTGGTCGGGTTGTTGCTGGGTCGGCGCTAAGCCTCCCCGCTTTGCACAGTAAAAAGGCGAGCCATTGGCTCGCCTTTTTCATGCCCGCCCAACACCGACTCGTAGCAGCTGCCGAAGGCTGCTACACAGGATTGTGTTACTGCGCGAGTGCCCGCAGGTTCGCCAGCGTCTCGGCATCGAGCGTTATGCCTTGAGCAGCGGACTTGGCCCGTTGCGAATGTCGGCGATCACCCGGCAGGCGTTTGAGCCCCACGCCGTGCATTTGCCGCACCAGTTCCTGGCTGCGCTCGGCAAAGTTTTGCCCGGCGGCCTTGCTCGGGTCGATGACGATCAACAGTTGACCGGTCCATGGGGTTTTGGCCCCCGGGTGGTTCGACCAGTCGAACTCAAAGGAAAAATTGCCGCCGGTCAGCGCCGCCGCCAACAATTCAACCATCATCGACAGGGCCGAACCTTTGTGACCGCCAAACGGCAGCAGTGCGCCACCCTCGAGAATCGCTTTCGGGTCCTGTGTCGGCTGGCCGAGGCTGTCCACACCCATGCCTTCCGGCAAACGCTCGCCCTTGCGGGCCGCTATCTGCACATCGCCATGGGCGATGGCGCTAGTGGCCAGGTCAAAGACAATCGGATCGCCATCCGCGCGCGGGGCGGCGAACGCGATCGGGTTGGTGCCGAATAATGGACGATCGGCGCCGTGCGGCACCACGCAGGTCATGCTGTTGACCACGCTCAGCGCCACCAGCCCTTCGTAGGCAAAGGGTTCCACGTCCGGCCACAAGGCGGCGAAATGGTGCGAGTTGCGGATCGCCAGCACCGCAATGCCGGCGCTGCGCGCCTTTTCCATCAACAGGGAGCGTGCGGCCGCCAGGGCCGGTTGGGCAAAACCATTGCCGGCATCGACGCGGACGAATCCTGAAGCCACGTCTTCGACCACTGGCACGGCCTGGCCATTGACCCAGCCGCTGTTCAGGGTCGAGACATAACCCGGAATGCGGAACACGCCGTGGCTGTGAGCACCGTCGCGCTCGGCGCCGGCACAGTTGATGGCCAGGGTTTTGGCGACGTCTGCAGAGGTGCCATGACGTAGAAAAATCTGTTCGAGCAATTGAACGAGCGCGTCGAAATCGAGCGTTTGTGTGTTCGAACTGACGGCCATTTCGGGCGATGCGGTCATCTGAAGCTCCAGTTTTATTATTGGGTGCGGGCAACAGGGTGAAGCGAGGTTGCAAGGCAACCTGAAAAGAGTCACCGATTAAGCGCTGCTGTACCGGCGTCCTGTCAAGTCTCGGCAGCCAGATTGGCTCAAGCAATATGTACCGCACATGAGCCTGATAGCGGCCGTACCGTTATTCCTCGACTTAACGACTGCGACCTGCGGATCCCAGCACATCGAGGACAATCATGACCGCTCCTTCAATGCCGTATTTTTTTGACGAGGCACAAACTGCCTCCAATGCCCGAGAGCCCGGTAACCGCGAAAATGCGCTGAACTTCACGCTCGATGACCTGCAATGGCTCAAGAACGTTTACCTGGCCACCGAAGTAGCCCGCACCGCGCATAACAGCCCCATGCACGTCTCCCGGCTATGGCTGACCGTGCCGGACACGGCGGACGTCCCACTGGCCGGTGCTTTCGCCATGGGCCGCCCCAGGGATGGAGAAGTCACGCTCTACACGCCATGGAAAGGCTTGATCAAGTTTGCGGACATGAACGAGCTGAAACTCAAACTCAAGGAGTGGTTGGCGTCGCCGAGCGACAAGGTTGCTCTACTGCGTTTCCTCTCCATTGAACAACGTAGCGCTATAGCCGTTGCCACAGCGCCAGACATTTCCACAACAACAATCGAAGGCGCGGTGTTCCAGGACCAGCAGCTCACCCTTGATAACAATCAAGCTCAGAACATCAAGACGATGATGGGCGAGCTGCTGAAGATGCCCACGCTGCAGTCCATGCTCAACGACACCCTGAAAAACGCGTTGCACAAACCGTTTCCAGCACTGGACCAGCGCCTGACTCGACTGAAGACGTTTATCAGTACAGTGTCAGCCTTCGACGGGGGTGACTATGAGCACACGACGTCCTCGCTTTCACTGGGCGATGCCCTTCTGCACTTTTACCTGACCAACCAGTGGCCCCCTGGCGACTCCAGAGTCTTTGAGCATCCCGCTCACCGCGTGAGCAGTGACGCCGATAACCAGGCCTGGGAAAGCGCAGTCAAAGAGATCGCCCAAAGTTTCACCCCTCACTTGTACAGCCTGCTCGACATGTTCTGGAACACCGCCATGAGCAATGGGATGCCTCGCCTGGCGTTTTTCAGCGAGTGCCTGCGCGATACGTTCCAACTGAAACTTCTGCTCCAGCGTCAGGACGGAATTTTGACAACGCAGGAGTATCTGCAACTGATGAAAGTCGGCCAAGAACCCGGGGATGCGGCGTTGCGCATCGAAAAAGTCAGGGTGACGGCCCCGTTCAAGCATTTCGTGGAACTGGCCTCGACCTTGATGATCGGGGGTGCCGATACCTTGGGTTTTCTATACACCCCCTCCCGAGGTATCGAAGCGACTGACAATTTGTCAGCGGTCAAAAAGATCGTACTGCAGATGATGAACAGTGAAGGTCACGAAGATGCGCTGCTCAACTTCATGTCGCTGGATGAACGTCTCACCTTTCTGGCCATGGAGCCGCAGGAGCGCCTGATTGAAGGCACTCCCCTCGTCGGTTCGGTATTTGACGAAGTCATGACCGACATCCTTCACAAGCAACAGGACAACCTCAGTCATGCCTTGAGCCGTTACCGTGAAAGTGAAGGCACACTCTCCCCACATGCCCTGCTGGATAATGCTCTGGACGTCCGTGGTCTTATTGATGGTCGACTGCTGGCCACCGCTTCCACAGGCCGCTGGAGTACACGGGTCGATCAGCGCATTAGCGGGCAACCGGCAAAGGTGCGAGCCGAGTCAGCCAAAGAGCAGATGACACGGCTCGATTCGGTTGGGCAGGCGCTCGATCAACGGCGCAAACAACACCCGGTCATTCCCGTCGGCGTCAATACGCTCGCTCGGGTAGAAAGCCTTCTCGACTCATCCGTGGCGGACTTGCAATCGACTTTTACGCATACCCTGTCAACGGCATTGCGCAGCGAATTAAAGCTACACACGGTGACACGCACCTTGGGTGCGACCGAGCAGGCAATCATCAAAACGGTGCTCGATAGCCCGATACACCTGCAACGTGCTGCGTTAAACGGTTTCTTGCCAGACGTATTTTCCCTGGCATTGAAGGCCGGCGACGTGACGGTCCCATTGAAACTGGCGAGTTGTTTTGTGCTGACTGAACGAGGAGGCCTGGACCTGAAGCACTCGGGCAAGGCGATTTTGTGGACGCCGGCATCGGGATTCGAAGCGTTCAAGACACTGTCACAGTTGCAGACCGAACTTGTTCAGCGCCTCAAGAATGACACTCTGCGTTTGACCCTTCTGGAAAACCTTGGTCGTAGCGAGCGAATGGCCGGCAGGACGTATGTGCTGGCGCCACTGCAGCGGATACACGGGCACTTTCTCGATCACCTCCAAAAGCCTTACATCCATCTGGACCAGGCATGCATTACCCGCGCATTGGCCACGCCACTCCCCCCCGCGCGGCTGCCTGATCTTCTGAATCTGGTGGCACTGCGTGAGCCGTTGACAGGGTTAGGTCGCGCGTCGGACATTGCCCAGTCCCTGACGACGCAGCAAAAACTTCCGGCATGGCTAGCCAAAGCGTCCATTGCAGATCTGGTGCTGCATGGCGAACTGCTTCAGCAATACCTCGACAACGTCAAAGATGACGAGGATTACCTGAGCGGCCTGCGATCACTGCAGCGTACTGCTCACGTGGAGCTTGAAAAACAACTGAAGGCGGACACCTTCAACATTGATCCGGACAAGGTCCAGGTCCAGATCAGCGCACGTCTGACCTCACCGGCCCGGACTCAAACCCTGACCGACTTCGCATTGACGGCTATGAAGGAGCTGGATCAGGCCCGATTCAAACTGCAATCGCTGGATACCAGCGTCATTCCCGAGGGGATGGACGAACAGTACACCAAAGACCTGATACGAAATCTTAAGCCGGGGGAACATCAGCAGAAAATACTGAGTGAAGCCCTTGCGGATACCCCGGCCAACGCCGATCGCAGAAAATGCTTTTACAGGCAATTGCCTTGGCAACTGATGCATTACGCTCACACGGAAAAACTGCAGGAACGCCTGAGCGAAAAAGGCTTTGATCTGATCCGGCAAATCATGGACATGCCCGACGCCATCGCTCGTGCGGCGGTCGAGGGTGCCCATGCCATTATCCGTCCGCTCGAGCTCTTGGGGATCAAGAGCGCACAGACGATCAAAGTGCCCGGTGTCTACCTGATCGGCTCAGCCACCGAGAGCGCAGCCCCCCACGTCCTTGTCGCACCGCACAGTCCCCGTCATGGGATAAAGGAATATGAAAGTGAAGCTCAGCTACTGACAGAGTTGAAGTCTCGCGGACCGCTGCTTGACTGGATACTCATGAACCTGACGTCGTCTGACCGGACGTTGCTTGAAAACCGGATGACGATCGCTCACAACCGCCCCACGCGAGCCGTAACGGCTACTTCCGAAAGGCCGCCTCAAGAAGTCGCATTGGCGTCCAGTCCGATCAAGGGCCACCTCTTCAGCCAGTTGTACAAAGACAACGCTGCGTTACTGGGCCGACTGCTCGGTTGTCAGTCCGACGATAAAAATCAGGGCGAATGGGAAACCATCAAACACGTACTGAGCGAAGACCTGCACGAGGCCTACTCGTTTTTCATGGGGAAAGTCGCTTACCCCATTACCGTGTGGCGCAGTTACCGCAACATCAAGCAATCTGCCGAAGACCTTCAAACCCACAAATGGGGGGCTGCAATAAGTGCTTTCATTGACGGTATTGCTCAACTGGCTTCGTTGCGGCGATTAGCAGGCGATCAAGTGCAATTACCCGCAGCAACGGGGGCAGCGGCTCCGACGTCGTCCGCTAACCGATTTAGCTGGCATGAGGTCGATACCACCGCCCCCGAACGTACGCAGTTAAAGCGCCATGAAAGCATCGACGTCGATCTCCATTCACTGACCTCCGACTCGACACTTGGGCTCTACACCCATCCAGCCTCCGGAAAACACTACGCGTCCGTTGAAGGAAACGTCTATCCGGTCGTCAAACTTGACACCCGTTGGCGCATTGCAGGCACCCCAAAAAATGTGCCTTTTCTGCGCCAAAACACCGCAAAACAATGGGTCCTGGACCGCCAGAGGCTGGCGTCTCGCTTCAACCTTATCGACCGATTGGGTACCGTAATAGCCGTTTGGGGAGACATGAACGTCGATGCCCGTGGGATGGCACAGATCCGGCGATTGTTTCCGTACAGGGCACGTCAGATCGATGAAGCACTGGACCTGGCAACCACCTATGCCTGGAACAGCTTTCGAAACCTGCAATTACTAAAGGCTACCGACACTGCGGTGACCCCGGTGCACCAACTCATCACCGACTTTATAGGCGTGTCGCACGTTCTGCCCGCGCATGTGGAGCAGCTTGAAAAAGTCGTGGAGCAAATATTTTCAGCGTTGCTCGACCCGACACTCAGAACGGCCAACTCCAATCGATTTACGATCGGCAGGGTGATCGAAGATGCAGAAAACACCTTCGGCTTCGTTGCACCGAAGGACCCAAAACGCAAAATATACCTGGCGGAAAAATTTTTCGCTTCCAGCTTCGAGCACTACCGCTCGCACCTCAGCGACGCACACTTCCCCATCGGCGCCCATAGCCGTTCGATGACCCTTATTCATGAGCTCTCACACATCGTCTGTAAAACCGTCGATATTTCATACCTCGACACCGGACGCCCGTTCGCAGACCTGATCGGAACAGTGACACAGGATGCCAAACAGCTCAAAAGCGCGTTGACCATGCTTCAAGACACCGCACTGTCCATAAAGACGCCCTATACCCAACTGTTCATGGCGCAAAACCCTGACACTGGCGAGTGGGAAGACCTGGGTCATACATCCAGTGAAGACACTGAGCTGATCAAAGAACACGTTTTGACGCTGACCGGCGCAGAAAACCTGAGCGAGGCCCGCCACATGTTTAAAAGGGACCCACTGATCAGGTTGAAAGTACTACTTGGCAACGCCGACAGCGTTGCCTGGTTGATCGGTCATTTGGGACGGCAACTGCACGTCAGTACCCCTTGAACTTAAAAAAAGACGTATTTGATAGTTAATTGCCATGACGGCTGTTCTCGCCGGCTTCCTCGCAAGGTTAGAATGCCGGAAATCAGGAAGAGTCAATGACCGACAACTCTCTATCGCCCGCCGACTATGATGCGATCACCGATGCCGCAGCGCATTGGTGCATGCGCCTGCATGCAGTCGACTGCACGGCTGAAGAACGTGTAGCTTTCGAGCGATGGCATGACGCCCATCCGCTGCATGCATTCGAATATGAAGCCATGCTGGAGATCTGGGAGGTTGCCGGGGATCTGCCGCGCCCTGAAGCCGTCAATCACGGTGCGCGCCTCAAACCCACTAAGCCCTGGCGCAGTCTCGGCATTGCTGCTGCGGTGTGCGCCCTGGCGTTGCCACTGGCGGCGTACAGTGGGTGGAGTTTGGGTTGGTTGCCCAACTCGTATCAACACTTTGAAGCCCGTGATACGGTCCGTCAGATCACCCTGAGCGACGGCAGCCAGATTGAACTGAATCTTGGCAGTGATCTGACATTCAGCAACTACAAGGATCAGCGGCGGGTGACGCTGAAAAAAGGCGAAGCCTTCTTCAGCGTCAGCCATGACACGACTCACCCTTTTGTCGTCAAGGCCGCCAGCGGCAGTATCCGGGTCACCGGGACCCGATTCAACGTCTGGATGTACGAGGACCAGGTTCGTGTGAACCTGATCGAAGGGTCGGTGCTGGTCACCAGCAACGACGACCTCCCCGGCGATGGCTTACGTCTCGGTCCCGCCATGCAGGCGCGCTTTAAACAGGGTGACTACACGCCACAAATCAGTCAGACCTACGGCAACGATAATTCGCTGGCCTGGCGCAGTGGCAAACTGGTGCTTGATAACCTGGCACTCATCGATGCCCTGCCGTTGATCAATCGTTACCTGAGCAAACCCGTGATGGTGGCCGATCACAGTACCGGTCAGATCCGTCTCGGCGGAATCTACAACATCAAAGAGCTCAACAACCTGGTGGCGTCCTTGCCCAAGGTGCTGCCGGTTTACCTGACCCGCAACAAGGACGGCAATCCGGTCCTCAACTCCATTCCGCTAACCCCCCCTAAAAGCTGAAGGCCGCAACCCTTGTGGGGTGCGGCCTCCGTTTTTGATCCAAGTGCCTTTGCTGTTACTGCGCAGCCACCGCCCCGGCTTTTCCATCCTGCTCGCGAATTGTCTGCGCCTGGTACTGCGGGTCTGACGTGATCTGCCGCTCGGTAAACGGCAGCACACTCAACTGCTTCTTCGAAAAAGCCAGCGTCTGATCCCGCGCGTACTTCGAACCCGGATCGCTGGACAACGAGAACGCCAGCAAACCTTGAGCGTGTGGCCCCTCGTCATCGAAGGTCACTACCTGCAAGTAGCTCGTGCCACTGACCACTTCAAGTTTGCCGTCTGTTCTCGGCACGCTTTGTATGGCGTTGTAGACGCCCAACGTGCCGGGTCCACCATGGATCGGCGTTTGCTGGCCGCCGCTGCTGGCCACCTGAATATCGCCCCAGCGTACGTCTGGCTTCAATCCTTGGGCTTTTACCTGTTCAACCGAAACGAGCATGGCCTCGCGAAGAGCCTTGGCGACATCCGCCCGGTCAATGGCCAGACCACGCGGGGTGTTTTGCGGATCTTTGGGATCAAATGCCACGCGCCAGATACCGGGGTTTTGCTGCAGCGGTTCCATGACATTCTGGAAGTGGACAAAGCCCAGCCCGCTGTCCAGATTCGCCCGGCGATCCCACGCCTTTAAATGGCCGCACAGCGGCGTCAGCGCCGCGGCATCGGCGCCAAGGCTGCCGGCACAAAACTGCAGCAGATCCGGCATGACCTGTGCGGCCAGGTACACCTGATCGTCCATGACCATCCGTTGCAAATCCGCTGCCGTCAAAGGCCCGGACTGCTCCAGCGTGGCCAAGCGATCCAGTGCAAAACGCGAGCGCAAACCCAATGGCTGGCCTTCCTGGCTGATCAATGGCGAGAACCCGGTGAGCGGTTGCGCCGGGTTGGCCATCCAGGCGGAATCATTGGAGTGCTGCACAAAATCCTTGCGCGACAACTGCGGTAATTTGTCTGGGGGATAAATGCCTTTTTGCGCTGCTTGCGGGTCAATTTCCCAGGCACAGGCACTGTTGGAGCCGTCAAGGACGATCACTTGCAACCCGGCCCGTAGATCGCTGCACTTCGCCAGTTTTTCGGCGTTGACGTTTGGCACCACCGACAGGTTCATGTACAGCGTTTGCCCCTGATCATCCACGGCCAGGGTGTTGACCCACGGGATGCCCTGAAGGGTGTGCACCGAGGCCTGAAAATCCTTGAGGCTGTTCGCCTGGTTCATCGCATACCACTGCTGCAGGACCCGGTCGTTATCCAGGTTGGCGTCGCGCAGGCTGTACGCGTATTGATGATTCCAATCCAGTTTTCCAGGCCATCGCACGATCGGGCCGAAGGACGTGCTGTACACCACATGAGAAACCGGCGTGGTCTGACCATCAGGTTGCTGCACATTCACCGTCAGGGTTTGTTTCTTCATCGGCAAGGACTTGCCGTCGAGCAGGTAGCGGGTCGAATCCTTGGGATCAAGTTGCAGTCGATACAGCGTGAAGTGTTTGGATGAGTCCACGGTGTGGGTCCAGGCCAAGTGCTGGTTGAACCCGATGTTTATCATCGGCAACCCTGGCAGCGCAGCGCCCATCACATCCAGTTTGCCGGGAATTGTCAGGTGCATCTGGTAGAAGCGCATTGCGCCGACCCAGGGAAAATGCGGATTGGCCAACAGCATCCCGCGGCCATTGAAGGAACGTTCGCTGCCGATGGCCACGGCGTTACTCCCGCGATCCAGCGCAAACCGCTGCATGCGCGAGGCCGCCACCTGGAAGGACGACGGCTCAGCGGTCACTTGCGTGGCGACTTGGGGTGGGGTGGCACCCGCCAACGCTTCGGCGAACTGCCCTACTCCACCTTCGACCAGAAGACGACGTGTCAGCTTGACCAGGTCCTGGGCAGTAATCTCGCGCACCCAGGCCCCCTGACACTGCGCGGGCAAACCCTGGGCCCGGCGTTCTGCCAGCGAACGGTTGTAACCGGCGACATAACCTTCTATGAGTTGCTGCACTTCGGGTGTTTGCGCCTGCCAGAAACCGGCGACGGCGTCGGGTGTGTTCAGCCAGGTGAAAAACAGGTCGCTGACCAGATTCTCACGCGCTTCGACAGTCAGTTGTTCCGGCCCGAAATAGCGGGAGCGCTCACCATTGACGGTGACAATTTCATTGGCCAGCAAACACAGGTTGTCCTGCGCGTAGGCGTACCCGATGCCAAAACCGAGCCCCCGTTCGTTGTCGGCACGAATGTGAGGCACGCCGAAACTGGTGCGGCGAATGTCAGCACTCGCCTGTTCTGTCTGACTGCGGGCGTTTGCCGCAAGACTCAGCGCCACTAACAAACCCGCAAGGCTTAGCCTGGTTAACTGCCTGAAAATAATCACACTCGCTCCTGATCGAATAGACAAACACCCTGCCTTCTCTCAGGAACGAAACAACAGACAAAAATTTAGGCTCGCAAAGCCATTCCAAATGGCCTTCTCACGGGCTGCTCACATGGCGCCGACAAATTTTCTACATTTGAGCCTTCATTATTTGTCGTGCTCGTTCGTCTAAATGACAGAGAGCCCCCTTCACATTTTCTGGCCGGCTCGGAAAAGGAGTTTTTGCATGTACAACTCGCAACTGCCAATGGACGGTAGCAATGCACCCTCGGGCCCTGCCATGGGCTCCGGTATTTTCGAGCCGCGCGGCGAGCGCAACGGCAATGAGCGCATCCGGTTGCTGCTCAAAAGCTTTGGCCTGCGCACCAGCCTGATTCGTCTCAAAGTCATTGACGCCTTGCTGGTTGCCGCTGAAAGCGATCGTAGTCTCGGCGTGCGCGGCGTGCACAGCCAGTTGCTGGACCTGGACATTCCCTTGTCCTTTCTCAGCGTGCGGGAAGTGTTGAAACGTTTGTGCAGCGAAGGCGTGATCACGCTCAATCCGGACAAAAGCTACAGTCTGCATCCGCACGCTGTAGCCATGCTCCATCGTGATTCATGTTGAAGATGCATCGCTCAAGGCTTGACCTTGCGACGCATCACGCCGTTGATCACCACCACGACCACCGCCACACCAATGGCGATGTACTGAAACAGCTTCTCGCTGATGACACCTTCGTTTTGCAGATACGAAAGGCCGAACATGATCCCCAGCACGACCAGGGAGACCAGAATCGAGTATTTCAAACGTTGCGATTGAGTCATTGCGAGTTCCTGAACCTGAAAATGTATCCGCTTTGTATCCGAACGCATGCCAACCCCCTACCTTTCTTCGGGGATGGCGAGCTGTAAACGGGGTCTCATGTTACAGCCGATGAAGAGATTTGGCTTCATAGCGGCGCTAACCATGAGGATTTCGAAATGTTTCGTCGAATCACACAGCTGATTCCCCTGATTGCAATTTTGGCCTTGAGTGGCTGCATCATTTTCCCCCACGGCGGCTGGCATGGGGATCACCACTATAATCGTGGCGGGCCCGGTTATTACGAGCATCGATAACTTCCGACCGGGATAAGTGCTATACATTATTTACTTTAGTGCGTAGGAAAAATCCGATAATTTCTTAACTAATGCCCGCACTGTCGCGGGCATTTTCGTTAAACCCATTAATGCTTTTCGCCGTGCAATTCACACTGCATTATCTTGCAAACAGCTGAAACGTCCTGTTTCAATCCTTTATTAGAGCCCTCCCTGCTCATTGGATACTCTTCCTGCGCAACAAAAGCACATATCAATTAACTCGCAGCAAAAAACAGGAAATATATGAACAGGCCTTTGATCAATATAAGCCCGTATCATTTGCTTGGCTTTTGCTTCGCAATAACGCTTTTCGAACTACTGACTTATATGGCCAGCGATATGATCATGCCGGCCATGTTGACTGTCACTCATGACTTGAATGCGAGTGCACAACATGTCCCTTTCGCTTTCAACCTGTATCTGGCAGGAGGAATACTGTTGCAGTGGCTTATCGGACCACTGTCCGATCACTTTGGTCGCCGTAGAGTTTTACTGATCGGTTCTGCGGTATTCGCCCTTGCCTGCTGTGCTGCATTCAGTGTGCAAAGCATTTATGCGTTCAATGGATTACGCCTGATCCAGGGCATGGGATTGGGGTTTGTCATCGCCGTCAGCTACCCGGCATTGCAGGAAGTGTTCTGCGAAGCCGACGCGGTAAAAATCATGGCTCTGCTGGGAAATGTCGCACTGCTTTCTCCCCTTCTCGGCCCGCTGTTGGGCAGCCTGCTGCTGGAATGGCTGACTTGGAGGGAACTGTTTTTGCTGCTGGGCATGAGCGGCATGGCGGTCTGGCTGGCGCTTTTTGTGTACATGCCGGAAACCGTGGGAACGTTACGCCACGACGGTCAACGCCTGATGGCCGTGCCGTTTGAATGGGGCGGTACCGTGCGCCGTTATGCCGCACTGCTTGGTAATACGCGATTCCTGAGCGCCAGTGTCGCGCTGGGCATCATGAGTTTGCCATTGATTGCCTGGATCGGGTTGGCGCCACTGCTGCTGATGCACAACCAAGGGCTTTCGCCGCTTGCTTACGGCCTGTGGCAAATCCCGGTGTTTGCCGCGGTCATTCTTGGCAACCTGATACTCAATCGATTGATCGCCAAAACCGACATTCCACAACTGATTCGATACTCGCTCTGGCCGTTGTGCGGTGGGCTCATCGCATTGGTCGCTCTCAGTGCCTATGGCGTTTCGACGCCCGTGCTGATCGCGTGCCTTGGGCTTTACGCGGTCGGTCTGGGCATGAGCAACGCCGCACTCTATCGCCTTGCGTTGTTCTCAAGCGATGACAGCAAAGGCCTGGTCTCGGCGATGATCGGCATGATCTCGATCCTTGTCATGGGGGGCGGGGGTTCGATGCTTGCGGCAGTCGGCGCTGGTTACAGCCATGAATCCTTCTCCCTGATAGCGGGCATCGCCGGGCTTCTATGCCTGTTGCCCTTGCGGTTTTTTCTTCGCCGCAACGCTGTCGCACTTACCGTCTGATCCCCAAGCACAGGTCCATTGATGATCCATTTACCCTATACCGATGCGCTTTGCGCGTTAACGAAACCCTATTGCCTGGATTCGGTACCAGACGGCCTGTTTGATCGGGCGATGAGTGAAATCAGTCTGTTCCATTGTCAGCATACGCCGGGCTATGAACGCTGGCTGAACGCCAATGGCCTTGATGCCAACGCGCTGGCATCAATGAATGACTGGTCAAGACTGCCGCCGATTTTTGCCAACTATTTCAAGCGCCATTTATTGCTGGGTTCCTCGGGAAAGGACGCGCTTGAGCTGACGTCGTCTGGCACCAGCGGCCAAAAAAGTCGCATGCGCTATGACACACGCAGCATGGCCGCCGCCCAAGGCATGGTGAGCCACATTTTTCGGCACTACGGCTGGGACACTCCAGGAAGTCCCTGCAATTACTTGCTGCTGAGTTATGAACCCGACGCAGTCATTAGCCTTGGAACCGCTTTCACCGATCAGTTTTTATGTCGCTATGCCCCCATCAATCGAGTCGCCTATGGATTGCGCCGCACTGGAAATGGGCACGCGTTCGACCCGTTCGGAGTTGTCCACGCCTTGCAGCAATTTGCTGAAGAAGGCCTGCCCGTGCGCATTCTCGGATTTCCAGCGTTCCTGTCCCATGCGTTGCAACATATGGAAGACACCGGCCTGACGGACCTCAAGCTGCCGGCCGAGTCATTGGTGCTTCTCGGGGGCGGCTGGAAAACCCAGGCGGCGCAGGAAATGCCTCTGTCGCGGTTGTACCAACGGATCAACCGCCAACTGGGTATCGACCTGGCGCGTTGCCGGGATGGTTACGGCGCCGTCGAGCATGCAGTGCCTTACGTTCAGTGTGCTCACCAGCATTTTCATGTGCCGGTTTATTCGAAGGTTTTCGTTCGCAATCCCGCCGACTTCAGCGCCCAGCCCTACGGCAAACGCGGTTTGCTGGAGTTCGTATCGCCCTACATTTCTTCAAGCCCGGCGCATGCCGTGGTGATGGGTGATCTTGCGACATTGCACCCCGGAGCAAGCTGCGGGTGTGGCTTGACGACCGACTGGTTTGAACTGCATGGACGCGCCGGAACAACCGCTAGCCGAAGCTGCGCAATGGCCGCGTCCGAACTGATTGGAGAGGCATGACATGTACTTGATCAATGGCCAACTGCGTGACGATGTCACCCTTGAGGCAACCCTTGAGCGGCTGCACCAACAACTGCCACGGCTACTGAGTGCACCGATCGACAGCGGTACCGTGATCGAAACCGTCACTCGTTTTGCCCTGCAATTGCAGACTCGAACAGTTGATTTGCCCCTCAACGACGAACAACGCCGAGGGCTTGTCGACTTCTGTCAGCGCAGCAACCTCAGCACCAAGCTTGAACGAGAACTGGGCGACCAACCCCGCTCGCTGCGACGTATCGACTACCGCCAAACACGTTTTGAAAGCTGGCATCCGCTGGGGCTGGTGGTGCACGTGACGCCAGGCAATGCACCGCTGTTGGCGTTCTGCGCGATCGTCGAAAGCCTGCTGGCCGGCAACATCAATTGGCTGCGCCCCAGTTCCAGCGACGAAGGAGTGACCGCTCGGTTACTCGCGGCACTGGTTAAGTGTGACACCAGCGACAGGTTGGCAGATTTCGTTGCGGTGCTGCCTGTTAGCACGGCACAGATCCCTGAACTGTGCACTCGCGCCGATGGCGTCTCAGCCTGGGGTGGCGAAGCGTCCCTTAAAGCCATTCGTCAGCACATCCCGGCCGGATGTCGCTGGATCGACTGGGGTCACAGAATCAGTTTCGCTTACCTGTCTCCAGACGCGGCCACTGCATCTACGCTGGATGCCTTGGTGGATGAAGTCTGCAGTCTGGATCAACAGGCCTGCTCCAGCCCGCAATGGCTGTTGGTCGACAGTGACGATCCCGTGGTGTTGCAGGGGCTGGGTGAACAACTGGTCGAAGCGTTTGAACGCCGTGCCCTGCAGTGGCCGGCACTGACCCCGACCGACCAGGAAGCCTCGGAAATCATCACCCGCTGCGCCATGGCTCGACTGGATCACTGCTTTAAAAACCAGACCGGCCAGGTCTGGAACGGCTCAGGATGGCGGATCATCTGGGAGCATGATCAAACACTGGCCCCATCGCCACTGTTCCGAACGCTGATGCTAAAACCCGTGCCGCAACACTTGATCGCCGAGACGCTGCTGCCGTGGCGTACCGTGCTGCAGAGTTGCGCGCTAATCTGTTCCCCCGCAAAAGCACCACAGCTGGTACGCACGTTGGTCAACGCGGGGGTAACACGCATTGCGCCCTGCGGTTCTATTCATGATGGTTACGCCGGAGAACCGCACGACGGAGTCTACGCGCTGTCGCGTCTGAGTCGTCGCCTCTCGGTGAGCTTGCCACCCGAAACAGCGACTGGCCGGGCAACACTCGACATGCCGCCACCTGCCCTCCCTTCAAGCCAAACGCCAATCATGGATAAAAACGCGTTCATGGCCCAGCCCATCAGTGGCGCAGCCCAACTGTATTTTCGTTCGGGGGGCAGCAGTGGCACGCCGGCGTTGGCCGGGTACAGCTATCGCGACTTCGAGCGGCAAATGCGCGCGGCGGCCGATGGTATGTTCGCCGCCGGCCTCGACCCTTCGACGGACCGAGTGATGAATCTGTTTTACGGCGGCGGCTTGTACGGCGGGTTTTCCAGTTTTACCAAGGTGCTTGAGCAGATGGAGGTGACCCATTTCCCGATGGGAGCACCGACAAATGATGACTTCAGCGAAATTGCGCAAATGATTGCGGACCACCGTGTCACCGTGCTGATCGGCATGCCAAGCACCTTGCACCGCCTGTTCTTCAACGAGCAGGAGCGTCTGCGCGTTTACGGCGGCATCCATAAAGTGTTCCTCGGCGGTGAACACCCGGCAGAGGCCAGCCTGCGCCTGATGGAAAGTTGTGGGGTGTTGCAGATTCGCTCGACGATTTATGGCTCGGTCGATGCCGGTCCCCTGGGGCATGCCTGCGCAGCGACGGCCAATGGGGTGTTTCATTTGATGTGCGATACCCAGCATCTGGAAATCGTCGAGATCGAACAGGATGTGCCCGTTCAGGCTGATGAAATCGGACGACTGCTGTTTACCTCCCGGGCACGGCAAGGCCAAGACGTGCGCCGGTATGACGTGGGCGATACCGGTCGCTGGGTACCCGGCCCCTGTCCTTGCGGACTTGAATCGCCGCGGTTCGAATTGCTTCAGCGCCACGGCAAGTTGCTACGGATAGGCACAGAATTCATCTCGCCATCGGCGCTGCAAGAGCGTGTCGGCAGACCGATTCAAATTCAGCTGGACCATGCACCGAACGGCATGGAACGGCTGCGGGTTTTAATCAATTCAGACAGTGGTAGCGTTCGCCAGTCCCTATTGACCGATGAAGCCTTGTCGAGCGCGGTAAACAACTGCTTTTTAATGTTAGAAGTTCACGAATGTGCGGAGTCGGCCTTCACAAGAAACAAACACAGCGGCAAAACGCCCTTGGTTATTGATAACCGAATACAAACAGACCGCTGATTAGCAACACCCTGTCTCTTAACCGTAGACATGCCTGATATAAAGAGAGCTCCGTGAATTCCATTTATACGCTTGAACAACTTGTGCCTTTTATAAGGCAACACTCGAACTTTTACCGCAATCATCTGCAAGACTCGCCCCTGTGCGAAGTCACCTTGAACGCGCTGCCATTAATCAATGTGGATGAGTATTGGGCAGACAGTCACGACTTGAATAACTGGGCCGTGCTGACAGGACCTGTCGACGATGGCCTGGTATTTAAAACCGGGGGCTCGACCAGTCAAGGCAAACTTAGCGTTTATACCCCCAATGAATGGCAGGCATTGGTTACCACATTTGCACACAGCATTTCCTCTCAACTGAAGAACGGCGACCGGGTCGCCAATCTGTTTTTTTCCGGTGATCTTTACGCCAGCTTCGTGTTCTTTCACGACTCACTGGCGCACGTCACACACTCCATTTGCGAGTTTCCCTTCACGGGCAATGTCGACTTGGACGTGCTGGCTGATGCTGTAGATCAGCATCGGATCAACGTGCTTGCCGGCGTTCCAGCCCAGTTGTTGCGATTTGCCGACTACCTGAGTCGGCATCAACGGGTGTTGTGCGGCGTCGATACATTGCTGTACGGCGGCGAAAGCCTGTTCCCCGCGCAAATCGCCATGCTCAAGACAGCGCTTCCCAATGCGCGCATCGCCTCCGCCGGTTACGCCAGCGTCGATGCCGGCCTGATAGGGGCCAGTAGCCGTGACTGTGCCTTGGGAGAGCATCGGACGTTTGAACCCCACACACTGCTGGAAATTGTCGATGAACACACCGGCGAAGTCATCGAAGAGTGTGACCGTATCGGTTTGCTGGTGGTCACCAACCTTACGCGCCGGCTCATGCCCCTGCTGCGGTATCCCGTGGGTGACCGCGCTTGCTGGCGCGAGCCAAGCGCCACGCCGATGCGCAAATTCGCGCTCAAGGGACGCAGTGCTCACAGTCAACGGGTTCGGGTAGGGACATTGTCGTTGCTGATCGATGAAATCCTGTTGATCGTGCAGCACATCGCAGGCAGCGATCAATGGCAGTTGGTGATCGAGCAAGAGGGCGTCAAAGACCTCGTGACGGTGAAGTGGGTGCCCACCATGCCATGCACCGGCATTGACCCCATCTGCAGCGCGCTGCATGAAGCGCTGGCCGTCCATTATCCCGGCATCGGGCAGTTGAATCGCCAGGGGTTGATGGAACTGCGCGTGGTGCCCTGTGCAATCACCGATTTGAACCTTCACCCGCGCTCTGGCAAACAGATGAGGGTTCTGGACTTGCGCGTGTACGACTCGCCGTCAACGGAGCGTCAGTAATGTCGACCCTCGTTTATCGTCGCTTCCAGCCAGGTGATGCACGCGCCGTAAGTCAGTTGTTTCGCCAGATCTATGGGGATCATTACCCTCGACCGGACGTTTATCTGCCGAACATGATCAGTCAGCACAACGCCGACGGCCAATGGTTCTCGATGCTGGCGGTCGACGGCGAATGCGTGCTGGGTCACGCCGCGTTATGCCGTGACCCACTGTCGGACATCCCCGAGCTGGCGCTGAGCGTGGTCCATCCCGCGGCTCGAGGTCAGCGTATCGCGACACACCTGGGTCGGGAATTGTTGTTGCAGTCGCAAGCGCAACAGATCAAGAACGTCTTGATCAAACAAGTCACGCACCATCCCCACACGCAACGCATGGCCCACAGCATCGGGTTTCACAACACGGGATTGCTTCCCGACTACGCGCCGTCCCCGCTCACAACGCCGCTGCCGGAAACCATGGTACTCGGCTGTTATCTGGCCGAGGGGCACACACGTCCATTGCCCGATGTTCTATGGCCTGAAAGTTGTCGCAGGCTTATGCAACGCTTGTGTGATGTGTTCGGGACTTATCGGGCCACGCTGTCGCCAGCGTCGATGCCGTTGCAAATCAGGCAAAATCACCAGCGCTACGTCGTCGTCATTCAGCGTTTGAGCGACGCATTGCTGGACCAACTCCGGAGGTTGCCCAGCCATTGGCTCATCTCGGCCAAAATCGAGCTGTCACGCCACTTTGCCGAGGACCTGCACCGTTTGAGCATGCTGGGTTTCACCTTCAGCGGATTGATGCCCGCCCAGAGCAGCAACGGGTGGTTTGCGCTGTTTCACCGAGGGGCGCAGCCGCGTCACCTCTCCCTGCATTGCCCTGACATGCAACAGTTGCACGATAACTTGCAGCGCGACGTCAGCGCACAGGCCAACACCTGTTCAGCCGCTTGAACCCTTCCGGTAAACGTTAAGGCCCGGCTGCGCGCAAAGCTCCACCAGCCAATCGACAAACACCCTCACCCGCCGGGACAACTGGCGGTGAGGCGGATACAGCGCCGTCAGCGGCATCACCGGAGGCGGCACGCTCCCTAGCACTTCACACAATCGGCCTTCATCAAGCTGGCGAGCAACGTGGTAATACGGGGTTTGAATCAGCCCATACCCCGCCTCACATGCCGCCAGGTAACCGTCGGCGCTGTTGACTGCCACCTGTTTGGGCAAATCCATGAGTTGCACCTCGTCATCAACCTGGAATTCCAGCCCAAAACGCTTACCGGTCGTGCCGGAGAAATACTCCACCATCCGGTGCCCTTCCAGGTCTGCCAGACATTGAGGGATTCCATGGCGTTGCAAGTAGTCAGGGCTGGCACAGGTGACCTGGTCCAGCATGACCAATGGCCGCGCCACCAATGAATCATCCAGCGCGGAGCCACCGCGCAACACGCAATCAACGCCTTCGCGGATCAGATCGATGGGGCGGTCATTCAAACCGATTTCCAGCTCGATCAAGGGATAACGTCGGGTGAACGCCGGCAATGCCGGAATCACGATCAAGCGCCCAATCCCTGCCGGCATGTCCACCCGCAGCAACCCTTTGGGATTGTGTCGAGCGGCGGAAAACACCGCTTCAGTTTCTTCAAGGTCTGCCAATAACCGCACACAACGGGGGTAATAGGCCGCGCCGTCGAGGGTCAGGCTGATCTGTCGCGTGGTGCGTTGCAGCAGTTGCACCCCCAGATGCGCTTCAAGCTGTTTGATCAAAACAGTGACCGACGCTCGAGGCAATTGCAGGCTGTCTGCCGCTTTGGCAAACCCGCCCAGCTCAACGATTCGGGTAAACACACGCATAGCATTGAAACGGTCCATTACTCTGGCGTTCCTGATGATTATTTAGAAAAGACGAACAGTGATAGCAGTTTTAGCCGGTTTATCTTGTTTCTGTCGAGGTTGACACTGTGCGCTCACACCACAGGGAGTTGATTTCATGCAAACACGTCAATTGGGCAAAAACGGCCCGCAGGTTTCCGCCATCGGCCTGGGCTGCATGGGCATGACCGATTTCTACACCACCGGCGTAGACACCCAAGAGGCCACTGCGACCCTGCATCGCGCACTCGAACTCGGGATCAACCTGCTCGACACCGCCGACATGTACGGCCCTCACACCAACGAAGAATTGATCGGCAAAGCCATTGCCGGCAAACGGGACCAGGTATTTCTGGCGAGCAAGTTCGGCATTGTCCGTGCCCCGTCCAATCCCACCGCACGGGGTGTCAATGGCCGACCGGACTACATTCGCGCCTCCATCGACGGCACACTCAAGCGTCTCGGCGTTGAAACCCTGGACTTGTATTACCAGCACCGGATCGATCCGCAGGTGGCCATCGAAGAAACCGTCGGCGCCATGGCCGAACTGGTGAAGGCCGGCAAGGTGCGTTACCTGGGCTTGAGCGAGGCGTCGGTCGCTACCCTGGAACGCGCGCACAAGGTTCACCCCATCAGCGCGCTGCAAAGTGAGTATTCGTTGTGGAGCCGTGACCAGGAAGAGAATGGTTGCCTGGCGGCGTGTCAGCGTCTGGGCGTGGCGTTTGTGCCTTACAGCCCATTGGGGCGAGGCTTTCTGACGGGCGCACTGAAAAGCCCGGATGACTTTGCGGCGGATGATTACCGTCGTTTCAGCCCGCGTTTTCAAGGGGAAAACTTTGCGAAGAACTTGCTGTTGGTACAGCAAGTACAGGCATTGGCCGCAGAAAAAGGCGTGACAGCAGGCCAATTGGCGTTGGCCTGGGTGCTGGCGCAGGGTGACTACCTGATCCCGATCCCTGGAACCAAACAGCGCAAATACCTGGAGGAAAACGTTGCGGCACTGGAGGTCAAACTCAGCGCAGATGAATTGAAAGCGCTGGAGTCGATATTCCCCGCCAATGCCACCGCAGGCTTGCGTTACCCCGAGGAAGTCATGAAGTTGCTGGACCGCTAGCAACAGTGCCTGGCCCGCTCCACCCTGAGCGGGCCGGCAACCTTTCACGCCTTGGAGCTGACACCCTTGTCCGTAGGAGCGGTCGTGCCATTGCCCTTGCCATAAGTGGCCAGGTTTTGCAGGACGTAGATAGCAGTCTTGTATTCAGGGATCAGGCCAACCGCGTATTTATCGCCCTTGATGCTGTTGTTCTGGATGGTGTCCAGT
Source organism: Pseudomonas sp. 3296 (assembly GCF_031456615.1). NCBI lineage: Bacteria > Pseudomonadati > Pseudomonadota > Gammaproteobacteria > Pseudomonadales > Pseudomonadaceae > Pseudomonas > Pseudomonas sp. 3296. The sequence continues at coordinate 220,690 of NZ_JAVDUY010000004.1, forward strand.
TGTGTGGCGAAGTATTCCAGCGCATTGAACTTCGCATCCGGATCATTCTGTACCCCGAACCGGTCAAACTTGTCCCCGGCGTTCATCAAGGTCATCGACGTAATATCGGAGATCAGGCCTCTGCCACGTAAAAATGCACTGAGATTGCCCAATTGTTTGGACGATACATTTTCCGGGTCGAAGCCTTTAACGTTCCTGAATATTTTCTGCTCATCCATCCTCGCCGCATTCAGCGCATTTGGATTGGTACCCACCAGCGCGAGCATTTGCTTGACCCTGGCGCTGTGCGTCACGGGCTTGCCGCCGCCAGTGTTCTGCACCAGTAGACCCGCCTTGGCCGTCCATCCTCCAGTATTGCCGATTGTCATGACTGAGCTTCCGATTGCGTGACCATATTCAGATCCTTCTTGAGTGGGTTTAGAGCGGGCGAGTATCGGCCATGGCCACTGGCCACTCCAACCCCTGGTTGCTGTCTTTTACAATTTCCGTACATTTCAGATACAAACTGGAAAGTGCCTGGCTTTATTGGTCTAGACGAACTTTCCCGGATGGGTCTACACAACTAACCAAGCGTTTTGTACGTCTCGGTCAGTTTGTTTGTATCCGTTTCAATACCTACCGCGCTTTCCGCTGAGGCCCGTTCCTGGACGATCGTGCCTAAAGCTATCCCTGCCCAAGCCGATAGCCCGATGAAGCAGCGATAACCCTTCCAAACCTAATAATAAAAGTGCTGCACACAAGGACCGGTCCCATGCCCACATTCCGTTCGATCCAGGCTCGCTACACGCTGTTTCTGGTCCTGTTTATCCTGTTGCTGTTCGCGCTGACGGTGGTCGGAATCAGCCAGTTGGTCGCGCCTAAACTGCGCCATACCGAAGAACAGGTGGCCCTCAACCGCATCGCCGACGTCGCCCGACAAATCCAGGGCGAACTAACCAAGGTTCAGGCACAACAGCGCAGCATTACCCAAACCATTCCCTTGCTCGACAGCGCAGGCATTGACACGGTATTGCCAGGCCTGGTGGATCAGTACGGTGAATTGAAAGTCTTTGGCGGCGGGATCTGGCCGTTACCGGGCCAACGTGAAGCCGGGCGCAATAAATTCAGCACCTTCTGGCACCGTGACGCCTCGGGCAAACTGGCGGTCAATACGTTCTGGAACAGTGACGCCGCGCCGAACTACTACGACCAGGCCTGGTACAAGGGCGGCATGCAAACGCCACGTGGCCAATGTGCCTGGGCGGCGGCCTATAAAGATGACGCCAGTGCCGAGCCGCGCACCAACTGCGCCATGGCCATTCAGAAAAATGGCGTGGCGTACGGCGTGTCGACCATCGACGTGACGCTGGGCTTCTTCAATGACTTGATCGCGCAAAAGGAAAAAGACCTTGGCGCCGAGATGCTGATCGTCGAAGCCGACGGCAAGATCATCAGCAACAGTTCGCGCATCAGCGGCCCCATCGTTCTGAAAAACATCAGTGAACTGGCGGGCAACTCACCGTTCGCCAGCCAAGTGAAAGCCGGCCTGCAAAACCGTGACCAATCGCAGCGCGTCGAATTCGACAACAACGGCGAAGACAGCACCTTCTTCATGCGCCCCATCGAAGGCTCGCCGTGGTTCCTCGCCACCGCCCTGCCGAGCAAACTGATCACCGCCCAGCGTGATGACGTGCTCAGCACCCTGAGCCTGTTGCAAATCCCGATGGTGATTCTGCTGGCGCTGTTGCAGATCTACGCGATTCGCCAACTGGTCCAGCGCCTGAAAATCCTCAAGGCCAATATCGATGCGCTGTCTGCCGGCGACGCCGACCTGACCAAACGCATCACCATCCGCGCCGAAGACGAACTGGGCGCCATCGGCCACTCGGTCAACGCCTTTATCGTCTACTTGCAGAACATGATCGGCGAAGTGACCCAGGCCACCGGCGCCATGGCCTCGAGCCTGGACAACCTGCAACGCACCTCGGCCCACACCAGTCAGATTCTGGTGCGCCATGCCTCGGAAACCGATCAGACCGTCACCGCCATTACCGAGATGAGTTCGACCGCTGAAAGCGTCGCACAAAATGCCGCAGAGACAGCGGCCTTCACCAAGCGCGCCAACGAAAACGCCGACCGTTCGCGGGTGGTGGTGGGCGAAGCGTCGAGCAGCGTGGTGGCGTTGATCGAGGAAGTGGCGAGCGCCACCCACAAAGTCGAAAGCATGCAGCAGGATGCGCAACGCATCACCGAGATTCTCGGGGTGATTGGCGCCATCGCCGGGCAAACCAACTTGCTTGCATTGAACGCAGCCATCGAAGCGGCCCGGGCCGGTGAACAAGGCCGAGGCTTTGCGGTGGTCGCCGATGAAGTCCGTGCCCTCGCCGGCCGCACCCAGGCCAGCACCTCGGAAATCAATGAAATGCTCACGCGCCTGACCCAAGGCGTCAGTTCGTCGGTCGCCGCAATGGAAAACACCCAGGCCAGTTGCCAGTCCGCCGCCGACGCGACAGCGCGGGTCAACTCGGGCCTGGATGAAATGGCCGGTTCCGTCAGCCACATCAACGGACTGAGCACACAGATCGCCACCGCGGCCTCGCAGCAAAGTGCGGTGACCGAAGAGATCAACCGCAGCATGGTGCAGATCCGTCACATGGTGGATGAACTGGTGAAAAGCGGTCAGGCCAGCGAGTTGAATACCCGGCAACTGGTGGACGCCAATGCGCGCGTCAGTTCGATCATGGGGCGGTTCAAGGTTCGTTGAGTACCTCAAGCCTGGAGCAAACCCTGTGGGGGCGAGCAAGGTCGCTCCCACAGGGTTTTGCATTGGCTGCATTGTCTTTGTATTACTTGGAAACAATCTCGCCCCTCATCCGTGGCTAAACTGGTCAAAATGCCTCTTTTTTTTGACCGCCACCGAGTCGAGACCTTTCCATGCGAACCCCTTTGCGTCTGGCCGCCCTGAGCGTCCTTTTTATATCCTCCCTGGCTCAGGCCGCCGACCTGATCCCCATCGAAGTGCACCGCGACGCCAATTGCGGTTGCTGCAAAAAATGGATCAGTCACCTCGAAGCTAACGGTTTCAAAGTTGAAGACCACGTCGAAACCGACATGAGCGAATTCAAGCAACAGCACGGTGTGCCGCCGCGTCTGGCGTCGTGCCATACCGCGCTGATCAATGGCAAGTTCGTCGAAGGCCATGTCCCGGCGGACCAGGTGCTGGCGCTGAGCAAGCGTGATGACCTGCTGGGCGTTGCCGCACCCGGCATGCCCATGGGTTCGCCCGGGATGGAAATGGATGGCATGAGCGATGCCTATCAGGTGATCGGCCTGAAAAAGGACGGCAGTGATGTCGTGGTGGCGGATTACCCCGCCCATTGATGTCCGGTGCGTACCTCGGGCTGTTTCTCGCGGCGTTCGGTGCCGCGACGCTGCTGCCGCTGCAGTCCGAAGCGGTGCTGGTGGGGTTGTTGCTGAGCGACAAGTACTGGCTCTGGTCGCTGTTGGCCGTCGCCACCCTGGGCAACGTGCTGGGTTCGCTGGTGAACTGGTGGTTGGGACGCGGTATCGAACGGTTTCGCGACCGACGCTGGTTTCCGGTCAGCCCTCGCCACCTGGAACAGGCTCGACAGCACTATCAGCGCTACGGCCATTGGTCTCTGCTGCTGAGCTGGGTGCCGATTATCGGTGACCCGCTGACGCTGGTGGCCGGCGTCATGCGCGAACCTTTGGGACGATTTCTGCTGATGGTGACCCTGGCCAAGGCCGCCCGTTATGGCGTGCTGGCCCTGGCCACGCTGGGCTGGATGGGTTGAACGATCGAGCGCGGCGATTGCCTGTGTTTAATGTCGCCCTAATCAGGCCGATCCAGCATCGGCAGGTTTTCTTTGGAGTTCACCCATGCCCCTCGCCCTCTCCCGCTGGCTGCCCAGCCTGCTGCTGACCGCCGTACTACCCCTCGTCGCCCACGCCGACGGGCCGGAATACGGCCCTCAATTGCAGGGCTTCGATTACCCCTACACCGTCAAGCATTTCGCCTTTGAGTCTCAAGGCAAATCCTTGCAAATGGGTTACATGGACGTCGCCGCCCATGGCAAGGCCAATGGCCGCAGCGTGGTGCTGATGCATGGCAAGAACTTTTGCGGTGCGACCTGGGACAGTTCGATCAAAGCCCTCAGCGAGGCTGGCTATCGGGTCATCGCCCCGGACCAGATCGGTTTCTGCACCTCGAGCAAACCCGAGCACTACCAATACAGTTTCCAGCAACTGGCAACCAACACCCAGCAACTGCTCAAAGCCCTTGGCATCCAGAAAGCCAGCCTTCTCGGCCACTCCACCGGTGGCATGCTCGCTACCCGCTATGCGCTGCAATACCCCGAGCAGGTCGAGCAATTGGCGTTGGTCAATCCCATCGGCCTGGAAGACTGGAAAGCCCTCGGCGTGCCCTACCGCACCGTCGATCAATGGTACGCGCGTGAGCTCAAACTCAACGCCGACGGCATCCGCACCTATGAGCGCAACACCTATTACGGTGGCCGCTGGAAGCCGGAATTCGATCGTTGGGTCGACATGCTCGCCGGCCTGAACAAAGGCCCGGGGCATACGCAGGTCGCGTGGAACTCGGCGCTGATCTACGACATGATCTTCACTCAACCGGTGTATTACGAATTCAAAGACCTGAAGATGCCGACGCTGTTGCTGATCGGGACCTCCGACACCACGGCCATCGGCAGTGACATCGCCACGCCTGAGGTCAAGGCGAAGCTCGGTCACTACGACGTGCTGGGTAAACAAGTGGCAAAACTGATTCCACAGTCGACCCTGGTTGAATTCCCCGGCATGGGCCACGCGCCGCAAATGGAAGAACCGGCGCAATTCCACAAGGCCTTGCTCGACTGGCTGAACAGAACCAACCCCGTTCATTGATGAGGTAAGGCTGATGGCGGTGCAGATTGCGGTGATCGATGACTGGCAGGACGTCGCACGCGACGTGGTGGAGTGGTCGGTGCTGGACAGCGTTGGCGAGGTGAGTTTCGTCCATGACTACCCGGCCGACAACGAAACACTGGCCGAGCGTCTGGGTGCCTTCGAGGTGATTTGCGTGATGCGCGAACGCACCCGGTTCGATGAGGACCTGCTGCGTCGGTTGCCGAAACTCAAGCTGCTGGTGACTGGCGGTATGCGCAATGCGGCGCTGGACTTCAAAGCGGCCGCTGCGTTGGGGATTCAGGTCTGCGGCACCGACAGTTACAAACACGCAGCGCCGGAACTGACCTGGGCGCTGATTATGGCCGCGACCCGCAACCTCGTGGCCGAAGCCAACGCCTTGCGCGCGGGTTTTTGGCAGCAGGGACTGGGTGGTGATCTGCACGGCAAGACCTTGGCCATCCTAGGGCTCGGCAGCATCGGCAAGCGCGTCGCCCAGTTCGGGCAAGTGTTCGGCATGCAGGTGATTGCCTGGAGCGAGAACCTGACCACCGAAGCCGCTGCCGAAGTGGGCGTGACCTATGTCAGCAAGCAGGAGCTGTTCGAGCAGGCCGACGTGCTGTCGGTGCATCTGGTGCTCAGTGATCGCAGCCGTGGTTTGGTCGACGCACAGGCGCTTGACTGGATGAAACCCACAGCGCTGCTAGTTAATACTGCCCGCGGACCGATCGTGGACGAGGCCGCGCTGATCAAGGCGTTGCAGAAGAATCGCCTGGCCGGGGCGGCGCTGGATGTGTTCGAAGTTGAGCCTCTGCCTGACCATCATCCGTTCAGAACGCTGGAAAATGTGCTGGCGACGCCGCATGTCGGGTATGTGAGCCGGCAGAACTACCAGCTGTTCTTTTCGCAGATGATCGAAGACATTCAGGCGTGGTCGGCGGGTAAACCCATTCGATTGTTCACCTGATACCGAGTTATCGTTCTTCGCGAGCAGGCTCACTCCTACAAGGGACCGCGTCCCCGTGTAGGCGTGATTCTGCTCGCGATGAGGCCATCAAACACACCCCATCAACCCGAACCAAACGCACCACAACAGTGCGCCACCCCCTCCCCACCCGCCCATTTTCGTGACTTACCAGTCCCATTTTGACCCATCCCGAAAAATAAACCTGCCCTTCGTCGGTGCGCTTCCCCGTGCGCGCGCGGTTCTTTTACCCTCTTGAAACTGATTGTCGAACAATTTCACCACTTGACCCGCCCCGCTCTAGGATCTGGCCTAGACTCATTTTCGCGAGGTAAAACCGGTCGGTCATCTGGCTGTAAAAAACTCGAAACTTTCGGTCCTGGCCATGGGTCAGGTTAAAGGTAGGGCTAACGCGACTGGTGCATTCCTTGCAACGGCCCCTCCAACCCATCTGCTTCACCGCATTGGGCAGCATTTGCCACGATGCGCGCGCGTTTGCGCCCGGCCACAGGAATTGGCCACACCGTTTGTGCCAGACCTAAGCTTTAGATCAACACCACGGGAGATTCATATGATTAGTGCGGCTTTAGATATTCAGGGAGAGCGTGCTCATCAGCAGGTCGGCGAATCGAGCGCCGTCAATGCACCGAGCGCGCAACCCATCAGCGTCCCGGGAACCAAGACGCTGGCACCGGCTGCCAGTCAGAATCCAAATAGAAAGAAAGTGTTGTTCGTGACCTCCGAGATTGCCGACCTGGTCAAGACCGGCGGCCTGGGCGACGTCTCCGCCGCCCTGCCACGAGCCATGTCGCATCTGCACGATGTGCGGGTGCTGATTCCCGGATACCCGCAGGTGCTGCACAGCGAAAACCCGATCCACATCATTGGTGAACTGGGTGGGCACGCCGCACTTCCGCCCTGCAAGATCGGGCGCATGGACATGCCGGACGGTCTGGTCATCTACGTGTTGATCTGCCCCGAACTCTACGAGCGTGAAGGTTCGCCCTACGGCGCCAACAATGGCCGCGACTGGCCAGACAACCACATTCGCTTCGCCCGCCTGGGCCTCGCCGCCGCTGATATCGCCGCCAATCTCGCACAAATTCACTGGTGCCCGGATCTGGTGCACGCCCATGACTGGCCTGCTGGCCTGGCGCCGGCCTACATGCACTGGCGTGGGCAGCGCACCCCGACGCTGTTCACCATCCATAACCTGGCCTATCAAGGCGTGACCAGCCTCGGCTCCTGCCCTGAACTGGGGATTCCCGCGCACGCCCTGCAACAGGAAGGTATGGAGTTCTACGGAAAGATGTCGTTCCTCAAGGCCGGCATGGCCTATTCGAGCCACATCACCACCGTCAGCGCCACCTACGCCCAGGAAATCACCACGCCGGCCTTCGGCTGCGGTCTCGACGGTTTTCTCGCCGCCAAGACCCAGCAAGGCCTGCTCAGCGGTATCCCCAACGGTATTGATGAAAGCTGGGACGCGGCGACGGATACACACCTGTTCCGCCCGTTCAGCATTGGTGATTGGGACGGCAAGGCCGTGAACGCTGCGCACGTACGCGAATTGTTCGGCCTGGCCGATTCCGAAGGTCCGCTGTTTGCCGTGGTTTCGCGCCTGGTCTATCAAAAAGGCCTGGACCTGACCGAAGCGGTGTCCGAGTACATCGTCAAATCCGGCGGCCAGATTGCAATCATCGGCCGTGGCGAACCGGAAGAAGAACAGGCCATGCGTGAACTGGCCCTGCGCTTTCCGGGGCAGATCGGCGTGCGCATCGGCTTCAACGAGACCGATGCCCGACGCATGTTCGCCGGCAGCGATTTCCTGCTGATGCCTTCGCGCTATGAACCCTGCGGCCTGAGTCAGATGTACGCCCAACGCTTCGGCTCGTTGCCGGTCGCCCGCAACACCGGCGGCTTGGCCGACACCATTGAAAACGGTGTGACCGGTTTCCTCTTCGATGAATCCACCGTCGAGAGTTATCAGGAAGCCCTGAGCCGTGCGTTCAAGGTGTTCGCCTTCCCCGACCTGCTGCATGCCATGCGGTGCCGGGCCATGGCTGCGCCGTTCAACTGGTGCAAGGCAGTGGAACCCTACGCCGAACTCTACGAACAACTTGTGGCCAAGGCCTTGGGTAAATCAGGCCGACAGTAAGAGGTTTTCAACGATGCCGTTACGGACCCTTGAGACCTGGCCCCACGGCGCAATCATGCTGGACGCAGAGCACACGCGTTTTGCGTTGTGGGCGCCGGATGCGTTTTACGTCAGTGTCGAACTGGAAAATGGACAATCCTTGCCGCTGTTGCCCCAAGGTAATGGCTGGTTCGTGATCAAGACCCGCTGCCCCGCGGGCACCCGCTACCGTTTCAACATCGATGGCGAGCTGGAGGTGCCGGACCCGGCCTCTCGCGCGCAGGCCGGCGATATTGGCAGCCACAGCGTGGTGGTCGATCCGCTGGCTTATCGCTGGCAACACAACACCTGGCAGGGCCGGCCATGGAACGAGGCGGTCATCTACGAGCTGCACGTCGGTGTGCTCGGCGGTTTCAGTGCCGTCGAACAACACTTGTCGCGCCTCGTCGAACTGGGCATCACCGCGATTGAACTGATGCCGCTGGCGCAATTCCCCGGTGATCGCAATTGGGGCTACGACGGCGTCTTGCCCTACGCGCCGCAGGCGTCCTATGGCTCGCCGGAACAACTCAAGCACCTGATCGACACCGCCCATGGACTTGGCCTGGCGGTGATTCTCGACGTGGTCTACAACCACTTCGGCCCGGATGGCAATTACCTGCACCACTACGCCAAGGCCTTTTTCCGCGAAGACAAACACACGCCATGGGGGGCGGCCATCGACTTCCGGCAGCGCGAGGTGCGGGATTTCTTCATCGACAATGCGTTGATGTGGTTGCTGGAGTACCGCTTCGACGGCTTGCGCCTGGATGCCGTGCACGCCATTGAAAGCCCGGACTTCCTTGAAGAGCTGGCGCAGCGCGTTCGCCAGCAAACCGACCCCTCCCGTCATGTGTGGCTGATGGTAGAAAACGAGCACAACGAGGCGAGCCTGCTGGAAAAAGGTTTCGATGCGCAGTGGAACGATGACGGCCACAACGCCCTGCATGTGTTGCTGACCGGTGAAACCGACGCCTACTACGCCGATTATGCCGAGCAGCCCACCGAACAACTGGCCCGCTGCCTGAGCCAGGGCTTTGTGTTTCAGGGCCATCTCAACCGCCACGGCACGCCGCGAGGTGAACCCAGTGGTCACTTGCCGCCGACCGCCTTCGTGCTGTTCCTGCAAAACCATGACCAGATCGGCAACCGTGCGCTGGGTGAACGGCTGCATCAACTGACTCACCCCGATGCACTCTATGCGGCCACCGTACTGCTGCTGTTGTCGCCGATGATCCCGCTGATGTTCATGGGGGACGAATTCGCCGCGCAGGCGCCGTTTCTGTTTTTCACCAGCCACCACGGTGAACTTGCAGAGCTGGTGCGCGAAGGTCGACGCAACGAGTTTGCGGCGTTCAGCGCCTTTGCCGATCCGCATAAACGCGAACAGATTCCGGACCCGAATGCGCCCCGGACCTTCGACGTGTCGCAACCGAAGCTGGGGGCCAGCGCACTACCGTCCATTCACGACCTGTATCGCCGCCTGTTACAGCTGCGCCATCAGCACCTCATCCCTCGCCTGCCCGGTACCCAGGCATTGGGCGCCGATGTGCTCGGCCACGGGGCAGTCAGCGCTCGCTGGCGACTGGGCGACGGCAGTGAGCTGCGCATTGACCTGAACCTCAGCGACACGCCAGTGGTCCACACCCCACAGGCCGACACAATCTTGCTGTTCGAACACCCGCCCCACTCGGCCGGCCTGTTGCACGAGGGCAAACTTGCCCCGTATTGCGCGCTAGTCAGTCTCACGGCCGCAGCCCCTTTGCTACCCTCGGATGGAGAGCGCCTATGAGCGATGCGCAACTTGAAATACTGGCCAGCCGCGCTGGCCTGGCCGTCGACTGGATCGACGCCAATGGCCGCCCGCAAAAAGTCGGCCCGTCGGTGCTGCGCGCCGTGCTCACCGGCCTCGGCCACCCGGCCAACAGTGCCCAGGAAATCGACGCGAGCCTGCTGGAACTGCAAGCCGTCCAGCAGACCCACCGCCTGCCGCCCCTGTTGACGGTCGATGTCGGTGCTGGCCTCGATCTGGCGCGTTATTTCGAGCCCGAAACCCCGTGTGACATTCACCTCGAAGACGGCTCGAAGATCTACCTGAAGCTTGATGCACAAGCCGTGCTGCCGGGGCTGATTCCGGTCGGCTACCAGCACGTCAGCATCGATGGACAATCCTTCACCCTGGCGGTGGCGCCCGAGCGCTGCTACAGCGTCGGCGACGCGGTCGACAATCCTATTCCGCGCACCTGGGGCCTGAGCGTGCAGCTGTACTCCCTGCGACGGGCCGGCGATGGCGGTTTCGGCGACACCCAGGCGCTGGAAGACCTTGCACGGGTGGCCGGTGAACGCGGCGCCGAGGCGTTGGCAATCAGTCCGTTGCACGCCATGTTCGGCAGCGACACCCAGCGGTACAGCCCCTATTCCCCTTCCAGCCGTTTGTTTCTCAACAGCCTGTACGCCGCACCCGGCGCTATCCTCGGCGAGCGCGCGATGCGCGCGGCGCTTGACGCCACCGGGCTGGCCGCCGAACTGCAAGCGCTGGAAGAACGCCCGCTGATTGACTGGCCCGTGGCTGCGCAAGCCAAACACCGCATTCTGCAGGCGTTGTACGAAGGCTTCGTCCACGGTGAACATCCCTTGCACGAAGACTTCAGCAGCTTCCGCCATGCCTCGGGCGAAGCACTGGAAAATCATTGCCGCTTCGAAGCCCTGCAAGAGGCACGCGCTGCCAAAGGCGAGAGCCTCGACTGGCGCGAATGGCCCGAGCAATGGCGCGACCCGCGCAGCGCTGCCTTGGCCGAATTCGCTGAAGAGAACGCCGCACGCATCGGTTTCTTCGCCTTCTGCCAGTGGCTGATCACCCGTTGCCTGGAGCGTGCGCAAACCGCGGCCCGCGGTGCCGGGATGCGCATTGGCCTGATCGCCGACCTCGCGGTGGGCGCTGACGGTGGTGGCAGTCAGGCCTGGAGCCGCCAGGACGAATTGCTCGCCTCGCTGACAGTGGGTGCGCCGCCAGACATCCTCAACCGGACCGGCCAAGGCTGGGGCATCTCTGCGTTTTCCCCAGAAGGTCTGGTGCGCAACGGCTTCCGTGCGTTTATCGAAATGCTCCGCGCCAATTTCGCCCACGCAGGCGGTTTGCGGATCGACCACATCATGGGCCTGCAACGCTTGTGGGTGATCCCGAACGGCGCACCGCCCCGCGATGGCGCCTATCTGTACTACCCGGTCGACGACTTGCTGCGTTTGCTCACGCTCGAGTCCCACCGTCATCAAGCCATTGTGCTGGGCGAAGACCTCGGCACCGTGCCGGATGGCCTGCGGGAAAAACTCATTGCACGCTCGATCCTGGGCATGCGCGTACTGCTGTTTGAGCAGGACAACGCCCACTTCAAGCCGATCCTCGACTGGCCGGACAACGCACTGGCGACCACCAGCACCCATGACTTGCCGACGCTCAATGGCTGGTGGCACGGCCGCGACATCGACTGGAACGCCCGGCTCGGCCTGACCGACGCCAGCGGTGAAATCGAGTGGCGCCAACACCGTGAACGCGAGCGTGAAGGCCTGCGTCGTGTGTTAAGCCAGGACCCACAGAACTTTTGCGAAGAGTCCCACGAAACTGATCAGGTGCTCGACGCCAGTGTCCGTTTCCTCGGGCATACCCGCGCACCGTTGGTGTTGCTGCCGCTTGAAGATGCCTTGGGCATTGAACAGCAGGCTAACCTGCCCGGCACCATCGACGCCCATCCCAACTGGTCACGACGCCTGCCCGGCGACAGCGAAGCCCTGCTCGATGACCCGGACGCGGCCCGGCGCCTGGAACTGCTCGCCTGCGCGCGGCTTCAGGCGGGCGAGCGTGACCAATGACCGCGTCGAATATCCAACCACTGCGGGCGACCTTGCGGCTGCAATTTCATAAAGGCTTCACCCTCGATCAAGCAGTGCAGCTGGTGCCGTATTTCGCCCGTCTGGGCATCAGCCACGTCTACGCTTCGCCGTTGCTGGCCGCCCGCGCCGGCTCGATGCATGGCTACGACGTGGTAGATCCGACCACCGTCAACCGCGAACTGGGTGGCGAAGCCGCACTGCGACGTCTGGTCAGTGCCCTGCGCGAACAGCGGATGGGGCTGATCCTCGACATCGTCTCCAACCACATGGCCGTCGGTGGCGCGGACAACCCGTGGTGGCTCGACTTGCTGGAATGGGGGCGCCTGAGTCCGTTCGGCGAGTTTTTCGACATCCAATGGCACTCGCCGGACCCGTTGATGGAAGGTCAGCTGTTGCTACCGTTCCTCGGCAGCGACTACGGCATCGCCTTGCAGGACGGCACCCTGCCCTTGCGCTTCGATGCGCAGGACGGCAGCTTTTATGTGCAGCATTACGACCACCGTTTCCCGATCTGCCCGATGAACTACGGCGAGTTGCTGCCCACCGAGGTCGAACCGCTGAAGTCATTGGCGGAACGCTTCACCACCCTGAGTTACCAGACCGACGCGCACAGCCTGGCGGTGCCACTGAAAGCCGAATTGCGCGAACTGGCCAGCGATCCTTCGCTGCTCAAGTCCATCGAACAGCACCTCGGCGCTTACGACTCGCTGACCACCGACGGTTTCCAGCGTTTGCACACACTGCTTGAACGCCAGAGTTATCGTCTGGCCAGTTGGCGCACCGCAGCTGATGACATTAACTGGCGTCGTTTTTTCGATGTCAACGAACTGGGTGGTTTACGCGTAGAACGCCCCGCCGTGTTCGAAGCCACCCACGCGAAAATCTTCGAACTGGTGGCTGAGGGGCTGGTGGACGGTCTGCGCATCGACCATATCGACGGCCTCGCCGATCCCCGTGGCTACTGCCGCAAATTACGACGCCGGGTCGATAGCCTGTCGCCGGGGCGGCACTTGCCAATCTACGTCGAGAAGATCCTCGGCGAAGGCGAAACCCTGCACCGCGACTGGTCGGTAGACGGCACTACCGGTTACGAATTCATGAACCAGCTGTCGCTGCTGCAACACGATCCACATGGCGCTCACACCCTGGGCGAACTCTGGCAGCGCTTCAGCGAACGACCTGCCGACTTCCAACATGAAGCAGAACTGGCGCGGCAGCAGATCCTCAATGGCTCGCTGGCCGGCGATTTTGAAAGCGTTGCCCAGGCCTTGCTGCAAGTGGCCCGTGACGACCTGATGACCCGCGACCTGACCCTCGGTGCGATCCGCCGGGCGTTGCAGGAATTGATCGTGCACTTTCCGGTGTACCGCACCTACATCAGCCCCCGTGGCCGATCCGCTGAAGACGATGTGTTTTTCCAGCAGGCCATGGACGGTGCGCGACACACCCTCAGCGAAGCCGATTGGCCAGTGCTCGATTGCCTGGCCGGCTGGCTCGGCGGCGAACCGTGGCGCAAGCGTCCGGTGGGTCGCCAGCGCAAGATGCTCAAGCATGCCTGCGTACGCTTTCAGCAACTGACATCGCCGGCTGCCGCCAAAGCGGTCGAAGACACCGCGTTCTATCGCTCGGCGGTATTGCTGTCGCGCAATGACGTGGGGTTCAGCACCGAACAGTTCAGCGCGCCGGTGTCGGACTTCCATGCGGTCTGCGCTCAGCGTCTGGCCGAGTTCCCGGACAACCTGCTGGCCACCGCCACCCACGACCACAAACGCGGCGAAGACACCCGCGCACGCCTGGCCGTGTTGAGCGAACGCAGCGCCTGGTACGCCGAGCAAGTCCCGCTCTGGCGCACGCTCGCCCGGCCACTGCGCGACGACGACCACATGCCGTCGGCGGGCGATGAATTGATCCTGTATCAGGCGATCCTCGGCAGTTGGCCGTTGACCCTGCACATTGACGATCAACCGGCGCTGGCAGACTACGCCAAACGCCTCTGGCAGTGGCAACAAAAAGCCCTGCGCGAAGCCAAACTGCAAAGCAGCTGGAGCGCGCCGAAGGAACCGTATGAACAAGCGATGCAGGGGTTTATCGAGCGGCTGTTTCTGGCCCCTGAGGGTGAGCTGTTACGCGCCGCCCTCGGTAAAGCGGCTCAGGCCATCGCCCCTTCCGGCGCGATCAACGGCTTGGCGCAAACCTTGCTGCGAATGACCGTGCCGGGGGTGCCGGACCTCTATCAGGGCAACGACTTCTGGGACTTCAGCCTGGTCGATCCGGACAACCGCCGGCCGGTGGATTACGCCAGTCGTGAACGAGCCCTGCAAGCGACACCGCAGGTGCCCGAACTGTTGTCGAGCTGGCGTGACGGGCGCATCAAGCAGACGCTGATCGCCGAGGTGCTGCAGCTGCGCGCCGAGCATGCCGAACTGTTTTCCCGAGGGCGCTATCAGGCCCTTGAAGTGATCGGCAGTCAGGCCCATCGGGTGCTGGCGTTTGCCCGCGTGCTGGAGGGGAAACGCGCCATCGTGATCGTCCCGATACGCTGCGCCGAACTGCTGAAAAACAGTGCCCAACCACAGATTGATGCGCCGCTGTGGGGCGATACACGGGTCAAATTGCCGTTCGCCTCCTTCGATGAAAATCTGAAGGGACTTTTTTCCAGCGTCGCAGTCACAAAAAACAGGGAGCTGAACATCAGCGCCGCGCTGGGGGTTGTCCCGGTCAATCTCTTTATCCAACTCTTTACCCAAGCTTGAGTTCAGTTCAGGAGCATTGCGATGAGTACCGACGATAAACGCGTTCGCGAATTTGCCTATCAGATCTGGGAATCGGAAGGAAAACCCGAGGGTCAGGAAGCCCGCCACTGGGAGATGGCGCGCAAGCTGGCCGAAGCGGAAGCCCTGGCACCGAAAAAATCACCGAAGGCCAGTGGCAGCAAAACTGCTGCCAAGCCTGCGACAGCCACGGCCAATGGCGCACTGGACGGTAAAGCCAGCATCGCCAAACCGAAGGCCAAGGCCAAACCTGCAGCGGCGTCGAAAGTGATCCCGCCGGGTGAGAAAGCCGTCGAGAAAAAGCCTCGCGTGGCGAAAAAACCACCGATCACCTGACGCGCCAACCGAATTGTCCTGATCGAAA
Organism: Pseudomonas sp. 3296; assembly: GCF_031456615.1. Taxonomy (NCBI): domain Bacteria; kingdom Pseudomonadati; phylum Pseudomonadota; class Gammaproteobacteria; order Pseudomonadales; family Pseudomonadaceae; genus Pseudomonas; species Pseudomonas sp. 3296. The sequence continues at coordinate 235,758 of NZ_JAVDUY010000004.1, forward strand.
ACGTGGCGAGTTCGCTCGCCACTGAGGGCGCGCTCGCCCTCGAAAAACACCCGATTCTTTCTTGCAGGAGCACGTATGACCACGCCAAAAAAATCCGCGCCAGAACCTCACGCCGAGGCTTCGCGAATCCGTGAAGGCTTGCCCTTCCCGCTGGGCGCAACCTGGGATGGTCTAGGGGTCAACTTTGCCTTGTTTTCCGCCAACGCCACCCGCGTCGAATTGTGCATCTTCGACGACGCCGGCGAAGTGGAACTTGAACGGATCGAACTGCCCGAATACACCGACGAGATCTACCACGGCTATTTGCCTGACGCCCATCCGGGGATGATCTACGGTTATCGCGTCTACGGCCCTTACGACCCGGCCAATGGTCATCGTTTCAACCCCAACAAATTGCTGATCGACCCTTACGCCAAGCAATTGGTCGGTCAGTTGAAATGGTCCGAAGCGCTGTTCGGCTACACCATCGGCCACCCCGACGCCGACCTCAGTTTCGATGAACGCGACAGCGCGCCCTTCGTGCCCAAATGCAAAGTCATTGACCCGGCGCACACCTGGGGCCACGACCATCGCGTCAGCGTGCCGTGGGACAAAACCATCATTTACGAAACCCACGTGCGCGGCATCAGCATGCGTCACCCCTCCGTCCCCGAGAACGTGCGTGGCACCTTTGCCGGGTTAATGGTTGATGACGTGCTGGAACACATCCGCAAACTCGGGGTGTCGTCGGTCGAGTTGCTGCCGATCCACGCGTTCGTCAATGACCAGCACTTGCTGCACAAAGGCATGACCAATTATTGGGGTTACAACAGCATCGCCTTCTTTGCCCCGGACCCGCGCTATCTGGCCAGCGGCAAGATAGCCGAGTTCAAGGAAATGGTCGCGCACCTGCACGAAGCCAACCTGGAAGTGATTCTCGACGTGGTCTACAACCACACCGCCGAGGGCAATGAACAAGGGCCGACCCTGTCCATGCGCGGCATCGACAACGCCTCGTACTACCGCTTGATGCCCGATGACAAGCGCTTCTATATCAACGATTCCGGGACCGGCAACACCCTGGACCTGAGCCATCCGTGCGTCCTGCAAATGGTCACCGACTCCTTGCGCTACTGGGCGACGGAAATGCACGTCGACGGTTTCCGCTTCGACCTGGCGACCATTCTCGGGCGCTACCACGACGGTTTCGATGAACGTCACAGCTTCCTCGTGGCCTGTCGTCAGGACCCGGTGCTGCGCCAGGTGAAGATGATTGCCGAACCGTGGGATTGTGGCCCCGGCGGCTATCAGGTCGGCAACTTCCCGCCGGGCTGGGTGGAATGGAACGACAAGTTCCGCGACACCGTGCGCGCGTTCTGGAAAGGTGATGACGGCCAACTCGCCGATTTCGCCAGCCGCATGACCGCCTCGGGCGAGATGTTCAACCAGCGCGGCCGTCGGCCTTATGCCTCGTTGAATTTCATCACCGCCCACGACGGCTTCACCCTCAACGACCTGGTGTCGTACAACGACAAGCACAACGAAGCCAACGATGAGAACAATCAGGACGGCAGCAACAACAACCTGTCTTGGAACCATGGTGTCGAAGGCCCGACCGACGACCCCGAGATCAACGAGTTGCGTCAAAGGCAAATGCGCAACTTCTTTGCCACGCTGTTGCTGTCCCAGGGTACGCCGATGCTGGTGGCCGGCGACGAATTCGCCCGTACTCAGGAAGGCAACAACAACGCCTACTGCCAAGACAGCGAGATCGGCTGGGTCAACTGGGACTTCAGCGAGGACGGCAAGGCCCTGCTCAAGTTCGTCAAACGCCTGATCAAGTTGCGCCTGGCCTACCCGATCCTGCGTCGCGGGCGCTTCCTGGTGGGCAATTACAACGAGGACATCGGGGTCAAGGACATCACCTGGCTCGCGCCGGACGGCAGTGAAATGTCCCAGGAACAATGGGGCGAGGCCCACGGCCGTTGTCTCGGGATCTTGCTCGATGGCCGCGCCCAGGAAACCGGGATCCGCCGCAAAGGTGCTGACGCGACCCTGTTGCTGGTGGTCAACGCGCACCACGACATCGTCAACTTCACATTGCCGGAAGTGCCGGACGGCGGGTTCTGGACCTGCATGATCGACACCAATCAACCCTCGATTCGGGGCCAGGAACGCTTTGAAATCGGCCACGAATATTCGGTGACCGGGCGTTCGCTGCTGCTGTTTGAGCTGCAGCATGAGGAAGAAGAGTGAAATGGACCTTCAGGCGTTTCTTGCGAGCCAACCCGGGCATTACCCTGACACTCAGGCGTTAGGTCGTTGCGTGCGGGCGCTGGTGGAAGCTGGACTGGATCAGCTTCCGCTGCCGGGCAGTGGTCGGACTCTGCAGCGCTTTCAGTGTTTGGCAGAGGTCGGCGGGCATGATCTGGGGGTGTGCAAACTGTACGAAGGTCACACCGATGCGCTCGCAATCATCGCGCAACTGGGTGGCGAGCCCACGCCCGGTAGCACGTGGGGCATGTGGGCCGCCGAACCACCGAATGCGCGGGTGCAGGTCAGTCGGCAAGGTTTGAGCGTGAGGCTGGATGGGCGCAAAGCCTGGTGCTCGGGCGCGGCGGTGTTGAGCCATGCCTTGCTCACCGCATGGGATGAAAACGACTGTCAGCAATTGGTCGCGGTGGCACTGGATCAACCCGGTGTCAACATGACGGATCAAGGCTGGCAAGCCGTCGGCATGGCCGCCACCGGCAGCGTCGACGTGCTGTTCGACAATGTTGACGTGCACCTCATTGGCCAACCCGGTGATTACTTGCAACGGCCGGGTTTCTGGCAGGGCGGAATCGGCATTGCCGCCTGCTGGTACGGCGCCGCACGCAGCCTCGCCGAACGCCTGCGCACTCACTGCGCGCAACGCGAAGAACCCCACGCCTTCGCCCACCTCGGTGCGCTCGACCGTACTCTTTTCGCCGCCGCACAGGTGTTGCGCGCCAGTGCCATGAGCATCGATGCCTCGCCGCTGGATAATACCGAGTTGCTCGCTCGCCGTGCCCGGGCGGTGGTCGAACAGGCCGCGGAACAAGTGATCCTGCACGTCGGCCACGCCCTCGGCGCCGGGCCTTACTGCAAGGACCGGCAATTCGCCCGACTGATCGCTGACCTGCCGGTGTTCCTGCGACAAAGCCATGCCGAGCGGGACCTTGCCGCACTGGGCAAACACACTATCAACGGAACATGGACGTTATGAAAACCAACCCCATCGTCGGCCAGGGCACGCCCCTGCACCTGTGGCAAACCTCCCGTCATCTGGCGCAATTGCCGGTGATCGACATCCTCAGCCTGGTGCCAGAAGGTGCTCGCGCGGTGATCATCGCTCCGCACCCGGACGACGAAGTGCTGGGCTGCGGTGGTTTCCTGCAAGTGCTTGCGGCGGCGGGTCGGGCGTTGCAACTGATTTCGGTCACCGATGGCAGCGCCAGTCATCCCGGTTCGACACGCTGGCCCGTGGAACGCCTGAGCGCCGTGCGTCCGCAAGAATCGGCTGAAGCGCTGCGCCGTCTCGGTTTGCCGCTGCACCAGCTGAAATGGCTGCGCGGCGGTTTCAGCGACAGCCAGGTGGCCGCGCGCGAAATCGAGTTGAGCGCGTTCATCGAACAGCATCTACGCCCCAACGACGTGGTGTTTACGACCTGGTGCGAAGACGGCCATTGCGATCATGAAGCCGTGGGGCGAGCCAGTGCCACCGCCGCCAGACGCGTCGGTGCAACCCTGCATGAACTGCCGGTGTGGACCTGGCACTGGGCAACGCCGGAAGACGCGTTTGTGCCATGGCACCGCGCACGAAAAATCCTCCTGACACCGCCGCTGATCGCGCGCAAACGCCATGCGATTCACGCCTTCGCCAGCCAATTGGAAGGTGACCCGCACATCGGCCTGCCGCCCGTACTGGCGCCCTACGTGCTGGACCGCCTGTTGCAGCCGTTCGAGGTGGTGTTCCTATGAGTGTCGACGATCGTTATTTCGACGGCTTGTTTGCCGGTAACGATGATCCGTGGGCATTTCGTCAGCGTTGGTACGAGCAGCGCAAACGCGCCATCACCCTCGCCGCCCTGCCCCGTGCGCATTACCGCGCGATCTTTGAACCCGGCTGCGCCAATGGCGAACTGAGTTTTGAACTGGCCAGCCGCTGCGATCGCCTGCTGTGCTGCGACACCGCCGCCGCAGCCGTGGCGTTGGCGCGCACCCGCCTCGGCCCGTTCGACCATGCCGAAGTGCGCCACGCACGTTTGCCTGCCAATTGGCCGGAGGAAAAGTTCGATCTGATCGTGCTCAGCGAAATCGGTTACTACCTTGATGCAGCAGACTTGAAGCGCCTGATCCAACAGGCCGAACAGTCACTCACCGCCGACGGCCAATTGCTGGCCTGCCACTGGCGCCCGCCCATCGACGGCTGCCCGTTGAACGCGCGACAGGTGCACGATTTGCTCCATGAACATTTGCCGCTGGCGCGTCTGGTTTTGCATCAGGAAGCGGATTTCCTGCTGGAGCTCTGGAGCCGCGAACCGCGCTCCGTGGCGACACTTGAGGGCCTGCGATGATTGGCATTCTGATCCCCGCGCATAACGAAGAAGACTTGCTCGCCGACTGCCTGCAAGCCGCCCTGTGCGCGTCGCAACATGAGTTGCTGCGCGGTGAAAGCGTCGCGGTGCTGGTGGTGCTCGACAGTTGCACCGATCGATCGGTCGAGATTGTCCAGCGCTACCCAGTCCACAGCCTGAGCATCGAGGCCCGCAACGTCGGCCAGGCACGCGCGGTTGGGGCCAGTTTTCTGTTGGCATTGGGGGTGCGCTGGATTTCCTGCTCCGACGCCGACAGTCGAGTGGCGCAGGATTGGCTGGTGGCGCAGTTGTCCCTGGACGCGGACGCGGTGTGCGGCACGGTCACGGTCGATGCGTGGCACGAGTCATTCGACGAATCGGCACAGATTCGCTACCACCAGCACTACCAGGCCCGCGACGACCATCGGCACATTCACGGCGCCAACCTGGGCATCAGTGCCGACGCCTATCGGCGTGCCGGTGGGTTCGAACCGCTGGCCTGCCATGAAGATGTGCAATTGGTGCGACAACTGGAGCGCTGCGGCGCGAAAATTGCCTGGAGTCATCGCCCGCAAGTGCTCACCAGCGCCCGCCTGGACAGTCGCGCCCGGGGTGGTTTCGGCGACTATCTATCCGATTTGGCACGAATTGATTAAAAAAATCGGATTCAGATGAAACCGTCACGCGACGAATAGGATTACTTGAGCAATACTCAGCTCGCGACGATCCAGGGTACGGAGAAGTCGCACATTGCTATCAAACAGAACAAGGACGTAGCCCCGATGAAATCCGTCTCCATCATCGACAGCAGCCAGCCAGCACAAATCTGGAACAGCGCGCTGCAACTGGACAACATCCCCGTCATCAACACCCAGACCCTGGTCCCCGCCGGCGCTCGCGCCGTGGTGATCGCGCCGCATCCCGGCGATGAAGTGGTCACCTGCGGCGGCCTGTTGCAGTTGCTATCGACCCTCGGTCATCCCCTTCAATTGATCTCGGTCACCGATGGCAGTGCCACTCAACCGGGTTCGCAGCAATGGTCCGAGAAACGCCTGAGCGTGTTTCGCGGCCAGGAAAGCGTCGAAGCCTTGCGCCGACTCGGCTTGCCGATGCACAGCCTGAAATGGATTCGGGGTGGCTTTACAGATTACGTCCTGGCGGAATACGAGACGCAACTGACCCGCTTCATCGTCCGCTACCTGCGTCCCGGCGATGTGGTGTTCAGCACCTGGCGCGAAGACGGCACGCCCGATCACGACGCCGTCGGCCGTGCCAGCGCCGCTGCGGCGAGCTTGGTCGGTGCGACCTTCCATGAAATTCCGGTGTGGGCCTGGCACTGGCCGGCTCGCGACCAGGGGCTGATGCCCTGGCATCGGGCCCGCAAAGTCCGCCTCGACACCTGGACGGTCGCGCGCAAAAGCCACGCCACCCACGCCTACGCCAGCCAGCTCGACGGCGAACCGGCCTTGGGCATCGCACCGCTGCTGCCCCGGGTGATCCTGGACCGTATGCGCTTGCCCTATGAAATCGTCTTCGTCTGACACACCGCAAAACCCAAAATCGCGGTAATGCGAGGATCCCGCTGAACTGCCCGCCGCCGCATCAGTCGGATGCATAAGCAGCCATATTTCAGAGGAGCCATCGTGACCAGCGATTCCGAGCAACGGGCCAACCTCAAGCCGTCCCCGGCGATTCATCGCCTGAGGGTGCTGACGGTCAATACGCACAAGGGCTTCACCGCCCTCAACCGGCGTTTCATCCTCCCGGAGCTGCGTGAAGCGGTGCGCAGTACGTCGGCAGATCTTGTGTTCCTGCAAGAAGTGGTCGGGGAACACGATCGGCACTCTTCGCGTTATTACAACTGGCCACAGACCTCGCAATACGAATTCCTCGCCGACAGCATGTGGAGCGATTTCGCCTATGGGCGCAATGCCGTCTACCCGTATGGCCACCACGGCAATGCCCTGCTGTCGAAATACCCTATCCGCGAGTTTCGTAATCTTGATGTGTCAATCACCGGTCCCGAACGACGCGGGTTGTTGCATTGCGTGCTGGAGGTGCCAGGGCACGCTGAAGTGCATGCGATTTGCGTACACCTGAGCCTGCTCGAAAGTCATCGTCAGTTGCAGTTGCAGCTCCTCTGCCAACTGCTGGACTCCCTGCCCGACGATGCCCCGGTGATCATTGCCGGTGATTTCAACGACTGGCAGTTGCACGGCAATGCCGCCCTCGCCCGTCGCGACTACCTGCACGAAGCGTTCGAACGCCATAACGGACGGCCGGCCAAAACCTACCCCGCGCGTTTTCCATTGCTGCGCCTGGACCGGATTTATCTGCGCAATGCCAGCAGCCATGCCCCACGAATCCTCGGCAATAAACCCTGGACGCACCTGTCGGATCACCTGCCGCTGGCGGTGGAGGTACACCTCTAGCCATTGAGTAAAAGCTCTGATTAGCGGCTTTCTTGACGTTTTGTCGAACAAACAAGCGCTTATATCTGCGTCGAAAATCAGTCACTTGCAACACCTAAAATACCGATACCATTTATCGGCCATTTTCTTGACGCGCCGTCCACGGTCTTCTTAGCTACACCTTACTACCCCCGAAGTACCATCAGGGGGCAACCCCCCAGACACCCGCCAATCCGGGCGCCCAGCGGCTTGCCCTCAATCCATTCGGCCGCCCCTCATTCGGGGTAGGAGAGACGCCACAGCGAGATACCGCATGCGATTGCAAGGTAGACCCCCATGAAGACTTCATTCACCCAACAAGAGATAAAAGTCACTTTTTGCACTGTCTCGAGCTCGATCCTGCTGTGCTCGACCCTCGAGACCCAGGCGGCACCCGCGGAGGAAGAAACCCTTCCATGGTATCGCCAGGATGTTCCCGTCCTCACCTTGCCAACCTCGCACCTCACCGCGTTCTATCCCGGCGTCTTCAGCGCCGCTTCCGATAGTCGAAGTTCACACCTGACCATCGAAGACGAAGCCCCTTCGACCTGGGACCAGATCTACGGTAAGCCGTCACGGCAGGCGCAGAGCGATTTTCTGTCACAGGGCTCTTCGATCCCGGGCAGCACTGAATTCAAAGGGCCGGCGATCCTCACCCTGCAGAGTGGTAGCGGTCATACCCAGCAGGTCGGGTTGATCGGTGGCACCACCCGATTACAAGGCAACAGCAATGGCTTGCTGACCAGTCCAGCTTTGGTCGACCCCGACAACGACACCCTCAACCTTCAAGGCCAGAGCCTCGGTGCTTACTGGAGCCTGACGGGCCCTCAAGGCTGGCACGTGGATTTGACCGCCAGCGGCGGCCGGGTCAACGGCTTCAGCCGAAATGACCAGGGCGCGCGGCAAGCCACCGAAGGCAGTGCGATGACGTTGTCGGTGGAAGGCGGTTTCCCGATTGGCCTGAGTGAGAACTGGGTCGTCGAACCCCAGGCTCAATTGATCAATCAACGCATCACACTGGATACGCCATATGCCGGCTCAGGGAACGCGTCATCCAGCGACCTGACGTCCTGGAGCGGCCGGGTCGGTGCGCGATTGAAAGGGAGTTACGACATCAATGGCCTGGGCGTCGAACCCTACGTGCGGACCAACTTGTGGCACACCGTGTACACCGGCACTACCGTGACCCTCGACCAGGTCGACAAAATCAGCAGCAGCCGCAATTCATCCACGGTTGAAGTGGGGTTGGGATTGGTGGCCAGGGTTACGCCGGCGGTGAGTTTGTACGTCAGTGCGGATTACAGCAGTGATGTGGATGACAATGATTTGAATGGGTTGATCGGGAGTCTCGGGGTGCGGATGCGGTGGTGAGCGCCAGACATCAAAAGAGGCTTGGTCAGCGCTGACGCCATTGCGAGAAGGCTCACTCCTACACTTGGAATGCATTCCTCTGTAGGAGTGAGCCTGCTCGCAATGGCAGCGACCGGGTCTCAGATCAGCCCTCAGGCCGCAAGATCAAAACCGCCAGCGGCGGCAGATTCAATACCAGCGACAGTGCCTGCCCATGGCTCGGTTCCTCCTCCGTAAACGCCCCGCCACTGTTGCCATAATTGGAACCGGCATACATCGCCGCATCGCTGTTGATCAACTCGGTCCAGCGCCCGGCAAACGGTACGCCGACGCGATAGCCCTCACGCGGCACCGGCGTAAAGTTGGCCACGACCAGCACCGGCCGCCCCTCCTTGCTCCAGCGCAACCACGCGTAGACGCTATTGATCGCATCGTCGCCGATCAGCCACTGGAAGCCTTGCGGGGCATCGTCCTGCTCATGCAGCGCCGGCTCTTCGCGGTACAGCCGATTGAGATCGCCGACCAGCTTCTGCACCCCTTTGTGCTCAGGGTATTGCAGCAGGTACCAGTCGAGTTGCTGATCATGGTTCCACTCGCGCCATTGGCCAAATTCGCAGCCCATGAACAACAGCTTCTTGCCCGGGTGCGTCCACATGAAGCTCAGGTAGGCGCGTAAATTGGCAAACTTCTGCCAGCGGTCGCCGGGCATCTTGTCGATCAGCGAATGTTTGCCGTGGACCACTTCATCGTGGGAAATCGGCAGGATGAAACGCTCGGACCAGGCGTACACCAGGCCAAAACTCAATTCGTTGTGATGATGGGCGCGGTACACCGGGTCCTGCTGGATGTAATGCAGCGAATCGTGCATCCAGCCCATATTCCATTTGTAGGCGAAGCCCAGACCGCCCTGTTGCGTGCTTTGGCTGACACCCGGCCATGCGGTGGACTCTTCGGCGATGACCAGCGCACCCGGCGCCTCCAGCGCCACCACGTCGTTGAGGTGACGCAAAAAGTCGATGGCTTCGAGGTTTTCCCGACCGCCGTGGCGATTTGGCACCCATTCGCCGGCCTTGCGCGAGTAATCGCGATAGAGCATCGAGGCCACCGCATCGACACGCAGGCCATCCACATGGAAATGCTTGAGCCAGTGCAGCCCCGAGGCCAGCATGTAACCGTGCACTTCGGTGCGGCCGAGGTTGTAGATCAGCGTGTCCCAGTCCTGATGAAAACCCTCCTGCGGGTTGCCATATTCATACAACGCCGTGCCGTCGAATTGCGCCAGGCCGTGGGTGTCTGTCGGAAAATGCGCCGGCACCCAATCGAGAATCACGCCGATTTCCGCCTGGTGGCAGGCGTTGACGAACGCGGCAAAGTCATCGGGTGAGCCGTAACGGGCGCTGGGGGCGAACTGCGACAGCAGTTGATAACCCCACGAGCCGCCGAACGGGTGCTCCATGATCGGCATCAGTTCGATGTGAGTGAAGCCCAAGTCCTTCACATAAGGAATCAGCCGCTCACCCAACTCGTGCCAAGTGTACTGGCGGGCGACCTCGCCCAGATCGTCCAGTTCACACTGCCAGGAACCGGCATGCAGTTCGTAGATCGACAGCGGCGCCGAAGCTCGCTGACGATCACCACGCGACGCCATCCACGCCTGATCCTGCCAGTCGATGTTCAGCGGTGAAGCGACTTTCGAGGCCGTGTCTGGCGGCAAGGTAGTGGCCAGCGCCATCGGGTCAGCCTTGAGCGGCAAGATGCCGTGACTGCCGAGGATTTCATATTTGTACGCCTCACCCGCACACAGGCGCGGAATGAACAGCTCCCAGACACCGGTCGGATGGCGCAGACGCATGGGATGGCGGCGACCGTCCCAGTTGTTGAAATCACCGACCACCGACACGCGCTTGGCGTTGGGCGCCCACACGGCGAAACGTACGCCGTCGACGCCATCGACCGTCATCAGTTGCGCGCCGAGGCAACTGCTCAAGTCGCGGTGATTGCCTTCGGCGAACAGGTACAAATCCATTTCGCCGAGCAGCGGGCCAAAGCTGTAAGGGTCTTCGCTGACTTGTTCGCCGCCGGCCCAACGGGTGCGCAACAGGTAGGCCTGGGGGCGATCAAAATGCCCGACAAACAGCCCCGGTGTCTGGGTGGCTTCAAGGTGGCCGAGTTCTTCCCCGGAGTCCCTGGCCAGCACCTGAACGCTCAAGGCGTCCGGCAGATAGACACGAATGTATTGCCCACCGGCGCCATCGTCATGGGGGCCGAGAATTGCAAAGGGGTCGTGATGCTCGGCGCGCACCAGCGCGTCGATGTCCCGCGATCTGGGCAGTAACGCCTCTTTAGCGTGACCCTGTTCCTTGTTCGAGAAACTCATGACTACTCTCCACCAAGATCGGAAAAGGGTTTAAGCCCACTTAATAATCCATACAAACCGTGCAACGGCACCGGCAGCCATGTGGGTCGATTTTCGGCCTCATACGCCACTTCATAGGCCGCCTTCTCCAGACCGAACAACGCCAGTGCGGCGTCCTCGCCTTCCGGATCTTGCCACGCATGAGCAAGACTAGCTGCCGCCAGCCGATAAGCGTCGACAAATGCCTGTTTTGCTTCAATCAGGTAACGCTCGGCGACCCGTTGGCGCGCCCCCTGAGCCTCAGCCGTGTTGTCGACGTTGTGCACGTTGATCGTCATCGCGGCGGCGTAATCGAACGAACGCAACACGCCGCTGACGTCTTTGTACGGGCTGTGCTTGCCCCGTCGTTCACACAGCGGCCGCGCCGGCTCACCCTCGAAATCGATCAGGTAGGCATCGCCCTTGATCACCAGCACCTGGCCCAGATGCAAGTCGCCGTGGACGCGGATGCGCAAGCCACCGACGGCTTTCCTGCCCAGTTCCTGAACATGGCCGAGGATGGCTTTTTTGTTGTCCAGTAAACGACTGACCAAGGCGTGGTCCGCCGGGTTCAGTTGATTTTGATGCTGCTTGAGCAACTTGAGCGCGTGTTCCAGTTGCGCCGCCACGTCCTTGGCCGAAGCAAGCGCCTCTTTCGCCGTGGTGACCTGCGGCGCGAAGTTCTTGTCTTGGGTCGGCGCTGCCAGCACCTGGTGCATTTCCCCCAGGCGCTGGCCGAGCATGCCGGCAAAATCCCTCAGCTCACCGAGGGCGTTGTAGTGCTGTTCCTGCTCGGAGATCGCATCAGCCAACTCGTCACGCAGCGCGCGTTCGAGGTTGTTCTGGGTCCATTCCCAGGCATCGCCCTGATTGCTCAAATAACCCTGGGCGATCATCAACAAGGTGTCTTCGCCGTGTTCGTCACGGCGCACCACCGAGCCCAACAGTGGCGAGATGTTCTGGAACCCGGCGTTGGTCAGATAGGCGCTCATTTCCAGTTCCGGGTGCACGCCCGAGGCGAGTTTGCGGATCAGTTTGAGCACCAGGCTGTTGCCGATCACCACCGAACTGTTGGATTGTTCGGCTGACAGATAGCGAATAGGCGACTCTTGCGTCAGTCCAAGTTTCGCCAGCTCCGCGGTCGGCTCGAAGCGGATGTCACCCGCGCTCGACGGCAACACCGTCTCGTTCTGCATACCAGCCAGCACGGCATGGATAAAGGGTTCGAGGCTGAAGGCATCAGTAATCAAACCCACCTGACGGCCCCGACGCACCCGCGACAACGCCAGCTGCTGAGGCAGTGCGGCGCCGACCTGATCTTCGGGAATAAAGCCGAATGGCAACTGGTAGCGGTGGGTCTGGCCGGCGCTAGTGACTTCGATTTCGCTCAACAGCACCGGGTGCAGTGGATCGCCGAAGCGTACGCCATAGGCCAGGTTGACCTGTTCGATGGCCGCGTCCTTGCCGGCAAACCAGCGGCGGTTCTGTAGCCAGTTCGGCAGAATGCCTTGTTCCAGCGTGCCGCGAGACGGCGTTTCGAGCAGTTCTTCCATGCGTTTCTTCAACACCAGCGTGGTGAAGTCCGGCAGGCTTTGTGCCGGCTCCACATGCCAGCTCGGCATCTGGTTCTCCGCCGCGAGCCCGAACCAATAGAAGCCGTATGGCGCCAGGGTCAGGAGGAAATTCAGCTGGCCAATCGGCGGGAACGCATTACCACCGAGCATCTCCACCGGCACCATGCCGACGTACGCCGACAGGTCGAGCTCCGCCGCCTGGGCACTGCGCGAGACGTTGGCTACACAGAGGATGATTTCGTGCTTGCCATCCTCGCCAGTGAATTCACGGGTGTAGGCCAGAATCCGGCGGTTGCTCGGCGAGAGCATTTTCAGCGTGCCGCGCCCGAATGCCTTGGACTGCTTACGCACGGCAAGCATGCGGCGGGTCCAGTTGAGCAGCGAATGCGGATCGCCAGCCTGGGTTTCGACGTTGACCGACAGGTAGCCGTATTGCGGGTCCATGATCGGTGGCAACACCAGGCTCGCCGGGTCGGCGCGGGAGAACCCGCCGTTGCGGTCAATCGACCACTGCATCGGCGTGCGCACGCCATCGCGGTCACCGAGGTAGATGTTGTCGCCCATGCCAATTTCATCGCCGTAATACAGGGTTGGCGTGCCGGGCATCGACAACAGCAAGCTGTTGAGCAGCTCGACGCGACGGCGATCTCGCTCAACCAGCGGTGCCAATCGGCGGCGGATCCCCAGATTGATCCGCGCCCGACGGTCGGCCGCGTAGTAATTCCACAGGTAGTCACGCTCCTTGTCTGTGACCATTTCCAGTGTCAGCTCATCGTGGTTGCGCAGGAAAATCGCCCACTGACAATTGGCCGGGATCTCCGGGGTCTGGCGCAGGATGTCGGTGATCGGGAAGCGATCTTCCTGGGCCAGCGCCATGTACATGCGCGGCATCAACGGGAAGTGAAAGGCCATGTGGCACTCGTCGCCATTCAAGCCTTGGGCGTCGGTTTCACCGAAATACAGTTGCGTGTCTTCCGGCCATTGATTGGCTTCGGCCAGCAGCATGCGGTCCGGGTAATTGGCGTCGATCTCGGCGCGGATCTGCTTGAGGACGTCGTGGGTCTCGGGGAGGTTTTCGTTGTTGGTGCCGTCCCGTTCGATCAGGTACGGAATGGCGTCCAGCCGCAGGCCGTCGATGCCCATGTCGAGCCAGTAGCGCATCACCGAGAGCACGGCTTTCATGACCTGCGGGTTATCGAAATTCAGGTCCGGCTGGTGGGAGTAGAAACGGTGCCAGAAGTATTGGCCGGCCACCGGGTCCCAGGTCCAGTTGGATTTCTCGGTGTCGAGAAAGATGATGCGGGTGCCGTCGTACTTGTGGTCGTCATCGGACCAGACATAGAAGTCCCGCGCCGCCGAGCCGGGTTTGGCCTTGCGGGCGCGCTGGAACCAGGCGTGCTGGTCCGAGGTGTGGTTGATGACCAGTTCGGTAATCACCCGCAAGCCGCGCTCATGGGCTTCAGAGATGAAGCGCTTGGCATCGGCCATCGTGCCGTAGTCGGCGTGGACACCTCGGTACTCGGCAATGTCGTAGCCATCATCGCGGCGTGGCGAGGGGTAGAACGGCAATAGCCAGATGGTGTTGACGCCGAGGTCGGCAATGTAGTCGAGTTTGGCGATAAGGCCGGGAAAGTCGCCGATCCCGTCATTGTTGGAGTCGAAAAATGATTTGACGTGAACCTGGTAGATCACCGCGTCCTTGTACCAGAGCGGGTCCTTGATGAAGGTGGCTGCCTTGGGTTTCTTCGCCATTTGAAACTCCTGTTGATGATCGTTCCCACGCTTTGCGCGGGAATGCCTCTACGGACGCTCCGCGTTCGGCTCTGGAGGGGACGCGGAGCGTCCCGGGCTGCATTCCCACGCAGAGCGCAGGAACGATCGTGCTAGACGGTGATTCGCCAAATGCCGAACGGCTGATACGCCGGGTCGATGCGCATAAACTGGTATTTGCCATACCAGGTCCAGCGATGCCCGTTCATCAAGTCTTCGCCCTGGGTGCTGGCGTCGTCAGGCAAACCCATTTCCCACAGCGGCAATTCGAAATTCGCTTCCTGGACGTTATGCGGATCGAGACTGACCGCCACCAGAATAAAGTTGCTGCCGTCGGCGCTGCGCTTGCCGAAATACAGAATGTTGTCGTTCCACGCGTTGTAGACCTTCAGGCCCAGGTGCGTATGCAATGCCGGGTTCTGCCGGCGGATGCGGTTGAGCTGCGCGATCTCGGCAATGATGTTGCCCGGCGCGTTAAAGTCCCGCGGACGAATCTCGTACTTCTCGGAGTCGAGGTATTCCTCTTTGCCCGGGATCGGCGCCGATTCACACAGTTCAAAACCCGAGTACATGCCCCACAGGCCAGAACCCATGGTTGCCAGCGCCGCACGGATCAGAAAACCGGCGCGCCCGGACTCATGCAGAAAGAACGGGTTGATGTCCGGGGTGTTGACGAAAAAGTTCGGCCGGTAGCATTCGCGCCACGGCGATTCATTGAGCTCGGTGAAATACGTCGCCAGCTCATGCTTGGTGTTGCGCCAGGTGAAATAGGTGTAGCTCTGCGAGTAACCGACCTTGCCCAGCCGCGCCATCATCGCCGGGGTGGTAAAGGCTTCCGCGAGAAAAATCACCTCGGGGTACAACGCTCGCACATCGGCGATCAGCCATTGCCAGAACGGCAGCGGCTTGGTGTGCGGGTTGTCGACTCGAAAGATCTTCACACCCTCCTCGACCCAGCCGACCACGATGTCGCGCAGTTCAACCCACAGACTGGGAATCGCCTCGGCCGCATAGAAATCGACGTTGACGATGTCCTGATATTTCTTCGGCGGGTTCTCGGCGTATTTGATCGTGCCGTCCGGCCGCCAGTTGAACCAGCCCGGGTGCTGCTGCAGCCATGGGTGGTCCTGTGAGCACTGAATGGCAAAGTCGAGGGCAATTTCCAGTCCGTAGTCCGCCGCCGTGGCGACCAGTCGGCGGAAGTCTTCGCGGGTCCCCAGTTCTGAATGAATCGCCTCGTGCCCGCCCTCTTCGCCGCCAATCGCATAGGGGCTGCCGGGGTCGTCGGGACCGGCGGTCAGGGAATTGTTCGGGCCTTTGCGATAACTGCGGCCGATCGGGTGGATCGGCGGAAAGTACAGGACGTCGAAGCCCATGTCCTGAATCATCGGCAACCGCGAGTGCACATCATTGAAGGTGCCATGACGGGTCGGATCGTCGGTGATCGAGCGCGGAAACAACTCATACCAACTGGCGAACTGCGCCAGTTCCCGTTCGACATCCAGCGGGAACTCGGGGCTGAGGCTGAGATAAGCACGATGGTCGGCCTGGGCCATCAGGTCGGCGCTACGTTGGTGCAGAAACAGCGCCACCTGCTCGTTTTCGAGCAGGCCGGACAATTCGTGGTGCAGCGCCGCCAGTTGTTCGCTCAACTCGCCGTCGCTACGTTCGGCCGCCAGGTGGACCTGCGTGCGCCCTTCCTGCAACTCGAGACTGACCGGGACTCGCGCCGCGTGCTTCTTCCCAAGCTCATAACAGAAGCTGGCGAACTGATCGATCCAGGCTTCGATGCAAAACAGGTAGCGCCCCTCACGCACGACACGGAACTGGCCTTGCCAGCCGTTATTGCCCAGCTCCGCCATGACTGCGCTTTGCCAGACCTCGTCGCCTTCGGCACGCCAGCGCACCCGCACGGCCAGTTTGTCATGACCGTCGGCAAACACTTTGCTGGTCACCACCACGTCCTGACCGATCACGGCCTTGACGGCGAACTGTCCGCCATCGAGGGTCGGGTGGGTGTTTTCAATCGCGATTCGCGGTAGCAGCAACGCCTGCGACAGCGGCATGTGAGGGTTGTAGTTGAGCTCTGTCGGTTTTTCAGCAGTCATCGAGCATCTCTCCTTTACGCCCCATGGACGCTCTTGTACCGGATGTTCCCTGAATAGATTCACTTAGGTTGGGAGCCACCGGCTTCACTAAAAGTTCAGAGGGATTTGCCCTGGTATTTAAGGGGAATCAAATCCCGAGTCGGGAGGTCAATCCACTTAAGCACGACTTACGCCATGTGCCACTGGAGGCTTGAACAATGAGTATTCCAATTCCTGCCGAAACACCGGATCCGAACATCGACAGCCCGGCGATTCCATCGACCGAGCCGCAACCCGTGCCCGAGCAAGACCCGCCCGGCACTCAACCGCCACCTCGGGAAGAACCACCGAGCACCCTGCCGCCGGTGATTGTGAAGCCCTGATCATGACAATTTACGGGGTGCGGTCCTTGTCGATCAGGCGCACGATCCTCGGCATCACGCTGAAAATCGCCAAGGCCAACAACGTACTGAACACCGCGGTCGCCTCGCGCCCCAGCCCGGCCGACACGCCGATGGCGGCGGTCATCCACAAGCCGGCGGCGGTGGTCAGGCCTTTGACATGGCCTTCATCACCCTCGTTGTTTTTCAGGATAGTCCCGGCGCCGAGAAAGCCGATTCCGGCGATAACGCCCTGCACTACCCGGCTCATGGCATCGGCCTGAGCGCCTGACATCTGTGGCACCAGCACAAACAGCGCCGCCCCCAGCGCCACCAGCATGTGGGTGCGCACCCCGGCGGCCTTCCCCTTATGCTCGCGCTCGAAACCGAGAATACCGCCCAGCACTGCCGCTATCAGCAGGCGCACGGTAATGCGCGTCAGTTGCGACGCGTCAGCGATGTCGGCGAACTCCGCTTGCAGCGTCACCCAAACCTCATGCCACCAGGCGTTCATGCTGTGGTCCTTTGTGCGGGTTGTTTGAGGATGGACCGCGCCGACCATTAATCAGTTGCACCGAACGATGGCCGGCGAATGCGCCCTAACGTTTAAGTACCCGCAGAAAAAAGGACAACACCATGACCGTGCGCATCGAAAACGAGACCTGCTTCTTTACCACCGAAAACGGCGAGGAAATTCGTTTGGGTCCCGACGTCACCATCATCACTGACGCGGAAAAATCCATGTCAGCGGTGGACCTCAACGACCAGCGTATTTACATCACCGAAGCAGAAGCCGACGCATTGACCGTAGCAGGCGCGGTAGACGGTCGCCGGCATTTGAAGGCCACGGACAGTGATTCGGTAATTTGACTGACGTCGATCAACAACCGCGGAGCAGGCTTGAGATAGGCGCCTGCGTCCTGCCAGGACAGGTGCTTCAAGTTGTCGCACACAGCGGATCTGCGCTCATCTGATCCGCTTTTTATTGCAATACCTGAGTCTGTTATGCAAACAGATCAACGCTCATAGTGCGCTGGCCTGATGGAGGCTGATGAGCGACAGACCATGAGCGATAGAATCCCCGTCCGATTAGTTGAAAGCACCCCTGCGGTCCAGATATTTGAGCCTTCGAGACCGAAGATAAAGGCCAAGTCCAGCGACAACCTGATCCACACCCGTAGCTTCACCGGCCTGTTCCGCACCTTGCGATTGAGCGGTGCGGGTTTTCTGTTTCTGCTGTTTTTCGGCACGGTGTGGCTGAATTGGGGCGACCGCCAAGCGGTGCTCTGGGACCTGTCCGAAAGCAAGTTCCACATCTTTGGCGCAACCTTCTGGCCGCAGGACTTCATCCTGCTGTCGGCGCTGTTGATCATCGCCGCGTTCGGCCTGTTTGCGATCACCGTGTTCGCCGGTCGGGTCTGGTGCGGCTACACCTGCCCCCAGAGTTCCTGGACCTGGATCTTCATGTGGTGCGAAAAAATCACCGAAGGCGAGCGCAACCAGCGCATCAAGCTGCAAGCCGCGCCGTGGGGGGTGAATAAACTGCTGCGTCGTTCCGCCAAACACACGCTGTGGCTGGCGATCAGCCTGCTCACCGGCCTGACCTTCGTCGGCTATTTCACCCCGATCCGGCCGTTGGCCGAAGAGCTGCTGACCTGGCAAATGGGCGGCGTCAGTCTGTTCTGGGTACTGTTCTTTACCGGCGCCACATACATCAACGCCGGCTGGCTGCGCGAAGCGGTGTGCATGCACATGTGCCCGTATGCGCGATTCCAGAGTGTGATGTTCGACAAGGACACCCTGACCATTTCCTATGACGCGGCCCGTGGCGAAAACCGTGGTGCGCGTAAACGTGAAGTGAAACCGGCCGAGGTCGGGCTGGGTGATTGCATCGACTGTCAGTTGTGCGTGCAGGTCTGCCCGACCGGCATCGACATCCGTGATGGCTTGCAGATGGAGTGCATCGGTTGTGCCGCGTGTATCGACGCCTGTGATTCGATCATGGACAAAATGGGCTATGCCCGTGGGCTGATCAGCTACACCTCCGAGCATCAATTGCAGGGAGGCAAGACCCACCTGCTGCGGCCACGGCTGATTGGTTACACGGCAGTGCTGTTGGTGATGATCGGCGCCCTCGCTTTTGCCTTGGTGGAACGGCCGATGGTGTCGCTGGACGTGAGCAAAGACCGTGGGTTGTTCCGTGAAAACAGTCAGGGGCAGATCGAAAACATCTACAGCCTCAAGGTCATCAATAAAACCCAGCTGCGCCAGGACTATCGTTTGAGTCTGCTCGACGGCGACGGCTTCCAGCTGCAAGGCAAGACGCAACTGAGCCTGGCGCCGGGCGAGATTGTCGATGTGCCGGTGTCGGTGGCGATGACCACGGAACGGCCGAGCAGCAGTTCGCAGACGATCATATTCAAGATTGAAGACAGCGATGAGCCGGATGTTTATAGCGAAGCCACGAGCCGGTTTGTTGCGCCGATGAACCGTTGATCCCTTAGACTGCGGTGCTCTGTGGCGAGGGGGCAATCCCCCTCGCCACAACGGTGCACCACATGAATCACTCCAACTCGGGCACTCGATGAAACGCTACGAAAAATTCGCCGACGATATCGCTGAACTGATCCGCTCCGGCGTCCTTGGCCCCGGCCAGCGCGTGCCATCGGTGCGTTACGCCAGCCAGACCTACGGCGTGAGCCCGTCCACGGTATTCCAGGCCTACTACCTGCTCGAACGCCGAGGCCTGATCCGCGCACGCCCGCGCTCCGGCTACTTCGTCAACGTCCACGCACCGAGCCCGTTCTCGGAGCCGGTGATCAGCAGCCAGGTCAACGAGTCCACCGAGGTCGACGTCAGTGAACTGGTGTTCTCGGTGCTGGACTCGATCAAGGACCCGAACACCGTCCCGTTCGGTTCAGCCTTCCCAAGCCCGACCCTGTTCCCGTTGCAGCGCCTTTCGCGCTCACTGGCCAGCGCCTCCCGGGAGATGGACCCGCGCATGGTGGTCACCGACATGTCGCCGGGCAACCCGCAATTGCGTCGGCAAATCGCACTGCGCTACATGGTCGGCGGGCTGATGCTGCCGATGGAAGAACTGCTGATCACCAACGGCGCTCTCGAAGCCTTGAACCTGTGCCTGCAAGCAGTCACCGAACCCGGCGACCTGGTGGCCATTGAAGCGCCCGCGTTCTACGCCTGCCTGCAAGTACTCGAACGACTGAAACTCAAAGCCGTGGAAATCCCGGTGCATCCTCGGGACGGCATCGACCTTGGGGTCCTGGCGCAGACGCTGGAGCGTCATCCGATCAAGGTCTGCTGGTGCATGACCAGTTTCCAGAACCCGATGGGCGCGACCATGCCCGAGGCGAAAAAGCAGGAACTGGTGGAATTGCTGCGCCGCCATCAAGTGCCGCTGATCGAAGACGACGTCTATGCCGAGCTGTATTACGGGCAACAGGCGCCGAAACCGGCCAAGGCGTTTGATACCGAAGGGTGGGTGATGCACTGCGGTTCGTTCGCCAAAAGCCTGGCCCCCGGCTACCGCATCGGTTGGGTCGCGGCCGGGCGTTTTGCGCAGAAGATTGAACGTCTGAAACTCATGACCTCACTCTGCGCCTCGATGCCGGCGCAGGCCGCCATCGCCGATTACCTGCAACACGGTGGTTACGACCGGCATTTGCGTAAATTGCGTTATGCGCTGGAAGAACAGCAAAGCGCCATGCTCGCCGCCATCGCCCGTTACTTCCCGGCACAGACCCGCGTCAGTCAGCCGGCCGGCGGCTACTTCTTGTGGCTGGAATTGCCGCCGCAGATGGATTCGCTGAAATTGTTCCAGATGGCCTTGGCGCAAGGCATCAGCATCGCGCCGGGGCCGATCTTTTCGCCGACACAGCGGTTCAGGAATTGTATTCGGCTGAATTATGGCAGTCCGTGGACCGAAGATTCGGAGAAGGCGATGGAGACGTTGGGGCGAATTGTTCGGTCGTTCTGAGGGTTTGTGTTGTCCAGGCTGCCGCCATCGCGAGCTTGCTCGCGATGAGGCCAGTAAAGGCAATGCAAAAGCTACGGATTAACGCCCACCGCCAAGATCAACAAAAGTCCCGGTCGCATAAGAAGCTTTATCCGACAGCAACCACACAATCGCCTCCGCCACTTCATCCGGTCTACCACCGCGAGCCATCGGAATCGCTGACTCGAGCTTGCTGACCCGGTCCGGATCCCCGCTGAGCGCATGGAAGTCGGTGAAGATAAACCCCGGCCGCACAGCGTTGACGCGAATGCCCTCACCCGCCACTTCCTTGGACAGGCCAATGGTGAAGCTGTCCAGCGCACCTTTTGACGCGGCGTAATCCACGTACTCATTGGGCGAGCCCAGACGCGAGGCCACTGAGGACACGTTGACGATGCTGCCCCCCTGCCCGCCATGTTTGGGCGACATGCGCAGGATCGCGTGTTTGGCGCAGAGGATCGGCGCCAGGACGTTGGTCTTGAGAATTTTGAGAATGCGAAACTCGGACATTTCGTCGACCCGGGACTTGTGCCCGACGGTGCCGGCGTTGTTCACCAGTGCCGTGACCCGACCCAGTTCGGTGTCCACGCGGCGGAACATGGCGATCACTTCATCTTCGATGCTGACATCGGCGCGCACCGCAATGGCCTGGGCGCCCATTGCGCGGACTTGCTCCAGCACACTTTGCGCGGCGGACTCGTCAGACTGGTAGTTGATACAGATGCGATAGCCCTGCTCGGCGGCCAGCAAGGCGGTGGCGGCACCAATGCCGCGGCCGCCACCGGTGATGACGATGACTTTGTCCATGTAAGCGTTCCCCCAATCCAACGTAAGCAGTCGGGATCAAGAATAACCGCCATTGCCGGCTTTTGCATGGGCTCACATCAACAGATACGACCAACACCTCCCCACCGCCGACTGCCCGCCCCGACCGACCGCGCGGGTTCAGGCGGTGGTCAACTGTTCTGCGCGCAGGATGTCGACCATGAAGCGATCCGCCGGCAGCGGGTGCCCCAGCAGATAGCCCTGCAACGAATCACATCCCAGCTTGGTCAGGAAGTCCTGCTGCACGCCGGTTTCGACGCCTTCGGCAACGATCCGCAAGCCCAGCGCCTGACCGAGTGCGACGATCGCCGAGACAATCGCCGCGTCGTCGCTGTCGTGTTCGAGGTCGCGGACGAAACCTCGGTCGATCTTCAATTCATTGGCCGGCAGGCGCTTGAGGTACATCAGGCTCGAATAGCCCGTCCCGAAGTCATCAATGGACAGGTCGACGCCCATGGCCGAGAGCTCCTGCAACACCGTCATGCTCGCATCGGCGTCGCTCATGGCGGTAGTTTCGGTGATTTCCAGGGTCAGGCTATTGGCCGGCAGCTGATGGGCGCTCAGGGCCCTGGCGACGCTTTGAACCAGCCCGGCATGGCAGAACTGCAACGCCGAGAGGTTCACCGCGATCCGCCAGTCGGTGTAGCCCAGCACATACCATTCGCGCATCTGGCGGCAGGCTTCGTTGAGCACCCACTCGCCGATCGGAATGATCAATCCGGTTTTTTCCGCCAGGTCGATAAACGTGTCCGGCAGGATCATGCCGCGCGTCGGATGCGCCCAACGCAGCAGAGCTTCGGCGCCCACTGGCCGACCATCCATCGCGTCGAATTTGGGCTGGTAATAGAGGCTGAACTGTTTCTGTTCCAGCGCATTGCGCAAATCCTGCAGCAATTGCAGCTGCTTGCGCGCATTGCTGTTCATTGAGGCGTCGAAAAAGCTGTAGCCGTTTTTCCCCGCACCCTTGGCGTGATACATCGCGGCGTCAGCGTTCATCAGGAGGTCTTGGGCAGTCTGTCCGTTGCCCGGGTACAGCGCGATGCCGACGCTGGCGGAAATCTGCAAGTCATGTTCAGCCACCCGGAACGCGCGAGCAATCAAACCGACCTGACGCGCCGCCAGGCTCAGCGCATCATCGGGCTCGGCAAGCCGCACCAGCAGCACAAACTCATCGCCGCCAATGCGCGCCAACGTGTCCTGACTGCGCAAATCTTCACGCAAACGCAGGCTGACTTCGCGCAACAACTGATCGCCCATGTGGTGGCCAAAGGCGTCATTGACCGGTTTGAAGCCGTCGAGGTCGATGAACATCAATGCGAAACAACCGCCCTGCTCCTTTACCTTCGACATCGCCTGTTCGATGCGATCGGCCAGCAAGACGCGATTGGGCAAGCCGGTCAGAGGGTCGTGCAAAGCCAGTTGCGTCAGTTCGCGGTTGGCTTCGGTGAGCGAGCGCGCCAAGTCAGCGGTGCGCGCTTCCAGACGTGCATCCAGCACCGATGTCAGCAGGGCGATACTCAGCACCGCCAGCGTGGTGATCAGCACCAGATTGTCCAGGCCCTTGCCGTTCAAGCCGCTGACGGCCGCCCCACAGAAACTGCCGTCCGGGAAACGCGCTGCCGCCATGCCGGTGTAGTGCATGCCGACGATGGCGATGCCCATGATCACCGCCGCGCCCGCGCGGATCAGGCCGACGTAAGGCGTGTACTGGCGCAGACGGAAAGCGATCCAGAGTGCCGCGCCCGACGCGGCAACGGCGATCAGCAGCGAGGTGCCAAACAGTGTCGGATCGTAATCGATGCCAGGTTGCATGCGCATGGCAGCCATGCCGGTGTAGTGCATCGCACTGATCCCGGCGCCCATCGCCAGCGCGCCAAACGCCAGTTGCCAGGCTGGCAACTTCGGCTGACTGACAAGCCAAAGGGCAAATCCGCAAGAGAGAATGGCGGTCAGCAGCGACAGGACGGTGATCGTGAGGTCGTAGCCCAGGTCAATCGGCAAATTGAACGCGAGCATCCCGATGAAATGCATCGACCAAACGCCAATGCCCATGGCAAAGGCACCGCCCGCCGTCCAAAGATGCACCGCCCGACCTTTGGCCGTGGCGATGCGCCCAGTCAGGTCGAGCGCGGTATAGGACGCAAGAATCGCCACACAGAGCGAAATGATAACCAGGGTGGGTGAATAGCTACCGATCAGCATGAGACTTCTCGCGAGCGCCCGCCGTAGAGCGTCCTTACTCGGGGGGCAAATGCGGGCGATTGTACTGATTGCGCAAAAGAACGCACTGACAAAATGAGCAATTGGCCATCAACCCGATGAAACGCTTGTTTGATGCCCTCCAACGCATATGTTCCCCGTAGCAGCTGACGAGCAGCGCGAGGCTGCTACGGAGTTATTTGTTTTCGCTGACCTGCAACGCCCCGTCCCAACCGCCGCCCAGCGCAGCGATCAATTGCACACTGGCAATCAACCGGCTCTGCAAAAGATCCAGCACGCTGCGTTCGTTGTTCAACGCCGTGGCTTGAACCACGACCACATCCAGATAAGCAATCAGACCGGCCTTGTACTGATTCTGGGTCAGTCGCAACGAGGTACGCGCGGCCTCCAGTGCTTCCTGACGCACGCCGGCTTCCTGCTCCAGCACCTTGAGCTGCACCAGGTAGTTTTCCACCTCGCGGAAGCCGTCGAGCACGGTCTGGCGGTACTTGGCCACCGTTTCGTCGTAGGCCGCTTCACTGCGATCGACTTCTGCCGAACGCTGGCCGCCATCAAACAAGGTCATTGCCAGTTGCGGCCCGACCGACCAGAAGCGGTTCGGCACACTGATCCAGTTGGAATAGGTGCTGCTGCTATACCCGCCGTTCAGACTCAAGGTGAAATCCGGGTAATACGCGGCCTTGGCAACGCCGATGTTGGCGTTGGCGGCCATCACCGAGCGCTCGGCGGAGGCAATGTCCGGACGGCGCTCCAGCAGTTGCGAAGGCAATCCTACCGGCACTTCGGGCAAGGTCGGGATGCTGGTGGTTTCTGCCAGGCTGAACTCGGCGGGAGGCAGCCCGATCAACACGGCAATGGCGTTCTCGAACTGGGCACGCTGCCAGATCAGGTCAACCATGTCGGCCTGGGTGCCTTTGAGCTGGGTTTGCGCCTGCGCCACCGCGTCCCGGCCGGAAACGCCAGCGCGGTATTGGTTTTCAGTCATGGTCAGCGAACGCTGATAGGCCTCCACCGTGGCTTCCAGCAAGCGTTTCTGTTCGTCGATCACCCGCAATTGCAGGTAGTTCTGCACCAGCTCGGACTGCTGGCTCAAGCGCATCGCGGCCAGGTCGGCAAAGCTTGCCTGGGCATTGGCGGTGTCGGCTTCAAGGCCTCGGCGCAGCTTGCCCCACACGTCTGCTTCCCAACTGACTCCAGCCTGGGCGGTATAGGTGTCACGAATACCGCTGGAGGAACTGGTCAGGCTCGAATTGCTGCTGCCGGTGCCTTGGCTTGAGCGGTTTTTGCCAACGGTCAAATCCACCGTCGGAAAAAACGCCCCGCGCGCACTGCGCACCAAAGCCTGGGCCTGACGGTATTGGGCCTCGGACTGGGCCACTGTCTGGTTGGAACGGTTGAGTTGCTCGATCAGGCCGTTGAGCTGCTGATCGCCATACAACTCCCACCAGGCACCGCGCGCCAGGGAGTCGCTCGGACTGGCCTGACGCCAGCCTGCCGCTTCCTTATATTGCACCGGCGCCGCCGCTGGCGGGCGCTGATAGTCCGGGCCGACAGCACAAGCGCTGAGCATCGCCACGCACAGCGCCAGACTCAGCAGACGCGAGCCTCGGACGGCGGCCAGCGGGACGGCCAGATTGATAAGCGAACGGTCAGTCATAGCGGAGTTTCCAGAGCAGCATCGGTACGGACCCCACGCCATTTATTGAAGCGATGGCGCAGTTTGTCGAGATAGAGGTAAACCACCGGGGTGGTGTAAAGGGTCAACACCTGGCTGAAGATCAGCCCGCCAATAATCGTCAAGCCCAGTGGCTGGCGCATTTCCGCCCCTTCGGCCCGGCTCAGCAGCAACGGCACAGCGCCGAGGATCGCCGCCAGGGTGGTCATCAGGATCGGACGCAAACGTTGCAGACACGCACTGCGAATCGACTCCAACGGTGCCAGGCCTTGATGGCGTTCAAGTTGCAGCGCGAGGTCGATCATCAGAATGGCGTTTTTCTTCACCACGCCGATCAGCAGAAACAGCCCCAGCAACGAGATCAGGCTGAACTCGCCACCCAGCGCATAGATCGACAGCAACGCGCCGACCCCGGCCGACGGCAAGGTCGACAGAATGGTCAGCGGATGGATGTAGCTTTCATACAGCACACCCAACACCAGATAAACCGCCAGCAGTGCGCCGAGAATCATCCAAGGCTGGCTCTTCTGGGTAGCGGCGAACGCATCGGCGGTACCGGCCATTTTCGCGATCACGTCTTCAGGCAAACCGACTTTGGCAATCGCCCGTTCGATGGCAGCGGCGCCCTGCTCGACCGTCACGCCTTCGGCCATGTCGAACGACAGGCTTTCGGAGGCAAACTGACCTTCGTGACTGACCCGATCGTCTTCCAGGCTGTTTTCGTAGTGAGCGATGGTGGACAAAGGAATCCGCGCACCATCGGCGGTGATTACCTGCACTTGCTTGAGCGTGACCGGATCCTGGGCGTATTTCGGGTCGACTTCCATCACCACCTGATACTGGTTGAGGCTGTCGTAAATCGTCGAAATCTGCCGCTGGCTGTAGGCGTTGTTCAGTACGGCCGTGACCATGTTCATGTCGACACCCAGGCGCTTGGCCTGATCGCGATCGACGATCAGCGTGACCTGCCGCGCACCGCGACCTTCCCGAGCGTCGATCGCCGTCAATTCCGGCAACGCCTTGAGCGCGGTGACGACTTTCGGGTACCACTCGCGCAACGCCCCCAGATCACCGCTTTGCAGGATGTAGGAGTACTGCGACGAGGTTTGTTCGCGGCCACCGCCAAATTGCAGGTCCTGGTCCGCCATCAACATCAGCTGTGCGCCGGGAACCTTGGGCATTTCCTTGCGCAGGCGCTCGATGACTTTCTGCGCGGAAATGCTGCGCTCTTTGATCGGCTTGAGGCGCACGATCATGACGGCATTGTTGGTGCCGTTCGTGCCCCCGATGAACCCCGCGACGCTTTCCACCGCGTCGTCCTTGAGTACGGCACGGCGGAAGGTTTCCATTTTCGGCTGCATAACGTTGAACGACAGGCCGTCGTCACCCCGCACGAAACCAATCAGCTGCCCGGTATCCTGCTGCGGTAAAAACGTTTTTGGAACAACCACATATAGCGCAATGTTCACGCCAATAGTTACGAACAGACTGAGCAAGGTCAGTCGGCGATGGCGCAATACCCAGTCGAGGCTGGTGGCGTATTTGCCGACCATCCATTCGTTGGCGCGTTGGCTCCAGCGCTGCAAACGGTTTTCCTGGCCTGGCGTGTGTGGCTTCAGCCAACGGGCACAGAGCATTGGCGTCAGGGTCAGCGAGACCACCAGCGACACCACGATGGACGCGGCCAGAGTGATGGAAAACTCGCGGAACAGGCTCTCGATGATCCCGCCCATGAACAGGATCGACAGGAACACCGCTACCAGCGAGACGTTCATCGACAGCAAGGTAAACCCGACTTCCTGAGCACCGAGGTACGCGGCCTTCATCGGCGGCACGCCTTCGTCGATGTGCCGGGAGATGTTCTCCAGCACCACGATGGCATCGTCGACCACCAGCCCGGTGGCGAGGATCAGCGCCATCAGGGACAGGTTGTTCAGCGAGAATCCGTAGAGGTACATCACCGCAAAGGTGCCGACCAGCGACACTGGCACCGCCAGCGTCGGGATCAGCGAGGCACGGAAGTTACCGAGGAACAGGAACACCACCAGAATCACCAGTGTCACCGCGATCAGCAGGGTCATTTCCGCTTCGTGCAGGGTCGCCTTGATCACCGGCGAACGGTCCATCGCCAGGTTCAGCTTGACGCTGGCCGGCAGCACCGCCTGCAACGCCGGCAGCTGCGCCTTGATTTCATTGACCGTCTCGATGATGTTGGCGCCCGCCTGGCGGTTGATCACCAGCAGCACCGCCGCGTCGTCGTTGAAGAAACCGCTGTTGTAGCGGTCCTCGACGCCGTCGCTGACCTTCGCCACATCCTTGAGGCGCAAGGCTGCACCGCCGTTGTAATGGATGATCAGCGACTCGTAATCCTTGGCTTTTTCCAGTTGATCGTTGGCCTGGACCTGCCACAACCGCTCGCCATCTTCGACCGAGCCCTTGGGCCGACGCACGTTGGCATTGGCAATGGTGTTGCGCACATCATCGAGGGCCACGCCGTACTGGTTGAGGGCTTGCGGTTCAAGCTCGATACGCACCGCCGGCAATGAACTGCCGCCGATCTGCACTTCGCCCACGCCCTGCACCTGCGACAGGCTCTGGGACAGGATGGTCGAGGCCAAATCGTAGAGCTGGCCCTTTTCCAGCACATCCGACGTCAGCGACAACACCATGATCGGCGCCTGGGACGGGTTGACCTTCTTGTAGGTCGGCATGCTGCGCATCCCGCTCGGCAACAGGTTGCGCGAGGCGTTGATCGCCGCTTGCACTTCCCGCGCCGCACCGTTGATGTCGCGGTCGAGGTCAAATTGCAGGATCACCCGGGTCGAGCCCTGGCTGGAGCGGCTGCTCATGGTGTTGACCCCGGCGATGGCGCCGAAGGAGCGCTCCAGCGGCGTGGCCACGGTCGAGGCCATGACCTCCGGGCTCGCGCCGGGCAGGCTGGCCTGCACCACGATCACCGGGAAATCCATCTGCGGCAACGGCGACACCGGCAACAGGCCGAAGCTCACGCCGCCCAGCAGCATGATCGCCAGGCTCAGCAACATCGTCGCGACCGGGCGCTTGATGAACGGTCCGGAGAGGTTCATGGCTGCTCTACCGCTTCCACGGTATCAGCCTTGTGGCCCCAGCGCCGACCGAGACGGTCGAAGTACAAATAGATGACAGGCGTGGTGAACAAGGTCAGTACCTGGCTGACCAGCAACCCACCGACCATCACCAAGCCCAGCGGTTGACGCAATTCCGCGCCGGAACCGGTGGCCAGCATCAGCGGCACCGCACCAAACAACGCCGCCAGCGTGGTCATCAGAATCGGCCGGAAGCGCAGCAACGCGGCTTGATAGATCGCGGTTTCCGGGTCCATGCCCTGATTCCGCTCTGCATCGAGGGCGAAGTCGATCATCATGATCGCGTTCTTTTTCACGATACCGATCAGCAAAATAATGCCGATGATCGCGATCATGCCCAGGTCATTGCCGCTCAGGATCAATGCCAGCAAGGCCCCGACCGCCGCAGACGGCAAGGTTGAGAGAATGGTGATCGGGTGGATATAGCTCTCGTACAGCACACCGAGCACGATGTACATGGTCACCACCGCCGCCAGAATCAGCAGCAAGGTGCTCGACAGCGACGCCTGGAACGCCTCGGCCGCGCCCTGGAACTGGGTCTGCACGCCAATCGGCATGCCGATGTCTTTCTGCACTTGATCAATGATCTCGACCGCATGCCCCAGCGCCACCCCCGGCGCCAGATTGAACGACATCATCACCGCCGGGAACTGGCCGATGTGGGTGATTGCCAGTTGCGCCTGGCGCTCTTCGATATGCGCCAGGCTGGACAGGCGAACCTGCCCGCCGTCCGTGGTTTTCACGTGAATCTGATTCAGCGCATCCGGACCGATCTTCTCACCGGACTGCGATTGCAGAACCACGCGGTACTGGCTGGCCTGGGTGTAGATCGTCGAAATCTGCCGTTGACCGAAAGCATCGTAGAGTGCATCGGTAATGTTCGACACCGAGACCCCGACCCGTGAAGCGGCATCGCGGTCAATCACCAGATAGACCTGCAGGCCCTTGTCCTGCAAATCGCTGGCAACATCGGTCAATTCTGGCCGATGGGACAACGCATCGACCAGACGGCCGCTCCACAGGGAGAGCAATTCCGAATCCGGGGACGACATGCTGAACTGGTATTGCGTG
The DNA here is from genome assembly GCF_031456615.1 of Pseudomonas sp. 3296. Lineage (NCBI taxonomy): Bacteria > Pseudomonadati > Pseudomonadota > Gammaproteobacteria > Pseudomonadales > Pseudomonadaceae > Pseudomonas > Pseudomonas sp. 3296. Next base: position 265,269 of record NZ_JAVDUY010000004.1, read on the forward strand.
CGGCTGACACGGTCTTCGATGGTCAGGTCCTGCACCGGCTGCATGAACAGGCGGATGCCGACCAGCTTGTCCAGCTCCGGTTGCAGGCGGGCAATCACCTGGGTGGCACTCAGATCACGGTTGCCATGAGACTTGAGATTGATAAGCAGGCGCCCGCTGTTCAGCGTCGAGTTGTCACCGTCGACACCGATGTAGGACGACAGGCTTTCCACCGCTGGATCGGCGAGGACTACCTTTGCCAGTTCCTGTTGACGTTCGCTCATCGCCGCGAAGGAAATGGACTGCGGCGCCTCGGAAATGCCCTGGATCACCCCGGTGTCCTGCACCGGGAAGAAGCCCTTGGGCACCACCATGTAGAGGAACACGGTCAACGCCAGCGTGCCGATGGCCACCAGCAATGTCAGCGGCTGGTGCTTGAGCACCCACTGCAATTTGCGCCCGTAGGCCGCGATCATCCAGTCAATCGCCGCGCCGCTGGCCCGGTAGAAACGCCCCTGCTCTTCTTCCTTCGGTTCACGCTTAAGCAAACGCGCACACATCATCGGCGTCAGGGTCAGGGACACGACCAGCGAAATCAGGATCGCTACCGCCAGTGTGATCGCAAACTCGCGGAACAAGCGCCCTACCACGTCGGCCATGAACAGCAGCGGAATCAATACCGCGATCAGCGACAGGGTCAGGGAAATCAGGGTGAAGCCGATCTGCTTCGCGCCCTTGAGCGCGGCATTCAGGGGGCTGTCCCCTTCTTCTATAAACCTGGAAATGTTCTCCAGCATGACGATCGCATCGTCCACCACAAAACCGGTGGCAATGGTCAGGGCCATCAGGGTGAGGTTATTTACCGAAAACCCGGCGAGGTACATCACGCCGAACGTACCGATCAACGACAACGGCACGGCAATTGATGGAATGATCGTCGCACTGGCACGGCGCAGAAACAGGAAGGTCACCATCACCACCAAGGCAATGGCGATCAGCAACTCGTGCTGCACGTCTTTGACCGAGGCACGAATGGTCTGGGTGCGGTCGGTCAGTACCGTGACGTCGAGACCGGCCGGCAGGTTGTCAGTGATGCTCGGCAGTAACGCCTTGATCCGGTCGACCACCTCGATCACGTTGGCACCCGGCTGGCGCTGAATGTTCAGCAGTACAGCCTGGTTTTCATTGGCCCATGCCGCCAGGCGTTCGTTTTCCGCGCCGTCGACGATTTCTGCCACGTCCTTGAGCCGCAACGGCGCGCCGTTCGCATAAGCCAGGATCAGGTTGGCGTAGTCCTTGGGCGACGTCAGTTGATCGTTGGCATCGAGCATCGACACCCGGGTCGGGCCGTCGAAGTTGCCCTTGGGCTGGTTGACGTTGGAAGCGCCGATCAGCGTACGTACGTCCGACAGGTTCAGACCGTTGGCCGCGAGGGCCTCGGGGTTGACCTTGATCCGCACCGCCTGACGCTGGCCGCCAGCGATGCTGACCATGCCGACACCGCTGATCTGGGCGATTTTCTGCGCCATACGCGTGTCGACCAGGTCATTGAGCTTGGGCAACAACATGGTTTTGGACGTAATGGCCAGGGTCAGCACCGGGGTGTCCGCCGGGTTGACCTTGTTGTACACCGGCGGTGCCGGCAGGTCCTTGGGCAGCAAATTGGTCGCGGCGTTGATCGCGGCTTGCACCTGCTGTTCGGCAACATCCATGTTGATGTCGAGGCTGAACCGCAAGGTCAGCACCGAGGCGCCGCCCGAACTGGTCGACGCCATCTGGGTCAGGCCGGGCATTTGCCCGAACTGACGCTCCAGTGGCGCAGTGACTGCGCTGGTCATGACATCCGGGCTGGCGCCGGGATAAAGCGTCATCACGCGGATCGTCGGGTAATCGACCTGGGGCAATGCCGACACCGGCAGCAACCGATAGGCAATCAAACCGGCCAGTACAATAGCCAGCATGCTCAGGGTCGTGGCGACCGGACGAAGGATGAACAGCCGCGAGATGTTCATGCGCCGCCCTTTTTCGCCTTGTCGGCAGCGGCCGGCTCATTGGCGTCCGCCGCCGATTTGCCTTGCAGGTGACCGGTCGGGGTAGCAGGCACGTCCTCGGGGCTATTGACCACTTCGACTTCGCTGCCTTCCTTCAAGCGATCGGTGCCTTCCAGGACCACACGATCCCCCGGCGCCAGGCCTTCGGTGATCACCGTGTTCGTGCCATCGCTGGCGCCGACTTTCAACTGACGGATCGTGACTTTCTTGTCGCCGTCCAGCGCATAGGCGAAGGTGCCATTGGTACCGAACTGAATCGCCGCCGACGGTGCGAGCACCACCCCCTTGAGGGTGTCGGCCAGCAAGTGGACGTTGACGAACTGATTAGGGAACAGGGTCTGATCGCGGTTCTCGTAGCGCGCCTTGAATTTCAGGGTGCCTGTGGTGGTGTCGATCTGGTTGTCCAGGCTCTGCAAGACACCGGTGGCCTGCAGTTTGGTGTCGCTGCGGTCCCAGGCTTCGGCGGGCAGCTTGGCGCCGGTGCGATAGCGGGCCAATACCACGTCAAGGCTGTTTTCCGGCAGGGTGAAGGCGACGCTGATCGGTTGGGTCTGGGTGATGATCGCCAGCGCCGTGGTGTCGTTGGCGGCGACCAGGTTGCCAACATCAAGCTGACGCAAACCGACACGCCCGGTAATCGGCGCGCGGATCCTGGTGAATTCGAGATTGAGCTTGGCGTCGTTGACCGCCGCCTGATTGGTCTTGACGGTGCCCAGGTACTGACCGACCAAAGCTTCGGCAGTGTCCAGGGTCTGCTTGGCGATACTGTCTTCCTTGAACAGCCCGCGATATCGCTCGACATCGACCTGGGCGTTTTTCAGTTGCGCCTGGTTCTGCAGCAACGTGCCTTCGGCCTGGAGCAAGGCGTTCTGGTACGGACGGGGGTCAATTTCAGCGAGCAGATCGCCAGCCTTGACCATTTGCCCTTCCTCGAACGCCACCTTGGTCAACTCGCCGCCCACACGGCTGCGCACGTTGATGGTGTTCAGCGCAGTCACGGTGCCCAGCGCCTTGTAATACAGCGGGAAGTCACCCTTGACCGCAGGCGCCACGCGCACGGGCACCGGGCCAGTCGCCCCGCCGAACCCTGGACGCATCCCTCCGGACCTGCCGGTATGACCGGCCACGGCTTTCTGCCCTGCGCCCTCCTTTTGTGCAGCACCGGTGGGCCAGAATTTCCAGCACACGCCAGCAATGACCAACAGGACAAGCAGGCCGAACAGCCAGCGACGAGGACTACGGGAAGCGGAGGATTGCATTGAATAATCAACCATTGGGCGCGTGGGCTTCTTTTACATGAGGCTGAACGATAAGCACTGGCAGCTATTAAGCAAAGCGGCTTTACCGGCAATTTACCTTCGGCTTACGTAACAGGAGATTTGTCTAAGGCACTGAAGCACAAATGAAAACGGCCTGGACAGGGCCAGGCCGTTAACAATTGTAATGACGCCGCTTACTTCAGAACGGAAAGTGCTGCTTCGTAGTTCGGTTCTTCAGCGATTTCCTTGACCAACTCGCTGTGAAGCACGTTGTCGTTCTCATCCAGAACCACGACCGCACGGGCGGTCAGGCCTTTGAGCGGGCCGTCTGCGATGGCAACACCGTAGTTCTCGATGAACTCGGCACCGCGCAGGGTCGACAGGTTCTGTACGTTTTCCAGGCCTTCGGCGCCGCAGAAGCGGGCCTGGGCGAACGGCAGGTCAGCGGAGATGCACAGAACAACGGTATTGGCGACATCGTTGGCCTGGGCGTTGAACTTGCGAACCGAAGTCGCGCAGGTCGGGGTGTCGACGCTTGGGAAGATGTTCAGCACTTTGCGCTTGCCGGCGAAGCTCGCCAGGGTCACGTCGGACAGATTGCCGGCAACCAGGGAAAAGGCTGGTGCCTTGGAACCGGCTTGGGGCAGTTGGCCGTTGACTTGAACCGGGTTGCCTTTGAGAGTGACTTGAGCCATGAACGGAGTCCTTCTGAACGTTGTGGTAAAGAATCTCGGAAAGGCCAAAGTTAACCACGAAATGGGCTGGCGACCTATGGCCTGATACAAATCGTGAAGTGTTGTGGCCAACCTTCAATCAACACTTCGTTGCCACAGGTAGTGCGTTGCCTGAAATTTATCATTGACCTGTCGAATTGCACTGCCGCCATTCGACCATGTAGTGAATCCCCCACCTCCACCGGAGATAACACCATGCGATTCATGATCATCATCAAAGCCAGCCAGGATTCCGAAGCCGGCGTGATGCCCACCGAAGAACTGCTGACCGCCATGGGCAACTACAACGAAGAACTGGTCAAGGCCGGCATCATGATCGAAGGCGAAGGCCTGCACCCCAGCAGCAAAGGCGCACGGGTGCGCTTTTCGGGTGGCAAACGCACCGTCATCGACGGCCCGTTCGCCGAAACCAAAGAGCTGATTGCCGGCTACTGGATCTGGCAGGTGAAGTCGAAACAAGAGGCTATCGACTGGGTCAAGCGGTGCCCGAACCCGATGCCTGGCACCGACGCAGAGATCGAGATTCGTCAGGTATTCGAGGCCGAGGATTTTGGTGCCGAGTTCACCCCGGAATTGCGCGAGCAGGAAGAACGGATTCGCGCAGAGGCGAAAAAACGCTGAGCATCACTCAATGCAGGAGTGAGCCTGCTCCCACGGGGTTACCGTCTCGACTGCCGAACAGGTTTTGCACGTAACCCCATGATTTTTATTAACTTTTTAGTACACCGAAATAACGAGAATTTGCACACATCTTGAAAGAATTAACTTCCTCGATTGGCCAAGTCGTGGTTAGCTGGTAGCTTCAGAGCTTTCCTACAAGCTTGATCGGAAAGAGATTACGCAACATCGGCCGGAAAGTGCCGAGTCGCCTATTGAGCCACCAGGGATCCGGGGAATCATGTTAGTCAATATGGAAAAGAACGCTTTGTTGGTGATGGCGGCATGGTTTGCGCCTGTCGTTTGTGCATTCGCCGATAACGCCGACGTGGCCAACAAAAGTAACAACCCGCTGAGTCTGGCCCCTGGCGCCAACCTTCAGGATTATTACACCCCCAAGCTCTACGACACCGACGCCCACACCAACGATGTCTTGCTGCGCGGCACCTTGCCGATGGCGTCGAACGACTTTATCGGTGTGCCGCAACTGTTACGCGCCACCCTTCCCATCAGCACTCGCCCCGACCCGCACAGCGGCTACAGCACCGGTATCGGCGACCTGAACCTGTTCGACATTTTCATTCTCAAGACCGACGGCGTGCAGCTGGGCATCGGCCCGCAAATCACTGCGCCTACCGCGGAACAGGACGAATTGGGCACCGGCAAGTGGCAGGCAGGCTTTGCGGCCGTGGCCATCGACTCCTCCCCTCGTGGCCTGCTGGGCGCATTGGTGCAGTACCAGAGTTCATTCGCCGGCGACCATGACCGCGCCCATGTCGAAACCGCAACGCTGCAGCCCTTCCTCATGCACAACCTGGAAAAGGGCTGGTACCTGCGTTCCACCGGTACCTGGACATTCGATCTGAAAAACACCACCCATTACATCCCACTCGGTTTGGGTGGCGGCAAAGTGTGGAAATCCGGGACTAATATTCTTAACGCCTTCATCGAGCCGCAGTGGACGGTTGAACGCAAAGGCGATGGCTTGCCTCAGTTCACATTGTTCGCCGGGATTAACGTCACGTTCGGTAAATAAGGAGAATTTATGCACAGTGCAATTCGCGCGGCCGGTTTCAGCCTGATGACCATGTTCGTCAGTTGTGGCGTTGGCGCCCAGGATTTTGATACGCGGATCGGCAAAATCGCGATGGAGGGCGAATTGCCAGCACATCAATCGATCGCCCAGCTCTATGCCGAGCTGGATTTCCAGCAGGCCACCCAAACTTACCTTTGGGCGCTGCCGTTGGTGTCCTACGCCCAATGGCAGGAAGAGTTCCGCGACAAACTCGGTGCCCGCAGTGGCGACCTGATGGTGCTCAACAGCTACGAAGACAAACTGGGCGTCATCACCGCCAACGCCACCACCCCTTACATCCTCGGCTTTGTCGACCTGAATGAAACCGGCCCGCTGGTGATCGAACTGCCGGCCGGCCCAACCGCAGGTGGCGTCGGTGATTTCTGGCAACGGGCGATCATCGACATGGGCCAGACCGGGCCGGACAAAGGCAAGGGCGGCAAGTACCTGGTCCTGCCACCGGGTGCCGAGCCACCGGCCGACGCGGGCAAGTACTACCTGGCCAAATCGGAAACGATGAACGTGCTGGTCGGCTTCCGGGTTCTTGATCCGGATCCGGCCAAAGGCAAGGCGCTGGTCGAACACTTCAAGATGTACCCGTACGCCCAGCGCAACGAACCGAGTAAAACCAAACTGCTCAGCCCTGGGGGCAAAGCCTGGTCCGGCACCCAACCGCGCGGGATGGCGTACTGGGAGCGCTTGCACCAGATCATCCAGAAAGAACCAGTCAACGAACGTGACCGTTTCTACATGGCCATGCTCGCCAGCCTCGGCATCGAGAAAGACAAGCCCTTCAACCCTGACGACAACCAGCGCAAGGCTCTGGAACAAGGCGCCCAGGTCGGCGAATTGATCGCCAAAGCCAACACCTTCGCCAAGCGTTTCCCCGGTGCGCAGTTCTGGCCGGATCGTCAGTGGGATACCGTGCTGAATATCGCCGAACCGTCGCAGCGAGTGGCCTATTACGACCAGTTGTGGGAGCGCAGCGCCTGGTTCTACGAAGCAGTCACCAACACCAAGGGCATGGTCTCCAAGACCCCGGGCCTCGGTCAGACCTATCTGGGCGCCTACACCGACAGCAAGGGCAACTGGCTCGACGGCAGTAAGAATTATCGCCTGCACGTCGGCGCCAATCCGCCGGCCAAGCAGTTCTGGTCGATGACGGTGTACGACACCGACAGCCGCTGCCTGATCGATAACCCGCAGCGCAAGGCCGACCTGTCGTCCCGTCAGGACCTGAAAAAGAATGAAGATGGTTCCGTGGATTTGTACTTCGGTCCGACCGCGCCCAAAGGCTTCGAGAACAACTGGGTGCAAACCGTACCGGGCAAACACTGGTTCAGCTATTTCCGTCTGTACGCGCCGACCGAAGCTTACTTCGATAAAAGCTGGAAGCTCGACGACATCACGGCTGTGGAATGACGCCCAAAAGGTCAATAAGGACGCTTTATGAATAACCGTTTTTTGCTCACCGCACTCGCACTCTCCCTGAGCACCAGCGCCTGGGCCGACTTCACCGCCACACCTGAAGAAGCCCGGGGCATCGCCAAGGAAGCCTATCTGTACGGCTTCCCGGTGGTGGAGATGTACAAGACCCTCTACACCCAGGCCATCGACAGGAAGAGCCCGAACTTCAAGGCGCCGCTGAACCAGATCGGCAACACTGCCAAAGCGTTCACCGCCAAGGACACCGCGTTCGTTACGCCCAACGCCGACACGCCCTACTCTTTCGTGTGGATGGACCTGCGTACCGAGCCGATCGTGCTGACCCTGCCGCCCATCGAAGAGCATCGTTATTACTCGGTGCAGTTGATTGATGCGTATACGCAGAACTTTGCGTACCTGGGCACTCGCAGCACGGGCAACAACGGTGGCCATTTCATGATCGCCGGCCCGAACTGGCAAGGTCAGCAACCGGTGGAAATGGACCGTTTGCTGCGCAGTGAAAGCAACATCGCCTACGCGCTGTATCGCACGCAGTTGTTCGATGAAAAGGACCTGGCCAAGGTCAAGCAGATCCAGAAAGGCTACAAGGTCGAAACCCTGAGCCACTACGTCAAACAGAAGGCACCGCCGGCAGCGCCGAAGATCGACTGGCCAAAACCGCTGCCGACCATGAGCGACACCCCGGACCTGTTCCGCTACCTGAACTTTATGCTGTCGTTCGCCCCGGCGCAGGACGCGGAAAAAGACCTGCTCGCGCGTTTTGCCAAGATCGGCATCGAAGCCGGCAAGCCGTTCAAGCTGCATGACCTCAGCGTTGAACAGCGCCAGGCACTGGAAGACGGCATCAGCGACGCCAAGGCCGAGTTCGCCCAGTTCAAGAAGGACAAGGTCGACACTCACCAGATCACCAGCGGCGACGTCTTCGGCACCCGTGATCACCTTAACGGCAACTACCTGTACCGCTACGCCGGTGCCAACATGGGGATTTTCGGCAATTCTGCCGAAGAAGCGAATTACATCGGCTACTTCGTCGACAAGGACGGTCAGCCGGTCGACGCCTCAAAACACGATTACACCCTGCATTTCGACAAGGGCGCCCTGCCCCCGGCCGATGCGTTCTGGTCGCTGACGATGTACGACGGCAAGAACAAACTGCTGGTGGCCAACCCGTTGAATCGCTACCTGATCAACTCGCGGATGCTGCCTGACCTGAAGCTCGACGCCGATGGTGGCCTGACCCTGTACGTGCAGAACAAGGCCCCGGCCAAAGAATTCCAGAACAACTGGCTGCCAGCACCGAAAGGCCCGTTCTACGGGGTCTTGCGGTTGTACCTGCCAAAACCGGAAGTCACCAGCGGCCAGTGGCAGATGCCATTGTTGACGCCGGTCAATTCACAATAAGAACAGTAAGCGGAGTCAGTCATGGTCAGGCCTTTTGTAGTACGTCCTTTATTGGCGCTGTGTGTCATCGGGGCAAGCCCGTTGACGCTGGCGGCCGAGGGCGGTGTCGGGCGGCCGATTACCGGGCAACAGGTATTTTCCAACGCGGGTATCGTGCCGCCGGAAGCCGGCTGGGTAACGTCCATCACCAGCATTTGGTACGACGGCACCCTCAAGGGCAGCAAGGGAGTGCCGATTGTCGGCGAGATCGGCGCGGGTCTGGACATGAAAGTCTCCTACACCATGGCCAACTTCACGCACATTTGGGACACCGGCAAAGGCAGCTGGAACTATGCCTCAGCCATAGGCGTGCCGGTGCAGTACACCGACGTCAACATTTCCATCACGGGTCCACGAGGCCGGACACTGGGTAGCGAAGACACCGGCACACAGTTTGCCGACATGCTGATCACGCCGATTGCCGCCGGTTATCACATCGACGAGGTCAACCACTTCTCGTTGTCCTTACCGATCTACGTCCCTACCGGCGCCTATAACGATAATCGCTTGGCCAACCCCGGCCAAAATACCTACACCTTCATGCCAACCGTAGCGTTCACGCACCTTGACGGTAAAGGGGGCGAATTCACCCTGTCGAGCGGGCTGGAGTTCTACACCGAGAACCACGCCACGGATTACCGTAACGGCAATATTTTCTCCCTCGATGCGATGTGGACGCATGGCTTCGGCAATGGCTGGAACGCTGGCCTTGTGGCCGGTTACGTGCAGCAATTCACCGACGACAAAGGGGATACCGCCGACGCACTCGGTGGTTTTCGCGGTCGTTCGGTGGGTGCAGGCCCGACCGTTGGCTGGGCCGGCAAGTTCAACGATGCCCAGGCCAGCGTCAGCGCCCGTTGGGTGCCAGAGTTCGATACCAAGAACCGGCCTGAAGGCAACGGCGTCAGCGTCAACCTGACATTGGCATTTTTCTAGGGAGTGACCAGGGATGGCCACCGGTTCCAGACTCACTTTATGCACCATGCTATTCAGCGGCTTCGCCTGCGCCAGCAGCGACTTGCCCGCTATCGGCAGCACACCCGCGCGACCCGTTGCCAAAGGTGATCCCGAGACCTGCCAGCGACTGCAACAGGACTTCGAAATTGACCTGAAAAAGGTCGTGGCGGCCGGATGCGATCCCTCCACCGAGCAGATCGCCAAGCTGATGGACAACCCGGTGGGCAACCTGGTGCTGCTGTTTAATCAGGTCGACTACACCGCGCTCAAAGGTCCGAACAGCAATGGCACGCGGATGCTGGCCAAATACAGCTTCATGCCGACCTTCCCGATCTCCATCGGCGAAGACTGGAACCTGATCAACCGCTTGCCCATCAGCTACGTCAGCGCCCCGGTCAACCGCAAGGCCGGCAACCTGATCGGCATGGGGCCCACCGATATCTTGAGCGACCGAGCCGATTTCGCCTCAGTGGTACACGATCCGTTTGACCGTACCAGCGGCTTCGGTGACATCGCTTACGTCGGCGTGTTTTCGCCCAAGGAACCGGTGCGCATGGCGGGCGGCGGCAAGATGGTCTGGGGCTTCGGCCCAACCGCGATGTTCCCGACCGCCGAAGAAGACGTGCTCGGCACCGGCAAATATTCCCTGGGCCCGGCATTTGTCGCGGCGTACCTGGGCGAAGACTGGACCCTCGCACTGTTCCCGCAGCACTGGTGGTCGGTCGGCGGCGACAGCAATCGCAAAGACGTTAGCCTGACCAACGTTCAGTATTTCATCCAGCGCGCCATCCCCGGCCCCGAGCAATGGCGGATCGGCATGACGCCCAACGTCACCGTCAACTGGAAGGCCGAAGGCGGCAACAAGGTCACCTTCCCGATCGGCCTCGGCGCCGGGCGAATCTTCAATTTCGGCAAGATGCCGGTGCGGATTTCCGGAGAGATTCAATACTCGGCGATTCACCCGGACGACCTGATCAGCAGCCGCTGGAATTTCCGGTTGTCGTTCATTCCCGTCATTCCAACGTTCATGTTTTGAATCAAGGATCCGCCATGACTGCACTCAATGACCTAAACGCCCTGCAAGCCAGCATCGCCGAAAGCGTGCTGGGGCAGGATCAGGTGATCCGTCAGATTCTGCTGGGGCTGCTGGCCAACGGGCATTTGCTGCTGGAAAGCTTGCCGGGATTGGCCAAGACTCGCACGGTCAAGGCGCTGGCCAAGCACCTGGACGCGAAAATGAGCCGCATCCAGTTCACCCCGGACCTGCTGCCGTCGGACATCACCGGCGCCGAAGTCTTGCACCAGGTCGACGGCAAGAACGAGATCCAGTTCCAGCCCGGTCCGTTGTTCGGCAACCTGATCCTGGCGGACGAAATCAACCGTGCCCCGGCCAAGGTCCAGGCGGCGTTGCTGGAAGCCATGGAAGAGCGGCAAATTACCGTGGCCGGCAACAGCCATGTGTTGCCGGAGCTGTTTATCGTGGTCGCCACGCAGAACCCGATTGAACAGGAAGGCACCTATCCCCTGCCCGAAGCGCAGATGGACCGGTTCCTGATGAAAGTCCTGCTCGACTACCCGAGTGCGGAAAACGAGAGCCAGGTGCTGCGCCTGCTGCGTGAGGAGGAGTTTGCACTGGGTGCCAAAACGGCGCCGGTCCAGGGCTTCTCACTGTCGCAAGAGGTGATCTTCGCCGCGCGCCGTGAAGTCAGTGCGGTTCACGTATCCCCGGCCATCGACCGCTACCTGATCGACCTGATCAACGCCACCCGTCATCCCGCCGATTACGACGCTGATCTGGGGCGCTGGATCGCCATTGGCGCCAGCCCGCGCGGAGGCATCGGCCTGGACCGCTGCGCCCGCGCCGATGCCTGGTTGCAGGGGCAGGATTTCGTTTCGCCGGATAACGTGCGCGCCGTGGTCCATCCGGTGCTGCGTCATCGTTTGCAACTGAGTTACGACGCGGTGGCTGATGGCGTGACGGCGGATCAGGTGCTTGATCGTTTGCTCGACATGGTTGCGATTCCGGCCTGAGGTAGAACATGAACAGCACCGACGGTCTGGTCTATGTCTCTCTCGCGCACTTGATGGCGCTGGAGTTCAAGGCCCGTGACTTGAGTTTTCTGGCGCGGCAGCCCCAAGGCAGCATCCTCGCCGGCAACCATGCTTCGCGTCTGCGCGGCCGTGGGTTGAATTTCGATGAACTGCGCCGCTACCAGCCGGGGGACGACCTGCGCCACCTCGACTGGCGCGCCTCGCTGCGCACCGGCAAACCGGTGGTGCGCACCTTTACCGAAGAGCGTGATCGCCCGGCGCTGATTCTGGTGGACCAGCGCATGTCGATGTTCTTCGGTTCGCAACGCAGTTTCAAATCGGCCATTGCCGCCGAACTGGGCGCACTGGCGGCATGGATGACGTTCAACGCTGGTGATCGGGTCGGCGGTCTGGTTTTTAACGATCAGCGCATCGACAGCATCGCCCCGTTGCGCAGCCGCAAACGGATCGAAGCGTTTTGCAGCCGTATTGCCGAGCAGAACCAGAAACTGAACGCCGCCAACCCTGACGCCGAAGGCGAAGACCAACTGGACAAGGTGTTGCAGCATTGCCTGGCAGTGGCCGGGCACGATCATTTGATTTGCATCATCAGTGATTTTGCCGGCGCCGGTGAGCGCACGCTGCAACTGATGCGCCAATTGGCGGCGCACAACGATGTGATTGCCATGCAAGTCTATGACCCCTTGGCGCTGAACCTGCCGAAGAACGGACGCTTGCTGATCACTCAAGGGCAGTTACAGGTGGAATTGGCGGTCGAGCAGCGCAGCGTGCATCAGCCGCTGGGGGATTTCCTCAGTGGGCGGCTCAAGGATGTCGCGACGTTGCTGCGGCGCAGCCAGGTGCCATTGATGATGTTCAGCACGGCGACTGATGCGCAGGAACAGTTGCGGGTTGAACTGGGCCGAGGTCGGCGATGAATCCGAATATTCCGAGCGTCGACCAACTGAAGGAAATTGCCCTGCCGGCGCCGGTCAGCTATGCGCCGCAGACGTGGGGTTGGTGGGCGTTGCTTGGTGTGCTGGTGGTGGCAGTTCTGCTGGTCGGTGCACGGCGGTATTGGCAGTGGCAGCGGGACCGGTATCGGCGCGAAGCGCTGGTGCGCCTCGCTGGATTGCAGACCAGCGACGATCAGCTCAAAGCATTACGCGAACTCCCCGAACTGCTAAAACGGGTGGCCCTCTCCATGCCCTCCCCTTGGAATGCAAAACCTGTGGGAGCGCTTGGGGGCGAGGACTGGCAGGCATTTTTGGTGCTGCACAGTGCACAGCCACTACCCGCCGACTTCAGCCAGCAACTGGCGCAGTTGGCCTATGCCCCCGACTCAACCCTGCTCGCAATGCCAAGCGACCAACGCGAGCACCTGTTTAACACCTGCAAACGCTGGGTGGAGTGTCATCATGTGGCAGCTTGATTACCCGTGGCTGCTGATTCTGCTGCCGTTGCCGTGGTTCGGCTACCGCTTCCTGCCTGATTACCGTGAGGCCCGCAGCGCCGTGCGTGTGCCGTTTTTCGGCGCCATGAGCCGCGCGGTCGGTCAGGCGCCGAGTCAGGCCGGCACGCGCAATAATCGCTGGCAGCTCGCCTTGAACCTGTTGGTCTGGACGCTGGTGCTGCTGGCTGCCGCGCGTCCGGTGTTCGTCGAACAGCCCATCGAACGTCAGCAACCGGTGCGCGACCTGATGCTCGCAATCGACATCTCCCAGTCGATGGAAACCACCGATTTCACCGACGCCAACGGCCAAAAAATCAATCGCCTGGCGGCCGTCAAGGAAGTGGTGCAGGGCTTCATCGACAAGCGTAAAGACGATCGCCTGGGGCTGATCGTGTTCGGCAGTGGCGCCTATCCGCAAGCACCGTTGACCCTGGACCACGCCAGCCTCTCGCTGTTGCTGGACGACACAGGTATCGGCATGGCCGGCCCCAACACCGCCATCGGCGATGCGATTGGCCTGAGTCTGAAACTGCTCGACCAGGCCCACGAGCAAGAGAAAGTGATGATCCTGCTCACCGACGGCAACGACACCAGCAGCGCCATTACCCCGGACCACGCCGCAGAAATGGCCGCCGCCAAGGGCGTAGTGATTCACACCATTGGCATTGGCGACCCGACTGCCGAAGGCGAAGCCAAGGTCAACCTGCAAGGCTTGCTACAGATCGCCAAGGCCACCGGTGGCCAGTTCTTCCGCGCCGAAGACCGCACCGGACTGGATCAGGTCTACAGCACCCTCGACAAGCTGACCCCGCACCAGGTGAAAACCCTCAGCCATCAGCCGAAAAAGGACCTGTTCTGGTGGCCCCTCGGCGCCGCCATCGGGTTGCTGGCGTTGTATCACCTGGGCGCCCTGCTCCGCCCGCACCTGACACTCGCGCGTCAACGGCAGGAGGCTTGAAATGGAGATCAACCTCAACGACTTCCATTTCCTGCGCCCGCTCTGGCTGCTGCTCGCGCCATTCGCCGCCTTGCTGCCGATGCTCTGGCGCCGCAGCCGTGACTTGCAACGACGCTTGCGCAGCAACATTGCCGAGCACTTGCTGCCGCACCTGCTGATCACCCCACAGGATCAACATCGCTTGCGCCCGGTGCATCTGGTCTGCGCCGTATTGATCCTCGGCGCTGTCGCGGCCGCCGGCCCGACCTGGGAGCAGGATCGTCCGGACTTCCTGGAAAACCGTGCGCCGCTGATCATCGCCATCGACCTGTCGCCGTCGATGGACGCCAGCGATGTACCGCCGAGTCGACTGGAAGCGGCCAAGCACAAACTGCACGACCTGATCCAGCGCCGTGCCGGTGCGCGCAACGCGTTGATCGCCTACGCCGGCAGCGCGCACCTGGTGTTGCCGCCCACGGATGATCCGGCGTTGCTGAAGACGTTCATTCAGGCCCTGAGCACCGACCTGATCGCCCAGCAAGGCAAAAACGTCGGCGCGGTGATCGAGCAAGCCAAGCGCCTGCTGGCCGCCGAGAAAACCCCGGGCACGCTGCTGCTGATCACCGACGGCGCCGACACCTCGCCACTGGCCGGGCTGGACAAGCAACTGGACGACAGCGCGCTGCAAGTGCTGATCCTCGCGGTCGGCAGCGAGGATGGCGGCATCATTCATGACGCCAGTGGCCAGCCGCGCACAGACAGCAACGGTCGCCCGGTGCTTGGCAGCTTTGATCAGGCGGCGCTCAAGCAGCTGGCATCCGCGGTGGACGCGCCGCTGGGCAGCCTGACGCTGAACAACGACGACCTGGACTGGGTGGAACTGCACGCCCAGCAGCATTTCCAGACTGCCAGCGACGAACAGCGTGAACTGCATTGGAAAGACGCCGGTTACTGGCTGTGTTGGCCGTTGCTGCTGCTCGCGTTTTTCAGCGTGCGCAAGGGTTGGAGCCTGAACTGGATGGCCGGTGTATTGCTGGCTCTGGGCTTTGGTTTGCAGCCGACCAGCGCCGAAGCAAACGCCCTGACCGATGCCTTCTTCACGCCTGATCAGCAAGGCCGCTGGGCCTTTGAGCACGAACACTTCCCCCAGGCGGCAGCGCACTTCGTTGATCCGTACTGGAAAGGCATCGCCGCCTATAACGCGGCGGACTTCGATCTGGCACTGGCCAGTTTCGCCCGGCTGGAAACACCGCAGGCGTATTTCTACCTGGGCAACATTTACGTGCGCCGCTTCAAATTTGATCAGGCGATTGCCGCGTACACCCAGGCGCTGAAGTTGCAGCCGCAATTCCCCGAGGCCACGGCCAATCTGGCCTTGGCGATTGCCTTGCAGAAAGACACCGACAGCGCCGAGCAGAACGCGCCCGAGGTCAAGCCAGACGAAATCAAAATGGACAAGGCGCCGGGCAAGGGCCAGAGCAAACCAGTGCAGACGGAACAGGCGGCTTCGGATGAACTGTGGTTGCAGAACTTGAGCACGTCGCCGGCGAAGTTCCTCAAGCAGAAATTCAGCTTGCAGGATCAGGCGGGGGCTAAACCATGAATCGAGTCGCGGCCATCGCGAGCAGGCTCGCCCCCACAGTTGATTTGCGTGCGCTGAAGATCCCCTGTGGGAACGAGCCTGCTCGCGAAGGCGCCAGATCATTGAATGCAAATATCAGCACCCTGCTCCTCTGCCTGTTCACCACCGCAGCCTTGGCCGCCGAACCCGACTTCCGCGTCCAGACCCACCTGCAGCCCGCCACCTCCGTCATGGTCGGCGGCATTCTGGAGCTGCAACTCGACGTCCTCACCGACAGCTGGTTCACCGACGCGCCCACCCTGCCCGACCTCAAGCTGCAAGGCGCACTGGTCTTGCCGCCAGACGGCCACGCCGAGCACATCAATCAGACGCTCGATGGCAAATCGTTCAACGGCATGCGCTACACCTACCGGATCACCCCGAATCTGGCCCAGGGTTTCGACATTCCGCCGCTGACTGTGCAGGCGACGCCGGGTCAGGCCAGCGCCCCGTTGAGCGCGCGAAGTCAGGCACTGCACTTCACCGCAGCGCATCCTCCAGGGTTCAAGCCCGGCGAGACGGTATTGGTGGCGCAAGGCCTGCGTTTCACCCAGAAAGTCATCAACTCGGCGACGCCGCTGAAAGTGGGCGACAGCATCACCCGTCAGTTGACCTTGCAGGCCGACAACGCCATGGCCATGTCGCTGCCGGCACCGGCGCTCGACGACGTCAGTGGCTTGAGCCGATACCCGAAAAACCCACAGGTCAGCAATCTGGATGATGGCCGAGGCAACTTCAACGGCGGCCAGCGCGTTGACACTGTGACCTATCGCATCGACACCGAAGGCCGTTACAACCTGCCGGCCATCGAACTGACCTGGTGGGACGCCAGCAGCCAGCAAACCCTTACCGCGCAAGTTCCGGCGGTGAGCTTCGAGGCCACCGCCAACAGTGCTTACAAACCTGTTTTCTCGATTGCTGATGACCTGAAAAAACTCGGCCAGC
This sequence comes from Pseudomonas sp. 3296, assembly GCF_031456615.1. NCBI lineage: Bacteria > Pseudomonadati > Pseudomonadota > Gammaproteobacteria > Pseudomonadales > Pseudomonadaceae > Pseudomonas > Pseudomonas sp. 3296. The sequence goes on from NZ_JAVDUY010000004.1 coordinate 281,854, forward strand.
AAAGTCGCGTGCACCTTTCCGGGCACTGGCTGGTGGTCCTGACGTTGCTGTTGGTGGCGATTTTGGCCGGGGGGTTCGCCCGCCCCTTCGTGCATCGCGCGTACGTGGCAGCCCAAGCCCGACGTCAAGCCCGGCACGCGGCATGGCTGGAATCCGCCGACTACGCATGGCGGCAGATTCCGCCACAAATCGACGGCAAACCGGCTCAGTTGAGTGCGTTGTACCTGTGGCTCAGGCGCAGCCGACTGGGCCTGACATTGAGCACGCTCAATCCTCGACTGCAAGACCTGCTGCGCGCCTGCTACGGCCGTGCGCCTGCCGAAGATCAGGCGTTGCGGCAACTCAAGGATTCGTTGTCTACGCTGCATAGTCAGGCCGAACAACGGCAGGCGTCGCCCGCCTCGTCATTACGGCCGTTAAACCCAGTTCGCGAGAAGGATTCCCCATGACGAACCCGAGATCGATCTACCACCGCTTCGGGCTGACTTTGCTCTTTGCACTGGCCCTGCCATTGCTCGCTCAAGCAGTCGAACCCTTGCCCTCGTGGAACGACGGTCCATCAAAGAAACACATCATCGAGTTCGTCCAGGCGGTCACCGATCAAAGCAGCAAGGACTTCGTCAAACCTGAAGACCGCATTGCCGTGTTCGACAACGACGGCACCTTGTGGAGCGAACAGCCTATGTACTTCGAGTTGCTGTTTGCCCTCGAAGAGGTCAAGCGCACCGCGCCGCAACACCCGGAATGGAAAACCACCCAGCCGTTCCAGGCCGTGCTGGAAAACGATCACAAGGCGCTGGCCGCCTCCGGCATGGGCGGTATCATGAAAATCTTCGGGGCGACCCACACCGGGATGACCACCGAAGCCTTCGATGACTACGCCAAGACCTGGCTGAGCCAGGCCAAACACCCGAAAACCGGCAAGCTGTACACCGAGATGGTGTTCCAGCCGATGCTGGAAATGCTCGACTACCTGCGCGAGCAGAACTTCAAGACCTACATCGTCTCCGGTGGTGACACCGGCTTCATGCGCGCCTTTGCCGAGAAGGTTTACGGCATCCCGCCGGAACAGGTGATCGGCACCACATTCGTCACAGCCTTCCAGTACAAGGACGGCAAGGCCTCGATCCTGCGCACGCCGAAACTGGCCCACAACGATGACGGCCCGGGCAAACCGGAAAGCATCGATGCGGTCATCGGCAAGCGGCCGATCCTCGCCTTCGGCAACTCCGACGGCGACTTGCAGATGCTGCAATGGACCGCCGCAGGACCGGGCAAACGCTTCATGGGGCTGGTGCATCACACCGACGCCAAACGCGAATGGGCCTACGACCGAAAGTCCGACATCGGACGGCTGGACAAAGCCCTGGACGAAGCAAAAACACGTGACTGGACAGTCGTGGACATGGCCGCCGAATGGCGCCGGATCTATCCCTACGACGCCGCCACACCCGAGCAACAACAGTAAAAAAAGCGTAACGAAGGACAGCAATAAACGTTTGTCGCAATCAGCGACGTAGTGAGCAAAGGAGCAAGTCGGATGACTCGCATACACAAGTGGCTACCGAAACTCGCCCTGGTGGCAGCCTCGGTCATGGCGATTTCGGCAACTGCCGGGGCCGCTGAAAAACCCAACATTCTCGTGATCTTCGGCGATGACATCGGCCAGACCAACATCAGTGCCTATTCGATGGGTGTGGTCGGGTACAAGACTCCCAACATCGACCGGATTGCCAAGGAAGGCATGATGTTCACCGACTACTATGCGGAGAACAGCTGCACGGCAGGACGCTCGTCGTTTATCACCGGTCAGACGCCACTGCGTACCGGGTTGTCGAAAGTCGGCGCGCCAGGTGCCTCGGTCGGTCTGCAAAAGCGTGATATCACCATCGCCCAGGCACTCAAGTCCCAAGGCTACGCGACGGGCCAGTTCGGCAAGAACCACTTGGGCGACAAGGATGAATACCTGCCGACCAACCACGGTTTCGACGAGTTCTTCGGTAACCTGTACCACCTCAACGCCGAAGAAGAGCCTGAACGTCCGTACTGGCCCAAAGACGACCCTGAGTTCGTCAAGGCCAACTCCCCGCGCGGCGTGATCCACAGTTTCGCTGACGGAAAGATCGAGGACACCGGCGCCCTCACTGCCAAGCGCATGGAAACCATTGACGACGAAACCACCGCCGCCGCCCAGGCGTTCATCGAGAAACAGGCCAAGGCCGACAAACCGTTCTTCGTCTGGATGAACACCACCCGCATGCACTTGTTCACCCACGTGCGCGAATCGATGAAGGGCCAGAGCGGCATGCCCGGCAACGAGTATGCGGACGGCATGCTGGAGCACGACGGCGACGTCGGCAAACTGCTGAAGACCCTCGATGACCTGAAAATCGCTGACAACACCATCGTCGTCTACACCACCGACAACGGCCCGAACCAGTTCTCCTGGCCGGACGCGGCGACCACGCCGTTCCGTAACGAGAAGAACTCCAACTGGGAAGGCGCTTACCGGGTACCGGCAATTGTGCGCTGGCCAGGCAAGATCAAGGCCGGTGAAGTCTCCAACGAAATGTTCTCGGGCATGGACTGGTTCCCTACCCTGCTCGCCGCTGCGGGCGATAACAGCGTGAAAGACAAACTGCTGAAGGGCTGGGCGCCGGTTTCCGGTGGCGCCAGCTTCAAAGTGCACCTGGACGGCTACAACCAACTGCCTTACCTGACCGGCCAACAGCCTAAAGGCGAGCGCAAGGAGTTCTACTACTTCAACGACGACGGTGTGCTGGTATCGATGCGATGGGACAACTGGAAAGCCGTGTTCTGCGAGCAACGCGCACCGGGCGGTTTCAAGGTCTGGAGCGAACCGTTCGTATGCCTGCGCGTACCGAAAATCTTCAACCTGCGCATGGACCCGTACGAACGCGCCGACATCGTTTCCGATCAGTATTACGATTGGACCACCAAAAACGTTTACCTGGTCGCACAAGCGGTGACCAAGTCTGCGCAGTTCCTGCAGACCTTCATCGAGTATCCACCTAGCCAGAAACCGGCCAGCTTCAGTGTTGACCAGATCCGCGCTGCGGTAGATGCAAAAATCGCTGAAAAAATGAAAGCTGCACAGCCTGCGCAGTAAGATCGCGTGACCGCCGCTCGCCTTCACCGGCGGGCGGACTTATTTTGAGTGAACACATCACCCTGTAGCAGCTGCCGAAGGCTGCGTTCGAGGACGAAGTTCTCGCCCCCTCGGTCTATCTGACACACCGGGCTGTCTGGTTGACGACTGCTTCGCAGCCGGACACAACCTTCGGCAGCGGCTACAGATGCTGTGTTTATCGTTGGAAATTTCAGAAATTGCACAAGGCAACCCGCAATGTCCTCACGTGTCGCCAGCAAGTCATCGGCCCTACCAGCCCCGCACATCGTCGCCTCCCCGGCCCTGTTGATTCCCGCCCTGCTGCTGTTCGTTTCGGGTGCGGCTGCGCTGGTGTACCAGGTGCTGTGGATCAAGCAGTTGTCGCTGGTGGTGGGCGTCGAGGTGTATGCGATCACCACGGGCATCAGCGCTTTTTTTGCCGGGCTGGCCTTGGGTGGATTGCTGTTCGGGCGCTGGGCTGATCGCTTGCAGCAACCGGTGTTGCTGTATGCGGGGCTGGAAGTGTTGGTGGCGGTGCTGGGCGTCGGTGCGACCTTTGCGATGAGCCTGGCGGCCAGTCCATTCGCCTGGCTGGAACAGCACGTGGGGCTGGCCGCCTGGGTCTTGCCGTTTGCGCTGGTGGGTATTCCTGCGCTGTTGATGGGGGGCACGCTACCGGTGCTGGTTCGTTCATTGGCCAGTGAGCCGCAACACCTGGGCAAGGCTGGCGGCCAACTGTATGCCGCCAACACCGCGGGCGCGATTGCCGGCACCCTCCTCGCGGCCTTCGTGTTGATCGCCACCCTGGGCGTGCGCGGCAGTGCCTTGGCCGCTGCGATGCTGAACCTGTTGGCCGCCGCGGGGGCGCTGTGGTTTCAGCGCCATCGCCCGGCGCCGGTGGAGGTCCCGGTCAAACACCGCGTGGCAAAAGCCCCGGATCGCCTGGCGCTGTGGCTGTATTCCATCGCTGGCGGCGTGGCGCTGGGCTATGAAGTGGTCTGGTCGCAATCCATCGTGCAATTCATGAGCACCCGTACCTATGCGTTTGCCGTGGTGCTGGCGACCTACCTCACCGGTTTGTTCCTCGGCAGCGCACTGCTGGCCCGTCGGGTGGATCGCATTCGCGATCCCTGGGGCGTATTTGGCTTGCTGATTGCCGGCGCCGGCCTGATCGCGTTGCTGGAAGTGGCCTTTCTCGGGCGCTGGCTGGTGTATGTGCAATCCCAGGCCGAAATTGCTGTGTTGGCCATGGGCGCCAGCGAGTTGATGGGCATGAGCGCACGGTTCGCCGTGGCGGCGTTGAGCATCGTGTTCGTTCCGACCGTGTTGCTGGGCGCGGCGTTTCCGCTGGCGTTGCGTTTGAGCGTGGGCCATGACCACATCGGCAAGGATGTCGGGGCCGTTGTTGCGTTCAACACGCTGGGCGGGATTGTCGGCGTAATGCTCTGCGGGTTCCTGCTGATCCCGCTGCTGGGACTGGTGCACACCTTGGGCCTGCTGGCGATTATCGCTGCCGGGATCGGTTACCTCGCGGTGCGTAAAGGGCATCACGTCAAGAAAGGTCGACGCCAGGCTGTGGTCGCCCTCGGCCTGTTGTCGGTGGTCGTGGCGGTGCTCACTCCGGTCGACAAACTGGCCAGCCTTCTGCCCGGTGCCCGCAACGGTACGTTGGCATTTTATCAAGAAGGACGCGGCGGCACCGTGGCCGTGGTCACGCAGGGCAAGGGTCAAAAGACGTTTCAGCGCCTGTATATCCAGGGCGTGTCCAACACCGGCGACGCCATGCCATCGCTGCGTTACATGCGGATTCAGGCGCTGCTGCCGCTGCTGATCCATAACGGCGAACCGCGCTCGGCGCTGGTGATCGGTTTCGGCACCGGCATTACCGCCGGCGCCCTGACCCGCTATCCGGGCCTGGAACATCGCGTCGTCGCCGAATTGCTGCCGTCGGTGGTCAAAGCCGCGCCTTTGTTCAAAGGCAACTTCAATGCCGCCGCCGACCCGACGGTGGATGTCCGCTTGCGTGACGGTCGCCAGGAATTGCTGCGCAGCCCACAAAACTACGACTTGATCACCCTCGAACCCCCACCGCCCTCCGCCGCCGGCGTGGTGAATCTGTATTCGCGCGATTTCTACCAATTGGCCGCCAGCCGGCTGGAGAAGAAAGGCCTGGTCGCGCAATGGCTGCCATTGCCGACCCAGAACATCGACGATTCGCGCTCGCTGGTGCGCAGCTTCCTCGACGTTTTCCCCTACGCCACGCTGTGGACCAGCGAGTTCCACGAGATGTTACTGGTGGGTTCCCTGGAGCCTATCGAGCTGGACGCAGCGAAAATCAGCCAGCGCTTCCAGCAGGAAACCGTGCGCAGCACGATGCAGGATGTGGGCGTCGGTTCAGCCGCAGCATTGCTCGCCACGTGGGTGACCGACCACGCCGGGCTGGAACGGTTTGCCGACGATGCGCTGCCGGTGACCGATGATCAGCCGAGGATCGAGTACGCTCCGTGGGTGCGCGCCAAGGAAATCAGCCGCGTGCTGCCGGCCTTGTTGGACTTGCGTCAACCGATACCCTTGCTAAATGCCGACGATGGGTTCATCGAACGCATGAACACCCATCAGCAACGCCTGATGCAGTTCTATCGGGCGAGTCTGCACGCGTATGACGGTGATCGGGATGCCTGGGCCAGGGATATTCGAGAAGTGATGATGGGCGATGGCGGGAACCCGTATTACCGCTGGTTTGTTGGCGATGGGATGTAAGACCCGAGGGTATGGGCGCTGCCGTTCAGGTAGCCATCGCAAGCAGGCTCACTCCTGCAGGGGATTTGTGGCGTACACAGATCCAGTGTGGGAGTGAACCTGCTCGCGAAGAAGCCATCAACCTCAGCACGTCACTTGGATTTGATCTTCAAATACGACTGATTCAAATCCGACGCCCAGCCATCCATCACGCCTTTGACGTCATCCACCTTCATCACCTGCGCGTCGTTTTCCAGCGACTTGCCGGTGCCCTTGCGCACGACCTGAGCGATGACTTTATTGCTGGCGCCGTCGATGAATGCCGCTTCGGTGGCCAGGTCTGTTTCCTGATCACGAATACCGCTGGCGGTGCTCACGGCTGCGGCAACCAACGCAATCGGGATCACTTCGTAAGGTTTCAAGCCTTCGGTCTTGCTGCTGACCGCGGTAATGGCGGCACGCACCACGATCACACCCGGGCCAGGACCGGCGGCCAATGGCAGCGACTTGGCCAGTTCACGCTTGAGTGCCTGGTCGTAATAACCGGTGATCCCGCTCAGCGTGGCCTGGGGGATTTTCACCGTAGGCTGGGGAGCCGGGTAGAGCTGGGTCGGTTCGACATAGACACTGGTGAATTTGCTGACATCCAGCGCAGGATCGACCCAACGCATCACTGTCGCGCCGGACGGCGACTTGGCTTCCTGGAGCTGGCTGTAATCCTTGAGGAAACCGGAATACTGCTCAGGCTCGACGACCTTGCTCGCACACCCTGTCACCGCGATTGTGGCGATGCACAACGTGCTCATCATTAACGCAAGCTTCATGCTTGAACTCCTGTTTTGAAGGGCGAACACCCTAGTGCAAAGGCGACTGGAGTCAAGGCATTTCGCGATAAAAAACTCAAAAAAAGCACACATTTCATCTAACGCTGCGGACTCCCTCGCAACCGTCAATTGACAGACGCCCGGCATCCGGCAAAGCTGCACTCAGCTAGATCGCACGCCTCAAGGCAATCGCACCTGGACTACGGAAGTCGCAATGCCGAAACATAAAAACAAAGCAACAAACCCCACCCCTGATTCACCACCGAACCTGATTAACCGCTATCTTTTTCCCGTGACCATCGGTGCATTACTGTTGGCGGTCATCGGCATCGGCTGGTTTCTATTGAGCAGCACACCGGCACCGCTGAAACCCGCGCCCTTCACTGCCCCAGTCGCTCAACCGGCCAAACCGCAACCGGTTGCGATGGCGCCGGCGAAGATGGTCGATGAGCAACAATGCCAAGGCTGCCACAGCGAACAGGTCAAGGACTGGAAAGGCTCCCATCACCAATTGGCGATGCAGGCAGCCACTGCCGAGACGATGCTGGGCGACTTCAATAACGTCACCTTCAAAGCAGAAAACGAAACCACCGTTTTTTCGCGCAAGGACGACGGCTTCTGGGTCAACACGCCGGGTATCGATGGCAAGAACGCCGACTTCAAGGTGGCCTATACCTTCGGCATCGCGCCGTTGCAGCAATACCTGATCGAAGTGGGCGAAGGTCGCTTGCAACCCCTGGGCGTGGCCTGGGATACCGAGAAAAACCGCTGGTTCCACCTCTATCCGGGCCAGGGTGTGAATTTCAAGAACCCGCTGCACTGGAGCAAACCGAGCCAGAATGCCAACTTCATGTGCGTCGAGTGCCATACCACTGGCTACAAGCGCAATTTCGATGCCGCGAAAAACACCTTCGACAGCCAATGGAACAGCCTCGGCGTCGGCTGCCAGGCCTGTCACGGCCCGGCCTCCAATCACCTGGAATGGACGGCGAAAAAAGGTGATTTGATTCATGCCGGTTTTGCCGTCGACCTCAAGGACAAGAACGCCACCGTCGAGATCGAAACCTGCGCCCGCTGCCATTCGCGCCGGGCACCGCTGAGCGATGGCTACACTGTCGGCAAACGCCTGATGGATGACTACCTGCCGAGCCCCCTGACCCGCGAATTGTATGCGCTGGACGGCAAGATCAAGGACGAGGTGTTTGAACACGGCTCCTTTGCCCAAAGCAAAATGTTCGACAAGGGCGTACGTTGCAGCAACTGCCACAACCCGCACAGCACCGAACTCAAGACGCCGGGCAACGGTGTTTGCCTGCAATGCCACAACACCGCCGGTAAAACGCCGGTGGAAGGCGTCGACGGCAAAGGCCTGCAAGCAAAAAACTACGACGCCATCGAACACACCCGCCACATCATGGGCCAGCCGGGTTCGCAGTGCGTGGATTGCCACATGCCCGGCAAATTCTACATGGGCAATGACTTCCGGCATGACCACAGTTTCAGCATTCCCAACCCGGAGCGGGCGAAAAAACTCGGCACCCCGGACGCCTGCCTCACCTGCCACCAGGGCAAGGATGGCGACAAAGTCACCGAACAATTCAAACTGTGGAACAGCGCACCGACCGCACAGGCCCCGCGATATGACGAAAGCCTGTGGCTGATTCGCAACGGCCAGCCCGGCGCGGCGCAAGCCCTGTATGAACAACTGCAACGCAGCAACTTGCCGGCGATTCAACGGGCCACCCTGCTCGCCGAGTTGCCGTTGTACCCCAGTGAACAGGCGTTGAAGCTGGCCACCAAGGACCTGAGCAACCCGGCGCCTCAAGTGCGTGAAAGTGCCGTGCGCGCCATCAGCGCGTTCCTGCCGCCACCTGAGCGGGCACCGCTGTTGACGCCGTTGCTGACAGACCCGGTGATGGCCGTGCGTATTGCTTCTGCCCGGGACCTGCTGGGAGCCGCACGCAATGGTTTGGGCGCTGCCCAGGCTAACTGGAATGCGGCGATTGCCGAGTACGAAGCAGCACAGAAAAACCTGCTGGAACGCGCCGAAGCCAACCTCAACCTGGCGATGCTCTACCAAGCCAGCGGACGCAATGACCAGGTCGAACCTTACCTGCGCACGGCGCTCAGGCGCGATCCGGATTTCTACCCGGCACTGGTGACGCTGGTGCAATGGCTCGAAGCCAATGGCCGCAGCCAGGAAGCACAGGCGCTGCTGGCCCAAGGGCTAAAAGACCACCCGGACGCCGCGCTGCTGCAACACACCCAAGGCTTGTCACTGGTGCGTGCCGGCAAATCGGACCAGGCCATGTCGGCGCTGCGCAAAGCCGCGCAACTGGAACCGCAAAACGCTCAATACGGCTACGTGCTGGCCGTGGCGTTGCATGACAGCGGCAAGGTTGAAGAGGCCTGCGAAGTGTTGGAGCGCTTGCTGAAAGTGCAGCCGGCCAACCGCAATGCACGGCTGTCGTTGATCCAGTATTACCTGGACAACGGGCAGGAACCGAAAGCGCAAGTGCTGCTGCAGGGCTGGAAGAAAATGAACATGGGTGATCCGGCGTTGAAGTAAATGGCTCCCAACGAATGGGAGCCGGACACTCTGTGGCGAGGGCGCTTGCTCCCCCGCCACAGGTTATGTGCCAGTCCTTGCAGACCTCCCTCTTCCTACCACGAAGAACCACTCTTCAACGCCAATTCCCGCCGACTGTTAGCCCGCATCGCCTTGATCAACGACACCGTGCCCACCAGTAAAATCACTCCGACAAACAGAAAGTCGACTTTGTACAACTGGAAGTCATTCAGCGGCCCCACCAGCAACACCCGAATCGCCCCGATGCTGACCAGCGTCGCCAGAAAGTCGATACCCGGCTCGTCGCGATAAAACACATGCAGCAACGGCAAGCCGATCACCAGCAGCAACATCAAGACGATCATCTTGAACGAGCCCTTGCGCTCGACACTGAACGCACACTCATTGGTTGCATAAGGTTTGTAGTCTTCCTCACGCGCCAGCGAGTTTTTCTCGTTGATGTACTCCGCACGGTTGTACTTCTGGATCGGTGTGAAGGTGTTCGACATCTCCAAGCTGGTGGTGATGTGCTTGAACTTGAGGTCGATGCGATCGTTACCCTTGAGGTAATACAACACTGGTTTGTAGCCGTAGCGGTAAGTGTCGAACGGGAAGTCCGCCGCCCGCCCCTGAACGCCAATGGGGCGCGGTTCGAGTTCGGCATAGGCGCTCTTGTTCAGCGATGACAGGTTATGCGTCAGTGGCTGGACCTTGACCTGTTCGAGGAAAATTGGCGTGACACCGTACGACCATTGCAAGGGTTCCAGACGCAGGCGCAGCTCGTTGCGGGCCAGGTCGTAGCGGTTGAACGTGCGTTCGGAAACCACGATGGCGCCGCTGAGCATGAACTCGCCGCGCAGGTTGTTGGTGATCCGCAGGGTCAGTTGATCCTTGCCCAGCGCAGCACTATCACTGGCCGGTGGCGTGCCGCACCAGGCCGTGCTGTCGAAGGCGCCGCCCAACAGCCCTTCACGGTTGTCCTTGAACACATAAACGTAACTGGCCCACAGGGCCAGCATCAGCATTAGCGATATCAGCCCTAAAATCTTTTTGCCCGCACTCACACCAGACTCCTTTCTTCACTTGCTCCCTGACAAGCCGCGGACTCTACCAAATTGCCATCACTGCCCCAAGCAAAAACACACCCGTGCTCGTCGGCGGCCTACGGGGGTTGGCGGTGATTGTGAGGAGGGTCTATGGACCTGCGGCGCAGCGCGTTACAGATTCTACCTGGCGTTAAAAAACCGTATCAGCCTGTGGCAGATCACCGCAGGGCTATCTCGAATCTGATCCGTATAAATGAAGTTTTCCTGAGTCTGTTTTGTTTCCGACGGGGTTTCTACAGTACAAGACTTTGCAACCGTGGAAGCATTGACCATGAGCACAGCAACAATCGGACAGGCCTATAACTATAAGGTTGTCCGCCAATTCATCGTGGCAACCATCGTCTGGGGTGTCGTGGGGATGGCGATGGGGGTGTGGATCGCCTCGCAACTGGTATGGCCCGAGATGAATCTCGACCTGCCGTGGACCACCTTCGGTCGCTTGCGTCCGCTGCACACCAGCCTGGTGATTTTCGGCTTTGCCGGCAGCGCGCAGTTCGCCGCCAGTTACTACGCGGTGCAGCGCACCTGCCAGGTGCGGTTGCACTCCGACACCCTCGCCGCGTTTACCTTCTGGGGTTGGCAATCGGTGATCGTGACCATGCTGGTCACCCTGCCGCTGGGCTACACCACCACCAAGGAATACGCCGAGATCGAGTTCACCGGCGCGGTATGGATGACGGTGGTCTGGGTCGCTTACGCGGTCGTGTTCTTCACCACCGTGGTACAGCGCAAGACCAAACACATTTACGTCGGTAACTGGTTCTTCGGCGCGTTCATCGTGGTGATCGCGATGCTGCATGTGGTCAATCACCTGTCGATCCCGGTGGACTGGTTCAAGTCTTATCCGGTGTATTCCGGGGCGACCGACGCCATGGTGCAGTGGTGGTATGGCCACAACGCCGTTGGCTTTTTCCTGACCACCGGATTCCTCGGGATGATGTATTACTTCGTGCCGAAACAGGTCGGGCGCCCGGTGTATTCCTATCGCCTGTCCATCGTGCATTTCTGGGCGTTGATTACCCTGTACATCTGGGCCGGTCCGCACCACCTGCACTACACCGCGCTGCCGGACTGGGCACAGTCGCTGGGCATGGCGATGTCGCTGATCCTGCTGGCGCCAAGCTGGGGCGGGATGATCAACGGCATGATGACCCTCTCGGGCGCCTGGCATAAATTGCGCACAGACCCGATCCTGCGCTTTCTGGTGTTGTCCCTGGCCTTCTACGGCATGTCGACCTTCGAGGGTCCGATGATGGCGATCAAGACCGTCAACGCCCTCTCCCATTACACCGACTGGACCATCGGCCACGTTCACGCCGGGGCGCTCGGCTGGGTGGCGATGATTACCTTCGGTGCGGTCTACCACATGGTTCCGAAAGTCTTTGGCCGCGAGCAGATGCACAGCATCGGCCTGATCAATGCACACTTCTGGCTGGCGACCATCGGCACCGTGTTGTACATCGCCTCGATGTGGGTCAACGGCATTACCCAGGGCCTGATGTGGCGCGCGATCAACGACGACGGCACGCTGACGTATTCGTTCGTCGAAGCCTTGCAGGCCAGTCATCCGGGGTTTGTGGTGCGCTTTACCGGCGGGGTGTTCTTCCTCAGCGGCATGCTGCTGATGGCCTACAACACCTGGCGCACCGTGCGCGTTGCGGACGTGGCGATGGCTGAACGTGACGCACAGATTGCCTGAGGCAAGGAGCCTGGAATGTTTGAAATGTTATTGAATGTGATGGCGGTGCTGGGGCTTTGGCTGGGGGTTGAGTATTGCCTGAAGCGAGAGACGGCGCAGAGCCTGGAGGATGCCAGTCTGATTCCGTTTGCGGATGATCCCGAAGTGGCGCGGCGAGTGGAGTCGGCCACGGGGAAGAAGGTGAAGGCGGTAGCGCCAGAAGAGGCCAAGCCCGGCTGGGGCAACCTCAAAATCTGACCCACACCCTATCCAATGCAGGAGCCGAGCTCGGCTCCTGCAAGGGGGTTTAGTTCAGTCCGGGAGGACCTGGCCGCGATCACGCGGGATCAGGCCCTGCAACTGCTGCGCCAGAAAATTCGCATCAAATGCAAACGTGTCCGGGTCTTTCAGGCCATTGGTCTTGCGCCACTGCCAGCTGGTCGACGGCGGCAGGCACACCAGCGAAACGCTGCCATAGCGCGCGGCCGTCAGCCCCATCACCGCCAGGGAAATCTGACCGCCAGCGCCCATCACGTCCGGCACGAACTCCACCGGTTTCCCGGCTATCACAATGGACAGTTTCTCGGTCTTGAACGGCGACGTTTCCGCCGGCACGCTCGGCCCCGAAGCCACATACGCCTCGCGGCTCACTTCCAGCAGATGCGGCGCCTGGACCGGTTCCAGCCACTGCTGGATCTGATCGAACAGCTCACCGATACGCGTTGCCCACAGCGCCGATTGCGACTCGAACGTCTGCTTTTTGTGCGCTTCGCTTTCTGCGTAGTGGCGAAGCATTTCGCCCAGTTGTTGTACGTCGTCCATTGCGGTGTTCCTTTGGTTGGAGCGGTGCTGCGGACATTGAGCATGGCAGATGCAGGCCGTCCACGTACGACTAAAAGCGCGAGCGGTATTGGCGGGGGGTCATGGCCAGGTGTTTGCGAAAAATGCTGCCCATGTGCGACTGATGGGCGAAACCGCTGTCCAGGGCGATGCTGGCCAACGGCAGGTCCGTGTGTTCGATCATCCGTCGGGCGGCTTGCAGGCGCACCTCAACGAGATACGCATGCGGTGTCAGGCCCATGAGCCGAGTGAAGTCGCGCAGAAAACGCAGTTCGTTGTGCCCGTAAGTCGCGGCCAACTGGTCCAGCGTCAGCGGCTCATGGAACTGCTCGGCGATCTGATCCAGTACCGGGGCGAACGCTTTGGCGTGCAGTCTGGACCGGGTCGTCACCGGCGCCCGGTCAATCAGGCTCAAGGCGGCTTGCTCAAGCGCCATCAGATCCGGTTGAGGGGTGAGCAACAGGCGTCGGATCTCGCGGGCGAACGTCAGCGCCCGTCGATCACCGGGTGACTGAACACGCTGGCGGACGGCTGGCAGCATCTCATCCGCAAACGGCTCATCCAGGCGCATCAACAGGTATTCACCACCGCTCGCCGATTCGGAAAACACCTCGACGCCCACCGGCGTGAACGCCAGCACACCGGGCAAAGTATCGAAATCCACCCGCAAGTCTGAATCAATGGCGTGTACGCCTTGCTGGCGCTCAAGCGTCACGCCCAGGGTCAACGACTGCGCCGGATCACGAACGCTGTAGGCCGCACGGGGCAACAGTTGCAGGCAAGCTCTAGCGCCCAGCACGTACTGGCTCAGCACGCCGGGCATGTGAAATTTCCTGATAGATGACCGTCAAGATCCACGGGATACTCTCGCAAGGTTAGCCATTCACAGGGAGCACCGCATGCGCACCATCGGCCTTATCGGCGGCATGAGCTGGGAGTCCAGCGCCGAATATTATCGCCTCATCAACCAGCAGGTTCGTGACCGGCTCGGGCCGTTGCGTTCGGCGCAGTTGCTAATGTACAGCGTCGACTTCGGGCCTGTCGAACAGGCCCAGCATGCCGGGCGCTGGGACGATGCGGCGGCGATTCTGGTGGACGCGGCGCAACGGCTTGAGGCTGGCGGCGCCGAGTGTGTGGTGCTGTGTACTAACACCATGCACAAGGTGGCCGGGCAGATTCAGGCCGCGATCACTGTTCCGTTCCTGCACATCGCCGACCCGACCGGTGAGGCAGCGGTCGATGCCGGTGCGCTGAAGGTCGGGTTGCTGGGGACCGCGTTCACCATGGAACAGGATTTTCTCAAGGACCGTCTGAGCGCGATGGGCTTGACCGTGCTGGTGCCGGAGGCCGAGGAGCGCAACGCCGTGCACAGGATCATCTACGACGAGTTGTGCGTCGGGGTGATCAGCGAAACATCGCGCAAGGTCTATCAGCAAGTGATCGAATCGCTGACCCAGCGCGGTGCCCAGGCGATTATCCTCGGTTGCACGGAGATCGGCATGCTGATCAAACCCGAACACAGCGCCCTGCCCCTGCTCGACACCACCGAGCTGCATGCGCAGGCGGCGGTGGCGTTTGCACTGGGCGACTGAGTCAATCGGCGACAGGTGTGCGACGCAGACGCGCCATGCTCAGGGTGTCGACCAATCGGCCATCACGCACGGCGTAGTCGCGGAACAGGCCTTCGGTTTCGAATCCGAACTTTCGGTACAGGCCGATGGCCGCTTCGTTGTCGGCGTACACCGAAAGCTCGACCCGTCGCAGGTTCATCCAGTTGTCGGCGATGTCCAGCACCGCCGCCAACAGCTTCGAACCCACGCCTTTTCCCTGCCACGCCACCGCGACGCCCATGCCAATACTGCCGGCATGGCTGCGGCGGATCCGCGAAAACTGTTCCAGGCCAATGTTGCCGATGACCGTGCCTTGATGCAGCGCGACCAGTTTCACCAGCCGTTCGTTATCCGAGGCCAGGCGCTGGCGCCAGATCTCGGTGGATTGAAACGGCATTTGCAGGACCTGACGGGTAATGGCCGGGTCGTTGTAGAGCGCGGTGACGCCCTCGATGTGGGCTTCGCTGAAACGTTCGAGGGTGATGACCGGTTCGGTGGCAGGCATGGGTGATTCATCCTTGATGCAGACATGGCCGCTTACTCTACAACGCATTCTTCAGGCATGGATCCCACATTTTTGACCTTGGTCAGCTCTCGAACCACTCCCGGCGCTCGTTGAAGGTGTTATGGATCAGCTCGACGATCATCTTCACATCGGCCTGACCTTGAGTGTCGGCATTCACCGCCATCCAGACCTGACGCTGCATCGGCTGCTCGAACAGTTCAGGCAACGCAATCAAACCGCGGTCGAACTGGCTGATGTAGCGCGGCAACAACCCGATGCAGGCACTGCAGCGTATCATCTCCAGCATCAGCTCATAGGAATGCAACTGCACCACGCCGGCCAGTCGCTGATCCACCACGGTGTTCCACGGCCGAAAACTCTCGACCTGACGGTCATGCTGCCACTGCACGAGCATGAAGTCGGCCAGATCATCGAGGCTGTCCGGCCGCGCCGCGACCCGCGAATAGCGTTTGGCGATGTGCGGCAGATACTCCAGACGCGCCAGACGTTGCGGCTCACTAACCGCAAAACTAGGCCCCGGCAGCGGCGAATCCGTGCCGGCCAGCCACAGCACCACATCGGCGCTGATCGCTTGCAGGCTCAGCTCACTGTCGAGGGTGATGATGTCCAGGCGCACGCTGGCGTTGCGGCGCAACAAGGCGACCAGGTCACGACCGAGGATGTCATGCAGGATCGACTCCGCCACTGCCAGGCGAATCAGCGGTTGCTCGATCACCGGCGCATCGCGCTCATGGGCCATCGCGATCAGTTGCGCCTGAAGCGCCAGGCCTTCACGACTCAGGGCCAGGCCATTGTCCTGGTGATTGAACAGTGAACATTGCAATTGCGACTCAAGCTGCGCGAGATGTTTGCGCAACTGCGTGGATTTGATATTGAGGCTGCGAGCGGCTTGCATGAAGCACCCGCAACGAGCGCTCACCCGGAAGGACTGCGCCAGTACCGGGTCGATGCCGGCCGCATAGGTGGATTCCATCAATGACATCTTTGACTCCCTGTCGATCTATCCTTGAAAACCTCATCCTGCGCAGCGTGTATGAACCTGATGTGACACCCGGTGCGGATAATCGATTCAGCCGCCAGGGGTTTGCCGAAAACTCACCGCCAGGCGATTCCAGCTGTTGATGGTGGTCACGGCAATCGTTAAATCGACGAGCTCCGCTTCGCTGAATTGCTCCCTCGCCAGTACGAAAACGTCATCCGGCACGTGGCTTTCGGAGAGCAGTGTCACCGCTTCGGTCCAGGCCAGCGCAGCCCGCTCTCGAGGGTTGAAAAAGCCGCTGTCGCGCCACACGACGATCGAATACAAGCGCCGATCGGTCTCGCCCAGACGACGTGCGTCCACCGAATGCATGTCGGTGCAAAAGGCGCAGCCGTTGAGTTGCGAGGCGCGGATCTTGATCAAGTGCAACAAGGCTGACTCGATGCTGAGGTTGCTGGTCAAGGCTTCCATGGCAATCATCGCTTTCATCGCTTTGGGCGACGCGCTGTAGTAATCCAGTCGGGAACTCATGGGGCGACCTCGTGACGCGATGATGTGTATTTCACGGTAGTCGTCGAGGCAGCGGCGTGACAGAGCCAATTCTGCGGAATAACCGTGGACCACTCGGCATCAGGCCAATCCCGGGGTTTTCGCCTGCGCAACTTCTGCACGGCCGCGCATGCGGGTAATCTGGCGCAACGCACACGCGCCTCAACCGCTGCAGGAGCCTCGCCGGTATGGAACTTCATGTTGTCATCAACGGCCGCAAAGACCTGACGGGCCAGTTGTACAACCAGTTGCGCAGCGCCATCGAATCCGGGCGCCTCGCCGCCGGAACCCAACTGCCGCCCAGCCGCTTGCTGGCCGAACAGCTGGGGATTTCGCGCAAGACCATTTCCGACACCTATGCGCAACTGACCTACGAAAACTACCTCACCGGGGTAATCGGCAAGGGCACTTACGTAAATGCGCGCCCCTCGAAAGTCGCCCGTAAACAGAGCCATTCCGAGCTGGCGAGTTTTGAGGTGATCGAATCCTGGCGCCAACTGCCGGTGTTCCTGCGGCATCCGACGCTGGAAGGCTCGTTGCGTTATGACTTCATTGGTGGCGCCACCAGCAAGGGCCAGTTCCCGCAGGATGACTGGCGCCGCTGCACCTCCCATGCCTTGCGCCAGATTGCCGGTTCCAAGGGCTTCTACAGCCTGCCCGAGGGCCTGCCGGCGCTGCGCAACGCCATCGCCCGGCACATCGCGTTCTCGCGCGGGGTCAATTGCCAGGACGAAGACGTGGTGGTGTGCAACGGCGCGCAACAGGCGCTGGACCTGATTTCCCGGGTGATCACGCGCCCCGGCAGCATCGTCGCCATGGAGGACCCCGGTTACCCGCCGGCCCGCCTGTTGTTTGGTTCGCACGGTGCCACGGTCATTGGCGTACCGGTGGACGCAGAAGGCATTCAGGTGGACAAAATCCCCCTCGGCACACGGCTGATCTACGTCACACCGTCCCATCAGTTCCCGCTGGGCCTGCCGATGAGCCAGGAACGCCGGGTGGCCCTGCTGGAACGCGCTTATGAACTGGGCGCAATCATCATCGAAGACGACTACGACAGCGAATTTCGCTACGAAGGCCGCCCTACCGATTCGCTGCAAAGCATGGATGAACGCGGGATCGTCGCCTACGTCGGGACGTTTTCGAAAACCTTGCTGCCGGAGTTGCGGCTCGGCTATGCAATTTTGCCGCCGGCGATTCTCGAAGCGGTGATCCGCGCAAAGCAACTCACCGACCTGCACACCTCGACGATGCCGCAGTGGGCACTGGCCAAATTCATCGCCGAAGGTTGCCTGCTCAAGCATATCCGCCGCTGTCATACGATCTATGCCGGGCGCCGCGAACGTATCCTGGCGCGCATGGCGGGCGACCTGTCGCCGTGGTTCGAGCCAGTGCCGACCACGGCCGGGTTCCACATGGTGGTGATGTGCAAAGTGCCTTTCGATCTGGCTCTGGTGATTGAATTGGCGAAAAAGGTCGAAGTCGGGCTCTATTCGATCGAGGCCTTTTACTTCCAGCAAGCGCCGCAGGCCGGGCTTTTGCTGGGTTTTGGCGCGATTGACACCCTGGACATCGACACCGCCCTGGACCGTCTGCGCGACATTTTGCAGCAGGTAGCCTGACAGATTGGTCTGCGCCTTTACCGGGTGATTGGCTATTGGTGGTCCGGGGTTGCAGGCCTATCCTGCATAAGCGTTATCCCTCAATGAGCAGGATTCGTCCGGCCTGATTCAGGAGTGTGAGCAATGTCCAACGACGTGATCAATACCGTACAGGTGCAGGCTGCCGCCGGCCGCTCGGATGAACTGGGCAAGCAACTGCAAAAAATTGTCGAAACCCTGCGCGAGCTACCGGGCTGCGACTCTTATATGGTCGACCGCTGCCCCGAGGACACCAACCGCTGGACCGTCAGCGCGCGCTGGCAATCGGAAGCGGCGATGCACTCGCATTTCAACTGCCCGGAAGTCCAGGGCTTTATCGGCCTGATTGACCACCAACTGGCGAGTGCCGTGGATTTCAACAGCTTCCCGATCCGCTAAAGCTCCCTGTAGCCGCTCTGTAGCAGCCGCCGAACGCAGCCTCGCGTTGTTCGACAGCTGCTACAAGGCATACGTAATTCGGGGGCTGGATTGGTCCCCTCACCTTCCCGAATATTGGCTGTTTGATTGGTCCACCCTGCGGACTATCGTTGTTGCTGACGATAACCACCGCAGGTACTGAACCATGAAAGCTTTGCGTTTCCTTGCTGCCCCGCTTGCTGTCCTCGCCCTGACCGCCTCAGTCACCGCGCTCGCCCACGAAGGCCCTTCAGAAAAGGTCACGGTGCTCCAGGACGAATTGCTGAAAAACGTCCCCGGCAAAAAAGCCATGATGATCGAAGTGGACTACAAGCCAGGCCAATCCTCGATTGCCCATAAGCATGAAGGCACGGCCATGGCGTACGTGATTTCCGGCTCGATCACTTCCCAGGTGAAGGGTGAAAAAGCGATCACCTACAAGGCCGGCCAATACTGGTACGAGCCGGCAGGATCGGAGCATTTGGTCTCGAAAAACGCCAGCGCCACCCAGCCCGCCAAACTGCTGGTGTTCATGGTGTTGTCGCCCGATGAGAAAGTGTTGATCCCCTTGGAAAACTGATGGCTGCACGTGCAGCTATAAATAAATTGGTTCGAACTTCGATTTCGGGCCTTTTTATTTCCAGGCGCAATTAACCGACTTTACTTAAACCAAATAAAACTATTGACCTCCCAACAAGCACACCCATTGGTTATTTAATTCAGTGAAGACAGGTCTAGTCTGGAATCACCGCCGGACACTACCGGCATTCAAACTTTCCGATTTAGATTGATTCACTGGAGTAACACCATGAAATTTGCACTTGTCAGTACCTTGGCGATGACGGTTGTTTTAACCGGCTGCTCGATCCCTACCGCCCCGAGTGCGGTCTCTTCGCTGGACGGCATCTTCACTGCGCCTGTCGGCCGCAGCAATGCCACGACTATTCCTAATGGCAGTAACGTCTCGCTGGGCATCGTCTACAGCCGTAACACCCAGACCAATCGCGCCTACCTCCAGGACTACCAGGCCAACGCGGGCACCGGTTTCGGCCAGAGTTTGCTGGTGCAGCCGATTCATGACGCCTTCGTCGCCACTTCCAAGCCTGACCTGGCCGTGGATTGGATCAAGGCCTCGTTGCAGCGCCAGTTCGGCTCGGTCACGGTGTACCCGGACATACAGAGCCTCAAGGCGGCGAAACCGGACGTGGTCGCGATTGTCGACAGCCGCAGCCAGTTGATGACCTCGCGCAGTTCGGATATAGCGGCGGATGTCAGCGCAGACTTTTACGACACTAACCTCAACTATATTGGCACCGCACAAGGGCATGATGCGAAAGCACTGAGCCCTCTTTGGGCGGACTTTAAACCGAGCTCGGAGATCGTTTCGGATATTAACGAGCAACAGAATGTGCAAGTCAGGGCGCTGCAAAAGTTTGACCAGTCGCTCAGTAATTTATTGACCAGCCCGACAGATAAAGTGTCGATGCTGGATAATAAGACGGCTCGGAAGTTGTATTGAGGCAGACGACCCCATAACCATCAGGCAAAAAAAACCCCGCATGTCTCCATGCGGGGTTTTTTCATCCAGCGCCTATCAGGCCGCCGGCTCCAGCTCTTCACTAACGGCTGCAGTGGTGGTTACCACCGCTTGCCCGCTCAACGCCAGGTCCAGCAACTCACGGTTGGCCACCGCGTACATGGCGTAGTCCGTGCCGCTGGCGGCACGGATTTCCACCAGCATCGCGCGCCAGCGTTCGATCATGCCTTCGTGCGCTTCCATCCACAGCGCCAGGCGTGTTTCCACGTCCTGAGTGCCATCGCCCTGTTGCAGGACGGAGATGGTGATTGCACGTTGCTGCCAGTCGACGTCATCACGGAACGCTTCACGGGCGAGGGCCTGCCAGTTGTTTTCAACCGGCAGCGCGCTGATCTGTTGCAGGTACCAGGTGATGTCCAGCGCGCTGCCGACGGCGAAGTAAGCCTTCGCGACGTCTGCTGCGTTCTGGCCGGTCACGTCCGACGCTTCGATGATTGGCAGCAAGGTGTACAGGTGAGTGGTGCCTGCAACCATGCGCGCCAGCAACTCAGGTACGCCAGCAGCGACGTAAGCCTGATAGCGGGTCTGCCAGCCTTCGCGGGTCGGGCCTTCCAGCAGTTCGTCGAGCTTGAGGCCCAGCGCTGCCAGATGTGGACCGAAGTGCGCGACGTCACGAGCGGCGTTCTGCTCGTTACGACGGCTGCGCAGGAACCAGCGCGTGGCGCGACGGCCCAGGCGCATCAGCTCGTCCATCAGTTCCAGTTGCACGTCAGCGGAAACCTGGTAGTCCAGGGCTTCGATCTGACGGAACCAGTGCGGGAGATGGAAAATGTCACGCACGATCACGTAGGCGCCCGCCACGTTCGCCGGGCTCATGCCGGTCGACTCTTTGAGTCGTTGAACGAAGGTGATGCCCATGTGGTTGACCAGGTCGTTGGCGATCTGGGTGCTGACGATTTCGCGCTTCAGACGGTGACGGCGCATGGCTTCGGAGAACTTGCTCACCAGGGTCGGCGGGAAAGCGGTTTCCATGTCGCGGGTCAGGTAGTCGTCGTCCGGCACCAGGGAGTTGAGCAGCGCCTCCTTGAGGTCGATCTTGCTGTAGGAGATCAGCACCGACAGCTCGGCGCGGGTCAGGCCGTGGCCCTCTGCAACGCGCTCGTTGATCGCTTCTTCGTTCGGCAGGAACTCGATGGCGCGATCCAGCTTGCCGCGGCCTTCCAGGTCGTTCATCAGACGCTTGTATTCAGCGATACGCGGCAAGGCACGACGCGCAGCCAGGGACAGAGCCTGAGTCTGCTTGTAGTTGTTGCCCAGCACCAGGCTGCCGACTTCGTCGGTCATGCTCGCCAGCAACTGGTTACGTTGCTTGTCGGTCATGTCGCCCGCTTGAACCACTTCGTTCAGCAGGATCTTGATGTTGACTTCGTGGTCGGAGCAATCCACGCCACCGGCGTTGTCGATGAAGTCGGTGTTGGAACCGCCGCCATTGAGGCCGAATTCGACTCGACCCAGTTGGGTCATACCGAGGTTACCGCCCTCGCCCACGACCTTGCAGCGCAGTTCGTTGCCGTTCACGCGCAGCGCATCGTTGGCCTTGTCGCCGACATCGGCGTGGGTTTCGCTGCTGGCTTTGACGTAGGTCCCGATGCCGCCGTTCCACAGCAGGTCTACCGGTGCCTTGAGCAAGGCATTGAGCAGTTCGGTCGGAGTCAGCTTGTCAGCCTGAATGTCGAAGCGCTCTTTCATCTGCGGGGAGATCGCGATGCTTTTCGCGCTACGGGAGAAGATCCCGCCGCCTTCGGACATGATGCTGGTGTCGTAATCCGACCAGGCCGAACGCGGCAGGTCGAACAGGCGCTGACGTTCGGCGAAGCTGTTCGCTGGCTCCGGGTTCGGGTCGATGAAGATATGCAGGTGGTTGAACGCGGCCACCAGTTGCAGCGTCTCGGACATCAACAGGCCGTTGCCGAATACGTCGCCGGCCATGTCGCCGACGCCGACCACGGTGATGGTGTCTTTCTGGACGTTGATGCCGCGTTCGCGGAAGTGACGTTGAACGCCGACCCATGCGCCTTTGGCGGTAATGCCCATCTTCTTGTGGTCGTAACCGGCGGAACCGCCGGAAGCGAACGCGTCACCCAGCCAGAAGCCGTAGTCGATGGCGATGCCGTTGGCGATGTCGGAGAAGGTCGCAGTGCCCTTGTCCGCTGCCACCACCAGGTACGGGTCATCGTCGTCATGACGCACGACGTTGGCCGGCGGCACCAGCGCGCCGTCTTTCAGGTTGTCGGTGATGTCCAACAGGCCCGAAATGAAGATGCGGTAGCAGGCGATGCCCTCGGCCGCGATCTCGTCACGGCTGCCGCCCAGTGGCAGGCGACGCGGCAGGAAGCCGCCCTTCGCGCCCACGGGCACGATGACCGAGTTCTTCACTTGCTGGGCTTTTACCAGGCCCAGCACTTCGGTGCGGTAGTCTTCTTCACGGTCGGACCAGCGCAGACCACCACGAGCGACGTTGCCGAAGCGCAGGTGCACGCCTTCGACGCGAGGCGAGTAAACGAAGATTTCGAACTTCGGTACCGGCTTCGGCAGCTCTGGAATCTGGTGCGGGTTGAACTTGAAGCTGAAGTACGACTTGTTCTTGCCGTTGGCATCAGTCTGGTAGAAGTTGGTGCGCAGGGTGGCCTTGATCAGGTCCAGGTAGCGACGCAGGATGCGGTCTTCGTTCAGCACCTGGACTTCGTCCAGAGCGACGATGATCGCGTGTTCCAGGCGTTGCTGCTTGTCTTCCAGATCATCGCCCGACAGTTTGCGCGCCAGGTAGAAGCGGGTCTTGAACAACCGGGTCAACTCGCGAGCGATGTCGGTGTGGTTGTTCAGGGTGCTGGCGATATAGCCCAGGTCAAAGCCCAGACGGATCTGTTTCATGTAGCGAGCGTAAGCACGCAGCAGCGCCACATCGCGCCACGGCAGGCCGGCGGTCAGCACCAGGCGGTTGAACGCATCGTTCTCGGCATCGCCACGCACGATATGAACGAAAGCGTCCTGCAGCGTGTCGTTGAGTTGCTGGATGTCGAGTTCCAGGCCTTCGGCAGCGGTGAACGCGAAATCGTGAATCCAGAACTCGCGGCCATTGGTGTGACGCAGGCGATACGGGAATTCACCCAGCACGCGCAGGCCGAGGTTTTCCAGGATCGGCAACACGTCGGACAGCGCCAGCGGTGTGTCGGCGTGATACAGCTTGCAGTGCAGCATGCGCTGGCCGGACACCTGACCCAGTGGCTGATAGAAGCTCATCACCAGTGGATTTTTTTCGTTCAGGCTCAGCAGGTGCTGCATGTCGACCACGGCCGAATGGGCGGCGAAACGCTCGCGGTAACCGGCCGGGAAGCCTTTCGGGAAGTCAGCCAGCACGTTGGTGCCGTGGGCTTCGCCGAAGCTTTCCACGACCAGGCTCGCGTAGTCGTCCTGCCAGCTGCGGCAGGCTTGCACCACTTCTTTTTCCAGCAGAACCGGGTCGATATCGAGGCGATTCTTCGGATCGACACGCAGGATCAGTTGCACGCGGGCCAGCACGGATTCGGAGAAGAACGTCCAGAATTCACAATCCGAGGCTTTCAGGCGATCCATCAGCACTTGCTGGATCTTCTGGCGCACTTCGGTGGAATAGATGTCACGTGGCACATAGGCCAGGCAGTAGCAGAAACGGCCGTACGGGTCTTTGCGCAGGAACACGCGAATCTTGTTGCGTTCCTGGATCTGCACGATCGACATCACGGTGCTGAACAGTTCGTCGACCGGGGTCTGGAACAGGTCATCGCGCGGCAGCACTTCAACCACCTGCGCCAGTTCCTTGCCCAGGTGAGCCTTGGCCTGGAAGCCGGAACGGCGTTCGATTTCTTCGACCTTGCGACGGATGTACGGGATGACCCGCACGCTCTCGCCATACACCGAAGAGGTGTACAGGCCCATGAAACGGCATTCCTTGACCACATTGCCGTCAGCATCGATTTCACGGATCGACACGTAATCCGGGTAAGCCGGACGGTGTACACGGCTTGGGTGCGCAGCCTTGGCGAACGACAGCAGAGTCGGTTCGCGCAGGTAGTTCACGGCGTAGTCTTCGATGCGCAGGTCATCGTAGGTCAGGCCGGTACGCAGCAGTTTGGTCAGACCGAGGAAGGAATCCTGGTCGTAGACGATGTGGCCGCCGTCGGCTTCATCGCGTACCACGAACTCTTCGTAGCCGAGGAACGTGAAGTGGTTGCCCACCAGCCATTCCAGGAAGCTTTTGATTTCGCCTTTTTCTTCAGGGTCGACCGCGTACTGGCTGTTGTCCAGACCGGTGAGGATTTCCTGGACCTTGGCTTTCATCGGTTCGAAATCGGCGACGGCGACGCGGACTTCACCGAGTACCTGCTCCAGCTCTTTGCTCAGGACATTGAGCTCGGCGGTGTTGGCGCAACGGTCGATTTCCAGGTACATCAGCGATTCTTGAAGAATGCCTTCGCCCTGGGTGCCTTTGGGCAGGATTTCCAGCAATTCGCCCTTGCTGCCGCGACGCACGCTCAGCACAGTGGTTTGCAGGGTATGAATGCTGTAGCCGCGACGGTTCAGCTCGGTACGCACCGAGTCCACCAGGAATGGCAGGTCGTGGTGCAGCACTTCGACCGCGGTGTGGGTCGACTGCCAGCCGTGGCGTTCATAGTCGGGGTTGTAGACGCGCACTTGCGGTTGCGCGTGATCGAAGCGCTCAAGCAGGCGCCACGCAGAAAGGGTGCAGCCGGCGAGGTCGGACAACCGACGCTGGGTCAGCTCGTCCAGGGAAATGATGCCGAAGAATTGTTCAGCGAACAGCGCCACTTGTGGCAGTGCCTGTTCACTGATGTGCTGTGCCAGTGCCGCTTGCAGTTGGTGCTGGAAGTCGGCTTTGCTGGCTGCGGTGAAGAACGCCATCTGTGGTACTCCGCTTGGGCTTGTTATTGATGGAAGCGTCGCGTGCAAAACCCCTTTCGGGGCGATCCGTCACCCTGCTCCTGATTCTCGGGCAGAGGAAACAGGGGACAGGTGGGTGAAGCTGGACGAGACACTCAGGTCACATTCACCTTCCATGAATGGGCATCTGCAAAACCGACTGGGCTGCGAACAGCGCAATGTCTTTACAGGTGCTCATCCGTTGCGCAGCTTAACGAGTGCGGCGAGGCCCGTGCTTGCGGTGCTGCGACATATTCGGTCATCGGTACGCAACTGGCGGCACACGCCTCGAACAACACTAGCAGCCGCAGGCAAAAACGGGCGTTTTATCCCCGGTTTTCCGGCACCTGCGTACCAGAAATGACCAGTAACACTCCAGGTGTCCACGCCCCTCCTCTGACACTCAGCCGAGCAGAAATTCCGTTGGGCTGGCAGAATTGCGCTTTGTGCGTCTTCACCACGCTCGTCGAGCCAGGAATTTCCCATGCAAATGACCACCGCCCTCTTGATTGTGAACCCTTGCGATGACGAGGAAGACAACATGGCCATGCTCTGCTGCCACAGTGAGGCGGGTGACATGTTCCTGATGAGCCGCTACCCGGACGAGGACGAACTGGAAATCACCCTCGACGGCGAGCCTTCGACGCTGGACGGAGTGAAAGTCACCCTCAGCCCTACCCGCCTGCTGATCGAAATCGCCGCGGCGGATGCGGATGCGCTGAATGGGGATGATTCTTTGGAAATCATTCACAACACGGATGCGGGGGATTTGGCTGAAGTCGAGGAAACCTTGCAAAACATTCTTAAAGGCACTGGCACCTTTATCAGCCAGATTTGAGGTGTTGGATCTGACCTCATCGCGAGCAGGCTCACTCCTACAATTGATCGTCGTACACCGTCAATGTAGGAGTGAGCCTGCTCGCGATGGGGCCGGCACAGCCACCCAATCACTCCCCTGTTAGAAAAAATCCAGCAATTAGCCCAACCATTTCCCGCACTTTGCACAAAATGCCGTTAGTCCCCGCCCCCCGCGATGGATTAAAGTAACGCCCCCAGCCCAAGCGTTATTCGAACGACTTCGGCCACCTTTTCCAGGAACAGTCATCGATGGAACATCGTGAAGCGCTGCTCGCGCTGCGAACCTTTCTTTCAACGCAGATTCTCGGCCAGGAAAAACTCATCGAGCGTTTGCTCATCGCGTTGCTTGCCGACGGCCACATGCTGGTCGAGGGCGCCCCGGGCCTGGCCAAGACCAAGGCCATCAAAGAACTTGCCGAAGGGATCGAAGCGCAGTTCCACCGCATCCAGTTCACCCCCGACCTGTTGCCTGCCGACATTACCGGTACCGAAATCTATCGCCCGGAAACCGGCAGCTTTGTCTTCCAGCAAGGCCCGATCTTCCACAACCTGGTGCTGGCGGACGAAATCAACCGTGCCCCGGCCAAGGTTCAGTCGGCGCTGCTCGAAGCCATGGCCGAGCGCCAGGTCAGTGTCGGGCGCAGCACCTATGAGCTGTCGCCACTGTTTCTGGTAATGGCCACGCAAAACCCGATCGAGCAGGAAGGCACTTACCCGCTGCCCGAAGCGCAGCTCGACCGTTTCCTGATGCATGTGAAAATCGGTTTCCCGGACGCCGCGGTTGAACGCAAGATCCTCCAGCAAGCCCGTGGCGAAGCCCTGAACGGCGAAACCAAGCCGGAACGCCGGGTCAGCCAGCAGGCGATCTTCGCCGCACGCAAGGAAATCCTCGGTTTGTACATGGCCGACGCCGTGGAGGAATACCTGGTGCAACTGGTCATGGCCACGCGCAACCCGGGCAAGTTCGACCCGGAAATGGCCGACTGGATTGCCTACGGCGCCAGCCCTCGCGGTTCTATTGCGCTCGACCGCTGCGCCCGCGCCCACGCCTGGCTGGCCGGCCGCGACTTCGTCAGCCCGGAAGACATCCAGGCCGTGCTGTTTGACGTGCTGCGCCATCGCATCATTCTGTCCTTTGAAGCCGAAGCTGCTGGCATCGACCAGGACCGGGTGGTCCAGCGGATTCTCGACGTCGTAGCCGTCGCTTGACCCCGATGAACGCCCTACTGCCGCCCGAGCCGGGCATCCGTATCAGCCTCGCCGAGCTGATCGACATGCGCCATCGCGTGCGGGAAGTGCAGTTGTTTTCCACGCCGAGCCAGCGCAGCCCCCTGATTGGCCTGCACCACTCGAAATTTCGCGGGCGCGGGGTGGATTTCGACCAGGTGCGGGTGTACCAGGCGGGTGACGATGTGCGCACCATCGACTGGCGCGTGACTGCGCGTACCCAGGAGCCTCACACCAAACTGTTCCATGAAGAACGCGAACGGCCGATTTTCATCATGGTCGAGCAAAGTTGCCGGTTGTTTTTCGGTTCGGGCCTGATGTTCAAATCGGTGCTCGCCGCTCAGGCTGCCAGCCTGATTGGCTGGGCCGCGCTGGGTCATAACGACCGGGTGGGCGGGTTGGTGTTCGGTGACAACGAGCATTACGAAATCAAGCCGCGGCGCAGCAAACAGAGCCTGCTGCAATTGCTCAACCGGCTGGTGCGGGTCAATCAATCGCTGCACACCGAAACCGAGCAGAACCGCGACTCCCTCAACCTGGCCCTGCGTCGGGCGCGGGAAGTGTTGCGGCCCGGCAGTCTGGTGATCGTGATCTGTGACGAGCGCGCCTTGACTGAAGGTTCAGAACAACAGTTGAGCCTGCTGTCGCGCCATTGCGACCTGTTGCTGCTGCCCCTCTCCGATCCGCTGGATCACGCCCTGCCCGCCGCCGGTTTGCTGCGTTTCGCCGAACGCGGCGCGCAACTGGAACTCGACACCCTGAATTTCGAACTGCGCCAGACCTATCGCGCCCAGGCCGAAGCACGCATCGCCCGCTGGGAATTGCTCGCCCAGAAGCTGCGCGTGTTGCTGATGCCGTTGAGCACCCAGAGCGAGATGGTCGAACAACTGCGCGAATTCCTGAACCCACAGAAACCGGGGAAAGGTCGATGAGCAGCCTCGATCAACTGCAACCGCTGATTAGCCCGCCGCCCATCGAATTCTGGCCGCCCGCGCCGGGCTGGTGGCTGTTGCTGTTATTGCTGCCGCTGATCGGCTTTGGCCTGTGGCGGATGCGCCACTTGGTCGTGCGCAAACGTCCCATCGTTCGCGCCGAACAACCGCTGGACCCGGTGCGTCTCGCCGCGCTGGCCGAACTGGCGCAAATGCCCAAGCCCTACGACGGCGCACCGGCCGGCGCCTGGCTGCAGCAGCTCAATGGCTTGCTCAAGCGGCTGTGCCGCAACCACTACCCCTACAGCCAGAGCCACACCCTCAACGGGCGCAAATGGCTGGCCTTTCTCGACAACCGCTGCCCGGCGGCCGGCCTGACCCGCTGGATGGTGCTGGTGGAAGGCGCCTACAAACCCGAATGCAAACTCGACGACAAGGCCATCGCCGGCCTGACTCAGGCCGTCGACACCTGGATTCGCAAACATGTTTGAGTTCGCCTGGCCGTGGATCTTCGCCTTGCTGCCCTTGCCGTGGCTGATGCGCGTCTTGCTGCCAGTGGCCGACAGCGGCGAGCCGGCCCTCAAAGTCAGCTTCCTCAATGACCTCGAAGGCCTGGCCCGCCGCCGCGCTCGGGCGAACCTGCCGGCCTGGCGTCAGCAGGCACCGTTCATGCTGTTGTGGCTGTTACTGCTGATCGCCGCCGCGCGCCCGCAATGGCTGGGTGAACCGCTGCCGATTGCCGCCAGTGGTCGTGATTTGCTGGTGGCGGTGGACGTGTCCGGCTCAATGGATTTCCCCGACATGCAGTGGCAGGACGAAGACGTCAGCCGCTTGAGCCTGGTGCAGCATTTGCTCGGTGATTTCCTCGAAAGCCGCGATGGCGATCGGGTCGGCCTGATCCTGTTTGGCAGCCAGGCCTATCTGCAAGCGCCGCTCACGTTCGACCGGCACACCGTGCGCGTGTGGCTGGATGAAGCGCGGATCGGCATCGCCGGCAAGAACACCGCCATTGGCGACGCCATCGGCCTGGCCCTAAAACGCCTGCGCATGCGTCCGGCACAGAGTCGTGTGCTGATTCTGGTCACGGACGGCGCCAACAACGGCGGCGAAATCGACCCATTGACGGCGGCGCGACTGGCGGCCAACGAAGGGGTAAAAATCTACCCCATCGGCATTGGCGCCAACCCGGAAGAAAGCGGCACGCTGGGCTTTTTGGGGGTCAACCCGAGCCTGGACCTCGATGAGCCGGCCCTGAAAGCCATCGCCGAAGCCACTGGCGGTCAGTACTTCCGCGCCCATGACGGCAACGAACTGCAGATCATCAAGGACACCCTCGACAAACTCGAGCCCGTCACGCAACAACCGACCCAGGCCCGCCCGGCGCAGGCGTTGTATCACTGGCCGCTGGCGCTGGCTCTGTTGTTGAGCATGCTCTTGGTCGTTCGCGAGCGCTGGCCGGATAACCCGTTGCAACGCCTGTTTACCAAGGACCTGTTCTTGCAATCGCCCCTGCCTGACTGGCGCCAGCGCCTCAAACGCCTGCGCCTGCGGAGACGCCGATGAGCGCGCTCTGGCCTTTCTGGTTCCGTCCTTGGTGGCTGTTGCTGTTGCCGGTACTCGGCTGGCTGCTGTGGCAACTCTGGCACCGGCAAAAGCGAGCCGGGCGCTGGCAGATGATTCTGCCGCCAGCCTTTCACGCCGCACTGCTCAGCGGCGGCAACGGACGCGACAGCAAACTGCCATGGGTCGTGCTGGGCCTGGCCTGGATGTTGACCGTGCTGGCGCTGCTCGGCCCGAGTTGGCAACGGGTCGAACAAAACAGTCAGAAACCCGCCGACCCGCTGGTAGTGGTGCTTGAACTGACCCCGGAAATGCTCGCCACCGACGTGACACCGAACCGGTTGGAGCAGGCTCGGCGCAAGCTCCTCGATCTGCTTGAGGTGCGCAGCGACGCTCAGACCGCCATCGTCGTCTACGCCGGCAGCGCTCACACGTTGGTGCCGCTGTCGGATGATCTGTCGACCAGCCGCAACCTGCTGGATGCGCTGAAACCCTCGCTGATGCCCGAGGCTGGCCATCGCGCCGACCTCGCGGTGAGCAAGGCCCTTGCGTTGCTCAGTCAGGGAGCCCTGGGCGATGGCCGGATCCTGCTGATCGGTTCGACCCTGACCGAACAGGAACGCGAAGGCATCCATAAGGCTCTGGACGGTCACTCAACCGAATTCTTGATGCTGGGCATCGGCACCGCCGAGGGTGCGCCGGTGGCTCAGGAGGATGGCAGCTTCCTCAAGGACAGCGAGGGCGCCATTCTGGTGCCGCGCCTGGACAACTCAAGCCTTAAAGCTTTTGCCCATGATCTCGGCGGACGCTATCGCCAGGCGCAACTGGACGAGGCCGACCTGCGTGCGCTTGGCCTGCTGGATGGCCCGCGCATGCTACGCAATGACGGACAAATGTTGCGTCTCGATACCTGGGCCGACCAGGGTTACTGGCTGTTGCTGCCGCTGTTGCTGCTGGCGGCGTGTGCCGGGCGGCGCGGCTGGTTGTTCTGCCTGCCGTTGCTGTTGGCGCTGCCACAACCGAGTTATGCCTTCGACTTCGAAGACTTATGGCTGCGCCCCGATCAACGGGGCCTGCACTTGCTCAGGCAAGACCATCCGGCCAGGGCTGCGCAGTATTTCCAGGACCCGCAATGGCAAGGCGTGGCGCTGTATGAAGCCGGCGACTACAGTGGCGCCGCCCAGCGGTTTGCCCAAGGCAGTGACGCCCACGCCCACTACAATCGAGGCAACGCCCTGGCCAAAAGCGGTGAGCTGGAAGCTGCGCTGGATGCGTACGAACAGGCGCTGGAATTGCAACCGGATCTGCGCCCGGCCTTGACCAACAAAGCGTTGGTGGAGAGTCTGCTCAAACAGAAAAACACCCCGCCGCCGGTAGAGCCCGAAACGCCTGACGACAACAAGGCACCGTCCGCCGCGCAAGAATCGCAGCCCGGCGCGGCCACGCAACCGACGAGCGAAGGTGAACCGCAGACCGACGTCCAACAGACCACACCGGACGCCCAACAACAGGCCACCTCGCCGCCGAAACCGGGCGCCAATGAAGTGCCGGGCAGCGAGTTGGGCGACGAGCAAAGCACCCGGCCGCCACCGCGCCCGACCAGCGACACGATCGAAGGCGAACAGCTTCAAGCACTGGAGCAATGGTTGCGCAAGATCCCGGATGATCCGGGTGAATTGCTCCGGCGCAAATTCTGGTACGAACAGCAACAACATCAGGATCAGGGAAAAACTCGATGACCCGCTTCACCCTCTTCATACTCGCCCTGCTGTGCTGTGCCGTCCAGGCACAGGCAGAGGGGCTGGTTGCCAGCGTTGATCGCAGTCGCCTGAACTCCGGCGAGACGGTCGAGCTGACTCTTGAATCCAGCGACGTCACCCAGTTTGGCAAGCCGGACCTGAACCCGCTGGAGCCGATGTTCGAAGTGCGCGGCACCCGACAGGTCAACCAGTTGAACACCCTCAGTGGCGACAACCGCGCGACCACGCGCTGGATCATTACCTTGCTGCCCAAGGAAAACGGCAGCGTGACCATTCCGCCGTTGCAACTGGGCGAGGCGCAGAGCCAGTCGATCACACTGCAAGTGGTCGAGAGCGAAAACCAGGACACCGCGACCAAACTCGCCCCGGTGTTCATCGACGCCAGCCTCGACCAGAGCAGTGTGTACGTGCAGGCCCAGGCGATCCTGACTTTGCGCATCTACCATTCGGTGTCGCTGTACGACGACAGCAGCCTGACCCCATTGCAGGTGCCCGATGCGCGCATCGAACAGCTGGGCGAGTCGCGCACCTACGAGAAAGTCATCAATGGTCTGCGCCATGGCGTGATCGAAATGCGCTACGCGATTTATCCGCAACACAGTGGCGAATTGGCGATTCCGGCGCAGATCTTCAGCGCCACACTGGTCGACTCCCAGCCGGCACAGGACGCCGCCGCCCAAGTGCCAAAATCCGGCAAGCTGATGCGCGTCAGCTCTACGCAAATGTTGCTGACGGTCAAGGCCAAACCGATCACCTACCCTGCCGATCTGCCCTGGTTGCCGGCCCGCAGCGTAACCCTGAGCGAAAGCTGGAATCCGGAACCGGACCATGCGCAGGTCGGCGACTCGCTGACCCGCAGCCTGATCCTCAAGGTTGAAGGCCTGGCCAGTTCGCAACTGCCACCGCTGCCAGCCACCGATGTCAACGGCTTGCGGCGCTACCCGGATCAACCGGTACTGGGTAACCAGAACAGCGAACGCGGCCTGATCGGCAGTCGTGAAGACCGTGAGGCCCTGGTGCCTGCGCGCAGCGGTGCCATCGAGTTGCCAGCAGTGGACGTAGTCTGGTGGAACACCTTCGAAGATCATCTGGAACGCAGCAGCCTGCCGGCGCGCACCCTGCAGGTCGCGAACAATCCGAGCATGCAGGTCGATACGCCAGCCGGGATGCCTCAGGCCGGTTTCGTCGCGGATAGCGAAACCCTGTGGCGCTGGAAACTCAGCACGCTGATCCTGGCCTGCACCACCCTGCTCGGCTTCGGCCTGTGGTGGCGAGCGCGCTGGCAACCGGCGATCCTGCGTGCCACGCAGACCGGCCCAAGCCCGCGCACCGTGCTGGATGACCTCAAGCGCGCCTGCCTGGCGAACGATCCACACGCCACCCGCCAGGCGCTCGACGCCTGGGCGCGGCAACAACCGGAAACCCTGGCCGACATGGCCGCCCGTTTCGTGCCCTTGTCCGATGCGCTGGACGGCTTGAACGGTGCGCTCTACAGCGAAACCGGTCAGCACTGGCAAGGCGAAGAACTGTGGCGGGCGATCAAGGCCATCCCGATTGCCGAACGGATTCAGGACCCGGTGGGTGATAGCGGGCTGCCTCCGCTATACCCCAAGTAATCGAGCTTTTGCGGCGAGGGGGCTTGCCCCCGTTCGGCTGCGTAGCAGTCGTAAACTCAGGCGCTGCGATATGTCAGTGAAATTGCTGGGGCCGCTTCGCGACCCAACGGGGGCAAGCCCCCTCGCCACAAGTCCGCGGTTTGATCACATCCACCGCGCGCCACGCTTTTTTTGCCAGTAAACTCCCTCCCCTTTAGCCGCCTTCATTCCTCACGCGGCCATTACCTTATTTCCAACGGAGTCCGCCTTGCGTCTGTTCCACACCTCCGACTGGCACCTTGGGCAGAATCTGCACGGCCAGGAACGCGATTTCGAGCACGCCTGTTTTCTCGAGTGGCTGTTACGCCAACTGAAGCTGGACCAGCCCGATGTGCTGCTGATCGCCGGCGACATCTTCGATACGGTCAACCCGCCGGTCAAAGCCCAGGAACGCCTCTACGATTTCATCGTCAGTGCCCACGAGCAGCAGCCGTTGCTGACCATCGTAATGATCGCCGGCAACCACGATTCCGGCTCACGAATCGAACTGCCCGCGCCATTGATGCGACGCCTGCGCACCCATGCGCTCGGCCGCGTGCTGTGGCTGGATGATGGTCAACTGGATGCTGAACGCCTGTTGCTACCGTTACCGGATGCGAGCGGTGAGGTTGCCGCCTGGTGCCTGGCGCTGCCGTTCCTGCGCCCTGCCGAAGTCACCGGTGCGCAGTTGGGCGACAATTATCTGCGCGGGATTGGCCAGGTTCACGAATGGCTGATCGAAGCGGCCAACGCCAAGCGCACACCTGGCCAGGCATTGATCGCCATCAGCCACGCGCACATGGCCGGCGGTTCGGTGTCTGAAGATTCCGAGCGCAGCCTGATCATCGGTAACGCCGAGGCCCTGCCCGCCAGCCTGTTCGGCCCCAGCATCAGCTACGTCGCCCTCGGTCATTTGCACAAGCCGCAGAAGGTCAACGGCGAAGAGCGCATCCGCTATAGCGGCTCGCCGATTCCGCTGTCGTTCTCCGAGATCGGTTATCAGCATCAGATTCTCGACGTCGCCCTCGACGGCGAAACCCTGGTCAGCGTCGAACCGAAACTGATTCCACGGGCAGTGAACCTGCAACGCATCGGCCCGGCGCCGCTGGCAGAGATCCTCCTGCAACTGGCGGACCTGCCCAACATCGATTTGCTGGCCGACATCCAGCGCCAACCGTGGCTGGAAGTTCGGGTGCGCCTCGACGAGCCACAACCCGACCTGCGTCATCAGGTGGAAACCGCCCTGCAAGGCAAAGCCGTGCGTCTGGTGCGCATCGCCGCCGAATACGCCGGCAATGGCAGCCGCGATGGTGTCGACGACGGCACCACGCTGGTGGAACTGGACCAGCTCACACCTCAGGAATTGTTCAGTCGCGCCTGGCAGGACAGCTACGGCAGTGAGGTCGATGAGCAAACGCTGAAGGACTTTGCCGAGTTACTGCAAGATGTGCAGATGGGGAGCGAACAACCATGAAGATCCTCGCGATCCGCCTGAAGAACCTCGCCTCCCTGGCCGGTCCCTTTGAGATCGACTTCACCGCCGAACCCTTGGCCAGCGCCGGTTTGTTTGCCATCACCGGCCCGACCGGCGCCGGCAAGAGCACCTTGCTCGATGCCTTGTGCCTGGCTCTGTTTGGCGCCGTGCCGCGCCTGAGCAATGCGCAAGTGTCCGCGAAAGCGCCGGACGCCGATGGCGAAATCAGCACCGGCGACCCGCGCACGCTGCTGCGTCGCGGCACCGGCGAAGGCTATGCCGAAGTGGATTTCGTCGGCATTGACGGTCGCCGCTACCGGGCGCGCTGGGAAGCCAATCGCGCCCGGGAAAAGGCTGGCGGCAAGTTGCAAGCCAGTCGCCAGAGCTTGCGCGACATCGATCAGGATCAACTGCTGGCGAGCCAGAAAGTCGAGTTCAAAACCCAGCTCGAATCCGTATTGGGCCTCAATTTCGAGCAGTTCACCCGCGCTGTGTTGCTCGCCCAGAGCGAGTTCAGTGCCTTCCTCAAGGCCAACGACAACGAACGCAGCGAACTGCTGGAAAAACTCACCGACACCGCGCTGTACACCCAGCTCGGTCGTCGTGCGTTCGACAAGACCAAGGAGGCGCGTGAAGCGCACAAGCTGTTGCAAGACCAGGCCACCGGCGTGACGCCGCTGGCGCCCGAAGCCCGCGCCGAACTGGATGAACGCTTCAATGAAGCGCAGCAACAACTGAAGACACAGCAGGCGCAGCTCAAGCAGCTTGAGCTGCAACACACCTGGCTCAAAGACCTGCGCCAGTTGCAGGAAGAACAGCAGAGCGCCACGGAGCAATTGACCGGCGCGCAGCAGCATTGGGAAAGCCAGGTTGGCGAACGCCTGAAATTGACGCGCCTGGAGCAATTGGCCCCGCAACGGCATCAATTCGCCCGCAAAACCGAACTCACCGCCCAGCTCACACCGTTGGCCGAACAGATTCAGCACCACACGCAACAGCAACAGGAACTGACGCTGCGCCAGGCGCAACTCGAGCAGAGCCTGAGCAGCGCCCACACCGCACTGACCGAAGCGCAACATCAGCACACCCACAGTGCGCCGTTGCTGCGCCAGGCCTTTGAAGCGCAAAGCACCCTCACCCGTCTGGTCAAGGACACGAGCCTCAGCGCCGATCTCAAGCAGCAAGCCGAACTGGCCTGCACTCAGGGTCAGAACACGATTCAAGGTTTGCTGGACCAACAGAAACTCGTCGCCGAACGCCTGCAACGCATCGCCGGCGAGCTGGAACAAAGCGCCGCTCTGGCGCCGCTCAGCGAGGCGTGGAATGCCTATCGCGATCGCCTGCAACAGCTGATGTTGATCGGCAATCGCCTGAACAAGGGCCAGGCCGAAATGGCCGACCTTGAGCACAGCGCCACTCGCGCAGCGCAAGCATTCGCCGTGCAAAAGCAGCAGTTGGAAGTGCTCTACAAAGAGGCAGGCGCCGAGCCCGAGGCCGTGGCTGAACAGATCCAGTTACTCGGCAATCTGTTGCAGGACAACCGCAAGCAACTGCGAGCCTTCGAAGAGCTGACACGACTGTGGACCCAGCAGCGGGAACTGGACAGCCGTGGCGCGGAGCTTCAAAAACGCCAGTCGACCGCTCAGCAAGAACGGGATCGGCTGACCCAGGACGGGGTAAAAACCAGGAACGAACTGACGGTCGCCGAACAGACCCTGACCGTCACCCGCGAACTGCTGGAGCGTCAGCGTCTGGCCCGCAGCGCCAGCGTCGAAGAATTGCGTGAGCAGTTGCAAGACGATCAACCGTGCCCGGTTTGTGGCAGCCCCGACCATCCCTATCATCAGCCGGAAGCGCTGCTGCAAAGCCTCGGTCGTCATGATGAAAGCGAGCAGGCCAACGCGCAGAAAGCCGTCGACCAGCTGAAGGAAAGGCTCACTGACTTGCGCGGCGAAGTCGGTGGCTTGATCGCTCAGCAAAAAGAGCTGTTACAGCAGCAAGAACAGCTCGCCACCCAGCAACAAGCCCTGACGCCAAGCCTCGACGCTCATCCCTTGTCGGCGCAATTACTGGCGCAGGACACGAACAAACGCGATGCCTGGCTGACACAGCAAAACACTCAGTTGAACCAGAGCATCACCCAGGACGAACAGCGGCAAACCGCCCTGCTCACCTTGCAACAGGACGCCGCACGCCTTCAGCATCAACTGCGCAGTGCCGAAACTGCGAGCCAGCAAGCGGCGCAGCACTTGAGTACTCAGCAACGCGAGTTGAGCAGCGATCGCCAGCGTCTGGATGAAGAACTGACGGCGTTCAGCACCCTGCTTCCGCGCGAGACGCTGGAGGCATTGCGCAACGAGCCCGCCGCGACGTTCATGCAACTCGACCGGCAGATTGCCCAGCGCCTGGAGCAACTCGACCAGCAACGCGATGAACTCAGCGAACAGCTGCAACGCCAGCAGACGCTGGAGAAAGAACAGGACCGCCAGCAGACGCGCCTTCAGCAACTGGAAGTTGCCAAGCAGCAGTTCGATACCCTCGCCGAGCAGCAGCAAGCCTGTCAGCAGACCCTGACGCAATTGTTGGGCGCACACGCCAGTGCCGAGCAATGGCAGCAGCAACTCGATCAAGCGGTCGAACAGGCACGCACCGCAGAATCGACCGCCAATCAGGAACTGCAAACCGTGCGCACGCGCCTGGTGCAATTGGCAGCCGAACTCAAGGCCCTGCAGGAACGCTCGTTGGCACTGGAAGCCGAAGACCGTGAGTTGAACAGCAAGATTGCTGATTGGCGCGCGCTGCATCCGGAGCTGGATGACGGTGGTCTGGAAGCGTTGCTGAGCGTCGACGACCAACAGCTCAGCGAACTGCGCCAGCAATTGCAGCACAGCGAAAAAGCCATCGAACAGGCCAAGGTCTTGTTGCAGGAGCGCGACAAGCGCCTGCTCAACCATCAAGCGCAGCACAACGGCAACCTCGACGCCGAACAATTGGCTAGCGCGCTTGCCGAACTGCAAAACCTGTTTGCCGCCAGCGAACACCGCTGCGCCGAGCTGCGCGCCGAACAGGCCGAAGATCAGCGTCGGCAAAACGCCAATCAGGCGCTTGCACAGCAGATTGCCGATGCCTACACCGAGTATCAACGCTGGGCGCGTTTGAGTGCCCTGATCGGCTCGGCCACCGGCGATACCTTCCGCAAGATCGCCCAGGCGTACAACCTCGACCTGCTGGTGCATCACGCCAACGTGCAACTGCGCCAACTGGTGCGCCGTTATCGGTTGAAGCGCGGCGGCAGCATGCTTGGGTTATTGGTGATGGACACCGAGATGGGTGATGAACTGCGCTCGGTGCATTCGTTGTCGGGCGGCGAGACGTTCCTGGTGTCGTTGGCGCTGGCATTGGGCCTGGCGTCGATGGCCTCGAGCACGCTGAAAATCGAATCGCTGTTCATCGACGAAGGCTTCGGCAGCCTCGATCCGGAATCCCTGCAACTGGCCATGGACGCGCTCGATGGCTTGCAGGCTCAGGGTCGTAAAGTCGCGGTGATTTCCCACGTGCAGGAAATGCATGAGCGGATTCCGGTGCAGATTCAGGTTCATCGCCAGGGCAACGGCCTGAGTACGCTGGAGGTGAAATGAATACGCTGTATTCGTTCCGCCGCTGCCCGTACGCCATGCGTGCGCGCATGGCCCTGCGCTACTCAGGGGTCGCGGTTGATATCGTCGAGGTCAGCCTCAAGGCCAAACCCGCCGAGATGCTCGCGCTGTCGAACAAAGGCACGGTGCCGGTGCTGAACGCTGATGGCCGGGTAATTGATGAAAGCCTGGCGATCATGCACTGGGCGCTGGCGCAAAACGATCCGCAGGACTGGCTGCTCAAGGATGATCCCGCCGGACAGGCGCAGATCACCGCCCTGATCGAAGCAAACGATCAGGTGTTCAAGGTGCATTTGAATCGCTACAAGTACGCCGAACGTTATCCCGAGCAGCCGATGGAGGTTTATCGGGCGCAAGGTGAAGTGTTTTTGCGTCAGCTTGATGAATGGCTGCAGGGGCGCGAATACTTGCTGGCAGCACATCCAAGCCTCGCGGATGTAGCGTTGTTGCCGTTCGTACGGCAGTTCGCCCATGTCGATCGCGAATGGTTTACACAGACGCCTTATGTGCGGTTGCAGGAATGGTTGCAGCGGTTTCTGGAGTCGGACCTGTTTACCGGCGTGATGCAAAAATAACTACACCCTGATCCCCGCTACAAAGTGTGTGTCGTCCAGGCGATTCAGGCGAACACTTCGCACATCTGCAACACCGAGCAATCCACCTGGAATGGCCCAAGGAAATCGAGCTGGCGCTTGATCGGTGGATTGCCCGCCAACAACCCCAACGCTTTCTGCGTTTCGATATTGCGTGCGAGGTTGTGATTGGCCTCTATCGACCGGGCCACGGAACCGGCCGAGCCCTGCCCGATGCCCAGCAACGAAGCGCCGTTGGTTATGATTGCCAGAAAGGCGATTACCCAGAGTTTGCGCCCTTTCATGCTCCGACCACTCCCGCCATTTCTGCGTGATCGACCACGACGTCTTGAGCGCGGTGTTCGAACTGGATGGCGGGATAAGCGACCTGAATCGGTGCGTCCACGGTGTGTTGCGATTGAGCCGAAAGGCTGACCACCAGCACCATTGAAACGTAAAGACCGATGGCCAGGTAGGCGCCGTGTTTGGCAGAAGTGAGGATTGAGCTGGCCATGGTGTTCTCCGTGGGCATGTTTCGATGCCCACAGAATCAATCAAAAATGCTGTGGTAACCACTCAGGGTTATCCATAGTGACCATCAGCTTCGTTGATCATTAAGCCGATCTATTTCAGTCGTTGATAAAACTCATCATGCGTTCGCGGGCCGCGTCCGGTTCGTCTGGAACGGGCTGTGCGTCCGAAAGAATGGGGGTGGAATACAGAAAAAGAAGAACCACTGCCAGACGCATCGCCATGCTGTCGATCCTTATTATTAGAAAAGGAGTCAAAAACTCAGCGTCAAATCTAGACTCGTGGCCATGTGATATCAAGTCGAGAGTAGGTGGCAATGTGATGCTGTCGTAAACGCGTTATGCAGGAGCGACATCACTCAGGTTTCTCAAAGCTTTTCAGCCTGATCAACGCAAGTGACTTCGCTCCTGCATAAAAGGTGCAGGGCTGGAATTTCAGGCTTGGGTTTTGTGATCCAGAGCGGCGTAGAAGTTGGCGCTCTGTTGCAGGTATTTCTGGGTGTAGCTCTGAGCGTGGGATTTTTTCTCGCTGATTTCAACGTTGGCGCTGGCTGGCAGAGCAACGGTGGCGGAGATGGCGGAAGCGGCGATTACAGAGAAGAGATTGAAGTTCATGGCGGTATTCCTCGGATTCAGTTGGCTTGCTTGCCCGGTGGGGCCGTGAAGCAAACTTAACCTTCGAGGGTCCGCGTCTTGAAATGCTTTGTAGCATTAGCAGATATCAGCATCATTAATAGAAGGATGCAGGCCCCTTGTACCGGGGCCTGCGGCCTATTGACGCAGCATGAACTTGAGGTCGCTTGGCGCGTCCATCGGCAGCTTTTGCACGGTTTTGCCCAGCAAACCGGTCTTGGCATCGCGTTCGACGACGACAATCTGGTTGCTCTTCTGGTTGGCAATCAACACAAATTGGCCACTGGGATCGAGGCTGAATTCGCGCGGATGGTCGCCGTCCACGGAGCGTCGCTGCAATTCCTTGAGCTGGCCAGTCGCCGGGTCGATGGCAAACACCAGCAACTGATTGGCGGTGCCACGGTTGCTGACGTAGAGGAATTTGCCATCCGCGGAGGCATGCAGCGCCGCCGCGGCCTTATCAGACGCGGGCTGACCCGCTGCCAGGTCAACTATCTGCGTTTGCTCCAGCGTGCCGTCCTTGTAATCGAACACGGCCACCTGAGCACTCATTTCCAGGGTCAGCCAGGCATGCTTGCCATCGGCGCTGAACAGCAGATGACGCGGCCCGCTGCCTGGCGGCAACTGGACTGACGCCGGTTTGGCCGGCGTCAATGGCAAGTCCGGGTTGGCCTTGGGGTCGAAGCGATAGACAAAGACCTTGTCAGCGCCCAGGTCATTGGAGAACACGTACCGACCGTCTGGCGAGGAAATCGTCGAGTGCACGTGAGCCGACATCTGCCGCTCAGGGTTGACCCGACTCGAGGGATGACTGCTCATCTGCACTACGCTGCTGAGTTTTCCGTCTGCGCCCACGGGCAACACAGCGAGGGTGCCGCCCGGATCTTCAGCCACCGAGTAGTTGCTGACGAACAGATGACTGCCATCAACGCTGAGGCTCGAATGAGTCGGCTCATTGCCCAGGCTCTGCACCTGATTGCTCAGGCTCAGGGCATGGGTCTTGGGGTCGATCGCATAACTGCTGACGCGCCCGACTGGATCGTTCTGTCCCGGACCATTTTCGTTGACCACGAACAGCCGATGCTGATCCTTGGACAGGGCCAGCCAGGACGGGTTTTCACTCTTGATGACTTGCAGAGGCTTGGGGTTGATCTGCCCGGTCGAGCTGTCGAAATTCAGGCGATAAATGCCTTGGCTCTGACCCGCCGTGTAGGAACCCACCAGTAACTGATAGTCCTCGGCCGAGGCCATCTGAACGCCCATAGCACCGATACTGCCCGCCATCAGCAGAGGCCAAAAATTACGCTTACCCACGCTCATCGTCCTCGTCCTCGTCCTCGTCCTCGTCGTCACCGGCGCTGAACGCGGTCACGCACACCAGGCGGTGTTCGCCGGAACTGCCCGTGATCAGCCAGCTTTGCAGGTCTGGATCGAAGGTCGCGGCTTCGACTTCGGCCGGGGTGAATTCCCAGTGCTTGGACACACGACCGTCGATGCATTCGATGTGCAAGTTGTCGTCTTCATCGAGGGAGAATTCGAATGCATGCAACCCGTCGATTTCCACCATGTCGCAGTGTTCGAGCGTGTTGAGCAAAGTGTCGGCTTGGGCAGTCATGGCAATCAATCTTTGAATGGGAAAGACGCAATGATAGCTCAATGTGCTTGCAGCCCAATGCCGAACACAAAACTCCGACACAACACCAACCCACTGTGGGAGCGAGCTTGCTCGCTCCCACAGGGTCCGTTTCCGGCTGTTAGAGGGCTTCTCTGGACGGCTGCCCATCCACCAACCGCTGGATACGCAGCGGATTTCCATTCTTCAACGCGTCCGGCAGCAAGCTGTCCGGGTAGTTCTGGAAGCACACCGGGCGCAGGAAACGGTCAATCGCCAAAGTGCCCACCGATGTGCCGCGTGCATCGGATGTTGCCGGGTACGGTCCACCATGGACCATCGAATCGCACACTTCCACACCGGTCGGATAACCATTGAGCAGAATCCGCCCGACCTTTTGCTCCAGCAGCGCCGTCAGTTCGCCGAACTGTTCAAAGTCCGCCGGATCGCCAATGATCGTCGCCGTGAGCTGGCCATGCAGCCCGTTCAGTGCAGCGCTCAGTTGTGCCTGATCGGCCACTTCCACCACCACCGTGGTCGGACCGAAAACCTCTTCCTGCAAGGCTTCGTCGCCCTTGAGCAACAGGTCGACGTCAGCCTTGAACAATTGCGGCTGAGCCTGATTGCCCTGTTGCGCGTTGCCCGCCAGATGCGAAATGCCCGGGTGCGCGAGGAGTTTTTCCAGGCCTTTGCCATAGCTGCTCAAGGTCCCGGCATTGAGCATGGTTTGCGCCGGTTGGTCGTTGATCAACCAGGCCACCTGCTGCACAAACACGCTGAACTGCGGCGAACGAATCCCAATCACCAATCCGGGATTGGTACAGAACTGACCACAACCTTGAACCACCGACGCTGTCAGGTCTCGGGCGACCGTTTCAGCGCGGCTGTGCAACGCCTGCGGCAACACAATCACCGGGTTGATGCTCGACATTTCAGCGAACACCGGGATCGGCTGCGCGCGTGCAGCGGCCATGTCGCACAAGGCTCGACCGCCCTTCAACGAGCCGGTGAAGCCGACGGCCTGAATTGCCGGATGCTTGACCAGCGCTTCGCCGACCCCGCCACCGTAGATCATGTTGAACACACCGGCCGGCATGCCGGTTTTTTCCGCGGCACGCACGATCGCGTCAGCTACCCATTCGGCCGTGGCCATGTGGCCACCGTGCGCCTTGAACACCACCGGGCAGCCCGCCGCCAGGGCCGAGGCGGTGTCGCCGCCG
The DNA here is from genome assembly GCF_031456615.1 of Pseudomonas sp. 3296. NCBI lineage: Bacteria > Pseudomonadati > Pseudomonadota > Gammaproteobacteria > Pseudomonadales > Pseudomonadaceae > Pseudomonas > Pseudomonas sp. 3296. Next base: position 324,643 of record NZ_JAVDUY010000004.1, read on the forward strand.
GCCGTCGAGAACGCCAACGGAAAATTGCTCGCCCCGAACACGGCCACCGGGCCGAGCCCGATACGGTATTGGCGCAAATCCGGACGTGGCAGTGGTGTGCGTTCGGGCAATGCTTTATCGATCCGCGCACCGTAAAAATCACCGCGACGCAGCACCTTGGCGAACAAGCGCATCTGGCCGCTGGTGCGAGCGCGTTCGCCTTGAATACGGCCAGCAGGCAGCGCGGTTTCGCGGCAGACCACGGCGACGAACTCGTCACCCAGCGCGTCCAGTTCATCGGCAATTGCATCGAGGAATTGCGCACGACGTTCCGCGCTCAAGCTGCGATAGGCCGGGTAAGCGGTCGCTGCAGCCTTGGCGGCGGCGTCCACTTCTTCCGGGGTGGCCTGGTAGAAATCGTGTGGCAAGGCTTCGCCGGTGCTGGCATCGATGCTCTGGAGTTTGAGTGAGCCGACAGCGCTACGCTGGCCACCGATGTAGTTGTGTCCAAGGATCAGGGTCATGCGTATCTCCTTAAAGGGTGCCGACGGTGCCGGGTTCGAACGCCGCTGGCGCCAGTTCGATGCCGTTGATCAACGGTGCACCAAACTCGGCCTGGCTGATTTCAAACACATCACCCGGCCGCGTACGAATACCGTCGGCGAACGACAGGGTCGCGGTGCCGAAGAAATGAATGTGCACGTCCCCCGGACGCAGGAACTGGCTGTATTTGAAATGGTGATATTCGAGGTTTTCCAGGCTGTGGCACATGTTGGCTTCGCCGCTGAGAAACTCGTTCTGCCACAGCACTTCGCCGTCGCGCAGGATGCGGCTGGTGCCGGCCAGGTGTTGGGGTAATTCGCCGACCCGAAGCTCCGGGCCGTAACTGCAACTGCGCAATTTGGAGTGCGCCAGGTACAGGTAATTTTTACGTTCCATGACGTGGTCGGAGAATTCGTTGCCGACGGCATAACCGAGGCGATAAGGCTTGCTGTCGTGACCGATCACGTAGAGGCCGCTGAGCTCGGGCTCTTCACCGGCGTCTTCGGCGAACGGTGGCAGCGGGAACGGGTGGCCGGGCCGAACGACGATGCTGCCGTCGCCCTTGTAGAACCATTCCGGTTGTACGCCGGCCTGCCCCGCGTCCGGCTTACCGCCCTCCACGCCCCATTTGAAGATGCGCATGGTGTCGGTCATAGCCGCTTCGTCACCGGCCTGCTGATGCATTTTGTCCCGCGCCGAGGCGCTGCCCAAATGGGTCAGGCCGGTGCCGCTGACCAGCATATGCGCCGGGTCCGGGTGGTCCAGCGGTGGCAGGATGCGCAGCGCGGCGAGCAGTTCGGCGTAGTTGTGGCTGATGCCCAGGCCCAGGGCGTTTACTTGCTGCTGCAGAGTGGTGCCGGCTTCAATGGCTGCCAGTGCCAGGTCGCGAACGGTATGCGCGTTCTGCACTTCACGGACCAGACTGTCCTCGACGACACCGACGCGGCGCTCACCGTTACTCAATTCGAATTGAACCAAACGCATGAATATTCTCCTGTTTATTCGAAACACCACCGATCTCCCTGTAGGAGTGAACCTGCTCGCGATGAGGCCATCACATTCAACATTGATGACGACTGATACACCGCTATCGTCGTAACGACGCCCGGAGCCGGCTCACTCCTACAGTTGATTGGTGTTAATCCTGAGATTCAAGTACGGGTTGCACCTCGGGCGCTAGCGGCAAACTGATCCGCCGGCAGCACATGCCTGCGCTCCAGCAACCGGTAAACCACGCCCGTCAGCACCAGCCCGAACACCATCACACCCGACAGGAAATACAGCCCCGACGCCAGGTTGCCGGTGTACTCCTTGAGCGCTCCGATCACGAACGGACCGATGTAACCGCCCAGATTGCCCACCGAGTTGATCAAGGCGATCCCGGCCGCCGCACTGGCCCCGGCAAAGAATCGACCCGGCAAAGTCCAGAACACTGCCGTGCAGGAAAACAGCGCAAACGCCACCAGACACAGCGCCGCCAGTTGCAACACCGGCACCGTCAGCCAGGCGCTGAGGAACAGGCCGATGGCACCCAGTACATACAGCACGGCCAGGTGACCGTAGCGGTCATTCAATCGGTCGGAACTGCGAGGAATGATCAACAAGCCGATGATTCCGAAAATGTACGGCACTGCTGAAACGAAACCGGTCACAAGGTCACTGCCGCCGAACTGTTTGATCAGCGTCGGCAACCACAGACCCAAGCCATAAATGCTCAACGTCACTGGCAGATAGAACAGCGCGAGCAGCAGCACACGTTTGTCCTTGAGTGCGTGCAACGGATTGCCGTGACGGGTCTGGCCGTATTCCTCGAGGTCCTTTTTCAGCTCGCCGGACAACCAGTCCTTCTCGGCCTGGTCCATCCATTTCACCTGTTGTGGGCCGTCAGGCAGGAAACGCAGCACCGGCCAGGTCAGCAGGATCGCCGGTGTTCCGATGACGATGAACAACCACTGCCAGCCGTGCAAACCAAGGGTGCCGTCCATGCCGAGCAAGCCGCCGGACACAGGGCCGGTGACCATCATCGCGATGGGTTGGGAAAGGATGAACAGACCGAGGATCTTGCCGCGATGGCGAATCGGGAACCACTGCGTGATGTAGTACAGAACGCCGGGGAAGAACCCGGCTTCCGCCGCACCGAGCAGAAAGCGCATCACATAGAAGCTCTGCGGTCCCTGAACGAAGGCCATGCCGATGGTGATTGCGCCCCAGGTGATCATGATCCGCGCAAACCAGCGTCGTGCGCCAAAGCGATCGAGCATCAGGTTGCTGGGAATTTCAAACAGGAAATAGCCAATGAAGAACAGCCCGGCACCCAAGCCGTAAGCGGCATCGCCGAGGCCGATGTCGGCGCCCATGTGCAGCTTGGCGAAGCCTACGGCGGAGCGATCCACATAGGCGATCAGGTACAGCAGGATCAGGAAGGGAATCAGTTTCAGCGTGATGCGACGGATAAGCCGCAGTTCCTGGCTCATGAGATCGGTCTCCGATTGTTGTTGTTATAGAACCTCGGGGGCCGCCTCTCGCCGAAAACAACCAGGGCCAACCCTCCGTTGAAATCGACTATATAGTATTACTAATTAACCAACAACACTTCCAAACTGGTGAATTTGAGCCTATGTTACGCCGTAGCCTTAACAATATAGTCATACAATAAGAGAATCGATCATGTCTGATAAGAAACCCACCCTGCGCTCCGCCCAATGGTTTGGCACCGCCGACAAGAACGGCTTCATGTACCGCAGCTGGATGAAGAATCAGGGCATCGCCGACCACCAGTTCCAGGGCAAGCCAATTATCGGCATCTGCAATACATGGTCGGAATTGACCCCGTGCAACGCGCACTTCCGCCAGATCGCGGAGCACGTCAAACGCGGGGTGATCGAGGCCGGTGGCTGGCCGGTTGAATTCCCGGTGTTCTCCAATGGCGAATCGAATCTGCGCCCGACTGCCATGTTCACCCGCAACCTGACGAGCATGGACGTCGAAGAAGCCATTCGCGGCAACCCGATTGATGGCGTGGTGTTGCTGACCGGTTGTGACAAAACTACCCCGGCGCTGCTGATGGGCGCGGCCAGTTGCGACGTGCCGGCGATCGTCGTCACCGGCGGTCCGATGCTCAACGGCAAGCACAAGGGCAAGGACATCGGTTCGGGCACGGTGGTCTGGCAGCTCAGCGAACAAGTGAAAGCCGGCACCATCACACTCGACGACTTCCTCGCAGCCGAGGGTGGCATGTCCCGTTCGGCGGGCACTTGCAACACCATGGGCACGGCATCGACCATGGCCTGCATGGCCGAAGCACTGGGCACTTCCCTGCCCCACAACGCGGCGATTCCGGCGGTTGATTCACGCCGCTATGTCCTCGCGCACATGTCCGGCATGCGTGCGGTGGAGATGGTTCGCGAAGACTTGAAGCTGTCGAAAATCCTTACGAAAGAAGCCTTTGAAAACGCCATTCGCGTCAACGCCGCCATTGGCGGTTCGACCAACGCCGTAATCCATTTGAAAGCCATCGCCGGCCGCATCGGCGTGGATCTGGAACTGGACGACTGGACCCGTATCGGTCGCGGCATGCCGACCATCGTCGACCTGCAACCGTCCGGGCGCTTTCTGATGGAAGAGTTCTACTACGCCGGCGGCTTGCCCGCCGTGCTGCGCCGTCTCGGTGAGGCCAACCTGATCCCGCACCCGAATGCCTTGACTGTCAACGGCAAGACCCTCGGCGAGAACACCAAGGACGCGCCGATCTATGGCGAGGACGAAGTCATCCGCACCCTCGACAACCCGATCCGCGCCGACGGCGGCATCTGCGTGTTGCGCGGCAACCTGGCGCCACTCGGTGCGGTGCTCAAGCCGTCCGCAGCCACGGCAGAACTGATGCAGCATCGCGGGCGTGCGGTGGTGTTCGAGAACTTCGACATGTATAAGGCGCGGATCAACGATCCGGAACTGGACGTCGACGCCAACTCGATCCTGGTGATGAAGAACTGCGGGCCGAAGGGTTACCCAGGCATGGCTGAAGTCGGCAACATGGGGTTGCCGGCCAAGTTGCTCGCCCAAGGTGTGACCGACATGGTGCGCATTTCCGATGCGCGCATGAGTGGCACCGCCTACGGCACCGTGGTCTTGCACGTCGCACCGGAGGCGGCGGCAGGTGGGCCATTGGCGGCGGTGAAGGAAGGTGACTGGATTGAGCTGGACTGCGCCAGCGGCCGTTTGCACCTGGATATTCCGGATGCTGAACTGGCGGCGCGGATGGCGGACTTGCAGCCACCGCAACAGATGATCCTGGGCGGCTATCGTCAGCTGTACATCGACCATGTGCTGCAGGCGGATCAGGGTTGCGATTTCGACTTCCTGGTCGGCTGCCGCGGCGCAGAGGTCCCCCGCCACTCTCACTAACCCCGCTGCCCCCCTGTGGGAGCGAGTAGCCTCGCTCCCACATTTGCTTTGCACCTGCCTCAAGATCCCGTCGTGCCTGTTATCATGCGCGACACCCCCACGCACAGGACCGCGCCGTTCCCCATGGATTACCGCAAACCCTCCGACCGCAAAAGCATGCACTCGCGCATTGTCCAGGAACTGGGCATGCAGATCGTTTCCGGGCGCTTCAAGCCGGACGACAAACTGCCCGCCGAAGCCCTGTTGTGTGAGGAGTATGCGGTCAGCCGCCCGGTGCTGCGCGAGGCCACCCGAGTATTGGTTGCCAAAGGCCTGGTGTATTCGCGTCCGCGAGTGGGCACGGTGGTCAAGCAGCGCAAGGAGTGGCACATGCTCGACCCGGACGTTTTGCATTGGTTGATGCAAAGCAGCCCGCAGAATCAGTTTTTCGATTTGCTCACCAGTGTGCGCAGCATCATCGAACCCGCCGCCGCTGCACTCGCCGCGCAGTTCGCCACGGAAGCAGACATCGCGTCCATCGGCGAAGCCTACCAGCGCATGGAAGCGGCGCCGACCCCGGAAGCGTTGCTGCAACCGGACCTGGACTTCCACAGCCGCATCGCCGATGCAACCCACAACGATTTGCTGGCCAACCTGTGCAACATGCTGTCGGTGGCGATTGCCGAAGCCTTGAAGCATTCGAACCAGCGACCGAATCTGCACGAACTGGCGCTGCCCCGGCACAAGGCAATCCTCACAGCCATCGAGAATCGCGACGCCCTCGGCGCACGGCATGCGACGCTGGTGCAGCTGGATGATGCGCGCAGTGCGTTGAATGTGGTGTTGGGTAGCGATCACTCATAGTCACCACAAATCCAATGTGGGAGCGTCAACCTTCAGATGTAAAAAAGCCGCAATCAGGGTTGCGGCTTTTTTGTTCCAGGCAAGAATCAGTGAGCGAACAGCGAGTTGCCCTTCTGCCCGGCCAGTTTCTCCGGTTTGATCAGGAAACGTGCCAGCGCCGGCAACAGCCACAGCGCGCCGAACATGTTCCAGAGCAGCATGAAGGTCAGCATCAGCCCCATGTCAGCCTGGAACTTGATGGCCGAGAAGATCCAGGTGCACACGCCGATGGCCAGGCACAGACCGGTGAACAACACGGCTTTACCGGTAGACTTCAGCGTCTGGTAATAGGCTTCTTGCAACGGCAGACCGGCACGCAGGAAGCTTTCCAGACGGCTGTAGATGTAAATGCCGTAGTCCACGCCAATCCCTACACCCAGCGCAACCACCGGCAGGGTCGCCACTTTCACACCGATACCCATGAAGGCCATCAGGGCGTTGCCGAGTACCGAGGTCAGCACCAGTGGCAACACGATGCACAAGGTCGCCGCCCACGAACGGAAGGTGATCATGCACATGGTCGCGACACAGATGTAGACGAGGATCAGGATGGTCAGCTCGGATTCCTTGATCACCTCGTTGGTAGCCGCCTCGATGCCGGCGTTACCGGCGGCGAGGATGAATTCCAGACCGTCCTTGTTGTTCTCCTTGGCGAAGTCCTGCACGGCATGCACCGCGCGATCCAGCGTTGCCGCCTTGTGATCGTTGAGGAACACCAGCACCGGCGCCAGGGAGCAACTGTTGTTGTACAGGCCATCGGCACGCGCAATGGAGTTGTTCAGCACGTCCGGGTTACGCGACAGGGTTTCCCATTTCAGGTTGCCCTCGTTCATGCCCTTGATCATCTGCTTGGACACGGTCACCAGGGAAATCGCCGACTGCACACCCTCGGTGTTCTGCATCTTCCACATCAGCTCATCGATCGGCGCCATGGCTTCATAGCGTGAGCAACCTTCTGCCTTGGTCTTGACCATCACCACCAACACATCGGAACTGGTGGAGTAGTTGCTGATGATGAAGTTGTTGTCCTTGTTGTAGCGCGAGTCCGGACGCAGTTCTGGCGCGCCCTGATCGAGGTCACCGATTTTCAGGTTCTGGCTGTACCAGAGGCCGCCACCGAAGGCGATCAAGGCAAGGAAGATCGACACCGGCGCGACTTTTTTACTGGCAAAGTTCGACAGCAGGCGCCAGAACGGGTGTTCGCGGTGTGCGTCTTTCTTGCTGCGCTCAACGGCTCGCTTGCTGATACCGACGTAGGAAATCGCCACCGGCAGCAGGATCAGGTTAGTGAACACGATCACGGCCACGCCAATGGACGCGCCGATGGCCAGTTCACGAATCACACCGATATCAATGATCAGCAGCGTAATGAAACCCACCGCATCCGCGAGGATCGCGATCATCCCCGGCAGGAACAGCTGACGGAACGTGCGTCGCGCAGCGGTCAGTGCGTTATCGGCCTCACTGGATTGCAAGGCGATACCGTTGATCTTCTGTACGCCGTGGGAAATACCAATGGCGAAGATCAGGAACGGCACCAGCATCGAGTAAGGATCGAGCCCGAAGCCGAAGAAGTGCATCAACCCCAACTGCCAGACCACCGCCACCAGGGTGGTACTGAGTACCGCCACGGTGCTGCGCATGCAGTTGGTGAACCAGTACAGCAGGATCAGCGTGATGATGAAGGCGACGCCGAAGAACATCACCACCATGACCAGGCCATCGATCAGGTCGCCGACTTTCTTGGCGAAACCGACGATATGGATCTTGACGTTGGGGTTCTGCACTTCGAACTTGTTGCGAATCTTGTCTTCAAGTTCGTGGGAGAACTGGCGGTAGTCCAGCGCCATCAACTTGCCCTGGTCCTGCGGGTCCGGGTAGGACTCCAACAGCGGGATGTCGACGATGCTCGACTTGAAGTCGTTGGCCACCAGCCGCCCGACCTGCCCGGACTTGAGGACGTTGTTGCGCAGCAGATCGAGGCTTTGCTGGGAACCGTTGTAGCTTTGCGGGATCACTTCACCCCCGGCGAAGCCTTCCTCCGTCACCTCGGTCCAGCGCACGCTCGGGCTCCACAGCGACTTGAGGCCGGAGCGGTCGACGCCGGAAATGTAGAACACCTCGTCGTTGATCTGACGCAGGGTCTCCATGTATTCCTTGGAGAAGATATCGCCGTCAGTCGCTTCCACCGAGATGCGCACGGTGTTGCCCAGGTTCGCCAGATCGTTGCGGTGCTCCATCATCTTTTGAATGAAGGGATGCTCGAGCGGGATCATTTTTTCGAAACTGGTGGACGGCCGGATCAGCGTCGCCTGCCAGAACAGGAAAATACTGACCAGCAGGCAGATCGTGATCACTGCCGGGCGGTTGTTGAAAATCAGGCGCTCAAGAAACGTCGCCTTGTCCTGGTGATGACTTGTCATGGATGTCATAGCTCCGCCCTTCTTATTATTTGCCCAGCTCTGAGCCGGTTGGCGAAGTAGCGCGAACGCCGCCCTGTCCTGCCAGAATCAGATTGCCATTGCCCGCCGCCGTCACTGCCGAAACGGAAATGCGATCCGGACGGTTGAACACGCTGAAGGTTTCGCCGTTGTCGTTGCTGCGGATCACCGAGCCGCCGTTGCCGACGATCACGATGGAACCGTCGTCGAGCAGGGTTGCGCCGGACAACCCGAACTCCAGCGCGCCGCGAGCGGCTTTCAGCTCAACCTGCTCCCAGGTGCTGCCGAAATCCGTAGAGCGGTAGAGATTGCCGCGCAGGCCGTAAGCCAGCAGCGTATTGGCCTGTGCTGTGCCGATCACGCCGAACAGCGAACCTTGGTACGGGCTTTCGAGTTTTTCCCAGGTCTGGCCCCAGTCGGCAGAGCGGAACATGCTGCCCTGTTCGCCGACGATGAACAGCCCGGCATCCTTGACCGATGCGATGCCGTTGAGGTGGAACTGGTCTTCGTTGTCCAGGCGATCACTGGCGTCTTCCCAGTGCTTGCCACCGTCGGTGGTTTCCAGCAGCGCGCCATACGCGCCCACGGCAAAGCCGCTGTTGACGTCCTTGAACCAGACATCGAGCAGCGGTGCTTCGCGTTTCAAATCTTCGAATTGCTTGGTCCAGGTGGCGCCACCGTCCTCGCTGGCGAGGATCTGAGCGTCATGGCCGACGGCCCAGCCGTGTTTGTCATCGACGAAAAACACCGAGGTCAGCAGTGCGCGGGTTGGCACCTTGGCTTGAACCCAGGTTGCGCCCTGGTCGTCGGAATACAGGATATGCCCGCGATCACCGACCGCCACCAGGCGCTTGCCGGCGTGGACGACATCGAGCATCAGGCTTTTGACGGCCTTGGCAGATTCAATGGCAAAAACAGTATCGGATGCTGGCGCGGCAGCGGCCAGCGCAGGTGCCGACAATGCGGCACAGCCCAACAGCGAGAGCGCTGTAGCCAGCAACGCGAATTTGCGCAGTGCCGGCGGGCGGCAGATACCCACACCCATGACAGGCTCACTCATAGACCTTCCCCCATTATTATTGTTAGGTCGTTCAACCTTTCAGGGCGCCGTAAGGTGGCTCGTGGTGATTGGCTGTTTGGAGCTTAGTCCTGAAACGCGCAATCTAGAGCCCCTTCGGAAGCTGGCTTATCCTATCGGGGTTTGGAAAGGTCTGACAATCGACGCCACGTTATCTTTTGTTAACCTGACGGGGATGGGGTTTGGCTGAATGATTGGGTATCAGGTTAGGTGATTGGGGTTTTAGTGGTCGGTGTACATCAGTAGGCAGTCAAAGCACAAAAGTCAGTTCCCACAGGGTCCGAGTGAACCCTGAGGGAGAAAAAACCAGACTCAGGCCAGACTCTTGCTTACGACTTCAAACACATCGCTGGACAACTGACCCGAAGCACGAATCCGCTCCAGCTCGCCTTTCATCAACGCCTGACGCGCATCATCATACTTGCGCCAGCGAGTCAGCGGCGCCAACTGCCGGGAAGCGATCTGCGGGTTAAACCCGTTCAACTCGATCACCAGATCCGCCAGGAAGCGATACCCTGAACCATCCGCCGCATGGAAGTTGATCAGGTTCTGCCCGGCAAACGCACCGACCAGCGCGCGAACCTTGTTCGGGTTCTTCATGTTGAAGGCCGGATGCTGCATCAACTGACGCACACGCTCCAGACCACCCGGCAACGTACTGCCCGCCTGAACACTAAACCACTGATCCATGACCAGCGGATTGTCCTTGAAGTGCTCGGCAAAACTTGTCAGTGCCTTGGCCTTCTCTGCTTCAAACGACGAATTGACCAACACCGCCAACGCCGTCAGGCGCTCGGTCATGTTATCGCTCGCCTCGAACTGCTCAAGCGTCGCCGCCAACACTTCCGCCTTGCCGCTGAGCATCAAGTACGACAGCGCAATGTTCTGCAACGCGCGACGAGCAAAGTGCTCGGCTTCGGCCACATAAGGGGTCTTCTTCGACAGGTCACGATTGGCCTGATAACGCAGCCACAACGCCTCAAACAAACCTTCAGCCAATTGCTTGCGAGCAAACTCACGGGCAATGTGAATCGCATCGACATCAGCCACTTCGCTGATTTCAGTCAGGTACGCCTCACCCGGCAACGAAAGCATTTCCGCAACCATGGCCTGGTCCAGCGTCTCGTCCGACAACACCGTGCGCAAAGCAGAAATCAGACGCTGATCCAGCACCAGCGTTTCACCCGCCTGATGCTGGGCAATCAGCTCTTGCAGCACCTGAACCGACAATTGCTGACCGGCATCCCAGCGGTTGAAACCATCGCTGTCATGCTGCATCAGGAACATCAATTGATCGCGGTCGTACGGAAAGCTCAGTTTCACCGGCGCCGAGAAACCACGCAGCAATGAAGGCAACGGCTGTTCAGCGATATCGATGAAGGTGAACGTCTGCTCGGCTTCGGTCACCGAGATCACCCGCGATGTGCCCTGAGCGCTGGCTTCGCCGGACAGACGCAAGGCAATCGCCGCGCCTTTGGCGTCCAGCAGGCCCAATTCCACAGGTATCACGAACGGCAGTTTTTCAACCTTGTCCGGGGTCGCCGGGCAGCTTTGACGGAAGGTCAGGCTGTAGGTTTTCGCCGCTGCGTCGTAAGACTCGCTCACCGCCAAGCGCGGTGTACCCGCCTGGCTGTACCAGCGCTTGAATTGCGTCAGGTCGACACCGTTGGCGTCTTCCATCGCCTTGATGAAGTCGTCGCAGGTCACCGCCTGGCCATCGTGGCGGTCGAAATACAGGTCACTGCCTTTGCGGAAGCCCTCGGCCCCGAGCAAGGTATGGATCATGCCGACCACTTCCGAACCCTTTTCATACACGGTCAGGGTATAGAAGTTGGAAATCTCGATGAAGCTGTCCGGGCGCACGGCGTGAGCCATGGGACCGGCGTCTTCGGCAAACTGGTGCGTACGCAGGTAAGCGACGTCCTGGATGCGCTTGACCGTAGCCGAGTTCATGTCCGAGGAGAATCCGGCATCGCGGAACACGGTGAAGCCTTCCTTGAGCGACAGCTGGAACCAGTCGCGGCAGGTCACGCGGTTGCCCGACCAGTTGTGAAAGTATTCGTGGGCGACGATGGCTTCGACGCGCTGGTGTGCGGCATCGGTTGCGGTTTCGGCGCGGGCCAGCACGGCGCTGGAGTTGAAGATGTTGAGGCCCTTGTTCTCCATGGCGCCCATGTTGAAGTCGTTGACCGCGACGATCATGAAGATGTCCAGGTCGTACTCGCGACCGTACACCTCTTCATCCCAGCGCATCGACTTCTTCAGGCTGTTCATGGCGTGCTGGCACTTGTCGATGTTCTCTGGCTCGACGTAGATGCGCAGCGCCACGGAACGCTCGGTCATGGTGGTGAAGGTGTCTTCAACGCACCACAAATCACCGGCCACCAGCGCAAACAGGTACGCCGGCTTCATGAAGGGGTCTTCCCAGGTCGCCCAGTGCCGGCCGTCTTCGCCAGGGCCCGAGGCAATCGGGTTGCCGTTGGACAGCAGCACCGGATAGCTATGCTGATCGGCGACGACCGTGGTGGTGAACTTGCTCATCACGTCCGGGCGGTCGAGGTAATAGGTAATCTTGCGGAAGCCTTCGGCCTCGCACTGGGTGCAGAACATGCCGCTGGATTTGTACAAGCCTTCCAGCGCGGTGTTGGTTTCCGGGTGAATCCTGACGCTGGTGTCGACCGTGAACGTGGTGCTGGTCGGGTGCAGGGTCAGGTGATTGTCCGTCAACTGATAGTCGCTTTCACTCAGCTCGCGATCAGCCAGGGTGACCGACAGCAGCTCCAGCTGCTGACCGTCCAGTACCAACGGCGGCAAGCCAGGGCCGCGCTCGGGATTGCGGCGCATCACCAGTTGCGCATGGACCAGGCTGTGGTCCTCGAACAACTCGAAGGTCAGGTGCGTCTCGTCGATCAGGTACTCGGGCGCCTGATAGTCTTTCAGGTAAATCATCTTCGGTTGTTCGGTGCGCATGCTGGAGTCCTTACTGATGCACGGCGAGCTGATAAGCCGTGTATTTACGAATGTTGATCACGCCGGTGTCGAAGATCAGGTATTGACCCTTGACGCCCAACAGCGTGCCTTCGGCAATTGGATTCTTGTCCAGGTTGAAGCTGACGATCTTGGCCGGGTATTGCTCGACCGGATAGCGGATTTCGAGGGTTTCTACGTCGGCAATGGTCTGAATCGCTTGTAGGCCAAATCGTTCCTGCAAGGTTTGCAGGCCCTCGGCGCAACTGTCGAACAGTTGATCACGCACTTCGGCCAGGTCCACCGACGCCGCTTCCCCTTTGAGCAAGGCACGCCAGTTGGTTTTGTCCGCCACCTGGCTGCGGAACAGGTCTTCGACGAAACCCGACTGCTGACGGGTCGAAACGCGCATGATCGGCAACGCTTGGCGGGCACCCTGATCGATCCAGCGGGTCGGCAGCTGGGTGGCGCGGGTAATCCCGACTTTCACCCCCGACGAGTTGGACAGGTACACGATGTGGTCGGTCATGCAGAACTTCTCGCCCCACTCCGGCTCACGGCAGGTGCCAGCGTCGTAGTGGCAACGCTCGGGGCTCATGATGCAGATGTCACACTGCGCCAGTTTGGTCATGCACGGGTAGCAATAGCCCTGGCTGAAACTGGTTTTGGTCTTGCGCCCGCAATGGGAGCAAAAGATCGCCCCCAGGTATTCCAGGCGTACAGTGGTGCCGATCATTGGATTGACCGGCACCTCGACATCGCCCAGGCGAAACGCGTACTGCACGTCGGACCCATCAAGACGCGCCGACATTTTACTGATTGCACCGCGGCCAATCTCGATCAATGGATGGCATCCGACTTGAACAGAATGTTCGGTACGCTGATCGACTTCGAACTGCATTCCTGCGGGCCCATGTAACCAGTGCGCTGGTCTTCGGGCAGGTTCTGGATTTCCCAGGCGATCATCGCTTGCAACGACAGCTCGCGTTGTTCGGCGGTAAGTTTGCCACCGTCGGACCATTTGCCGATTTCCACCGCCAGTTTCAGGCTCTGGTAGATATCGGGGGTGATGTTTTGGATCATTTCGTTAAAAGAGGACATCTAGGTCTCCGCGCTCTTTACTACATAAACTGTTTTAGGCGGCCAGTTTACGGCGGTTGTACAAACCACCCAACAAACCGGTCAGGCATCCGACGAGCAACCCGCCGACGTGCGCCGCATTGGCGATTTCACCGAAGCCGATCATCGAGACCAGCCCGGACAGGCACAGCACCAGCCACACCAGCATCATCACCAGCACGCCGCGCGGCAGGCGATAAGCCGGGTTCGGTGACAACAGCTGGAAGATCCAGCAATGCCCGAGCAGGCCGTACAGCACGCCGGACAAGCCACCGAACAAGGTCGGACCACTGAAATAATACTGGGCATAGTTTGAGACGAGGCTGAACAGCAACGTCAGGCCGATCAGGTTGATGCTGCCCTGACGCGATTCGATGCGCCGGCCCAGCTCCCAGTACCACATACCGTTCATGGCCAGGTGCAGGATGCCGAAGTGGATCAGCATCGGCGTTATCAGGCGCCACCACTGCCCCGCCGCCAGGCTGTCGGCCAACGGTACGAAATGGATGTACTCGCCGACTACGCGGAAATCGAGGAAGGTCAGCCAGCGCATCGTGTCGAGGTTTTCGCCCAGCAGCGTCACAGCACCGACCAGGATGCTCAGCAGCAAAATCGCCGCGGTCGCCCTGGCGTAACGCAGTTGCTCGACGAAACCGGGGCGCCGAGTGGTTTGCGCTGCCGGAATGTCGAGCTGTTGATCGGGATCACCGGCCGGAAAACGTTCGTACAGCGAACGCACGTCTTCGCTGATGTTGGACGGCACCCACAATACCTGCTCGCCCGCCTCCTCGCTGACGCGGTGCGGCACCTGCATACGCTGCAGCAGTTTGACGAACCCGCTCAAATCCACCGCCAGCGGCAGACGCAATACGGCAACCACACTCATTGCAGCACCTCCGGCCGTTCGACATCGACCCAGACAAATTTATGCGGATCGAGCCGGGTTTCCTGATCCAGCCGATAGGCGACCAGTTTGCCGTAGAGCACGGCGCTGTAATCCAGGCAGGCCAGGTTCGGGCGAATCGGCGCCGGTTTGCCGCTGCGCCAGTAGTGGCCGACGAACAACAGTGGCTCGTCGACGCCATAGCGCAGCAGGGTATTTTTTTCCGTGGACGACAGTGGCGTCCTGGCCACGGGCTCAGGCAATGCGTCGGGCTGGAACACAATGTCTCCGTAGGTTTGCGGGTCGTCCTCCCAGAATTTGGTGCGGAAGAACGAACGCACCAGACCGTCGCCGCTGGTCATGGTCAAGCCATCGGGCAAGCGCATGTCGGTGCCGCGCAGCAACCGGTCGAACACGGTGCAGGCGAAACTGCCCGGCACGGCCGAGGCCTGGAGGAAATGCTCATCGACGCAACCGTTGGGAAACAATCCGCGCAGCGGCTCGATCAGGCCCGAATCCCAGCACGCATGCACCACCCGGAAGCGCCCGGCATCGACGAACAATGGCATTTCGTAGAACCACTGCAGGAAGTCATGCCAGTCACCGGGATGGTCTTCGAACTGGGTCAGGGTTTCACCCAGCAGCCGGGCATGGCGCGGTGTGTGTTCACGGACGAACTGCTTGCCGCTGCCCGGTGGCGCCGGCGTGCTCCAGCCCAGCGCGTTGAATTCATGGTTGCCCATGATGCACAGCGCCTGGCCGGCCTCGACCATGTCATGCACGATGTGCAGCGCCTCGCGAATCCGCGGGCCGCGATCAATGATGTCGCCCACAAACACGGCCATGCGCGACGGATGCCGCCAGACGCCACCTTGTTTGTGGTAACCGAGCCGGTCGAGCAAGTGCTCAAGGGTCAGAGCGCAACCGTGCACGTCACCGATCAGGTCGTAGCTACGCGCGGGATCGAGCATCAGTCGCCTCCACCACCCAATCGACTGCCCCAACCGAGCTTGGTCCGGCAGACTTCGTAGTAGTTGTGGTCAAGCGGATGGATCAGCCGCAGCTTCTGCGCTTTTTTGCTGATGGTGATGGTGTCTCCCGGCGCGCAGGTGAAGTGGTTCTGCCCGTCACAGGAGACTTGCGGGTAAATCTGCATATCTTTGGACACGACGATTTTCAGCTCACTGTTGCCATCGACCACAATCGGCCTGCCCGACAAGGTATGGGGGTACATCGGCACAATCACAATAGCGTCAAGCTTGGGGTGCATGATCGGTCCGCCCGCCGACAGCGCATAGGCCGTCGAACCGGTGGGCGTCGCGACGATCAGGCCGTCGGCCTTCTGGCTGCAGACGAACTGGCCGTCGATGTAGAGCTCGAACTCGATCATCCGCGTTGATTTGCCGGGGTGCAGCACCACATCATTGAGGGCATCGCCCTGACCAATGGCTTCGGCGTGACGGCGGACTTCGGCTTGCAGCAGGAAGCGGTTTTCCACCAGGTAATGGCCGTCGAGCACTTCGGCGACTTTGACTTCCAGCTCGTCGGGGCGGATATCAGTGAGGAAACCGAGGCTGCCACGGTTGATACCGAGCACCGGTATGTTGTGCTTGGCCAGCGCGCGAGCGGCGCCCAGCAGGCTGCCGTCACCGCCGACCACAATCACCATGTCACACACTTCGCCGAGCATCTTGCGGGACGAGGTTTGCAGGCCATGACCGGGAAGGACTTCGGCGATGGTGTCTTCGAGGATCACGTGCAAGTGACGATCGAGCAGAAACCGTTTCAGTCGGCGGACGGTATCCAGCACCTGGGAACTGCCCAGGCGACCGATGATGCCGATATTACGAAATTGCTCCATGGGGTTCCTGCAAGGACGGCGAAAAAGACGATTATGGGCGAAAGCGCGGGATAGACAAAATCCTTTCAGCCACAAGGGTGTACTCATGTTTAGGGCTATGCTCGCAAGATGATCCTATTTCCCGATTTGCTCTCGTTGCCCCATCAGTTGCGCCACCCCGAAGTGCGCGACCTGGCCTGGGTCATCCTCGCGCCGCCGATGCTCGTTGATACGCCGTGGCCGCAGCGGCATCCGCTGGCCGGCAGTGAATGGGTGCAAGAACCGCAACGCCTGGAGCGCTGGCTGCGGCAACTGGACCGTGACAGCTATGACTTGCTGCACTGGCTGTCCCAGGCCCGAACCCGGCGTCTGGGCCTGTATTGCGAGCGGCTATGGCAGTACGCGGTGCGTCACGCGCCGGGGATCGAGCTGATCGCCGCCAACCTGCCGATCCGCCGTGAAGGCCACACTCTGGGCGAACTGGACATGCTGCTGCGTGACCGCGACGGCGTGCATCACCTGGAACTGGCGATCAAGCTCTATCTGGGGCCGCAACATGGCGACGGGTATGACACCGCGCAATGGCTCGGCCCCGGCTGTCATGATCGACTGGACCGAAAACTGGCGCACCTGGCTCACCATCAATTGCCCATTTCTGCCCGCGGCGAAAGCCGCGAAGTGCTGGCGGCCCTGGATATCCAGCAGTTCAGCGCACACTTGTGGCTCGGCGGTTACCTGCTGTATCCGTGGCCGGGACAGGCCGAACCGCCCAGCGGCGCGCATCCGCAGCATTTGCGCGGTAGCTGGCTGCATCAGAAGGATTGGGCGGATTTTGTCGTGCAGCGCCCCTTCGGTCGCTGGCAGCCCCTGCCCCGCCATGCCTGGCTGGCGCCGGCGCATTATCCTGCGGAGCAGACCTGGAGCGTCGAGCAATTGAATGCGTGGCTCGGTGCTCTGGAGCCGTTGGCGCCGGCGCAGTTGTTGGTGCGCCTGACCGAGAATGCCGAGGGGGACTGGGAGGAAGCGGAGCGGTTGTTTCTGGTGGCGGATCTTTGGCCGAATGTGCCGGGTAATGGTTGAGGTTTTGTAGCGCCTGAACTGGCCCTATCGCGAGCAGTCTCACTCCTGCAGAAGGAGATTCCATCCAGGAGTGAGCCTGCTCGCGATGAAGCCAACTCGGTCTAAACGGATAACCGCAAGGCCAAAGCCGCCAACGTCACCAACAAAATCGGCACCGTCAACACCACCCCGACCTTGAAGTAATACCCCCACCCGATCCGGATGCTCTTGCGCTCCAGCACATGCAGCCACAACAACGTCGCCAGACTGCCAATCGGCGTGATTTTCGGCCCCAGGTCGCTGCCGATGACGTTGGCGTAAATCATCGCCTCCTTCACCACGCCACTGGCCTGACTGGCATCGATCGACAGCAAACCGATCAGCACTGTCGGCAAATTGTTCATGATCGAAGACAGAATCGCCGTCAGCACGCCCGTGCCCATGGCCGCACCCCATATGCCGTAATGGGCAAAGCCATCGAGCCATCCCGCCAGATACCCGGTCAGGCCGGCATTGCGCAGGCCATACACCACCAAATACATGCCCAGCGAGAAAATCACGATCTGCCACGGTGCTTCTTTCATCACCTTGCGCGTGGAAATCTTGTGGCCGCGCGCGGCAATACCCAGCAACAACGCAGCGCACACCGCAGAAATGGCACTGATTGGAATACCCAGTGGTTCCAAGGCAAAACAGCCCACGAGCAGGATCACCAACACCACCCAACCGGCATAAAACGTCGCCTTGTCATGGATCGCCGTGGCGGGCAGCTCCAGTTGTTCGGGGTCATAGTCTTTCGGAATGTCGCGACGGAAGAACCACATCAGCATCGCCAATGTGGCCGCGACGCTCACCAGGTTGACCGGGATCATTACCGCCGCGTAACGGTTGAACGTGATGTGGAAGAAGTCGGCGGAAACGATGTTCACCAGGTTCGACACCACCAGCGGCAGGCTCGCGGTGTCGGCGATGAAACCGGCGCCCATCACGAACGCCAGGGTCGCCGCCGGGGAGAACCGCAGCGCCAACAGCATGGAAATCACGATGGGCGTGAGGATCAGCGCCGCGCCGTCATTGGCGAACAAGGCCGAGACCAAAGCCCCCAGCAACACCATATAAGCAAAAAGTTTGCGCCCGCTGCCCCGCCCCCAACGAGCCACATGCAACGCAGCCCAGGCAAAGAAACCCGCCTCATCCAGCAGCAAACTGATGATGATCAGCGCCACGAACGTGCCGGTGGCATTCCAGATGATCTGCCACACGATCGGGATGTCGCCCAGGTGCACGACACCGAAAATCAGTGCCAGCACGGCACCGAATACCGCACTCCAGCCAACACCCAGGCCTTTGGGTTGCCAGATTACCAGGGTGATGGTCAGCAGGAAAATGAGTGAGGCGATGAGCATGCAAAGCAACCTTGCGCGGAAAAACAAACCGCGATTCAGCCGCAACGCACGACCAGAGTAAAGCCCCAATTTCTACACACCACGATCCCGTAGCAGCTGGCGGGCAGCGCGAGGCTCGTCAGCTGCTACAACAGGAGGGTTACAGTCGGATGACATGGCCTTGCATTGGCGCGACCTGGCCGTTGAACAGCCGTGTGATCACCGTCTGCGCCGCCTCATAACCGTCACTCTCCACCACCTCCAACAGTGGATTGGCGGGCGCGGTCACTTGCCCATAAAACCGCTGCAACCCCTCGCCGATATGTTGACTGACCCGTTCCGCTCCCCACTCTGCGTTGCGCTTGCGCAGCTGGATCGGGGCGAAAAAGAACACCGGTTGCGGCCCTTCAATGGCGCTCAGTTGTGCCTCGTCGGTGCTTTGCGCGGAACCGGCAAAGCAGCTGTACGCCAGTTGCCCGGCGAAATGCTGATGCACCCGGTCACGCAAACCCAGGTCGCCGGAAAAATCCACATACAGCGTGGGACGATCATTGGCCAGGCTCGCCAGTTCGGCGTATGACACCGTGCGCTCATAACAACCGAGCGCTTCGACGAAGGTCTTGTTGCCGGCGGAAGTCAGCGCCACCCGCTCAATGTCGGGGTGGTTTTCCAGGCACACGGCGGTGCCATAGGCGGTTTTGCTCGAAGCACTGGAAAATACCAGCCGGGTAGCACCAAAAAACTGATTATCCTGCAGGAAATCCGCCAGCATCGATGACGTCAAAAACAGCGGCTTCAGCAAAATCTGCAGGTTTTCGGTGTCGGGGCTGTAGTACGGATCCCAACTACAGCGGGTGTACTGGTTGTAGGCCGAGGTCAATGCCTGCCGGTGCTCGGCGGCATCATAGAACCCTCGATCAGTGACGCGCTCGGGACGCATCCACAGATGACTGGCAATCGGAAAGTAGCCGTAGAAGCGTTCTCCGACCGCGACCCCCTCCACGGTTGACGCGATCACATCGGCAAATCCCCACGCCGGAATGTGTGCCCATTCCTCAAGCCCTGTAGGAAAGAACCCCCAGTAATTCATCGAATCGCCATAAGCGGCGTAGGTGATGTTGTTGGTGGTCAGCGCACAGCGGTCGATTTTCAGAATCACCTCCCCTTCGACGGGAACGAGACTGCGCTGTTCCTGTTCGATTCGACTCTGCTCAAGGGCGTTTTTGCGGGTGATCAGCCGTGTTACCGTGCTCGGACTTTGCATCTTTCAGACTCCTGCTGCGAGTGAGTGGCGGGTAGCACCAGAGTAGTGGCAGCCGATGAAGAGCGGGGTCGGAAACACCAGGGGCATTGCGCCCACCCTCAACCCCCGCGCCAAACCGCTGAAACGGCCGAGTCAGGCCCGGGCGATCTTCACCGTGGAAGCGATTTACGAGGCGTTTGTTCGGATTTGGCGGCGCGATGGCTGGTCCGGGCTGACCACCCGAGCGGTGGCGCTGGAAGCTGGCGTCGCCATCGGGACGTTGTACGATTATTTCCCGAGCAAGGAAGCGCTGCTGTCAGGGTATGTCCGCCACTGCCTGGAAAATCTGTTACAGCACATCGATGAACAGATCGTACGACCCACGCATCTGGATTGGCAGGCGCGAATCAAGCGTTTGATCCGCATCACCTGTGACCCGACCGATGCTGATCAGCCGTTGTTCGACTATGAGTTGATGACCCTTGAACACCAGATCGCCGAACCCAAGCACCATCGACGGGTGTTCCAGGAGCTGTCACAGAAGTGGCGCGAAGCGTTTGCCGCGTGCAGTGATTTGCCTGAGCATCCGTCAGATACAACCATCGATGCCTGGTTGATCACCGCCTGGGGCGGCCGCCGCTATTGCGTGACTGCACAACCGTCGGCGGCACAAACAGCTGCGTGGCTGGCGGAGATCGAGTCGATGATCTGTAGCCGATTGCAGCCCTCCCCTTAGCCCCCAATTCCCTGTGGGGTGAGCCTGCTCGCGATGGCGGTGTGTCGGCCAAATCAACGCCAACTGACACACCGCTATCGCGAGCAGGCTCACTCCTACAGGAGGAACGGTGTTTTCAGACCTTTTTGTGTTGTTCGACCCATTTGCCATAGGCATTGATGAAGCTCTGCAGGAACGGCTTCACCGACTCGGACAATTTACCCGCCTCGTCAAACGCCGAACCCGCCCCTCCCAGATAGGCTTCCGGCTGCTGCATGCACGGCACATCCAGAAACACCATGGACTGGCGCAAGTGGTGGTTGGCACCAAATCCACCGACTGCGCCGGGTGAAACACTGATCACACCACCTGGTTTTCCGCTCCAGGCGCTCTGGCCATAGGGCCGCGATCCCACGTCGATGGCATTCTTCAACGGCGCGGGTACGGAGCGGTTGTATTCCGGGGTGACGAACAGCACTGCGTCGGATGAACGTACTTGCTGCCGGAAAGTGCTGTAGGCTGCCGGCGGTGAAGCACCATCGATGTCTTCGTTGTAGAGCGGCAAGTCGCCGATTTCGACGATTTGTAGCTTGAGATTGGCCGGCGCGAGGTCAGCCAAGGCCAATGCCACCTTGCGATTGATCGATGCTTTTCTCAAGCTGCCGACCACGACAGCGATCGTATAGACGTTACTCATGGAAGATGTCTCGACTGTCCGATGGAAAGAACTTGTAGGTATAGATGACGATTCACCCAGCGGGCTCTGAATTTCACCGCCCCTGACTATTTTTTTCTTGTAGGAAAACTTACTTCGCCCAACCACGGTCTACAGAACCGAAAATTGAGTGATTTATCTCCAGAGGTTCTAAACAGATGGCAGCAGTACTTGTCGGTCAGTTCCATGCAAGAGATGCGGAAGGCCGCGTTTATTCCGTGCATGAGTTCCAGGAATCCACTCCGTCGGCAGACGGCCTCGGCGGCACGGAGCCTGTCACCACCTACAAACTGGCCATTGGCGATCGCGTCAAGAAACTCGATGACAACCAGTTTCTGCTGATCCAATCGGACGTGACCATCGTGCGTGAACCCGACACCTTCGTGGGCAGCGTGCCGGAAGCCAACGTCGCGTCATAACCCTGCGTTATGAGCAGAAGTCATATGCGCGCACTTGAGTTAGGATTCAGCCATTGATTCCCTCACCTGCTGAACATGGACTTCACGCATGCGTTTACGCCATATCGAAGTGATCCACGCGCTTGTGCAGACCGGTCACCTGGGCACCGCCGCCGAATGGCTGCAGTTGCCCGTGACCGAGGTTGAAGGCATTTTGCGCGAGGCCGAGGGTCAATTGGGTTTCATGCTGTTCTCCAGTGTGCGTGGGCGCTTGCAGGCGACCCGCGAAGCGCGGGAGCTAGAGGCACAAATCGCCCACATCTACGAAGCGCTGGAGCCCGTCCAACGCCTGGCCGCCAGCCTCAAGCAGTATCAGGCACCGCCCCTGCGCATCATCTGCACCCCGCCACTCGCCCAACAATTACTGCCCTGGAGCATCGCCACGCTGCGTCGTCGCCTGCCCGATGCGCCTTGCAGCCTGCTGAGCCAATCGACCCGCGAAATCATAAAATCCCTGTTGTTGCGCGAAAGCGATTTAGGATTGAGCCTGCACGATCCCGATCACGCCGACATCCATTGCCAGGTGATTGCCCAAGGCAAGCTCCAGCTGCTGGCACCCCATGGCTGGCTGCAACCCAAGCAGAAATACATTTCATTGCAGGATCTGGCGGGCCAGTCGATGGTCGGCCTCGAAGGCCACGATCCGCTGAGCCGTGCCCTGGAAAACAAATTGCAGGCGTTGCGCCCGGCCCCGGTCGTGCATATCCGGGTGCAGACGCATCAGATGATGCGCAGCATGGTCGAGGCCGGTGAAGGCCTGGCGATTGTCGACCCGTTTACGGCCCTGGGCGCCAAAACCGGTGGGCTGGATGTGTGTCCGCTGGCCCCGGCGGTGCCAGTCAGCGTCTACGCCCTGACTCTGAAAAACGGCGAACCAGCCGCCGCCATTCAGATCCTGCTGGACATCGTCACGGAACAAGCCGCGGTGATGCTGGCGAACTGATCGAGTGTTCCAGCGCATTATCGAACAAGCGATACCAGAACAACGCCACTTCGGCGGTGTTCGGATCGATCCCGCGATAGCGCAAATGATCCATCCCGCCAATCACGTAACCACAACGCTCATAGAGCCGGCAGGCGCCGAGGTTGTTGTTTTGGGTTTCGAGCATGATGCCCGGCAGTTTTTTCTTGCGACTCCAGAACTGAGCCACGTCCAGCAAGGCTTTGGCCACTCCGTGATGCCGGGCCGGGGCATGCACCGCCAGCTCGTCGATATGGGCAAAGCCGTTCCAGTTGGTGCTGACCACCAGATGACCGACCGGCTCATCGTCGAGGTACGCCATGAAAATTGCACTGTCAGCAGCATCGCGAAAGCTGCTGAACTCTTCCGGGTCGATGCCGTAGCACTTTCGATAAGGGGCGATCGGCGTAATCAACCACTGATCGACCGGTTTGCCGATTTCGGCAGCACCATAGGCGGCGACTTCAAAGCTGAAATCACTGCCCCAGATGTAGGCCGCAAAGCCGTCATCGGCGACACGCACCGACAGGCCGGGGTACTTGGGATTAATGACAGGTTGCATACTGGGAAAGGTCCTCATTCCTTGATGCAATCGACGGTGTAGTGCCGTCCATTGCCCTCGTCCTCGTGTTGCAATCCGTGCACATCGACGACGAATCCTGGGAAACTGCTATCAAACGTCCGTGCAAATGAAAGATAGTCGATGATTGACCGGGTCGACTCGGTGAACCGCTCACCCGGCATGATCAGCGGAATGCCTGGCGGATACGGAACCAGCATCACCGCAGCGATCCGCCCGTCCAGGGCATCGATCGACACCGCCTCCACCTCGCCCCTGACCAGATGATCATAGGCGTCAGCGGGCTTCATGACGATTTCCGGCAGCACCGTGTACATGCGCTTGAGGTGTTTAGCCGTGGCATTGCTGCGATAACAGGCGTGCAATTGATCGCATAAATCGCGCAAGCCCATGCCTTGATACCGCCCGACACTCTGTTGCGCCACACAGGGCAGGCAGGTAGCCAGGCTGACGTTGGCGTCGTAGCTGCGCTTGAACTCCAGCAACTCGGTCAACAGCGTGCTCCATTTGCCTTTGGTGATGCCCATGGAGAACAACACCAGGAACGAATACAGCCCGGTCTTCTCGACCACCAGCCCGCGCTCCCAAAGGAATTTGCTGACCACCGCCGCCGGAATACCGCGCTCGCTCAGCGCACCGCCCGCCGTCAGGCCGGGCATGACCAGGGTGACCTTGATCGGGTCGAGCAACACGTAATCGTCGGTGACCCCGCCAAAGCCGTGCCAGTCGGCATCGGGTTGCAGCAGCCAGTCTTCGGTGACCACGCGATCAATGCCTTCCACCGACGGCGGCTGCCAGATGGAAAACCACCAGTCATCCGCCGCGATGTGCTGCCGCAGGTTAGCCAGGGCGCGACGAAAGCTCAGGGCCTCGTCGAACATCTCCTGCAACAGCGAACGCCCGGCCGGCCCTTCCATCATTGCCGAGGCCACGTCCAGCGAGGCAATGATGCTGTACTGCGGCGAGGTGGAGATGTGCATCATGAACGCTTCGTTGAAACGGTCGCGGTCCAGTTGCCGCGCCCCACCGTCCTGGACATGAATCATCGAGGCCTGGCTGAATGCGGCCAGCAACTTGTGCGTAGAGTGCGTGCTGAACACCAGCGGGCCGTCTTCACTGCGCGAGGTGCCCATGCCGTAGCGTCCGGCGAAGAACTCGTGAAACGCCGCGTAGGCGTACCAGGCCTCGTCGAAATGCAGCACCTCGACGCTGTTGCCCAGGTTCTGCTTGATCAACTCGGCGTTGTAGCAGAGGCCGTCGTAGGTCGAATTGGTGATTACCGCCAGCTTGACCTTGGGCGCTCGGCCCTGGGTCAGCGGGCTGGCGTCGATTTTGGCCTGGATTGATTCGCGGCTGAATTCGCTCAATGGAATCGGGCCGATGATCCCCAGTTCATTGCGTTCCGGGCACAAGTACAACGGGATCGCGCCGGTCATGATGATCGAATGCAACACTGACTTGTGGCAGTTGCGATCCACCAGCACCAGGTCATCGCGCGCAACCATGGAATGCCAGACGATTTTATTGGCGGTCGAGGTGCCATTGATCACGAAAAAGGTGTGATCGGCGCCGAAATTGCGCGCGGCGCGGGCTTCCGCCTCGGCCAGCGGACCGGTGTGATCGAGTAGAGAGCCCAATTCGGGCACCGACACCGATAAATCCGAACGCAGGGTGTTTTCCCCGAAAAACTGGTGAAACGCTTGCCCTACCGGGCTCTTGTGATATGCCACGCCACCGCCGTGGCCCGGGGTGTGCCAGGAATAATTGGAGTCGGCGGTGTGTTGCACCAGCGCCTTGAAAAACGGTGGCAACAAACCGTCCAGGTACTTGCGCGCAGCCCGGGCCACTTGCCGGGCCAGGAACGGCACGGTGTCTTCGAACAGGTAAAGAATCCCGCGCAGTTGATTGAGCTCGGCCATGGCATCGGCCGGCGCGTTTTCCAACGTCACTTGCTCGCCGAGAGCAAAGATCGGAAGGTCCGGCGCCCGCACTCGCGCCAGGCCAATCAGCTCGGCCATGTTTTGCAACAAATGCGAGTGCGTACCAGGGTCTTCGGCGGCAATCAACATGCAGGAAAGGCCGTGATGGGTCGACGCGACCAGCCGCCCTTCGGCGTAATCCACCGCCGAAACGATGCTGAAGCCTTCCTGCTCCAGCTCCCGGGCGATGCCCCGCACGCGATCACCGGCGACGGTGTCGGCCTTGATATCGCGGTGGACAATCAGGACCGGGAATTTCAAATCTTTATACATGGGGCTCAGTGTCCTGAGGCGGCAGACCGTGGCCTGCCAATATCCTCAGGGTAGAGGGTTGAGGCGGATGTGGCGAGTGGCGATGCCCCAAACTGGGTCACCGGCAGCCCAAACACGACCTGAAGAATCAGGCCTGGGCCTTGGCGTCCGCCAGTTGCTGCCACAGTGACGGGGCACCGGCGGCTTTCGCGATGGCTTCAAGGCGTGCGACATGCTGGGCCAGGTCATCTTCGCTGGCGCGGATGATTCGGGCACGTGGGCGGTCGGCTGGCAAGCGGCGGATTTCGGTAGCGGAGTTGTCCGCGCCTTCGCCGGAACCATTACCGTCTGACGCATTACCGGCCAGCGACAGGCTGGTCTGGCCACCGGTCATGGTCAGGTAAACGTCGGCAAGGATCTCGGAGTCGAGCAACGCGCCGTGCAGTTCACGGCCCGAGTTGTCGACGCCATACCGCTTGCACAAGGCGTCGAGGCTGTTGCGCTGCCCAGGGTGACGCTCCCGGGCCATCATCAGGGTATCGAGGATCGAGCAGTGTTGCGTGATGTCCGCACGCTCGTGCTGGCCCATCAGGGCGAATTCGTTGTTGATGAATCCAACATCGAACGCCGCGTTATGGATGATCAGCTGCGCGCCTTTGATGAACTCGAAAAACTCATCGGCCACTTCAGTGAAACGCGGCTTGCCCACCAGGAACTCATTGGTGATGCCGTGGACGCCAATGGCGCCTTCGTCACTCTCGCGATCCGGCTGCAGGTAAACGTGAAAATGCCGACCGGTCAGGCGCCGACCGATCAACTCGACACAACCGATTTCGATAATCCGGTGGCCGTCGGTCACCGGCATGCCGGTGGTTTCGGTATCGAGTACAACGGATCTGGTGGCCATCAGTGCTCAGCTCTCAACGGGTCAATCGTGCAAAAGCGGCGATATTAACACGCTCGCCCGGGTCTTTCAGAGACACCGCGTTTTGCCTGTCGCGAGCAAGCTCGCTCCTACAGGGAACGATCAATGTGTGATTTATGCCTGTTTGTAGCCGCGCACTTCATCCACGCCCCGGTTGGCCAACTGGTCAGCCCGCTCGTTACCATGGTGACCGATATGCCCACGCACCCATTTCCAGGTGACGTTGTGGCGATTGACCTGCTCATCCAGCAGCTTCCACAAATCAGCATTTTTAACCGGCTCTTTTGCCGCTGTTTTCCAGCCGCGCTTCTTCCAGTTGTCCATCCATTCGTTGATGCCTTTCATCACGTACTGTGAGTCGGTCACCAGCAGCACGTCGCAGGAGCGCTTGAGCTCTTCGAGGCCACGAATCGCGCCCATCAACTCCATGCGGTTGTTGGTGGTATTGGCTTCGCCGCCCCACAGTTCCTTTTCAACGCCTTTGCACACCAGCAGTGCGCCCCAGCCGCCAGGGCCCGGGTTGCCTTTGCAGGCGCCGTCAGTGAAGAGTTCTACGCTATCGCTCATGCCAATCTATCCAGAAAATGCGGTGGCTCGCCGATTCGTGATCGACGATGCCCGAGGCCGGGACTGACCCGGCCGGAAAAATAAAAGGTATTACGGGTCGATGCGACGGCGATTGACCTTGGCCATCGGCAAGGGAATCAGCTTGCCCATCGGTTCGCGTCGTTCCTGACGCAATGGACGCAAACCCACGACAATCTTGCGCGCCACCAATAAATAGAAGCCGCCGCCCGACAGTTGCCAGTCACCGGCCTTGCGCTCCCAACCGGCCAGACGAGCTTGCCAGGCCGGTGACGCAAGCGGCGGACGATAGCACCCGAAGCGGCGTTTCTCCAGCGCGAAACCCAGCAGGTTCAGCCAGTCGGCAACGCGTGACGGCGAGATACAGCGCGCCTTGCGCATCGCGTCATGGGCGAACACATGGCGCAGGCCCCAAGTGCTCCAGGGATTGATGCCGATGATCAGCAAATGCCCGCCGGGCCGCACGCTGCTCGCCGCTTCGCGCAGCAAACCGTGGGGCGACAGGCAGAAATCCAGCCCATGCTGCAACACCACGACGTCGGCCGCGTGCTCGCTCAACGGCCAGGCTTGCTCTTCACACACGATCTCGACACCGGGCAACGGCGCACCGAGGCGCACATTGCGCTGCACTTGCGGAGCAGACGGTGGTGTCTGGGCCGACGGACCGTAATGCACCAGGTAACCGCCGAAGAAACGCCCCAACTCGTCTTCGAGCATGCGTCGTTCTTCGTCCAGCAAAAATTGCCCGATGGGGCCGGACAGCCATTCACGGGCCGCGCTGATCAATGTCAGCCACTCGGGATCAGCCTGAGCGAACGCTTTATCGGTCATTGCATTCTCCAACGCGCCAGGAAGTTCTAAGATGCGCCATTGTTTTCCGCTTGGCGAATCCGACGATGATACAGATCAGTGCCCTGCCCGCCTTCACCGACAACTACATCTGGTTGTTACAAGACCACCGCACCCAGCGCTGCGCCGTGGTCGATCCGGGCGATGCCGCGCCCGTGCAGGCCTGGCTTGCGGCGCATCCGGGTTGGGTATTGAACGATATTCTGATCACTCATCACCACCATGACCACGTCGGCGGCGTCGAGCAGCTGAAAAAAGCGACAGACGCAACAGTCTACGGCCCCGCCAGCGAATCCATCCCGGCACGGGACGTCGCGCTCAAGGACAACGACCGGATCAGCGTGCTCGGCTGGGACTTCGACGTGTACGCCGTCCCCGGCCATACCCTGGGGCACATTGCCTACTACCACCATGGTTTGCTGTTCTGCGGTGACACCCTGTTTGCCGCCGGTTGTGGCCGTTTGTTCGAAGGCACGCCGGAACAGATGCACACCTCGCTGACACGCCTGGCTGCATTGCCCGAAGACACGCTGGTGTATTGCACCCACGAATACACCCTGAGCAACCTCAAGTTTGCCGCAGCGGTCGAGCCAGAAAACTCCGACACCGCCGAGCGCCTCGCCATAGTGACCCAACAACGCCAGGCCGGGATCATGACCCTGCCGTCGACCCTGGCCCTGGAAAAGCTCACCAACCCGTTTTTACGGGTTGATGAAACATCTGTTAAAGAAAAAGTGGACGAACGGAATGGCCCCGATAACCGGGCTCCGAGTGCGGTCTTTGCTGCGTTGCGGGCTTGGAAGGATACGTTCTAAGCCGTCATCCTATTGCAATGAAAATTCTGAATGGTTGACCGCAGGGGGTACCCTTTCTAGAATCGGCCGACATTTTTGCCCGGAACTTACTTCCAGCCAATGTCGTCATCTATTCGTAAAGCCATCAATTCAGACGCATTGACCCGCTTGGCTCAAGCCATCGCGGTGGCTGTGTCCGCCACTCTGGCGGGCTGTTCCAGCCATGTGCCGCAGACCGACGCGGCCCATACCCCGAATATTGCCGCTCGCGCCAAACAGAAACCGATCTGGCTCAGCGAAAAACCCTCGCCGCAAGTACCGCAGGACGTCTGGGAGCGCATGCGCCAGGGCTTCCAGTTGCAGGACGGCCTGGGCGTCAACCCGCGTATCGAGCAACAGCGACTGTGGTTCGCCAGTAACCCGTCCTTCCTTGAAAACGCCGGCGAGCGCGGCAGCCTGTACATTCACTACATCATCGAACGCCTTGAAGAACGCAACATGCCGCTGGAACTGGCGCTGCTGCCGGTGATTGAAAGCGCCTACAACCCGATGGCCTATTCCCGAGCCGACGCGGTGGGTCTCTGGCAGTTCATCCCGTCCACCGGGCGTTACTACAACCTGCGCCAGACCCGTGCCTATGATGGCCGACGCGACATTACCGCCTCGACCACCGCGGCCATGGATTACCTGACCCGCCTGCACGACATGTTCAACGGGGACTGGCTGCTCGCCCTTGCCGCCTACAACGCCGGTGAAGGCACCGTCAGCCGGGCCATCGAGCGCAACGAAAGGCTCGGCCTGCCGACCGACTACTGGAACCTGCCGCTGCCAGCCGAAACCCAGGCTTACGTGCCGAAGCTGCTGGCCTTGTCGCAAGTGGTCCTATCGCCCGAAGCCTATGGTGTGAACCTCAGCCCGATCGCCAACGAACCGTACTTCCAGGTCGTCGAAATCAACCAGCGCATGGACCTGTCCAAGGTCGCCGAGGTTGCCAACATCGACGAAGACGAACTGTTCCAGCTCAATCCGGCGTTCAAACAGCGCACCACTCTCGATGGTCCCCAGCACTTGCTGGTGCCAACGTCCAAGGCGCAGTTGCTGACCACCAGCCTGTCGACCATGCGTCCGGAAGAACTGATCAGCAAGAAGCCTCG
Organism: Pseudomonas sp. 3296; assembly: GCF_031456615.1. Lineage (NCBI taxonomy): Bacteria > Pseudomonadati > Pseudomonadota > Gammaproteobacteria > Pseudomonadales > Pseudomonadaceae > Pseudomonas > Pseudomonas sp. 3296. The sequence continues at coordinate 354,433 of NZ_JAVDUY010000004.1, forward strand.
CAAACCGGTCTTCGAAGGCGCAGACGATGTTCAACTCGCCAGCGTCAAGCGCACCACTTACCGGGTCAAACGCGGCGACAATCTAGGCACTATCGCCAAGGCCAATAAAGTCGACGTCGAAGACTTGCAACGCTGGAACAAGTTGACGGGCAAGCACCTCAAGACGGGCCAGACCCTGGTGATGCAGGACACGACCAAGCGCAGCAACGGTCGCGTCAACACGGTCGTCGCCGCCAACAGCAAAGCCGACAAAAAGAAGCCGCAGACCCAATACAAGGTCCAGCAAGGCGATTCGCTGTACATCGTCGCCAAGCGCTTCAACGTCGAGATGCAGCACCTCAAGCGCTGGAACCCGCGCGTCGGCCAGGCGTTGAAGCCTGGGCAGATGCTGGTAGTGTCTTCGCCACGCTAAAAGAGCCCCTGAATTCAGGGGCTTTTTTTCGCCTGAAGGTTTTCACTATTCCCTGTAGCAGCTGGCGAAGCCTTCCGCTACAAGGGCCCGCAAGTTCAATTAACCCTGCATTAACCCCCCGTCTTTTTCCTGTCGATACAAGCTGTTACTGTACGGGCCACAATGCCCAAGCCGCCTGGATCGGATCTCTGACTTGAAGCGTCCCCTCCTCCTGCTCCTGATCAGCCTGGCCTTCAGCTCCCCCGCAAGCGCGACGATCAGCGAAAGCCACGGTTATGCGCAGTTCGGCACGCTCAAGTACCCGGCCCGATTTACCCACTTCGACTGGGTCAACCCGCAAGCGCCCAAGGGCGGTACGTTGCGGGTGATGGCGTTTGGCACCTTCGATACGCTCAATCCTTATACCTTCAAGGGCTCAAGCCCGGTTTCCACCCCCAACTTCCTGCAGTACGGCATCAACGAGCTCAATGAGCCACTGATGGTCGGCACCGGCCAGTACGCACCGTCCGGCGACGAGCCGACCTCCAGTTATGGCCTGATCGCGCAATCGGTGGAATACAGCGAGGACCGCAGTTGGGTGGTGTTCAACCTGCGGCCCGAAGCGCGGTTCCACGACGGTTCGCCGATCACCGCTTACGACGTCGCGTTCTCCTACCGCTTGTTGCTCAAGGAGGGGCATCCGCAGTACCGCACCAGCCTTCAGGAAGTCGCGCGGGTCGACATTCTTAACCCGCAGCGCATTCGTTTTGTGTTCAAGCGCGCCGGCAACCCATTGCAGATCCTGCGCCTGGGCGAATTACCGGTCATGTCACAGCACTACTGGAAAGGTCGCGATTTCAAGGCGACCACCTTCGAGCCGCCCCTGGGCAGCGGGCCGTATCGCATCACATCAGTAACGCCCGGACGGCAGATCGTTTTCGAACGGGTCAAGGATTACTGGGGCAAGGACCTGGCGGTCAATCGCGGCAAGTACAACTTCGATCGCATGGAAGTCGAGTTCTACCGCGACAGCGACGTCGCCTTCGAAGCGTTCAAGGCCGGCGAGTTCGACGTTTACATCGAGCATCAGGCGAAGAACTGGGACAACGGCTACAACTTCCCGGCAGTACGCCGCGGCGACGTGATCAAGGCGCAGATCCCGCATCAGATCCCGACCCAGAGTCAGGGCCTGTTCATGAACACCCGACGCCCGACCTTCGCCGAGACCAAAGTCCGCGAAGCCCTGGGGCTGATGTTTGATTTCGAGTGGACCAACCGCACACTGTTCAGCGGTGCCTACAAACGCGCCATGAGTTATTACCCCAACAGTGAGTTCGAAGCCACCGGGCTCCCGGTCGGTCACGAATGGCTGATGCTCAAGCCCTATCGCGAGCAGATGCCCGCCAAGCTCTTCACCGAGCCGTTCAGCCTGCCACGCACCGACGGCCGCGGCATCCCCCGGGAAACCCTGCGCAAAGCCCTCGGGCTGCTCGCTGAGGCCGGCTGGAAGCTCAATGGCCAACGGTTGCAGAATGCCGTCGGGCAACCCCTGCAATTCGAGATCCTGCTGGTCAATCCGAACCTGGAGCGCATCCTCCAGCCCTACGTCGAAAACCTCACGAGCATTGGCATCGACGCGCGGCTGCGCACCGTTGACCGCGCCCAGTACAAACAGCGTCTCGATCAGTTCGACTTCGACATGATTCTGATGACCCTCAACCAGACCCTCAGCCCGGGTCTGGAGCAGTGGCAGTATTTCCATTCCAGCCAGGTCGGGGTCAAGGGCAGTAAAAACTACGCCGGCATCGCCAATCCGGTGGTCGATCACTTGCTCGAACAACTGCTCGCCGCCCAGAGCCGCGACGAACAAGTCGCCGCCGGCAAAGCCCTTGACCGCGTGCTGCTGTGGCAGCACTACATCATTCCCAACTGGTACCTCAATTATCATCGCCTGGCCTACCGCAGCCGGTTCGCCTTTGTGACCACGCCGCCCTATACCCTGGGCCTGAGCGCGTGGTGGCTGAAGTCTTCGGAGAAAGATCAATGAAACCCGTACGCACCCTGCTGTTGCAGGCCAGCGGTCTGCTGTTCGCCGGGCTGGCCTGCGCCGCCCCGCAACACGCGGTGACCCTTTATAACGAGCCGCCAAAGTACCCGGCAGACTTCAAGCATTTCGATTACGTGAACCCGGATGCGCCCAAGGGCGGGATCTTTCGCCAGGCCGGTTTCGGTGGCTTCGACAGCCTCAACCCGTTTATCAGCAAGGGCGTGCCGGCCGACGATATCGGCATGATCTACGACACCCTCGCCCGGCAAGGTCTGGACGAACCGTTCACCGAATATGGCCTGGTGGCCGGCAAGATCGAGAAAGCCCCGGACAACAGTTGGGTGCGTTTCTACCTGCGCCCTGAAGCGCGCTTCCACGACGGCCATCCGATTCGCGCAGAAGACGTGGTGTTCAGCTTCCAGATGCTGACCAAGGACGGCGCCCCGCTGTATCGCGGTTACTACAACGACGTCGAGGAAGCGGTCGCCGAAGACCCGCTCACTGTGCTGTTCAAGTTCAAGCACTCCAACAACCGAGAGCTGCCGCTGATCCTCGGCCAGTTGCCGGTATTGCCCAAACACTGGTGGGCCAACCGCGATTTCAACAAGGGCAACCTGGAAATGCCTTTGGGCAGCGGTCCTTACAAAGTCAGCGAAGTGAAGGCCGGACGCTCGATTCGCTATGAGCGGGTCAAGGACTACTGGGGCAAAGACTTGCCGGTCAATCGCGGGTTCTACAACTTCGATGTGATGACCACCGATTACTACCGCGACAACACCGTGGCGCTCGAAGCACTCAAGGCCGGGCAGTTCGATTACTGGCTGGAGATGACTGCGAAGAACTGGGCCAACGCCTACAACGTTCCGGCCGTTACCGAAGGCCGGCTGATCAAGGAACAGATCCCCAACGGCAACCCCACCGGCATGCAGGGTTTCGTGTTCAACCTGCGTCGCCCGCTGTTCCAGGACGTGCGCGTGCGCCAGGCCCTGACCTTGTTGCTGGACTTTGAATGGACCAACAAACAGTTGTTCAACAGCGCCTACGCGCGCACCCGCAGCTATTTCGAGAACTCGGAAATGGCCGCCACCGGCCTGCCGGATGCCGATCAACTGGCGATCCTCGATCCGTTTCGCGGCAAGATCCCCGAGCAAGTGTTCAGCGAAGCCTTCGAGAACCCGACGACTGACGGCAGCGGCATGATTCGCGACCACCAGCGCCAGGCCTATCACCTGCTGCAAGAGGCCGGCTGGCGGATCGTCGACGACAAAATGGTCGACGCCACCGGCAAACCGGTGACCATCGAGTTCCTGCTGGCCCAGACCGAATTCGAGCGCGTGCTGCTGCCGTTCAAGCGCAACCTCAGCGACCTCGGGATCGACCTGGTGATCCGCCGCGTCGACGTCTCGCAGTACATCAACCGCGTGCGCTCACGGGACTTCGACATGATCGTCGGCAGCTTCCCGCAGTCCAGTTCACCCGGCAACGAACAGCGTGAATTCTGGATGTCGGCCGCCGCTGACAAACCCGGCAGCCGCAACTCCATGGGCCTCAAGGACCCGGTGGTGGACCAATTGGTCGAGCAACTGATCAACGCCGATTCACGCAAAAGTCTGGTGGCCCATGCCCGCGCACTGGACCGCGTGCTGCAATGGGGTTATTACGTGATCCCCAACTGGCACATCAAGACGTGGCGCGTGGCGTACTGGAACCACATCGGTCATCCGAAAATCTCCCCCAAGTACGATATCGGCATCAACACCTGGTGGGTCAAGCCAGACGCGACACCGGCGATAGAAGTCGAAACCAAACTGCAAGCCGACCCTGCGGGCACGGAGTAATCAGATGCTGGCGTATATTTTTCGGCGACTGCTGCTGATCATTCCGACCTTGTTCGGCATCTTGCTGATCAACTTCGTGATCATCCAGGCTGCGCCCGGCGGGCCGGTGGAGCAGATGATCGCCAAGCTCGAAGGCTTTGAAGGCGCCACCAGCCGCATTGCCGGTGGCGGTGCCGAAGTGTCGGTGGCCGGTTCCGCCTATCGCGGCGCCCAGGGCCTGGACCCCGCATTGGTAAAAGAAATCGAGCACATGTACGGCTTCGACAAATCGGCGCCGGAACGCTTGTGGATCATGGTCAAGAACTATGCGTCGCTGGACTTCGGCGACAGCTTCTTTCGCGATGCCAAGGTGATCGACCTGATCAAGGAAAAGATGCCGGTTTCGATCTCCCTCGGGTTGTGGAGCACGCTGATCATGTACCTGGTGTCGATCCCGCTGGGGATCGCCAAGGCGACGCGGCACGGCAGCCATTTCGATGTCTGGACCAGTTCGGCGATCATCGTCGGCTACGCGATCCCGGCGTTCCTGTTTGCGATCCTGCTGATCGTGGTGTTCGCCGGCGGCAGCTATTTCGACTGGTTCCCGTTGCGTGGGCTGACCTCGAATAATTTTGCCGAACTGAGCATGGGCGGCAAGATCCTCGACTACTTCTGGCACCTGGCCTTGCCCGTGACGGCGCTGGTGATCGGCAACTTCGCGACCATGACCCTGCTGACCAAAAACAGCTTCCTCGACGAGATCAACAAGCAGTACGTGGTCACCGCCAAGGCCAAGGGTCTGACCCGCCACCGCGTGCTGTACGGCCATGTATTCCGCAACGCCATGTTGCTGGTGATCGCCGGATTCCCGTCGGCATTCATCGGGATTTTCTTCACTGGCTCGTTGCTGGTGGAAGTGATTTTCTCCCTCGACGGCCTCGGCCTGATGAGTTTTGAAGCGGCGATCAATCGCGATTACCCGGTGGTGTTTGGCACGCTGTTTATCTTCACCTTGCTCGGTCTGGTGGTGAAACTGATCGGCGACCTCACCTACACCTTTGTCGATCCGCGCATCGACTTCGAAAGCCGGGAGCATTGAGATGAACCTGTCCCCGCTCAATCGACGGCGCTTCGAACTGTTCAAGGCCAACAAGCGTGGCTGGTGGTCGCTGTGGCTGTTTCTGCTGCTGTTCGGCCTGAGCCTTGGCGCCGAGCTGATCGCCAACGACAAACCGCTGGTGGTGCATTACGACAACAGCTGGTACTTTCCGGCGCTCAAGCGCTACCCGGAAACCACCTTCGGCGGCGAGTTCCCGCTGGAAGCCAACTACAAGAGCCCGTACATCCGCGAACTGCTCAAGGCCAAGGATGCCTGGGTGCTGTGGGCGCCGATTCCGTTCAGCTACCAAAGCATCAACTACGACCTGAAAGTCCCGGCCCCGGCGCCGCCGTCGACGGATAACCTGCTGGGCACCGACGATCAGGGGCGCGATGTGTTGGCGCGGGTGATCTACGGTTTCCGCATTTCGGTGCTGTTCGCCCTGACCCTGACCATTCTCAGTTCGATCATCGGCGTGATTGCCGGGGCCTTGCAGGGCTTTTACGGCGGCTGGGTGGACCTGGCCGGGCAGCGTTTCCTGGAAATCTGGTCCGGGTTGCCGGTGCTGTACCTGCTGATCATCCTCGCCAGCTTTGTGCAGCCGAACTTCTGGTGGCTGTTGGGGATCATGCTGCTGTTTTCGTGGATGAGCCTGGTGGATGTGGTGCGCGCCGAGTTCCTGCGCGGGCGCAACCTCGAATACGTGCGCGCGGCGCGGGCGCTGGGGATGCAGAACGGCGCGATCATGTTCCGCCACATCCTGCCCAACGCCATGGTCTCGACCATGACGTTCATGCCGTTCATCCTGACCGGCGCCATCGGCACCCTGACCGCGCTGGATTTCCTCGGCTTCGGTTTGCCGCCCGGCGCACCGTCGCTGGGGGAGCTGGTGGCCCAGGGCAAATCCAACCTGCAAGCCCCATGGCTCGGCATCAGCGCGTTTGCGGTGCTGGCATTGATGTTGAGTTTGCTGGTGTTTATCGGCGAGTCCGCTCGCGATGCCTTCGACCCGAGGAAGTGAAATGAATCAGGACAATCTGATCGAAGTGCGCGACCTGTCCGTCGAGTTTGGTATCGGCGAGCGTGCTCAGCGCGTGGTCGAAGGCGTGAGCTTTGATATCCGCCGCGGCGAAACCCTGGCACTGGTTGGTGAAAGCGGTTCCGGCAAATCGGTCACGGCCCACTCGATCCTGCGGCTGCTGCCCTACCCGATCGCCCGGCACCCGACCGGCACCATCGAGTACGCCGGGCACAACCTGCTGAACATGGGAGAGAAGACGATCCGCCACATCCGCGGCAACCGGATCGCGATGATCTTCCAGGAGCCGATGACTTCGCTGAACCCGCTGCACTCCATCGAAAAGCAGATCAACGAGGTGCTGGGCATCCACAAAGGCCTGATCGGCAAAGTGGCGACCAAGCGCACGCTGGAACTGCTGGAAATGGTCGGGATTCCCGAGCCGGAAAAGCGCCTGAAAGCTCTGCCCCACGAATTGTCCGGTGGCCAGCGCCAGCGGGTGATGATCGCCATGGCCCTGGCCAATGAACCGGAATTGCTGATCGCCGACGAGCCGACCACCGCGCTGGATGTGACCGTTCAGCTGAAAATCCTCGAATTGCTCAAGGAATTACAGGCCCGTCTGGGCATGGCGCTGCTGCTGATCAGCCACGATTTGAACCTCGTGCGAAGAATTGCGCATCGCGTATGTGTCATGCAGCGCGGTTGCATCGTCGAACAGGCATCGTGCGAAGAGTTGTTCCGCGCGCCGCAGCATCCGTACACTCGGTTACTGCTGGCAGCGGAGCCCAGCGGCACGCCGGCGACCAATGCAGTCGGGCCGCCATTGCTGCAAGTCGAGGACTTGAAAGTCTGGTTCCCGATCAAGAAAGGCCTGCTGAAAAAGACCGTTGACCACATCAAAGCGGTGGACGGGATCAATTTCAGCCTGCCTCAGGGGCAGACCTTGGGGATCGTGGGTGAAAGCGGTTCAGGCAAATCGACGCTCGGCCTGGCGATTTTGCGGTTGATCGCTAGCAAAGGCGCGATCCGTTTTGAAGGCAAGCAGCTAGACTGCCTGACGCAGAACGAAGTTCGACCGTTGCGCCGCGAGATGCAGGTGGTGTTTCAGGACCCGTTTGGCAGCCTGAGCCCGCGGATGTGTGTAAGCCAGATCGTTGGCGAAGGCCTGCGGATCCACAAGATGGGCACCGAGGCGGAACAGGAACAGGCGATTATTGAGGCATTGAAGGAGGTAGGTCTGGATCCGGAAACCCGGCACCGCTACCCCCACGAATTTTCCGGCGGGCAACGGCAGAGAATCGCCATTGCCCGGGCATTAGTGCTAAAACCGGCGTTGATTTTGCTGGACGAGCCGACGTCGGCCCTCGACCGCACCGTCCAACGCCAAGTGGTGGAGCTGCTGCGTTCACTGCAAACCAAGTACAACCTGACGTATTTGTTTATCAGCCATGACCTGGCTGTCGTCAAAGCGCTGAGCCACCAGCTGATGGTGGTCAAGCATGGCCAAGTGGTCGAACAGGGAGACGCGCAAAGTATCTTTGCCGCCCCCCAACATCCGTATACACAGCAGTTGCTGGAAGCCGCTTTCCTGGCACCAGCCACTGCGTAATAACCTGAAAGAGAGGAGCAACACATGGGTTTTCTCGCCGGTAAGCGCGTACTGATCGTCGGTGTCGCCAGCAAGCTGTCCATCGCATCCGGCATCGCTGCCGCCATGCATCGCGAGGGCGCTGAGCTTGCCTTCACTTATCAGAACGACAAACTCAAGGGTCGTGTCGAAGAGTTCGCCCAGAGCTGGGGTTCCAACCCTGACCTGTGCTTCCCGTGCGACGTGGCCAGCGATGAAGAAATCGCCAAGGTCTTCGTTGAACTGGGCAAGAAGTGGGACGGCCTGGATTGCATCGTGCACTCCGTCGGCTTCGCCCCGGGCGACCAACTGGACGGCGACTTCACCGAAGCCACCACCCGTGAAGGTTTCCGCATCGCTCACGACATCAGCGCCTACAGCTTCGTGGCCCTGGCCAAAGCCGGCCGCGAAATGATGAAAGGCCGCAACGGCAGCCTGCTGACCCTGTCGTACCTGGGCGCCGAGCGCACCATGCCGAACTACAACGTCATGGGCATGGCCAAGGCCTCGCTGGAAGCTGGCGTACGTTACCTGGCCGGTTCCCTAGGCCCGGACGGCACCCGCGTCAACTGCGTATCGGCTGGCCCGATCCGCACCCTCGCCGCTTCCGGCATCAAGAACTTCCGCAAGATGCTGGCTGCCAACGAAGCGCAAACCCCGCTGCGTCGCAACGTCACCATCGACGAAGTCGGCAATGCCGGCGCCTTCCTGTGCTCGGACCTGGCATCCGGCATCAGCGGCGAAATCATGTACGTGGACGGTGGTTTCAACACCACTGCGATGGGTAGCCTGGAAGAGTGATCTTCAGCTAGCCAATAAAAAACCCGCCGATCTGGCGGGTTTTTTATGCCTGCGATTCCAGAAACCAATGCGATCCCCCGCAGGAGTGAGCCTGCTCGCAATAGCGGTGTATCAGTCGACATCTGTTTTGAATGTAAGGCCGCTGTCGCGAGCAGGCTCACCCCTACAGGGGATTTGTGTTTAGGCACTGGGCGAACAGTTGCTGGATCGGCTGCGCGCGCTGGCTATAACGCTGTAACAACACGATCTCCCGATAAAACGTCAACTCACTCAACGCGATGATCCTGACCTTCGCCCCATACTCCAGCCACAACCCTGCTTCCGGCAGCAGCGACACGCCCAACCCGCATTCAACCATTTTCACAATGGCTTCCAGTTCATCCAGCTCCAGCGCCACGTTAACGTCAATCTGCTGTTCACGCAGAAACCGCGTCACCAGACGTCCGCCGAACGAGTTGCGGTCATAGCGCACATGCGGATGACTGGCGAGGATGTGTAATGGGTCATCGCCCTCAAGGTCCATCGGAACGATCAGCACGAACGGCTCCCGGCGAATCACCTGCGCCGACAACTCCTTGGGCAGCTCAAACGGCGGCTTGATCAAAATGGCCAGGTCTACCTCACCGGTGTCCACCTGACTCAACAGATTCAGCGACACGCCCGGCACCAGTTTCGGCTCCAGCAACGGTGCCTGCTGCCTCAACCGCAACAACGTCTGCGGCAACAACCCGGTCTGAGCCGTGGCCACAGCACCAATCTTCAACTCGCCGCGATACTCGCTGACGTCATCACTGACTGCCATGCGGCTGAACGTGTCCAGCATCTCTCTGGCCATCGGCAACGCCCGTTGCCCCGCGGCATTGAGAATTGCCTGGCGCCCGGTGCGGTCGAACAACCGGATACCCAACGTCTGCTCCAGATTGCGCATTTGAGCGCTGACCGCCGACTGCGTGAGACCGATGTGCATTCCGGCCGCCGCAAAGGTGCCGTACCGCGTCACGGCAATGAACGTCTTGAGTTCGCGCAGCATGATCGCCCCTGATTGATCGAAATAATTTGAGCTCGACGCAAAAACTATCGTCCTTTAATCAAAAAGCACAGCGCTAAACTCAGCATCACACAACGACCATCCGAGGCTTGATCGATGCAATTGTCCCCTTTCCACTTGGCAATCCCGGTGTATGACCTGACCACCGCACGAAATTTCTATGGCGAGGTGTTTGGCCTGGAAGAAGGCCGCTCCAGCGATCACTGGGTCGATTTCAACTTTTTCGGCCATCAACTGGTGATTCACCTCGCGCCGAAAAACGTCTCCCAGGAAGCCGCGCACACCAATGCCGTGGACGGCCATAACGTGCCGGTGCCGCATTTCGGCGTGGTCTTGAGCATGAATGAATGGGAAACGCTGGCGCAGCGACTGACCGCGCGGGGCACGGCGTTCGTGATCGAACCGGGCATTCGCTTTCAGGGCCTGGTGGGCGAACAAGCCACCATGTTCCTCTTCGATCCTTGCGGGAATGCGCTGGAGTTCAAGGCGTTCAAGGACATCAGTCAGTTGTTTGCCAAATGATCCGCCCTGTCCCGGACGCCACACGTCGCAGCGAGTCGGTGATCAACGGTGAGACAACTCCTCTGGCCATCGCAGAATCGATGATCGAACGCATTCTTGCGCAGGAACCGGATATCCAGGCCTTCGTCTCGTTCGACACTCGACAGGTACGCGCCGATGCCGCGCAGAACAAGGGTCAAGGGCTGCTGGCCGGCGTGCCCGTGGGCATCAAGGACATCTTCGACACCGCTGAGTACCCCACGCTTTGCGTTGGCGCTGGGCACCCAGACCGCTGGCTCATTGCTCAAGCCGGCGTCCTACTGCGGCCTCTTTGCCTTCAAACCGGCATTGCCAACCCTTCGACGCCATGCTCGGCGCCTCTTGCGGGATGGTCGCGCCTGTCGGCCTTGAAAACACCGGACCGTCAGACTTCATCAAGTTCTGGGGAGCGTTTGGCTGGCCGCAGATCAATCTGCCCTTGAATCGCACCGACGGTCGTCTACCGATCAGGTGACAGCTGATCGGACGGTTCAGAGACGATGGTCACTTGTTGCGTACCGCCGAGCACGTAACAGCTGACTTGCAAGGTGTCACTTACCCCTGAATCGACAGCGTTTTTCCAGCGCGCATGGCCTCATCGACCACCGTCAGCAGTTCTTCCGCGGACTGATGCAACTGCGGGTCACATTCGATCTGACCGAGACTGAAGTGCAGGTCAGAACGGCGATGCACCGTGGCGTTACGCTCAGCGAGTATTTCTTCTAGTCGCGCCCGGATAGCGGCGATATCCACAACGCTTGAACCCAGCAGCAAGGCAACGAATTTGTCGCTGCCGAGCCGGCCGATCACATCGCTTTCGCGAAACGCGATTCGCAGCACATCCGCGAAGGTTTTCAGCGCACGGTCGCCCTCGGCGCGGCCATACAGATAGTTGATGTGCTTGAGCTCATCGAGCTTGAGAAGCAACAGCGTCGTCGGTTTATCCAATTGCTGGCAGGCGTCCAGCCCCTGTTGGGCCAATACGGTGAAACCGTGACGGTTTGGCAGCAGCGTCAACTCATCCATGCTTGCCATCTGCACGCCCATCAGCTCTTGCTCAGCCTTGTGAGCCAGGTCGCGCAGTAATTGACGTTCCTGTTGTGGCGAACGCAATGGATCAGCGCGAACGCCGTTTTTCACCGGTTTGCCTGGGATCAACATGACTCACTCCAGTGGCGGGTATGGTCTTTAGAGTCGGCCATGCCTGCATTGACTCCCTGTTAACGGACCGCCGGTCAGCTACCCAGCACCGGACAAGGGCCACCCGCCTCGGCCCACAGCTTGAATTGCGTGACAAAAATGTCGTGTGGCACCGGCACCGGCGCCCTGCCCTCACCGGGATTCCAGCCCCATAGCACCAGTTTGTCCTCGCTGACGTGTTTGATCAGTGCAGCGAAATCGCGGTCGCCATTGCTGGCGCGGTCCTTGATCATCGCGCACAGTTTGTCCGCCGGCAGGCCGATCCAGGCCATCTTGTGCGACGCGGGCGGCAGGCTCCAGTGTGGCGCTCCCGGTGGCGCATGCGGCCCGTAACTGGCCGGCGGATTGGTCTCGGCGTGACAGGTTGCACAGGGCAGTCCGGCCGCGCCCTTGCCGTCCATCCCGCGCACCACGTTCATGGCATGCGGGGTTCCGGCATCGAACTGCAACGGCGAATCCCCCGGAATGTGGCAGTTCTGGCAACGCGGACTTTGAAAGACTTTCTGCACCGTATCGAATGCCTTGATCGCTTCCTTGTCGTCCGCAAACAGGTCCTCGGCGTAGCCCGCCAGACCAATCAACAGCACCGCGCCCAACATCAGATGTCGTTTCATGTCACACCCCCGACAGTTGCAGCGGCAGCTCGCGCAAGCGCTGCCCGGTCAGGGCAAACACTGCGTTGGCGACGGCCGGTGCGGTGGGTGGAACGCCGGCCTCACCGATGCCGCCGGACCGTTCGGTACTGGGCACGATATGCACCTCCACCACCGGCATTTCGTTGAGCCGCAACACCTGATAATCGTGGTAATTGGATTGCACCACCTGTCCGTCCTTAAAGGTCAGTTTGCTGTGCAAGGCGAAGCCGAGGCCGAAGGTGATGCAGGATTCCATTTGCGCCGCGATGCTCATCGGGTTGACCGCAATCCCGCAGTCCACCGCGCACACCACCCGGTGCACACGGATTTTCAGGTTATCCTGGGACACTTCGGCGACGTGCGCCACGTAGCTGCCGAACGACTCATGCACCGCGACACCCAAGGCGTGGCCGTCCGGCAACGGCGCGGTCCAGTTGGCTTTTTCGACCGCCAGATTGAGCACACCCAAGTGTCTTGGATGGTTCTTGAGCAAGATTCGTCGGTATTCCACCGGATCCTTGCCGGCCGCCTCGGCCAGCTCATCGATCAACGATTCCATGACGAACGCTGTGTGGCTGTGCCCGACCGAACGCAGCCACAACACGCTGATACCGGTTTTCGGCGAGTGCAACTCCACCTGGTGATTGGCCAGGTCTTCCAGATAAGGGCTGTCGGCGACACCTTCCACCGAAGTCTTGTCGACCCCATCCTTGACCATGGTCGCCGCAAACGCAGTACCGTCCATGATCGACTGCCCGACCATCACGTGTTTCCAGGCAATCGGCATACCGCCGGCATCCAGGCCGATATTGGCCTGATGCAGGAACATCGAGCGGTAGTAACCGCCGCGAATGTCGTCCTCGCGCGACCACACGGTTTTCACCGGCGCGCCCGCAGCTATGGCAACCTGCACGGCTTCGGCGACAAAATCCGAGGTCGGATTGGCCCGGCGACCGAAGCCGCCACCGAGGAATTCGGTGTGGATGTCCACCTGTTCGGGTTTTAGCCCGGTGATCTTGCCCGCGATCATTTGATCCAGTGTCTGAAACTGCGTACCGGTCCAGATTTCGCACTTGTCCTTGGAGATTTTCACGGTGCAATTGAGCGGCTCCATCGGCGCATGGGCCAGGTACGGCACGCTGTATTCAACGTCGATCTTCTTCGTGGCGTTGCCGAGTGCGGCCGTTGCATCGCCCGCCTTGCTCGCCGAAATGCCGGGCGTGGCGGCCAGCTTGCGAAAGCTCTCCAACAGTTTCTGACTGTCGAGCCCGGTGTTCGGCCCCAGGTCCCAGTCGACTTTCAGCGCATCGCGCCCCAGCTTCGCAGCCCAGTAATGATCGGCAATTACCGCCACGCCCGTGGGCACCTGCACCACTTTATGCACGCCCGGTACCGCCAGCGCTTCCGAGCCTTCGAAGGATTTGACGCTGCCGCCGAACACCGGCGAGCGGGCGACCATGGCGGTCATCAAGCCGTCGAACTGCACGTCCATGCCGAACGTGGCCCGCCCCGTGATTTTCTCCGGCGTGTCCAGGCGCTTGGTGGGTTTGCCGATGACCTTCCAGTCCTTGGCCTCTTTTAATTTGATGGAGGCCGGATCCGGCACCGGCAACTTGCCGGCGTCGTCGGCCAGTTCGCCGTAGGTGGCGCGCTTGTCACCGGCAATGACCACACCCGACTCGGTACGGATCTGCGAAGGCGCAACGTCGAAGCGCTTGGCCGCCGCTTGGATCAGCATCAAACGCGCCGCTGCACCGGCCTGCCGGTAGCGGTCAAACTCCATCCAGGTCGACGTCGAGCCGCCAGTGATCTGCATGCCACCAAACCCAGCCAAACCGTAATCAGCGGCCGAGGCCGGTGAATGCTCGACGCGAATGGTCGTCCAGTCGGCGTCCAGCTCCTCGGCGATCAACATGGTCAGGCCGGTCCAGATGCCCTGGCCCATTTCCGAATGGCCGAGCAGTATGGTGACGCTGTTGTCGTTGCCAATGCGCAGGAAAGCATTGGGTGCAAAAATGTTGCCCTCATTCTCCGCGCCCACGGCGAAACGATGGGCGCCGGGGATGACGAACGCCACCACCAGCCCGCCCCCCAACAAAGCACTGCCCTTGAGAAAACGGCGACGTGAGACATCCAGGATACTGTTCATCGTTCTGATTCCCTCCACATGGCATCAACCGATCTCGGCGGCGCGTTTGACCGCCGCACGAATCCTTGGGTAAGTGCCACAACGGCAGATGTTGCCGGAGAGCGCCTGATCGATGTCGCTGTCGGTGGGCTTGGGAATTTTTGCCAGTAACGCGGCGGCGGACATGATTTGCCCGGACTGGCAGTAACCGCACTGCACCACGTCGAGTTCGGCCCAGGCTTGCTGCACCGGGTGCGAACCGTCAGTGGACAGGCCTTCGATGGTGAGGATTTTTTGCCCGTTGGCCACGGCGGTCGCGGGCGTGATGCAGGAACGTAATGGCGCACCATCGACGTGCACGGTGCAGGCACCACACTGGGCCATGCCGCAACCGAATTTGGTGCCGGTAAGGTGCGCGACATCGCGCAGGACCCAGAGCAGCGGCATGTCCGCAGGGACATCCAGCTCCTGATCCTTGCCATTGATGTTGAGGGTCAGCATTGCGAGTTTCCTCAGATTCACGGTGTTCTGAAGGGCGTCGCCACGACAAGCAAATGCCTGTGCGCGCCTTGGGTTATCCCTTCAGCTAAGCGCAAAATGCCGGGCGAGACCGGTTCATCGACCACCGGTCACACCTTGAATCCCATTCTGATGGCTGTGTTGCCGCCGCCAAACCCGCGACGACTGCGTCGCCGAACGCAGCCTCGCAGGCTCGAAAGCTGCTACATCGGCGAAACGGCCAGGGATTGGCGTACCTTTATCTATTTGGCCACCCGCCGGATCGCCAGTCAGGGTGGCTTGGGGCGTTAGACCCGTGGCTTGAACAGGATCGTGGTATAGCGCGTCAGGAACAGACCGAACGCCGCACACCACAGCAGCGCCGAGAGTGCCAGCCCTGTCCCGGAGAACGGAACCAGCAACACCCGGCACACACCTGCGGCAACCAGCAAGGCAAAGCCCAACACCACCGTTTTCGAGGGTTGTAACAATCTCCCGGTATGACCGAGGCTGACCCGAGCGATCATCGCCAGGATCAACCCGCCAATGCCGCCCACGGCCAGCGCATGCGTAGCCAGGCTCTGCTGTGGCATCAGGCCCGCGTGCCACAGCGCCATCGCCAACGCGGCCATCAGCATCCAGGCATACGCCAGGTACAGCGACCACAGCAACGGCACCCGCCAGATCCCACGATCATGCCAGCGCAACAAGCGCCACAGATGCAAAGCGCCCATCAAAAGAAACAACGCGGACAACCACGCCTTCGGGCTGTCATTCAAGCCACTGGCGAACGACACCGCCGCCAGCAATGAACTCACCAGCAGGATTTTAGTGGGCAACGAATGAGCCGCCGGTGTGGCAGGACGGTTCAAGCCACGCTGGATGAAAAACGGAATGACCCGCCCGCCGATGACCGTCATCAGCGCCGCCACCAACCACAAGGCTGCGAGCACACCGTGTCGTTGCAACCCGGCGTCATCGATGGCGATGCCCCACAGCGTCAATGCCTGGCAGCCCGCCATAAAAGCAACCACCAACAGAATTGGATAGTTCTCACGCTTGCCGGCCGCGATCAAATCCCTACCCAGCATCCAGGCCAGCAAAGGCAGAAAGGGTGTCTGCAGAGCAATCAGAATGGGCGCGGGGATCGGCAGCAACCACGCCAATCGCGCCAACAGCCACACCAATAGCAGCCCGATCAGCGGCCAGCCGCTCAAGCCGGGACGCCCGGTCCAGTTCGGCACCGCCGTCAACAGAAACCCGGCAATGATGGCCGTGGCAAACCCGAACGGCATCTCATGCCGATGCCAGCTCAACATGCCGCCAATGGGTTGCGCACCGGGTAATCGGCCGTACAACCACAGCCCCCAGATCGCCACCGCTACCAGCGCGAACACAGCACCGACCAAAAAAAACGGACGAAACCCGAGGCTGAACACCGGTACGCTGGCGAGTTTTCTCACTTCAAGCCACCACAGGAATCAGGGTTTTAGCCAACCGGTATTGGGCCAGCAGGCGCATGACGTAGCCGATTTTGAGCAATGTAGGGCCGATGATGGTCATGGCATGCATCACCACTAACAACGCGATGGGCATATGACCGTCGTACAGGTAGGCGCCGTAGATCCCGGCAAACAGCATGACCAGGCCGGCACCGAGCACTTTGCTCGACAGGTACAGAACGTGCAGAGGGTTGTTGAGAAAACCGAACATTTTGTCGTACTCCTGAATCGGGTCAGTTGTACGTTGAGCGCATCAAACGCCGTGCCAGGTATTGCCACCTTTAAAATCAATATGTTGAACGCATAAGAGTCATATCGACCAAGTCACAAAATAGTCTTTATGACCCACAAGCGAGTCATACCGACTCGTTTCTTCGGCAAGACTTTCGATCTACGGTCCGACCGGTCAGCGTCAGACTGACTACGCTGATAGTCCAGCATGAGTCACCCGTAGAGGAGCGCCACCATGCAACGCGTGCAAAAACTGACTCCCTGCCTTTGGTTCGACACTCAGGCCGAAGAGGCGGCGAAGTTTTACTGTTCGATCTTCGATCATTCAAAAATCACTGGCACCACCTATTACGGCAAGGCAGGCCAGGAGGTCCACGGCATGCCTGAAGGCTTGGTGCTGACGGTCAGCTTCGAGCTCGACGGGCTATCTTTTACCAGCCTCAATGGCGGGCCACTGTTCAAATTCAATGAAGCCGTTTCTTTCCAGGTCAACTGCCAGACCCAGGAGGAAATCGACCACTATTGGGGCACGTTGTCCGCCGGCGGCGAACCGCAGGCCCAGCAGTGTGGCTGGCTCAAGGACAAGTTCGGCCTGTCCTGGCAAATCGTTCCGCTCCAGCTCATGGACATGCTGAAAAGCCCGGACACCACCAAGTCCCAGCGTGCCATGCAGGCGATGATGCGGATGAAAAAACTCGACATCGCCGCCTTGCAGCGAGCCTTTGACGGCGAGAGCTAATACACTCCCGGACTGACCTGCCGAGGACGCCAAAGATGAAGCACGCCGCTGCCAAAAACGCCGACAAAGCCCCGCGCTTCTGGCGTGATGACGCCCTGCCCTTCATCGAAGCCCGCTCCATCGCCGACGGTCGTGAAGTCTGCTACACCCGGCATGCCCATGAGCACTTTTCCATCGGTGCGATCACCGCCGGATTCAGCACTTACCTGCACGAACAATCCGCCTTTCAGGTCAGCGCCGGTACCGTGGTGCTGATGAATCCCGATGATGTTCACGCTTGCAACCCGATCGACGACCAGCCGTGGTCGTACCTGATGCTGTATGTCGAGACGCCCTGGCTGACCGATTTGCAGCATCAACTTGGCTTCAGCCAGGACGCGGCGTTTCGGCGGTTTTCCACCCCCCATACGCGCGATATCCAGTTGTTTGTCGGTCTGCAAAAACTCTACGAAATACTGATTGATCCTCTACACGACGTGCTGCAGAAACACAGCGCTGCCGTGGAGTTTTTTACCGATGTACAGCAACGACTCAATCCGGTCGATCAACCGCTGCGCGAGCCCAATTTCAAGCTGGAACGGGCCGCCGAGTACATCCGCGACAACTGCACGCACGTGCTCAAGCTTGAAGATATTTGCGAAGCGGCTCAGTTGTCAGCGTCGTACCTGATCCGCGCCTTCAAGCAGCATTACGGCATGCCCCCCCACGCGTTTCTGGTCAACCGACGTATCCAGTTCGCCCGCGATCAATTGCGCAATGGCAAGTTGATTGCCGATGTTGCGCTGGAGGCAGGATTTTCGGATCAGGCGCATTTCCAGCGGGCATTTAAACAGCACCTGGCAGCGACACCGGGGCAGTACCGAGGCTGATCAGGGCAACAATAGATAAACCGCACTGACTGCCAACAGCAACGCCATGCTCCTGTTGAACCATCGCATGCCCGCCGGGTTGCTCAGGTAACCGCGTAAAAAAGTTCCGGCGTATACCCAGCAGCCTACCGACACATAACAGATCACCAGATACACCGCCGCAAACTGCCAGACCAGCCTCGCCTCACCGTCCGCGACGAAGGCGCCCATTCCCGCTACGCAGGCCAGCCAGGCTTTCGGGTTGAGCCATTGCATGACCGCGCCGTACAACATCGACGGCGCCCGGCCCGTCGCCCTGGCATCGAGACGACCATCGTCCGCCGCCAGTTTCCAGGCCATGAACAACAAAAACGCCACGCCCGCCAATTGCACCACCCGCGTCAGCGCCGGCCACACCTGCAATACCTCATGCAGCCCCAGCCCCATCAACACCAGCAACAACACGAACCCCAGCGTAGCCCCGACGACGTGCCGTTGACTGGCGCGAAAGCCGAACTGCGCGCCCGAGCTCAACGCCACAATATTTACCGGCCCCGGCGTTATCGACGCCACCAGTGCAAACGTTGCCATGGAAATCAACAGACTCATCGCACACCTTCTTCAATTCAGGGAAATCAGCGCTCACGGTACTGAGCGCCCTGCTCCGCGTATTGAAGAAAACTGCCTAAAGCATCGGCACGTTGTTGTAGGTACAGGGTGGGTTGAAACGCGCAAAGTTGCCTACGTATGCGCCTCCACCACCCACTTCACTTTCACCAGCGCCTGTCGAAGTGAGTCCATGTCTACCGAGCCCAACGCCAACCGCAAGGCGTGCGGCACATGGAGCGACGTCGCAAAGGGTTCGGCGGTGGACACAGAAACCTGCTCACGCATCAACGCCACGGCAATCTGGTCTGCCCGTGCGTCTTCCGACAAAGGCAGCCACAGAAAGTAGGACGACGGATGGCGGATCACCGCAAGTCCGCTGAGCGCCTCGTCGGCCAGTGTCTGTCGGGCCTGTGCGTCTTCGCGTTTTTGCGCTTCGAGCCGGGTGACAGTGCCATCCTCAAGCCAGGCGCAAGCGATGGCGGTCATGACGCCTGGGGTGTTCCAAGTGGTCGCCCTGACCGTGCGTTCGAGTTCGGCGACGTTTTGCGCAGGGGCCGCAATGAAACCAACGCGCAAACCGGTGGCGACGTTCTTGGAAAAACCGGACACGTAAATCGTGCGCTCCGGGGCCAGCTCGGCGATGGGCGGCGGCGCGTCTTCGGCGAGAAACGCATAGGCCCCGTCCTCGATGATGTGCAGGTCATGCTTGCGCGCAATCGACACCAGGAGTTCGCGCTGGTCGACCGGCATCACCCAGCCCATCGGGTTATGCAGGGTCGGCATGGTGTAGACGGCACGCACCGTCCGGCGGCGGCACAGGTCCTCCAGCGCCTGCAAATCCGGGCCCTGCTCCGTGACCGGAATGGGCACGATTTCCAGGTGCAGCGTGGCGGCCAGCACTTTGAAGCCCGAGTAGGTCAGCGCGTCCGCCGCGATTACGTCACCGGGTCGCAGTAATGCCATCAATGTCACTGCCAGCCCGTGTTGAGCGCCGCTGACAATCAACACGTTGTCGGCTTCAACCGTCAGGCCACGGCTAAGCAAATGTCGAGCAATGGAGGCGCGCTCATGCGCCCGCCCGCAGTGAGGCTGGTAGCGCAGGTGCGATTCCAGGTCGCCGGACAGCGCGAGTTGGCGCAAGGCATTGCGCAACAGGTCGGCCTGCCCCGGCAGCGCGGGATAGTTGAAGTTGAGGTCGATTACGCCCGGCGCGACGTCCGGCTGATCGATACCGTGGCTGGGCGGCAACGACGTCTCGCGGACAAAGGTCCCGCGCCCGGTTTCACCGCTGACCAATCCCATCGCTTCCAGTTCGGCATACACCCGGCTGGCCGTGACCAGCGCCAGGCCTTCGCTGGCGGCCAACTGACGGTGCGTCGGCAAGCGTGTGCCCGGCAGCAAGCGCCCCGCGTGAATATCGGCGGCCAGGGTGTCCACCAGGGACTTGTAGCGAGAGCGTGGCATCGTGGGATGTATCCATGACAATTTTTTGATTGTTCTTAATCCTGACTCATAGGATGCCTTTCACGCAACCTGACACGGAGACGCCACATGGAAAGGACATCAACGCTCAACAGACCGACACTGGACAAGCACGCCAGCGGGCTGATCAATGGCATCATCGGCGTGCTGATCTTCAGCGGCTCGCTGCCCGCCACCCGCGTGGCCGTGCTGGAATTCGACCCGGTGTTCCTGACCGTCGCCCGGGCCACCATCGCCGGCGTGATGGCGCTGTGCATGCTGTGGCTGTTCAAGGAAAAGCGCCCGGCGCGCAGTCAATTGCTGCCTTTGGTCATTGTGGCGCTGGGGGTTGTAGTCGGCTTTCCGCTGTTGACGGCATTGGCGTTACAGTACGTGACGTCGGCGCATTCCATCGTCTTTGTCGGCCTGCTACCTCTTGCCACGGCCGCGTTTGGCGTGTTGCGTGGTGGCGAGCGTCCACGACCGGCGTTCTGGTTTTTCTCGGTGCTGGGCAGTTTGCTGGTGATCGGTTTTGCCGTTTCCCAGGGGCTTACCACGTCGCCTGTCGGTGATTTGCTGATGCTGTTGGCGATTCTGGCCTGTGGCCTGGGGTATGCCGAAGGCGCCAGGCTTTCCAGAACACTGGGCGGCTGGCAGGTGATTTGTTGGGCGCTGGTGTTGTCGCTACCGCTGATGGCCGCGCTGACGGTGTGGCGGATGCCCGTTTCATTTTCCGGGATCACGATGCCAGCCTGGTTGAGCCTGGCGTATGTGTCGCTGTTCAGCATGCTGATCGGCTTCGTGTTCTGGTATCGCGGATTGGCGCAGGGGGGGATTGCGGCGGTGGGGCAGCTTCAACTGCTGCAGCCGTTTTTCGGCCTGGCGCTGGCGGCGACGTTGCTGCACGAACAGGTCAGCCTCGGCATGCTCGGGGTCACCGTGGCGGTGATTCTCTGCGTGGCAGGCGCGAGAAAGTTCGCCAGATAAAAGTGTACTGCGGCTTGTGTCCATGGCTGTACCGGGCGGTCCGTCCACCGCCCATGATAAAAATGGCGCTCTCGATCCCGGAGACTCGCCATGGACCTCGCTACCCTCACCCTTTTTCTGCCCGCCTGCTTTGCCCTGAACATGGCGCCCGGCCCGAATAACCTGCTGTCGGTCAGCAACTCGACTCGTTATGGCTATCGCACCTCCTGTGTGGCCGGGATCGGCCGGTTGCTGGCGTTCGCCGGCATGATCGCCCTCGCCTCCGCCGGGTTGGCCGTGGTGCTGCAAACCTCCGAAATGCTGTTCTATGGGATCAAGATCATCGGCGCGGCGTATCTGTTTTACCTCGCCTGGCAATTGTGGCGCGCCGACCCTGGCACCGAGCACGCAGACACCCGGCCACCCGTCGGGGTGATGGCCCTGGCGCGGCAGGAGTTTCTGGTGGCGGCCGGCAATCCCAAGGCCATCCTGATCTTTACCGCGTTCCTGCCCCAGTTCGTCGACCCGACTCGCGCGGTGACGCCGCAATTCGCGTTGCTGGGCGCGCTGTTTTTGATACTGGAATGGATCGCCATCAGCGCGTACGCCTACATGGGATTGCACATGCGTCGCTGGTTCGCCGAGCCGCGTGGCAAGCGGATTTTCAACCGGTGCTGCGCGGGGTTGTTGTCGGCGGCGGCTTCGGTGTTGTTGATGGCTAAGCGGGCGTGATCAAACGGGGGACGATGGTTCTTTAAGCACGACATCGCCCCCTTCGCTCCTTTGTGCCTGAGAAATATCATCCCTCCCTCCAAACTTTTCGCGTCACCGGGCGTCATCTCTTTAATGCTGCCGACATGGCTTTGCAGCTCCGGACAACTGACCTCAGCCAAGGATCGCCGATGACCTTTCTCGTTTTTCTTCTAGCCTGCGGTGCAGCCGCAAGCACAGGCTTCTTTTTTAAACCGGGCCTGTGGTACGAATCGCTGGTCAAACCCGGTTTCACCCCACCCAACTGGGTGTTTCCAGTCGCCTGGTCGACGATCTACCTTTTGCTCGCCTGGGCCGGGTACCGGTTGACCCTGGTCCCTGGCAGTCAGGAGGTGCTGGCGTTATGGGCGGCGCAGATTGCGCTGAATACGCTGTGGACGCCGGTATTCTTTGGCGCGCATCGCGTTTTCGCCAGCATGGTGATCCTGATGCTGCTCTGGCTGGTGGTCGCGGTGATGGTGGTGATGGCGTTGCAGCTTGATGTGATCACTGGCTTGATTCTGCTGCCTTACCTTGGGTGGCTTTGCGTGGCCGCGGCGTTGAATTTTTCCATCTTGCGCAATAACCGCTGATGAGGTTCCGCTGAACCGATCACGAAAATCACATCCCGGTGCATGGCCTTCAGCGTCACGATCCCGCTACCGGGTTCGAAGATAACCATTTCTGCGCAGTGAGCAGACCTGGTACGCCAAGCGGTGTTGAGTTGAGCACGCGGGCTTCCTCGCCCACCACGCACCGTTGGCGAGGAAGCAAGCTCCCCCGCCAACCTGATGCAGCGATTACTTAGGCGGAACGAAGTTATCGAGCATTCGATTCACCGCCAACTCCCCCAGCATGATGACCTGCTGCAATGCCAGGGCGTTACTGCGATGAGTCCCCTCTAGCGATGCCGCCACGTTGCTGGCCATGACACTGGCCGACGCCATGTTCTCGCACGTTTGAACCAGCAAGGTTTCATGGTCGACGTCTGGGGCAATCATGTAAATGGTGCTGGGTTTACGTGGAGTGTTGTTCATGAGCGCCGCCGGGTTGAGATAGAAGTTGAGCGCGCGTTCGGCGGCGTCGTGAAGTTTTTTGGGGTCGAGGGTTTCGTACGGGGACACTGAATCGGCGTTTGGCGGATCGGCATCGGGTGAATCGGTGTCTGGCGGGTTAGGTGTTACTTTGAACATAGATGAACTCCAACTTCTAATATTGAGGAGCCATCACCCTCGCTACCAAACGAAGGGGTGGCGGCCATACGTGGGTTGGTAGACCGGTAGAAGCTGGAAACCCGGCGCTCACAATGGAGCCCCACGCATGACCACCATAAAAACAGAGTCCCAAAAAGAGACTACATAAGGTGTTGTCATGCGGCTTCTAGACGGGCTACCAAACCCGATCACTATTTTCAGTGACAGGGAAACGATATAGCCCACCCCTTAGCCGCACAAGCCGGCGGATTCTGGCTTGATCGTAGGTAACGGCGCAAGGTTTTGTAGCCTTCGGGACGTAACCGCAAGTGTTTTTAAACACGCTAAGCTAAACGCGTGAAGGCCTCCAAAAAAATCAAAGAAACGTCCGACATATTTCAGAAAATGATCGAATCCTATCGAGTGGCCGGTTTGACGCCCTGAAGTTCGCTTGGCCCCGAATCGAGTTCCTGCGTGAGCGGCTTGAGGATGCTCAAGGCTGATCAGTGGACGACCCTTTGAGCTCGACCTGGTTGCCATCCGGGTCGAAGCAATACAACGACAAACCATAACCTTCAGCCCCAAAGCGCGTGGCCGCTTTTTCCGGCGTCAAACCAAACGACTGCAAGTGACTGACCAGCGCCGCTTCATCAAAAGGTTCGATGCGCAGGCAGACATGGTCGAGGTTACGCCCCTCCTGACCCGCGCCAGCACCACCCTTGCGCCCCAGCTCCCCGTCCAGGCTGACGAGGTCGATCATGGAAGTCCCGGCGCGCAGATGCACCAGCCCCAGATGGTCTTGGCGCTTGACCAGTTCAGCGCCGAATACCCGGGCGTAAAACGCGATGCTGCGCTCCAGGTCCTGGACGCGCAGCACGATGTGATCAATGTGTTGAATCGTGAACGGTTGCATGAAATCAGTTCCTGAAGGGTTGCATGACCGGTAACCCGGACACTGTAGTCCAGGGCCACAAAAATTCACTGTCGATTTTCCGGTGGAGTCACCGCCCCCAGGGTTTTATGCTCAGCCCATGAACATACAAACCGCATTGCTGCCACCCCACGCCGAAATGGTTCGCGCCATGCTCGAACGCGACACCGCCTACGAGGGCGTGTTCTTTACGGCCGTGAAAACCACCGGGATCTTCTGCCGCCCCGGCTGTACGGCGCGTTCGCCGAAACCGGAGAACGTCGAGTTCTTTGCCCACGCCGATGAATGCCTGGCGGCGGGTTATCGCGCGTGTCTGCGTTGCAAGCCACTGGACGCTGCGGCCATCGCGCCAGGCTGGGTGCAGACGCTGCTGAAGTCGGTGGACGCCGATCCCGAGCAGCGCTGGACCGACGCCCAGTTGCTGGCCGAGGGCATCGAGCCGCTGAAGTTGCGGCGCTGGTTCAAACAGCATTTCGGCATGACCTTTCACGCCTGGCTGCGCACCCGCCGCCTCGGCATGGCGCTGGGCGGGATCAAACAGGGCGATTCCATCGATAGCGCGGCCTTCGATTCGGGTTATGAATCCCTCAGCGGTTTTCGTGACGCGTTCCAGAAGTCGTTCCACATCACCCCGGGCCGGGCCGCACAGAGTGAACCCCTGCTGTTCACCCGGTTGACCACGCCACTGGGGCCGATGATTGCCATGGCCGAGCGTCGCGGGCTGGTGTTGCTGGAGTTCCTCGACCGCCCGGCGTTGACCCGTGAAGTCGAAGAACTGCAGAACCGTTATGGCTACGCGGTCGCGCCAGGACACAACGCGCACTTGCAACAAATCGAAGCCGAACTGACGCAGTACTTCGCCGGAAAACTCAGCGAATTCAGCGTCGCGCTGCACACGCCCGGCAGCGAGTTCGCCCGACAAGTCTGGGCTGCACTGGCACAGATCCCGTACGGCCAGACCAGTACCTACGGCAGCATCGCCAGGTTATTGGGCAAGCCCGGCGCCAGTCGCGCAGTGGGTTTGGCCAACGGGCACAACAGGCTGTCCATCGTGGTGCCGTGCCACCGGGTGATCGGTGCAGACGGCTCGTTGACCGGCTATGGTGGAGGACAACCGCGCAAGGCGTTTCTGCTGCGGCTGGAAAACGCCGCGATGCAGATGACCCAACAACTGGCGTTCTGATTGCCTCAATCGTCATAAGGAAGGACATTCGATGGACAAGCAATTCCACCAACTGCACCACGAAGGCTTGTTGATCCTCACCAACGTCGCCGATGCCACCGGGGCGTGCATCGTCGAGCAACTGGGCTGCAAAGCCGTCGCCACCAGCAGTGCGGCGGTGGCCTGGGCCCATGGTTATGCAGACGGCAACGCCCTGCCCCTCGAGCGCCTGGTCTCAACCGTCGAGTCCATCGCCCGGGTGATTTCGGTGCCGTTGACCGTAGACGTCGAGGCCGGTTATTCCGATGACCTGACGCGGGTCGCGCAAGTGATTGAAGCGGTGATTGGCGCCGGGGCGGTCGGGATCAATATCGAGGACGGCGCGTCCCCGCCCGAGTTGCTGGTGCGCAAGATCGAAGTGGCGCGCAAGGTGGCGAATCAGCGCAATGTGCAGCTGTTCATTAATGCGCGCACTGATGTGTACCTCAAGGGCTTGGTGCCGGCCGAAGATCGCGTGGCCGAGACACTCAAGCGTGCAGCGCTGTATCAAGCGGCAGGTGCCGACGGGTTGTTCGCGGCGGGGGTGTCGGCGGAGTACGAAATCGCCGCACTGTGCCAGGGCACCACGTTGCCGGTGAACGTGCTGGGGCTTGCGAGCCTGCCTTCGCCTGAAACGCTGAAAGCACTGGGCGTACGGCGTTTGAGTGCCGGTTCGGGCATCGCCGAGTTTTTGTATGGCGCCATGGCCGGGCTGGCCAAGGGTTTTCTGGAAACCGGCAAACTCGACAGCAGCCACCTCAAGGCGTTTACGTACGGTGAAGTCAACGCCCTGCTGAAAAGGGCCGGGAACGCTTGATCGCCATGCCCGATCCTTATCGGCCCGCGACCGAATTTCTGGCGTCCCTCGACGCCGACTGGGCGCGCCACATCGCCGCCGTCGGCCCGTGCCTGCATCAACCCCATGCGGCTCGCGATCCGTATGAGTCGCTGGTGCGGGCGATTGCCTACCAGCAGCTGCATGCCAAGGCCGGGGATGCGATTGTCGGTCGCTTGCTGGGGTTGTTTCCGTCGGTGGCGTTTCCACGACCGGAGCAGATTCTGGCGTCCGGGTTTGATCAGCTGCGCAGTTGCGGGTTTTCGGCGGGCAAGATCGCGACCATTCAGGGGATTGCCCAAGCGACGCTGGATGGCTTGGTGCCCGATTATGCGACGGCGTTGGCCATGGACGATGAGGCATTGATCGAGCGCCTGATCACCTTGCGCGGGGTCGGGAGCTGGACGGTTGAGATGTTGCTGATCTACAGCCTTGAGCGGCCGGATATCTTGCCGGCCGATGACTTTGGCGTGCGTGAGGGGTATCGACGGCTGAAGGGACTGGAGGTGCAGCCGACGCGCAAGCAGATGGTGGAGATCGGGTTGGGGTGGAGCCCGTATCGGACGGTGGCGGCGTGGTATTTGTGGCGGGTGCCTAGCCGGTAGACCGCGTTATCGTTCTTCGCGAGCAGGCTCGCGAAGGCGTCCGGAAGTACGACACATCCCTCCAGCCAATCACAACCCCGACTTCAACCGGCTAAACGCCCGAATCAACGCCCGGTTAAACGCCTTCCCATTGTCATTCTTGCTATACAACGAAGCCCTGACCTGCGCCGACGGATACGTCCCCGGGTCATCGCGAATCGCCGGATCGACCAGCCCGTCCGCCGCCGTAATCGCATTGGCGTAGTGAATGGTGTCGGTGATCGGCGCGATCACTTCAGGTGTCATCAGGTAATCCATCAATGCCAGCCCCGCCTCGGGGTGTGGCGCATCCTTGGGAATGACCATCGCGTCAAACCAGATCAACGTGCCTTCCTTGGGTATCCGGTACTTCAGCGTGAACGGTTTCTTCGCCGCTTCGGCCTGCCCCGCCGCGATGGCCACGTTGCCGTTCCAGGACATCGCCACGCAGGTGTTGCCGTTGGCCAGGTCGCTGATGTTCAGGTCATTGTCGAAATAGCGAATGTACGGCCGGATCTTCGCCAATTGTTGCTCGGCCAGTTTCAGGTCATCGAGGTTCTGGCGGTTGATATCCAGGCCCATGTATTTCATGATCGCCGCAAACACCTCGTTGGGATCGTTGAGCAGGCTGACCCCGCAATCGGCGAATTTCGACACCACGGCCGGATCGAACAGCATCGCCCAACTGTCCCGTGGCGCGTCGGGCAGGCGCTGCTTCACCGCTTCTTCCTGATAACCGACGCCGGTGGTGCCCCAGGCATAAATGCCGGCGTAACGGTTGCCCGGATCGAACACCGCCATGTGCTGGCGGAACTCCTCGCCAACGCCTTGAAAGTGCGGCGTTTGCTTGCGGTCCAGTATCTGGATCGCGCCACTCTGGATCGCCCGGGACAAATGCTGCCCCGCCGTCAATACCAGGTCATAGCCGCTGCGACCGGTGAGCAATTTGGTCTCGACGGTTTCCAGTGAATCAAAGTGATCGGCCACCACATGGATGCCGGTTTTTTTCTCGAAATTGCTCAGCGTATCCGGCGCCAGGTACTCGCCCCAGATGTACAGGTTGACCACCGGTTTGGCGGTGTCGGCGGCCTGCACACACAGGGGTGCAAGCACCAGCATTAACGCTTGAGTCAGTTTGTGCAGGCCCATGTTCATACTCCCTTTTTGTGGCTGGCAGGCGCCGCGTATTGAGGCATGGTGATGCACGCGACGTTGCCGCCACCGAGGAGGATTTCCCGGGAGTTTTCGATACCGACGATCTTGTGCTGCGGGAACAGTTCCGCGAGGGTCGCCATGGCGGCCTGATCATTGCGATCACCAAACAGCGGCACCACGATCGAAGTGTTGCCGGCGTAGTAGTTGATGTACGACGCGCAGATTTGCGTCCCGGCCTGACGCGTGTGCGTGCTGTCTTGCTGATCCAGACCCTCGGCTTCTTCAGCCGTCCACTCCAGTACATCGGGCTGCGGCAGTTTGTGCACGATCAATTCGCGGCCACGGCTGTCGCGGGTGCTGCGCAGGATGTCGTAGGCCTCTTGATAGATTTCCCATTGCGGGTCATCGCGGTTGTCGGTCCATTGCAGCACCACTTCACCGGGGCGCACGAAGCACGCGAGGTCATCGACGTGGCCGTCGGTTTCGTCGAACTTGCAGCCCCGTGGCAGCCAGATAACTTGCTCGGCGCCGAGGTAATCGGTCAGGCGCCGCGTGACTTCTTCCTTGCCCAGATGCTGGTTGCGATTGCGGTTGAGCAGGCATTGTTCGGTGGTGAGGATGCTGCCCTGGCCATCGCTCTGGATCCCACCCAGTTCGGCGATCAGCGGTGCGCGATAGCGGTCGAAACGTTCGATTTCGAGGATTTTGCTGGCGATCTGATCGTCCTTGTCCCACGGGTAGTACAAACCGCCATCGAGACCGCCGTAAGCGTTGAACTCAAAGTCGACACCGCGCACTTCGCCACTGTGATCATTGACCACGAAGCATGGCCCGCTGTCGCGAAACCAGGTGTCGTTGCAGGTCATTTCCACCACACGCACTTGCGGCGGCAATTGACGGCGGGCGGTGGCGAACTGCGTGGCCGAGGCGCAAACGGTGACCGGTTCACTGTGGGAAATCGCGGTGACGATTTGCACCCAGACTTTCTGCGCAGGCTTGGCACCGTTGCGCCAGACGTCGGTGCGCTCCGGCCAGCCGAGCCAGCAACCGGACTTGGTTTCGAATTCGCCGGGCAAGCGGAAACCGTCTTGTTTGGGGGTGGAATCGAGCAAACGTGCCATGGTCAAACCTCGTCAGCGGGGATTGGAATGACCACAGGCTAAGGTCGCTGGCGCCGTCCTCGCCAACGATGATTATTTCGGAACAGTTGAATTCAACTCATCAATCGATCAGCTGATCATTGAACCATTCCAGCATCTGCGCCACCGCCGGACGCTCCAGCCGCACCCGCTCGCACACCAGCGCGTATTGGCCAAGGGCAGTCATGCTCGAGGTGAAAGGTCGAACCAGACGCCCGCTGAGCAAGTCTTCCTGCGCCGTCAGGTTATCGCCCATGGCCACACCCTGCCCCTGGGCTGCAGCTTCCAGCGCGAGGCCGGCGTGAGCGAAATACAGCTGTCGCTCGGGGCGTTGATCCCCGGCATGGCTGGTCAGCCAGGCCGTCCAGGTCTTGCCGTCCTGATCGTCGTGCAACAGGCAATGCCGCGCCAGATCCCTCGGCGTTTTCAGCGTGCCCTGATTGAACAGGCCGGGGCTGCACACCGGGAAGAACTGCAACGCCGGCAAGGGTTTGACAAAGAACGCACTGCTGTCCACCGGACCGGTGCCGTAGGTGATCGCAAGATCAATGTCTTCACCCGGCGCCGTGCCGTCAATCGGTTGCTCGTAGAGGTGCAGGGTGATGTGCGGATAACGCGCGTAGAAATCCGTGAGCCGGCTCATCAACCACTTTTGCGCCAGCTCGGCGGTGACGGCCAGGCGCAACACCGCCAACGATGACGGATCGCGCAGCTCATCGCAGGCATCGCCGATCAGTTCGAAGGCTTGCTGCAGGCTTTGCATCAGTCGGCCTGCGGCCATGGTTGGGCGAATCTGCCGGCCTTCGCGGATGAACAGCGAAACGCCGAGGTGTTCTTCGAGCTGGCGGATTTGATGGCTGACGGCGCTGTCGGTGACGCACAACTCGGCGGCGGCCCGGCCGAAGTGCGCGTGGCGGGCGGCGCATTCGAAGGTTCGCAGTGCGGCCAGTGAAGGTAATCGTCGCATGAGTCGGCCCCGGTGATGGAGGCGCCCATGCTGCCTCGGCCGTGAGTGGGCGTCCAGCAGGACGCGTTATCGCTCATCGCGGGCAAACCCGGCTCCTACAGGGGATTTGTGGCGCTCACAATACCCTGCGGGAGCCGAGCTTGCTCTCGATGGCGGCAGCCCGGATTCTGGTCCCGGTCTAGGCTGTCTGGATAAACCCCAGCCCCATCGGAGGTTGCCATGCAACTTGAAGGTTCCTGCCATTGCGGCGCGGTGTCGTTCAGTTTGAACAGTGCCCACCCCTACCCTTATCAGCGTTGCTATTGCTCGATCTGCCGCAAGACCCAGGGCGGTGGCGGGTTTGCGATCAACCTCGGCGGTGAAGCCGCAAGCCTCAAGGTTCGCGGCCGCAAACACATCGCGATCTACCATGCGCGCATGAAGGACGAAGGCGATAAACGGGCGCACAGCAGCAGCGCCGAGCGGCATTTCTGCTCGCTGTGCGGGACGGGACTGTGGCTGTTCAGCCCTGAATGGCCGGAGCTGATCCACCCGTTCGCCTCCGCCATCGACACTGCGCTGCCGGTACCACCGGAGCACACGCATTTGATGCTCGGTTCAAAAGCACCGTGGGTAGAGGTTGAGGCGCACGTGGGGGATCAACAGTTCGAGGTGTATCCCGAGGAGTCCATTGCCGAATGGCACGAACGGCTGGGTTTGAGCTGCTAAAGCGCCTCTGCGGCTGTGTCAGGCCGCAGCAGGTACACCGCTGTGGAAACGGAATTCCACGTCCGGTGACTCGATCAGTTCCTGCTCGGCCGCGCGCACCTTGTCGATCACTTGGGCGATGTCCTTGGCGTCGCCGTACTGGTAAGCCAGCTTCAGGTAACCCTGGAAATGCCGGGCTTCGCTTTTCAGCAGGCCGAAGTAGAACTTGCCCAGTTCTTCGTCCAGATGCGGCACCAGCGCCTCGAAACGCTCGCAGCTGCGGGCTTCGATAAAGGCCCCCACCACCAGCGTATCCACCAGTTTCACCGGCTCATGGCTGCGCACCACTTTGCGCAGGCCCGAGGCGTAGCGCCCGGCGGACAACTGGCGCAGCTCGATCTTGCGCTTTTTCATCAGGCGCATGACTTGTTCGTGGTGCACCAGTTCTTCCCGGGCCAGGCGCGACATCAGGTTAATCAGGTCGACGTGGGAGTGATACTTGGCAATCAGGCTCAGCGCGGTGCTGGCGGCCTTGAATTCGCAGTTCTTGTGGTCGATCAGCAAGGTTTCCTGATCGGCCAGTGCGGCCTGCACCCAGCCGTCAGGGGTACGGCAGCCGAGGAACTCGTGAATTTCGGGAAGGATCATGGGGCTCACGGATAAATGGTCAAAACGAAGGGCGCCGATTATACCGGCCTGCCGCCAGACCACCAGTCGCCAACCGTTGATATGCATCAAGTACCTGGTTGGCGAGCAGGAACTATAGTTGTGCAACGCCGTGCTTTTTAGCCGTTTATGGAGATTCCCCTCATGCAAGCCATTCGCAGCATCCTGGTGGTCCTCGAACCCG
This sequence comes from Pseudomonas sp. 3296, assembly GCF_031456615.1. Taxonomy (NCBI): domain Bacteria; kingdom Pseudomonadati; phylum Pseudomonadota; class Gammaproteobacteria; order Pseudomonadales; family Pseudomonadaceae; genus Pseudomonas; species Pseudomonas sp. 3296. Next base: position 385,972 of record NZ_JAVDUY010000004.1, read on the forward strand.
AACACTCGGAGAGCCTGGCGCTCAAACGGGCCAAATTGATTGCCAGAGTGACCCAGGCACACTTGCACCTGCTGGTCGGTGACCGCAAACATGACCATAGCGCTATGTTGGGCGTGCTCAAGACAGCCTTGTTGGCGGACGGCTTTAGCGTTACCACCGAACAGGCCTGGAGCGAAAGCCTGCACCAAACCATCATCGACGTGCAGCAAGCCGAAGGCTGCGGGCTGGTGATCAAGCAGCATTACCCGGACAGCCCGCTGAAAAAAGCTTTGCTGACCCCGGACGACTGGAAACTGCTACGTAACTGCCCGACACCGGTGCTGCTGGTGAAAACGGCCGGTTCCTGGAAAGACAAAGTCATTCTGGCCGCCATTGATGTGGGCAACACCGACGGTGAGCACCGTCACCTGCACAACACCATCATCGATTACGGCTATGACATCGCCAGTCTGGCCAAGGCGCATCTGCACGTGATCAGCGCGCATCCATCGCCGATGCTGTCGGCGGCCGACCCGACGTTTCAACTCAGCGAAACCATCGAGGCGCGCTATCGCGAACAGTGCAAGGCGTTCCAGGCGGAGTTCGACATCGACGATGAGCATTTGCATATCGAGGAAGGTCCGGCGGATGTGTTGATTCCGTTCATGGTGCACAAGCTGCAGGCGGCGGTGACCGTGATCGGCACCGTGGCGCGGTCGGGGGTGTCGGGGGCGTTGATCGGCAATACGGCGGAAGTGGTGCTCGATTCGGTGGAAAGTGATGTGTTGGTGCTCAAACCCCAGGAGATTGAGAATCACCTTGACGAGTTGGCTCAGCACTGAAATCTGTGGTGTCTGGTCGGACGTCATCGCGGACAAGCCCTGCTCCCACAGGGTTTTGTGAGCACCGGAGCTTGACTGTAGGAGCCGGGCTGGGTCCAGGCGGCGTTCCGACGATGCTTTCAGGCGCCGAAGGCGTCTTTTAAAAAGCCCGGTGCGATGTACCGTTGATAATGCGCCTCGGACAGCAAAAAGAACTCCCGATCAATGGCATCACGCAATTCCGGCAGGTTCCAGTCACGAAACTCCGGCATCAGCACCATCCCGTACGCCTCCAGGTTATTGATCACCCGCGCCCCACGGGCAATCAACTGATACGCCCAGCAATACTCCGACTGATGCGGCACAAAGCGAATTTTCCTTTGTTCAAGCTGCAGACGCAGGCGCTGGGCGTCGAAAACCTCCAGCTTGCTGGCCATCACCTGGGACAGCAATTGCTCAAGACGCAGCCATACCGCGCGCTTCTCCTCCTCGTTGTAACCATTCCAGTTGATCACTTCGTGGTGGAAACGCTTGCAGCCACGGCACACCAGGTCACCGTAAACGGTGGAGCAGAGGCCGACGCAGGGGGTCTTGATGGTCTGATTGGGCATAGGTAGGCAGAACACGGGAAAGCAGAACAGGCCGGCATGTTAGCCCTTTGTCTAACATTCATCACCCCTCAAAGTTCAGGGGCTAACTTACCTTTAATTTTTTTTTGCCGTAGAATCAGCCAGCCTTTTAAGGCGCCAATGTCCGTTAGAAGCTGTTTTCAAAGCGTCACGAGCACAGTCGTTCCTTCAGAGCGGTGTTGGCGAAGGGTTTTTCCAGCGGGGAAAAACCCAACGCCAACCCTCATCAGCTCCCGTTCTGCAGGCGTAAAACTTTGAAAGCAGCTTCTGTAAGGAATTGTCGGTAATTCTGGCTAAGTGGCTCACAACGCCACGCAGCGCATGAGTACGGCAATTTCGGGATGAGCGTCCCGGACACCCATTTGGGACCACTGATGAGGGTAATAACTGTGCTTGAAGCCTACCGCAAACATATCGAAGAGCGTGCAGCACTGGGTATCGTTCCCCAGCCGCTTAACGCCGAACAAACTGCAGGCCTGATCGAGCTGCTGAAGAATCCTCCGGCTGGCGAAGAAGCTTTCCTCGTTGACCTGATCACCAATCGCGTTCCACCTGGCGTGGACGAAGCGGCCTATGTCAAGGCCGGCTTCCTGTCTGCCCTCGCCAAAGGCGAAGCCAAATCCCCCCTGCTCGACAAGAAGCGCGCTGTAGAACTGCTCGGCACCATGCAGGGCGGCTACAACATCGTCACTTTGGTCAACCTGCTGGACGACGCCGAACTGGCGCCAGTGGCGGCCAAAGAACTCAAGCACACCCTGTTGATGTTCGACGCCTTCCACGACGTCGCTGAACGCGCCAAGAACGGCAACGTTCATGCCAAAGGCGTACTGCAATCCTGGGCTGACGGCGAGTGGTTCAAGAACCGCCCTGTTCTGGCCGACAAGATCAGCCTGCGTGTGTTCAAGGTCACCGGCGAAACCAACACCGACGACCTGTCCCCTGCTCCGGACGCCTGGTCCCGCCCGGACATCCCGCTGCACGCCCTGGCCATGCTGAAAATGGCCCGCGACGGCATCGTGCCGGACGTGCAAGGCTCCATCGGCCCGATGAAGCAGATCGAAGAAATGCGCAACAGCGGCTTCCCGATCGCCTACGTCGGTGACGTGGTCGGTACCGGTTCGTCGCGTAAATCGGCGACCAACTCGGTGCTGTGGTTCTTCGGCGACGACGTTCCTTACGTGCCGAACAAGCGTGCTGGCGGTTTCTGCTTCGGCAGCAAAATTGCTCCGATCTTCTACAACACCATGGAAGATGCCGGCGCACTGCCAATCGAATTTGATGTGACCAACATCAACATGGGCGACGTGATCGACCTGTACCCGCACGCAGGCAAAGTCTGCAAGCACGGTACCGATGAAGTCATCACTACCTTCGAAATGAAGACCCCTGTGCTGCTGGACGAAGTCCGTGCCGGCGGTCGTATTCCGCTGATCATCGGCCGTGGCCTGACCGACAAGGCTCGCGCCGAACTGGGTCTGCCAGCGTTCGACCTGTTCAAGAAACCGGATGCCCCTATCGAAAGCACCAAGGGCTTCACCCTGGCGCAGAAAATGGTCGGCAAGGCGTGCGGCGTAGCCGGTGTGCGTCCAGGCACCTACTGCGAACCGAAGATGACCACCGTCGGCTCCCAGGACACCACCGGTCCAATGACCCGTGACGAACTGAAAGACCTGGCGTGCCTGGGCTTCTCCGCTGATCTGGTGATGCAGTCCTTCTGCCACACTGCGGCTTACCCTAAGCCGATCGACGTGACCACCCACCACACCCTGCCAGACTTCATCATGACCCGCGGCGGCGTTTCCCTGCGTCCGGGTGACGGCATCATCCACAGCTGGCTGAACCGCATGCTGCTGCCGGACACCGTCGGCACCGGTGGTGACTCGCACACCCGTTTCCCGATGGGCATTTCGTTCCCGGCCGGTTCGGGTCTGGTGGCGTTTGCTGCAGCCACCGGCGTTATGCCGCTGGACATGCCGGAATCGATCCTGGTGCGCTTCAAAGGCAAGATGCAACCGGGCGTCACCCTGCGTGACCTGGTTCACGCCATTCCTTACTTCGCGATTCAGGCTGGCCTGTTGACCGTTGAGAAGAAAGGCAAGAAGAACGCCTTCTCCGGCCGCATCCTGGAAATCGAAGGCCTGGACAACCTGAGCATCGAACAGGCTTTCGAGCTGTCCGACGCCTCGGCCGAACGTTCGGCTGCCGGTTGCACCATCAAGCTGTCGAAAGAGTCGATCACCGAGTACCTGAGCTCCAACATCACCCTGCTGCGCTGGATGATCGGCGAAGGCTACGGCGATGCACGGACTCTGGAACGCCGTGCTCAAGCGATGGAAGCCTGGATCGCCAACCCTGAGTTGATGGTTGCCGATGCTGACGCCGAATACGCTGAAATCATCGAAATCGACCTGGCCGACATCAAAGAGCCTGTGCTCTGCGCGCCAAACGATCCGGACGACGCCCGTCTGCTGTCCAGCGTTGCTGGCGAGAAGATCGACGAAGTGTTCATCGGTTCGTGCATGACCAACATTGGTCACTTCCGCGCTGCCGGTAAGCTGCTGGATCAGGTCAAGGGTCAGCTGCCAACCCGTCTGTGGCTGTCGCCGCCGACCAAAATGGACGCTCACCAGCTGACCGAAGAAGGCTACTACGGCATCTACGGCAAGGCCGGCGCACGCATGGAAATGCCAGGCTGCTCGCTGTGCATGGGTAACCAGGCACGTGTAGAGCCGAATTCGACTGTGGTGTCGACGTCGACCCGTAACTTCCCGAACCGTCTGGGTGACGGCGCGAACGTCTACCTGGCTTCGGCCGAGCTGGCGTCCGTGGCGTCCATCCTGGGTCGCCTGCCGACCGTCGAGGAATACATGGAGTACGCTGGCAAGATCGACAGCATGGCGGCTGATGTCTACCGCTACCTGTCCTTCGACCAGATCGCCGAGTTCCGTGAAGCGGCTGCGAACGCCAACATTCCGGTCGTTCAAGCCTAACGCTGCAACGCAATAGAAAACGCCGCCCATCGCGAGATGTGCGGCGTTTTTTTATGCCTGCGATGGCTATGCCCCTACACTGCTACAAGGGTTATGCGCTGGTCTTGAGGACTTGTTGCACCGCGCCATCCACGCTCAAACCGCTGAGGATCACCTGTGTATCCTTCACTTCCGGCAACGCCGCCAATGCGGCCTGCGCCGAGTCCTTGAGCCGGGCGAGCACCAGATGCTTCCCTTCCCCCCGCACCCGCACAAAAAAGTCCTGCAATGCCTCAATACTGGTGCCATCCAGATCCGGCGATTCCTCCAGGCTGAGAACCACGGAATGAATCGGCGTCTGCGAATGACGGATCAAGTGCAACGTGCTGCCCAGAATCCGCTCGACGTTGGCAAAGAACAACGCCTCCCCCGGCCGGACGATCAAAACCCCTGGCACCGTTTGCGCCGTTGGATGGAGGTTCAGGTCGACAAAGTCGTGTCCGCCGTCGATCCGCCCAAGAATCTGAATATCCGCCGCCGACATTTGCTTGAGCATCAACACCACACTGATCGCCACCGACAGCAGCAACCCGTCCAGCACACCCAGCACCAGCACGGCGGCCACCGCGCAGATGACCAGCAACCGGTCGCGCCGCCAGATGAAATAGCGTCCCAGCGGTTGCAGGCTCAAGCCTCGCGCCAGGGCATGGATGACGATGGCGGCGAGAATCGGCTCCGGGGTCAGGGCGATGAAGGGCAACACGGTCAGCACGATGAGCAACACCACCAGCGCCGCCACTCCACCCGCCAGCCGCGACGTGGCCCCTGCTGCTTCATTGGCCGACGTTGCCGAGTACCCTGCCCCCGCCGGCATGCCATGAAACAGCCCAGACAACAAGTTGGACGCCCCCAGTGCCAGCAGATCGCGATTCGACGAGATCCTGTCGCCGTGCTTGAGCGCGTAAGCGCTGATCGAGCCGTAAGACTCCGCGTACAGGATCATCACCATGGCAAAGGCCAATTCACCCAGGCGCAACCAGTCAGTAAAGGGCAATACCGGCAGCTTCGGGACTTCCAGGCTCAAATCGATCACGCCGATCAGCTTCACCCCATACGCCGGCAGGTTCAGCCATTGACTCGCCGCAATGCCAATCACCACCACCAGTAAGCCGCCCGGCAAGCGCCGGAACCTTGCAAACAGCACCAGCAAGGCCAACGCCACGGCGGCGACACCCGCCGCCACCCAGTTCCATTGCGGCAGTTGCTCCAGCAATTGCGGCAGAAAGTGCACCAGATTGCCGTCGCTCAGATGCACCCCGACCACGCTGGCGACTTGCTTGAGGATGATGGTCAGCGCCAGGCCAAAGGCGAAGCCGCGCAGCACCGGTTTTGCGATGAACGAAGTCACGCTGCCCAGTTTGAACAACCCGGCCAGCAGGAAGAACGCGCCAGTCACCAGCACCAGGCCGATGGCCAGGGCAGAGCGCAGTTGCGGATCGCCGTGGGCCAGCGTCGCGGTGGCGGCCGCCAATACCGCTGCCGACGACGAAGTCGCCGAGACAATGGCGAAACGGCTGGTGCCGAACAGCCCGTAACACAGCAAACCGGCAAACAAGGCGATTACCCCGGCCTGCGGCGCGACGGCGGCAATGCTTGAATACGCGACCGCTTCAGGTAACAACAGGCCGGCAATCGACAACCCGGCCAGCAGGTCCTGCCAGCGAGTGGATTGTTCAGTGAAATTTTGGGGTGAGGCGCTGGGCAATCCGGTGTCTCCAGGCGAAAAAAAACCGCTGCGCGCAATACGCGCAGCGGCCACTGTAGCTGTCAATCCGGCGCTGCGCGAGCAGGCCGAACGATCACGCGGTCAGCGAGTAGATCAACGCTGTAATCGCCACCAGGCCCACCGCCGTCACGAAGACATTGGACGCCTGCCCGCGATAACGCGCCATCGCCGGCACCTTGCGGATCGCATACATCGGCATCAGGAACAAAATCGACGCGATGACCGGACCACCGAGGGTTTCAATCATCCCGAGAATGCTCGGGTTCAACGTGGCAACGATCCAGCACACCACCAGCATGAACGCAGCAGTCATGCGGTCCAGAGTCTTGGGTGCCGGGCGCTTGCCACTTTTGACGATCAGGCCTTTAAGACCTTCGCTGGCACCGATGTAGTGCCCCAGGAACGACTTGGAGATGGCCACGAAGGCAATCAACGGCGCCGCGAAGGCGATGGTCGGGTTGCTGAAGTGGTTGGCCAGGTACGACAGGATCGACAGGTTCTGCGCCTTGGCTTCGGCCAGTTGTGCTGGCGACAGGGTCAGCACGCAACTGAAGACGAAGAACAGCACCATCACCACCATCAGCAGGTGGGCGCGAGACAGGATCTGCGAGCTGCGCTCTTCGGCGTGTTCGCCGTAACGGCGCTTCTGGTCGACCGCAAACGCCGAGATGATCGGCGAGTGGTTGAACGAGAACACCATCACTGGAATCGCCAGCCACAAGGTATGCAGCAGCGCCGACGGTTCAGGCAGCGTGCTGGCAGTGCTCAGAATGCCGCCGTTCCAGTGCGGGATCAGGAACACCGCCAAAAACAGCAGTGCAACGATGAACGGATACACCATCAGGCTCATGGCCTTGACGATCGCCTGTTCGCCGCAACGCACCACCGCCAGCAGACCGAGAATCAGCACGAACGACAGCACCGCGCGCGGGGGCGGCATGATGTGCAATTGATGCTCAAGGAAACTGCCCACGGTGTTGGTCAGTGCCACACTGTAGATCAGCAGGATCGGAAAGATCGCAAAGAAATACAGCAAGGTGATCAGCGCACCGGCCTTGATGCCGAAGTGTTCTTCCACCACTTCAGTGATGTCCGCGCCTTCGCGTCCGGACAGCACGAAGCGGGTCAGGCCACGGTGTGCGTAGAAGGTCATGGGGAATGCCAGCACCGCCAGGATCAGCAACGGCCAGAAACCGCCCAGCCCTGCGTTAATCGGCAAAAACAGCGTGCCAGCCCCGATGGCTGTGCCAAACAGGCCCAGCATCCAGGTGGTGTCATGACGATTCCAGCTCTCAAGCGTTGCTGGTGCCGCCGTTACATAGCGTTTGTCGACGCTATTGGCCTGATCATTCATCCGGTGGGATCTCCGCATTCCGGTCAGTTGCTACCCGGTCAGGACGAGTCGGAAAAACCCGACAGGCAGCGCCCTGGCCGAAACAGGGGCGCGATTGTCCGGGATTAATCAACAGAAGCAAAGACTTAGCTGAGGAATGGTTGTGCGGATCAGAGGTTTTCAGGACGTTATGCAGGAGCAGGGCTGTGTGCCGATACGATCGTTTCTGCTACCAACCGTGTAGCACTCGGTAACATCCAGCCCTGTTGCGGTGCATCTTTTCACTGACGTAACGGCGTGCGCCCCGTGTGGCAAGGCGCACCCCGCATGGCGTAGTTTGTGCATCCACTGGCACTCCACTCCTGTCTGAAACCGCCATGCGCCCCAAGGAACTGAAACTCTGGACCACCGGTGTCGCCCACCTGCTTGACCTGCCTGCCGGGCATGCGCGGTTATCGGCGTTGAGCCATTGGTTGCGCCAGGTGTGTCCGGTCGATCATTTCGTCCTGTTCGTCTACGAGGGCAATCACCGACCGTTGGCGCTGTTCGACACCTTTGCCGCCGACAAGCGTGCGGTGTATGTCGATGACTACCAGTGCGGTCCGTATCTGCTCGATCCGTTCTACCTCGCCTGCACCCGCGGACAAGCAGCGGGATTGTGGCGCTTGCGCCAGTTCGCGCCCGACCACTTCTACCTCGGCGAGTACTACCTGACTTATTACCAGCAAACCGGCCTGGCCGAAGAAGTGGCATTTTTTGTCGAACTCGGCGACGGCGCCATGGCCGTTCTATCGCTGATGCGCTCCTCGGCCAGTTGCGCGTTCAGTCGTGACGAAATGCAATTGATCGAGTGCGCACAAGCCGTCGTCGAACAAGTCGTCAACGAAGCCTGGCGCTTGCGTCAGGCGCAACAGCCGCGCCCGGCACAAGATCTCGACTTCAAGATCCGCGAAGCGTTCGATCAGTTCGGTGCGCACATCCTTACCGGCCGCGAACAGGAGGTGGTGCAGTTGCTGCTGCGCGGTCACTCCAGTGCCTCGGTGGCCGAGCAACTGAGCATCAGCCCCGGCACGGTGAAGATTCACCGCAAGAACATCTACGCCAAGCTCGGCATCGGCAGCCAGTCTGAACTGCTCGGGCTGTTCATCCGTGACCTCACCGGCCAGGAACTGCACGCCGAAGCCTGACACCTGAAAACGACTCTATCCCCCAAGGGATATATACAGCGCAAAACCGCGATTGCTAGTTTGGCTCCCGACGCAATGATTGATCACTGCAAGGGGAGCCGCACCGTGAATGACAACCAGCCAAGCGATATCGAATTCTGCAATGTGGTCAAACGCTATGGCGAGGTGGCGGCCGTCAATGGCCTGAATTTCGCCGTGCGTCGTGGCTCGTTCCATTCTTTCCTCGGTGGCTCGGGTTGCGGTAAAACCACGACCCTGCGCATGATTGCCGGCTTCGAACAACCTACCAGCGGCGAAGTACGCCTGGCCGGCAAAAACGTCGCCGGCGTACCGGCGTTCGAACGGCCGGTGAACATGGTGTTCCAGCATTACGCCCTGTTCCCGCACCTGACGGTGGCGCAGAACATTGCCTATGGCTTGCGTTATCGCACCCCGCGCCCGGATAAGAAAACCCAATTGCGCATGGCCGATGAGGCCCTGGAAATGGTTCGCCTCAGCGGCTTCGGCCAACGTAAACCGAGCGAACTCTCCGGCGGCCAACAGCAACGCGTCGCCCTCGCCCGGGCGCTGGTCAACAAACCGACCGTGCTATTGCTCGACGAGCCACTGGCGGCGCTCGACCGCAAGTTGCGCAAGGAAATGCAATCCGAACTGCTGCGTTTGCAGCGCGAGGTCGGCATCACCTTCGTACTGGTCACCCACGACCAGGAAGAAGCCTTGTCGATGAGCGACAGCATCAGCGTGATGCGCAACGGTTCGATCATCCAGACGGCCACCCCGGAACAACTGTACGAAGCTCCGGCCAGCCGTTACGTCGCCGACTTCATCGGCGAATCCAATCTGTTCAACGGCACCGTGCGCCACCTGCACGGCAATTCGGTGGTGCTGCGTACCGAGCAAGGCCTGGAACTGACCAGCCCGCTGACGCCGACCGGCAAGGCCCTGAGCGCTGACACCGCCGGTTGCATCGCGGTGCGCCCGGAGTTGATCAGCATTGCCGGCACCCACGCCGAACTGGCTCGTGAAGTGACACTGCAAGGCTGCGTGGAAGACCGCATCTACCTCGGCAATTCCACCGAATACCGCGTGCGCACCCAGGCCTTTGGCGTGGTTTGCGTGCGGGTGCCCCGCCAGCAGGATCACGGCGCCAACGCATTCGAACACGGCGCAGCAGTGAGCGTCGGCTGGGATCACGCCAATGGCCTGGCCATGGCGTTGTAAATCATCGACTCGATTCATCAACCGGATGTGGAGCGTGCTATGGACCAGAAGACGTTTATCAAAACCCTGCGCAGTTGGCAGAACGGCTCGATCAGTCGTCGCGAATTTCTTGGCCGCACCGGCCTGGGGATTGCCGCCGCCGTGGTCGCCACCCATATGCCCGGCCTGCTGACGTCCAACGCAGAAGCGGCCGAACAGGCCAAGCTGGGGGATCGCCTGTCACTGGCGACATGGCCGAACTACCACAGCCAGGAAAACCTCGACACCTTCGGCAAAACCACCGGCGCCCGCGTCTCGATGAGCGTGTTCGGCTCCAACGAAGAAATGCTCGCCAAGTTGCAAGCCGGTGGCAGTGGCTGGGACGTACTGGTACCGACCAACTACACCATCAGCACTTACGTCGGCCTGGGATTGATCGAGCCGCTGGACCTGTCACGCATCCCCAACTTCGATGCCTCGGCATTCCAGCAAAAATTCATGGCCCAAGGCACCGTGGACGGCAAGGTGTACGCCGTGCCGAAAAACTGGGGTACAACCGGCATGCTCTACGACGCCGGCAAACTGAAGAACGGGCCGAGCAGCTGGAAAGAGTTCTGGGCCGCCGCCCAAGGCCCGGCCAGCGGCCGGACGATGGTTCACGATTACCAGTTGACCGCCATCGGCAACGCCCTCAAAAGTTTCGGCTACAGCTTTAACTCCCTCGACCCAAAAGAATTGGCCGACGCGGAAAAACTGCTGATCGAGGTTAAACCGCACCTGTTCGCCATCAACTCCGACATTCAGCCATCAATGCGCAGCGGCGATGCCTGGCTCGCGATGTCGTGGACCGGCGACGCCTCGCAATTGCACCGCGACAACGCGCAGATGCAGTTCGAATTGGGCAAGGAGGGAGGCGAACTGTGGAGTGATTTCTTTGCCATCCCGAAAAGCTCGGAGCACAAGGACGCGGCCTACGCCTTCATCAATTACCTGCTCGACCCGCAGCACAACAAACTCGAAGTGTTGAGTCACGGCTATCCGAGCGGTGACAAACGGGTCGATGCATTGCTTCCCACCGCGATGCTCGACGATCCAATCATGTACCCGGCCGCCGAAGCACTCAGCCCACTGGAGTTCGGCGCCGCCGCAACGCTCACCAGCCCGGCGCGCGCCGAACTGATGGCGCGTTTCAAGTCCGCCTGATCGCCTGACCATGGCCAATGAGGAGTCACCCATGAATGCTGCCGCCCAACCGCAAACGGTGCAGCCGGGCAATGCGCTGTCAATCGAGGTACGTCAACGGCGCAGCCTCGGTCGGCGGATCACCCTGCTGATGCTCTTGCCTTCGACCTTGTGGTTCCTGCTGCTGTTATTGATGCCTCTGGTGATCATCCTGGTCTTCAGTTTCGGCGAGCGCAGTGCCGTGGGCGGCTACGCCGGTGGCTTCACCCTGGCCAACTACCTGAACCTCGGCTCGCGTGGCGCGGCATTCAGCAACACGCTGATGCTGGCGCCACTGGGCACCCTGGTGTGCCTGGTCGCGGCCTACCCGCTGGCCTACTTCCTGGCGGTCAAGGTCACCCGTAACCGCTCGCTGTTGCTGACGCTGGTGATCGTACCGTTCTGGACCAGTTTCCTCATCCGTACCTACGCCTGGATCTTCATCCTCAGCGGCAAGGGCATCCCCGCCCTGCTCGCCAGCCTTGGCTTGGAAGACGTGCGGCTGATCAACACGCCGTGGGCGGTGCTGATCGGTATCGTCTACGGCTACCTGCCACTGATGGTGTTTCCGATTTACGTCAGCCTCGAAAAACTCGACAAACGCCTGCTCGAAGCCTCTGCCGATCTCGGTGCCAGCGCGCTCGAGAGCTTCCGGCGGATCACCTTGCCGCTGTCCGCGCCGGGCATCATCACCGGCGTGATGCTGGTGTTCATCCTGTTGATGGGCGAGTTCCTGATCCCGGCGATTCTCGGCGGGGGCAAGGTGTTCTTTGTCGGCAACGCGCTGGTCGACCTGTTCTTGCAGTCGCGTAACTGGCCGTTCGGCAGTGCCCTGGCAATGACGCTGGTGGCGATGATGCTGCTGATCATCGGCGTGTATCTGAAACTGGTGGCGCGCTACGGCGGCCGCCCTGCCGATGGAGGGTTGTGACATGTGGCTGCGCAGCTATTCGACCTCGCTGTACCTGTTTCTCTACGCGCCGATCGCGTTGATCGTGCTGTTCAGTTTCAACGCCGGGCGCAGTGGCCTGGCCTTCGAATGCTGTTCGGCGCAATGGTTTGGTCGCGCCTTTGGCAACCCGTTCATCATGGAAGCGCTGGGGCACAGTGCGTTCATCGCCTTCACTTCGGCGGCGATCGCCACCTTGTTCGGCACCCTGGCCGTGTTCGGCCTGCAACGCGCGGGTAAAAAAGTACGCCTGTTGTTCGATGCACTGACCTATTGCGCGATCATCGTGCCGGGCATCGTCATCGGCATCTCGACGCTGATTGCGTTCATTACCCTGTTCGACCTGATCAATCCGCTGCTGGCGAGTTGGATTCCGAATATGCCGCGTCTGAACATGGGTTTTGCCACGGTGATTGCTGCGCATTCGCTGTTTACCATGGCGCTGGTCATGGTGATCGTGCGCAGCCGCGTCGACTCGCTGGACAAGGCCTTGCTCGAAGCTTCAGCGGACCTCTATGCCCCACCCATGCAAACGTTCTGGCGGGTGACCCTGCCGCAGATCAGCCCGGCAATCATGGCCGGATTCCTGCTGGCGTTCACCTTCAGCTTCGACGACTTCATCATTGCGTTCTTCGTTGCGGGTTCCGAAACGACGTTGCCGATCTACATCTTTTCATCGATCCGCCGCGGCGTGACGCCAGAGATCAACGCGGTCTCGACCGTCATTATCTGCGCCTCGCTGGCCCTGCTATTCACTTCCCGCTCTCTGCAAAACCGCCGCACCGGCGTTCAGGAGTCCAACCATGCGTGATCAGCTTTATATCAACGGCGAGTGGGTCAGCCCGGACCTGGGCGGTTATCTGGACGTCATCGACCCGGCCACCGAAGCCGTTTTCCATCGGGTAGCCGCGGGCACCGAAGAAGACATCGATCACGCGGTGCGCGCCGCACGCCGAGCCTTTGATAACGGCTGGAGCCAGACCATCGGCGCCGAACGCGCGCAATGGTTGGAGGCATTGGCTGATGAACTGGAAAACAGCCAAGCAGCCCTGGCCGAACTGGAAGTGTGTGACAACGGTAAACCATTGCCCGAAGCGCAATGGGACGTCGGCGATGCCATTGGTTGCTTCCGTTATTACGCCGGCCTGGCCCGCGAACTGGATCACCAGCAGGATCAACCGCTGACGTTGCCGGACGCACGCTTTCGATGCCGTATCCGTCATGAGCCGATTGGCGTCGCCGGGCAGATCATTCCCTGGAACTACCCTTTGTTGATGGCGGCGTGGAAAGTCGCACCGGCCCTGGCTGCAGGCGCCACGGTGGTGTTGAAACCGTCCGAACTGACGCCTCTCACGGCACTGGAGCTGGCCGCTGCCGCCGACCGTATTGGTTTGCCCGCCGGGGTATTGAACGTGGTCACCGGCCTCGGTGCCGACGCCGGCAGCCCGCTCACCGAACATCCCGGCGTAGACAAGCTGGCCTTTACCGGCAGCGTGCCCACTGGGGCGAAAATCATGTCGGCGGCCGCCCGCGACATCAAGAACATCAGCCTCGAACTGGGCGGAAAGTCTGCCTTCATCGTATTCGACGACGCCGATGTCGAGGCGGCGGTGGAATGGATTCTGTTCGGGATTTTCTGGAACCAGGGCCAAGTGTGCAGCGCCACGTCACGCCTGCTGGTGCAGGAAAACATTGCCCCGCGCCTGGTCGAACGACTGGTGGAGGAAACACGCAAGATCAGTATCGGCCCGGGCATGGAACCCGGTGTCCTGCTCGGCCCGCTGGTCAGTCAAAGCCAGCATGACAAGGTCCTCGGTTTCATTGATCAAGGCCTCGCCAGCGGTGCCCGTCTACTCATCGGTGGTCGGCGACCGGCGCATCTGCCTGAAGGTTACTTTATTGAACCGGCGATCTTCGACGAGCCCGGGCACAGCAGCATTCTCTGGCGCGAAGAGGTATTCGGCCCGGTGCTGTGCATCAAGCGTTTCAAGACCGAAGAGCAAGCGGTGCAAATGGCCAACGCCAGTCGCTTCGGCCTCGCCGCCGCAGTAATGAGCGCTGATTTGCAACGCACCGCCCGCGTCGCCAACCAGTTACGGGCGGGAATCATCTGGGTCAACTGTTCGCAGCCAACTTTCGTCGAAGCCCCGTGGGGCGGGATGAAACACAGCGGCATTGGCCGCGAGCTGGGTCAGTGGGGCCTGCACAATTATCTGGAGGTGAAGCAAGTCACCGAGTACATCAGCGACCAGGCGTGGGGCTGGTACCTGAAATAGTCGCTCTCGGATCAGAGGCTCACTCCCACAAACGGCATGCGGATGTTTCATAGCCAGATAACAGCTTTCGCTTGATAAAGGACATTCGTCATGTATTTTTAACTGACCGGCCTTTTTTCTGGAGACATCCCATGCCACTGGTTCGTGTCGACATCAAAAAACACCAAGACCCTACCTTCGCCAAACGCGTCGGCCAGCTGATTTACGCGGCCATGCACAGCGCCATTGCCGTACCGGAGAACGATAACTTCCAGATCCTGACGGAACACGATGAACACCATTTCATCTTCGACCCTGGATACCTGGGCATCAACCGCACCGACAATCTGGTGATCATCCAGATCACGCTGAGCGAAGGCCGCACGGACGAGAAGAAAAAGCTGCTCTACAAAACCATCGCCGAGAGCCTGAATCGCGAGCTGGCGGTACGCCTGGAGGATGTTTTCATCAATCTGGTGGAAGTTAAAAAAGAGAACTGGTCGTTCGGCAACGGGATTGCCCAATACGCCCTTTGATTCCCCACCTTTCATACCTGTGAGCCACTGATGCCCCGCGTTTCCCGCAAGCAAGCCGACCTCAACCGCGAAATCATCGTCGAGGCCGCCACGCGGCTGTTTCGCGAGCGAGGCGTGCACGGCATCAGTGTCGTCGACGTCATGGGCGCCGCAGGCCTGACCCATGGGGGCTTCTATGGACATTTCGAGTCCAAGGAGGCATTGGCGCAGGAAGCCAGTCATCGGGCGTTCGAGCAGTCGGCTGAACGCTGGCAGGAACGGATCGCCGCCCATGTTGACGACAAGGACGCCGCCCGTCGTGCGCTGATCGAGCCTTACCTGTCGCCAGCCAGCCGCGACAACCCGGGTGACAGTTGCCCGGTGGCGGCTTTTGCCGGGGACATGTGCCACGAAGAGGCCGACAGTGGTTTGCGCCAGACCTTCATGGAGGGGCTCAACCGGCTGCTGAAAGCCTATGGTTCGCTGCTCGATTCGGGCGATGTCGATGCCGATCGGCAACAGGCACTGGTGGAGTACTCGCTGATGGTGGGCGCCCTGACCCTCGCCCGCGCCACCCGCGGCGAGGCCGTATCGGAGGAAATTCTCGACGCCGCCCGCACCTTTCTGACTTCAAAAGGTTCATCAAACTGAACATCCACGTGTGCGACTGTTGGCCGTTGCTAAACTGTGCGGGAGCCCGCAATCTGAAGCAACGTTCGAGCCCCGACAATTTCGATGCCCACAGGAGCGCAGCATGCCTGCAACCGTTCTGGTACTGGTTGAAACCATCAATGATTACTTGCCGATTCTCGAACATCAGGGTTTTCACCTGATTCTTGCCCCCACACCCGCCGAACGCGCGGCGGCCATCAGCCGTCATGGAGCGCAGATCGATGCCGTGCTGACACGCGGCCCATTGGGTCTTTACGCCGATGAAATCGCCGCCCTGCCCAATCTCAAGATTATTTGCGTCATCGGTGCCGGGTACGAACACGTCGACCTGCAAGCCGCCGCTGACCGCGGCATAACGGTGACCAACGGTGCCGGCGTCAATGCCTCATCAGTCGCCGACCACGCCATGGCCATGCTGCTCGCGCTGGTGCGTGACATCCCCCGCTGCGATGCGGCAGTGCGTCGTGGTGAGTGGCCGAAGATCATGCGCCCTTCCCTGGCCGGCAAGCGCCTGGGCATCCTGGGCCTCGGCGCCGTCGGCATGGCCATCGCCAAACGCGCCGCCAATGGCTTCGACATGACGGTCAGTTACCACAACCGCCAGCATCGCAGCGATGTGCCGTACACCTTCTGCTCAACGCCCACCGAACTGGCGCGCACCTCGGATTTTCTGATTATCGCGACCCCTGGCGGCATTGGCACCCGACATTTGATCAACAAGCCAGTCCTCGACGCCTTGGGGCCCAACGGGTTCCTCGTCAACATCGCCCGCGCCAGCGTGATCGTCAGCACCGACCTGATCAGTGCGCTTGAGCAACGACGCATTGCCGGTGCCGCGCTGGACGTGTTCGATGCCGAACCGCATGTGCCGGAGGCGCTCAAGTCGCTGGCCAACGTGATCCTGACGCCTCATGTGGCGGGTTTGTCCCCGGAGGCGACTCAAGGCACTGTCGAACTGGTGGGACGCAATCTGACGGCGTTCTTCTCCGGCAACCCGGTCTTGACCCCCATCGAACTGCCGACATCGCTGAGCAGCGCTGCGATTTGAGGCTCATTCAAACAGGTGTATCAAAAGCAATGATTGCCCGGCAACACGCTCACCTATAAGGGCTGTTGATGGTTGTGGGTGCCGGGTGTGCGGATTAGATTAGCCAATAGTCGCAGGCCTCCAAAATAAGCAGAAGGGATAAGCATGGCGCTTACTGACCAGTCCACCCGTATCCGCTCTGGCGAAGAACTTGATGCCAGCCTGATCGATCCGTACCTCAAGGCACACATTCCGGGCCTCAGAGGTTTGCCGCAGATCAGCCAGTTTCCCGGCGGCGCATCGAACCTGACGTACCTGCTGGAATACCCCGAGCAGGAATTTGTCCTGCGTCGGCCGCCATTTGGCCACAAAGCCAAGTCCGCCCACGACATGGGCCGCGAATTCCGCATTCTCAACCAGCTCAAGGACGGCTTCCCGTATTGCCCCAAAGCCTACGTGCACTGCACCGACGAATCGGTGATCGGCGCCGAGTTCTATGTGATGGAACGGGTCAACGGGATCATCCTGCGCTCCGAACTGCCGCCGGAACTGGGTCTGGATTCGGCAAAAACCGAGGCCCTGTGCAAAAGCTTCATCGACAAGTTCGTTGAACTGCACCGTGTCGACTACAACGCCTACGGCCTGGGTGATCTGGGCAAACCCGAAGGTTATGTCGCCCGCCAGATCAAAGGCTGGAGCGATCGTTACGAGAAAGCCCTGACCCCGGACGCACCACAGTGGGACGTGGTCAAAGCCTGGCTCAACGACAAGATGCCGGCCGACCACCCGACATCAAGCATCGTCCACAACGACTATCGCTTCGACAACGTGATCCTCGACCCACAAAACCCGATGCAGATCATCGGTGTGCTCGACTGGGAGCTGACCACCCTCGGCGACCCGTTGATGGATCTGGGCAACACCCTCGCCTACTGGATCGAAGCCGGCGACCCGGCACCGGTGCAACTGATGCGTCGCCAGCCGAGCCACGCACCGGGCATGCTGACCCGCCGTGAATTCGTCGACTACTACGCTGAACGCTCGGGCATCCAGATCGACAACTTCGACTTCTACTACACCTACGGCCTGTTCCGCCTGGCGGGCATCGTCCAGCAAATCTACTACCGCTTCTTCCATGGTCAGACCCAGGACAAACGCTTCGCGCAGTTCATTCACATGAACAAACTGCTGGAGCAAATGAGCCTGCAAGTCATCCAGAAATCCAGCCTTTGATTACGCGCCTGGCCCAATAACAAGACTTTTTATAAGAGAACCCCATGTCCAAGACTCAGTTGTTCGACCTCGACGGCAAGATCGCTTTCGTTTCCGGCGCCAGCCGTGGCATCGGTGAAGCCATCGCCAAACTCCTGGCCCAGCAAGGCGCCCACGTCATCGTCTCGAGCCGCAAGCTCGACGGCTGCCAGCATGTGGCCGACGCGATCATCGCCGCTGGCGGCAAAGCCACCGCCGTCGCTTGCCACATCGGTGAAATGGAACAGATCAGCCAGGTCTTCGCCGGCATCAAGGAACAGTTCGGCCGTCTCGACATTCTGGTCAACAACGCAGCGACCAACCCGCAGTTCTGCAACGTGCTGGACACCGACCTCAGCGCCTTCCAGAAAACCGTCGACGTCAACATCCGCGGCTACTTCTTCATGTCGGTGGAAGCCGGCAAAATCATGCGCGAAAACGGTGGTGGCAGCATCATCAACGTCGCCTCGATCAACGGCGTCTCGCCGGGCATCTTCCAGGGCATCTACTCGGTGACCAAGGCCGCCGTGATCAACATGACCAAAGTATTCGCCAAGGAATGCGCGCAATTCGGCATCCGTTGCAACGCCCTGCTGCCAGGCCTGACCGACACCAAGTTTGCCTCGGCACTGGTCAAGAACGATGCGATTCTCAAAACCGCGTTGCAGCAGATTCCACTCAAGCGTGTTGCTGATCCGAGTGAAATGGCGGGCGCGGTGTTGTACCTGGCCAGTGATGCGTCGAGCTACACCACTGGGGTTTCGTTGAATGTGGACGGTGGGTTCTTGTCCTGATAGATGCATCCAAGGCAGCCCGGAGCCAATCCGTTACGGGCTGTCAAACCACACTCCCTGTGGGAGCCTAGCTTGCTCGGCTGCCACAGGTTCTGTGTTTGGGGTCTATTGGGTAATGCAGCGCGTGGTCGTGGTCATGCGCTTAACTTCCCCATCCGCTCTCGCATCACCCAACACTTCGGTCTTGTCGATGGTTTCGCAGTGGCGTTCTACCGGGGGTAACGGTGGCGGCGGAGGCGGTGGACTGGAGCAGCCGCTGAGGATCGCAATGCAGAAGGCAAGCGACAACGGCGAAAAAGCACGTTTTCCAAGACTGTTCATAGGCTGACCTGCGGTAAGTAATCGATGTTTTCCGCGACTCGACGACAACACCGCGAAGTCGCGGACCGGTCACAGAAAATTTTACCCTCGCATTTCTTATAGCCCAGTCACCGGCCAATGCCAGCAAATAAGCCACGCAGGCCGATTTTCATCCCGAAAAACGACAGCTCTTACTGATTCTCACCCGAGCGATGCAAACTATTGCTCTGCAACTCGTAACGCAGCTCTTCTATCAGCGACGCCACCGCTTGCGGCGAATTCAGGCTCGACACCTTCAATCCGCTGACCACCAGGTCAACCTCACCCGACTCCGGGTGATACAGCTTTACCGTCACCGAGTTGTCTCCCGACACGCTGCATTCGCAGGCGCGAGGTGAAAAGTGTTGCTCCAGCAGCGCGCGCAATTGCGTCAGGTAAATCATTGCGATTCCCCCTTGAGCTGACTGGCAACCTCGTCGATGGAAACGAAATTAAGTGGGCGACGCATAGGGCAATTCCTTGAGCTGTTTCGTAGAGGACGCGAAGGGGTCAAAGCCCCCTTTTCGCACCCTCACAGCCTAAGGACTGGTGTCTGGTCCCAACACTTCCATTTGCACTGCCTCCACTAGTGCATTTGCACCCTAGCGCTGGCCCTTGGGCCGCCATTCACTGGAAAACAGTCCACGCTCGCGCGACCAGACAATCGCCTCACTGCGACTGTGAACGCCAAGCTTGGAATACACCGTCGATACGTGGTTGCGCACTGTGTTGAGCGCCAGTTTCAGGCGCACGGCAATCTCCTTGTCGGCCAGTCCCTCGCAGATCAGGCCGAGTACATCGCGCTCGCGAGCGGTCAGGTCGGTGAAGGACACGCTGGGTAACTTCGGTGAGTTGACGCTTTTCACGTTGGCGAGTTTTTCGATCAGCGTACGGCTGAACCAGGAGGCGTCTTTCATCACTTCCTCGATCGCCGCGACCAGTTCAAGCTCGGTGCGTTTGCGTTCGGTGATGTCCATCAACACCAGCAAGTAACAAGGACTGTCCTGAATATTCACGGTGTCAGCCGAGATCGTGCAGTCGATCAGGAGCGTATCTTTCTTGCGGATCCTGACATCGACGCGGTCCAGGCTCCCGGCCTTCTCCAACGCTGCAAACAGTTGCGTGCGTGCCGTCTTGTCGTCGATGAAATCGATCTCCGCGATCGTCTTGCCGAGCACTTCCTCGCTGGGATACGCAAGGGTGTCGAGAAAGGCTTCGTTAACGTCGATTACCACCTGATCCTGCGCGCTGCACACCAGCGTCGGCACCGGTGTCAGGCGGAAGGCCTTGGCGAAGCGCTCCTCGCTCTGGCGCAGGGCAATTTCGGCTTTGTGCCGGGGCTCCATGTCGACGAACGAAAATAGCATGCAGTCTTCTTCGTTCAATTCCAGCGGCTGCCCCGCAACGATCACCTGTTTGCTGCCACCGTCAGCCAAGCGCAGCTCGGCCTGCATCTGTGGAATCGTGGCGTGCTCGCGCAGACGCTCGATGGCCAGGTCTTTCTTTTCGGCGCCTTCGAGGATGTCCAATTCATAAGTCGACACGCCGATCACCTGATCGCGGGTAAAACCGGTCATCTCCAGGAAACCGCCGTTGACCTTGATGTAACGCAAATCGCTGAGGCGACAAATCACCGCCGGAGCCGGGTTGGCATTGAAGGTCTTTTCGAAACGCTGCTCGGCGCTGGCCCATTCGGTGACGTCGTCCATGATCAGCACCAGCGACTCCGGCTCACCGGCGCTGTCGGCCACCACCAAGCTGCGCACCCGGTGCACCCACATGTGCTCTTCATCGCCGGCCGGACTGACTTCAACCAGCACATCGCTGAACGTTTCGCCCCGGGCGACGCGGCTCACCGGGTAATTGTCCTTCGGCACCGGGTGATTGTTGCGATAGCGCAAGGCGAAGCGCTTGGCGTACTCCCGGGCATTGGCGCCCAGTTCGCTGATCTGCTCGACTCCGTGCATGGCCAGCGCGGCGTCATTGGCCCAGAGGATCGTCTGATCGAGTTCCAGCAGAATCACGCCGTCGGACAAACCCGCAATAATCTGCTGCAACTGGCGACGATTGGTTTCGGTGCTCAGAACGTCCTGGCTCATTGGTTCCCCACAGTGTTGCGCTCGTATGAAGAGTACGACCGCGCAGGAATTGGATCGTGCGGATGATTTGTGACAGTGGGTTTGGCGTTCAGTTGGCGTTCTGGATGACCAGTTCGCGCAGGGTATCGAGAAAAAGCTTGAGCACCGGCGAGTCATCGTCCGCGCGGTAGGTGGCGTAAAGCGGCACTTCCGGCAATGCCGGGGTCAACCGGCGAAACACCAGGCCGGGGGGCGCCATCTGCTCGATGGACGCTGGCAGCAGCGACACGCCAAACCCCGCACGCACCAGGCTGAGCAAGGTTTGCACCTCGATCACCTGCTGACGAATCTGCGGGATAAACCCGGCCTTGACGCAACACTGGTAGAGGAAATCAGCAAACCGCGACTGCTTGAGTTCGAGCGCCACGAACGGCTCATTGGCCAGGTCCGCTGGCGCCAGGGTTTCGTGTCTGGACAGCGGATGATCCGCCGGCATAACCACCCGGATCGGCTCGTAGATCAACAGTTCGTTGCGCAACTGCGGATCGTCATAACCGACGCGAAACACGCAGGCATCGATACGCTTTTCCTTGAGTGCCTGAACTTGCGCCGCCGGGGTCATTTCATGCAGACGCCAATTGACCTGCGGATAGCGCTCGCGGAACAGGTGCAAGGCCCGTGGCAAGACGCCGACCATCACCGAACTGATCATGCCGATTTCAAGTTCTCCCAATTGGCCGCGACCGGTCTGACGTGTCAGGTCCAGGGCGCGGCTCAGTTGCTCAAACACCATCGGCGCCTGTTCCTTGAGCATCCGCCCCGCCGCTGTCAGTTCAACCCGATGATGGCTGCGCTCGAACAACGGCGTGCCGAGTTCTTCCTCCAGCAGACGAATCTGCTGGCTCAGCGGCGGTTGGCAAATGTGTAGACGCGCGGCAGCCCGGCCGAAATGCAGCTCCTCGGCCAGTGCCATGAAATAGCGCAGCAAACGCAAGTCCATGGCCGTTACCCCAGGGTCAGCGGTGTCGAACGCTGGCGCACACCCGTCAAGTTGAACAGCGCATTGGCAATGGCCGGCGCCACGGAGGGGCTGCCCAGTTCACCGACGCCCCCCGGTTTACCCGGCTCGCCGTCGACCACGAGGATGTCCACGGCCGGCATATCGGACATGCGTGTCACCCGGTAGTCATGGAAATTGCTCTGCACCACCCGGCCCTGTTTGATGTCCAGCCGATCAAACAAGGCATGCCCCAAGCCCCACATCAGGCCGCCGTAGAGTTGTTCTTCGACACCGCCGGGCGATACCGCCAGGCCACAATCGACCACGCAGGTGAGCTTGTCGACCTTGGTCACACCGTCCTTTTTCGACACCTGCGCCACCACGGCGATAAAACTGGTGTAACCCTGATTGGTGGCGACCCCCAGCGCCGTGCCCGGCGGCAATGGCTGGCCCCATCCGGCGCGCTCGGCAGCACTCTTGAGCACCGCTACATGCCTTGGCCGGTCCTGCATGTGGGCGAGGCGAAACGCCAACGAGTCCTGCCCGGCGGCGTGCGCCATTTCATCCATGAAGCTTTCCACGGCGAACACATTGGGAATGAAGCTGACCGACCGATACCAGCCGCTGGGGACGTTGCTTTCGTGCTTGACCCAGACCAGGTCCAGATTCGCCGGGCGATAAGCAAAGTCCCACGCGGTCATGGCCTCGGTGGTGCTGTAATCCATCTTGTCGGGGCGTTCGAAGTAACCCGGCTCCCATTGTTCTGGCGACGCCGGAGACACCGCCTGAAGTTGCAACGCAGTCAGTCGCCCCTGCGCGTCCAGCGCACCTTTGGCCCGGTGCAAGGTGGCCGGGTGCATGAACAACGCGCGCATTTCGTCTTCACGGCTGTTCATCAACTTCACCGGGACCTTGGCCTGTTGCGCCAGGTACGCCACTTCGAACAGCCAGTACTTGGCTTCTCGCGCACCAAAACTGCCACCGGAGACGAGTTCATTGATAGTGACGTGGTCCTGGCTGATCTTGCACACCGTTTGCGCGGCTTCCAGCGCCGACGACGGCACCTGCACACCGCCCCAATAGGTGATGGCGTTGTCTTTGACCTGCGCGGTGATGCAAATCGGCTCCAGCGGGTTTTGCACTTTGTAGGGCATGTGATAGTCGGCTTCGAGCACCTTTGCAGCCGTTGCCCATTGCGTTCCGACATCACCTGCCGCCATCGCGGTGACGCGTTGCGCTTGCTTGTCCTCGATAGCCGCCGCTTGGGCGTCGGCCAGTTGATCGCTGTCGAACCCCGATAGCGCCGATTCGCTCCACTGAACCTTGAGCTGATCGCGGCCCTGATGGGCGGCCCAATAGTTATCAGCGAGCACGGCCACGCCTTCGACATTGCCGCCGAGCACATCCGGCCGACCTGGCACGCGGATCACTTTACGCACGCCCGGCACTTGTAGCGCCGCACTCGAATCCACCGACAATACGGTTGCGCCAATCACTGGCGCCCGTTGAATTACGGCCACCAGCATCTGCGGCAGCACCACGTCGATACTGTACTTGAAGCGACCGCACACCTTGGCGGCCGCGTCGCGTTTGTGTCGCAGCTTGCCGATGTATTTGAACTGCGCCGGGTCCTTGAGCGCGACCTTGGCCGGGGCTGGCAAGTGCGCGGCATCGCTCACCAACTCGCCGTAGGCCAAATGACGCTTGCTGGCCACGTGCACGACGCGCCCCTCTTCGGTGGTGCAACTGTCCGGGCTGACTTTCCACTGTTTGGCAGCAGCCATAATCAGCAATGCACGCGCCGTCGCACCGGCCATGCGCAAACGGTCATACTCCAGGGAAACGCTGGTGCTGCCACCCGTTGAGAAGACTTTCCAGACCGGATGAATGTAGGTATCAAAAAACGGATTTTCCGGGGTGATCACCTGCACCGTCATCGGGTTGACGTCCAACTCCTCGGCCACGCACGCGGCCAGGGCTGTCTGGGTGCCGGTGCCGGAATCGTGTTTGTGCACCACCAGTTTCACGGTGCCGTCGGGCAGGATACGCACCCACGCATTGGGTTCGAATTCTGCGGCGGGCGCCGGCGCCTTGGGGCCGGTCGCGGTCATCCCCGGCGGCAGGTAAAACGCCACGGCCAGCCCACCGGTAACGGTCGCTGCCTGCTTGAGAAAGACTCGGCGCGACAGCTCGATTTGATCAAGGCTCATCACGCCTCCTTCGGCGCATTCGCCGCACGTTTGATGGCTTTATTGATGCGACCGTAAGTGCCGCAACGGCACAGATTCCCCGACATGGCGTTGCGGATCGAATCGTCGGTAACTGCCGCGCCGGTAGTGAGCAACGCAGCGGCGGACATAATCTGCCCGGATTGACAGTAACCGCATTGCGGGACATCTTCGGCAACCCACGCCAATTGCAAGGGATGCTGTTCGGTCGGCGACAAGCCTTCAATGGTGGTGATGGCATGCCCCGCCACTGCCGCGACCGGCAACTGGCAGGAACGCACGGCAACGCCGTCCAGGTGCACGGTGCAGGCACCGCACAACCCCATGCCACAACCGAACTTGGTGCCGGTGAGTTTCAGATGGTCACGCAACACCCATAACAAGGGCATGGAGGGCGATGTCTCTGCCAGCTCGCGTCGTTCGCCGTTTACCGTGAATTCGATCATTGTCAGGCTCCAAGAGAGCGGCCTGTCTTTGTGCAGGCCTGGTGATCGATTATTGGGAGCCTTGAGAAAATCGGGCCAGCGACGATTTCTGCCATCCTGTGTAAGTAGGACTAACAGCATGTACAAGCGATACCCGTCGGTGCAGTCCATGAGCGCATTTATCCAGGCGGCCCGCAGTGGCAGCTTCTCCAGCGCCGCACGCAAACTCGACCTGACCCACAGTGCTATCAGCCAGCAGATTCGTGCCCTGGAGGACTTCATCGGCCAACCGCTGTTCGTGCGCGAAGGCGGCGGCAGCAACCTGACCGATGCCGGGCAGCTGTTTGCCAGTGTGCTGTCCGATGGTCTGGCGCAAATTGATCGCGCGCTATCCTCGGTGAAAAACCGCAGCGTGGCGCAGCGCCTGACCCTCGACGTGGACAGCGAACTGGCGCAGAGCTGGCTTAATCCGCGCTTGCCGCAGCTGCTGGATTTACTCCCCGATTACGAGGTGGTGATGCTGTCGATGCCACGCACGGATCGCAGTTCGTTCGAGCGCGTGGACCTGGCGTTGCGCTACGGCTACGGCGATTGGGACGACTGTGAAATGACGCAGATTTGTGGCGACAGCGTCAGGGCTGTAGCCTCGCCGACGCTGCTCGAACGGCATGGAGTGCAACTGCCGTTAAGCCCGGTGCAAATCCTTGAGCTACCGTTGCTGGGGTATACGCGGCGCTCGTGGATTCCATGGCTGGATGCGGCGGGTATGCCGCCTGTCGAGCCCACGGCGCGAGTGGTGTTCGACAACGCCGCCAACCTGATTGCCGCGGCCGAGGCCGGGGTTGGCGCAGGGTTAGTGCGCGGGTTACTGGCGGCGGATGCCTTGCGCAGCGGACGCCTGGTGGCATTGAACGACGCGCAAATTGCGGCGCATTACAACCTGTACGCGGTGTGGCCGCCGGGCCAGGCTGAGCGGGTGGCGCCCGTGGTTGAGGCGGTCAAGCAGCTGGCTCAGCAAACATTTATCTGACGCCTTCACGAGCAAGCCCGCTCCCACCGTGTTCGAGGGTGTCAACCCCATCTGCGACACACCAAAAAACCTGTGGGAGCGGGCTTGCCCGCGATGGGCCAGCCCGGCCAATACGAAACCATATCGAACGCATATCACCTCCTCGCCCAATTAATATTGTACGAACCCGATCCCCCCTTCCAATACTTCCCCCCAGCAGCCACCCACCCGGGCCGGATGCAAACAGGCGAGGGAATGCGCGAGTCTTTGCGCATAGAAATGGCCGATTGCCCGGGATGCGACTGCTGTGAACCGCAAGGTTCCCTTCCCCGCTATCAGGAGATCGACTTCAATGATCATCGATATCAGTTGCTATCCCACCGACCTGGTGGACCTCGCCTGGAGGCATGACGGTGACCCGTTCACCGGCGAGCGTCTGCTGGAGATGATGGATGGCCCGTACATGGTCAACGGCAAACCTCGCCGCATCGACAAAGCCTTCATCCAGCCACCGCAAGGCAACACCATTTACACCTGGACCGACGGCGACCTCACCGGCCGCGAGTCCATCGACGCCTACATGGCCTACACCCTGAAAATGGTCCAGACCTACCCGGACCGTTTCATCGGCTGCTTCGTTTACAACCCGCGTTGCGGCGTGGAAAACGGCGTCGAGGCGATCGAGCGCTACGTCAAGGAACACGGTTTCAAGATGGTGCAAATGCAGGCCAACATGCATGCCTACCGTCCTGACCGCGCACTGGACTGGGTACGTCCGTGCTTCGAAAAATGCGCCGAGCTGGGCATCCCGGTCAAGCTGCACACCGGCGACGGGCCATACAGCATCCCCTCGGAATGGGTGCCGATGATCAAGGAATTCCCCAACGTCGACTTCATCATGGCGCACTTCGGCGTACAGACCGGCGGCGTGTATGTGTTTGAACCGATGCAGTGGGCGATGGAGCTGCCCAACGTCTACTGCGAATCGGGCTGGTGCCTGCAATCGCGGATCGTCGAATTCGCCAAGGTCCTGCCGACCCACAAGATCCTCTTCGGCACCGACACCCCGCCCAACGAACCGGGCATGTGGCTACGCCTGCTCGAAGTGCTCTGCCACGAGCCGCCTCAGGGCCTGAACCTCGACGAAGACACCCTCGAAGAGTACCTGGGCAACAACACCGCACGGATGATCGGCCTAGAACCCACGCCGCCACCGCGTTCCGTTTCCGAAGCAGAGGCGCAACTCAAGCGCCCCGTCACCACCCAACTGGCCAGGAGCTGAACCGATGATTATCGATACCCATCTGCACCCCACCAACCTGGTCGACGAAGCGTGGCGCCACACCGGCGAACCGTTCACCGGCGAACGGATGCTCAAGCTGATGGACGGCCCGTACATGATCAACGGCAAACCACGCCGCATCGACATGGGTTTCATCCAGCCGCCACCGGGCAATACCGGTTATCGCGACGGCAACCGCCGGGGACGTGAAGGCGTGCGCGATTACATGTCCTATGTCGCCGAACTGTGCGTGAAGTACCCGGACCGCTTCATCGGCAACTTCAACTTCAACCCGCGCTGGGGACCGGAAAACGGTGCGGCGGAGCTGGAGTTCCATATCAAGGAATACGGCTTCAAGATGCTCAAGCTGCACGCCAACATGCACGGCTACCGCCCGGACCGCGCACTGGACTGGTTGCGCCCGGCGATGAAGGTCTGTGCCAAGTACAACATTGTGGTGCTGATCCATACCGGCGACGGCCCGTACACGATTCCGACGATGTTCTACCCGATCATTCGTGAATTCCCGATGGTCAATTTCATCATCGGTCACTTCGGTATCCAGACCGGTGGCAACTACTCGTTCGAGGCGTTCTGGATGGCCATGGACACGCCGAACGTGTACTGCGAATCCGGCTGGTGTTTCCAGTCGCGAATCGTCGAGTTCGCCAAGGACCTGCCGCGCAACAAGATCGTGTTCGGCACCGACTCGCCGCCGAACGAACCGGGCATGTGGCTGCGTGAACTCGAGGTGCTGTGCTCTCCGGCGCCGCAGGGGTTGGGGATCGATGAAGATCATCTTGAGGATTACCTGGGCAATAACATTGCCCGGTTGTGCGGGATCGAACCGACGCCACCGCCCAAGGACCTGATCGAGGCAGACATCCGTCTGACCACCACTTACCTCTGAGTTGGCATGACACAAAACCTTGTGGCTTGACTGACTGACCGTACAGCGACTTTACAGGCGTTCAGATGAACCGGTGTTCGATCGACCGGCGGGCCAACGGCTGGTCGATCGAGCGTCGCCCTCACACCTGCGCGCCTGCTTTTTACGAGGTGAAACCATGACCCTCTCGACGCTCGGCGATACCCAGGATTTTCACCAATTCATTGACGCCTATCGCCGGCAATACCCGGACGATGTGCTGACAATCGACCACACCCTTTCCGCTGATCAGGACGTCACCGCACTGGTGGACGCCCTCGCCGCCCAAGGCCTGGATCCGCTGCTGATCTGCAAAAAGGTCGGGCATCTCGGCGTGCCGGTTGCGACCAACCTGTTCGCCTCCCGTACCCGCATCGCTCGGATGTTCGGCGTCACCCCGGCGCTGCTGCACGAAACGTTTCAGACCCGCGCCAACCACCCCATCCCACCGCGCCATGTCGAGACCGGTCCGATACTGGACGAAATCTTTGAAGGCGAAGATGTGGACCTGGCGCTGCTGCCAATGCTCAAGCATTTCGACAGCGACCGTGGGCCATACATCACCAACGCCATCATCATTGCCGAAGACCCGGTGACCGGCATCGCCAACATGAGTTATCACCGCTCGATGCGTCATGCCCGGCAGACGCTCGCCACCAGCCTGCACTCGCGTGGCCACTTGTGGCGCATGTTGCAAACCGCTCGCGAGCGAGGCGAAGAATTGCGCGTGGCCATGGTGGTCGGCGCGCACCCGTTGTTCATGCTCGCAGCCGCCGCGCGGTTGCCTTTTGGCGCCGATGAACGTGCGGTGGCAGGTGGCTTGTTCGGTGCGGCGCTGGAACTGGTCAAAACCCCGCGCTACGGCATTGGCGTGCCGGCGTACGCGGAGTTTGTGCTCGAAGGCGCCATCGATCCGGCGGCGTATGCCGAGGAAGGTCCGTTTGGCGAATTCAGCGGCTATTCCTCGGACCGCTCGACCAACAACGTGTTGCGCGTCGACACCCTGATGCGCCGCAAAGATGCCTGGCTGGTGGACGTGGTCGGCGGCCGTTACGCCGAACACCTGACGCTCGCGCGGTTGCCACGGGAAGCGGAGATGAGCGAAAAGATCAAAGCGCGTTTTCCTTCCGTGACCGCCGTGCATTACCCCAATTCCGGTACGCACTTTCATTGCTACGTCGCACTGGACCAAAGCCGTGACGGCGAGGCCCGGCAGATCATGCTGGCCTTGCTTGGCTGGGACCCCTACCTGAAAACCGTGATCGCGGTGGACAGCGACATCGACATCAGTGACGACAGCCAGGTGCTGTGGGCACTGGCCACGCACTTTCAGCCACATCAGGACTTGTTCGTCATTGACGGTTTGCCCGGCAGCCCGCTGGACCCATCGTCCTCGGTCAACGGCACCACATCGCGCATGGGTCTCGATGCCACGCGCGGTTCGGCGTTCGACGGGATCAAGGCACAACTGGATCAGGACGTGCTCGAACGCGCACGCGATCTGCTCAAGGGCTATCTGTCGTGAACCGCCCGCGCATGGTGGTCGGCATCAGTGGTGCGTCCGGGTTCATCTACGGTGTGCGCCTGCTGGAATTGCTCGCCGAACTGGACATCGAAAGCCACTTGATCATCAGCCGCGCCGCGCTGCTGACCATGGCCCATGAAACCGACTACAAACTCGCCGACGTGACGGCGCTGGCCAGTCATTACCACCGCGCCGACGACGTGGCCGCCGCGATTGCCAGCGGCTCGTTCCGCTGCCTGGGCATGGTGGTCGCGCCGTGTTCCATGCGCACCCTGGCAGAAATCGCCACCGGCACATCGTCGGGTCTGATCGGACGCGCCGCCGACGTCACCCTCAAGGAACGTCGCACCCTGGTGCTGATGGCGCGAGAGACCCCGTTGACCCTGGCACACCTGCGCAACATGACCGCTGTTACCGAAATGGGCGGGATCATCGCCCCGCCCGTCCCGGCCTTTTACGCCCGCCCGAACAACCTGGCGCAAATGGTCGACCACAGCCTCGGCCGTGTCCTTGACCTGTTCGGCCTCGACGCGGGCACGGCGCTGCGCTGGGGTGAACCCAACCACAAAACCTGTAGGAGTGAGCCTGCTCGCTCCCACAGTTGATAGCACTGCGACCCATCCGTTCTTAAGGAGCACCCGATGACCATCCCATTCAACGCCCCAACCCCGAACCGCAAAATCCCGGTGACCATCCTCACGGGCTTCCTTGGCGCCGGTAAAACCACCCTGCTCAACTACATCCTCAAGGAGAACCACGGGCGCAAAATTGCCGTGATCGAAAATGAATTCGGCGAGGTCGGCATCGACGGCGACTTGGTGCTCAGCTCCGAAACTGAAGAAATCTACGAAATGGTCAATGGCTGCGTGTGCTGCACCGCTGAGGTTCGCGAGGACCTGGTGCGCATCGTTCGCGAACTGGTGGCGCGCCCCGTGCGACTCGATCACATCCTGATTGAAACCAGTGGCCTGGCCGACCCGTACCCCGTGGCGCAGAGCTTTTTCATCAACGATCCGATTGCCGATGAAGTGGAACTGGACGCCATCGTGACCATGGTCGACGCCAAGCACATCGCCCAGCATTTGGAGGATTTGCAACTGGATGGCGTGGACAACCAGGCGGTGGACCAGATCGTTTGTGCCGACCGGATTGTGATCAATAAGGTCGACCTGGTGAGCCCGGCTGAAGTGGCTGCGCTGAGCGACAAGATTCGCGGCTTGAACGCCACGGCAGAGTTGGTGACGTCAAGCTACGCCGAAATTGATCTGTCGAAGATCCTCGGCATCGGCGCCTTTGAGTCAACGCAAAAACTCATGGAAATCGGTGCCGAACACGACCATCACGCCGAAGCCCATCGCCACGACGAGCCGGATCATGAGCACGACCCTAGCGTGACGTCTGTCGGCATCGCCGTCGAGGGCGCTGTGAATCTGGGCGACTTCCACCGCTGGATCACCCGGCTGCGTACTGAACAGGCCGACAACCTGTACCGCATGAAAGGTGTCCTGGCCGTCGCCGATCAAGACCAGCGCTACGTGCTGCAAGGCGTGCACAGTCTCGTCGAGTTCCGTGCGTCCACGGCATGGGGTAACGAACCGCGTTCCAGCAAGATTGTGTTCATCGGCCGCGACCTGGACCGCGCGGCGTTGAACCAAGGCTTTGCCGCCTGCCTGGCAGGCTGAAACAACGCATCGGAGCCGGTGGATGGCGGGTCCGGGCGCAAGAACGAAAGGCCTGATGTGACAGGCACGACCTGTGGCGGCGAACAGCCTCGCTCCCACAGGGAACTGCAGTGGTCGAGCTATCGACACCCTCGCATCAGAACAAATACCCCTCTGTACCGAATAACAACAGCTAGAGGTGTTTCCCCATGTCGTCAGCCACTACTCCTTCCGCCGTCCACCCGGTCGACCAGGTATTACCGATCAGGCAAATGCTCACCCTCGGCCTGCAACACATGGCCGTCTCGTACATCGGCGCCATCGCCGTGCCGTTAATCGTCGCCAGCGCCTTGAAAATGTCCCAGGCAGACACCGTAGTGCTGATCAGCACCACGCTGTTCTGCTCTGGCATCGCCACGCTGTTGCAAACCGTTGGCTTCTGGAAATTCGGGGTGCGTTTACCGATTTTGCAGGGCGTGGCTTTCAGCAGTGTCGGGCCGGTCATCGCCATCGGCACCAACCCGCAGGTGGGGTTTGCCGGGGTCTGCGGGGCGGTGATCGGCGCGGGAATCTTCACGATGTTGATGGCGCCGTTCGTTGGGCGATTACGCCGGTTTTTTCCGCCCGTGGTCACCGGCTGCATCGTTACCGTGATCGGATTGCAGCTGTTTCCGATTGCCTACGAATGGGTTGGCGGAGGCCGCAACGTCAGTAATTTCGGCGCGCCGGCTTATCTCGCCGTGGCCGCCGTGGTGCTCGCGACCATCTTGTTGGTCAACCGCTACGGCAGCCCGATGATGCGCAACATGGCAGTGCTCTTCGGCATGTTGGTCGGGGCGGGACTGGCGTACGGCCTGGGCATGGGCAGTTTTCACAGCGTGCAGGAATCGCCGTGGCTCACCGTGCCCTACCCGTTCTACTTCGGTTTGCCGACGTTCAGCCTGATCCCCATCGCGACCATGGTGGTGGTGATGATCGTGCAAATGGTCGAGTCCATGGGGCTGTTCGTGGCCATCGGCGACATCGTCGACAAACCGGTGGAAGAAAAACAAGTCATCAACGGCCTGCGCGCCAATGGCCTGGCCAGCACCATTGCCGGGATGTTCGCCGCGTTCCCGTTTATTGCTTTCATGGAAAACGTCGGGCTGGTGATTCTGACCGGGGTGCGCAGCCGCTGGGTGGTCGCGATCAGCGGGATGTTGATGTGCCTGGTGGCCTTGGTGCCCAAGGCCGGCGCGATCATCGCGTCCATGCCGACCGCCGCGTTGGGGGGGGCCGGTATCGCAATGTTCGGCGTGGTCGCGGCAGCCGGTATCCAGACGTTGGCCAAGGTCGATTACGAGCGCAACCGCTACAACGTGCTGATCGTCGGCTTCACCATCGCCGCCGCTCTGGTGCCGGTCCTGGCCCCGGCCCTGTTCAAACAAATGCCCGAGTGGTCGCAGCCGTTTCTGCACAGCAGCGTGGTGATCGCCTGCCTGGTGTCGGTGCTGCTCAATGCCGCGCTCAACGGTGTCAGCGTGCCTGATGCCGCCGCCAGCAAATCCGCCACCCACACCCTCTGACGGGAGCCGTCCATGAAACTTCAAAACATCCTGATCAAACATCCAGTCGCGGTAATGACCGGTTTGCGCGGCCCGCGTGCCCGGGCCGGCGCAGTGGACATTCGCATCGTCAACGGGCGCATCGCTGAAATGGCTGCTGGGCTCATCGCGCAACCCGGTGAGCGAGTGATTGATGCACGCAACTCGCTGGTCTATCCGGGCTGGATCAACACCCACCATCACCTGTTTCAGAACCTCCTCAAAGCCGTGCCCGAGGGTTTGAATCAGGACCTTCAGGGTTGGCTCGCGAGTGTGCCTTACCCGCGCCTCAACCGCTTTACCCCGCAATTGACGCGGATCGCCGCACGGCTGGGGATGGCCGAGTTACTGCTGTCGGGCGTCACCACCTGCGCCGATCACCATTACCTCTATCACGCCCACGGCAGCACCGAGAGCGGTGACCAACTGTTCGACACGGCCGATGAATTCGGCATGCGTTTCGTGCTCTGCCGCGGTGGCGCGCTGGAGTCGGCCAGCGCGCACCCGGGCTTCTCGAAAACCGCGCTGCAACCAGAGACGCTGGACCAGATGGTCGGTGACATCGAGCGGCTCAAATCGCGCTATCACCAGGACACCCCGGATGCGCTGCGCCGGGTCGTGGTAGCACCGACCACACCGACTTTTTCGCTGCCACCGACGCTCCTGCGCGAACTCGCCCACACGGCGCGCGGCCTGGGATTGCGCCTGCACACGCACCTCTCCGAGACACAGAACTACGTCAATTTCTGCCGCGAGAAGTACAACTGCCTGCCGGTGGAGTTTGTCGCCGAGCACGAATGGCTCGGCCCGGACGTCTGGTTCGCCCACGCGGTGCACTTGCAACCGGGGGAAATCCGCATGCTCGCGCAAACCGGCACCGGCATTTCACACTGTCCGGTCAGCAATGCACGCTTGGGCAGCGGCGTGGCACCGGTGCCGCAAATGGTCGAGGCCGGCGTACCGATTTCCCTCGGCGTCGACGGTGTGGCCTCCAATGAATCCGGAAGCATGGTCGGTGAAGCCAACACGGCGTGGCTGATCCACCGCGCGGAACAAGGCGCTTCGGCGACCACCGCTGAAGAGGTCATTCATTGGGGGACGGCAGGTGGCGCACAGGTACTCGGTCTCGGCGCCGTCGGCACACTGGAAGTCGGGCAAGCCGCAGATCTGGTGATCTATGGCCTGGACCATCCACGGTTCTTTGGCTTCCACGACATTGCCGTGGCACCGGTGGTGGCAGGTGAGCCGATTGCCGTGCGTTACAGCCTGGTCGGCGGGCGGGTGGTGGTCGACAACGGCGAAATACCGGGGCTGGATGTGCAGCAGATGCGGGCCGAAGCGTGGGACGGGGTGCGGCAGTTGATGCAACAGGATGTCGACTGACCTCCCTCACCCCCCCCCCTGTGGGAACAAACGCCCACAGGGATCGCCCCCCTTTTCGGGATGAAAATGCATGTCCGGCCTTAATGATCTTCTGCACGCCATAAAAACCGCCGCCGACGACGGCGAAGAAACCATCCTCGCCACCGTGGTCAAGGTCGAAGGTTCGGCCTACCGTCGGCCTGGCGCACGCATGCTGATCCCGCTGCACGGCCGCACCGTCGGCACCGTCAGCGGCGGTTGCCTGGAACAGGACCTGGCGAAAAAAGCCTGGTGGCTCACCGACTCCGGCGAGCCCGTGGTACGACGCTACAGCACCGGCGCCAGCGAGGACGAAG
The DNA here is from genome assembly GCF_031456615.1 of Pseudomonas sp. 3296. Lineage (NCBI taxonomy): Bacteria > Pseudomonadati > Pseudomonadota > Gammaproteobacteria > Pseudomonadales > Pseudomonadaceae > Pseudomonas > Pseudomonas sp. 3296. The sequence continues at coordinate 420,336 of NZ_JAVDUY010000004.1, forward strand.
ACGACGAACACAGCTCGCTGACCTTCGGCCTCGGCTGCAACGGCACGGTGTTCGTGCTGCTCGAACGCCTGCGCGCGACAAACCCGTCTCCGGCCATTGACCTGCTGCACCGGGTGCGCGACAGCCAGCAACCCGCAGCAATGGCAACCGTTATCGCCACCTCGCGCAACGCCTCGGCGCGGGTCGGTGATCGCGTGCTGTCAGACACCGACGGTGGCCTGCGCAACCCGCCGCTGAACAGTGCCATTCGCGAGGATCTGCACAAGACCCTGCGCGAGAAAAAATCATCCCTGCGCCTCTACACCGATGCCCGTGGCGAAGTCGAAGTGTTTTTCGAATACGTCGCTGCGCCGCCACGCCTGGTGATCTTCGGCGCCGGCCACGACGCCCAGCCGTTGGTGCGCATGGCCAAATTGCTGAACTGGCACGTCAGCGTCGTCGACAGCCGCAGCCACTACGCCCGCGCCGAACGCTTCCCACAGGCAGATGCGGTGATCTTCGCCAACCTCCACCACCCATTCGATCTACAGCCGCTGGTCAACGACGCCGCCGTCGCCGTGATGACTCACAGTTATCGGCAAGACCGACATTGGCTCGGGCAAATACTGCACGCGGCCCCCGCCTACCTCGGCCAGCTCGGGCCAAAGGAGCGCACAGAACGCTTGCTGGCCGACATCGGCCGAAGCTCACCGGCGCTGCATTACCCGATGGGACTGGACTTGGGCGGCGATGCGCCGGAAAGCGTGGCGTTGTCGATGCTGGCGGAGATGACAGCGGTGTTGAACCAGCGCAATGGCGGGATGTTGAAACATCGGGGCCGGCCGATTCATCCGGTGGATTTGTTGGTGTCGCAGGCATTGGTGCACCAACGGGAAGGCTTGGGGGTGTGACGTGCGCGGACAGGTTCAGCGCACGTCGCGCCTCACTCAGGCCGCCAACTCCCCGCTGGCAATCGCCGCCGACGCCGCCAGCATCGCCCGCAACAACACCGCACACCCCGCCGCCAGATCATCCGGCGCGGCGTTTTCGATTTCGTTGTGGCTGATGCCGCCTTCGCACGGCACGAAGATCATCCCGGCAGGACCGAGTTCGGCGAGGAAGATTGCGTCGTGCCCCGCTCCGCTGACGATGTCCATGTGCGACAAGCCCAGGCCTTGCGCGGCATTGCGTACCGCGTCGACGCAGCCTGGGTCGAAGTACAACGGCGGGAAGTCTGCCGTGGGGGTGAGTTCGAAGGTCAGGCCGTGTTCATCGCAGGTGGTTTCGATGACGTGGCGGACTTCGGCGATCATCGAGTCCAGGCGTGCCGGCTGCAGATGACGGAAGTCGAGGGTCATGCGTACTTCGCCGGGGATGACATTGCGTGAGCCGGGGTAGGCTTGCAGGCAGCCGACGGTGCCGCAGGCGTGGGGTTGATGACCCAGCGCAGCGCGGTTGACTGCACCGACGATCACAGCGGCGCCGACCAGGGCGTCCTTGCGCAAGTGCATCGGGGTCGGACCGGCGTGGGCTTCGACGCCGCGTAGTTTGAGGTCGAACCATTTCTGGCCGAGCGCGCCCATCACCACGCCAATGGTTTTGTGTTCGTCTTCGAGGATCGGGCCTTGCTCGATGTGGGCTTCAAAATAAGCACCGACCGCATGGCCGCTGACCTGACGCGGACCGGCGTAACCAATGGCGTTGAGTGCCTGGCCCACGGTGATGCCTTCGGCGTCGACCTTGGCCAGGGTTTCTTCGAGGGTGAATTTTTCGGCGAAGACCCCGGAGCCCATCATGCACGGGGCGAAGCGCGAGCCTTCTTCATTGGTCCAGACCACCACTTCCAGCGGCGCTTCGGTTTCGATGTTCAGGTCGTTGAGGGTGCGCAGCACTTCGACGCCGGCCAGCACGCCGAAGCAGCCATCGAACTTGCCGCCGGTGGGCTGAGTGTCGATGTGGCTGCCGGTCATGACCGGTGGCAGGCTCGGGTTGCGCCCCGGACGGCGGGCGAAGATGTTGCCGACGGCGTCGACGCTGACGGTGCAGCCGGCTGTTTCACACCAGTTGACGAAGATGTCGCGGGCCTGGCGGTCGAGGTCCGTCAGGGCCAGGCGGCAGACGCCGCCCTTGACCGTGGCGCCGAGCTTTGCGAGCTCCATGAGGGATTGCCACAGGCGGTCGCGGTTGATGTGCTGATGGGTGGATTGCAGAACGTCTACGGCTGCGTTCATGGTGATCTCCTCAGGCTTTCTACTGATAGATCCCACGCTCCGCGTGGGAATTCATCCATGGACGCTCCGCGTCCGATTTGGGACGCGGAGCGTCCCGAGCTGCATTCCCACGCAGAGCGTGGGAACGATCATCCTTTACACCGCAGATTTGGCGACAGATGGACTGGGCCGCAACGAGCACAACCCGTAATAAATCACCCCACCCAACGCCGAGCCGGTAAACCAGCCGTAGCTGTAAAACCAGCTGAACGCGTCGCTGCCCAGTGACAGCAGGGTCAACACCACCGGCACACCGAACGCGATAAAGCCGAACCAGTTCCAGGCCGGGTACACGTCATCGCGATAGAGCCCGGCCAGATCCAGTTGCTGTTTTTTGATCAGGAAATAATCCACCACCATGATCCCGGCAATCGGTCCAAGCAAGCTGGAATACCCCAGCAACCAGTTGGAGTAGACCGTTTCCAGGCTCAGGTCCGAAACAATCAACCCAAGTTTTTTCAGCAGTTCATGCGCCATCAACACCAGCCCCACCACCCCGGTGAGCAACACCGCTTTGGTACGGTTGATCAACTTGGGCGCGACGTTCTGGAAATCGTTGGTCGGTGACACGATGTTGGCCGCCGTATTGGTCGACAACGTGGCGATGATGATCAGCGCCATGGCCAGCGCGACCCAGACCGGGCTCTGGATATGCCCGATCAGCGTCACCGGGTCGGAGACGGTCACGCCCACGAGTTTCACCGACGCGGCGGTCATGACCACACCCAGCGAGGCGAACAGGAACATCGTCAGTGGCAGGCCGATAATCTGCCCGATGATCTGGTCTTTCTGGCTTTTGGCGTAACGGCTGAAGTCCGGGATGTTCAACGACAAGGTGGCCCAGAAACCGACCATCGCGGTCAGGCCGGCGGCGAAGTAACCCGCCACGCTCGCGCCCTCAGGACGCTTGGCCGGGATCGCCAGCAACTCGGTCATCGACACATTTGGCAGCGCCCACACCAGCAAACCCGCACCGACCAAAATCAACAGCGGCGCGGACAGGGTTTCCAGCCACTTGATCGACTCGGCGCCGCGAATCACCACCCACAGGTTCAGCGCCCAGAACACCATAAAACCGATGACTTCGCCGGTGCCGCCCAACGACTTCCAGCCCTCGAACACCGAGCCCAGGAACAGGTGAATGGCCAACCCGCCGAACATCGTTTGAATCCCGAACCAGCCACACGCCACCAGGGCGCGGATCAGGCACGGAATGTTGGACCCGAGAATGCCGAAACTCGAACGCAGCAACACCGGAAACGGAATGCCATACTTGGTGCCGGCGAAAGCGTTCAGTGTCAGCGGGATCAGCACGATGATGTTGGCAAACAGGATCGCCAGAAGCGCCTCACCCACGGTCAGCCCGAAGTACGCGGTAAGTACGCCGCCCAAGGTGTAGGTCGGCACGCAAATGGCCATGCCGATCCACAGCGCAGTGATGTGCCATTTGTTCCAGGTTCGCTCATGCAACTTGGTCGGTGCCATGTCGTGGTTGTAACGGGGACTGTCGAGGACGTCGCTTCCGGCTTCGAGTTCATACAAGCCGTTGCGCTCGGTCACTTGCGATCTGATCTGTTGCATGGCCGCTCCACTGTTCTTTGAATTATTGTTTGCTCATCAAGCTGCCGGGGCATCAATAAACGTGCCGGGCACCTCGACTACGCATCGGGCAGTTCCATAAAACGTTACAACCAACTGTTTTTATTGATATATCCGGCAGATTTTGGACGATCTGCCTGTTCACTCAGGCTGAATGCCAGGTCAGTTAATCCGAACCGTCAGGACTCAAACTGGTGCAGCAAACTTTTTTGAAACGCTGCGCATCAACCATAGACCATCCTCAAGCGGCTGATTTCACATAGAAAATCTCGTCTATTTTTGGAACCTGTCAAGTGCGTCAAAATGGTGAGAAGCCTCACCATTTTGGTGAATTATTTATTTAATCGTTATTAATCAATTATTTAAAACAGTCATAAGCTTATAAAAAATATTCTTGCTGAATTCATAAACTCAGACTAGCTTCATTTCCTGACAGCACTGACAGGAATACACCTGTTGGCGACAGTTTCATATAAAACACCTAGAACCGGCATAAGCCGGTCATTGCCTGCGAGGAACTCGGAATGTCTCTGTTGATCCGTGGCGCCACCGTTGTTACCCATGATGAAAGTTATCGCGCCGACGTCTATTGCGCCGACGGCGTGATCAAAGCCATTGGCGATAATCTTGATGTTCCGGCAGGTGCCGAAGTGCTCGACGGCAGCGGCCAGTACCTGATGCCCGGCGGCATCGATCCGCACACGCACATGCAATTGCCCTTCATGGGCACCGTGGCCAGCGAAGACTTTTTCAGTGGCACGGCGGCGGGACTGGCCGGTGGCACCACGTCGATCATTGACTTCGTGATTCCCAATCCACAGCAATCGCTGATGGAAGCGTTTCACCAGTGGCGCGGCTGGGCCGAGAAATCGGCATCGGACTACGGCTTCCATGTCGCGATCACCTGGTGGAGCGAGCAGGTGCGCGAGGAGATGGCGGAGCTGGTCAACCAGCACGGGGTCAACAGCTTCAAGCACTTCATGGCGTACAAAAACGCGATCATGGCCGCCGACGACACGCTGGTGGCGAGTTTTGAGCGTTGCCTGGAATTGGGTGCGGTGCCCACTGTGCATGCCGAAAATGGCGAACTGGTCTATCACCTGCAACGCAAGTTGATGGCGCAGGGCATCACCGGACCGGAAGCGCATCCACTGTCGCGTCCGTCGCAGGTGGAAGGCGAAGCCGCCAGTCGGGCGATCCGCATTGCCGAGACGTTGGGCACGCCGCTGTACCTGGTGCATGTCTCGACCAAAGAAGCCCTCGATGAAATCACCTACGCCCGCAGCAAGGGTCAACAAGTCTACGGCGAAGTGCTGGCCGGGCATCTGCTGCTGGACGACAGCGTTTACCAACACCCGGACTGGCAGACCGCCGCCGGTTACGTGATGAGCCCGCCCTTCCGTCCTCGCGGCCATCAAGAGGCACTGTGGCATGGCTTGCAGTCCGGCAATCTGCACACCACCGCGACCGACCATTGCTGCTTCTGCGCCGAACAAAAAGCCGCCGGCCGCGACGACTTCAGCAAAATCCCCAACGGTACTGCCGGTATCGAAGACCGCATGGCGGTGCTCTGGGATGAAGGGGTCAACACCGGGCGCCTGTCGATGCAGCACTTCGTGGCGCTGACGTCTACCAACACCGCGAAGATCTTCAACCTCTACCCACGCAAAGGCGCGATTCGGGTCGGTGCCGATGCCGACCTGGTGCTGTGGGACCCGCAAGGCACGCGGACGATTTCAGCCAAAACCCATCACCAGCAGGTCGACTTCAACATCTTTGAAGGCAAGACCGTGCGCGGCGTGCCGAGCCACACCGTCAGCCAGGGCCGCGTGGTCTGGGCCGATGGCGACTTGCGCGCCGAGCGGGGGGCGGGGCGGTATGTCGAACGGCCGGCGTATCCGGCGGTGTTTGATTTGCTGAGTAAGCGGGCTGAGTTGAACAGGCCTACTGCTGTGAAACGCTAACGCACTCCCGAAGATCGTTCCCACGCTCCGCGTGGTAATGCAGCCCGACAGAGGCAGCACCTCCATCACCGTGAGGCTAAAACCGTGATCAAGACCCTGAACCACCTCCCGCATCCTTACGAGAATGCCGCCGCCCTCGCCGGCCATTTCACCGACCTGGCGCCGCCGCTCAACGACCGCCAGGCCCATCTGGAAGCCTCGCGTTGCCTGTATTGCTACGACGCGCCCTGCGTGAACGCCTGTCCCAGCGAGATCGACATCCCATCCTTCATCCGCAATATCCATCAGGAAAACGTTCAGGGCGCCGCGCAGAAAATCCTCTCGGCGAACATCCTCGGCGGCAGTTGTGCCCGTGTGTGCCCGACGGAAATCCTTTGCCAGCAAGCCTGCGTGCGCAACAACGACCATGAATGCGCACCGGTCTTGATCGGCTTGCTGCAACGCTACGCCGTCGATAATGCTCACTTCAGTGAACACCCCTTCCCGCGTGCGGCCTCAACCGGCAAACGCATTGCCGTGGTCGGGGCCGGCCCGGCCGGTTTGTCCTGTGCGCACCGCAGCGCCATGCACGGCCATGACGTGGTGATTTTCGAAGCCCGGGAAAAGGCCTGTGGCCTCAACGAATACGGGATCGCCAAATACAAACTGGTGGACGACTACGCGCAGAAGGAGCTGGAATTCCTCCTCCAAATCGGTGGCATCGAAATCCGCCACGGACAAAAGCTCGGAGAGAACCTGACCCTGAGCGACTTGCACCAGCAATTCGACGCAGTGTTTCTCGGCCTCGGTCTGAATGCCAGCAAACAACTCGGCCTGGCCCACGAAGACGCGCCTGGCCTGCTCGCCGCCACCGATTACATTCGCGAACTGCGCCAGGCCAATGACCTGACTCAACTGCCGCTTGCGGACCACTGCATCGTCCTCGGCGCCGGCAATACCGCCATCGACATGGCCGTGCAAATGGCCCGTCTCGGCGCTCGCGATGTGAATCTGGTGTACCGCCGTGGCGTGGAAGACATGGGCGCCACCGGTCATGAACAGGACATTGCCAAGGCCAATCAAGTGCGTTTGCTGACGTGGGCGCAGCCGGAAGAAGTGCTGCTCGACGACCAAGGCCAGGTGCGCGGCATGCGCTTCGCCCGCACACATCTGGTGGACGGTCGCCTGCAAACCACCGGGCAAACCTTCGAACTGGCCGCCGACGCCATCTTCAAAGCCATCGGTCAGGCCTTTGATGGCAGCGCCCTCGTCGATCCGCTGGCCCGTGAGCTCAAGCGTCAGGGCGAGCGAATTCAGGTCGATGAACAACTGCGCACCAGCATCCCCGGCGTGTATGCCGGCGGCGACTGCACCAGCCTCGATCAGGACCTCACCGTGCAAGCGGTGCAACATGGCAAACGCGCCGCCGAGGCGATCAACGCTCAACTGATGCTCAACGTGGAGGCTGCGTAAATGGCCGATCTCTCGATTGTCTTCGCCGGCATCAAAGCCCCCAACCCGTTCTGGCTGGCCTCCGCGCCACCGACCGACAAGGCCTACAACGTGGTCCGTGCCTTCGAGGCCGGTTGGGGCGGCGTGGTCTGGAAAACCCTGGGTGAAGACCCGGCGGCGGTCAACGTATCGTCGCGCTACTCGGCGCATTTCGGCGCCAACCGTGAGGTGGTGGGCTTCAACAATATCGAGCTGATCACTGACCGCTCGCTGGAGATCAATCTGCGGGAAATTACTCAGGTCAAAAAAGACTGGCCGGACCGCGCGCTGATCGTTTCACTGATGGTGCCCTGCGTCGAAGAATCCTGGAAATTCATCCTGCCACTGGTAGAAGCCACCGGTGCCGACGGCATCGAACTGAACTTCGGCTGCCCCCACGGCATGCCGGAACGCGGCATGGGCGCGGCGGTCGGCCAGGTGCCGGAGTACGTCGAACAGGTGACCCGCTGGTGCAAGACGTATTGCTCGCTGCCGGTGATCGTCAAGCTCACGCCGAACATCACCGACATCCGCGTCGCCGCCCGCGCGGCCCATCGCGGGGGCGCGGATGCGGTGTCGCTGATCAACACCATCAACTCGATCACCAGCGTGAATCTGGAGCGCATGGTTGCCAACCCGGTCGTGGGTAACCAAAGCACTCATGGCGGTTATTGCGGCTCGGCGGTCAAGCCGATTGCGCTGAACATGGTTGCCGAAATCGCCCGTGACCCCCAGACCCAGGGCCTGCCGATCTCCGGCATTGGCGGCATTGGCAGTTGGCGCGATGCGGCGGAATTCATTGCGTTGGGCAGCGGTTCGGTGCAGGTGTGCACGGCGGCGATGCTGCACGGTTTCAGGATTGTCGAGGAAATGAAGGACGGTCTGTCACGCTGGATGGACAGTCAGGGCTACGCCAGCATTTCGAAATTTTCCGGGCGGGCGGTGGGCAACACCACGGACTGGAAGTACCTCGATATCAACTATCAGGTGATCGCCAAGATTGATCAGGAGACGTGCATCGGGTGTGGTCGCTGTCACATTGCTTGCGAGGATACGTCGCACCAGGCGATTGCCAGCGTGAAGCAGGCGGACGGGACGCATCAGTATTCAGTGATTGATGAGGAGTGTGTGGGCTGCAACCTGTGCCAGATCACCTGCCCGGTGCAGGACTGCATCGAGATGGTGCCGATGGACACGGGCAAGCCGTTTCTGGATTGGAATCATGATCCGAGGAATCCGTACCATGTAGCGGTCTGAGATTTGCTGAGCCTGAACTGGCCCCATCGCGAGCAGGCTCACTCCTACAGTTGAAATGCGTTCCAAGGTAGGAGTGAGCCTGCTCGCGATGGGGCCGGCAGCATCACCACAGGTTCAAGGCTCCAACCCGATCCCCCGCAAAATCACGCTGGTCACCGTCTGCACCGCCCGCTCGAACTGCATGTCCGACAGCGGCTGGTGATCATTCAAGATATTCACCTGATGATCAAAGTCCGCATAGTGCTGGGTCGACGCCCAGATCATGTACAGCAGGCTCGAAGGCTCCACCGGCAGGATGCGTTTGTCATCCACCCACTGACGGATTTTCGCTTCTTTCATCTTCGCCCAGTCATACAGGCTGGCGTCCAGCGCCTCACCCAATGTCGGCGCGCCGTGGATGATTTCGTTGGCCCAGACTTTCGACCCATAAGGCCGGCTGCGTGAGTGGTTCATCTTGGCGCGGATGTAGCTGCTGAGTACCACGCGCGGATCGTCGAACATCTCGAAGCACAACGCGTCCTGCTTCCACACTTCCAGCAGATCGAACAGCACTGCGCTGTACAGCTCGGTCTTGGTGCTGAAGTAGTAATGCAGGTTGGAGCGTGGCAGTTGCACTTCGGCAGCGATGTCGGCCATGGCGGTGCCGCCAAAGCCTTTTTCGGCGAAGACCTTTTCCGCCCCCAGCAGAATTTTCTCGACGTTACTGCGACGAATCCCGATCTTGTGATTGCCCATGAGGGCTCCCTGACGCCAGCGTTGACCAAGACTAGCATCCGGCTCCACGTCAGGGCGACAGGCTAAAACGAAACTTCGACACTCCGCGGTCGGCGAGTAAACTGGCGCCACTTCGAACCTGCCTCAGAGGTATTCACGATGCTCAAGAAAGCCCTGGTCACCACCGCCCTCCTCGGCTCGCTGCTGGCCGCTTCATCGGCCTGGGCTCACGCCCATCTCAAAGGCCAGACCCCGGCCGCCGACAGCACCGTGAGCGCGCCAGCGGAGTTGCGCCTGGAGTTTTCCGAAGGCGTTGAAGCGACCTTCACCAAGGTCACGCTCACCAAGGACGGCGCCGCAGTGCCTGTGAAGAGCCTCGCCACCGAAGGCAGTGACAAGAAAACCCTGGTCGTTACGCCTGCCGCACCGCTGACCGCAGGCACCTATAAAGTCGAGTGGCACGCGGTGTCCGTCGACACCCACAAAAGTGAAGGCGCCTACAGCTTCAAGGTCGGCCAGTAATTCATGACGAGCGCGATGGTGCTGTGTCGCTTTGTGCATTTCACCATGGTGCTGATGCTGTTCGGGGCGTGGGTGTTTCGGCCCTTGCTGCTCAATGGCAACGCTGAGCACCTTGATCGCAAGCTGGCGTTGACCAGTCGCTGGCTGGCCGCCGTGGCATTGGCCAGCGGCGTTGCCTGGTTGCTGCTGATCACCGCGAGCATGGCCGGAGCATGGGAAGAGGCGTTTGATCCGTCGACCCTGCACCTGGTGTTGGGCAACACTTTTTTTGGCCAGGTCTGGCGCTGGCACTTGTTGCTCAATGGGGTGTTGGTGGCGATGCTGATGAGCCCTTGGCGGGCCAACAAGTCGCTGCGAATCGGCCTCGCCAGCCTGTTACTGGCGACCCTCGCACCGGTCGGTCACGGCGCCATGCTGGACGGGCTCAATGGCCAGTTGTTGATGCTCAATCAAGTCGTTCACCTGACCTGCGTGGGTGCCTGGCTCGGCGGGTTGATGCTGTTGGTGATGATCTTGCGTCAACCGGCAGCGCAGCCCGTCAAAGCGATATTGCAGCGCTTTAGTGGTGTCGGTTACGCCTTGGTGGCGGGGCTGCTGATCACCGGGTTGATCAACGTTCGGGGCCTGACCGGAGTGTTCTGGCCGACGCCGTTGTTCACTGGTTTTGCGTTGATCCTGTTGATCAAGGTGGCGCTGATTGCGGCCATGCTCGGTTTGGCGCTGTTCAATCGCCTGCGCATCAACGACTGCGAGCAGCGCCTGTCGACACTCACAACCAGTGTAATTCTCGAATGGATGCTGGGGATGGGCGCAGTCGCAGCAGTGTCCCTCCTCGGCACCCTGCCCCCCATGATCTCCAGCTGACCCCTCCCACAGGTTTTTCGGCGTCCTGCCCCATGGCGCCATGTCATCGTACAACTTCTGATTGACAAGCCCTCAAACCCTCGCAAATAATCGCCGCCAATGTTGTACGACGACGTATAACAAAAATAAAAACAACAAGAAGTCTGGGAGCGTTACTGTGAGCAAGCTCGTCCGCAATTCGTCCGCCTGCACCCCACATCCGATGTTCAAACGCCATCATGCCCTGGGCCTCATTGGTTGCAGTGGCCTGGCCCTCGCCCTGCCGATGGCCGGCCATGCCGAAGGTTTCACCGACGACGCCAAGGCCACGCTGAACCTGCGCAACGCCTATTTCAACCGAAACTACACCAACCCGGCGTATCCACAGGGCAAGGCTGAAGAGTGGACGCAAAACTTCATCCTCGACGCCAAGTCCGGGTTCACCCAGGGCACCGTCGGCTTCGGCGTGGACGTGCTCGGCCTGTATTCGCAAAAACTCGACGGCGGTAAAGGCACCGGCGGTACGCAACTGCTGCCGATCCACAGCGATGGCCGCCCGGCCGACAACTTCGGCCGCTTGGGTGTGGCGCTCAAAGGAAAGATTTCGAAGACTGAAATCAAGGTCGGCGAGTGGATGCCGGTGCTGCCGATCCTGCGCTCCGACGACGGCCGTTCCCTGCCGCAAACCTTCCGCGGCGGTCAGCTGACCTCCACTGAAATCAGCGGCCTGACGCTCTACGGCGGTCAGTTCCAGCAGAACAGCCCGCGCAACGATGCGAGCATGGAAGACATGTTCATGAACGGTAAATCCGCGTCCATTACCTCAGATCGTTTCAACTTCGGCGGCGGCGAATACACGTTCAACGACAAACACACCCAGATCGGCGTCTGGTACGACGAGCTCAGCGACATCTACCAGCAACAGTATTTCAACCTGAACCACACCCAACCGCTTGGCGATTGGACCCTCGGCGCCAACCTTGGTTACTTCATCGGTAAGGAAAACGGCAGCGCCCTGGCCGGCGATCTCGACAACAAAACCGCGTTCGCCCTGCTCTCGGCCAAATACGGCGGCAACACCTTCTACGTCGGCCTGCAAAAACTCACCGGCGACGATCAATGGATGCGCGTCAACGGCACCAGCGGCGGCACCCTGGCCAACGACAGCTACAACTCCAGCTACGATAACGCCAAGGAAAAATCCTGGCAGGTTCGCCATGACTACAACTTCGTCGCCCTCGGTGTTCCCGGCCTGACCCTGATGAACCGCTACATCAGCGGTGATAACGTACACACCGGGAAGATCACCGACGGCGAAGAATGGGGCCGTGAGTCCGAACTGGCCTACACCGTACAGAGCGGGCCGTTGAAAAACCTCAACGTGAAATGGCGCAACGCGAGCATTCGCAAGAGCTTCAGCACCAACGAATTCGATGAGAACCGTATTTTCATCAACTACCCGATTTCGCTGTTGTAACACCGCCCCTGTGGGAGCGAGCTTGCTCGCGATAGCTATCTTTCAATCAGCACGTTGGTTGACTGATCCACCGCCATCGCGAGCAGGCTCACTCCTGCAAGGATGGTTTTGCAATCAGGAATTGACCCTCCGTCCATTTCAACCAACGTCGCGTTGACAAGACCTGGAGAGCCTTACAATACTTCAGCAAAGTCGTACGACAACCTACAACGACTCAATAACAACAACTGTTTGTCCAGGATTCCCATGACGACTACAACTACCCGCCTCCCTTTCAATCGCCTGCTGCTGACCGGTGCCGCCGGTGGCCTGGGTAAAGTCTTGCGCGAAACCCTGCGCCCCTATGCCAATGTGATTCGCCTGTCGGACATCGTCGACCTCGCTCCGGCGATCGATGACCGCGAAGAAATCGTGCCGTGCGATCTGGCAGACAAGCAAGCCGTGCATCAATTGGTCGAAGGCGTGGATGCGATCCTGCACTTTGGCGGCGTGTCGACCGAGCACTCGTTCGAGCAAATCCTCGGTGCCAACATCTGCGGCGTATTCCACATTTATGAAGCCGCGCGCCGCCACGGTGTGAAGCGCGTGATCTTCGCCAGCTCCAACCACGTCATCGGTTTCTACAAGCAAGACCAGGTCATCGATGCCCACTCCCCACGTCGCCCGGACAGCTACTACGGTTTGTCCAAGTCCTACGGCGAAGACATGGCCAGTTTTTACTTCGATCGCTACGGCATCGAGACCGTCAGCGTGCGTATCGGCTCCTCGTTCCCGGAACCGCAAAACCGCCGCATGATGAGCACGTGGCTGAGCTTCGGCGACCTGACCCAATTGCTGGAATGCGCCTTGTACGCCCCGAACGTCGGCCACACCGTGGTGTATGGCGTGTCCGACAACAAGCACGTTTGGTGGGACAACCGTTTCGCATCCGGCCTGGGTTATCAACCACAGGACAACTCCGAAGTATTCCGCGAAAAAATCGAGACCCAACCGATGCCGGCCGCTGATGACCCGGCAATGGTTTACCAAGGTGGTGCGTTTGTCGCGTCGGGCCCGTTCGGCGACTGACCCTCAACAACAAAAAACCAAGGGAATGAGTGGCCATGCAAGCCCAATTGATTGTCGATGCCCGTAACGCTGTCGGTGAATGCCCGGTGTGGGTCCCCGAGGAAAACGCCCTGTACTGGGTCGATATTCCTGCCGGCGCCCTGCAACGCTGGAGTGCCGCCAGCGGACACGTCGATGCGTGGACCGCGCCCGAGATGCTCGCGTGCATCACCCGCCACCGCGACGGTGGCTGGGTGGCCGGGATGGAAAGCGGGTTTTTCCATCTGCACACGCACACCGACGGCAGCCTCGACAGTCAATTGCTCGCGCACGTTGACCATGCCCGGACTGATATGCGCCTGAACGATGGTCGTTGCGACCGTCAGGGGCGTTTCTGGGCGGGCAGCATGGTGTTGAACATGGGCGCCAACGCGGCCGATGGCGCGCTTTACCGCTACAGTACCGGTCAACGTGGGCCACTTGAGGCACAACTGGGCGGGTTTATTGTCCCGAACGGCCTGGGCTTCAGCCCGGATGGGCGGACGATGTACCTGTCCGACTCGCATCCCAACGTTCAGAAAATCTGGACCTTTGACTACGACCTCGACAGCGGGACACCGTCCAATCGGCGGCTGTTTGTCGACATGAACCAGTTCCCCGGTCGCCCTGACGGTGCGGCGGTGGATGCTGACGGTTGCTACTGGATCTGCGGTAATGACGCCGGGGTTATTCACCGCTTTACCCCCGACGGCCGACTGGATCGCTCCCTCGCCGTCCCGGTGAAGAAACCCAGCATGTGCGCCTTCGGTGGCAGCCGCCTGGACACGCTGTTTGTGACCTCGATCCGCCCCGGTGATGACCATGATGAACAGTCCCTGGCTGGCGGCGTGTTTGCCCTCGATCCGGGTGTTACCGGGTTGCCGGAACCGCTGTTCAATGTTCCCTGACTGAATGAAGAAAATAAGCGCCTTCCCCTGTGGCGAGGGAGCTTGCTCCCGCTGGGTCGCGCAGCGGCCCCGACAATCTTTCATTTGTATCGAGGCAGCTGTATTGGCGACTGCTTCGCAGCCGAGCGGGAGCAAGCTCCCTCGCCACAATGTCCCCATTGAGCCAGGCATTTCACAATGACAATGACGCTTCTCGAACTCGAAGACGAACTGACCCACCTCACCCTCGCCCCCGAGCTAGGCGGCAGCCTCGTCAACTGGACGGTGCGCAGCACTGGCCAACCGCTGCTCCGTCACAATGACGCCCAGGCACTGAACACTGGCTTGCCGGGCAAACTCGGTTGCTATCCCCTGGCGCCGTGGTCCAACCGCATCGCCGAGGGTGGTTTCGAATGCCCCGAGGGCTGGCTGGCGTTGACGCCCAACAGCCTCACCGATCCTCTGCCGATTCACGGCAGTGCCTGGCAGCAACCGTGGCAGGTTGTGTCGCAATCAGCCAACGAAGTGGTCCTGCAACTCGACAGCAGCACGCCGTTCACTTATCGCGCCCGGCAGCGGTTTCATCTGAGCAAGGGCCAGTTGAGCATCGAATTACAGGTCACGCACCTGGCCGACCGCTGCGCGTGGCATGGCCTCGGTTTGCACCCCTACTTCCCGCGCACGGCGAACACGCAGCTACAGGCCAAGGCCGAGAAAGTCTGGTTATGCGATGGCTCGAAGCTGCCAACCGAGTTGATCGAGTTGCCCGCCGACTGGGATTTCCGTCAACTGGGCGCCTTACCCACCTCCCTGGTCGACAACGGTTTCTGCCACTGGGACGGCCATTGCCTGATCCAGCAACCTGACCTCGGTTATGCGCTGGAATGCCAGGCCATCGGCAGCGACTACTACCTGCTCTACTGCCCGGTCGGCCTGGAGTTTTTCTGTATCGAACCGGTGAGCCATCCCGTCAACGCGCATCACCTGCCCGGCCGGCCAGGGTTACGGTTGCTGGAGCAAGGTCAGTCGGCGGAACTTGGGTTCAGCCTGCAGTATCGCGCGCTCGGATAACGCCATTACCCAAGCATCTGACTCAGCGCCGCACGCAGCTTGCCGGGCTTCACCGGCTTGTTCAGCAACGGTGCGCCGAGTCGCTGCAACGAGCGTCGACACTGATCCGTGCGGTCCGCCGTGATGATTACCGCCGGAATCACCTGGCCATAATGCTCACGCAAATGCCTGACCACATCGCAGCCCACCACGCCATGATCAAGGTGATAGTCCGCCAGGATCAGTTCCGGCGCTTGCCCACGCAGCGCCGCCAGCGCCGAGGATTCATCCGTGGCCGTGACCACCTCGCACCCCCACTGCCCGAGCAGCGCGCTCATGCTCTCGAGAATGCTGACTTCGTTGTCCAGCACCAGCAGGCGTCGGCCCGGCAAGGGATTGCCCGTGGTCAACTGAGGCGCAGCTTTACTGATCGGCAGCGGAACCTCATGGGAAATCGGTACGTCGATGCTGAACATCGACCCTCGTCCCGGCACCGATTTAACCCCAATCCGATAACCGAGAATCTTGCCGATGCGCTCAACAATGGCCAGCCCCAACCCCACACCTTTGCGGTCGGCGGCGCGTCCGACGTCGAGTTGGTTGAACTCCAGGAAAATCGAATCCAGTCGGTCCGCGGCGATGCCACGCCCGGTGTCCCAGACCTCCAGGCGCAGCATCTCGCCGCGACGCCTGGCGCCCAGCAGGATGCTGCCCTCGTCGGTGTAGCGGCAGGCGTTACTGAGGAAGTTACGCAGGATACGCGTCATCAGGCGCAGGTCGGTGCTGATGGCGTACTCGCCCACATGCACCCGCAGGTTCAACCCTGCCGCTTCGGCGACCGACTGAAATTCGGACACCAGCGGCCCGAGCAATTCGTCGAGACGATAAAGGGCAACGTCGGGTTTGACCGCCGCCTGATCGAGCCGGGATATATCCAGCAAATCAGTGAGCAAATCTTCGGCCCCCTCCAGTGCCTGATGAGTACGCTCGACCAGGACCTGTTCAACGTCAGGCAGCTTTCGTTCACGCAGCGTCGAGATCAGCAAGCGCGCAGCGTTAAGCGGTTGCAGCAAGTCGTGACTGGCCGCCGCGAGGTATTTGTCCTTGCTGCGATTGGCGGCCTCAGCGGCGTCGCGAGCATCGCGCAAAGCTTCGGCGATCTGCTTGCGCTGGGTGATCTGCTGCTGCAGGTTGCGGTTGGCTTCCAGTAACTCATCAGTGCGCGCGGCGACTCGCTGCTCCAGCTCATCGTTGAGTTGTTGTAAACGCTGCTGGGCTTGTTTGCGTTCGGTGATGTCGGCGACGAACCCCTCAACCAGGCCTTCCTGATCGGGCTTGAGCAACAGGTTCATCAAGACATCGAGGCTGCTGCCGTCCTTGCGCCGCAACTGGGTTTCATAGCCGTGCAGGCTGCGTTGATGCTTGAGGATTTCGCCGATGTTTTCCAGCTCACTGGCCCCGCCGACAAACAGGTTGCTCGCCAGATCCGCCAGGGAAAACAGCACCTCTTGCGGGTCCTGATAGCCGAGCATGTGCGCCAACGCCGGGTTGGCGGCCCGCATGCCTTCTTGCAGGCTGGCCTGGAAAATCCCCTGGACCGCGTTTTCGAACAGCCATTTGTAGCGATTGCGCTCGGCTTCCAGTTCGTCGAGCCGCGCGGCCAGTTCAGGGTAATGACTCTTGCGCGCCGAATGGCTACCTAACCCGAGTAACCCCGCCAGTGCCCGTTGCTGATCGTCAGAGGGCTTCGCCATAGACGACCTCGACATCACGCTGACTGGATTCGCGCGGATTGGTCAGGATGCACGGGTCGTGCATGGCGTGTTGCGACAGGAACGGAATGTCCGCCGTACTGACCCCGTGCAAGCCAAGTGTCTCGCGGAAACCGATTGCTTGTTTGAGCGCAATCAGATGCTCCACCAGCCGCGCGCAGATCTGCCGGTGGTTCAGGCCACGGCAATCGATGCCGAAGGTCTCGGCGATCACCTTGAAGCGATCCGGCGCCGAGCTGTAATTGAACGCCACCACATGCTCCACCAACACCGCGTTGCACAGGCCATGGGGCAGATCGAGAAACCCGCCGAGGCTGTGAGACATGGCGTGGACCGCGCCGAGAATGGCGTTAGAGAACGCCAGCCCGGCTTGCATGCTGCCGAGCATGATCTTCTCGCGCAGGGCGATGTCCGTGGGGTTGGCAATCATTTGCACCAGATTGCCATTGATCAACCGCATCGCTTCCAGCGCATGGGGGTCGGTCAGTGGCCCGTGGCCGGTGGAGACGAAGGCTTCGATGGCATGCACCAACGCGTCGATGCCGGTACACGCCGACAGGAACGGGTCCATGCTCAGGGTCGTTTCCGGATCGATCAGTGAGACGTCCGGCACCACCGCTTTGCTGACGATGGAGAACTTCATGCGTTCTTGCTGGTTGGAAATAATCACGAACTGCGACACATCAGCCGACGTGCCGGCGGTGGTTGGAATCAGGATCAGGGGCGGGCTGGGCACGCGGATGGTGTCCACGCCTTCGAACTCGAGAATGCTGCGTCCGTGAGCAACGACAATACCAATGCCTTTGCCGCAATCCATCGGGCTGCCACCCCCTACGGCGACGATCACATCGCAATGGTTTTCCCGGTACAGCTCGGCGCCGAGCATCACTTCTTCGACCCGCGGGTTGGGGGAAACATCGGAGTACAGGAAATAATCGATACCCAAGGCTTGCAGGCTGGCCTCGACATCGGCGACCCAACCGGCGGCAATCACCCCGGGGTCGCTGACCACCAGGACTTTGCGGGCGCCGAAGGTCTTGGCGTAATTACCGACATTGTGCCGACAGCCGGCACCGAAGATGATTTCTGGAGACACGAACTTACGCAGCTGGCTGAGACTCTGGCTCATTGGAAAGCCTGTTTTTATTGTTTTGGAAGATAGAACCCACACTAAACCATCCGGCTGCGAATGCAATCAGACCAAAGAACACTGTGGGAGCGAGCTTGCTCGCGATGACGGAGAGTCAGCCAACAAAGATGTTGAATGTTAAATCGATATCGCGAGCAGGCTCACTCCTACAAGGGATGTATGTCGCCAGATTCATCCGCGATAGATCAGCTGCGAAGCCTTTTCGTTGCGCAACGTCAGGTGTTCCATGCCCTGCCCCACGGCGGCGGCTTCTTCCCGGGCCTTGAGGATCACGCCATGGTGCGGCGACTTGCTGCACACCGGGTCGGCATTGGCGGCATCGCCGGTGAGCATGAACGCCTGGCAGCGGCAGCCCCCCAGATCCTTGTGCTTTTCATCGCACGAGCGGCACGGTTCCTTCATCCAGTCATCGCCACGAAAACGGTTGAAGCCAAACGAATCAGTCCAGATGTGCTCAATGCTGTGCTGACGCACGTTGGGAAACTGCACCGGCAACTGACGGGCGCTGTGGCAAGGCAGCGCGGTACCGTCCGGGGTGATGTCGAGAAACAGATTGGCCCAACCGTTCATGCAGGTTTTGGGGCGCTCTTCGTAATAGTCCGGAGTGACAAAGATCAGCTTGCACGGATGGCCCTGGGCCTCCAGCCGCGCGCGATACTCGTTGGTGATGCGCTCGGCCCGCTGCAGCTGTTCCCGGGTCGGCAGCAGGCCAACGCGATTGAGTTCGGCCCAGCCGTAGAATTGGCACGTGGCCAACTCGACAAAATCCGCTTCCAGCTCAAGGCACAAGTCGATGATCTGTGCGATCTGGTCAATGTTGTGCCGATGGGTGACGAAGTTCAGCACCATCGGATAACCCTGGGCTTTCACTGCGCGGGCCATGGCCAGTTTCTGGGCGAAGGCCTTGCGGGAGCCGGCGAGCATGTTATTGACCGCTTCGTCAGCCGCCTGAAAGCTGATCTGGATATGGTCCAGCCCGGCCATCTTGAAGTCGCGGACTTTCTGCTCGGTCAGGCCGATGCCCGAGGTGATCAGGTTGGTGTAGTAGCCCATGTCTCGCGCGGCTTTGATCAGTTCGGCCAGGTCTTGTCGCACCAGCGGTTCGCCACCGGAAAACCCCAACTGCGCGGCGCCCATCTCACGGGCCTCGCGAAACACCCGAATCCACTCCTCGGTGCTCAACTCCTCGCCATGCCGGGCAAAATCCAGCGGGTTGGAACAATACGGGCATTGCAGCGGGCAGCGGTAAGTCAGCTCGGCCAACAGCCACAGCGGTGGGCCGACGGGTGAATCATTCAATCCAGAATTGCGCATGGGCCACCTCCAGGAATGCCAGCACGTCCTCATCAATCCCCGGTGCACCGGGGAAATTCGCGGTCAGTCGCTCAATGATCGCCGAGACACTGCGCCGGCCATTCACCAGACCGAGGATCTGCCCGGCGCTGGCGTTGAGTTTGATCATGCCTTCGGGGTACAGCAGCACGTGACAGTCCTGGCGGGGTTCCCATTGCAAACGAAAGCCCTGGCGCAACGACGGCAACCACCCGCGATGAATCAGGCTCACAGGGCAATCCCCCGGTGCCAGACTTTGTTGGCCGTGACGGTGTGATAAGGCGGGCGCTCCAGCTCGTAGGCCATGCTCATGGCGTCGAGCATGCTCCACAGCACGTCGAGTTTGAATTGAAGGATCTCGAGCATGCGTTGCTGCGCCTCACGCGTGACGTAGTGCGCCAAGGTAATGCGCAAGCCGTGCTCCACATCGCGTCGGGCCTGACTCAAACGGTTGCGAAAATAGTCATAACCGGCAGCGTCGATCCACGGGTAATGCGTCGGCCAGGCGTCAAGTCGGGACTGATGGATCTGCGGGGCGAACAGCTCGGTCAGCGAACTGCTCGCCGCTTCCTGCCAGCAGGCGCGACGGGCGAAATTGACATAGGCATCGACGGCGAACCTCACGCCGGGCAGCACCCGTTCCTGGGACAGAATCTGTTCGCGATCCAGCCCCACCGCTTCGCCCAGGCGCAGCCAGGCTTCGATGCCGCCTTCACTGCCGGGCACGCCGTCGTGGTCGAGAATCCGTTGCAACCACTCACGGCGCACGTCGCGGTCCGGGCAGTTGGCGAGGATCGCGGCATCCTTGAGCGGAATGTTCACCTGGTAATAGAAGCGATTGGCGACCCAGCCCTGAATCTGCTCGCGGCTCGCGCGGCCGGCGTACATGGCTTGGTGAAACGGGTGATGGATGTGGTAGTAGGCGCCTTTGGCGCGCAGGGCGGCTTCGAATTCGGTGGGGGTCATTGCGGGTCTCCGATGGATGTGCGGTGTCTGGTCAGGCCTCATCGCTACAGCTCAATACTCATGCCGTCATAAGCCACTTCGATTCCACGCCGTTCCAGCAAGGCCCGCTCGGCCGAGTCTTCATCGAGGATCGGATTGGTGTTGTTGATGTGAATCAGCACCTTGCGCTGGCGGGTAAAACCTTCGAGCACCTCAAGCATGCCGCCGGGGCCGCTTTGCGACAGGTGGCCCATTTCGCTGCCCAGACTCTGGCCGACTTCGCAGACGCGCATTTCGTCGTCACGCCACAAAGTGCCGTCCAACAGCAGGCAATCGGCACGCTGCATCCAGCCCAGCACTTCGTCATCGACTTGCCCCAGCCCCGGCGCATAAAACAGCGATGCACCGCTGCGTCGGTCTTCAATGAACAAGCCGATCGTATCGCCCGGTTGCGGATGGCCGCGATTGGGTGAGTACGGCGGTGCGTTGCTCACCAAGGGAATCGCCCGCCAGCGCAAGTGCTGGCAGGCAGGAATGCTGAACGGCTGACGATCCAGGCCGATCGGTTGCCACTGCAGCCCGCCATTCCAGTGGCGCAGCATGTTGAACAGCGGGAAGCCGCTGCTCAGGTCCTGGTGAACCCGTTCGGTACACCAGACGGCATGCGGACAGCCTTCGCGCAGGCTCAGCAAACCGGTGCAGTGATCGATCTGGCTGTCCAGCAGCACGACGCCGGCGATGGCGCTGTCACGCAACTGGCGAGCCGGTTGCATCAGCGGAAAACTCGCGAGCTGCGCACGAATGTCCGGCGAGGCATTGCACAGCACCCAATCCACACCGTTGTCGCTCAGGACAATCGAGGACTGGGTGCGCGGTTGTGACCGCAGGCTGGCATTGCGCATCCCGGCGCATTGGTGGCAATTGCAATTCCACTGCGGGAAACCGCCACCCGCAGCCGAGCCGAGAATGCGAATGTGCATGGATGAGGCTCCAAAGGCAGGCCCGGCCAACCCGACGGCTGGCCGGGTGAGCAATCAACGGTTGGCGAAATACATCGTCACTTCGAAGCCAATGCGCAGATCGGTAAACGCGGGTTTAGTCCACATGGGTCAATCCTCTTCTTGTGCCGGGCGATTCCGGTAAAGCCATTAATGCACGGGGCGTCGGGCGCCCGAATGCTACTTTCGAAGGAGATGGCGGGGTGCGTTGGTAGGGGGGTGTACGGGACTTTCATATTCACCGAAGTACCCCTGTGGGAGCAGGCTTGCCCGCGATGGCGGCGTGACAGTCAACATCAATGTTGAATGTGCAGGTCTCATCGCGGGCAAGCCCGCTCCCACAGGGGTTACGGTGTGTTCGAGGGTTAGAAGAACCCCAGCGGATTGATGTCGTAGCTGACCAGCAGGTTTTTGGTCTGCTGGTAGTGATCGAGCATCATCTTGTGGTTTTCCCGACCGACGCCGGACTTCTTGTAACCACCGAACGCCGCATGCGCCGGGTACAGGTGGTAGCAGTTGGTCCACACGCGCCCGGCCTTGATCGCCCGGCCCATGCGGTAGGCGCGGTTGATGTCGCGGGTCCAGAGGCCGGCACCGAGGCCGAACTCGCTGTCGTTGGCAATCGCCAGCGCTTCTGCTTCGTCCTTGAAGGTGGTGACGCCCACCACCGGGCCGAAGATTTCTTCCTGGAAGACGCGCATCTTGTTGTGGCCCTTGAGCAGCGTCGGCTGGATGTAATAGCCGCTGGACAGGTCACCTTCAAGCCGCTCGGCGGCGCCACCGGTGAGGAGTTCGGCCCCCTCCTCCTGAGCGATTTTGAGGTACGAGAGGATCTTGTCGTATTGCTGCTCCGACGCCTGGGCGCCGACCATGGTTTCGGTGTCCAGCGGGTTGCCGCGTTTGATCTTGACGATCTTCTTCATCACCTCGGCCATAAACGGCTCGTAGATCGATTCTTGCACCAGCGCCCGCGATGGGCAGGTGCAGACTTCGCCCTGGTTGAAGAACGCCAGCACCAGGCCTTCGGCGGCTTTCTCGATGAACTGCGGCTCGGCGTTCATGATGTCTTCGAAGAAGATATTCGGCGACTTGCCGCCCAACTCGACGGTGCTCGGGATGATGTTCTCGGCGGCGCAATGCATGATGTGCGCGCCAACCGGTGTGGAACCGGTGAAGGCGATCTTGGCGATGCGCTTGCTGGTGGCCAACGCTTCGCCGGCTTCACGACCGAAGCCTTGGACAATGTTCAACACGCCCGCCGGCAGCAAGTCGGCGATCAGTTCGGCGAAGACCATGATCGACAGCGGTGTCTGTTCTGCAGGTTTGAGCACGACGCAGTTACCGGCGGCCAGGGCCGGGGCAAGTTTCCAGGCGGCCATCAGCAGCGGGAAATTCCACGGAATGATTTGCCCGACCACGCCCAGAGGCTCGTGAAAGTGATAGGCGGTGGTCAGCTCATTGATCTCCGCAGCCCCGCCTTCCTGGGCGCGAATGCACCCGGCAAAGTAACGGAAATGGTCGGCGGCCAATGGCACGTCGGCGTTCAGGGTTTCGCGCACGGCCTTGCCGTTGTCCCAGGTTTCGGTGACGGCGAGGATTTCCAGATGTTGTTCGATGCGATCGGCGATTTTCAGCAACACCAGCGAACGGTCCTGGGCCGAGGTCTTGCCCCAGGCATCCGCAGCGGCGTGTGCCGCGTCGAGGGCTTTTTCGATGTCGGCGGCGCTGGAGCGTGGGAATTCGGCGATCACCTCACCGTTCACCGGCGAGGTATTGGTGAAGTATTCGCCATTGACCGGCGCGACAAACTCGCCGCCGATGAAGTTGCCATAGCGCGGTTTGAAGGAAACAACGGCGCCTGGGGTTCCGGGTTGTGCATAGATCATGATGGGCCTCTGTCTGGGTCGATGCCTGTCGTGCCGACAAGCGATGAATCGATACTAGAGAGCCCCGGGTGCCGGACGAATGCGCCGTTGGCAGGAGGGCTCTCGTTATTTGGTCGCAGGTTTCCCACAGGGGTTGTGCGGTGGACTTGGGGTTAGTGCTTGGCAACGAGGTCCTTCGGCAGCTTGAAGGTCCAGAGCATGCCACCCTGGTTGAAGTCCTTGATCCGTTTGGCCACTTCTCCGCCCCACAACGGTACGGCGCCGCCCCAGCCGGAGAGGACAGACACGTACTGTTCGCCGTCCATTTCCCAGGTCACGGGCGAACCGAGTACGCCGGAACCGGTCTGGAATTCCCAGACTTTCTCGCCGGTCTTGGCATTGAACGCCTGGAGAAAACCTTCCGGCGTGCCGGTGAAAACCAGATTGCCTTTGGTGGTCAGTACCCCGCCCCACAGCGGGGCGTAGTTCTTGTGACGCCAGACTTCCTTGCCGGTTATCGGGTCGATGGCGCGCAGCACGCCGATGTAGTCTTCGTTCAACGGTTTAATGGTGAAGCCGGCGCCGAGGAATGCCGCGCCTTTTTTATAGGCGATGCCTTCGTTCCAGATGTCCATGCCCCACTCGTTGGATGGCACGTAAAACAGCCCGGTGTCGCGGTTATAGGCCATCGGCATCCAGTTCTTCGCGCCGAGGAAAGCAGGCGCTACAAAGACTGAACTGCCCTTGGGGTCAGCGCCCGGGGCTCCTGGGCGACTGGCTTCGTTGTAGATTGGCCGGCCGTCTTTATCCAGGCCGCTGGCCCAGGTGATCTTGTCCACGAACGGGAAGCCGCGGATGAACTTGCCGTTGGTACGGTCCAGCACGTAGAAGAAACCGTTGCGGTCCGCCGTGGCCGCCGCTTTGATTTCCTTGCCGCCCTCGGTGTAGTTGAACGAGACCAGCTCGTTCACGCCGTCATAGTCCCAACCGTCGTGGGGCGTGCTCTGGAAGTGCCATTTGATGGTGCCGTCGTCCGGATTGAGCGCCAGGCGCGACGACGAGTAGAGGTTATCGCCAGGACGCAAATGCGAGTTCCACGGTGCCGGATTGCCGGTGCCGAACAGCAGCAGATTGGTTTCCGGATCGTAGTAACCGCCAAGCCAGGGTGCGGCGCCGCCGGTCTTCCACAGGTCACCCGGCCACGTCTTGCCGGCTTCACCGCCGGAGATGCCGTTTTCGATGGCCTTGCCGTCCTTGTAGACGTACCCCATATGGCCTTCGACGGTCGGGCGGACCCACAACAGATCGCCGTTTTTCGGGTCGTACGCCGAGATCTTGCCCACCACACCGAACTCGCCACCGGCCACGCCGGTAATCAGCTTGCCGTTGATCACCAAGGGCGCGGCGCTGATCGAATAGCCTTCCTTGTGGTCGGCCACCTGCTTGCTCCATACCACTTTGCCGGTGTCTTTGTTCAGGGCCACCAGCTTGGCGTCGAGCGTGCCAAAGAACACCAGGTCGCCATACAGCGCCACGCCACGGTTGATCACGTCGCAGCACGGACGGATGTCATCCGGCAGGCGCGCATCGTATTGCCAGAGCTTTTTGCCCGTACGGGCATCCACGGCGAACACCCGCGAGTAAGAACCGGTCATGTACATCACGCCGTCCTTGATCATCGGCTGTGCTTGCTGGCCACGCTGTTTTTCGCCGCCGAAGGAGAATGCCCAGGCAGGTCGCAACTCCTTCACGTTGTCGACGTTGAGAATATCCAGCGGGCTGTAGCGTTGCCCCTGGACGCCGAGGCCATTGGTGACGATTTGCTCCGGGTTTTTCGGGTCCTGGAGAATGTCCTGGTCGGAGACCGCCGCCAAGGCCTGGCCGGACAACAGCATGGCACTGAGCAGCAAGCTCAAGACGAAGGGCTGGCGACGTGCGGGTTGAGTCATGACGGCTACCTCTGCGGTTTTTTGTTATTCGCGGGAACGTTTCCCGGCGTAGTGCAGATTCTTGGGCGCCGTCGCCCTGACAACAATTACCCGCAATATGGAGATTCCTAATCCCTTAGTAGCGGGTCGAATGGGTTCAAGCATTATCTGGTTGCGCCGGAATCCACCCGGGGCATCTGCCCACGCTCGTAGCGCGGGTACAAATGACTGACGCTGCGGATCAATTCATAACGGCTTAGCGTGATCCCGGCGAAACGTTCAGGGATCGGACTGCGGATCATCTCGGCCATGTCGCTGCCATTCGCCGCACCCGCTTGTAGCAACTGGTCGAGCCAAGTCAGGTAATCGCGCATTTGTTCGAAGGGTTGTGGGTCGCTGGACACGGGGCCGTGACCCGGCACAATCAGCGTCCAGGGCAAGCCCTGCAGGGTCGCGATGTCCGTCAGCCACACTGACAATCCGGGACTGTTGGGGGTGGTCAAGGCCCGTTGATAAAACACCAGGTCCCCGGCAAACAGCACGCCGGTTCTCTGGTCGAGAATAGCCAGATCCGCTCCCGTATGCCCACCCAGGCCCAGCAAGCGTAAATCGTGATTCCCAAAACTGCGTACGCCTGGTGTCACGACTTGATTGGGCAACACCACTTCGGTGCCACGCATCCAGTCCCCCACCATTCGATACATGTTCTCGGCCATCGCATCACCTTGTTGATGCAACAGCTCGGTGGTTCCCGCCAGTGCGCCGATGGGCACGTCAGTGAACGCCTGATTGCCCAGCACATGGTCCGGGTGATGGTGGGTCAGGAACACCTGAACCACCGGTTTATTCGTGATCGAGGCAATCGCCTTGCGCATCGCCTCGCCGTAGCGCTTGGACGGCCCGGTGTCGATGACCACTACCCCGCCCTCGGTGACAATGAACGCGGTGTTGACGATATTGCCGCCGTTGGCCTTGGCGAAATTATCCGTGCTGCCTTCCAGCAGCCAGGTGCCTTCGGCGATCTGCCGGGGCTTGAGCGAATACTCAAGGTCGGCCATGGCCGGCAGGCTGACGCTC
Source organism: Pseudomonas sp. 3296 (assembly GCF_031456615.1). Classification (NCBI taxonomy): domain Bacteria; kingdom Pseudomonadati; phylum Pseudomonadota; class Gammaproteobacteria; order Pseudomonadales; family Pseudomonadaceae; genus Pseudomonas; species Pseudomonas sp. 3296. The sequence continues at coordinate 446,521 of NZ_JAVDUY010000004.1, forward strand.
AACATCATCAGCAATATCCAGCGCATGAAAGGCTCCTTTGGCTCAGGGAATCGACGCATCAAATTCATTGCCGCTGTTGTCCCGAATAATCAGACGCGTCTGCCCTGCCCCTTCGATGTCGAAGGCCAGGTTGGGGTTTTCACTGACGGCAGGAAACAGCTCCAGCCGCGCCAACAATTGATCGTCGGCACCTCGCAGTTCGGCATGGTTGATGAAAAATTCCGGGATGCCACTGACCATGCCGTTGTCCATCGGATGCGCCACCTGCACGCGCAATCGGCTGAAGTCATTGCGCGGATAGCGCGCGCCCAACACTTCACCGATGTGTTCCTCCCAGCCGGGCTGGGTACGCACCACACTGGGCGCGGTGCAACCACCGCCTGCCGCATCGATCAGGGTCGAACCGACATGCCACAGACCATCGCGCGTCAGGACGGCAGCGCGTAAAGGAGTGGCCTGTTCGATACGGATCCGGATCGACAACCACGGCAACACGCGGTCCAGCGGCTGGAAGTCGACAATCTTCGGCAGCGGATTGAGCTCGGCCCAGGCGAGGATTTTCACCACCTCGCCCTTGAACGCTCGCGCATCGATTTCCAGTGGGACCTGCCGGGCATCTTCGGCGAACGGCGGCGCCAGCAGCTTGACCCGGTCATCGAAGACAAAAGGAGCGTCGCCGAGCATTTGCTTGTGATAGAACGCCCACATCACCGAGGGCACCGGGTCTTTACCCGGATCGACACTCGCGGCGTGCGCGGCCAAGGGTAACCAGCAGGCCAACAGCCACTTGATTCGCCAGCTCATCACCCGCTCCTATTGGTACATCTCCGGCACGTCATACCGCAGGCCGTAATGGCTGTAGATCGTCTTCACGACCCCCTCGCGGATCAGGCCTTCCAGTGCCTCTTCCACGGCATAGGCCAGTTGACGGTTGCTTTCGTGCACGGCCATGCCGATCTCCCACCGTTGCTTGCCCATGTTCGGATAGGCGTTTTCTGCCAACGCCAATTGCGGGTCGGCCGCCTCATGCACCTGCCAGTCGATTTCGCCACGCATGGCCATGACCGCGTCGACCTCACCGGCCTTCATCGCCGCAAAGGCCTGGGGTACGCCCGGGTAGTGGTGGGTTTTGCCCGCGAGCATGCCGTTGAACACCGACGTCAGGTAGAACGACGGCACACTGTCGACCTCGACGCCAATCGGATGCGAGTCGAACACCGCCACGCTGCCGACCTTGTCCAATCGGCGCTGATCGTAAGCCACCTGCCATTGTTCGGTCTGATAGGGCCCGAACATCACCACATGCCCGTTTTCCATTTCGCCGAACTCGTTGCGCTTCTGGGCGTAGTCACGGTCATAGGGCACACGCATCATCAGGTCGGCCAATTGCTGGTTGTGCAAGGCACTGGCGCGCCAGATGTAATCACGCAGATCGTCATCGAGTTTTTCCCCGGCGGGGGCCCAGATCAGCGTCAGGCGTACGCCGAGCGCCTTGGCCAGCGCCTCGGCGAGTTCGACATCGACGCCTCGGGGCTGGCCGGCCTGCTCAAAACTGTAGGGGGCGAAGTCCTTGTAGACCGCCACTTTCAGCTCACCGGCGGCGATCATTTCGTCATAGTTTCGAACCTGCGCCTGCACCGTCTGGCAACACAGCCACACAGCACTGATCAACACCGCGAGCAGACGCATGGAATCACTCCTCGACGTGAACGCTGTCCAGGTAAGTGCGCACTGCCCACAACGCTTCCTGGCTCAGGTAATCGGCCATTTTCGGCATGTAGACCCGACCGTCACGCACGGCGCCATGACGCACGCGTTCGACGAACCACTCGTCACCCGCCTCGCCGACATCGAGCAGGCGCAGGTCCGGGGCGATCCCACCCGACTTGGCTTCCAGGCCATGACACGCCGCGCAGTTCTGGTTGTAGGCCGACGAACCGATTTCCAGGGCTCTGTCGTGCTCCGGGGAGGTTCGATAGGGGTTGGCCGCGGCCCAGCCATCGCCATCCACCGTTACACCGGCGTCCTTGATCGGTGTCAGACCTTGGGTTTCAACCGCTTGCGGCACCACGTTGCCGTGAGCCCACACGGATCCAGCACCGATAAAGCCGGCCAGTAGACCGACGACGAGCAAGGCGTTGCGTTTTGTTGTCATTGTTATGCCCTCAGGATTGCACGCAAAACCTCTTGGCAGAGGCTATGGCACTCATCTTAGAAACGGCATCGCCAACACCCCATGCTGCTTTGGTGGTCGCGTTCTAGTCCCTTGGTAGTAAGGCGATGGATGCACACCTCAGGTACGTCGCCAACAGACCTGGTGTCCCGACGTGACCGGAAAACCGCACTGCCGGGCGCTGGTTACTACCTTGGTACTGGCTCACCGGTACTTTCTGCATATTTCTTCTGTTCCACAGGCTTCCTATGCTGGCGCTACCTGTAAAGGAGTGCCCCATGCGCCTGCTTGCCCCTTACGCCTTGCTCTACCTGCTGGCGATTGCCTGTGCCGCCGGCGTGGCCACCCAGAGCCAGGCTGCGCAGGCGCCACTGGAGGTGCGGATCGGCTACCTGGGTTATCGAGCTGATCCTGGGCCGCTCCTGTCGAATGTGATTCCCGAACCGAGCGATGCCGGACTGCGCGGTGCCGAACTGGCGGTCACCGACAGCAACAGCACCGGACGTTTTCTCAACCACAGCTACGCCCTGGTCAACGCCAGCGTCGACAGCCCCGAAGCCTTGCTCGATGCGGCCAACGCCCAACACGCGCAGGGTTTGCGGCTGTTTGTGGTGAACGCCCCGGCCGACAGCTTGCGCCAACTCAGCGCCGTCCTGCCCGACAGCCTGATATTCAACGCCGGCAGTCCCGACGACCGCTTGCGCAGCACCGATTGCCTGTCGAACGTGCTGCACACCCTGCCGAGTCGCGCGATGCTCGCCGATGCGCTGGCGCAATTTCTGGTGGTGCGCAAATGGCAACGCGCGCTGCTGATCGTTGGCCCGACTGCCGACGATCAAGCCTACGCCGCCGCCCTGCGCCGCGCGGCCAAACGCTTCGGCCTGCAACTGGTGGCGGAGAAGGCCTGGAGCTTTGATAACGACCAACGTCGCAGTGCCCAGGCGGACATGCCGCTGTTCACCCAGACCGCCGAATATGACGTGGTGCTGGTGGCCGATGAGCGCGGCGACTTCGGCGAGTACGTGCCCTACCAGACCTGGTACCCGCGCCCCGTCGCCGGCACGCAAGGGCTGACTCCGGTGGGTTGGCACAAAACCGTGGAAACCTACGGCGCCGCGCAGTTGCAAAAGCGTTTTGAAGCCCTGACCGGCCGCTGGATGAACGACCGCGATTTCGCTGCCTGGATGGCCGTGCGCAGTATCGCCAGCGCGGTGAGCAAACTGCGCCAGACCGAGCCGATGGCGATCCGTCAACTGGAAATCAGCGATCAACTGCCGCTGGACGGTTTCAAGGGACGCAAGCTCAGTTATCGCCCGTGGAACGGCCAGTTGCGCCAACCGATTCCCATCGTCCAGCCCCGCGCCCTGGTCAGCACGTCGCCGCAGGACGGCTTTCTGCATCCCTTCAACGAAATGGACAGCCTGGGTTACGACAAACCCGAGGTCAGCTGCCGCTTTCCCTGATCCAGTTTTCCACAAGAACGACAACAAAAAGGAATCCGCCATGCGCCGCACCCTGCTCTGCCGCTCCCTGCTTTCCGGGGCCCTGCTGTTCGCCTCCGGGTATGCCGCGGCCAGCACCGCGTGGGTCTCCAACGAAAAGGACAACAGCCTGAGCCTGATCGACATGCAGACCCTGCAAGTCACCGACACCCTGCCCGTCGGCCAGCGCCCACGCGGCCTGTTGCTGTCCCACGACAACAAGCTGCTGTACATCTGCGCCAGCGATTCCGACCGGGTCCAGGTGATGGACGTGGCCACGCGCAAGATCATCAAGGAACTGCCCTCGGGCAAAGACCCCGAGCAATTCGCCCTGCACCCCAACAACCGCTGGCTGTACGTCTCCAACGAAGACGATGCGCTGGTCACGGTGATCGACACAGAAACCTCCAAAGTGCTGAGCCAGATCAACGTCGGCGTCGAGCCCGAAGGCATGGCCGTCAGTCCCGATGGCAAGTGGGCCGTGAACACCAGCGAAACCACGAACATGCTGCACTGGATCGACACCAGCACCCAGACCCTGGCCGACAGCACGTTGGTGGACCAGCGGCCACGCTTTGTCGAATTCAATCAAGACGGTTCACAGCTCTGGGCGTCAGCGGAAATCGGCGGCACGGTGACCATTCTCGACGTCGCCGGCCGCAAGATCCTCAAGACCCTGAACTTCCAGATCAAAGGCGTACACCCGGACAAGGTCCAGCCCGTGGGCATCAAGCTCAGCGCCGACGGCAAGTACGCTTTCGTTGCACTGGGCCCGGCCAATCATGTGGCGGTGATCGATGCCAGGACGTTCGAGATTCTCGACTATCTGCTGGTCGGACGTCGGGTCTGGCAGCTGGCGTTCACCCCCGATCAAAAGCAACTGCTCGCCACCAACGGCGTCAGCGGTGACGTGTCGGTGATTGATGTCGACAGCCTCAAGGTGAGCAAATCGGTGAAAGTCGGGCGCTACCCGTGGGGCGTGGTGGTGACGCCATGAACGCCCTGGAAGTCAGCGACCTGAGTTTTGCCTATGGGGCTCGGGAAGCCTTGCGCCACGTGAACTTCGAGTTGGCCCCGGGGCGTTTCGCTGCGTTGTTGGGGCCCAATGGCGCCGGCAAATCGACGCTGATCGCCCTGTTGACCCGGCTGTATGATCTTCAGCACGGCGACATTCGGGTCGGCGGCTGTTCATTGCGCGATGCGCCACGCCCGGCGCTCAGGCAGTTGGGCGTAGTGTTCCAGCAAAGCACCCTGGACCTGGACCTCAGCGTCGAGCAGAACCTGCGGTATCACGCCGCGCTGCATGGTCTGTCCCGGCGCCAGAGCGGTGTCCGGATTGACGCCGAGCTGGCCCGTCAAGCCCTGACCGAACGCCGCCGCGAACGGGTGCGCGAACTCAATGGCGGCCACCGCCGCCGGGTGGAAATCGCCCGCGCCCTGCTGCATGAGCCGCGCCTGTTGCTGCTTGACGAAGCCAGTGTCGGCCTCGATCCCGCCAGTCGCCTGGCGCTCAATCAACACTTGCGCACTTTGTGTAGCGAACACGCCATCAGCGTGCTCTGGACCACGCATTTGCTCGACGAAGTGCAGTCCAGCGACGATTTGCTGATCCTCCATCAAGGTCGGCTGGTCGCCAGTGGACAGGCCGATGCGCTGAGCCTGGAACATGGCGGTGATCTGGGTTCGGCCTTCACTCACCTGACCACTTCAGGAGCGGCGCGATGAATGCGTACTGGCATTGCTTCAGCGGAATCGTACTGCGCGAATGGCTGCGGTTTGTGTTGCAACGCACGCGGTTTCTCAGTGCCCTGGTGCGACCGCTGTTATGGCTGCTGGTGTTCGCGGCCGGTTTCCGGGCAGCCTTGGGGATCGCCATTATCGAACCTTACGACACCTACATTCCTTACGAGGTCTACATCATCCCGGGCCTTGCCTGCATGATCCTGCTGTTCAATGGCATGCAAGGCTCATTGTCGATGGTCTACGACCGCGAGATGGGCAGCATGCGCGTGCTGCTGACCAGCCCCCTGCCCCGGACCTTTCTGCTGTGCAGCAAGTTGCTGGCCACGTCGCTGATTTCCCTGTTGCAGGTGTATGCCTTTCTGGCGATCGCCTGGCTCTATGGCGTGCAACCGCCGGCCATGGGGTTATTGATCGCGCTGCCGGCGTTACTGTTGGTGGCGTTAATGCTCAGCGCGTTGGGCCTGTTGCTGTCGAACGCCATTCGGCAGCTGGAGAACTTTGCCGGGGTCATGAATTTCGTGATCTTTCCGCTGTTTTTCCTGTCCTCGGCGCTGTATCCGCTGTGGAAAATGCGTGAAGCCAGTGAATGGTTGTACTGGCTGTGCGCGGTGAACCCGTTCACCCATGCGGTGGAGCTGGTGCGGTTCGCCCTTTATGAACGCTTCAATCCGCTGGCGCTGGCGGTGTGTGCCGGGTTGACCGTGTTGTTCGCGCTACTCGCCGTACTGACCTTCAATCCTCAGCATGCAGCTCTGCGTAAATCCAACTGACCCCACAAAGGATTTCCATCAATAATTACTACTTTAGTACTGGTTTCCCTGTCTATCGTCGCATTCCCAAAGCGTCCCGCCTGGCCTGTAATAGGTCCATAACTATAGGGATCGAACCCATGCCGCGTGCCCGACGTTGTCTGTTGCGCCCTGCTTTCGCTGCGCTGCCGCTCTGCCTGGTGCTGAGTGCTGCGCACGCCGAATCGCCGCTGTTTTCCGCAGACGGCTATCGCATCAACCTGTACCGCAGCCCGACGCCGGACAGCCTGCAAGGCGCGACCATCGTTGACACCCCGGCTTTGCAAACACTGCTCAGTCAAACGCCGCCACCGGTGCTGATCGATGTCTACCGCCGCCAATGGCTGCAAGGCCAATTCATCGAAGACCAACCCCATGAAAACCTGCCCGGCAGCCACTGGCTGGCCAATACCGGCGACGGTGACCTGACGCCCGACTGGCAAGGCTATTTTGCGCGTAACCTCAAGGCATTGACCGCCGGGGACCCGGCACGACCGCTGGTCTTTTATTGCCGCGCCGACTGCTGGCTTAGCTGGAACGCCGTCAAACGAGCGTCCGCCATGGGCTATAAAACACTGTATTGGTATCGCGACGGCCTCGATGCCTGGCAAGCGGCCGGGCATGCCGTGACACCGGCCCGTCCCGAGCCTTTCCCCTGATCTTTACGCTGGCGTGTTGTTGCCACACCCTAATCAAAATAATGAGGTGAAAGGCTATGTACAAAATTCTGATTGCCGACGATCACCCGCTGTTTCGCGAAGCGATTCATAACGTCATCAGTGACGGTTTCCCGGGCTCCGAAGTCATGGAAACCGCCGACCTCGACAGTGCCCTGGTCCTGACCCAGGAACACGACGACCTGGACCTGATCCTGCTCGACCTGAACATGCCCGGCATGCATGGGCTCAATGGCTTGATCAACCTGCGCAATGAAGCCCCGACCATTCCGGTGGTGATCGTCTCGGCCGAGCAGGACAAACAGATCGTCCTGCAAGCCATTACCTACGGCGCGGTGGGTTTCATCACCAAGTCGTCGCCGCGCACGCAAATGACCGAAGCCATCCAGCAAATTCTCAACGGCAACGTGTACTTGCCGCCGGACATCATCCGCACCACCCGAACCAACACCCCTCGCCGGATGAACGATACGCCGAGCTTTCCCCCTGAATTGCTCCAGGCCCTGACCCGCAAGCAATTGCAGGTGCTTGAACGCATGACCAAGGGCGAGTCGAACAAACAGATCGCCTACACCCTGGAAATCGCCGAGACCACCGTCAAGGCTCACGTTTCGGCGATCCTGCGCAAGCTCAATGTGCACAATCGGGTGCAGGCGATCCTGAGTGCCGGGGATATTGATTTCGGGTCTTATATGCGGCGTTGAGTCAGGGGGACCGCGAAGAGGCCAGTACTAACAACAGTGAAGTCAAGGTCGTGTGAGCAAATGACTCATCGCCGTCTTCAGCTTCATCGGCCGTACCGGTTTATGCATCAGGGTGTGGCCCAGTTCGCGGATCTGCTGTTTGAGTTCGTTGCTGTAGTTGGCGGTGATCATCATGGCCGGGATAGGTGACGTACGACAGGCATTGATCCGGGCCACGGCGTCCACGCCGTTCTGATCGTTGTCCAGATGGTAATCGGCGATCAACAGGTCAACCTCCGCGTGGTAGTTGTCCACTTTTCGCGCCAGGTCCTCTTCCGATAGCGCCGTCACCACCCGACAGCCCCAGCCTTCGAGCAAAGTGCGCATGCCGGCGCAAATGGTGGCGTCGTTGTCCAGCACCCACACCCTTGCCCCGCGCAGGCGTTCAAGCATCGGCGCGCTCATCTGCAAGGCCGGCAACGGCTTGGGGGCCGTTGCGCTCAACGGCACTTCGACCGAGAACATCGAGCCCTTCCCCGGCCATGAGCGCACATGAATCCGATGCCCAAGGATGCCGGCGATTTTCTCGACAATGGCCAGGCCCAACCCCAGACCGCGATCCTGGTCCGGACGCTGTACGTCCCCGCGCTTGAACTCCTGGAAAATCTCTTCCAGGCGATTGTCGGCGATGCCCATGCCGGTGTCCCAGACCTGGATCAACAACCGCTGATGCAGGCGACGGCACCCGAGTACCACCCGGCCACTGTAGGTGTAGCGAATCGCGTTGCTCAACAGGTTACGCAGGATGCGCGCCAGCAACTGGATGTCACTGCGCACCAGCGCCGAACAGGCAATAAAATGCAGCTCCAGGCCCTCACTGCGTGCCACTTGGGTGTATTCAGCCGCGAGATTTTCCAGCAGTTCGCTCAGGGCGAACGGCGCGACATCGGCTTTGATGACCCCGGCATCGAGCTTGGAAATGTCCACCAGCGTGCCCAGCAGGTTCTCCACATCCTCCAGGGAATTACTGACATTACGCACCAGAATCTCGTTGCAGACCGGTTCACGTCGCTCCAGCAACGCACTGGTAAACAAGCGGGCGGCGTTCAGCGGTTGCAGCAAATCGTGGCTGACGGCCGCCAGAAACTTGGTCTTGGACAAATTGGCGTGCTCGGCTTCGAGCTTGGCCTCGCGCAACCGTGACTCCACCTGGCGGCGCTCTTCGATTTCACGCAACAACTGATCATTGAGCGTGGTCAACTCCGCCGTGCGTTCACGCACCCGCAGCTCAAGGTTCTGATAGGCCTGATGCAGCGCCTCGGCAGTGCGGCGACGCTCGGTGATGTCGCGGATCAACACGAAAATCCCCACCACTTCCCCAGTGGCCAGGCGATTGGGCACGTAGGAGCGCAGCATGTAGCGCTCCTGATTATTGACGTTGGTCTCGGCAAACTCGAACGTGACGCTCTCGCCGGCCAGCGCTCTTGCCACGTAAGACTCCAGACGCTGGTAGTGCTGTTCGCTGTGCACTTCGCGCAGGCTTTGGCCGAGCATCACGCCTCGGGGCCAGCAATACCATTGCTCATAGACTTTGTTGGTGAACTCGTACACCAGATCGGCATTGAGATAGGCAATCAACGCCGGCACGTGGTCGGTGATCAGGCGAATCCAGCGCTCGCTTTCACTCAGCGTCTGGGCGTGCTGGTAGCGTTCGGTGATGTCAGTGAAGGTGTTGACGAAACCGCCAGTCGGCAACGGGTGCGTGCGGATTTCCAGGACTCGTCCGTCATCGAGGCGTTGCTCGCATTCCTGTACTGGCCGCCCATTGCCATCGTGACTGGCCGGGGTCAGCAGGTTCAATTCGCTGTCCACCATCACTTCAGCAAACGGTCGATGGGCCGCGACGGGCGCCAACCCGCTCAATTCGAGAAAACGCCGGTTCCACAATTCCAGAATGCCCTCGGCGTTGACCATTGCCACGCCTTGGGACAGGTTATCGACCGCCCGCTGTAACAAATGCGACTTCTGCGCCACAGCCTGTTCGCGGCGTACGGTTTCACTGAGCTTGACCTCGGTAATGTCGGTGAACAGAATCACCCGCCCACCTTCCTGGGTCGGCCGCTCGCTGACTTGCAGCCAACGCCCGTTCTGCAAGCGATACAGCAGACTCTCGTCGGCATGCCCGCGCGGTTCTTCGGTGAACAGCCCATTGCTCATCATCAGGCGCTTGACCTCGGCCAGGCGCATGCCCGCGTTGATCCGCACCCGGCTATTGCGCCAGAACGCCTTGAAGCGACTGTTGAACAAGACGATGCGCTGCTCGGCGTCGAACAATACGAAGGCATCGGAAATGCTCTCGATGGCATCGATCAGGTGTCGATGCGCGGTCTCGGCGCGCAGGCGCGCCTCGCTGAGCAAATGGTTGCCGGCCTTGAGTTCGGCCATGGCCTGGTTCAAGGCATCGGTGCGCTCACGGACCTGCTCGGCCAGCACCACCGAATGCTGAAACGCCGCGTACGGGTCATTGCCCCGGGTGATGCCCGACTCGATACGCTCGATCAGCGCCGCGTTGATGCGCTGCAGCTTGTGGTTGTCGTGGCGCAGGCTGGCCAGTTCGGCCTGCAACTCAGCGATGTCCTGGGGCACGGCCGCGGGCAATGGCAACGCCGGTGAAGGTCTGGTTGATGTGCATGCCATTGAACTGTTCTCCGTAGGTGTTGAAACCCATCACCCGTTGCTCGCGCAAAAACGTCCCGATCTCGTCGAGACTGCCGTCGTCCTCCAGCTCCAGACGCCGGAGAAAACAGTCGCAACCGATGGTCAGCAACAGCTCACCCAAGCGTTCTTCCAATCCTTCGAACAGGCTTTTCAGGTTCGGCAGCATCGGGCCCGGCGTCATGGCGGTGAGCACGATGCCATTCTCCACGGCGCAGTAAAAACTCAGGCTCAGGTCCGCGTGCACCTGCTGGATGGCCCGCACGTAATACTGTTCGTTGATCCTCACGGCCAACGGGTGCGCGGCGAAAATCCGGTGATCCAGTTCATTCACCGGCACGCCGATGAGCCGCGCGTACTCGGCGGCGGCGGGTTCCGCATTGAGTTCATAAACACGGCGCGAGGCGCTGTCGGCCCCGGTAACTACCAGTTTTTCGGCCCGGGGCAGCATGTGGTGGGTGGTGAACACTTCGAAATCCAGCCAGGTATTGACCAGCACGACGACCGCCGCGCCGCTGTGGAACTCGCCGTCGAAGTAGACATGGGTGTGGGTCAGGTAATTATCGTCGCCAGCGGAACCACCGAAATGCGGAATGTCGCCCAATGCGGCACTCAAGGCCGCGAGGACCATTTCTTCACGGCTGGACAACCCATCGAGCAGGGTCAGGGCAAAGCTGTTGCCCTTGATCGGTGCCAGGGTGTTACTGCGACAGCTGCGGACCAGGCGCTCGACCATCTGCTGCGCATCGATCAGGCTGAAGCGCTCCATCTCGTCGATCAACTCGAGCGCAATGGAGAAGTGCCGGTGATCGAACCCCACCGCCGTCACGCAATTGCGTCCATAGCCCAACGGGGTGATTTCCCCGGCGCTGGTGCAACCCACCAGGCGAATCCCCCCGAAACTGTCTTGCAGGGCTTGCCCCAGTGCCTGCAAGTCATACTCGGCGGAACAGAAAAAGAGCACGAAGCCCAGATGCGGATGCAGCAATTGACGCGCCAGTTCTTGCGCCACCTGCCGGGCATCGGTGGCCTGGGACATTGCGCTGACGACACCTTCACCCTGGACCTGCTGCATCGTCGCCTCCCGCAGGTGCGTATGGTTGAGCAGGGAGTTTACGAAACCCGTGGCGTGCAACGAATGCTACTTGGGTAGCAGTCAGGTGCTTCGATGGGATGAGAGCGGTTAGACGCCAGCCCTGAACAGCATATAAGCGGCAATCACAAGGCAGACGCTGGCAAAGCCGATTTGCAACGCTCGCGCGGGCACGTGCGCGCACAGCTTGCGGCCAATGATCATGCCGACAATGCTGGCAACGATGAAACTGGCACCGAGGCTGTCGATGCGCACACCGGCGTGAAACGCGCCGACCACGCCGATCGCGGAAATCAGGCTGATCACCATCAAGGACGTGGCGACGATCCCGCGCATCTGCACATCGGTCAGTTGCTTGAACGCCGGGACAATCAGAAAACCGCCGCCCACGCCCAGCAACCCGGACACCACCCCCGTCACCGCGCCGAGTGCCGCCAGCGTCGCGGTGCATTTGGCGGTCCAGGAAAAACGCCCGGTCTGTTGATCGAGCATGCAGTTCTTCTGCCCCCAGTTGGCGTGACCGTGATCGTTCGGCCCCTCTTCCTGACGCTCGCGGCGCAGCATCCGCCAGGCAACCATGACCATCAGCAGGCTGAACAGAATCATCAGAATTTTTTCCGGCAACTGATGGGCAAAGTAAATGCCCACCGGCGAAAACACCGCGCCGAGCAGCGCGATCAACAGCGCCGCGCGATACCGCACCAAGCCATGCCGCAAGCCGTCAATCGCCCCGACCGCCGCCGCACTCCCGACCGCAAACAAGGCGACGGGCGCCGCCTGAGTCATGGTCAAACCCAGCCCCAACACCAGGGCCGGCACTGCAAGAATTCCACCACCGGCCCCGGTCAACCCGAGGACCAGGCCCATGACCACCCCAAAAAAACTCGCCAGCAACATAAAGCACTCGTGATCTGCACAAAAAGGCCGGGAACGCCCGGTATCGATGAGTGACAGGATAGAGCCCGCGCAGATTTTTTCATCAAATGAATTGATGCGGTGCTGGCCAATGCAGGGGGAATGAATCTACCCTCAGTGCTTGTTCAGATAGAAATATTCACCATGCCTGCCTTGATTGAAGCTTTCCTCGACCCTGCCTCGTCGACCTACAGCTACGTGATCTACGAAGTCGATGGCGGCCAGTGCGCCATCGTCGACCCGGTGCTCGACTACGATCCGGCGGCCGGCAGAACGGGCACCGTTCAGCCCGACAAAATCATCGCCTTTGTTCGCCAACATCAGTTGCAGGTGCAATGGCTGCTGGAAACCCATGCCCATGCCGATCACTTGTCTGCCGCGCCTTATCTGCGCCGCGAGCTGGGTGGCAAGATCGCGATCGGGCAGTCAATCAGCAAGGTTCAGGGGGTGTTCAAAAGCTTGTTCAACCTTGAGCCGGAATTTCGCGTTGACGGTTCGCAGTTCGATCATCTGTTCGCACCGGACGAGTCATTCATGATCGGCAATCTCAAGGCCACCGCCCTGCATGTGCCCGGCCACACGCCGGCGGACATGGCCTACCTGATTGACGGTGAGCAGATTTTGGTGGGCGACACGCTGTTCATGCCTGATGTGGGCACCGCGCGTTGCGATTTTCCGGGCGGCAACGCCAATCAGTTGTTTGCCTCGATTCGCAAACTGCTGGCGTTCCCGGCCAGTGTGAGTTTGTACGTCTGCCACGATTACCCGCCTGAAGGCCGGGAATCCCGGTGCATGTCGACCGTCGGCGAACAACGCCGAAGCAACATTCACGTGCATGACGGCGTTGATGAGGCGGCATTTGTCGACATGCGCACCCGACGTGATGCCGGGTTGGGCATGCCAAACCTGTTGTTGCCAGCGATTCAGGTGAATGTGCGCGCCGGAAATTTGCCACCGGCGGAGAGTAACGGCGTGACCTACTTGAAAATCCCCATAAATAAGCTGTAAACGCAAAACCTGTGGAAGCGAGCTTGCTCGCTCCCACAGGGGTTTCGCTTAGCTGACGAGGGTCAAGCCATTGGCCGGCAATGGCAGTGCGGTCTTGTACCGCACTTGCTTGAGCGCAAAGCTTGAGCGGATGTTCGCCACGCCGGGGACTTTGGTGAGGAAGTCCATCATGAAGCGTTCCAGCGACTGAATGGTCGGCACCAATACCCGAATCAAATAATCCGGGTCACCGGCCATCAAATAGCACTCCATCACTTCCGGGCGATCCGAGATCGCCTCCTCGAAATGCTGCAATGCCTCCTCCACCTGTTTTTCCAGGCTCACATGAATGAACACATTCACGTGCAGCCCCAGCAGATCAGCGTCCAGCAGCGTCACTTGTTCACGAATCAGCCCCAATTCTTCCATCGCCTTGACCCGGTTGAAGCACGGCGTCGGCGACAGGTTGACCGAGCGTGCGAGGTCGGCGTTGGTGATGCGCGCGTTCTCCTGAAGGCTGTTCAAAATGCCGATATCGGTACGGTCCAGTTTGCGCATGAGACAAAACCACCTGTTTTTTGTGTTTATGCAGATTTTTTATCCTCAAATGACCACCAGCGCAACGAAACAGAGATAAATATTCTTCTTCGCCGGGCCTATGATTGTTGTAGGACAAGATTTCTTCCACAGAAGAATGACGGTCAGCTCACTACAAGAAATTCACAAGATCGAGCGTAGAAGCCATGAACCAAGCGTACGAACCGCTGCACCTGCACGTTCCCGAACCATCGGGCCGTCCTGGCTGCAAAACCGACTTCTCCTACCTGCGTCTGACCGACGCGGGCACGGTGCGCAAACCTTCCATCGACGTTGAACCGGCCGACACGGCTGATCTGGCCAAGGGCCTGATTCGCGTGCTCGACGACCAGGGCAATGCCCTCGGTCCGTGGGCGGAAGGCGTACCGGTCGAGATCCTGCGCAAAGGCATGCGCGCCATGCTCAAGACGCGGATCTACGATAACCGCATGGTGGTCGCCCAGCGTCAGAAAAAAATGTCTTTCTACATGCAGAGCCTTGGCGAAGAAGCCATCGGCAGCGGCCAGGCCCTGGCCTTGAACGTCGATGACATGTGCTTCCCGACGTACCGCCAGCAAAGCATCCTGATGGCGCGCGAAGTACCGCTGGTCGACCTGATCTGCCAACTGCTGTCCAACGAGCGCGATCCGCTCAAGGGACGTCAGCTGCCGATCATGTACTCGGTCAAAGACTATGGCTTCTTCACCATTTCCGGCAACCTCGCGACCCAGTTCGTCCAGGCAGTAGGCTGGGGCATGGCCTCGGCGATCAAGGGCGACACCAAAATCGCCTCGGCCTGGATCGGCGACGGAGCCACCGCTGAATCCGACTTCCACACCGCCCTCACCTTTGCCCACGTTTACCGTGCGCCGGTGATCCTCAACGTGGTCAACAACCAGTGGGCGATCTCCACCTTCCAGGCCATCGCCGGCGGTGAAGCCACCACGTTTGCCGGCCGTGGCGTCGGCTGCGGCATTGCCTCCCTGCGGGTCGACGGCAATGATTTCGTCGCGGTCTACGCCGCCTCTGCCTGGGCCGCCGAACGTGCGCGCCGCAACCTCGGCCCGACCATGATCGAATGGGTCACCTACCGCGCCGGCCCACACTCCACCTCCGACGATCCGTCCAAGTACCGTCCTGCCGACGACTGGAGCTATTTCCCGTTGGGCGACCCGATTGCACGCCTCAAGCAGCACCTGATCAAGATCGGTCACTGGTCCGAAGAGGAACACACCGCCGTCAGCGCTGAACTGGAAGCCGAAGTCATCGCCGCGCAGAAAGAAGCCGAACAGTACGGCACCCTCGCCGGCGGCCAGATTCCAAGCGCCGCGACCATGTTCGAAGACGTCTACAAAGAGATGCCGGAGCACTTGAAGCGCCAGCGTCAAGAGTTGGGGATCTGACATGAACGACCACAACAACAATATCGAGCTGGAAACCGCCATGACCACGACCACCATGACCATGATCCAGGCCCTGCGCTCGGCCATGGATGTGATGCTTGAGCGTGACGACAACGTCGTGGTGTTCGGCCAGGACGTGGGCTACTTCGGCGGCGTGTTCCGTTGCACCGAAGGCCTGCAGACCAAGTACGGCACCTCCCGCGTGTTCGACGCGCCGATCTCCGAAAGCGGCATCGTCGGTGTCGCCGTGGGCATGGGCGCCTACGGTCTGCGCCCGGTCGCCGAGATCCAGTTCGCCGACTACGTGTACCCGGCGTCAGACCAGATCATTTCCGAAGCCGCCCGCCTGCGTTATCGCTCGGCTGGCGAATTCACCGCCCCGATGACCCTGCGCATGCCTTGCGGTGGCGGCATCTATGGCGGCCAGACCCACAGCCAGAGCATCGAGGCGATGTTCACCCAGGTCTGCGGTCTGCGCACGGTCATGCCGTCCAACCCGTACGACGCCAAAGGCCTGCTGATTGCCTCCATCGAAAACGATGACCCGGTGATCTTCCTTGAGCCAAAACGCCTGTACAACGGCCCGTTTGACGGTCACCACGAACGTCCGGTAACGCCGTGGTCGAAACACCCGGCCGCTCAAGTGCCGGACGGTTACTACACCGTGCCGCTGGACGTCGCCGCCATCACCCGTCCGGGCAAGGACGTGACCATCCTGACCTACGGCACCACCGTTTACGTGTCGCAAGTGGCGGCTGAAGAAACCGGCATCGACGCTGAAGTCATCGACCTGCGCAGCCTGTGGCCGCTGGACCTGGAAACCATCGTCAAATCAGTGAAGAAAACCGGCCGTTGCGTGATCGTTCACGAAGCGACCCGTACGTGCGGCTTCGGCGCCGAACTGGTCGCCCTGGTGCAAGAGCACTGCTTCCACTACCTGGAAGCGCCTATCGAGCGCGTCACCGGCTGGGACACTCCCTACCCGCACGCACAAGAGTGGGCGTATTTCCCTGGTCCGTCCCGAGTGGGCGCGGCTTTGCATCGGGTTATGGAGGTCTGAATGGGCACGCACGTTATTAAAATGCCGGACATTGGTGAAGGCATTGCAGAAGTTGAATTGTCGGTGTGGCACGTCAAGGTTGGCGACATGGTCGTCGAAGATCAGGTGCTGGCCGATGTGATGACCGACAAGGCGATGGTCGACATCCCTTCGCCGGTCCACGGCAAAGTGATCGCGCTGGGCGGTGTGCCCGGTGAAGTCATGGCGGTGGGCAGCATCCTGATCAGCATTGAAGTGGAAGGCGCGGGCAACGTTAAAGAGTCGGCGCAGCCTGCTCCCGTTAAAGAAGCGCCGGTTGCAGCACCTAAAGTTGCAGCCGTTGTTGAAAGCAAACCGGTCGCTGCTGCCGTGCCGCGAGCGGCCGTTTGCCAAGGCCCGATGGTGGCTCGCGAGGCCAACGATCGGCCATTGGCGTCCCCGGCCGTGCGCAAACACGCACTGGACCTTGGCATTCAATTGCGCCTGGTGCGTGGCAGCGGCCCTGCCGGTCGCGTGCTGCACGAAGACCTGGACGCCTATCTGGCGCAAGGTCAGTCGAGTGCCTCGACTGTATCCTCCGCTTACGCCCAGCGTGACGACGAAGAGCAAATCCCGGTCATCGGCATGCGCCGCAAGATCGCCCAGCGCATGCAGGACGCCACCCAGCGTGCCGCCCACTTCAGTTATGTCGAAGAAATCGACGTAACAGCCGTCGAGGAACTGCGCGCGCACCTGAACGAAAAACACGGCGCCACCCGTGGCAAGCTGACCTTGCTGCCGTTCCTCGTCCGTGCCCTGGTCGTCGCCCTGCGTGATTTCCCGCAGATCAACGCCCGTTACGACGACGAAGCCCAGGTCATCACCCGCCTCGGCGCGGTGCATGTGGGCATCGCCACCCAGGCCGACATCGGTTTGATGGTGCCGGTGGTGCGTCATGCCGAAGCCCGCAGCCTGTGGGACAACGCGGCGGAAATCTCCCGTTTGGCCAGCGCTGCACGCAACGGCAAGGCCAGCCGCGACGAATTGTCCGGTTCGAGCATCACCCTGACCAGCCTCGGCGCCTTGGGCGGCATCGTCAGCACCCCGGTGCTGAATCTGCCGGAAGTGGCGATTGTCGGCGTCAACAAAATCGTCGAACGTCCGATGGTGGTCAAAGGCCAGATCGTGATTCGCAAGATGATGAACCTCTCCAGCTCCTTCGATCACCGTGTGGTCGATGGCATGGACGCGGCGCAATTCATCCAGGCCGTTCGTGGCCTGCTCGAACAACCCGCCACCTTGTTTGTGGAGTAAGGTCATGCAATCTTTGAACACCACACTGTTGATCATCGGCGGCGGCCCTGGCGGTTACGTGACGGCGATCCGTGCCGGTCAACTGGGCATTTCCACCATTTTGGTAGAAGGCGAATCCATCGGCGGCACCTGCCTGAACATCGGCTGCATTCCGTCGAAAGCGCTGATTCACGTGGCCGAGCAGTTTCACCAGACGCAACATCACAGCCAGCATTCGGCCTTGGGCATCAGCGTTTCGGCGCCAACCCTCGACATCAGCAAGAGCGTCGAGTGGAAGGACGGCATCGTTGATCGCCTGACCACTGGCGTCGCGGCATTGCTGAAGAAGAACAAGGTTCAAGTCATTCAAGGCTGGGCCAAGGTCGTCGACGGCAAAACCGTTGACGTCGGTGACACACGCATTCAGTGCGAGCACCTGGTGCTGGCCACCGGATCGAAAAGCGTGAACCTGCCGATGCTGCCGATTGGCGGCCCGATCATCTCCTCCACTGAAGCTCTGGCACCGACCTCCGTGCCGAAGCGGCTGACCGTGGTCGGTGGTGGGTACATCGGTCTGGAACTGGGGATTGCCTATCGCAAGCTTGGCGCTGACGTCAGCGTGGTCGAGGCACAGGAGCGCATCCTGCCGGCCTACGACGCCGAACTGACGCAGCCGGTACACGACGAACTGAAGAAACTTGGCGTAAAGCTTTACTTGAAGCACAGCGTGCAAGGCTTTGATACTGCTAGTAATACCCTGCAAGTTCTGGAGCCGGGCGGCGAGACGCTGAACCTGGAAACGGATCAGGTGCTGGTGGCCGTCGGTCGCAAACCCAACACCCAGGGCTGGAACCTCGAAGCGCTGAACCTGGACATGAACGGCTCGTCGATCAAGATCGACAGCCGTTGCCAGACCAGCATGCGTAACGTGTATGCCATCGGCGACCTGAGCGGCGAACCGATGCTCGCGCACCGAGCCATGGCCCAGGGCGAAATGGTCGCTGAACTGATCAGCGGTTTACACCGCGAGTTCAACCCGACCGCCATCGCCGCCGTGTGTTTTACCGACCCGGAACTGGTGGTGGTCGGCAAAACCCCGGACGAGGCCAAGGCTGCGGGGCTGGACTGCATCGTGTCGAGCTTCCCGTTCGCGGCCAATGGCCGGGCGATGACGCTGGAATCCAAAAGCGGCTTCGTGCGTGTCGTGGCGCGCCGTGACAATCATGTGATTGTCGGTTGGCAGGCGGTCGGGGTCGGCGTTTCGGAGTTGTCGACCGCTTTCGGCCAGAGCCTGGAAATGGGCGCTCGACTGGAAGACATCGCCGGCACCATCCACGCGCACCCGACACTGGGTGAAGCGGTACAGGAAGCCGCGCTGCGGGCCTTGGGTCACGCGCTGCATCTCTAACTGATCGTTCCCACGCTCTGCGTGGGAACGATTAGTGCGAGAGAGATCGCATTCCGGGCTGCGAAACAGGCCCGGAATGAAGTATTGTTGTCCCCATCCAAAAAACGTCAGAAGCCTTGAACCGTTTCGACGGTTGTTCAGTGATAGAGGGTGTCATGGGTAACGAAAGCATCAATTGGGACAAGTTGGGTTTTGACTACATCAAGACAGACAAGCGCTATCTATCGCACTGGCGTAATGGCGAGTGGGACAAAGGCACCCTGACCGAAGACAATGTGCTGCACATCAGCGAAGGCTCGACTGCCCTTCACTATGGCCAGCAATGCTTCGAGGGCCTGAAGGCCTATCGTTGCAAGGACGGTTCGATCAACCTGTTCCGCCCGGATCAGAACGCCGCACGCATGCAACGCAGCTGCGCCCGTCTGCTGATGCCACAGGTGTCCACCGAACAGTTCATCGAAGCCTGCAAGGAAGTGGTCCGCGCCAACGAGCGTTTCATCCCGCCTTACGGCACTGGCGGCGCGCTGTACCTGCGTCCGTTCGTGATCGGCGTGGGTGACAACATCGGCGTGCGTACCGCACCGGAATTCATCTTCTCGATTTTCTGCATCCCGGTTGGCGCCTATTTCAAGGGCGGCCTGACCCCGCACAACTTCCTGATCTCCAGCTACGACCGTGCCGCCCCACAGGGCACCGGCGCAGCCAAGGTCGGTGGCAACTACGCCGCCAGCCTGATGCCAGGTTCCCAGGCCAAGAAGGCGCACTTTGCCGACGCCATCTACCTGGACCCGATGACCCACACCAAAATCGAAGAAGTCGGCTCGGCCAACTTCTTCGGGATCACCCACGACAACAAGTTCGTCACGCCGAACTCGCCGTCGGTCCTGCCAGGCATCACCCGCCTGTCGTTGATCGAACTGGCCAAATCGCGTCTGGGCCTGGAAGTGGTTGAAGGCGATGTGTTCATCGACAAGCTCTCCGACTTCAAGGAAGCCGGCGCTTGCGGTACTGCGGCCGTGATCACCCCGATCGGTGGCATCAGCTACAACGACCACCTGCACGTGTTCCACAGCGAAACCGAAGTCGGCCCGGTTACCCAGAAGCTCTACAAGGAGCTGACCGGTGTACAAACGGGCGACATCGAAGCGCCAGCGGGCTGGATCGTCAAGGTTTGATCTGACGCTGCTGTTCGCTTGAGCTTGAGCAAAAAAGCCCGGTTATCGATTGGATAACCGGGCTTTTTTTCGCCTGGAGCCAGCAACAGCCAGTTTTATTAATCAATGACTAACAGCGATATCCTGATGTTTTTTATCAATAGAAACCGTAGATCCACTTGAAGACGGCAGCACAAGATCGAACTGCACGCCAAGTGCCTTGCGCCCTACCGCCGTCAACGTCAGCGCCCGACTGTCCAGATCCTGCGTCACCCATTGGCGCTTGATCGCCGATTGCAGCAACGCAGCTCCCAGCGAGCCGCCAAGGTGTGGCCGACGCATGCTCCAGTCCAGACACGGGCAGGCGAAACGGCGGCGCAGCGTGCTCAGGTCCTTGACTTCAATACCCAATCCTTCAAACAGCGCCTCGCCGCTGTCACTCAGCCGATACGCCTGCTCATCGGTTTCCAGCAACCAGCCTTTTTCCAGCATCCGGTCATGCAGCAACACCGCCAGCGTGCCGGCCATGTGGTCGTAGCAGGTGCGGGCGAATTGCAGGCGATCCGGCGTGCGCGAGTTATACGCCGGTGCGCTGTTCTGGCCGATCACCATCAGCGCTTCCAGCGCCTGGGCCACGCGCTTGTCCGCCAGGCTGTAATAGCGATGGCGGCCCTGCACGTGCAGCCGCACCAGCGCCTGCTCCTTGAGCTTGGCCAGGTGTGCGCTGGCGGTGGAGGCGCTGACTTCGGCAATCGCCGCCAGCTCGGTGCTGGTGCGGGCGTGGCCGTCCATCAGCGAACAGAGGATCTTCGTCCGGGCCGGCTCCGCGATGGCGGCCGCGACCTGAGAGACGCCGATGTCATGTTGTTCTGCGTTCATATTTCGCTCCCGGACGAATCAAGGGCCTTTGGAACTGGAGATAGTAGCAACACTTTCCCCACCCCGAACAAGGCTGCGACCCATGGACCCGATCATCGCTGCGACTCATGCCGACCCTTATCCCTATTACGCGCAACTGCGTGCCCAAGGAGGTCTGATGTTTCACACCGGACTGAACCTGTGGGTGGCCAGCAGCGCCCGAACAGTCGCCGCCGTGCTGGCCCATCCTGATTGCCATGTCCGCCCTTGCGCTGAACCGGTGCCCAAGGCGATTGCCGGTGGCATGGCGGGCAAGGTGTTCGGGCAGTTGATGCGGATGAATGAAGGCGAACGGCAGCGTTGCCCGAGGTCGGCGATTGAGCCGGGGCTGGGGTTGATTGATCGGGATGAAGTCAATGCGCTGGTGGCCGCGCGATTGATCACGCCGGATGCCGACGGCTTGTACAACGCCATGTTTCGCGGTCCGGTGTGCGTGGTGGCGGCGTTGTTGGGGTTCACCCCGGCTCAGGGTCGAACGATCAGTGCGCTGACGGCGGAGTTCGTGGCGTGCCTGTCGCCGCTGAGCAATCAGGCGCAACTCGACGCTGCAGAGGCTGCGGCTGAACATTTACAGGGTTACTTCGTTGAGTTGCTGAATGACCCGGACAACAAAAGCGAGCTGCTCGCCGGGATTCGCAGACGCTTCAGCGGTGACCACGAAACGCTGATTGCCAATCTGATCGGCTTGTTTTCCCAGTCTTTCGAGGCCACCGCGGGACTGATCGGTAATGCGCTGTTGGCGGTGATGCGAAATCCATTGCTACACGAGACGCGGGTGGAGGATTTGATTGCCGAAATCCAGCGTTTTGACCCGTCGGTGCAGAATACCCGGAGGTTTGTCGCTGCACCCTGTGAAATCGAGGGGGTGAACTTCCAGTCGGGCGATGTGATTTTGCTGCTGTTGGCGTCGGCCAATCGCGATCCACTGCTGAATGACAGCCCTGATGCTTTTTTGGTGGATCGCCCGCACCGTCGCAGTTTTACCTTTGGCGCGGGTCGGCATCAGTGTCCGGGGCACGTGTTGGCGTTGGGGATTGCCAGTGCGACGTTGCGGGAAATTCTGCTGCACCGGTCTGCGCTGGGGGGGTTGGCCTGGGAATATCGGCCTTCGCTGAATGGGCGGATTCCGGCATTCCGTGACCTGGTTTAAGACCGAGTGATCGTTCTTCGCGAGCCTGCTCGCGAAAGCGCCTTCACATTCCCTAGATCACCAACCGCCCCACCACAAACTCCACAAACGCCTTCAACTTGGGCAACGACTTCCGCGACCGCGGATACACCATCTGCACGGGCTTGGGCGGCGGAACATAGTCCTCCATGATCCGCACCAGCTCACCCTTGCCCAACGCCGCCGCTACTAAAAAGTCCGGCTGCATCAAGATCCCCTCCCCAGCCATCGCCGCTTGCAATAACACCTGCCCGTCATTGCTCTTCAACACCGCACCCTCTGGCCAGGGCACCTCGCTGGCGCCGTTGCGCAGTGGCCAGGCAAACCGGTTATTCCACGAGGTATGCGTGAGAATCCGATGCCGATGCAGGTCTTCGGGGGCCTTGGGTTCCTGCCATTTCTGCAGATAGCCGGGTGAAGCGCAGATCACCATGCGATACGGCGGCAATGGCGTGGCCAGCAGATTGACGCCGATCAGCTCAGAAATCCTGAAAGCCAGGTCGAACGACGTTTCGTACAGATCGACCACTTCATTACTCAGGATCAGCTCAACCTGGATCTGCGGATAAAGCTGCATGAACTCCGCCACCAATGGGCCGACCAACGATACGCCCAGGCTCATCGGCGCGGTGATTCGCAACAGGCCACTGGGCTCCGGGTTCGACGCTTCGACCCGGCTGAACGCGTACTTCACCTGTTCCAGCGCCAGTTTGGCCTCTTCATAAAACAACTGCCCCTCGGCCGTGATCGATTGCCGCCGTGTGGTGCGCTGAACCAGTTTGGTGTTGAGAGTGTTCTCCAGGCTCTGGATATGCCGCCCGACCATCACAGCCGACATGCCGACTGCATGGGCCGCATCGGCGAAACTGCCCGCCTCGACCACCGCGACGAAGACTTCCATTTGCCTGAGTTTGCTCATGAACATGCCTTGCATTAAATACATAAGGTTAAAGGAGTAATAACCGGCGATGCGTTTATCCGTCGGGGCTTTCTCCCTAGAGTCACGGTCATAACACTGAACAACGAGGCGTCATTGATGCAAATCCTACTGGACACGTCACTGAGTTCTTTTGCCCGCGCCGACCTTCTGCAAGGCCCGACACCGATCCAGCGCGCCGAACGCCTCGAACAGCAACTGGGTTTGAAGGCGCAAGGCATCGGCCTGTTTCTCAAGCGCGATGATCACATGCTGATCGGCGACGGTGGCAATAAACTGCGCAAACTCGAATTTCATCTGGGCGCAGCGCTGTCAGCCGGGGTCGACACCATCATCACCATCGGCGGCCTCCAATCCAACCATGCGCGCCTGACCGCGGCCGTGTGCGCTCGTCTCGGGATTGCCTGCGAACTGATCCTGACCCGTTCGGTGCCCAAAACGGAAGTGGACTACGAACTCAACGGCAACGTCCTGCTCGACCAGCTGTTTGGCGCCGCCCTCCGCGTGTTGGCCGGCGGCAGCGATTCGCTGGCTGAAGCCGAGAAGCGTGCCGAACAGCTGCGGCTTGAAGGACACAAGGTGCTGGTGATTCCCACGGGAGGCTCGACACCCTTGGGCAGTCTTGGCTATGCGCGCTGCGCGGCGGAGATCGCGCAACAGGAACGCGAACTGGGGTTGACCTTTAACCAGGTCGTGGTGCCCAACGGCAGCGCCGGCACCCACGCAGGACTTGCGGCGGGGTTTGAGTTGCTGGGTCGGGGGACTTCGCTGGTGAAGTCGTACTCGGTGTTGTCTGACAGAGAGTCGTCAGCGGCCCGAACCCGGCAATTGACCCAGGAGGTATTGGCGTTGCTGGGGAGCAGCGCGGTTGTTCAGACTTCGGATATTGTTATCGATGGCAGTCAGCTGGGCGACGGTTACGGCCTGCCGACGCCGGCCATGCAGGAGGCGGTGCGCTTGATGGCTCGGGCTGAAGGGTTGCTGATTGACCCGGTGTATTCCGGCAAGGCATTTGCCGGGTTGGTGGCCGATCTCCGGCATGGGCGCTTTCAGCGCGGGGACAATGTGTTGTTTGTGATGACTGGCGGTACACCGGGGTTGTTTGCGTATCGGGAGACGTTTCAGGGTTGAATCTTCTGAAATACCGGCTGCAAATTCAGAACTATCCTACATCTATCAAACGCCCATTGAGATAGCGTTCGCATCGCTTTTAAAGGATGAGACAAGAACGCTAATGACTCGTAAAACAGAGACACCTTTGATTCAAAACCTGACGTCGCTCGACGGGCACCCTGCCCACTTTTTTTGGATCAGCGGATTTTTAAAAGGTGATCAAGAGGGTGACTTTCTAAAATACGAACTCACCGTTCCGCCCGAGTCAGAAGTCGTGATACTGGGCGTACTGGGCTGGAAGAACCTTGATCAAAGCGAGGACGGGGACTGTTTACTGACGGCCGGGCAGGTCCAACAAATCGCCATAGCGCTCAATGAGCAGCTACCGACTGAGTTGGACCTTTTCATAGGGCTGCGGGGGTAGGTTTCCAGTCAATCATCCCGCGTCAGCACTTCCAGCAATTCAATCTCGAAAATCAGGTTCGAATTCGGCGTGATCGCGCCCATCGAACGTTCGCCATACGCCAGATGTGCAGGCACCAGCAGCTTGCGCTTGCCGCCGACTTGCATCCCCATGATTCCCTGATCCCAGCCTTTGATAACCCGGCCCGTGCCAATCACACACTGGAAAGGTTTACCACGGTTGTAGGAGGAGTCGAATTCAGTGCCGTCTTCCAGCCAGCCACGGTATTGAGTGGTGATCAGCGCGCCTTTGACGGCGGCTTTGCCATCGCCTGGCTGGAGGTCGATGATTTGCAGTTCGTTATTCATGACGGTGTTTATCTGTTTGCAGAATTCGAGGGTCGTGGTTTTCCCAGAAAATCAGCTGGATGGCAACTGTTCAGGTGCCTTTATCGGGGTGGGTCAACATTTCCACGACTTTTTTGTCTTCCTTCTGCTTCGCATCGACCGCGAAGTCTTTGCCGAAGATCGCTTCTGGATGGATCCACTTGCCTGTACTGCTTTTCTTGTCAGTCACAATGCCGATCTGGTCGCCTTTGGTGAAATCAAACCAATGCAGATCCGGGAACTGTTTCAAGTCTAGGGTCTGGACCGTATTGCCCTCCATCACTTCAATTTTTTTGGCGGTCGGGTCC
This sequence comes from Pseudomonas sp. 3296, assembly GCF_031456615.1. Taxonomy (NCBI): domain Bacteria; kingdom Pseudomonadati; phylum Pseudomonadota; class Gammaproteobacteria; order Pseudomonadales; family Pseudomonadaceae; genus Pseudomonas; species Pseudomonas sp. 3296. The sequence continues at coordinate 471,861 of NZ_JAVDUY010000004.1, forward strand.
ACGCTGACCACCTCCAGCGGTGAGCGAGTGATCAACGAGGGCGCCATGACAACGATGACATTGTTGTCACACCGCTGGCTCGTCGGCTGGATCTTGCCGTCCGCCGAACTATGGGGAAATTTTGCGCAATCAACAAAAATGCCCGAATGGTCCACGGTTTCGTTGCCCAGGTACTGATCGCCACTGGGCATCATCAAGATCTGTTCGCCCTGCGCCGCACTCACAAACAGAGCGAGTGCCAGGGCAGTTTTCCTTCTGGTCATAGCGCACCTGCCATTAGTCCAGTCCCGCGTGGTGATTACAGGAACTCGTCTAAAAACAATGTCCTGGTAACACGCGGCATATTGGGCACATCCATTTCAACGTAAATCACCTGGTTCTTCGGCACTTGGTACACCGTGCCAAATGAATCGTAACGTTGCGGCTGCTTATCGGTTTTCATCAGCACCTTTTGAATCAGCACGTAGTACGTCTCGTCCGTTTCAATCAGCAGCACGGCTTCTTTAATCCCGCCATCCTTGCTAATGGTGGCCGTCGACAACTCAGTCGGAAAGTTCTTCGCCTGCTTTTCTTCAAAGTGCAGGCGAATCGGGTGCAACACACCGCCATCGCGGACTTGCTGGGCCTGGAACGTACCGAGGTACTCGGCCATGACAGACGTGGCCCAAAGTCCCAAGACCAAAAAAAGTGCGAATAGCGCTTTGTGCAAAAAATGCCGAAACAGCCTGTGGTCCGAAGACCAGCCGCCGTTAAGCGCAACATAGAGGATGGCACCGCCGCCCAGAATGAGGGGGATCCAGGCCCCGAACTGTTTCACCGCAGTCCAGGCAAACGCCAGATAGAAATAGAGCGAGATATCCAGCGATACCAGCGGTATGCCGAACGTCTTGAAGTAATAAAACAAATGCAGCCAGGAATAGAAAAACAGATAGGCCGCAAACAGCAGCGTTGGCCCACCAAAGTGTGCCGACAACTGTGAACTCTCCGGCGCAGGCGGTGGGGGCGTCGGGCCAGACGGGTTGACTTGAGTCATGCTGAGGATCTCCTGGCTGACGGATGATCACGAAGCAGATGGCGTGCACAGAAAGTCTAGCGCTCGTTAGACAGAAAGCGACTGCAACCCAACAGCGCGGTGAACTAACATAAGCACCAACGTATCCCTCGGTTTAATGCCCAATGACGATCCCTGAATGAATCTGGTCTGGACCAGCGCAGCCGTCGGCTCAGTCATGTTTGCCCTGCTCATCGCGATGATCTATCGCGTGCGCTCACTGAAACAGCAATTGGCCGAGAGTCGTGCGCTGATCGCCAGCCTGGCCGAGGGACCGTCCGTGCGCCAGGACGGCGATGCCGAACGCTTCAAACGCAGCCAATACTTCGCCCGCATCGGCACCTGGGACTGGGACGTCGACACCGAAAAGCTCTACTGGTCGGATGCGATCTACGGCATGTTCGGCTTCAAGATCGGCGAAGTGACGCCCTCCTACGCCCTGTTTTGCGCCTGCGTTCACCCGGAGGACCGCGCCAGCGTGCGGGCCGGGGAACTGCGCTGCCTGGAAACCGGCGAAAACCATGACGAGGAATACCGCGTCGTCTGGCCCGACGGCAGTATTCACTGGCTGCGAGAGACCGGCAATGTGGTCAAGAACGACCACGACGCCACCATCAAGATGATGGGCGTGGTGCGCGACATCACCGAGGAAAAAGCCTCCGCCAGTTACCTCCAGCACCTGGCTCACTACGATCCGTTGACCGGCCTGCCCAATCGTCTGGTGCTGGAGGAACGGTTGTCCGAGGCATTGGAACAGGCGCGTATCGGCGCGACCCGGGTGGCGTTGGTGTTTGTCGACCTCAACGGTTTCAAGGCCATCAACGATCACTACGGCCATGCGGCCGGCGACCGCGTCCTGATCACCACTGCCACACGCCTGAAGAAAATCCTGCGCTCAACCGACACCGTCGCCCGCATCGGTGGTGACGAATTCGTGGTTATCCTTCAAGGGTTGCCCAAAGGCATCAACCTGCAGGATGAAGCACGCAGCATCTGCCAGAAAATCTTCATCGAACTGTCACCGCCCATCACCATCGGCAACGACCAGCGCCACATCGGCACCAGCCTCGGTGTCGCGGTGTACCCGGACCATGCGCCAAGCATGGACCGGCTGATTCATATCGCGGACCTGGCGATGTATGAGGCCAAGCGCAGTGGCAATAATCAGTATCGGTTGGGCGGCGAAAGCCCGGTGCGGGCTCACAGCCAATAGGCTCTAACGCTCCACCGGCGTGATGTCCACTATCGTCCCGTTGGTGATCATCACCATCATGTATTTGTCATTGATCTGCACCCACTGTGCCCGATCCTTCGGGGCTTTCAGGCCTTTTTCCTGCCAATTGGCGAGGGCTTTTTCGCTGCGTTGGTAGATGTCCGGGGCGCGGTCGCCGACCACCAGTTCACGGTTGTTGACGCCGGGCTGAACGGTTTTCTGAGGGGACTCGGCCGCCTGAACGATAGGGTTGATACCGGCAACGCCAGCGGCAATGGCCAGGGCGGCGATGAGGGTTTTGCGGTTCATGGGTGATCCTCCAGTGACTGTAGGAGCGAGCCTGCTCGCGATAGCGGAATTCACGGTTTGTCGGCCATCACGGCTGACGCATCCCGCCGCAGCCTTTATCCTTGGCGCTCCGCCGTATCGAGTGTTGGAGTAAGTCATGCCCCATGAAGGCAACCTGTTGCAAGCCGCTGTCGTGTTTTTGTTCGCGGCGGTGCTCACCGTGCCCTTGGCCAAGCGCCTGCAATTGGGAGCCGTGCTGGGTTATCTGTTTGCCGGGGTCCTGATCGGGCCGTCGGTGCTGGGGCTGATTGGTAATCCGCAAAGCGTCAGCCATATTTCTGAACTAGGCGTGGTGTTGCTGCTTTTCATCATTGGCCTGGAGCTGTCGCCGCGACGCCTGTGGGTGATGCGCAAATCGGTGTTCGGCGTGGGCCTGGCGCAGGTGTTGTTGACCGGTTCAGTGATCGGTGTGCTGGCGCTGCTCGTCTTCGGCCAGCCGCTGAACAGCGCCATCGTGCTCGGCCTTGGCCTTGCCTTGTCGTCCACTGCATTTGGCTTGCAAAGCCTGGCCGAGCGCAAGGAACTGACCAGCCCCCACGGTCGACTGGCGTTTGCAATTCTGCTGTTTCAGGACATCGCGGCCATTCCGCTGATTGCCATGGTCCCGCTGCTGGCCGGGGGTGACCACACCTCCACCGCCGCTGAAGACTTGAATCACGGTTTGCGGGTATTGGGCAGCATTGCGGTGGTGGTCATCGGTGGACGCTATCTGTTGCGTCCGGTGTTTCGCATCGTCGCCAAAACCCGTTTGCCCGAGGTGTCCACCGCCACGGCGTTGCTGGTGGTGATCGGCACGGCGTGGCTGATGGACCTGGTCGGCGTGTCCATGGCGCTCGGCGCTTTTCTCGCCGGGTTGCTGCTGGCGGACTCTGAATACCGACATGAACTGGAAGCGCAGATCGAGCCGTTCAAAGGCCTGCTGCTGGGGCTGTTCTTCATCAGCGTCGGGATGGGCGCCAACCTAAGCCTGCTGCTCAGCGCCCCGCTTGCGGTCCTGGGGCTGACCCTGCTGCTGATCGCAATCAAATTGCCGCTGCTGTTTGTGGTCGGCCGATTGGCCGGTGGCCTTGGCAAAGTCAGTGCGCTGCGCCTGGGCATCGTGCTGGCGGCCGGCGGTGAGTTCGCGTTTGTGGTGTTCAAGATTGGCCGTGATCAAGGCCTGTTCGAGCCGCACCTGTACGATTTGCTGGTGCTGACGATCACCCTGTCCATGGCAGTGACACCGCTGTTGTTGCTGCTGTGCGCCCGGTTGTATTCACCCAAGGTGCAGCCCGTCGTGGTGCCGGAAAAATTCCGCGACATCGACACCGATGCGCCGCGCGTGGTGATCGCCGGTATGGGCCGGATGGGTCAGATCGTTGCGCGGATTCTGCGGGCGCAGAACATCAAATTTGTGGCGCTCGATACGTCGGTGGAAACCATCGAACTGTCCCGCAGTTTCGGCGGCGTACCGGTGTTCTATGGCGACCCGATGCGCCCGGAGATCCTCAGCGCAGCCAAGGTCGAACAGGCTGAATACTTCATCATCGCCACCGATGACCCGGACACCAACATCAAGACCGCCGAGGTGGTGCACCGGCTGTACCCGCACATTAAAATCATCGCCCGCGCACGTAACCGTCAGCATGTGCATCGCCTGGTGGACCTGGGGGCCGAGGCGATTCGTGAAACCTATTATTCAAGCCTGGAAATGAGCCGCCGCACGCTGGTTGGCCTGGGGCTGACCCAGGCGCAGGCGGATGCGCGGATCAAGCGTTTCCAGCATCACGATGAACAGGTGCTGGAGGCCCAGCACGCGGTGTATGACGATGCGGCGAAGGTGTTGCAGACGGCGCAGGAAGCGCGGGCGGAATTGGCTAAATTGTTTGAGTCGGATCAGTTGGAGGAGCAGGAAGCGGGCAAGGTTTAAGTGATGTGGCGGCAGGCTTGCCCGCGATGAACGATAACGCGGTGCAATGCCTGCCCCTCACCCGAGCATCAGTTGGAAAACACAAACTGCCCCTTCACCTTTTTCGAACCGACAAACCCCAGGTCCGGGAATAGCAGCGCCTTCACCCAGGCCACATAAAACACCATGGCCAACGTGATCACCACACCCACCACCGTCATCACCGGATCTTCCTCATACCCCTGAAACATCCGCCCGATCTGGCTGACGGTCAGAATCATGTAAAGGGTGTAGACCTGCGCCGAGTTCTTGTAGAAACCCCAGGCAAACGCCAGCGGCACCAGCGCCGCAAACAGGGTGAAAAACACCACGGCACCGGGGCCGATCATCGAGCCCAGATAGAATCCGGTGACGGCCCCCAGCAAGGCCTGAAGGCAGGTCAGTGCGAGCAGAATGTTGACCTTGAGCGCGTGTTTTTCCCGCAACGCCGGATCCGGCCTGGCACCGATCCAGTAAGCGAGCACCCGGTCCTTGACCACGCCACCGGAGAACGCCTTGAACGTCGCGGTTTTGGAGTGCCCAGCGTCGAGCGCCACCATCAGTTGCCGCTTGATTTCCTTTTTGTCCAACGCACGTCTCCCCTTCAAAAAGCAACCCACAGTAGTAGGCATCTTCGCTTTATTGGGGGTCACAAAGCAAAACGCCGCTTCCACCAGAAGCGGAAGCGGCAGAGGCACGAGCCTCAGCGAATCAATGCATGAACAGGGCGATCAGGATAATGATCGGGATCGGCACGCCAAGAAAGAACAGCAGTAATGAGCGCATGATGATTCTCCTGGATTAACGAACAGGGGTGGTGGTGACGTAAGTATCGGTTTCCACGTACACAACGGCGTCCCGACGACGACCACCAAAAGTGGCGGCAAGGCTGGCAAAAAACGCGCCGATCAGCAGTGCGATGAACATCCACAGCGACGTCCAGGCAGCGACTTTCGCGGCTTTGTCAGCGGCTTGCTGGGCAGCCAGTTTGGCGTCGGCCACGGCTTTTTGCGTACGGGCGTAGACTTCATCGACACGACGTTCGGCGTCGGCCTGAGTCAGGTTGGTGCGTTGGGCGACCATTTGTGCGAGGTAAGTCCGGTCGTCGGCGCTCAGGCCGTTATTGCCCAGACTGCGCACAAAGATGCGCGTCACGGTGCCACGCGCGGCATCATCGCTGACGGCGGCTGGACGATCGTCACGGAACAGGCTGTCGACGAAATAGCCGTACTGATCGCTATTGGTATTGGCAGCCGCGGTACCGGCAGCTTGAGTCGCCGCACTGGCCGCCCCGCCGACCATATTGGCCCCTGCTTGCATGCCGCCACTGATAACACTGCTGACCGAGCCGACCACCAGGGTCGCGGTCACCAGCGTCGCCACGCACCAGGCGAGGAAGCCATGGGCGGTATCACGGAAATACACTTCATCCCCGTGCAGGTAGGCCCACTTGACCCGCAAGCGACCGGCAATGTAACCGCCGGCCCCGGCCGCCAGAATTTGCGTGACCGCCAGCCACACGATGGTTGAAATGCCCAGCCCCTTGGCACTCACACCTTCATTGGCCCACGGTGACACCGCCGAAAAACCCAGGCCGAAACCGAGCAGCACCAGAATCAGCGACAACGCTGCCGCCGCAGCGGCCCCGGCGAAGATCGCCCCCCAGGACACACCCGAGAGCGTGCTCGTTTCTTCTGCGACGGGATAGAAACCATCAGAAGATCTATTCATTGTTGTATCGCTCCAGGCAGGAAAGATGGTGTTACAACTCTTCAAATGCACCATTGCAGTCAGCGTGCCAGTCGCGAATTTTAGTTATTTCCTTATTTTTCAATCACCTATAAAGATTGAACTTCCTTTTCTCATGCAATTTGCAAGAAATGCCTCAACCCAGCGGGTTTTCTGCATTGATCACAATATTCAGTGCATGAAGTTTTATTTAGAAAGACTCCGATCATTTCTTGGCAAAATGCTGCACATCATTGAGAACCGCTAATCAGGCCAGCCCTATGACCCGCATCTTGACCATCGAAGACGACGCCGTGACCGCCCGGGAGATCGTCGCCGAACTGAGCAGCCACGGCCTCGATGTCGACTGGGTCGACAATGGTCGCGAAGGCCTCGCGCGTGCGGTCAGTGGTGACTACGACCTGATCACCCTCGACCGAATGCTGCCGGAGCTCGATGGCCTGGCGATTGTCACCACACTGCGGACCATGGGCGTGGCCACGCCGATCCTGATGATCAGCGCCCTCTCCGATGTCGATGAGCGCGTGCGGGGGTTGCGCGCCGGCGGGGACGACTACCTGACCAAGCCATTCGCCACCGATGAAATGGCCGCCCGCGTTGAAGTGCTGTTACGCCGCCAGAACACCGTGACCGCCCAGGCCACGACGTTGCGTGTGGCCGACCTGGAACTCAACCTGATCAGCCATGAAGCCAGCCGTGGCGGCCAGCTTCTGACGCTGCTGCCGACCGAGTACAAACTGCTCGAATTCCTGATGCGCAACACCGGGCAGATACTGTCGCGCATGATGATTTTCGAAGAAGTCTGGGGCTACCACTTCGACCCCGGCACCAACCTGATCGACGTGCACATCGGCCGTCTGCGCAAGAAAATCGACCCACAAGGCCAGGCCCCACTGATTCGGACCGTGCGAGGCTCGGGTTATGTCATTGCCGAACCCGTCTAAAGGCTGGCGCTCTTCCAGCAGCCGCTTACTGGCGCTCTACAGTTCGCTGTTCGTGATCTGGAGCGCGATCCTGATGGGCGTCATGTACTACGAGGTGTCTGCTTACCTCGATAACCTGGCCAAGCACTCGCTGATGCAACGCCAGCATCTGTTTTCGCGCTTCCAGGGCGAGCAACTGGTGGACGCTCTCTCCGTCAGCATGACCTTCGACATCCGCGGCATCGATGCCTATGGCCTGTTCGATCACCAGCATCGCTACCTCAGCGGCGCCCTGCGTTTTATCCCCGAAGACCTGCCGCTGGACGGCAAGATTCACATGCTCAAGGATTGCTCCGATTCCGACGACCCGATCCTGCCCGCCGACAGTTGCGACGCGGTAGCGACCCAGACCCGCGACGGTCGCTGGCTGGTGCTGGTGCGTGACAACGGTTCGTTGTTCGCCGTCACCCGGATCATCCTTCATGCGTTGTTCTGGGGCGTGACCTTGACGATCATTCCCGGCATCGCCGGCTGGCACCTGTTGCGCCGACGCCCCCTGCGGCGCATCCGCGCGATCCAGGCCAGTGCCGAAGCCATCGTCGCCGGGGATTTGACCCGGCGCCTGCCCTTGTCCAATCGGCGCGATGAACTGGACATGCTCGCCACCATCGTCAACGCCATGCTCGAACGCATCGAGCGCTTGATGCACGAGGTCAAGGGAGTCTGCGACAACATCGCCCATGACCTGCGCACCCCGCTGACACGCCTGCGGGCGCAGCTGTACCGGATTCAGCAGCAGGCCGCAGATGACTCGACGCTGGCTGTGCAACTGGATTCGGTGCTCGGTGAAGCGGACACCTTGATGGCGCGTTTTCGCGGGTTGCTGCGGATTTCCGAACTGGAAGATCGCCAGCGCCGCTCGGGTTTCGTGCAACTGGACCCGGTGCCCTTGCTGCAAGAGCTGCACGACTTCTACCTGCCACTGGCGGAAGAAGGCGAACTGGTTTTCAAGCTGCAATTGCCGGCGTCGTTGCCAGCGCTTAACGGGGATCGGGCGTTGTTGTTCGAAGCCGTGGCGAATCTGCTGAGCAACTCGATCAAGTTCACACCGCCCGGGGGCGAGGTGATTTTGCGTGGGGTGAGTGAGGGCGGGTTTACGCGGATCGAAGTGCTGGATTCCGGCCCCGGAATTCCAGAGGCCGAGCGTGAAGCGGTGTTTCAGCGGTTCTATCGTGCTGAAGGTGGCAACCAGAAAAGCGGGTTTGGTTTGGGATTGTCGATTGTGGCGGCGATTGCCAGTTTGCATGGGTTTGCGCTTGAAGTGGGCAGCAGCGAACTCGGCGGCGCACGGTTGGTGCTGGATTGCAAAAACCCGAACCTGACACAACCCCTGTAGCAGCAGCCTCGCGGGCTCGGCAGCTGCTACAAGGGTTGATCGTACTGACTAAGCCGAATAATTGGCTCGCAGTGCCTGCAACCCGCCCTGATAAATCCCGTCGAACAACGCCACCACTTCTTCCTCACTCACCCCCACAGGCGTGAACCGACCCGACCACGTCACCCGAGCCCCCTGCCCCTGCGCGTCGACCTTGATCGTCGCCAGATACTCAGTAGCCGGAAACGGTGCCTGCTCAATCGAATAGCTGTACGTCTTGCCGGCGTTATCAAACGCCTCAAGCCGCTCGACGATCACCGCGCCATCCGCAGTTTGCAGGCTGCGAACCCGCCCGCCTTCACTCAGTTCGCTTTGCGCAATAAACGGCAGCCAGCCCGGCAGCGAGTTGAAGCCACCAATCAATTGCCACACTTCGTCGGCCGAAGCCGGGATCTCAATCGTCGCTGATGCAGTTGCCATGTATTCCTCTCTGTTAATTAAAAAATCAGATTGCCATGCTGTCGACAACGCCGCCATCAACGCGCAATGCCGCGCCGGTGGTGGCCGAGGACAGCGGCGAAGCAATGTACGCCACCAGGTTCGCCACCTCCTCGACATCCGCCACACGCTGGATGATCGACGTCGGCCGCGCCTTGCGCACGAACGCATCGGCTTCTTCGCGTATACCCCGACCGGAGGCAGCGGTGGCGTCCTTGAGCATCTGTTCCAGCCCATCGGTCAGCGTCGGGCCGGGCAGGATCGCATTGACCGTCACTCCAGTGCCCGCCAGCCGTTTGGCCAAGCCATGGGAGACTGCCAGGTTGGCGCTTTTGGTCACGCCATAGTTGAGCATGTCGGCCGGGATCGAGATGCCGGACTCCGAGGACACGAAGATCACCCGGCCCCAGCCCTGCTTGACCATGTCCGGCACGTAATGCCGGGACAGGCGCACACCGGAGATCACGTTGACCTCATAAAAGCGCGTCCACTCGCTGTCCGGCGTGTCGAAAAAATCCACGTCGTTAAAAATACCGAGGTTATTCACCAGAATGTCCGCACGCGGTTCGGCGGCGAACAGCACCTCGGCGCCTTCGGCAGTGCCCAGGTCCGCGGTCAGGCCACGCAACTGCGCGCCCGGCACGCTCTGACGAATGCTCGCCAGCGCCTGTTCGACCTTGGCCGTCTCGCGCCCGATCACCACCACCGTGGCGCCGGACTCGGCCAACGCCTTGCTGATGCCCAGGCCAATGCCGGCGGTGCTGCCGCTGACAATGGCGAGTTTTCCACTCAGATCAATCTTCATGCTCAAACTCCTGTGATCGGCAATGGCGCGCGGTCGCAGACCAGTTTCGCCTCACGCATCGCGTGCCAGAACGCGGCGGGAATGACCGCCGACAGCGCGGCAACGTCTTCAGCAATCCGCTCCGGACGGCTGGAACCTGGAATCACCGCCGCCACCGCCGGGTTGGCCAACGAGAACTGCAAGGCTGCTGCTTTTATGTCGACACCGTGCGCGGCAGCGATGCGTTTGATGTGCTCGACTTTGTTGATGATCGCCGGGCTGGCTTTCTGGTACTCGAAGTGCGCACCGCCGGCCAGAATGCCCGAGCTGTAAGGACCACCGACCACGATCTCGACGTTCTGCGCCAGGGCGGCATCCATCAAACGTTGCAACGCGCGGTCGTGGTCGAGAAGAGTGTAGCGACCCGCCAGCAGAAAGCCGTCCGGTTGCGCTTCGGTCAGATCAAGGGTCAGTTCGCACGGCTCGACCTTGTTCACGCCCAGGCCCCAGCCCTTGATCACGCCTTCTTCGCGCAAGCGGGTCAACACCTTGAACGCGCCGGTGCGGGCCTGATTGAAATACTCCAGCCATTGATCGCCGTAGAAATCCTGCGCGATGTCATGCACCCAGACGATGTCCAGACGGTCGGTTTGCAGACGCTTGAGGCTGTCCTCGATGGAGCGCATCGTCGCGTCGGCGCTGTAGTCGTTGACGATCTTGTTCGGGAGGCCGTGTTCGAACACCCCGCTCTTCTCGCCCAATTCACGGGCCGCCGTGTCTTCGACTTCATCCAGAATGACCCGGCCGACTTTGCTGCTCAGCACATAGTCGTCACGTTTGTATCGGGACAGCGCGGCGCCCAAACGGATTTCCGACAGGCCCGAACCGTAGAACGGCGCGGTGTCGAAGTAACGCACGCCGGCATCCCAGGCGGCGTGCACGGTGGCGAGCGCCTCGTCTTCAGGAATCGCGCGGAACATGTTGCCCAAGGGTGCGGTGCCGAAACCCAGCGCGCCGGGCAGTTTGTCTTTCAAGCTCATGATTCAATCCTCGTCAGTTTCAGTGGCCAGTCGCCTGACCGTTGAGCAGATCCTAGATTGCGACGGTCGGACCGTCCAAGACATAATGTGCAGAACTTGAGTCCTCAGAGGTCTGACATGATCGACATCCGCCAATTGCGCTACTTCGTCGCCGTCGCCGAAGAAGAACACGTCGGTCGCGCCGCCGAACGCCTGCACATTTCCCAGTCACCGCTGAGCCGGCAGATCGCCCAACTCGAAGAACGCCTGGGGCTGACCTTGTTCGAACGCAGCCAACAACGCATTCGCCTGACCCGCGACGGCCATACCTTCCTCGCCGAAACCCGCGCCCTGCTGACCCACGCCAGTCGCCTTGAATCCCTCGGCAAACGCCTTGGTCGCGGTGAAGAAGGCGGTTTGTGCGTCGGTTACATCGAAAACGCCATGCACGCCGGCGTGTTGCCAAATGCCCTGCGTGTGTTGCGGGTCGAGCGGCCGAACGTGCATGTCGCGCTGTACAACCTGCGCTCCACTGAACAGCTTGAAGGCCTGCGCCAGCGTAGCCTCGACATCGCCTTGGTCAGCGAACCGCCGGACAAAAACGATCCGGACCTGATGGGCTTTCAGGTGCTGGACGACCCGATGTTGCTGGCATTGCCTGAGGATCATCCACTGGCCAAGCAGACCACATTGACCCCGGCCGACCTCGCCGATCAGGAGTGGATCGGTGTGCAACACCACACCAGCCGCCAAGACTTTATCAGCGCGTGCATCCGCGCCGGCTTCACCCCGGACATCCGCATGGAAGCCACCGGCCCCTTCACTGCCATGGCCCTGGTGGCCTCGGGACTGGGCATCGCGATGATTCAAAAAGGCTTGAGCCGCAATGCACCGCCGGGTGTGGTGCTGCGGGAAGTGCCATGGATCGCCTTCACCAGACCCCTGTGGGCGGCGTGGCACCGGATCAATCTGCGGCCGTTGGTGGAGACGTTTCGCAAGGTACTGACAGAACCGAGATCCGCGTAGGAACGAGCCTGCTCGCGATGAGGCCCGACCAAACACTTCAGAAACCTACGGTCAGCCAGGGCCATTGTGGCGAGGGAGCTTGCTCCCGTTCGAGTGCGCAGCGCTCGCAAGATCTCCAGGGAGCTTGGGATTTTGGGGCCGCTTCGCAGCCCAGCGGGAGCAAGCTCCCTCGCCACAGTTCAACGTCAGCTATGCGGATCGACGTTATCCAGCATCCGGTTCACCGCCAGTTCGCCCAACATCACGGAGTTTAGAATGCCCAGCAGGGTGTGGCGCTGTGTACCGTTCAACTGCCCGGCGAAATCACTCAACATCACACTCGCTGAGGCCAACGTCTCACAGGCGTTCACCAGCAGGGTTTCGTTATCGGTGTCGGGGCCGACGAAGTAGATCGTGCTGGGTTTACGCGGGGTGTCTTTGGGGATGACTGGTTTGAGGTAGTAATCGAGGGCGCGGTCGGCGGCGGTGTTGAGTTTTTTTGAATCGGTGGATTCGTAGGGGGAAACGTCGTCGGTGTCGGTTTCTGGCGGGTTGGGTGTGATCTTGAACATTGGTGAAGCTCCTTGATTAGTGGCGTCGCCGTCCGCGGTCAAACGAATCAAGGTGGCAGCTGTACGCGGGTTGACCGACCGGAAATCAAGGTATCCGGCACACCCGAAGGTGTCCCGCGCACAGCCACCGCAAAAAGCCTGAAGCTTTCTTGGGTACTGGTACGCCTTGATTGAGTCGGACGGTCAAACCCGATCGCTGATTTGTCAGCGACCCGCAAACGATAGAGTCCCGGCCCAAGGCGCACAAGCCGGCGGATTCTGGCGCAGTCGTAGGCAATGGAGCAAGGTTGTGTAGCCTGAGTGAGTGTCTGGAGGCGCCCATTAAACATCGCCGTTGAATGTTCACTCAGGCCATGGAACGGAAGCAGAAGAGATAAATAAATGCGTCCCCTTTTCCAGCTCTTTTCCAGCTCTTTTCCAGCTGTTTTATTATTTTTTGCTGGCATTGTATAAGCTGCTTAGAAAATCTTTATATGGGTAAAGTTTGCCTTTTCCGTCCAGGTAAATTCCATTTTTTAACTCGATTAAAATTGTAAAGGCGTGACTTTTGTCGTCTAAGAGTGTCGAACCTTCTGGAAATCGGTGCGAGTAGGTGCTGTTTTTCTGGCTGATTATATGGTCTATGCAGTTTTCTTCTGAAAGAATGAATGATCGATTTAGAGAAGTCTCTCGTTTTGTCCGAGTTGTTCCTATTGCTCCTATCGCTGCTATGGCGGCATCCATAGCAGTGAATGCATTATTTATGTTCTCGCCTAATATCGCTGGGTAGGCACCAGTTAATACGACAGCCCCACTTCCGACGCGCACAGAAGCTTCGTCAAATTTTGGATTGATTTCGAAGGACTCATTGCCCGACATGATATTAGTTCCGAGGACAAGGTCAATCCGGTCGTTTTTTTTATCTGTCACGGCAGGCTCCAATTATAAGGAGATTATTAGGTCTTGTTGCCTTTCTGGCGAAAAATAGACGCGCAAGAAAAGTTGATCACCAAAACGATTTATTCATTTGCCACGTAAATAAATATAGAACTGCATGTACGAATTGGCACCTGTAACAAATAACAGTTTTTAAGAATTTTTGGCTATAGGTTTTAGCAAAAAGGTAACAGGCCTGAAGACACTTACTTAACACGGTAATCGCTGAGATGAGGCTGGGGGGAGACTTCTGTGCCGTACATCTCCTCCGGGTGCCCCTGAATTTCTCGCAAGGTCATGCCTCGGGCGTACAGCGAGCTGACTTTGTCGTCGAAGCCCGTCCAGTGTGTCTGGTGTTTGGAGACGAGTTGGGGTTCGAACATGCCCTGGCGGTCACGGGGAATCTCCAACGGTAGCTCGCCAAAGTTCCGCGCTGATCGCACTGAATCACCGCGAGGTGAATCCAGAACAGCCCGCCATCTCCCCCTATCCTGCTGCGTACAACCCAGATTAACTTTATTAATGTTCCTGGCATCAGGAAAACCACATACTTTCATCTGGCCATCTCAGATATTACAAAACACCATAAAAACTGTCACTTATTACAGTTAAACACTGAAATCAAACACGCTAAAGTCATCATCACTGCTCGCAATCTAGCCTCGCACTGAACCGTCAGGACCCAGTACCTAAATCAACTCTCAATCGATGAGGCAATACCATGCCAAACCTTACAGGAACAGTTTAGTATTTCCGCGAGTCCAATCCGACTCCAAACCCTCATATCGACACCACGATTTACTCCATTACGATCATCCCTGATGACGGTGGGAAAGCCATAAGCATTACAGGAAGTCGGAAAGTGCGAACTTATACCAAGGGACAAAAAATAACTTACTACGGCACCCTGGACCCCAAAGGCGAAATGCTCTACAGCATCCATCATTGATATTCTAATCTTAAGAAAAAAGCAAACATTGAGAACGAGCTTGAATTAAATCATCCTTATTAACCGCCGTATATGCGCGACCTGCGGGCCCAACAAGGCATAACAGCAATAAGGAAGCGGAATTATTTATTCCTAATTACTGTGACATACAAAAAATGACAAAAAAGGCGACAGACCTGTTTACCAAATAGATCTGTCACCTTTTAACTGCGCTGAGGCTCGGACAAGCACCGCAAAACTCAGCTTTCAGCCATGCAGTTGCGGCATTAGCCATGCGGGTCGACGTTATCCAGCATCCGATTCACCGCCAGTTCGCCCAACATCACGGAGTTTTGAATGCCCAGCAGGGTATGGCGCTGAGTGCCGTTCAATTGCCCGGCGAAGTCGCTCAACATCACACTCGCTGACGCCAATGTCTCGCAGGCGTTGACCAGCAGGGTTTCGTTATCGGTGTCGGGGCCGACGAAGTAGATCGTGCTGGGTTTACGCGGGGTGTCTTTGGGGATGACTGGTTTGAGGTAGTAATCGAGGGCGCGGTCGGCGGCGGTGTTGAGTTTTTTTGAATCGGTGGATTCGTAGGGGGAAACGTCGTCGGTATCGGTTTCTGGCGGGTTGGGTGTGATCTTGAACATGGTGAAGCTCCTACAATTAATGGAGCCACCTGGACCTGTCGCTAAACAAGAAAGGGTGGCGGCTGTACACAGGTTAGCGAACCGGGTGTAGGCGCCCGGCAGACCCGAAGGTCTCCCGCGCACAGCCGCCATGACATCAATCGCAGAGATGAACATTCTGCAAGAGAGTTTGGAGCGCTGTTGCGCCTACAAAGGTTCGGGTCGCTAAACCCGATCGCTGATTTGTCAGCGACCCGCAAACGATAGAGTCCCGGCCCAAGGCGCACAAGCCGGCGGATTCTGGCGCAGTCGTCGGCAATGGCGCAAGGTTGTGTAGCCTCGCAGAGTGTCTGGAGATGTGTGTTAAACATCGCCGTTTAATGACCCTCTCAGGTTTGATGCTTTACTGAACAGACCCTCAAAATCCTGCGAGCCTCCAACATGAACCGCAACGACCTGCGCCGTGTGGACATGAACCTGCTGGTGATTTTCGAAACCCTGATGTTCGAGAAAAACCTCACCCGCGCCGGGGAGAAGCTGTTCCTCGGCCAACCCGCCGTCAGCGCCTCACTGGCCAAATTGCGCGATTTGTTCGACGACCCGCTGTTGGTGCGCAACGGCCGTACGCTGGAACCCACCCAGCGCGCATTGGCGATCCTCCAGGAGCTGCAACCGGCGATGGACACCATTTCCGGTGCGGTCAGCCGGGCCAAGGATTTCGACCCGTCCACCAGCCGTGATGTGTTTCGCATCGGCCTGTCCGACGACGCTGAGTTCGGCTTGTTTCCACCGTTGCTCAAGCAGATTCGCGAAGAAGCGCAGAACGTCGTGGTAGTGGTGCGGCGGGTGAATTTTCTGCTGATGTCGTCGATGCTTGCCAGCGGCGAGATTTCTGTCGGGATCAGTTACACCACGGAACTGCCAGCCAATGCCAAGCGCAAGAAATTGCGCGATTTGAGCGTAAAAATCCTGCGCGGCGACGACCGCCCCGGTGTTCTGACACTGGATGAGTTCTGCGAACGCCCCCATGCGCTGGTGTCGTTTTCCGGAGACTTGACCGGGGCTATCGACAACGACCTGGCGCGCATCGGTCGTTCGCGGCGGGTAGTGCTGGCGGTGCCGCAGTTTGCCGGATTGCGCTCGTTACTGGCCGGCACCGATTTGCTCGCCTCGGTGCCGGATTATGCTGCGTGTGCGCTGATCGAAGGCAGCAGCCAGTTGCGGGCCGACGACCCGCCGTTTGACATCGTGCTGTCCGAATTGTCCATGGTCTGGAACGGGGTCAACGATAACGATCCGGCAGAACGCTGGTTGCGCTCGAAAATTGCACAGCACATGTCGGTTCCACTGCCGGGGCATGCAGCGATTTGAAGGCCGTAGGCTGGGTTTCGCGCAGGTACACCGGCAAGTCCGTCACCGGTGGCATGGCCGGGATTTCGAAGTACATCTGAATTACCCAGCCACGGTGGTAGCTGGCATGGTTGACCACGTGCATCAACATGGCGCCAGCGCTCATGGTGCCGCTTTCACCTGAGACAAACGTGAATTCAACGGGTTTATCCAGCGACGTCTCGGTCTGCCGTTCGCTCCAGTCGCAGTACCAGTGATCGATCTCCCGTTGCGCCATGCGCAGTTCGGCAAGGTCGGCGTGCAACAGATCATGCGAGGTTTTGAAGCCGTGCCCTCGGCCTTCGAGGTGAGCCTGCCAGATGCAGTCCACGACATAGATGTGGTTCAAGGTGCCGATCATGTTCTTGAACACCGACACGCGATCTTTGCTGACCTCACCTGCCGGCAATGCCGCCAGGCTGTCAAAAAGGCGCTGGTCGGCCCAGTTTTTGTAATCGGCAAGCATGCGGGCAGTGCGTACGTTGATCATCAGAGGTCTCCCATGGTGATGGGCGCACTGCAAAGCATAGCCCTCATGGCTCCGGGCATCGCAACGACTGATAACCGGCACCTGCGCTTCGTGCCCCTTTGTAGCAGTTGACGAGCTCCGCGAGGCTGCGTTCGGCTCGTCAGCTGCTACGGGGTTGCGCCAGGCGCTGTACCACCCGCTCGGCCAGTGCCAGGCAACTGGTCAGGCCCGGTGACTCAATGCCGAACAGGTTCACCAGTCCCGGCACGCCATGTTCGGCCGGACCGCTGATGATGAAATCCGCTGCAGGTTCGGTCGGACCGGTGATTTTCGGGCGAATGCCGCTGTAGGCCGGTTGCAGGCTGTTATCGGGAAGACCGGGCCAGTAACGGCGGATCGCCTCGTAAAATCCATCGGCGCGGCGCGGGTCCACGCGGTAATCGACCTGATCGACCCATTCGACGTCCGGCCCGAAACGCGCCTGGCCGCCGAGGTCGAGCGTCATGTGCACGCCAAGCCCGGCACTTTCCGGCGCCGGATAGAGCAGATGCCGGAACGGCGCGCGGCCGCTAAAACTGAAATAACTGCCCTTGCACAATCGGGCCACTGGAACGTGCTGCGATGACAAGCCTTCGATCCGGCTCGCCACGTCAGGCGCAGAGAGCCCGGTGCAGTTGATCAAATCACGGCTACTCAAGCGCATGGGTTGCGCACCGCCGATGACCAGATCAAAACCGTGTGCCGTACAACGAGCGGATTCCAGCGGTGTTTGAAAGGCAATCGACATCCCGCTGGCTTCCCCATCCGCCTGGAGCGCGAGCATCAACGCATGGGAATCGATAATACCCGTAGAAGGTGACCAGAGCGCGGCGACGCAGGACAGTGCCGGTTCAAGCGCTCGGGCCTGCGCTGCATCCAGCCACTGCAAATCATCGACGCCATTACGTCGCCCTTGTTCCAACAATGCCCGCAACGCCGCGCACTGGTTGTCATCGGTGGCCACGATCAGCTTGCCCAGGCGCTGATAATCAACCCCGCGCGCATCGCAAAAGGCATACAACCGTTGCCTGCCTTCAACGCACAACTGCGCCCTGAGGCTACCGGTCGGGTAGTAAATACCGGCGTGAATCACCTCCGAGTTGCGCGAGCTGATGCCCACGCCAATCCCCTCGCCGGCTTCGATCAGGATCACTTCCCGCCCGGTCCCGGCCAGCGCCCTGGCAACCGCCAGCCCGACCACGCCGGCCCCAACCACTACGCAGTCGGTATCGATGCTCGATTGTCCTGTGCTCATTTTCAAACCGGCCCTCGCTGCACTCCGTCACATGAAACACAACTTACTGTCATTTGGCTGAACTCAATAATCAAATGTGCAACTTTTCCATTTAATGCACTATTAATCGGGCCTTTAAGGTTGACGGACTCCACCTCGCTGAGTAAATTGCCCGGGCCTTCAACGAAGGCCTTTTTTCAACTCACTCCGGAATTCAATGGACACAGTATCTAGTCGCTGTCGGGTTACTGCTAATCAGCAGAATCTGGCACATAACCCAGACAATGACGGGACTCGACTTTTCGGTCGGGCGAGCTGCGCTAGAGCTTGATGCTCCACCGTAACTTGCCTCGCCGGCGCCGGTCCGGTCCAGAGGCATGTTATGAACTTCAAAACCTCCGTAATGCCCGGCGTACGCGCCTTTGCTTCGACCATGCGGGTCAAGCCCTGCCGTGAGCCTACGCTCGCAAACCGCGCCATTGCGCCGTTTTCCAGCCCTTCTTCCCCTGCCAAAGCACACCCGCGTGCCAACTGGCGCGTCTGCCCGATGACGGGTCGGCTTCAGCAACGCTGGTGCCTGGACGACAGCCAGGAACCACCAAGCCGACGTATCGTGCGCCGCTTCCAGCTGCGAAGCCGAGCCTGACAGGCCGCACATTCAGTTGATTTGAAGGCACTTTAAAGTCCTTCCTTCAACGGTTTCCTGACAAGGGAAACCGACAACTTCTTATTGCCTTTTAAAACACACGTTAATTGGAGTTAGTTATGGACGAAGCCAGTAGACGGTTCGCTGCCTATCACTTCCCTATGGATAGCCAGCGAACGTTAAAACAACAAATCAATACTTCTGACATCGATCGCTTGTTTGCGGCTCGACATACATTCGCTCGCCTGTAGTTGGGTGAGCCGGCTGTGTGTCGTGCCGCAGTCAGCGGCAGGAGCACACGCGATGACCACCGTAAAAACCCCGAACACCCGCGCCAAAGGTGCCAGCAGCGACAACGCCAAACTGTCGATGCGCGCCGCACGAGAAGCTCAAAACGGCCTCGCCGTCACCCTCGCCAACCTCAACGCAACCCCCGACGGTCTGACCGAACTGGAAGCCGAAGGCCGACTGGCCCGTGGAGGCTACAACGAAGTCGCCCACGACAAGCCGCCTCACGCCCTCGTCCAACTGCTCAAAGCCCTGCACAATCCCTTCATCTATGTGCTGCTGACCCTGGCCGGCATCAGCTTTTTCACCGATTACTGGCTGCCGATCAGCCAGGGTGAAAGCGACGATGCCGACCTGACCAAGGTCATTATCATCATGACCATGGTTAGCTTGAGCAGCCTGCTACGGTTCTGGCAGGAATACCGCTCGGCCAAGTCGGCCGAAACCCTCAAGGCCATGGTGCGCACCACCGCCACCGTGATGCGGCGCGGGCAACGTGGCCAGGAGGCGACGCTTCGTGAAGTACCGATGCGCGAGCTGGTGGCCGGCGACATCGTGCAACTCAGCGCCGGTGACATGATCCCGGCGGATATCCGCCTGATCGAATCCCGCGACCTGTTCATCAGCCAGGCCGTGCTCACCGGCGAAGCCTTGCCGGTGGAGAAATACGACACCTTGGGCAACGTCGCCCAGAAGTCCGCTACCGGCTACGCCGCCGATCAATCGAACCTGCTCGACCTGCCGAACATCTGCTTCATGGGCACCAACGTGGTCAGCGGCACCGCCAAAGCCGTGGTGGTCGCGACCGGCTCGCGCACCTACTTCGGTTCGCTGGCCAAAGCGATTGTCGGCTCGCGGGTGCAAACGGCGTTCGACCGTGGGGTAAACAGTGTCAGCTGGCTGTTGATCCGTTTCATGCTGGTGATGGTGCCGATCGTGTTCCTGCTCAACGGCTTTTCCAAGGGCGACTGGAGCGACGCGTTTCTGTTTGCGCTGGCGGTCGCGGTCGGCCTGACCCCGGAAATGCTGCCGATGATTGTCAGCGCCAACCTCGCCAAAGGCGCGATGGCCATGGCCAAGCGCAAAGTGGTGGTCAAGCGCCTGAACGCGATCCAGAACTTCGGTTCGATGGACGTGCTGTGCACTGACAAAACCGGCACCCTGACCCAGGACAAGATCATTCTCGAGCACCACGTCGACAGCCATGGCCGGCGCGACGATGCAATCCTCGAACTGGCGTGGCTCAACAGTCATCACCAGAGTGGTTTGAAAAACCTGATGGACCAGGCGGTGGTGCAATTTGCCAATGCGAATCCAAAGTTCAGAGTGCCGTTCGCCTACAGCAAGGTCGATGAATTGCCATTCGACTTCGTCCGTCGGCGCCTGTCGATCATCGTCAAGGACAGCCGCGACGACCACTTGATGGTGTGCAAAGGCGCGGTCGAGGAAATGCTGTCCATCGCCAGTCACCTCCATGAAAACGGCAGCGTCGTCGCCCTCGATGATCAACGCCGCAAAGACCTGCTGGCCCTGGCCAACGAGTACAACGAAGACGGCTTCCGCGTGCTGCTGGTCGCCACCCGCGAGATCCCGAAAGCACAGAGCAAAAACCAGTACACCACCGAGGATGAGCGCGAGCTGGTGATTCGCGGCTTCCTGACCTTCCTTGATCCACCGAAGGAAACCGCTGGCCCGGCCATTGCGGCGCTGCGGGACATGGGTGTGACGGTCAAGGTGCTGACCGGCGACAACGCGGTCGTCACTTGCAAGATCTGCCGCGACGTCGGCCTGGAACCGGGCACCCCGCTGCTCGGCCAGGACATTGAAAGCATGGACGACACCACCCTCAAGCTGCGCGTCGAAGAACGCACGGTGTTCGCCAAGCTGACGCCGCTGCAAAAGTCGCGGGTGCTGAAGGCATTGCAGGCCAACGGTCATACCGTGGGTTTCCTCGGCGACGGTATCAACGATGCCCCCGCCCTGCGCGATGCCGACGTCGGCATTTCGGTGGACAGCGGCACTGACATTGCCAAGGAATCGGCCGATATCATCCTGTTGGAAAAGAGCCTGATGGTGCTCGAAGAGGGCGTGCTCAAGGGCCGCGAAACCTTCGGCAATATCATGAAGTACCTGAACATGACCGCCAGTTCCAACTTCGGCAACGTGTTCTCGGTGCTGGTGGCCAGTGCCTTCATTCCGTTTCTGCCGATGCTGTCGATTCACCTGCTGCTGCAAAACCTCATGTACGACATCTCTCAGCTGGCGCTGCCGTGGGACAAGATGGACAAGGAATTCCTCAGCAAACCGCGCAAGTGGGACGCGAAGAACATCGGCCGTTTCATGCTGTGGATCGGGCCGACG
Source organism: Pseudomonas sp. 3296 (assembly GCF_031456615.1). NCBI lineage: Bacteria > Pseudomonadati > Pseudomonadota > Gammaproteobacteria > Pseudomonadales > Pseudomonadaceae > Pseudomonas > Pseudomonas sp. 3296. Next base: position 493,226 of record NZ_JAVDUY010000004.1, read on the forward strand.
TCATCGGTGTTCGACATCACCACGTTTGCGCTGATGTGGTACGTGTTCGCCGCCAACAGCGTGGAAATGCAGGGCCTGTTCCAGTCCGGCTGGTTCATCGAAGGGCTGCTGTCGCAGACGCTGGTGGTGCACATGTTGCGCACGCAGAAGATCCCGTTCTTCCAGAGCACGGCGGCATTGCCGGTGATTCTGATGACCGGGCTGGTGATGGTGCTGGGCATCTACATTCCGTTCTCGCCACTGGGCACGCTGGTCGGTTTGCAGCCATTGCCGTGGGCGTACTTCCCTTGGTTGGTCGCCACCTTGCTCAGCTACTGCGTCTTCGCGCAGGTCATGAAAACGATCTACATCCGCCGCTTCAAGCAGTGGTTCTGACCGGCTGAACACTGCTGACAATGTGGGAGCGAGCCTGCTCGCGAAGACAGAGTGTCAGGCAACATTTTCGTTGGCTGAAACGCCGCTTTCGCGCGCAGGCTCGCTCCCACATGAACCGCGCTTAACCCTACTAAAAAAGGAGAGTTCTCATGTCGGGAACGACTCTACTGATCAACCTCGCAGGGGCCATCGCACTGCTGCTGTGGGGCACTCACATGATTTCTTCGGCGTTGCTGCGCGGCTTTGGTTCGCCGTTGCGCCAGTGGCTCGGCCACCACCTGAACAACCGCTGGATGGCGTTGCTGTCGGGGATCGGCATCACCGGCCTCCTGCAAAGCAGCACCGCCGTCAGCCTGATGGCGACCTCGTTCACCGCCGCCGGCACCCTCGCGCTCGCCCCGGCATTGGCGATGATGCTAGGCGCCAATTTCGGTTCGACCCTGGTGGTGCAACTGCTCAGCCTCGACCTGTCAATGCTCATGCCACTGATGCTACTGACGGGGGTGATCGTCTTTCGCCTGCGCGATGACTCACGCTTTGAAAGTATCGGCTGTGCGCTGATCGGCCTGGGGCTGATGCTGCTGGCCCTGCACATGCTCGGTTCAACCCTGGCGCACGTCGAAAGTACGCCGGTGTTTCAACTGATCATGCAAAGCCTGGACGGCGACCTGCTGATTGCCCTGCTGGTGGCGCTGCTGCTCACCTGGCTCTGCCATTCCAGCGTGGCCGTGGTGTTGCTGATCGTCTCGCTGGCCGCGACCGGCATGCTCTCGGCGACCACCCTGGTGGCGTTGGTCCTGGGTGTAAACATTGGTGGGACCTTGCCGTCAGTGATCAACGCCGGATCGAGCGTCGGTCGACGTTTGCCGCTGGGTAATCTACTGGTGCGGGTGGTCGGAGCGCTGGCGGTGTTGCCGTTTGCCGGGTGGCTGGCCGAGACGAACCTGAATCCGACGACACTGGTGGTGGTCCTGCACAGCGGTTTCAATCTGTTGTTGGCATTGGTGTTCATCGGTTTGACCGACGTACTTGCCAATGCCCTGACCCGGCTGCTGCCGGATCCGGTGCGGGAAGTCGATCCCGGCATGCCGCACTATCTGGACGAGGCCGGCCTGGACGTGGCCAATATCGGTTTGTCCAACGCGGCCCGGGAAGCGCTGCGCATGGTCGATATGTTCTCGGCGATGCTCGGGCGCCTGTTGCAGCTGTTCCACACCTCAGCGCCGACCTGTGTCGACGACGTACGACGCATCGATCAATCCCTGGACCTGCTCAGCGCAGCGATTCGTGCCTATCTGGCCGACATCGGCAAAGAAGGCCTCAGCGACGACGATGCTGATCGCGCCCAGGAAATCCTCTTGTTCGTCATCAACCTTGAACACGCGGCGGACATTCTCTCCAGCAGCCTCGCGCAATTGGCGATGCGCAGGGTGCGTCGTGGCGAACAGTTCTCGGCGTTCGAGTTGGGCAACATCGCCCCGCTGCACGACGCCTTGCTGGAAAGCCTGAGCCTGGCGATCAGCGTGTTCCTGCGCGAAGACATCGCCATCGCCCATCAATTAATCAGCCGCAAGGAAACCGTCAGACAGCTCGAAGCGCACGCCAGCCGTGAGCATTTTCGCAAACTGCAGGACGACAAGAACACCTGGGCCGAGTCCGGAGACCTCTTCCAACGCGTGCTGCGCGATTACCGCCGCGTGCACCACCACATCGCCGCCCTCGCCTATCCATTGCTTGAACGCGTCGGTGAGCGAGTGATCGAGAACAACGATCCGGCGAAGGAAACCCCGTCATGCGCCTGCTGATTTGTGCGGGACGCCATTACGCCGACAGCGGCCATTGCCGACGGGTGCTCGACGCCTTCCAACGCGCGCACCCGGTGCGTGTGCTGATCCATGGCGGCAACCGACATCTGGGCGGCGAAATCGAAGAATGGGCGCGAGAACAAGGCATCGACCTTGTGCGTTACCCGCCTAACTGGCAGCGCCACGGCAAGTCGGCAGAGCGCTTGCGCAACCACTTCATGTTGCGCGACAGCCGGCCGGACGTGGTGATCGCCCTGCCCGGCGGCGAAGACACCGAAGAGCTGCTCGCCCAAGCCCGGGCGGCCGGTTTGCAAACCCTGTCGCTTGCCACCCCAAACACAACGCACCCCTTGTAGAAGCTGTCGAGGTATACCTCATGCACAAACCGACTCGTGAATTCATGTCCTTTTTACGCAACCTGCCACCCGTGCAAGGTCGAAGGGTGCGGCGCAATCTGTGGTTCGTCAGTATCACCCTGAGCCTGATCGCACTCCTGACAGTGATGTCCAACGCCAAAGCCGCCGGCGGCGCTTATGTGGTGGATGATGCCGCGATCAATGCACCAGGCGAATGCAACATCGACACCTGGTACCAGAGCGGTCGCCATAATCGCTCATCGAGCAACGCATCGTTGTCCCAGGACTGCACGCTGAAGGGGCTGCCCACCCTGCAACTCGGCGCGGCCATTGCGCACAGTCGCGATGACGCAGACTCGGAAACTCAACTAAGCCCGCAGTTCAAGACCTCGCTGTTTGCGCGAGAAGATCTCGGTCTTGAATGGGCGCTGGCAGGTGCGGCACATTTCGCGTTCAACCGGGCACACGCCTTCGATGGCGGCGAACTTAACCTTCCGTTCACCTACCAGCCGATCCAAGCGCTGCGCCTGAACCTCAATACCGGCTGGGCAAAGGCCTATGACGATGGTGAGCAAAACCATCGCTGGACCTGGGGCACCGGTGTCGAATACGACCTGGCCCGGTCACTGACGCTGATTGCCGAACGCTATGGCCAACGGGGTGCTGAACAGGCATGGCAGGGGGGGCCACGGTTTCATCTTGGCGAGCGTCTCGACGTGGATGTGGTGGCGGGACGTCACCTGACAGGGGATCGTGATCAGTGGTTGACCAGCGGAGCAACACTGCGGTTTTGAACGATATCGCGCGGTTAAGGAACTCCTGGCGCTCACCGCGCATCCTAGACTATGAGGTACTTCCTATTTGCTTCATGCTTTCAGAGGACACTGTCATGCGCCGTCTGATTATCATTTCTTCCCTGATGCTGTGTTTGCCCTTCGGTTCGGCTATGGCCAAAGTGGACGCGGAGGATGTCGCCACGTCGGCCGGGGTATCGGCTTCGCTGTACTCGACGTTCAAGGACCATAAACTCATGATTCCCGCCCGGGATGACGCCTCCAGCTTCGTGGCCAGTGGCGGTGCGATTCGCGGGGTTTATCTGGAGTCGGTGTTGAAAAAAATCCGTCAGGACAATCCCGGCCTCAACGCCACTGATGAAGACCTGGCTCGGGCCATCCTGATCCAGGAAGGCGATGCTGCCGGCCAATGAAGTCTGGGAAAACAGCGGTGGGGCTTGTGACACCTGGATAGCGTTTGCAGCCCTACTTCGCTTTCCCTGCGGACAACCGTGCCCACCCGGCGACTAACTGTGCGCTGACGCTCACCCCGCCACAGACCACGATCACCACGTCGTGCGCAGCGGCTATGGCGGGATGGTCGAGGTACGCCACCGCCAATGAAACACCGCACGCCGGTTCCACCAACTGGCGCAGGTCGCTGGCAAAACGAACGACGCCCATGATCGCGTCCTCATCGCTGAGCACCACGCATTGATGAGGGAAATCACGGAGGTGCTGTACTGGCCAGGCCGCAACCTTCGCCGCGCCCAGCGATGTCGCCACAGTATCGATGCGCGGCAGTCGGACCGGATGCCCGGCCTTCATGGCCGCCGCGAAAGAAGCGGCGCCTTCGGTTTCGCAAGCGATGATCCGGCAATCCGTGCGGCCATGGCGAATCAACCCCGTGAGAATTCCCGCCAGCAAACCACCGCCGCCCACCGACGTCACCATCGCATCGACTTGAGGACACACCTCCAGCACTTCATCGACCAAAGTGCTGTGCCCTTCCCACAACACCGGGTGATCAAAAGCCGGCACGTATTCGGTGTCAGCGTCCTTTGAAAGTTCTTTGGCCCGTTGATTCGCTTCGTCCCAGACCTTGCCGTGGACAATCACTTGCGCACCGGTTTTTTTGATCCTGTTGCGGGTCGATTCCGGGGTCGTATGCGGCACCACAATGCAGGCACTCAACCCAAGGCTGGCGGCTGCAATGGCGGTGGCAAAACCGGCATTACCGCCCGAAGGGCAAACGACTCGACATTTTCCCTGCGCCTTGGCCTGAGTGCACAGAAACCCCATGCCACGCAGCTTGAACGAACCGCTCGGTTGCAGGTTTTCCATCTTCAGCCAGATCCGCCGGGTCGGTGTCGACAAGCCCAGGTGCAGCAGCAACGGCGTTTTAATGTGCAGCATCGCGGGGCGTCCCAAAGGTGAACCGTTCTTATCCAAGCTTAGTTCACCCTGCCCACAACCCCCTGGTTAGCAATAACGCGGTGCGGCGCTGGAGTTGCCGAACAACCCCGACAGAGTCTGACGCTGCGCTTCGTAACGGTCCCATTGCTCGCCGTCGTGCAGGCTCGGCACGGTCACCATTTCGCCATTCGCCAAACCCACCAGCGCGGCATCGACCATCTCTTGCGCCGACATCACGATTTCTTGCGGCAAGTTTTCCACCGGGTTACCCGCCTCGTTCCAGAAATCGGTTGCGGTCGCGCCGGGCAATACCGCCTGGATGCGGATACCTTTATCCGCCAGCTCATGGTGCATCGACTGACTCAGGCCCAGCACAAAGGCCTTTGTCCCGCCGTACACACCATTAAGGATTTCCGGTGCGACCGCAACGATGGACGAGATGTTGATCACGGTGCCGGTGCCGCGGGCGACGAAGCCTGGCACCACGGCGTAGGCCAGACGCATCAGCGCGGTAACGTTGAGGGTGATCATGTCTTCCATCTCATCGACCGGGCTGCCCAGCAATGGCATGACAGCGCCGACGCCGGCGTTGTTGACCAGCAAGGTGATGCTGGCGTCGTTGCGCAGGATTTGCTCGACCCGCAGCACATCGGCTTTGACTTTCAAATCGGCGGCGACCACCTCCACCGCGCGCCCGGTTTCATTGCTCAAGTGGTTCGCCAGAGCGTTCAGTTTGGTCTGACTGCGGGCGACCAGAATCAGGTCGTAACCCTGACGCGCGAGACGGTCGGCATACACCGCGCCGATGCCCGACGATGCGCCAGTGATCAATGCGGTGCCTTTGGATGAGAGAGCCATGTCGAGTTTCCTTCACAGTGAGGCGATCAGTTCGCCGGGTGCGAACAGTTATAGAGGCTCTTACACTTGTCTCAAATGACGTTTAAAGTACGTTTTCAGGACATGTCCTTTTGAGGGTCTGGCAATGACTAGCGTGGCATTTGTGGTGTTCGAGGGTTTCCAGTCCATGGCGCTGGCCGCCATGCCGGTGTTCGAGTACGCCAACTTCAGCGCCGGTGAGACGCTGTATGACGTCAGCGTAGTCTCCGAAGATGGCAGCACCCTGCGCGCCTCCGGGGGATTGAGCGTCGGAACCCTGGCGTTCGGTGAGCGGGTATTTGATACGGTGATCGTGGTCGGCGGCGATTGCATCGTCCAACAGGCGCCCGACAGCGTGCTGACCTACCTGCGCGACAGCGTGAGCACCGCACGGCGGATGGCGTCAATTTGTTCCGGGGCGTTCGTGCTGGCGCAGGCCGGTCTGCTCGACGGACGGCGGGCCACCACTCACTGGGCGTATGCCCGAGACCTGCAAGCGCGTTTTCCCTCGATCAAGGTGGAAGAAGACCGCATCTACGTGGTCGACGGCTCGATCTGGACTTCGGCCGGCATGACCGCCGGCATCGACCTGGCGCTGGCCATGGTCGAGAAGGATCACGGCGCGGAACTGGCGCGTTCCGTGGCGCAGAAACTGGTGATGTACCAGCGTCGTGCGGGCGGCCAGTCCCAGCATTCGGCGTTACTCGAATTGGCACCAAAATCCGACCGCATTCAGACTGTTCTTGGCTACGCCCAGGAGCACCTGGCCTCGCCGCTGTCGGTGGAGCAACTAGCCGAGGTGGCGCGCCTGAGCCCACGGCAATTCAGCCGCAGCTTTCGCGCCGAAACCGGGCAGACGCCGGCCAAGGCCATCGAAAACCTGCGTCTGGAAGCGGCGCGGCAGATGCTCGAACGCGGGCGCCTGACCCTCGATCAGATCGCTACTGAGGCCGGTTTCACTGACCGACGCCGCATGCGTGAAGCCTTTCTAAGGGCATTCGGCCAACCGCCGCAAGTGATCCGGCGCAATGCCAGGGCCGAGTTGAACGCGTGAACAACCGTGGGCATCTAAACTGAAACGGGTCAAGGCTCATCAGGAGGCGCCCATGAAAATCTCGGCCAAACTGGCGTTCTTCGCCATCGTCGGCACCCTTGCCTACCTCGGTCTTGCTATCTGGGGCATGGGCGGATTTGCGGCGTTTTCTGCCCATGGGTCGTTGGTGGTGGTTGCCCTCGCAACCGTGGTGATGACCGTGTTGTCGCTGTTCACCGAGGTCAATCTGAGTTCCGGTGAACGCGAGGACCGGGCCAATCGCTGGGTGCTTCCGGCGTTCGGGGTAATCGGGTTGCTCAGCGGATTCCTGCCGGCCTATACCGACCGGATCGATTTCTGGACCTTTGGCGGTGAAGGGCTGCGCTGGATGGGCGCGTTGTTGTTCTGCCTCGGCGGCGCGCTTCGCTTGTGGCCGGTGTTTGTACTGGGCAAGCGCTTCAGCGGATTGGTGGCGATTCAGCCGGGGCACACGCTGGTCACCGACGGAATTTACCGGTGCCTGCGCAACCCCAGTTACCTGGGGATGCTGGTGATTGCCCTGGGCTGGGCGCTGGCCTTTCGTTCGGGGGTCGGGCTGTTGCTGGCGGCGTTGACGGTGATTCCGCTGATTGCGCGGATTCACTCGGAAGAGGCGTTGTTGAGGGCACAGTTTGGCGGGGAGTATGAGGCGTATTGCGCCACGACCTGGCGGCTGATACCTGGACTCTATTAGCCACTCCTGCAGTTAGATGTGCATAAGGCGGAGATATTGGTCGGGATCCACGGTTGCGCTGACCGACTGATAGTTGGCCAGCGTGTCATGTTGCGTCTGGATCGGGTGCTCATGCGTTTCAGTGATAATCACCAAATCCGCCCCCGCCGCTTCTGCCGCGAGAATGCCTACAGTGGCATCTTCAAAGATCAGGCAGTCCGTCACCTCGACACCCAGCCGCTTGGCGGCCAACCGATACCCCGCTGGATCCGGTTTCCCGGCGCTGACCTCTGCAGCCGTCACCATGACATCCGGCTCGGGAATTCCCGCCGCCGCCATCCGGCGCAACGCCAGCGCTCTGGGCGCGGACGTCACGATTGCCCATTGGCCGGCCGGCAAGGACCGAAGGAATGCCGCCGCACCACGAACCTCGACAACCCCCTCCACGTCTTCGATTTCTGCCTCGGTAATCCACGCCGCTTCAGCTTCGGCATCTACACCCGGCAACCCCTGGCGGTTCACCGTGTCGATGGCGCGGACGCCGTGAATGGTCGGCAAGAAGGACGCGACATCCACCCCGTGGCGCACGGCCCAGATCGTCCAGATCCGCTCGGCAGCGGCAATGGAATTGAGCAGGGTGCCGTCCATGTCGAACAGGAACGCGCGGTACGGTGTGTTGAAAACGGATCGATGAGCAGACAAGGATGAGCTTCCTCTCGCAAGGGCCTGGCGGGTGTGCCGAGCAATGTAGCATTTACTTGCGAGACGGACTCATGCAGCGCAATAACGTTTCAGCTGAGGGGTTTGGACTTCAAGGCGTCCTTGACGCAGTCGAGCAGTTGGCCGAGCGCCCAGGGCTTCTTGATGAACGAAACGGGATGCCTGACACCGGAGCTTTGCGGGGTTTCGAAACCGGACATGATCATGATCGGTTTGTCTGGCCAGCGGTCGCCAAACTGATTGGCCAGGTCAGCGCCATTGAGTTTGCCCGGCATGGTGATGTCGGTGAGCAACAGGCAGACGTTGTCCGAGTGTTGCTCCAGGTAAACAGAAGCGGCGTCCGCGTTGGTCTGTGGCTGAACCACGAACCCCTCTTCCTGAAGAATTTCACAGAGAAACTCCAGAATCAGCGGGTCATCCTCGACCACCAGAATCAACCCGCCAGTTACGTTCGTGCCCACCGTCGATACTGGCCCCATAATTTCAACACTCCCTGAATACACCCATGATTTTGCGCAATAAATCCGCTGCCTATCAGGTATGAGCAGCGGACTTGGCGGAAATTCATTTTTGATACACAGAGGATGTGAAATCAGGCGTCCTGCAAAATCAGGTCGGCGCCCTTCTCGGCCACCATCAACACTGCCGCGTGGGTATTGCCCGACGTCACGTTAGGAAAAATCGACGCATCGACGATGCGCAATCCCTCAAGACCATGGACTTTCAAACGCGGGTCGACCACGGACTTCTGCTCGTCCGAACCCATGGCGCAGGAACCGCACAGGTGATAGATCGAACCACTGTTTTCGCGGAAATACTGCAGCATTTGTTCGTCGGTTTCGACGACCGGCCCCGGCAACACTTCTTCAACCGTGATGCCCTTGAGCGCCGGTGCCTGCATGATCTTGCGCATCAAGCGGCTACCCTGAATGACCTCATCGATGTCCTTCTGGGTGCTCAAGTAATTCGGATCAATCAGTGCGGGGTCCCGTGGATTTTTCGAGGCGATCTCGATGTGCCCGCGACTGGTCGGCCGGCATGGATTGAAGCACAACAGGAAGCCTGAGTACGGCTCCGGTTTGAGGCTGGCCTTGTTGTTTTTCGGGATCTGGTACGACAGCGGGTTGAAGTACAGCTGCAGGTTTGGGTGGGGTTGCTGCTCGTTGCCACGGAAGAATCCGCCGGCCTGATTGACGCTCATCGCCAGCGCGCCCTTGCGGGCGAACAGGTATTTCAGTCCGAGTTTGAACTGACCGAACAGCGAACTCAGCTCGTCATTGAGCGTCGGGATATTGGCCTTGTAGTAATAGCTGGCGCACAGATGATCCTGCAGGTTCTGACCCACCGCGGGCAGGTGCTTGACCATTGGGATATTGTGCTTGGCCAGCAGCGCCTGATCCGCGACACCGGACAGTTGCAGGATCTTCGGCGTGTCCACCGCACCAGCGCAAAGAATCACTTCTTTGTTGGCGGTGAAGGTTCGCACCACACCGTGCTGGGTGATGGAAATCCCGGTTGCGCGGCCGTTGTCGAACAGTACACGGTCGACCAGGGCGTAATGCTCGACGGTCAGGTTTGGCCGGCTCAAGGCCGGGTGCAAATGCGCGAAGCTGCTGGAGCAACGCTGGCCATTTTTGGTGTTGACGTCGTAAATGCCCGAACCTTCGAATGTCGGCCCGTTGAAGTCGTCGCTGTGCGGGTAACCGAGTTCATCGCAACCTTTGAGGAACACATCGCAGATCGGATGGGTCTGGCCCTTCATCGGCGTGATACTGATCGGGCCGCTGCCGCCGTGGTATTCGCTGTCGCCCAGCGGATGGTTTTCCAGTTTGCGGAAATACGGCAGCACATCTTTAAAGCCCCAACCTTCGTTGCCGTTGGCCGCCCAATCGTCAAAGTCGTGGGCCTGGCCGCGGACATAGATCATCGCGTTGATCGAGCCCGAACCGCCCTGCACTTTGCCGCGTGGGGCGTAAATTTCGCGGTTGGCCAATTGCTTTTGTGGCTGGCTGTAGTACATCCAGTTGAAGGTTGGGTTGTAATACATTTTGGCGAAGCCGACCGGGATCTTGAACCACAAGGAACTGTCCTTGCCGCCCGCTTCCAGCAGCAACACCGAATGTTTGCCACTGGCCGAGAGCCGGTTGGCCAGGATGCAGCCTGCGGCGCCAGCGCCAGCGATGATGTAGTCGTAAGTCATGCAAGGTTACCGCGTAAGTCGTTGTACAAAAAACTGGAGTGGGCACAGCGCGAACTGTGTAGGAGTGCGCCTGCTCGCGATGACGGCGGCGCATCCAGAACTGATGGTGGCTGACCCGGCGCTATCGCTAGCAGGTTCACTCCTACAGGTTTGAGCCTTGCCCGACTGAAACTTCCCGTCAGCCCCTGGCTGGCGATGTGTCTTTAACGTCCACCGGGGTCGGCGCCATTTGCAGGTGCAGGCGCTCGCCGGTGTACGGCGAGTGCCTGCGCACCACGTCCATGTTCAGCTCCACGCCCAGGCCCGGCTCGGTGGACGGGATGATGTAGCCGTCCTCCCATTGCAGCGGCTTGGTCAGGACTTCGGCATGGAAACCGCCCCAGGTCATGATGCTTTCCTGGATCAGGAAGTTCGGCGTGCAGGTCGCCAACTGGAAACTCGCGGCGGCGCCAATCGGTCCGTTGTAGAGGTGCGGGGCGATTTGCGCGTAATAGGCTTCAGCCATGCTGGCGATCTTTTTCGCTTCCAGCAGACCGCCGCAACGGGCGACGTTCATCTGCAAAATCGATGCGCCGCCGGCGTGCAGCAATTTGAAGAATTCGTACTTGGTGGTCAGTCGCTCACCCGTGGCAATCGGAATCGAAGTCTTGGCCGCGACCTGCGCCATGGCCTCTTCCTGACCCGGCGGCACCGGTTCTTCGAACCACAGCGGGTCGTACTTCTCCAGGCGCTTGGCCAGGCGAATCGCCGAGGACGGCACCATTTGCCCGTGGGTGCCAAACAGCAGGTCGCACTTGTCGCCCACCGCTTCGCGGATTTTGCGGCAGAAGGTTTCGCAGCGCTCCAGCACTTCCAGCGAGATCTGGTGCCCGGAGTACGCGGTGTACGGCCCGGCCGGGTCGAACTTCACGGCGGTGAAGCCTTTGTTCATGTTCTCGATGGCACACTCGGCAGCCAGGTCCGGGTCGTCATAGTCGTACTCGCCCTTGCTGTTCACCGGGTAGAGGTAGGTGTAGGAACGCAGGCGTTCGTTGACCTTGCCGCCGAGCAACTCATAGACCGGCTTGTTCGCCGCTTTGCCGATGATGTCCCAGCAGGCCATCTCCAGACCGCTGACCACGCCCATCATGGTCAGGTCCGGACGCTGGGTGAAACCGCTCGAATAGGCCTGACGGAAGAAGCGTTCGATGTGGTGCGGGTCCTGGTTCAACAGGTAGCGTTCGAACACGTCTTCAATGATCGGCAACATGGCTTTTGGGCCGAAGGTCGCGGCGTAGATCTCGCCCACGCCTTCGATGCCGCAATCGGTTTTGATCTTGACGAATAGCCAGTACATCCCGCCGATGTGCGGTGGCGGTACGGCGACGATATGGGTTTCAAGGGCGACGATTTTCATCTCAGGCACCTGTCTTAATCAGGGATTTACGATTGATACGAGCACGCAAGGTCAGCGCCGCGAGGGTCCCCAGCAGGCCGACGAAAGCGATGTAGCCGAAATACAGCTTGTAACCAAAGGCACCCGGGAAATGCTCGGTAAGGTAGCCGTTGATCAACGGAATGAATGCGTCTGGCAGATAACCGACCACCGAGACAATGCCGATGGCCAGCCCCGTGATGCGCAGCGGAATGTTGCAGGTGTCGAGGATCGCCCAGTACAAACCGCGAATCGCATAGGTCATCAGGCCGATGAAAATCACCGTGCCGACCAGCAGGCCCATGCTATTGAGCGCCGGGAACACGATCAGGCCGACCATCGCCAACGTCGCGCAGAACAGCGCCACGATCAGCACCGAGATGTTCGAGAACTTGTCACCCAGCCAGCCACCGCCGATGCCGCCAATCGGGCGCATCCACAGTTTGATGGTGGTGATGGTGCCGGCCATGACCGCAGTCATGCCGCCGCCCTGCAGGTAATCGGAGAAGCTGTAGGTGGCCCAGAAGATGTGATAACCGCAGAACACGATGGCGGTGACCAGCCACAGCTCCGGGATTTTCACCAGGGTGGTCAGGTCGCTGAGCAGGTTGTACTTGCCCTTCTCCACCGCCGCCGTGTCTTCCATCGACTGCGGGTCCTTGATCAACACCAGCACACAGCCGATGGCGATACAGGTGAAGGCATACAGGTAGACCACGTGCTTGAAGCCTTCGGCCGCCGACTCGCCGCGAGTTTCGGTGGCGAAGGCAAACAGCCCCAGCGCGACCGTTGCCAGCAGCGCTTCGACCAGCCCGCGACCGCCATCAAGGATGCCGAAGAAGCGGCCTTGCTCGGTGTGATGGGCGATCATCTTCACGCGTTTGAGCACCGAGGCCCAGAACGTCAGGCCGGTGGTCAGGCCCCAGCATCCGAAGATGATCATCAAACCGGTCATCGACGGCGCAGTGGAGTACCACAGGCCCAGGGCACCGGTGGCGATCAGCGAGAAGAAAATCAGGAAGCGTGGGGCAATGCGATCCGCCAGCCAGCCACTCGGCAAGTAACTCAGGAGGAAAATCGTGCCGAGCATCGAGTACAGATACCCCAGCTCGCTGTGGTTGATCTGGAACACTTCGAGCATGGTGGTCTGGTAGACCTGGCGCAGGTACAGGATCGGGTAGATCGCACCGGCGGCCAGCACCAGTAACATCAATTGGAAATAGCGACTGCCCTTGTCACTCTGGCTGATTGAACCCGCATTCGAACCCTGAACAGCGGCAGCAGTGGATGCTTGCTTGGACATCTAGGTGACCTCTGGCCGCCCGGTGGTCCGGGCTGGCCCTGTTAATTGTTTTTATGGGTGTTGCATGAGGCGTATTGCCGGTGGATCAGTACTTCATGACCACGAGACGGGTCTGGGTGAATTCGAGCATGCCGTGCTTGCCGTCATCGCCACCCAGGCCCGAGCGTTTCCAGCCGGCGTGGTAGCCCTGGTACGGATCGGCCGGGGTGCGATTGATGTAGAGCTCGCCGGCTTCGATGCCGTTGGCGACTTTCATCGTGGTGCGGTAGTTCTCGGTGTAGAGCACCGAGGCCAGGCCGAACTGATGGTCGTTGGCCATCGCCAGCGCTTCGTCGATGTCGCGGTACTTGAGCACCGGCAGCACCGGGCCGAAGATTTCTTCCTGGATGATCTCCATATCCTGGCGGCAGCCGCTGAGCAGCGTCGGCGGGTAGAAATGGCCGTTGCCCTGCGGGATAAAACCACCGGCTTCCAGCACTGCGCCGTCCGCAATGGCGCGCTCGACCATGGCGTGGATGTTCTGCTGCGAGGTGGCGTTGACCAACGGGCCCATCAGGCTGGCGTCGGTGGCGCGGTCGCCGAACTTCACGGCGCTGATTTTCGATTTCAGCAGCGCGAGGAATGGTTCATAGACGCTTTCCTGCACGTAGACCCGCTCCACCGCCGTGCACAACTGGCCGCAGTGGGTGGTCTTCGAGGCAACGATGGCGGACGCGGCGGCTTCAAGGTCAGCGTCGGCTTCGATGATCGCCGGGGTTTTGCCGCCCAGCTCCAGCGATGGCTTGGCGATGTTGGCCTTGCAGTAATCGAGCACGATGCGCCCGGCATTGACGCTGCCGGTCAGGGTGATCAAGCCCACAGCCTTGTGCGTACAAACAGCGGCCGCAGTGGCGTGGTCCATGGTCAGGATGTTCACCACGCCGGCCGGCAGGCCGGATTGTGCCACGGCCTTGGCGATTTCAAAGGCCGAGGTCGGTGTGTTGTTGCTTGGACGCACCACCACGGTGTTGCCGGCAATCAGCGCCGGGGCGATTTTGCGCAGCAGCGTATAGACCGGGTAGTTGAACGGAATCAGGCACGCGACCACGCCAATGGCTTCGCGGTGCAGGAACAGGTTTTCGTTCGGGCTGTCGCTGGGAATGATCTCGCCTTCAATGCGGCGAGCCCATTCAGCGTGATAACGGGTGATCTGCGCGGCGTAACGAGCTTCGTTGCTGGCATCGGCCACGCTTTTGCCGGACTCGGCGGCCAGGGCGGCGCCGATGTGTTCAGCGCAGGCATCCAGGGCATCGGCGAAGGCACGCAGGTGTTCGGCGCGTTCGATGCTGGTGAGTTTGCCCCAGACCTTTTGCGCAGCGGCAGCCGTTTCGACCGCGTTGACCGCTTCAACAGCGGTGGCGGCCGAGACGTGGCCGACCAGTGCTTCCGTCGCCGGGTTATAGACTGCGATCAGCGCGTCGCTGGCAGGTTCGATGAAGTGGCCGTTAACAAAATTTCGCTCGAGTCGCATGTGCATCGCCCATCGTTGTTTTTATCCAGTTCGAGCAGTCTTGGCATCCTGAGCGGGTTGAACAAACGATTTATTGAGCGGGCAAACATTCGAAAAATGCAGGTTACCCTCTGAAACGATGAGATCCCCTCTGGGGCGAGCTTGCTCGCTCCCACAGGGATTTGTGGTGGTCAGAGAGCGGCGGTTGAGGGTTCGAGCTGCCGTTGCGCCAACCAGATTTCTTCCTGCAACCACTGGCTGAACACCTGCAATTGCGGCATCAGGGTCTGCTCCGGCCGGGTGACCAGCCAATAGGACTGGTGCCCTTCCACATGCACGTTGAGTACTTGAGTCAGCTGCCCGCTGGCCAGTTCCGGGGCGACCATGTGCCAGTCGGCGATGGTGATGCCCAAACCGTCGATGGCCGCGCGGATCGCCAGGTCCAGCAAGTCGAATTCATACCCGCCCTGGGTGTCGACTCCGTTGATGCGTGCGGCGTCCAGCCAGTGTTTCCAGGTCAGGTAGCGCTGATCTTCCCGGGCCAGCACATGCAGCAATGTCAGGCGATTGAGGTCGATACCCTGCTCGCTCCACTCCCGCGCATACAAGGTCGGCGCGCACACCGCGATGTGCCGTTCCTGAATCAGCATCGAGCTGTTCAGGCCATCCCATTCGCCATCGCCGAAACGGATCGCACAGTCGAGGGTGCTGGTTTCCGCCAGACTGTCCTGCAAGCGCGTGGTAATGCTCAGTTCCAGCTCGGGATGCTTTTCGCGCAACCGCCCCAGACGCGGCATCAGCCATCGGTTGGTAAAGGTCGGCGGCGCGTTGATGTGCAGGCGATTGGAATGGGTTTTCTGCTGGATGCTGCGCACCGTCAGCTCGATCTTGTCGAAGGATTGATGCAATGCCCGCAGCAAGACTTTGCCGGCGCTGGTCAGTTCGAGGTGATGGTGGCGGCGCTCCAGCAGGCTCTCGCCGAGCTGCTCCTCCAACTGACGCACTTGGCGGCTGACCGCACTCTGGGTCACGTTCAACAACTCGGCGGCGCGGGTAAAACTACCGGTGCTGCCGGCCACTTCAAACGCCTTGAGGGCATTAAGACCGGGCATTTTGCGTTTCATGTAAAGCACTCGAGGACGTTAGCTGATCGGCCAAGCATCCCATGGCCACCGCGCATTGTCCTACAGGATTTTCTCAGTAACATGCATCTGAGGAAGGTTCTCGCGCATTTTTAATCGTTTGTTCAATGCACCGTTCATCGCAAGACTGGCCGGCATCTCATATAAAAATAACCGAGAGCTGCCCCATGCCCTTCTCTGCTTCCCTGCGCCTCAGTCCTCTGTACATCGCTCTGTTCTGCACCTTTGCGGGCCCTGCCATGGCCGTGCAAGTGACCGACCATCTTGACCTCGGCGGCGCGGTTCGTGCGCGCTGGGACTATGACCCGGATCGCGATATCCAGAAGTTCGGCCTGGACACCATGTTCCTCAGCGCCAAGTACAACTCCGACACCTGGATCGGCGAGGCCCAGTATCGTTTCTATGGCCGGTCTTATCCGTATCAGTACACCAAGAACTATGGCGACATCCAGTTCGCCAAGTTCGCTTGGGCCGGCTACAAGTTCAACCCCGACCAGCAGGTGCAAGTAGGCCTGAACACGGTGCCGTTCGGTTTGCAGCCGTACTTCGGCAGCACCTTCTACGAAACCCTGGGCAACGTCATCGGCCTGGAAGATGTGCAACAGGTCGGCGCCAAGTACGTCCAGCAATCGGGTGATTGGAACGTCCAGGCCGGTTACTACTTGCGCCCGGCGTGGCAAGGCAAAGGCACCAGCAACGGGGTCACTTACTCCAGCGTGGTATCCGAAGCCGACAGCTATGTCGCCGACGGCAGCAACAACCAGGAGCGCAACACCGTGGTGCTGCGGGTGGCCAAGGCGCTGGACCTGGGACCGTGGAAATCGGAAGTCGGCCTCTCGGGCCTGAGCTCGTCGCTAGAGAACAAGGACACCAATGACGATGGCCGGCGCAATGCCGTGGCCATCCACTACCTGGGCAAGAACGGCCCGTGGGGGGTGCAGTTGCAGGCGGCGCGGCAACAGATGTCCCCGCGTAACCCCGGCACCGATGAGCTCGTCACCCTCGGCGGGTATGACGGCACGTACAACGTTGCCAGTCGCGGCAACTTGTATGTGGCGGACATCAGTTACGACGTCGCCGGGAAATACCTGTTCGATCAGGTCAGCGGGGTCAAGCTGTACGCCAACTACAGCGCCTTCGATAAATCTGCCAGCGAGTTCAAGACCTCGGAGCGGATGATTCTGGGCAGCTCGTTTTCGGTGAGTAAATTGTGGGTCGCTGCGGAGTGGTTGTTTGGCAAGAATGATCCGTATATCGGGGGGAGCAGTTACACCCAGAGTCTGGGGGCTGGCGGGAGTGATCAGTGGGAGAATCAGCTTTATGTGAATGTGGGT
This sequence comes from Pseudomonas sp. 3296, assembly GCF_031456615.1. Taxonomy (NCBI): domain Bacteria; kingdom Pseudomonadati; phylum Pseudomonadota; class Gammaproteobacteria; order Pseudomonadales; family Pseudomonadaceae; genus Pseudomonas; species Pseudomonas sp. 3296. Next base: position 510,174 of record NZ_JAVDUY010000004.1, read on the forward strand.
TACTACTTCTGATCCGGTATTTCTAGCGTCCTTGCTCGCGATGGCGCCAGCCAAAACAACACTTGCATCCGCCCATTGCTAATAGTCAGATAGGCACCACAGAGAACGCCACCAAAACAATAAACCGGCCCGACGCAACACCTGAGGCCGGTACGGAGTCCACCTTCGATGCGTCAACTGCCCTCGCTCAATATGCTGCGCGTCTTCGAAGAGGTCGCGCGTCATCGCAGTTTCAGCCAGGCGGCGCTCGGCCTCAACGTCACCCAAGGCGCCGTCAGCCGCCAGATCAAGCAACTGGAAGACTACCTCGGCGTCGCGCTGTTCGTGCGCACCCCCCAGGGTTTGTCGCTGACCGAATCCGGCATCGCCCTCTCCCCGCACCTGGCGGAAGCTTTCGACCACATTGAACGTGCCCTGCAAGCCGTGCGCGTGCCCAACCTGCGCCAGCGCCTGAGAATCCTCGCGCCACCGACCTGGGCGACGCGCTGGTTGTCGGCGCATTTGCGCGTGTTCTGTCAGCGTTATCCCGACATCAGCCTGAGTGTGACCAATCAGGCCAGCCACGACAGCATCGCGGAAATCGACTGCCACATCCGCTTCGGCCTCGAAGCCAACAGCCATTGCAGCAGCCAATTGCTGGTGATGGAACGACACATCGCCGTGGCCAGCCCGGAGTTGTTCAGCGACGGTCAGCCACCGGACCTGCGAGGCTTTCCGCTGCTGCACATTCTGCATGATGGCAAGCGCCTGAAGGTCTGGGAAAACTGGCTGGCGGCCATGGGGCGCAACGATGTCGATGCGGGACAAGGGCTGGAATTCAGCACGCTGGATCAGGTGATCCACACCACGCTGGCCGGGGGTGGTCTGGCGGTCATTGACCGGCAGATGATCGAGAAGGAATTGGCCAATGGCAGCCTGCTGCCGATTACCCCGGTGGAGGTGATCGGGCCGTATGGCTACTGGCTGGATGTGGCGAATGACAAGCAAGGGTTGTCGAAGGTGCGCTTGTTCACCAATTGGTTGGGATTGGTCAGTAACCCCTGACACCCACGTCCCCTTGTAGGAATGAGCCTGCTCGCGATAGCGGTGGATCAGTCAACATTGATGTCGACTGACACTCCCTCATCGCGAGCAGGCTCACTCCTACAATTGGATCTTCGGTAGATTCTTAGATTGGGGCTGGGACTTTCACTGCCACCGCTGCGCCACCCTCCACCGGGCTCTGCGCCTTGCACGCCTGGCTCAGTGTCAGCGATTTGGTTTCCGGCGCCCAAGCCCAGGACAGCCAGGCGCCGATGGCCAGAATCGCCGCCAGAATTCCCATCGTCGGGCTCAAGCCGATCCCCGCCACGCTCACCGGCAACAGGAACGTACTGATCGCCGACCCCAGCCGGCTGACCGCCGTGGCCAGGCCAATCCCGCTGGCCCGCACTTCAGTCGGGAAACTCTCGGCCGGGAACACGCCGACCAGATTACTTACCGCCGACAACACCAGGGTGAACAAGCCGAACACCAGCACCATCAGGAACGCTGCACTGCTCGGCAACACCGCCAGCATGAACAACGCGACCGCGAGGATGATGAACGAGTTGATCAAGAACCCGCGCCGAGAGAATTTGATCGTGCACCAGATCCCGATCAACGCGCCGAGGATCAGCAGCATGTTCAACATCAGTTCAGTGCCGAAGCCTTCAGCGAGGCCCATCTTCTGCAGAATCGAAGGCAGGAAGGTGTAGATGGCGAAGTACGGCATGACGATGCAGACGAAAAACAGGCAGTTGAACGCGGTGCGTTTGCGGTATTCACGGCTGAACAGCACCGCGTAGCCGGAACGGGTTTCGGTGGATTGGGATTCGTCGAGTTCGACGTTGGCGCCCAGGTGCTTCTTGACGATTGCCCGCGCTTCGGCAATTCGGCCCTGATTCACCAGCCAGCGCGGTGACTCTGGCGTGCCGATGCGCGCAATCAGAATCAACGCCGCCGGGATTGCCGAAGACGCCAGCATCCAGCGCCAGGCGTCATCGCCCAGACTCAGCATGGCGGTGCCGACAAACGTCGCGGCCACGTAGCCGAAGGTCCAGATCACGCTGAACGAACCGAGCAGCACGCCGCGATGCTTCTTCGGCGCGAATTCGGCCAGCATGGCGTGGCCGACACTGAAATCACCGCCCAGCCCGATGCCGATCAGCACCCGGCACAGAAACAGGCCCATCGCGGTTTCGGCGTAGAACTGCATGACCGAGGCGATGGTAATCAGCACGAAGCTGACCAGGAAGATTTTCTGCCGGCCGACCTTGTCGGAGATCCAGCCGAAAAACAGACTGCCGAGGAACAGGCCGATCAGGGCCGAAGCGCCGATCAGTCCTTGCCAGAACGCATCCAGGTGCATCTGCGGGCTCAGCAAGGTGAACGCGATGCCGATCAGGCCGAGGATGTAGCCGTCGGTGAAATGCGCGCCGAAGGTCAGGCCGGCGATTTTCAGGTGAAAGCGCCCGATGGGCAGGTCGTCGATTTTTACCGGTTGTACGGACATGTAAATCTCCAATTGTTGTTATTGACGGAGAAATGAAACCGATCGTTGTTCTGTAGGAGTGAGCCTGCTCGCGATAGCAGTGTGTCAGTCGAAGCTGTGTTGCCTGACACACCGCCATCGCGAGCAGGCTCACGCCTACAAGGGTTGTGGTGGGGGTTAGAGACCACCCATCAACAAGTATTTGATTTCCAGGTAGTCATCCAGACCGTATTTCGAGCCCTCGCGACCGAGGCCCGATTCCTTGATGCCGCCGAACGGTGCCACTTCCGTGGAAATGATCCCTTCGTTGATCCCGACCATCCCCGCTTCGAGGCCTTCGGCCATGCGCCACACGCGGCCGATGTCGCGGCTGTAGAAGTAGGCCGACAAACCGAACGGCGTGTCGTTGGCCTTTTGCAGCACTTCGGCTTCGTCCTTGAAACGGAAGCAGGCCGCCACCGGCCCAAAGGTTTCTTCCTGGGCAATGAGCATTTCACTGCTGGCTTCGGCGAGGATGGTCGGCTCGTAGAACGTGCCGCCCAGCGCATGACGACGACCGCCACACAACAGTTGGGCGCCCTTCTCCAGTGCATCGCCGACGTGCAGTTCGACCTTGGCCAGCGCCGCCGCATTGATCAGCGGGCCTTGCTCGGTTTCCCCGTCCAGCGCACTGCCAACCCGCATCGTCGCCACCGCTTCCGCGAGCTTGCCGGTGAAGGCTTCGTAAACGCCGTCCTGAATAAAGAAGCGGTTCACACACACGCAGGTCTGTCCGGTGTTGCGGAACTTCGAGGCCATCGCGCCTTTGACCGCAGCGTCCAGATCGGCATCGTCGAAGACAATGAACGGCGCATTGCCACCCAGTTCCAGCGAAACCTTTTTCAGGGTGTCCGCCGCCTGACGCATCAGCAATTTGCCGGTGCGCGTGGAGCCGGTGAACGACAGTTTGCGCACGATGCTCGACGCTTGCAGCGCCCCACCGATGGCCACCGCATCGCCCGACACAATGTTGAACACCCCCGCCGGAATACCCGCCTGCTCTGCCAACACCGCCAGAGCGAAGGCCTACAGCGGCGTCTCTTCCGAAGGCTTGAGAATCATCGTGCAACCAGCGGCCAAAGCCGGACCGACCTTGCGCGTGACCATGGCCAACGGGAAGTTCCACGGGGTGATCGCGGCGACCACGCCGATGGCTTCCTTGACCACGATGATCCGCGCATCAGCCTTGTGGCTCGGGATCACATCGCCATAAGCGCGCTTGGCTTCTTCGGCAAACCACTCCAGAAAACTCGCGGCGTAGACCACTTCGCCCATGGCTTCGGCCAGCGGCTTGCCTTGTTCGCGGCTGAGCAGGGTCGCCAGATCCTTCTGGTTGCTCAGCATCAGCTCGCTCCAGCGCTTGAGCTTCTGGCTGCGCTCCTTGGCGGTGAGCTTGCGCCACGCCGGCAATGCACGGTTGGCGGCTTCAATGGCCCGATTGGTTTCTTCGGCGCCAGACTTTTGTACTTCGGTGATCAACTCGCCGTTGGCCGGGTTGAACACCGGGTAAGTCGGGCCACCGGACGACCATTGGCCGTCGATGAAATTACCGGTGCGAATCAGCGCGCTCATGCCACAGCCTCAGTCAGGGTGAAGCGTTCCAGACCCGGACGGGCCGAACGCAAGATACGTTTGCCGGCGGTGTAATCGTTGATCACGTCGCACGGGGTGTAATTGCGTTCCAGTTCGTGCAGTTCTTCGGCATCGAGTCTGGTATCGAGCGCGGCCAGTGCACTGTCGAACTGTTCAGTGGTATCAGCGCCCACCAGCATGCAATCCACACCCGGATGATTGGCCACCCAGGCCTGCGCGATTTGTGCGTTGGACACGCCTCGGGCACGGGCCACGCGCTGCACCGAATGGGCGATTTCGAACGAGGCTTCGTCGCTGTACATCTGCTGCGTGAAGAAGTCGGTCTGGTTGCGGGTCGACTGCACGTCGCCGGTCAGCAAGCCACGGGCCAGCGGGCTGAACACCGAGACCCCGAGGCCTTGGTCGCGGCAGAACGGAATCATCTCGCGCTCTTCTTCGCGGTAGGCGCAGTTCAGTTGCAGCTGCATGTTGATCGGCTTGACCCAACCGTTGCGCTCGCAGGCCATGAGGATCTTCGCCAATTGCCCGGTGAGCATGGTCGAGACGCCGATGTAACGTGCCTTGCCGGAGCGCACGATGTCGTTCATGGCGCTCATGGTTTCTTCGACCGGGGTGTTCACATCGAAGTAATGCAGCATGAACACATCGACGTAATCCATGTTCAAGCGCTTCAGCGAAGCGTCGATGCTGTCCATGATGTGTTTGCGCGAATGGCCACTGGCATTGATGCCGTTGCGGGTGCCGTAGCCGACTTTGGTGGTGATCACCAGGTCTTCGCGACGGGCCAGGCGCTTGACGATGCGCCCCACCACTTCTTCGCCGACACCGGCGGAATAGAAGTCCGCGAGGTCGATGAAGTTCACGCCGTTGTCGAGGGCGTGCGCGACGATCGGCTCGCTTTTCTTCTCGTCGAAGATCCACGGTTTCCAGTCCGGGGTGCCCATGTTCATCGTGCCCAGGCACAGGCGGGAGACTTGCAGGCCGGAGTTGCCCAAACGAATGTATTGCATGGCGCGGACCTCAGGCTTTTGGCGTGTAGAAAGGGTTGCTGATGTGATTGACCACATCCGCCAGTTGCGCGGTTTCCGGCTTGCCGGTCAGCGCGGCACGGATCGCGGTGCGGCAGGCGTTGTAGTTGTTCAGGTAGACCGCATCCAGGTCATCGCAAGCCGGGTTGACCCAGTTGGCGGTGACGATGGCCCACTCGTCTTCGGCTTCCGGTGGCAAGGTGCCGTCCAGCAGCGCTTCGAGTACAGCCTTGGCGATACCAGCCTGGGAGGCGCCCCAGGTAGCGTTGCCGTGCAGGTCGCTGCTGATCGCGGCTTTGTTGACGTAAAGGGTCATTGGCTTGACTGGAATGTTCGGCTGGGCGATCACCATGAACGGGCAGTGACCCTGGCTTGGCGACGCCAGGCTGTTGGCAAACGCCTGACCGGCCGGGCCGTTGCGCGGGCCGATCAGAATATTGATGTGCGCGGCATTCACGCCCGGGCCTTCGAAACCTTCACCGATGTACAGGTCGAGTTCTTTCATGAGTCGTTACTCTTCAGGGAGTTGAGGTTGATCAGAAACGCACGCAGGCAGCGGGGCTGGCGTGGCAAATGTCGGGGTTCGAAGAGCGCAGCAGGTCGCTGGCGAAGACGCGGCAGTGATGATGAGTCATGGTTGCAAACGCTCTTTTTTGTTGTTGATGAGCCGGTTTGCGATTTTTTAACACTGGGGGGTTGCGGGGCTGTAACCATTAAAAGTCATGAGGGTATGAGTTCAAGTCATACCCTGTAAAACCTGTGGGGAGCGAGTTTGCTCCCCACTGGGATCGGGAGGATTGGACTACTGCGACATGGCGTCTTTTTTCATGGTGTCTTTGCTCATGCTGTCCTTGGACATTGCATCTTTGGACATGCTGTCTTTCTTCATCGTGTCCTTGGCCATGGCATCCTTTTTCATCGTTGCGTCTTTTTTCATGGTGTCTTTGGACATCGAGTCCTTGCTCATGCTGTCGCTGCTCGTGGTATCGGCAGCAAAAACACTGGCGGCACCCAGTGCGATGCACATGGACAGGACGGCGGTGGCTAACTTTTTCATGATCAAACTCCTCGAAGTGCAGGTTGCGAATGAACGCAGCGTGGGCTGCGTGATGAATGTGTCTGTCAGCTGCCGCCGAACCAGTTGTAACCCTGGTCTTCCCAGTAGCCACCGCTGTAGGTATTGCTGACGAAAATCGCCTGAATGTGTTTGGGGTTTTTGTAGCCCAGCTTGGTGGGCATGCGCAGCTTCATCGGGAAGCCGTACTGGCGAGGCAGCACGGCGCCGTCATAGGTCAGCGTCAGCAAGGTCTGCGCATGCAGGGCGGTGGCCATGTCGATGCTGGTGTAGTAATCGTCCGAGCATTTGAAACCGACGTACCGGGCATCGGTGTCTGCGCCGACCCGCTTCAGGAAGTCGCTGAACCGGACGCCTCCCCAACGTCCGATGGCACTCCAGCCTTCGACGCAAATGTGCCGGGTGATTTGTTCGGTTTGTGCCATGGCGCGCAGTTCTTCGAGCCGCCAACTGTGTTTGTCCGCGACCATGCCGGTCACTTCCAGCCGATAGGACTCCTCCTCCACCGTCGGGGCTTCGTCAACGCCGTAGAAGGCATTGAATGGAAACGGCCGGGTGATCATGGATTCCGGGTAGGTCGGCGCCATAGCCTTCGGATTGAACAACCAGCCTTGCACCCGATCGTTGAAGCGCGACATGGACGATAACGCGGTCTCGACGCTTTCGTTGTCGGTCAGGTTGCAGCCAGACAACATCGCCACACCGCCGAGGGTCAGGCTGTGCAGCAGAAACGCGCGACGCGAACGGTCGGGAATCTGCGGGGCGAGTATTTTTCGGGCGTCTGTCAGGATCGATGATTCGTCCAGCCCGGAACTTTCGATGCGCTTTTTCATACCCGCTCCTTGCGACCGACGATCATCGCCCACAACGTTTTTGGCACCAGTGCGACCATCACCAGATGCACCGCCACAAACGCCACCAACAGCGACATTGCGAAGAAATGCACCCGCCGCGCACCTTCGTAACCCGCCAGAAGTTCACGCAACAGCGGGAACTGGACGGACTTCCAAAGCACCAGCCCGGAGACCACCAGCAGCGTGATGTCGACCATCACGAACAGGTAGGCTACCCGTTGCACCTGGTTGTAATGACTCAAGTCGGCATGGCTCAACCGCCCTCTTAATGCGGCCCACAGGTCATGCAGGACACCTTTGGGCGAGACGGGCAGAAAGCGACGTTTCAGACGACCGCTGAACAGATTGATGGCGAGATAAATCAGGCCATTGATCGCCAGAAACCACATCGCCGCGAAGTGCCATTGCAGCGCACCGCCGAGCCAGCCGCCCAGCGTGATCGATTTGGGAAAGCTGAAGTCATAAATCGGCGAGGCGTTATAGATACGCCAACCGCTGGTGACCATGACCAGCACGGCCAGGGCGTTCAGCCAATGGGTCAGCCGTAACCAGCGAGGATGGCTATTGACAGAGGGTGAAGCAGATAGCTGCGACATGTCCGGCTCCCTGCGATTGATCATTGGGGCCGAGTATGGGAGCCGATTGATCGCCAAATCCTCACGTAAAGTTAAATTAAACGTGATAACTCCCGACGCGTTGCAACACGCCTTGCCCTGCAATTGTGGTTAAAATGCCGCCCCCTCAAATTGCCGACCCTGCCCGATGAACTCAGACGCACTTGCCACCCTCAACGCCCACCTGCTGACGGCCCTGGCAACGGCCCCTGGGGAAACCCGTCGGCTGTTTCACGGCCGCGGCCGCTGCTGGCCGGGGCTGGAGCAGTTGACCGTCGACTGGTTGCAGGGCGTGGTGCTGGTCGCGCTGTTCAAAGAGCCGGAAGCGTCGCAGCTGGAAGCGTTGAAACAACTGCTGATCCAGATCACCCAGTCACCCGAGTGGGCACAATCCGGCGCGCACACGTTGCTGTTGCAACATCGCTACCTGCTGCAAAGCACCACCGAATGGCTCCTGGGCGAGGTGATCGACGAGATGAACATCACCGAGGGCGGCTTGCGTTATCGCGTGGACCTGGGCCGCAAGCAGAACACCGGGTTGTTTCTCGACATGCGCTACGGCCGAGACTGGGTGCGGGCCAATGCCCAGGGCAAGCGCGTGTTGAACCTGTTTGCCTACACCTGCGGCTTCTCGGTCGCCGCCATCGAGGGTGGCGCCGAGCACGTGGTCAATCTGGACATGTCCAGCCCGGCCCTGAGCCGTGGCCGCGACAATCACCGGCTCAATGGTCACGATTTGAGCCAGGTCAGTTTTCTTGGCCATGACCTGTTCAAGTCCTGGGGCAAAGTGATTGGCAAGGGGCCTTATGACCTGGTGATCATCGACCCGCCGTCCTTTCAGAAAGGCAGTTTTTTGCTGACCAAGGATTACCAGCGGGTATTGCGCCGGTTGCCGGAATTGCTCAGCCCTGCGGGCACGGTGCTGGCGTGCATGAATGACCCAGCGTTTGGGCCTGACTTCTTGATCGATGGGGTGATGCGTGAAGCGCCGAGTTTGCGTTTTGAGCAGCGGCTGGAGAATCCGCCGGAGTTTCCGGATGCCGATGTTGAGTGTGGGTTGAAGGCGTTGGTGTTCAAACTGGGCGATTGAGTCTTGCCGGGCTCAACGCGGCTGCAACACCAACGCAAACAACTCCCCATGCCCGGTCACATTGAGCTTGTGATAGACATTGCGCCGATGCACTTTCACCGTCTCCGGTGAGATGCCCATGTGCTGGGCGATGGCTTTGCTGGAGAAGCCCTGAAGGATCAGCCGGGCGGTTTCGATTTCCCGTACCGACAGACGCGCGTCGAAGCGGTCCAGCAACGTCGCAAGATCACCGGCCACCGGTTCGGCGGTCGCGCCTTCCGGCGGCATCAATTGCAGATGACGGCGCATCGCCGACAGCACCCAGTCGCGCACGCACAGCAGGCGGCCCTGCTCTTGCAGGCTGAACCGCGTCGAACGTCCCAGCGACAACCCCAACACCGCCCCATCAACGTGGACCATGAACTGCAACTCGTCCGCACCCACCACCGAGCGGAAGTAACTCAGGTAGTACTCGCTCTGCTGGAACTGGTCGGGCGCCACCGATTCGAGGCTGTGCAGGCCCTCGGTAATACCGGCGCAAGCCGCCTGATAAAAGGGGTCGAGCAGGTACATGCCGGCGCTGTAGTCCGCCAGTTCTTCGTGCTCGGCGGCACCGCCCTTCGAGTCGAAATCAATCAGCAAACGCGGGACCCGCCCCGCGCGCATCACCGCGACCAGTGCATTGTCCAGCGGCACCAGCAGCCGCAACGTGTCAACCAGCGTCCGCCAGAACCCGTCCTGCCCCAACGCGCCAAACACTCGCGCCAGCGACTGGTGCACCGGCAGCTCTTTCAACAATCCGTCCACGCACTACCCCTTTCGAGTAACCCATGATGGGAATGGGTGAGTCCCCCGCCTGCCAGTACGCTGCAAGCACCTGTTCATCACCGGCCTGCAGCAGGCCAGGAGTGCCGCATCATGAGTCGTCACCGCTCGCATATCAATCTTGGACTGGGCGCCTGTTTGTGCGTCTCGTTGTCGGCCATGGCCACCGATGCCCCGACGGTGCATGTCTACAACTGGTACGACTACATCGGACCCGACACCCTGCACGACTTCAAGCGCGACACCGGGATCGAACCGGTCTACGACACCTTCGACAGCGCCGAAGTACTCGAAGGCAAACTGCTGACCAGCCGCAGCGGCTACGACGTGGTGGTGGCGAGCAACTTCAGTCTGCCGACGCTGATCAAGGCCGGCGCCCTCGCCCCGTTGCCCCACGCACAAATGCCTGACTTCAAGAACATGGACAGCGACCTGCTGGCGAAACTCGCCAACAACGATCCGGGCAACCAATATGCAGTGCCTTATCTGTGGGGCACCAACGGGATTGGCTACAACATCGACAAGGTCCGCGCGGCGTTGGGCGACAAGGCGCCGGTGGATTCCTGGGACCTGGTGTTCAAAGAAGAAAACCTGGCCAAGCTCGGCCAATGTGGTGTGGCGATGCTCGACTCGCCGTCGGAAATGCTCCCCGTCGCCCTGCACTACCTGGGCTTGCCACCGAACAGCACCAACCCTGAAGACTACAAGAAGGCCGAGGCGCTGCTGCTGAAGTTGCGTCCGCACATTGCCTACTTCAACTCCTCCAAATTCATCAGCGACCTGGCCAACGGCAACATCTGCGTGGCGGTGGGCTGGTCTGGCGCGATGCTGGAAGCCAAGACCAACGCCGAGCAGGCCAACAACGGCGTGAAGATCGCCTACAGCCTGCCGAAGGAAGGCGCGCCGGTCTGGTTCGACACCCTGGTGCTGCTCAAGGACGCACCGCATCCGCAACAAGGCCTGGCCTTTATCGACTACTTGATGCGCCCCGAAGTCATCGCCCCGGTCAGCGATCACCTGAACTACCCCAACGGCAACCGCAGCGCGACACCGTTGGTAGCCGAAGCGACCCGCACCAACCCGGCGGTGTATCCGTCGGCTGAAGCGCTGGCCACGTTGTTCACCCTTCAACCGCTGCCGCCGGCGACTGAACGTGTGCGCACGCGGGTCTGGAGCAAGGTCAAAAACGGCCAGTGACCCTGAGACACCGCGATTCCTGTAGCCGCTGGCGAAGCCTGCGGCTACAGAGGTCCGCGACCCAATGACCTTTTTCTAACGAATTGAAGATGAGAAACCCGATGAAACCACGTGCCCGTGACCTGAACATTCAGTTCGGCCAACTGCAACCCGGCCCCCTCAATGCCATCACCGATGTACCCGGCGTCCGCGTCGGACACAGTGAAGTGCGTGGCCGTACCGACAGCGGTCGTGACATCCACACCGGCGTCACCCTGATCGAACCGCGTGCCGGTTCCACCAACCAGCAACCGTGCTTTGCCGGCGTGCATGTGCTCAATGGCAACGGTGACGCTACCGGTCTTGAGTGGATTCGCGAAGCCGGTCTGCTGACCAGCCCGATCGCCTTCACCAACACCCACAGCCTCGGCGTGGTGCGCGATGCACTGATTGCACTGGACCGGCAGGCCCAGCCCGATGACGGCCGGTTGTACTGGAACATGCCGGTGGTGCTGGAGACGTTCGATGGCTTGCTGAGCGACATCAATGGCTTCCACGTCAAACCCGAGCATGTGGCCCATGCACAGCGCAATGCCGTCGACGGACCGGTGATCGAAGGCGCAGTAGGCGGTGGCAGCGGAATGATCTGTCATGAGTTCAAAGGAGGGATTGGCACGTCCTCGCGACGCTTGAGCCCGGCGCAAGGCGGCTGGACCGTCGGCGCCATCGTCCAGGCCAACCATGGCATCCGCAACGAGTTGCGTGTCGACGGTTACCCGGTGGGACGCTACATGGAACAGGTCGACTCGCCCTTCCTCAAAGCCTCGCTGCCGTATCCGGGCATGGGCTCCATCGTCGTCTGCCTGGCCACGGATGCGCCATTGCTGCCGCACCAATGCACGCGCCTCGCGCAGCGTGCCAGCCTGGGATTGGCCCGCACCGGTGGCGGTAACGAGGACCACAGCGGTGACATCTTCATTGCCTTCGCCACCGGCAACCAGCAGGTGCCACCCGCCGCCTATGAAGGCAAAGGCGCGCCGACGTGCGACAACCTGCGCATGGTCAACAACGATCACATCAGCGAGTTGTTTCTGGCCGCGACCGAGGCCGTGGAAGAAGCCATCATCAATGCGCTGCTGGCGTCTGACACAGTGGAAGGCAACGGCCATACGGTGAAGGGGCTGGATGCGGACACGCTGCTCAAGGCATTGCGCCAGGCGGGTTGGCCGGGGCAGCGCTGACAGAATCGCCCGATGCCATGCATCGGGCGAACACGGCTTACTCCTCCAGCACCAGCAGCGGCGTGCCTTTCTTCACAATGTACGTCGCCAGCTCCGACGCTTTACCGCCACCCACGTTCTTCGCCAGATGCGCCGTGCCCTCCGGGATGTACAGCGAATCGCCAGCCTTGAGCGTGACCGGTGGCTGGCCCTCCAGCTGATACTCAAACGAACCTTCGATGACATAAGCCACTTCCACTCCGGGATGCGAGTGTTTAGGCGAGGACACGCCGGCATCGAAATCGACACGCACCTGAATCACCTCACGCTCGGCCGCCCCCAGGTCTTTGCGCACCAGATCGGTACGGTGGATGCCGGACTGCCAGCTTTTGCCAGCCTGCGCCTCATCGCTTGATTCGCCCGCCTGCGAAAAACTCGCGAAAGCTGCCAGTGAAAGAACGGCAAGGGCAATGCCTGACCGGCCAGCCGTGTTGCGGGAAGTGATACGGGACATCGCGATTCTCCAATGATTGCCGTCAATACGGTGAGCCCATTTAGAGGGTTCGGTGTATCCCGCTCGTGTCACGCAGGCCATGGTTTTGTATGCGAAGTTGGCTGCCGGCACCGGAGATACTTAGCGATACAAACGTGTACCCGTGAAGACCGATTATCTGAAGAAATGCCCAGCGCCCCCTGACAGCTAGAATTGACGGGGGGGATCACTTCAACGCGTTCTTGCAAGCGGGAGTATCACGATGAAAATCGTATCTTCGCTGGCGTTGGTGGTGGCGGCCGGGTGGCTCTCCGGGTGTTCGACGGTGCCTGACAGTCAAATCACCAACATTCCCCTGCACGCCACGTCCGTCAACGCCGGGAATATCGCCCGGCCCATCATGATGCCCAAAGGTAATGCCACCGAGTTCTGGTTCGCCGTCAGCGGCGAAACCATGGGCAGCGCATTACCCGGTCGTTTGACGGCTTACATCTATCCCGGCAGCTGCGCCAATCTGGGTGCAAAACCGGCCTATGACCTGAACGACGGACCGAATGCACGGTTCTATTCATCTGCATCGATGCAGTATTTCTGGAAAAGCGCACCGGTAGCGGTCGAGACGCTTCGAGCCGGCAGCTATGCGCTGGTGGTACGTGAAAGCCCGGCCGATGGTCGTCAAAGCATTTACTGCGGCAAGCTGAGCTGAAGCCGCGGGTTGTCCCTGCGTTCCCGACTGCGCTGTGGGAACGCCTTTTTCTTTAATTACTGATCCTGAGCCGCCACCGGGTCCGCACCGCGGCCACCTTTGAAAGCGTCTCGCCGTGCCTTGCGTTCAGCAGCGTAGGCCTCGCTGGGCGTGCTGATCAACTCGCCACGGCGCAGCAGTTCGCCGCAATGTGCGCACAACGGACCCAATCCGGCAGGCTGGCGACAGGTGGCGTGGGTGTAAACGACCGCCAAGCCCTCCTCCTCTGACTTGCACCAGGTTTCACCCCAGGCGCGAAGTGCCAGCACCACGCAATAGAACGCATCGCCTTTGGGTGTCAGGTGGTACTCGTAACGCGGAGGCCTCTCGCTGTAGGCGCGGCGCACGACCAGCCCGTCAGCCTCCAGGCGCTTGAGACGGGTGGCGATCATTTGCGGGGTCCCGGCGGTTTGCGCCTGGATCTCGTCGAATCGATGGCTGCCCATGAACAACTCGCGCAGCACCAGGACCGTCCAGCGGTCGCCAACGATGGCCTCGGCCCGTGAAATCGGGCACAGGGTTTCAGGAACAGGTGTATTTACCGACATGCGGTCTTGCCTCTTTTGCAGTTACTATGATTATCATATCAACATGATGTCCGGGCAAGCGCCGGGCATCGGTCACTCAACACTCCTGGAGAACACCGCCATGTCAAAAGCCCTCTACCCCCTCGACAGAACCGCTTATCTGTTGGTCGACCCCTACAATGATTTCCTTTCCGAAGGCGGCAAAGTCTATCCGCTGATCGAACCGATCGCCGCGCAAGTCGGCCTGCTCGACAACCTGCGCGCACTCGATCGCACCGTCCGTGCCCTCGACATCCCGGTGGTCATCGTACCGCACCACCGCTGGGAACAAGGCGACTACGAAAACTGGGATCACCCAAGCCCCACCCAATGCAAGATCATGCACATGCATCACTTCGCGCGTGGCGAATGGGGCGGCGAATGGCACCCGGATTTCGCGCCCAAGGACGGCGACATCGTCGTTCAGGAGCACTGGGGTTCGAGCGGCTTTGCCAATACCGACCTTGATTTCCGCCTTAAGCAGAAAGGCATTACCCACGTGATCATCGTTGGGTTGCTGGCCAATACCTGCATCGAAGCTACCGCACGTTACGCCCAAGAGCTTGGCTATCACGTCACCCTGGTGCGCGACGCAACGGCGGCCTTCAAGCCAGAAATGATGCACTCGGCCCATGAACTGAATGGTCCTACGTTCGCTCATTCCATTGTGACCACGCCCGAGCTTATCGCCACGCTGACCCAAGGTGATCGCCCATGACATTGACAGGCAAACTCCTGATCGGCGCCCACGATGTGCCCGGTTCCGAAGGGACGATGAAGGCGCTCAATCCGGCTACGAATCAGCTGATCGAACCGGATTTCGCACTGGGTGGCGTGGCCGACGTCGACCGGGCAGCGACCCTCGCCGATGAAGCATTCGATGTTTACAGCCACACCTCGCTCGACCGGCGCGCGGCGTTCCTGGACAGCATTGCCGACAATCTCGATGCGGTCCGCCAGACGCTGGCGGCCAGAGCCGCCCTCGAAACCGGCATACCAGAAGCGCAACTGGAGGGCGAAGCGATCAAAGCCGCCACCCAGTTCCGTCAATTTGCCAATGTCGTGCGCAAAGGACGCTTCCTGCAACTGGCCATCGATCCGGCACAACCTGATCGTCAGCCGCGTCCGCGCATGGACCATCGTTTGCAGAAGATCGCCCTCGGCCCGGTAGCGATTTTCGGCGCGAGCAACTTCCCTATCGCCTATTCGATTGCCGGCGGTGATACCGCTTCGGCACTGGCCGCCGGCGCAACCGTGATCCTCAAGGCGCATAACGCGCATCCCGGGGCTTCGGAAATTCAGGCGCGGGCCATCCGCGACGCTGTGCAAGCGCACAATCTGCCCGAAGGCGTGTTCTCGATGGTGCGCGGTGACGGTAACGCCATCGGTGAAGCGCTGGTCGATCACCCGCTGATCAAAGCGGTGACGTTCACCGGCTCGGAACGTGGCGGCATGGCGCTGTATCGCCGTGCGCAACGGCGTCCGGATCCGATTCCGGTGTTTACCGAGATGACCAGTATCAACCCGACGTTCATCCTGCCTCATGCGCAGGCGACAAAAGGTGCGCTGATCGGTGACGGCTTTATCGAGCGCATGCTGGTCAACGTCGGGCAAGCCTGTCTCAAACCCGCGCTACTGATTGCCATCGACGGGCCTGGCTTTGAGGCCATGCGCGCCGCGATGATCAAGCGCGTCAATGAGGCGTCGGCGCGACCGATGCTGACACCCGGCATTCACACCGCCTATTTGAACGGTCTTGGCCAGATAGAGGGCGCAGGTGCACGGCGTATTGGCGAAGGTTCACCGGCCATTACGGCACTGGAAGGCACCTCTGCGTTGCTGGAAGTCGACGGCGATCAATTCCTGAGCGAAACGCTGCTGGCTGAAGAAGTCTTCGGCCCGTCAGCGCTGTTGGTGAATGTCAGGAATGAGGCAGAAATGCTCGCTGTTGCGCGTTCTCTGCGGGGGCAACTGTCGGCGGCCATGCACCTTGAGGACGAGGATTTGCCCTTGGCGCAGCGCTTGTTGCCGGTGCTGGAGCGCCGCACCGGACGCATCGTCGTCAATGCCTTCGCGCACCCGCAGGAAGTGACGTTTGCCACCGTTCACGGCGGACCGTTTCCGGCGACGTCGGACAGCCGCTTCACGTCGGTCGGCATGACCTCGATTGAGCGGTTCTTGCGCCCGGTGGCTTACCAGGGCTTTCCGCAAGCACTACTGCCTGAGGTGCTGCGGGACGCAAACCCGATGGCATTGCCTCGTCTCATTGACGGTATCTAGAACGGGGGCGGGGTTCAATGCCGGGCCATCAGGTCATGCAGGACCCCGAACCTCAACCCGCCTTCGGAAGGCGTCATTTGCGAGATACCGAAGACTTTGAATGCCGCCAGCATCACCACCAGCCCACCCGGCAGGGTGCTCAAGCGATGGTTTTGCAGGCCGGCCAGCTTGAGTTGCTTCACATGCCCCACTTCCAGCAGGCGCAACGACAGGCGCAAAAGGCCGCTGTAGGTGATGCCGCTTTCGCCTTCGTCGTTCATGCCGTTGGCCTTGAGCACTTTGGCGAGCATCCGTGCCGTCCCCGACGAGCCGATGGCCTGCTGCCAACCCAGGGCACGGTAACGCCGCGCCACTTTTTCGAATTGCAGCGTGGCCACCCGCTCCGCCTTCAGCAACGCCGGAGCCGTGATGCAACCACCGGAAAAATAACGCGCGCCAAAGGTGCCGCTGCCAATCGCGATGCTTTCGGTTAACAGCGGCTGAGTGCCCTGCCCCAGAATCAGTTCGGTAGAGCCACCGCCGATGTCCACCACCAGTCGCATGCTCTGCGGGCTGGGGATCGAATGGGCCACACCGGCGTACACCAGATGCGCCTCTTCGTACCCGGAAATCACATCGATCCGAAAGCCGAGATGACGCTCGGCGCTCGCCAAAAACAGTTGTGCGTTGTCGGCCTCGCGCACTGCGCTGGTCGCCACCGCCCGCACCCGACCCGGCTCAAATCCGCGTAGCTTTTTGCCGAATCGCGAGAGCGCCTGCCAACCACGGTCCAGCGCCATTTCATCCAGCGCTCCACCTTGGAAACCCTCCGACAAACGGACAGGTTCACGCAGGGTTTTCACCTCGTGAATCATCCACTTCTGGTTCCGTTTGACCGGTTGGCCAATCATCATGCGAAACGCATTGGAGCCCAGGTCGATGGCTGCAAACAGGGAGGCGTCTCCTTTCATGGGGCGGATTCCTGGCAATTTCATCAGCCCGCGGACGGAGTTCCGCTGAGCGTTCAAGACGGTTTGCGAGGATCCTGCCATGGGTTAGGTGACACCAGGATGACAACACGTTTTTTTGCGATGTCTTCATCGTCACTTGTCCGTCACATCCCCCGGCCAGCATGGCGACTTCCACCCCTGTCGGGACTCGGACCATATTTCCAGCGCTATGTCTCGCACCTGCCGGCCGCCAGTGAAATCGTGCTGTTCGACCGCAGCTGGTGCAACCGTGCGGGCGTCGAGATGGTCATGGGTTTCAGCTCACTTCTTGATCGGTGTGACGAGTTCCTTTTCGCTGGTGTCGAGGACGAACACCGCCAGGAGGCGTGCAGGCTCGGTGTCGCTGGCGTTGGCGCTGACCAAGTGCACGGAACCCGGCTCCTCTACAAAGTTTTCTCCGACGTGGTAGATCTTTTCCGGCTGACCTTTGACTTGGATGCGAAACGAGCCTTCCAGGACAGTTGCATAGATGAAGGCCGTTTTCGGATGGGTGTGGGATGGCGACGCAGCGCCTGGCCCATACTCGACGACGACGCCTTTCATGCTCTTGCCAGGAAGATTGGGAATAGGACGGTCGAACACGACCGTCACCTTGCCGTGGGGCGGCTCAGCAGCAGACGCTGCGCTGATCGATAGCGCTGCGAAAGCCGCGGCCAACAGGATTCGAGTAACCATGGGATGGCTCCTTCGTGGGTGGGAATGTGAGGGCGCGAGCCGTTACCGGGCCTTCGATTGAGCGATCCAGTCTTCGAAGCAGATCGCCCCCAACCGTGGGTTCTTGCCAGGCACCAGCGATTGATCGTCGAGCACGGCACCGAAGTAACGGGCGTGCACGTCCGGCGAGACCCTGCGGCTGTCCCCCGTCACCCGCAGAAAACGCCTGGCGAGTTCGTCGATCGGCATCGCTTCCGGGCCGCCGACTTCAACCGTGCCATTGACCGGTGCTGCCAGCACCACTTCGGTCAGCGCCGCCACTACATCGTCGGACGCTATCGGCTGGATCAGCGCCGGCGAAACACAGAACTCCTCGCCGACGGCGAACGACTGGACGATGCCTTCGACAAACTCGAAGAACTGCGTGGCACGCAGGAGGGTGTAAGGAATGCCGGATGCCTTGATCAGGTTTTCCTGCGCGACCTTGGCCCGGAAATAACCGCTGTCGGGAAGGCGTTCGCTACCGACGATCGACAGGGCTACGTGATGACGAACCCCGGCGGCCGCTTCGGCGGCCAGCAGGTTACGCGTCGATGTTTCGAAAAAATCAAGCACGGCCTGGTCTTCCCACGACGGCGCGTTCGCCACGTCCACGACGATGTCAGTACCATCCATCGCTGCGGCCAGGCCTTCGCGGGTGATGCTGTTCACGCCCGTGCTGGGGCTGGCGGCGACCGCGTCGTGGCCGCGCTCGCGAAGGGTGTTCACAAGTTTCGATCCGATGAGGCCGGAGCCTCCGATAACTACGATCTTCATGGCTGTTCTCCACGTGTCGACGGCAACCATTGCGTCGGTGTAGAGAGATTGCATGCGCGCACGCGGCAAGTCCTTGCAGCGGGCTTGGATTTACCTTCATGAACGATTGGATTTGCGTCCAAAGCAGTGGTTATTCGTCCATCGTCACCGTAGACCATGCAACGGGTTTCGAGCTGCCGTATTATCAATCTCAACTAAATATCACCAGCAGCCTGGGACACGGAGTTGAAGGCGCTTTGCCAGGGGACGCCCACGTTGCAATTCGCGTTTGAAGACTTCGTGCTCGATCAAGAGCGCCGGGAATTGACCTTGCGTGGGCAAGTCGTGGCCGTCGGGCCGCAGACTTTCGATCTATTGCTGTACCTGGTGTGCAACCGCGATTGCGTTGTCAGCAAGGACGACTTGCTCAAGGCCGTGTGGAGCGGCCGGATCGTCTCGGAGTCGACGATCACCAGCCACATCAATGCGGTGCGTAAAGCCATCGGCGATACGGGCGAAGAGCAGCGCCTTGTCCGCACAATTGCCCGTAAGGGTTACCGCTTCGTCGGGCACATCAACGTCGACAACAGCGAGCAAGCGCGACACCCTGGCGTCGACGAACACACGGCCTCCAGGCAAACGCCCTCCTCTGCGCTGCTTCTCCCGGACAAACCGTCGATTACGGTCTTGCCCTTCCAGAATCTGAGCGGCGATCCAGAGCAGGAATACTTCGCCGACGGCGTGGTAGAGGACATCATCGTCGCCCTTTCAAGGATCCGCTGGCTGTTCGTCATCGCGCGCAATTCGAGCTTCACCTACAAAGGTCGGGCGGTGGACATCCAGGGCATCGGTCAGACGCTGGGCGTTCGCTACGTGCTCGAAGGCAGCGTGCGCAAGTGCGGGAACAAGGTGCGCATCACCGGGCAACTCATCGACGCGACCAGTGGCACGCACCTCTGGGCGGAACGCTTCGAAGGCCTGATCGACGACATCTTCGAGTTGCAGGATCAAATCGCCGAAAGTGTCGTGGGTGCCATCGCGCCGCAACTGGAACGGGCAGAAATCGAACGCGCCAAACGCAAACCCACCGAAAGCCTGGACGCCTACGATTATTACTTGAGGGCCATGGCAAAACTGCACAGCGGCACCCGCGAAGCCATCGCGGATGCCCTGCCGATGTTCAACACAGCCATAGAACTCGACCCCGAATTCGCCTCAGCCTATGGCATGGCCGCCTGGTGCCACTTCTGGCGCAAGCTCAATGGCTGGATGAGCGACCGGCCTGCAGAAATCGCCGAAGGCACACGGCTTGCGCGCCTGGCGGTGACACTTGGACGCGACGATGCCGTCGCGTTGACGCGCGGCGGACATGCACTTGCTCATCTGGCCGGTGATGTCGATGGGGGCATAGCGCTGCTCGACAGGGCACGCCTGCTCAACCCTAACCTCGCCCCCGCCTGGTTCCTGGGCGGCGTCTTGCGCGCGCTGCGCGGTGAAACTGAAGGCGCCATCAAGGACTTGACCCATGCCGTTCGCTTGAGTCCGGTGGACCCCGAAATGTTCAGGATGCAGATCGGGATGTCGCTCGCGCACTTCTTCGCCGGCCGCTTCGACCTCGCTACGCAATGGGCGGAAAAAGCCTTGGGCAACCTGCCCAATCTGCTGGCCCCGGTGGCCTTGGTGGCGGCCAGTTACGCGCTCAGCGGACGAATGGACAAAGCGAAGCAGGCCATGCAGCACCTGCGAGCGCTGGATCCGATGTTGCGGGTTTCTAATTTGAGGGATTGGCTGCCTATTCAGCGTGCGGAGGATCTTGCACGGTTTACGGAGGGACTGCGGCGGGCGGGGTTGGGTGAGTGAGCCGGGGATGGCTGACCGTAGGAATGACAAACAGTTGACCTATTCAGGCACAAAAGCGGTTCGCGTGTTAATCAGAACTGCCAAACCCACGAGACTCATGATCGCTCGATAACCGTCTCGTAATCGTCCAGGGTCATGACACGAATGTTGAACATTGAGTGCGCCTGAAAGTGGGAATTGTCTGGCGCAGAAGCCTATCAGATGCAATTGCGACGGGCTGAATGGTATCGATCTGTATGTTTGCCGGCGATCTTACACAGCGATACACAACGGCCGATTCCAGACACATACGCACGACATGAGGGTGCAAAAGTGCGCCACGTCGCAAGGACTTCCCTGAACCCGCGACCTGCATAAACAAGCCCTAAACCCTCAGCAGGAACTTGCCATGATCAATCAAATCGACACCGTGCTGTACACCGGCAAAACCCACACCACCGGCGGCCGTGACGGTCAGTCCAAAAGTTCGGACGCACGCCTGGACATCAAGCTGTCCCCTCCCGGTTCGTCGGGCAGCGGCACCAATCCGGAACAGTTGCTGGCGGCAGGTTGGTCGGCGTGTTTTATCGGCGCGATGGGTAAGGCGGCAGTCGCATTGAAAGTCGCCCTTCCAAGCGACGTGGCCGTGGATACCGAAATCGACCTGGGCAAAATCGACAACGCTTTTTTCCTTCAAGCACGCCTCAATGTCAGCCTTCCAGGCCTGGATCCAGCCACCGCTCGCGCCGTGGTGGACGCTGCTCATCAAACCTGCCCGTACTCCAAAGCGACCCGTGGCAACATCGATGTCGAGATCAATCTGGTGTGATCCGGCCTGCTGGAACAGCCCGCCTTTCGGGGCGGGCCGTGCCGATAGCAGTTTTCCGTCCTGCAATGTTTTTCACAGGACGAAATCGGTCTAAAAAGCGCGCTTTACACTGCGCATGCTTTGCTATTCTCAAGGTGTAGGTGAAGACGCAGACTGATGCGCAAGCGGATAGCAAGGAGACGTGGGGCACGTCCCGAAGGGTACACGGTTAGAAAGATCTCCGCGCTGAGATCCAGCCCTTATGCCGTGTGAAGCAGAAGTACATAACACTGTTCTGTCAGAGTCCTGATAAACCTTGTAAGCCAGAAACCAGCACTGGCCACCTACTCGAAATCCGAAGCCCGCCCTGTGCGGGCTTTTTCGTCTACGCCTCCCCACCTATCAGCAGGACTCTGGGCTTACTGAACGTTTTTCAGCTTGACCACATCACCGGAGATTTTGGTGGTGTAACCGGTCAGGACCCAGGCCCAGAACCAGTTTTCCTGCACTTGGGTGTTGATCATCGCGTCGCCGCCCTTGGCTTTGATCGCCGCGTCTTGCGCGCGAACAAAACGGCTGTTCTGCCGGATCGGGATCACACCAAACAGCAACAGGCCGGTAGCGGATGCTTCGCTGTGGCCGAGGACGGTGTATTGACTGGCATCGTAATGCTGAGTGTTCATCGGGGTACCGGTGCAACCCGCCAAAACCAGACCGAACAGAGCAACCGCGACAACTTTACTGAGGTACTTCACTGAAAAACTCCATGAGAATGTGCCCGGGATCCGTCTCTCGGGCGGCGCACACTCTAACGGAGGTGATGGCCAATTGGTACTACCGACAAAAAATTGCGCTGGTGTTATCCCGATTTGTACTCACTTGGCCGGTTTACGCCGAGCGGCCGCCCGCGACAGGTTGAGCGCCACGGCGGACTTGATCAGTGCCTCCAACGCCTTTTCATCGAGCTTTTCGCCCTCATGCACATCAATGGCACGTCGCGTATTGCCTTCCAGGCTGGCATTGAACAGCCCTGCCGGATCCTCCAGCGCCGCGCCTTGGGCGAAGGTCATTTTGACCACGCTTTTGTAGGTCTCCCCGGTGCAGAGGATCCCGGCGTGTGACCAGACCGGCACGCCCCGCCACTTCCATTGCTCGACCACCTCGGGATCGGCCTGGCGGATCAACGTTCGAATGTGACCGAGCATCTCGCCCCGCCAATCGCCCAGTTCCTTGATTCTGTCGTCTATCAACGCCGAGGCGTCCTGCGTCACGGCAGCCTGTGCAATGGGCTCGTCCTTCTTCATACAGTGATCACCTTCTTCATGATGGTTTTGACCCGCCTCATGATAGTTGCCGCTCGCCCACCGCTCGAGCGCCACTGACTGACGGCGCCCCGTCCGGCACGATCTGCGCACAGCGTTTCCTCTGCCACCGGCTTAATGCCAAAATGCAACGCTCAGGTCACCCGTCCAGCCCCTGCCCCGCGTCATGCAGTGCAACGAGAATCGATATGAACCCCCATTTTCAGATAAGTGATGCCCCTGAATCCCACGTCTCCCATCAATCGCCGGCGGTCACAGCATGATTGAAGTCACTGAGGTTTCCATTGCGCAACTGCGTGCTGCGCTTGAATCCGGCCAGACCACGGCGGTCGAGTTGGTAGAGGCTTATCTCGCCAGGATCGATGCCTACGACGGCGCCGACACCCCTACCGCCCTCAACGCGGTGGTGGTTCGCAACCCCGATGCACTCAAGGAAGCGCAAGCGTCGGATGCCCGTCGGGCCAAAGGCGAAACGCTGGGCCCGCTTGACGGTATCCCCTACACGGCCAAGGACAGCTATCTGGTAAAGGGGCTGACCGCCGCCTCCGGAAGCCCGGCCTTCGCCAATCTGATGGCCTATCGCGATGCGTTCACCATCGAACGCCTGCGCGGTGCCGGTGCGATCTGTCTGGGCAAGACCAACATGCCGCCCATGGCCAACGGCGGTATGCAGCGCGGGGTCTATGGTCGTGCCGAGAGCCCGTACAACGCGGACTACCTCACCGCGCCTTTCGCTTCGGGTTCGTCGAACGGTGCCGGCACCGCAACTGCTGCCAGTTTCGCCGCGTTCGGCCTTGCGGAAGAAACCTGGTCGAGTGGGCGCGGCCCGGCGTCGAACAATGGCTTGTGCGCCTACACGCCCTCGCGCGGGGTGATTTCGGTGCGCGGTAACTGGCCGCTGACACCGACCATGGACGTGGTCGTGCCGTTCGCCCGGACCATGGCGGACCTGCTTGAGGTGCTCGACATTGTCGTGGCCGAAGACCCGGACACACGCGGCGATCTGTGGCGGATGCAACCCTGGGTGCCGATTCCGAGTGTCTCCTCGGTGCGCCCGGCTTCCTATCATGACCTGGCCGCGCAACCGGACGCACTCGCCGGCAAGCGTTTCGGTGTGCCGCGCATGTACATCAACAAGGATCTTGAAGCGGGCACCAGCGAGGCGCCGGGTATCGGCGGGCCGACCGGGCAGCGCATCAACACCCGCGCCTCGGTGATCGGTCTTTGGGAAGCGGCTCGCAAGGCCCTCGAAGCCGCCGGCGCTGAAGTCGTCGAAGTCGATTTCCCGCTGGTCTCCAACTGCGAAGGTGACCGTCCGGGCGCGCCGACCGTGTTCAATCGCGGCATCGTCTCCAAGGAGTTCCTGCACCATGAATTGTGGGACCTGACGGCCTGGGCGTTCGATGATTTCCTTCAGGCCAATGGCGATCCGAAACTGAACCGTCTGGTCGATGTGAATGGACCGCTGATATTCCCGCACGACCCCGGCACGCTGCCTAACCGCGAGGGCGATCTGGCGGCCGGCATGGACGAATACGTGCGAATGGCCGAACGCGGCATTACGCCGTGGAACGAGATCACCACCGTGCCTGATGGCTTGCGCGGGCTTGAACACACACGGCGTATCGATCTTGAGCAATGGATGGATCGCCTGGGACTGGACGCCGTGCTGTTCCCGACTGTCGCCGACGTGGGCCCGGCGAACGCCGATGTCGATCCTGCGTCTGCGGACATTGCGTGGAGCAATGGCATTTGGGTCGCCAACGGCAACCTCGCCATCCGCCACCTCGGCGTTCCGACGGTCACGGTGCCGATGGGCGTGATGCCGGACATCGGCATGCCTGTCGGGCTGACGTTCGCCGGTCGCGCCTATGACGATTCGTCGCTGCTGCGCCTGGCGTCGGCGTTTGAAGCCACCGGGAGCAAACGCTTGATCCCGCCGCGCACCCCGCCGCTGCCAACCCAGCCGTAAACATTGAGCGGGATTGGTGCGCTACAGGCTCCAATCCCGCTCAATAATTCAGCCCTTGGCCGCCATTGCGGTGACTTCCACACGCATGCCTTCGACCGCCAAAGCGGCCACGCCCACAGCGGCGCGAACCGGCCACGGCTTGGCGAAGAAACGCTTGTAGACCTCGTTGAACGCGGCGCGATCCGCCATGTCGGTGAGGTAGATGGTCAGGTGCAACACCCGATCCATCGAACTGCCAGCCCCTTCCAGGGCTGACTTGAGCGCTTGCAGCGTGCATTCGCTCTGCTCGACGATGCCACCCAGTTCCAGACTGCCGTCGGCGCGGGTAGGGATCTGAGTGGAGACCAGCAGCCCGCCAAAACCGGCAACGTCGGAGGAGATGGAGTCCTGGTCTGGATCAGGGATGAACGTGATGTCTTGGTTAGCCATGAGGATCTCGCGCTTGAGGTGAAAAGGGGCTGTTGCGTATCAGGCGCGCAGTTTACATCCATCTCATTTAATCGGGGCGCAGCAACCCGGAAGGAACCACCGTTTCGATCAGCCCGGTCGTCACGTCGTACACGAGCCCCGTCACCGTGAAACCACCCGGCAGGTTCGGATTGGCCTTCAGTGCCGCCACGTCAACCGCCACCGCTTTATAAGGGTCGTCGATTTCAAGCGCTGCCAACTCGTCTGTCGCGACGCCCATGTGTTTGGCCAGCAATTCAGGCGCATGGTGGTAGCAACCGCGAATGCCGCAATCGGTGTGGTGCAGAACAATCAGGTTCCAGCCTTGCCCCACCGCCACGCCGCCAACACGCGAAACGGTGCCAAGAATGGCCATCGTCTCAAACAGCGTCGGGTTCACGCGGCCGCCGACGTTACGGATCACCGCGGCCTCACCGGGCTCAAGCTGGAGCACATCCATCGGGTCGACGCGGGGGTCGACGCAGCCGAGGATCAGAGTGTGCTGCGAAGGAATGATCTTCAAATCGGCAGCGAAACCGTTTGCGGCGAACGCCACATTGCGTTGGGTCAGGGTCTGTAAAAAGCCCATGGTCATCTCCATCAATCAGGTGTGGAATCAGCCGCGCTACGGCAGCAGGTGTCTCACTATCCCGTCCGGCCAGATCCTCCGGTAGCCGTCGAATCAAGCTAAGATTTATCTCGGATCAGCATCAATGCCTTTGCTCGCCCACAACAGGAACGCTGCCATGCCCTTGAAAGACATCCTCACCCTGAGGCTGTACACCCGCGTCGCACGGCTCGGAAGCTTTTCGGCAGCCGCACGTGAAAGCGGGCTGGCGCAGTCCCAGGTGTCGCGGATGATTGCCGAGCTGGAGGCCAACCTGGGGGCACGTCTGTTGTCGCGCACCACCCGGGCGGTGGTGCCGACCGAGGCCGGCCTGGAGTTTCTGGCGCGTATGGAGCCGATTCTGGCGGCCGTCGACGACGCCGAAAACAGCGTGCGCGAGACCGGCGAGTTACGCGGGTTGCTGCGCATCGGGATGCCGTCGACGATGGGCATTCGTGTGGTCATCCCCAGGCTGGTGGCGTTTACCGAGCGTCATCCCCAGTTGCATCTGGAGTTGATGCTCGAAGACCAGTGGCAAGACATGGTCAAGGAGGCCGTCGACATCGGTATTCGCGTGGGTCACCTGCCGGACCTGGCCGGCACCGCGCGGCGGATTGGCACCATGCATCGGGTGATCGTCGCGTCGCCGGCCTACCTCAAGCGCCACGGCACCCCCACCCTGCCGAACGACCTTGCCCATCACCGGATCGTCGGTGGTCCGGCCGGCGCGCAGGCCTCGTCCTGGCAGTTTGAACGCGACGGTAACGTTGCTTGCGTCGATCTCACGCCACAGTTCTCAACCAATGACACCGCAGGCGCCCTGGCTGCCGCCGCCGGCAGCCTCGGCATCGTGTCAACGACGTCCTGGGCCAGCGCCCTGGAACTGGCCAGCGGTGATCTGGTGCAATTGCTGCCGGAATGGAAAATGGCAGACCTGCCCGTGCACGCCTACTTTCCACTGGGACGCACGACGCGCATGGCAGCGCGGGCGTTCGCCGACTTCCTCGCCACCACGCTCCAAAGCAATGCCTAGTTTGGGTCCAGCAACCCGCCGCTCCAGTTGCGCGAGACCCGGCTGCCGGTGAATTTCGCCACCACCATGCCCTGGGACACCAGCCGATCGCGATAACGGGTGACCATGCGCCCCGCTTGTTCGGCGACCAAAACCATCTCGGACGATGGATCGCCCGGCCGCCGCAGAATCCGCGCAAAGCGCTGCCCTTCTTCGACGAAATCGCCCAACTCTTTTTCAAAGATCAGCACGCCGGGCTGCGGCGCCAGAATGGTTTCCATGTGGCCCATTTCCATCGCCTCGACGGGCCAGTCATCGGGTGCCTGCGCCTCATCGATGACCCCGCAGCCGCATAGCCAGACGTACAACCCTTCGGCGTCCTGCTCGGCAAACCGGTCGCTGACGTCGCCTTGCCCGCGCAACTCCAGTGTCGCCGCCATGCGCTGGTCGGTGACGCCGTCGCGCAGCCATGGCGCAATGAGGGTCTCTTCGAAAGAGCCATCGCCGCCGTCATCCCAGATGATCGCCACGTCCATTTTCATCGCGGCGGCCAGTGCACGGCCACGGGGCCAGAAACGGCGGTGAACGTAGAGGTAGGGCAATGCTTCGTCATCGGTGTGCAGGTCGAGCATCACGTCCGCCGGGGCCGCGAGCTGCACCAGTTTTTTTTGCCATTCCTGGACGTTGGTCGAGGGTTGGGCCATGGCGACCGACTGGTCGAACCCGCGGTTGAAGTTATGCCCGGTAGCGTCGTGAAAGCGGCCAAGAATGCGTCCCTGGCGAAACTGCCCGATGCCCAGCGGATTGGCTTGCGGCACAACCGTCACGCGGCCGTTGAGCCGCCCTTGGGCCTGGGCGACCTCAAGCTTCTGCATCAGCAGATGCAATACAAGCATCCCGGCGATTTCATCCGCATGCACCCCGGCCTGGAGGTGCACGGTCGGCCCGCTGCCATTGCCGTCGTAGCGCCAAGCGCTGACCTGCACCGGGTCACCGTTGTTGTTGCGAACACTGAACGAAACATCCTGCACCATCTGCTAGTCCTCCCGCGTCACGAACGTTAAAAACCGACACGTTGCCAAGGCCGAACTGGAGATTGAACGCACGTTCAACTAAGCTCGCCAACCAGGCAACACACCCAAGGACTCCTTGTGACAATCCCCACCCCAAAAAACCGCCGTGCAGTACCGGACGAGCGTCGTGAAATGCTGGTGGCCGCCACCCTGCGCTGCCTGGTGCGCGACGGTCACGCCGGCATTTCCGTGCGCCGCATCGCCACCGAGGCCGGGGTGTCCGTGGGGTTGCTCAATCACCATTTCGGCAGCATCGATGCGTTGATTGCCGACACCTATCAAAAGATCGCCAGCGAGCTGACCACCGCCCTGCTACAGGAAATCCAGCAGGCCGGCACGCCCGCGCAGAAGATGGACGCGTTCCTCACCGGCTCCTTCTCGCCTCGGGTCATGGACCCGCAATTGCTTGGGGTCTGGGTGGTGTTCTGGAGTCTGATCCGGCACTCCGAACACGTCAGCCAGTCCCACGAAAAAAGCTACCGCGCCTACCTCGACTTGCTCCGCCAACTGCTGGATGACATGGCGGCCAGTGAAGGCTTCGTGATCCACGACACGCGCCTGGCCGCCATCGGTTTATCGGCGATGCTCGACGGTCTCTGGATCGAGTGGTGCCTGAACCCCGAAACCTTCAGCCCCGCCAACGGCCTCCACATCTGTCGCTGCTGGATAAAGGGGTTGCGACACGGAGCATTCAGCACCGACGACGTCCTGTGAGGGGTGACGGCCGAAGATCATCGCCAGCGTGCCGCTGACGGCGATCAGCCCGGCACCGACCATCAGCGACACGTCCATCAGCGTGCCCCAGATCAGGCTCGACAACAGGAACGCCCAGATCAGCCCGGTGTATTCGAACGGTGCGAGCAACGTGGCCGTGGCCCGCTGAAAACTGGCAAACAGCAGAAACTGGCCGATGCCGCCAACCAGCCCGGCGCCGAGCATCCCGAGCCACGCGGGGGTGGGTGCGGGTGTGTAGGTCCAGGGCAACGCCACTGCCATGCAAATCACAAACACCACGTTGGTGATCAACATCTGTTCGAGCACGGACGTCTGCTCATCCACCTGGCGCAACTGGATGTAGGTGAACGCCCAGCACATCGCCGCCAACAACGTCAGCACCACCGGCACCGGATCGACCAGGTTGCTCGGGCGGCAGGCGATGATCACACCAACAAAACCGATGATCAGGCTGAGCCACTGCCAGCCGCTGGCGCGTTCCTTGAGAATCACCGCCGCCAGCACCGTAACCATGATCGGTGCGGAAAAATATAACGTGGTCATTTCCGCCAGGGTCAGGTCCCGGGCCGCCGTGTAATACAGCACCCAGGCAACAATCGACAACAACCCGCGCACCACCAGCAAGCGTCGGCTCGGCGAGCGCCAGGCGCGCTGGACCAAACGCAAATGCCCGGCCAGCAGACAGGCCAGGACCACCACAAGGGCGCGCCAGAACAGAATGCTGACCACCGAATAATCCGCCACCAGCCGCTTGATGGCGGCGTCCTGCAGGGCCAGGAACGTATAACCCAAGGTGCACAGGCCTATGCCTTGCAACGACCGGTCGACCATCCTTGGCGTACTCATTACACCGACCTGCGCACGGGCGTCCCGCGCCGTTCGGCAAAGGCAAACAGCGCTTCGATCATGAACGTCAGGCAGACATACACGCCGGCCACCAACAGCAGCGGTTCATACACTTGCAGCGTTTGCGCACGTACTACGTTGGCGGCGCCCAACAGATCGACAATCGCAATGGTCGAGGCCAGAGCGGTGGACTTCAGCAGCATCACGGTTTCCCCGGCCAGGGTCGGCAACAGCAGACGCAATGCCCTGGGCAAACGCACCCGCAGCAACAACTGGCGCGGGGTCATGCCAAACGCCGACGCGGCTTCCATCTCACCCTTGGGTACCGCCAGCAACCCGCCGCGAATCACTTCGCCGACATAGGCCCCCACCGACACCACCAAGGCAAACACGATGTACCAGTAACCGTCGCGCAGGTATGGCCAGAGGAAGCTGCCGCGAATCAACGGGAACTGCGCAAACAGGCTGCCGAGGCCGTAGTAGAAGATGTAGATCTGGATCAGCAACGGCGTACCGCGCGTCACGCTGGTATAGAACAGGCTGACCTTGGCGATCACTTTGTTTTTCGAGATCCGGGCCAGCGCCACCAGTACCGCGAGCGCATAACCGAACACGCTGGAAATCAACAAAATGGTGATGGTCGTTTGCAGCCCCCGGCCCAACAGCGCCGCGTATTCAACTATCCACGCTGGAATCATTTCATTCACTCAGCCAAAGGCATCCAGCGACGGATGCGTCGCTCAAGCCGTCCCGACAGGTAGTTGGACACCAGCGTCACGGCGTAATACATCGCCGCGGCGGTGAGGTAGAACAACAGGTAGTGACGCGTCGAGCCCGCGCCTTGCTTGGCGGTGTACAGCAACTCGTTGGTGCCGACCACGCTGATCAATGCGCTGTCCTTGATCAGGTTGATCCACAGGTTGGCCATCCCGGCCATGGCGTAAGGCGCCATGATCGGCAGCGTGACCCGTCGGAACAGGCCGAAGCCGCTCAAGCCGAACGCTTTGCCTGCCTCGATCTGACCGAACGGAATAGCCTGGATCGCCGCCCGGAAAATCTCCGAGGCGTACGCGCCCTGCACCAGCCCCAGCACCACAATCGCCGCCAGCGGACCGCTGACATTCACCGTGTCGTAGCCCATCTGCGCCATCAGCGAATTGAGCAGCATCGAACCGACGTAGTACAGCAGCAGGATCAGCAACAACTCCGGAACCGCACGGAATAACGTGGTGTAACTGCGCATCAGTGCCGCGATCGGTTTCGGCGCGCCCAGCTTGAGGCAGGCCACCACCAGCCCGATCAGGAGCCCGAGCACAAACGCCCCGGCGGAAATCTGCAGGGTCATCCAGAGCCCTTTCAACAGCGCACTGCCCCATCCTTGTTCGCTGAAATTGATCAAATCGAACATTGCCGGCATTTCACTCTCCCGTTAAAGCACCACCGGACCCTGTGGGCGCGAGCTTGCTCGCGCCCACAGGGTTTTGCATCGGCCACAGGATCTCTATCAGAACGCTGGTTTCACACTGGTGCCGAAGTAGTGTTGGGACAGGTCGTCATAGTCCTTGCTCGCCAGCAAGGTCTTGATGGCCGTGTCGAGTTTGGCCTTGAGCTCGGTGTCGTCCTTGCGCAGGCCGGCGCCCACGCCTTTGCCGAAGATCGGGTCGTAAGGCACTGCGCCGAGGTAGGCCAGGTCCTTGGCATCCGGGGTCTGGACGAAGGCCGCCATGGCCGTGCCGTCCGCCATCATCAAATCGATACGACCGGCAATCAGGTCAGCGTTGGCCGAGTCCTGGGTGTCGTAATACTTCACGTCGGCAATGTTTGAGTAGTACGTCTTCAGGTAACTGGCGCTCACCGTGGAGTTCTGCACGCCAATGGTCTTGCCCTTGAGGTCATCCGGGTACTTCTTAACAGAAGCGTCCTTCGGCCCGACAATCGCGATCACCGAATCGTAGTAAGCCTTGCTGAAGGCGATCTGTTTTTCCCGTTCTTCAGTCACCGACATCGAGGAAAAAATCACGTCGATCTTCTTCGCCAGCAATGAGGGGATGATGCCATCCCACGCCACTTCCTTGATCTCGCACTCGGCTTTCATCTCGCTGCACAGCTTGTGGATCAGGTCGACTTCGAAGCCCTTCCATTCACCGTTGGCCTGTTTCTCGGTGTACGGCGGATAGGGTTCGGCCGCGACCGCGAACCGGATCGGTTGCGCCTGCGCCGCGCTCATGCCAGCCAGCAACAAGCAGGCCGCGCCGGTAAACCAGTTTGCCAAACGTCGATTTCCCATGATTTTTCCCCGTCTTTTTATGATGTTTTAGCGAGTCTGATGTGCGTTGACGAACTGTCGGCAACGTTCACTGCGTGGGTGTACGAACACTTCATCCGGCGAACCGGTTTCCTCGATCAGCCCTTGGTGCAAGTAGGCGACTTTGGACGACACATCACGGGCAAAGGCCATTTCATGGGTCACCAGGATCATGGTCCGGCCTTCTTCCGCGAGGGAGCGGATCACCCGCAGCACTTCGCCGACCAGTTCCGGATCGAGTGCCGAGGTGGGTTCATCGAACAGCATGACCTTGGGCCGCATGGCCAGGGCCCGGGCGATGGCCACCCGTTGTTGCTGTCCCCCGGAGAGAAACGCCGGGTACTCGTTGCGCTTGGCCGCAAGCCCTACGCGTTCCAGCAAGGCTTCAGCCCGTTCAGTGGCTTCGGCACGGCTTTCACGCAGGACCTGGGTCG
The DNA here is from genome assembly GCF_031456615.1 of Pseudomonas sp. 3296. NCBI lineage: Bacteria > Pseudomonadati > Pseudomonadota > Gammaproteobacteria > Pseudomonadales > Pseudomonadaceae > Pseudomonas > Pseudomonas sp. 3296. Next base: position 542,101 of record NZ_JAVDUY010000004.1, read on the forward strand.
GCGCTTCGATGAGGTTTTCCAGCACCGTGCGATGGGGCCAGAGGTTGAAGTTCTGAAACACCATGCCCAGGCTCGAACGGATCCGCACCAGCTGTTTGGCGTCGGACACCAGTGGCGCGCCGGGACGGTCGTGGTTGAGCTTGATGCTTTCGCCGTCCACCAGAATGCGTCCCTGGTCCGGCACTTCGAGCATGTTGATGCAGCGCAGCAAAGTACTTTTGCCCGAGCCGCTGGCTCCGATCAGGGAGATCACATCGCCTTCGCGGGCCGTCAGCGAGACGCCCTTGAGCACTTCGATATTGCCGAAGCGTTTGTGCAGGCCATCGACTTCGATCATGGTCTTGGACGTGACGGGGACAACGGTGGCTTCGCAGGTGACGCGACTGATCACCGGTCGTGGCGCCTCACCTTTCAGCATCAGGACAAAATCGCGAATACGCTGACAGGCCTGGGCCAAGCGCTCTTCTCCGAGGGTGAACGAGAGCCGCACAAAGCCTTGCGCCGGCTCGCCAAACGCCGCCGCATCGAGGACCGACACGCGCGCCTCGCGCAACAGGCGCCAGGCGAACTCCAGCGAAGTCAGCCCGGTGTCCCGCACGTCCATCAACACGAACATGCCGGCATCGGGGTTGAGCACTGAAATGCCCGGGCAGTTGGACAGACTCGTGACCACCAGATCACGCCGACGGCGATAGATGTCGCGCATGCCGTGGGTCACGTCTTCGTGGGCCTGCACCGCTTTCAGCGCCGCCTCCATCACAAACCCCGGCAAGCCATAGAGCATGCTCAGCACCAGGGTTTCCGCGTGGGCGATCAAGGCTTCGTTGGCGACGATCCAGCCGATCCGCCAGCCGGTCATGGCATGGGATTTCGACAGGCTGCCGACCACCACACAGCGCTCGGCCATGCCCGGCAACGCCGCGAGGCTGAGGTGTTCGCGTTCGAAGGCGAGGCTTTCGTAGACTTCGTCGACCACCACCCACAGGTCATGTTCGATGGCGAGGTCGGCGATGGCTTGCAGCTCTTCGCGGTTGAGCACCACGCCGGTGGGGTTGTTCGGGTTGGAGAAGAAAATCGCCCGGGTGCGCGGGGTGATGGCCTTGGCCAACACAGCGACATCGAGCCTGAAACCGCAATCCGCCGAGCACGGCACCCGCACCAGCGTTGCACCCGAGGCTTTGAGCGTCGCCTCGTACGTCACGTACATCGGGTCCAGGGCAATCACTTCATCGCCCGTGTTGAGCAGGCACATCGAGGTGATGAACAACGCGTTCTGTGCCCCGGCCGCGACGATCACGTTCGGCGCTTGCACCTCACGGCCGAGCAATGGGCTGTAGCGGTTGGCGATGGCTTCGCGCAAGGCCTGGCGACCGGCGATCTCGGTGTAGTGAGTGTCACCCTCGCGCAGCGCTTCGATGGCGGCATCGGTGATGAAATCGGGAGTTGGGAAATCCGGGTCACCGACGCTGAGAATGATCACATCCTCACCACGGCGCTGGGCTTCAAAGGCTGCATTGTGAATATCCCAGGCGGCCACACCGTCGCCTGAAATCCGCTCAACAAAAGGTGAAAACCGCATGCCAGTGCCTCGTTCGAATTGAAGAAACGCCAGCCCGCGCTACCCGCCGGGGAGGTGGCCATCAACATAGTCGAAGCTGAACAGTCGTTCAACAGAAAAGTCGCGAAGGTTCGCGTTCAGCGTAAAGAGGTCGTTTTCACGACAGTCGCGGCGTTTTCAGCACGGGGGCATGGTGAGGCTGAATGGGAATCCGAGAGGGTTTCCGGCCACGAAAGTTTAATAAGACGGGTACAACGTCTGAGTCAGCTTTATTGGATAAGTGCTGCACATTAGATAATTCCTTCGCATGTGTAACACCAACAAGACACTTATAAAACCTGACACCTTTAACCGAGCCTAAACCTCAATAACATCAGCACTTCTTGGCGAGGCGCTTTCCTCAACACCCCGAACCGTAAGGCCTTCACTCGCACCTTAGAAGTTCACCCCAATAGCAATGCTCTAAATTAAAAACAACTGACTGATTCCAATTAATCATAAAAAAGCCCAGTCGGATTTTGCTAATCGAATATGCTCAACTCAACGCACCAACAGGCAGTTAGTTCTCTTATCAAGCCGATGACAACAACCGCTTGTTCATGCAAATAACGCCAGCAGACATCACTTCAAGGAAATGGACATGAAGATCAAGGTTCTGTGCGTGCATGGCATTGGCCATGAAGAAGCGGATGAGAGTTTCGAGCAATCCTGGAAACGGTCGATTACCACGGCGGTGCTGAGCGTGGCGCCCAATGCGGTGATCGAACTGGACTATTTCGAGTATGACGCGCGCTTTGCGTCCAGCGGTCTGGGCGCGCCGGAAATTGCCGAAGCGACGCTGCGTCTACTGACCAGCGCCGTCATCCATTCAGTCGGGGATCTGTTCCGGCGTGATCGCGGCATCGGGCAGTTTCCCGACCGCCTGCGCTGGACGGCCGGCATGGTGGCCCAATGGACCGCCGACGAGGCGCTGCGAACCACGCTGCGAAAAGACCTCGCCACGCGCATCAACGACTCAGAACCGGATATCGTCTGTGCGCACAGCCTAGGAACACTGGTCGCCTATGACACGTTCCGTCGGGATCCGTCGCTGATGAACAAGCGCGTGCTGATCACGTTCGGCTCGCAGATTGCCAACCCTGCAGTACGCGAGACGTTCGGCGGACGTATCGAAGGCATTGACACGGCATACAAGTGGTACCACCTCTACAACGAACACGATCATGTGTTTACCGCACCGCTGTACCTGCGCGATGCCAACTTCACTCAAGTCATGACGCCTTTCGACAAACCGGGCGACGCGCTCAATCACGATGCAACGTACTACCTCGGTCACCCCGAAACCCGGTCCAATGTCTGGGGCCCGCTGTTACAGGTCGGCCTCGCCAGGGGGTTCGACAAACGTTTGCTCGCCGTCGACAAATCACTCGGTCTGGCCGTGCCAAAGGCACAAACCGCACGTCGTTCGCGAGACAAGGCGTTGCTGATCGGGATCAACAACTATCCCAACCCTTCGGACCGGCTCGAGGGTTGCGTCAATGACGTGTTCCTGATGAGTTCATTGCTGCAAGAGTCGAACTTCTCTCCGGATGACATCCGCGTCGTGCTCGATGACCGCGCCACCACCGCCGGCATTCGCGATCGCCTGCACTGGTTGCTCGACGACGCCCAGGCAGGTGATCGCCGAGTGCTGTTCTACTCAGGGCACGGTGCGCAGATTCCCAATACCAATGCCGCCGGCGAGGCCGATCGCATCGATGAATGTCTGTGCCCCTGGGATTTCGACTGGACGCCGGAGCACGCCATCGTCGACAACGACTTTCGCGACCTGTACATCCAGCTGCCGTACAACACACAGTTCATTACCATCTTCGATTGCTGCCACTCGGGCGGCATGACGCGTGAAGGCGCGCGGCGTGCCCGAGGGTTGACACCACCGGATGACATCCGCCATCGCGCCCTGCGCTGGGAGGCCAGTCTGCAGATGTGGGTCGAGCGCGATTGGGTGAAAGAGGCGCGCAAGAACGCGCAGAAGGCAGAAGCCGCCAACACCGTGAGCAATCGCGACGGCATTCGCCGGGTCGGCCAGGCCATTGCGGTACGAGGGTACGACGACAAGCTCTACAACAGACGCCGCATCGCTTACAAACACGATGGCCCTTTTCTGCCGATCCTCATGTACGCCTGCGGGGAATCCCAACTGTCGTATGAGTACCGTCACGGCGTGATTTCGTACGGCGCGTTCACCTACGCGCTCGCCCAGACGCTGCGCTCATCCAAAAAGCGTCCGACATTCAATGCCTTGGTCCGCGCCACGGGCAAGCTCCTGGCCGAGCTGGGTTATGACCAGAAGCCGGCCATTGTCGGGCCGAAGGTTTTACTCGGCAAAGTCGTTCCATAAACCATCAACCACCATGCTGAAAATCAAACCGGGCGTCTTGAAGACGCCCGGTTTCTTATTGAGTGGGTCAAAATCAAATCAGCTCTAGCGCAAGTGAGCTAACGTTGGCGAGGGACCTATCATCGAAACCTGACCTCTAATAAAAACAACCGAGGGTCGCGATCCGGCTATGAACATTCTTTACGACGAACGCGTCGACGGCGTTTTGCCCGAGGTCGACAAAGCCGCCCTGCTCCAGGCGCTACGGGCACGCTTGCCGGATCTGGACATCCTGCATCAGCAAGAAGCGCTCAGACCGTATGAATGCGATGGGCTCTCCGCGTATCGCACCACGCCGCTGCTGGTGGTGTTACCGCGCCACCTAGACGAAGTCCAGGGCATCCTTCAAGTCTGTCATGAGCGGCACGTCCCGGTGGTTGCCCGTGGCGCCGGCACCGGGTTGTCCGGCGGTGCACTGCCGCTGGAAAAAGGCGTGCTGCTGGTGATGGCGCGCTTCAACAACATCCTGCACATCGACCCCGCCGCCCGCACCGCACGGGTTCAGCCGGGGGTGCGCAACCTGGCGATTTCCCAGGCGGCGGCGCCGTTTGGCTTGTATTACGCGCCGGATCCGTCCTCACAGATTGCCTGTTCCATTGGCGGCAACGTCGCCGAAAACGCCGGCGGCGTGCATTGCCTCAAGTACGGCTTGACCGTGCACAACCTGCTCAAAATCGACATCCTGACCGTCGAGGGTGAATACCTGACGCTGGGGTCCGACGCGCTCGACTCGCCCGGCTTTGACCTGCTGGCCTTGTTCACCGGCTCCGAAGGCATGCTCGGGGTCATCACCGAAGTCACGGTGAAACTGCTGCCCAAACCACAAACCGCCAAAGTCCTGCTGGCCGCCTTCGATTCCGTGGAAAAGGCCGGGCGCGCGGTGGGTGACATTATTGGCGCCGGCATCATCCCCGGCGGCCTGGAGATGATGGACAACCTGGCGATTCGCGCCGCCGAGGACTTCATCCACGCCGGCTACCCCGTCGACGCCGAAGCCATTTTGCTCTGTGAACTCGATGGCGTTGAAGCCGATGTCCATGATGATTGCGACCGCGTGCGCCACGTGCTGGAAAAGGCTGGCGCCACCGAAGTCCGCCAGGCCCGCGATGAAGCCGAGCGCGTGCGGTTCTGGGCCGGGCGCAAGAATGCCTTCCCGGCCGTCGGACGGCTGTCGCCGGATTACTACTGCATGGACGGCACGATCCCGCGCCGCGAACTGCCCGGTGTGTTGCGGGCTATCGCGACACTCTCGGATGAATATGGCCTGCGGGTGGCCAACGTGTTCCACGCCGGCGACGGCAACATGCATCCGCTGATTCTGTTCGATGCCAACCAGCCCGGCGAGCTCGATCGCGCCGAATCCCTGGGCGGCAAGATCCTCGAGTTGTGCGTAAAGGTCGGCGGCAGCATTACCGGCGAACACGGCGTGGGTCGCGAGAAGATCAATCAGATGTGCGCGCAGTTCAACAGCGATGAGCTGACCGTGTTCCATGCGGTCAAAGCTGCCTTCGACCCAGGCGGCCTGCTCAACCCCGGCAAGAACATTCCGACCCTGCACCGCTGCGCCGAGTTTGGCGCGATGCACGTGCATATGGGGCAGCTGCCCTTCCCCGATCTGGAGCGCTTCTGATGCGTAGCGAACACGACATGGATGACAGCGCCGCGCTGCTGGAGCAGGTCAACCAGGCGCTGCAAAACGCCACGCCGTTGCGCATTCAGGGCTCCAACAGCAAGGCATTCCTGGGACGGATCGTTGCCGGTGAAGTGCTCGACACGCGCACCCACCGGGGCATCGTCAGCTATGACCCGACCGAACTGGTGATCACCGTCCGCTGCGGCACACCGTTGACAGAACTGGCTGAGGTATTGGACGACGCACAGCAGATGCTGCCGTGCGAACCGCCCTCCTTCGGCGAAGGCGCCACCGTCGGCGGCATGATTGCCTGCGGCTTGTCGGGGCCTCGACGCCCGTGGTCAGGCTCGGTCAGGGACTTTGTCCTCGGTACGCGGGTGATCACCGGGCATGGCAAGCATCTGCGCTTCGGAGGCGAAGTCATGAAGAACGTCGCCGGTTACGACCTGTCGCGCCTGATGGTCGGCAGTTACGGATCGCTGGGGGTGGTGACTGAAGTGTCACTCAAAGTCCTGCCCAAACCGCGTCAATGCCTGAGCATCAGCCTGGACATCGACAGTGACCGCGCCCTGCTGCGCCTCGCGGAATGGGGCCAGCAACCCTTGCCGATCAGCGCCGCGTGCCACGACGGGCAACGCCTGCACCTGCGGCTTGAGGGCGGCGAAGGCTCGGTGGCGGCGGCCCATGATCGATTGGGCGGCGAGCGGCTGGACGCGAACTATTGGGCGGACCTCAACGAACATCGCCTGAGTTTCTTTGATGAGGACCAGCCTCTTTGGCGGTTGTCCCTGCCCCACAACACACCCCGACTGTCTTTGCCCGGCGTTCAACTGATCGATTGGGGCGGCGCACAGCGCTGGCTCAAATCCGAGGCGCAAGCCTCGTTCATTCGCAAGATCGTCGGCGAGGTCGGCGGGCATGTGACCTGTTACAGCCACGGTCTGATCGACAGCCCTTTCCAACCATTGCCTGCTGCACTGATGCGCTACCACCAGAACCTGAAACAGCAACTTGACCCACGGGGCATTTTCAACCCCGGTCGCCTGTACGCGGAGTGTTGACCCATGCAAACCACGCTCAGCGACCAGGCTCGCCAACTACCCCGCGCCGAAGAAGCCGAACGCATTCTGCGCACCTGTGTGCATTGCGGTTTTTGCAATGCGACCTGCCCGACTTATCAATTGCTCGGCGATGAACTGGATGGCCCGCGAGGTCGCATCTACCTGATCAAGCAGGTGCTGGAAGGCAACGAAGTCACGCAAAAAACCCAGCAGCATCTGGACCGTTGTCTGTCGTGCCGCAACTGCGAAACCACCTGCCCCTCCGGCGTCGATTACCACAACTTGCTCGACATTGGTCGCGCGGTGGTGGACGCCGCCGTACCGCGCCCGCTCGAGCAGCGTTTATTGCGCGAAGGGTTGCGCCGCGTGGTACCCAACCCGGGATTGTTCAAAGCGCTGGTGAGCGGTGGTCAGGTGTTCCGTGCCTTGTTGCCGAACACCTTGCAGGCCAAGTTGCCTCGCCGTGTGTACCCGGCCAAACCACGCCCGACGGTGCGCCACGCCAGGCAAATGCTGATACTCGAAGGTTGCGTGCAGCCGGGGCTGTCGCCCAACACCAACGCCGCCACTGCGCGGGTGCTGGATCGACTCGGTATCAGCGTCATACCCACCCGCGAAGCCGGGTGCTGCGGCGCGGTCGATTATCACCTCGACGCCCAGGAGGCCGGCCTTGATCGCGCACGGCACAACATCGATGCGTGGTGGCCGGCGATTGAAAACGGCGCAGAAGCCATCGTGCAAACCGCCAGCGGTTGCGGTGCGTTCATCAAGGACTATGGTCATTTGCTGCGCAGCGATCCGGCCTATGCCGAGAAGGCGCAAAAGATCAGCGCACTGGCCAGGGACCTGGTCGAAGTGCTGCGCGATGAACCGCTGGAAACCCTCGGTATCCACAGCGACCAGCGCCTGGCGTTCCATTGCCCCTGCACCTTGCAGCACGCGCAAAAACTCGGCGGCGCGGTTGAGGCGCTGCTGACACGTCTGGGTTTCAACCTCACGCCCGTGCCCGATGGCCACTTGTGCTGCGGCTCGGCGGGCACCTATTCACTGACTCAACCGCAACTGTCCCGGCAACTGCGCGACAACAAGCTCAATGCGCTGGAGAGCGGGCATCCCGAAATCATTGTCACCGCCAATATCGGCTGTCAGTCCCACCTCGACGGCGCGGGTCGAACCCCGGTCCGGCACTGGATTGAACTGGTGGAAGCCGCCCTGCCCTGATCACCCTTTGGAGCAATCGCCATGAAGCGCAAAGCCGTACTGAGTCAGGCCGAAGTCAGCCAGATCCTCACCGCCGCCCGCACCGAAGCACAGAACAATCAATGGGCCGTGACCATTGTGATTGTCGATGACGGCGGCCATCCCCTGGCGCTCGAACGCCTCGACGGCTGCGCGGCCAGCAGCGCCTACATCGCCACTGAAAAAGCCCGCACCTCGGCCTTGGGCCGGCGTGAGTCGAAAGGTTATGAAGACATGGTCAACGGCGGACGCTTTGCCTTTTTATCGGCGCCGTTGCTAACGTCCCTAGAAGGTGGCGTGCCGATTGTTTACGACGGCCAGGTGATCGGCGCGGTCGGCGTGTCCGGGGTCAAGGCCGAACAGGATGCGCAAGTGGCCAAGGCCGGGGCGCAGTGCATCAAGTAATCCGCAAACAACACACCCCCTGTAGCAGCTGGCAAAGCCTGCTGCTACAAAGTGCGTTCGTGCTCGGTTACTTGCGCGCCAGCTTGTAACGAATGCACTCTTCATAAAAACTCTGCCGCACCGCAGCCGGCTTGAACCGCGACGGGCTGTCGTAGGTCTGCTCGGTAATGCCCATGGCCATCATGTGCATCCACGGTTTGTTGAATTTGTAGGTCTGAATCTTCTTGCGAGCGGCATACAGCGACACCCCGGACAACTTCAGCTCCTGGGCCCTGGCCGCCGTCCCCGCGCCCCAGTCGCACATGTATCGGTCATTGGCCACCAACTCCCTGGCTTGGGCCGCACCGGCCATGCTTGCCAGGGCAAACGAGATCATCGTGATCGCTACATTGCGCAATTGCATTCCGCCTAACCACCTGAAAATAAAGTGATTTTGGCGACTGTTTTGCGCCAGCGGGGCCAGCAATTTGCCTTATTCGCACCGAAAACCGTTATCGGGATCAGCGCAGCGCCGCCTTCAACTCATTGACCTGCTCGTTCCAGGTGAAGTGATAGACGTTGACGGGCGGCAACGGATGACATTTACCGTTATCCGCGTCGGCCCCCACAATCGACCACTGGGCACGCGAGGTTTCGCCCAACTCACGGGCGGTCTGGGGATTGAAACACTTCTCCAGCTCCTCGTCGGGGACCAGCGCGTACGCCTTGGGATGGTCGCGCAGCCATTGTGCGGCTTGCTCGACGGAGGAGCCGGCCATGCCGAAATGCACAATCGGCTGCCGGGCGTACAACCAGTGCCCTTCACGCCAGTCGACCAGCACCAGTTCTGCGCCACCGGTCATGGTCGCGGCTTGCGCCATGATTGCGTTATGCGGGTTGGCACCGTCCCTGATGGGCTCAATAAAGCCACGGGCGAACCACAGCGCAAACCAGATCACCGCCACCGCCTGGAACACTTGACGACCGCGCGGGCGCTGGCTGAACCAGCGCTTGAGCAACCAGGGAATCAGCGGTGCCGCCACCAACACCAACCCTGGCAGCGCCGGGTAGATGTACAACTTGCGCTTGCCGCTGCTGATGCAGAAAAACAGCACCACCAGCACGACCCACCCCAGCAGCACCAACACCCGGCCGTCATGCTTTTGCAACTGCCGACGCCACGCGGGCACCAGCCACGGCAACGCCAGCACCAGTGGCAGCCAGTATTGCGGGATCACGTAAACGAAGAAGTACCAGAACGGTTCACGATGGTCCCAGGCCGCGGCATATCGCCCTGCGGTTTGACGCAGCAATATTTCCTTGGCATAGGCGATTTCCTCGGCGCCGCCATTGAGCACGATGGACAACGCCAGGGGCAGCAACCAGATCGCCGTGGCGCCCAACATCACCGCCAGTCCCAGCCACCACTTGCGCGCCTCCCCCGGCATCGCCACCACGCCAGGCCAGTCTTTGCGCACCGCATAGGCATACGGAATCAACATCAGTGCCGGAACGAACCCGACTCCCTTGGTGATTACGCCCACGCCCATCGCCGCGCAGCCGATGTAAAACCAGCGCCAGGCAGGGCCAAGCAACAAATGACGCGTGAGACCGTAGAGGCCGACCGAGGTAAACAGCACCAAAAAGCTGTCGATCTGGCCGGTCTGCAAGATGCTGTAGGTTTGATAGGTGGCCAGGTACAACAGGGCCGCGATCCGGCCGATGCGCTGGTTCCACAGGCGTCGGCCAAGGTCGTAAACCACTGCGGTGACTGTCACACCGGACAACAGGCCCGGAATATAAAGGGCAATCGCAGGCTTCCCGGTCAGCCAAGTGAAGAACGCCACGGTCCACATGAAAATCGGCGGCTTGTCGCCGTAGATCTCTGCCGCCCGGTGCGGAATCAGCCACGCGTTGTTGTGCAACATTTCCAGGGCCACGCCGAGGAATCGTTCCTCATCGACATTCTGCGGCTGACGCAGCCCCAACCCGGCGCCGATCAGCAGCAGGGCCAGCAACATCAGGCCCAGGCACTCGACACCGGGCGATAGCGTTCTACGCATGACTCATTCCTTCGCGGGGGTGCTTTTGGCAATCAGTTGCAAATTGCGCAGGTAGACAATCGAGCCAAATGCCTGACCGGCGATGAACACCGGGTCCTGGCGGTAAATGGCGTACGCGAGCAGCAACGTGCTGCCGACGATGCTCAAGTACCAGAAACTCGTCGGGATCACGCTGCGCTTCTGGTATTCGCTGTACAACCATTGCAGGACAAAGCGGCCGGTGAAGGCGATCTGGCCAATGAAACCGACCGCCAGCCACAGGGCTTCGCGGGAGAGGTTCATCCTTCGATCTCCTGCGCCTTGGTGTTCAGGCGCGTGCGTTTGATCAGCCACCAGACCCCGAACAGATCAAGAATGCCCACCAGTGCCCGGTCGAGGTTGCCGTACTTGGACACCCCCGCCGTACGCGGACGATGGTTGACCGGGTGGACGATCATACGGCCGTTGTGACGCTGGATCAGCGCGGGCAGAAACCGGTGCATATGGTCGAAGTACGGCAAGCGCAGAAACGCCGCCCGCTCGATCAGCTTCAACCCGCAACCGGTGTCCGGCGTGGCATCGTTGAGCATGCGCCGGCGCAGTCCGTTGGCGAAGCGCGAGGCCCAGCGTTTACTGGCGGTGTCGCGGCGATTAACCCGGTGACCGGCCACCAGTTGAACATCGACCGGACCGTGACCGCCCCGCACCAGTTGCAACATCCCGGGGATGTCCGCCGGGTCGTTCTGGCCGTCACCATCGAGCGTCGCCAGCCACTGCCCGCGCGCGGCGAGCGCGGCATGGTAAAGCGAGGTGCTTTGACCCAGTGAACGCTCATGGCACAGTATGCGCAGCGTGCTCAAACCGCTGTTTTTGATCTGTTGCAGTTCGTGCAGGGTGGCATCGGTGCTGCCATCGTCGACGACGATGATTTCGTACGCTTCATCGGCCAACGCCACACGGATTTCCTCAATCAAGGGCTTGAGGTTATTGGTTTCGTTTTTCGCCGGAATCAGTACCGATACGAAAATGTCTTGGCTCATAGGGTTCTCCCCCCGCTAATGGTTGTTCTCAAGGGTGAACGCTTCATCGCTGATAAAAGTGCCGATACCACTTCACAAACTCCGTCACACCGGTCTCGACCGTCATTTGCGGGCGGAAGTCGACCCAATCCGCCAACGCCGACACATCGGCCCAGGTCTTGATCACATCGCCCGCTTGCAGCGGCAAGTAGTTGCGCCGCGCCTTGATGCCCAGCACGTTTTCCAGACACTCGACGAACGCCAGCAACGGCATGGGTTCGCCCCGTCCGATGTTGAAAATTCGATTGATGCCTTCGCCGGCATTGTCCGCCAACGGCGGTTTGGGCCGCAGGCGCACGATGCTTTCGACGATGTCATCGATGTAGGTGAAGTCCCGCGCCATCTCGCCGTGGTTATAGATGTCGATCGGTTCGTCGTTGAGCATCGCTCGGGTGAACTTGAACAGCGCCATGTCCGGCCGCCCCCAGGGCCCGTAAACGGTGAAAAACCGCAGGCCACTGGCGCGAATCCCGTAGAGATGGCAATAGCTGTGCGCGAGCAGTTCATTGGCGCGCTTGCTGGCGGCATACAGCGAAACCGGATGCTCGACGGCGTCTTCGACACTGAACGGCATTTTGCTGTTGGTGCCATACACCGAGCTGCTCGACGCGTAGATCAAATGCTCCGGGCGATGGTGCCGGCAGGCTTCCAGCACATTCACAAACCCCACCAGGTTCGATTGCGCGTAGACGTCGGGGTTGTCCAGCGAATAGCGAACGCCGGCCTGAGCGGCCAGATGCACGACCTCGGTGAATCGATGCTCCTGAAACAGCCCCATCAGGGCCGCTTTATCAACAATATCCAAGCGCTGGAAGCGAAAACCCGGCAACGACTCCAACTCATTGAGCCGTGCCTGTTTGAGCTCTACGCTGTAGTAGTCGTTGAGGTTATCGATACCGACGACATCAAGACCTTGTTGGCACAGCCGTTTAACCGTGTGATAACCAATAAAACCGGCAGCGCCGGTAACCAGAACAGTCATAGCACCTCATTATTATTCGAAGCCCGATTCAACTTCATGTCCGGCACCATTGATAAGTCCTTGAGGCCCGTGACATCGTTGACACGCCGCCCCGTTACCCTGCCTGTGCAATGGTGAAATCTTGTTACATATTTATTTAATTTGTATGAAGGCGACAAGCGTGCGGAATCGCGTTTTAGCGCTACTGATAAGCCTTGTCATTTGCGGCATGGCCAGTGCCGAACCAAGGCCCAAAAACATGGTGTATTTGCGCACCATCGACCCGAGCATCGAACAAGACATGCGCTACGCCAGTGCCCACAATTTCACCGGGCACCGGCTCGACGGTTATGACGCGGCCGAATGCCTGTTGTCCGAGGACACCGCCAAGGCCCTCGCCCGGGTCCAGGCGGAACTGCGCACGCAAGGCTACGGTTTGAAGGTGTTCGACTGCTATCGACCCAGCCGCGCCGTCGCCGACATGGGGCGCTTCGCGACAGAACCGGGTGACCCGCGCAAGGCCGAGTTCTATCCGCGCGTGGACAAGCAGGACTTCTGGCGTTTGGGCTATGTGGCGCGGGTGTCGGGACACTCCAAGGGCTCAACCGTGGACCTGACGCTGATCGGCCCCGATGCGCTGCCCGCTGACACCTGGACACCAACAGCGACGCAAGTCGATTGCACCGCACCCTATGACCAGCGCTGGCACGATGGCGCCCTGGATATGGGCACCGGTTTCGATTGCTTCGACGAGCGCGCGCATACCGCCAACCCGACGATCAACGCCACCGCCAAGGACAACCGTCAACGTCTGAGCAGTGCCATGGAGAAAGAAGGGTTTGCCGGGTATTCGAAGGAATGGTGGCATTTCACATTCAGTGGCGAGAGCGCGCCGAAGGACGTGATGGATTTCCCGATCACACCGATGAGCGCCAGCGACACTGTCGGCAGCAGTGGACAATTGATTGTAGTCACCAGCAAAAACTGGGATGACATTCAGGGCACCGCGCAGCGCTATGAACGTGACGGGAAAACCTTTCGAAAATACGGCGATGCCTTTCCCGTCGTGGTCGGCAAAAACGGCATGGGCTGGGGCAAAGGCGTGAGCAGCCTGGGTGATGTTGAAGGCCCGGTCAAACGCGAAGGCGATGGAAAAGCACCCGCCGGGATCTTCAAACTGGGCACGGCGTTTGGTTTCGACGCTACGGTCGACACGCACCTGCCTTACCTCGCGCTGACACCGACCACCGAATGCGTGGATGACAGCCAATCCAGTCACTACAACAAACTGGTCGACGGCGCAGCGACGGCAACAGACTGGAGCAGCTCGGAACACATGCGCAACGAAGAGGGTTATCGTCACGGCATTTTCATCGAGCACAACACCCCGGCCACAGCGGGTTCGGGTTCGTGCATTTTCTTCCACATCTGGCGCGGCCCCGCGTCACCCACAGCGGGCTGTACGGCCATGGATCAGGGAGATATTGCTGCGTTGCTCAAGTGGCTCGACCCTCGAGAGTCGCCATTGCTGGTGCAGATGCCGGAGGCGCAGTACGAGCAGTTTCGTGAGGAGTGGGCGTTGCCGTGATGTGGGTGGGGGTGCATGACCACCACCCTTCTCAACCCTGCTTCAAATCAAGGCAATACGTGTAATACCCCCCATCACGCACATACCCCAACGACTCATACAACCGCTGCGCACCCACATTGTCGGTGGCGGTTTCCAGCACCATGCCCTTGGCACCGCTCGACACCGCAAAGGCACGGGCGGTGTTCATCAGCAACGTGCCCACCCCTAGGCCACGGGCCTCGGGAGTGGTGAACAGGTCGCTGAGCAACCAGGTGCGGTGGGCGTCGATGGAGGAAAACGTCGGGTACAACTGCACGAAACCCAACGCGTGGCCCGCGGCGTCTTCGGCGAGGAAAATCACCGATTCGTCACGGGCAATGCGTTCGGCGATGAAGTCCCGGGACTGGGTCGGGTTCGAGGGCTGGCCGTAAAAGCCTCGGTAGGCGTCGAAGAGGCGCGCCACCTTGTCGAGATGGCTGGCGTCGGCGCGCAGGGCTTTTACGTCCATTTTGGGAATCCCTCGACAGTTGTATTACTTGGGCTGCGCCACAGTGCGCAAGTACGGCTTGATGGTTTTGAAACCGTCCGGGTATTTTTTCCGCGCGTCTTCATCGGACACCGATGTCGGGATGATCACGTCTTCGCCCGGACGCCAGTTCACCGGCGTGGCGACGGTGTGCTTGGCGTTCAATTGCAGGGAATCGAGCAGACGTAGCACTTCATCGAAGTTGCGCCCGGCACTCATCGGGTAGATGAGCATGGCCTTGACCTTTTTGTCCGGACCAATGATGAACACCGAACGCACGGTGGCGTTGTCGGCGGCGGTGCGGGTGCCGCCACTGGCATTCGGGTGAATCATGTCGTAGAGCTTCGCCACCACCAGGTTTTCGTCACCGATCATCGGGTAGTTGACCGCGTGCCCCTGGGTTTCTTCGATGTCCTTGGCCCAGCTTGCATGGTTGCTGACCGGGTCGACGCTGAGGCCGACGATCTTGGTGTTGCGCTTGTCGAACTCGGGCTTGAGCCCGGCCATATAGCCCAGTTCGGTGGTGCACACCGGGGTGAAGTCCTTGGGGTGCGAAAACAGGATGGCCCACTTGTCGCCAATCCATTCGTGGAAATGCAGCGTGCCTTCGGTGCTCTCGACGGTAAAGTCCGGTGCCTCGTCGCCAATGCGGATTGCCATGTTCGTTCTCCTTACTGAGGGGTCGTAGGGAAAACCGTCGGAGTGCTGGGTGCGTCTCCAACGGCATTCAGGATCGGTGTTGAACCTGCCAACGCGGATCAGTATAGGAGACGCTGCAAGACAAGGCCGTTACCGCTAAAACCCGCCTGAAAAACACAAAAAGCCAGATCGACTCGGCGTCGACCTGGCTGTTGTTGAGCAAAAAACCAGGACATTAAACCCGGACGTTGCGCCCCGGCAGCGTCGAGCGCTGGCTGTTTTCCCAATTCTCCACCAAACCAACCGGTGCATCCGAGGCCGGCAGCATGTTGCGTCCGCGCACCAGATCGCTGGCGCGCTCGGCGAGCATGATGGTCGGCGCGTTGAGATTGCCGTTCGGCTCGGTCGGGAACACCGACGAGTCGATCACGCGCAACCCGGCGATGCCATGCACGCGCAACTCGGAATCCACCACCGCCATGTCGTCCTCGCCCATGCGGCACGAGCCGCACGGATGGTAGGTGCTTTCGAGGTTTTCCCGCACGAAGGCGTCCAGCTCTTCATCGGTGTTCACCCGCGGGCCGGGGGCGATTTCGCCATCGCGGAAACGGTCCATGGCTTTCTGGCCGATGATCTCCCGGGTCAGGCGGATGCAGCGGCGGAAGCCTTCGCGGTCTTCTTCCCGTTGGAGGTAGTTGAACTGGATCTGCGGGTGCTCGTACGGGTCCGCCGAACGGGCGCGCACGTAGCCGCGGCTCTTGGGTTTGTTCGGCCCGGTGAGCACCATGAAGCCGTGGCCCTTGATCGGTTTGTTGCCGTCATAACGCATGGCCGCAGGCAGGAAGTGGAACTGGATGTCCGGCCAGCGCAGGCCCTTGTCCGAGCGAATGAAGCCACCGGCCTCGAAATGGTTGGTGGCGCCGAGCCCATCCTTGAACAGCAGCCAGCGCAGACCGATCATCAGTTTGCTCAGCGGGTCCATTTTGCTATTGAGGGTCACCGGTTCCTTGCAGCCGAACTGGATGTACACCTCGGCATGATCCTGCAGGTTCTCCCCGACTCCCGGCAGGTCATGGCGCACGTCGATCCCGGCTTTGCGCAGAACCTCGGCCGGGCCGATACCGGAGCGTTGCAACAGGTGCGGCGAACCGATGGGGCCGGAAGAAATCAGCACTTCGCGGTGGCAGTAAACCTGGTGCGTCTGGCCATCGTGGTCGTACATGACGCCAACCGCCCGTTTGCCTTCAAGGAGGATCTGGCGGGTCATCGCGTGGGTGATCACCGTCAGGTTCGGACGGCCCATGGCTGGGCGCAAATAGGCGTTGGCCGTGGAGCAGCGCACGCCGTTTTTCACCGTCATGTGCATGGCGCCGAACCCTTCCTGCATGTAGCCGTTGCAGTCTTCGGTCTTGATGTAACCGGCTTCGGCACCGGCTTCGACCCACGCCCCATACAGCGGGTTTTTCATGTGGTTGCCGTTGGTGGTGTGCAGCGGCCCGGTGCCGCCGCGATAGCCGTCGCCACCCTCCTCGTAATGTTCTGCCCGTTTGAAGTACGGCAGGCAATTGCGGTAGCCCCAGCCCTGGGCACCGAGGGATTCCCACTCATCGAAGTCGTAGGCGTGGCCACGGATGTAGACCAGGCCGTTGATCGACGAAGAACCGCCCAGCACCTTGCCGCGTGGACAGTGGATGCGCCGCCCGTTGAGGAACGGCTCTGGCTCGGTTTCGTAGCGCCAGTTGTATTTCTTGGTGTTCATCGGGATCGAGAACGCGCTCGGCATCTGGATCACCACACTGCGGTCACTGCCACCGAATTCCAGCACCAACACCGAAGTAGCCGGGTCTTCGCTCAAGCGGTTGGCCAACACACAACCCGCGGAGCCGGCGCCAATGATGATGTAGTCGTATTTTTGCGTAGCCATGGTTATCTCCCGGCTTCCGATTCGTTGAAAACAGCCGCCGAGCGAAAGCTCAGCGAGTCGCCGGTGGTGTATTGCGCAGAGGTTTTCTCGATGTGCTGGATCACGGTTTCTTCACGCTTGAGATCAATCGAGCGGCTGAACCAGTAGTACACCAGCCCCGAAACGATCAGCCCGACCAGCCAGGCGATGTCGATGCTGCCCAGGGCTTTGGCGAGGGGGCCGACATAGACCTCGCGCTGCTCGACGCCGTCGTAGATGTAGAAGAACGGGATCATCGACACGAAACCGATGGCGTACGCGGCGATGCCACGCAGGCCCCAGTTGCCGTAGATGTTGCCGTGGGGCATGAAGAAGTGCGGGATGGCGTAGCGGCCCTTGCGCACGAAGAAGTAGTCCGTCAGGTTGACCGAGGTCCAGGGCACGAGGAAGTACAGCATCACTACCAGGTAGATCCCCAGCACTGACAAGCCTTTGCCTGAACTCTGGATGCTCAGGGCCACGCCGAGTTGCAGCAGGATCACAAAACCAATCGCCAGGACGCGGGCCTTGCGGGTTGGTTCGATGTGCTTGATGGAGTCGACGCAGGTCAACGTGGTCAGTTTCGCGCTGTAGATGTTCATCGCGATCACCGGCAGGAATGCCAGGATCGTGATCACCACCACCGCGGTGCCGATCAGTGGCGAGACCACGTTACCGACTTGTCCGAGGGCGACCAACACGTCCGTGGAGTGCAGGTGATCGGCCAACCAGCCACCCACCGAAATCATCCACGCGCCGGACAGCGACGCACCGAGAAACACCACGGCAATCAGCTTGCCGCTGGAGGTGTTCTTCGGCAGGTAACGGGAATAGTCGGACACGTACGGGGCGTAAGCGATGTTGTAACTGGCCGCCGCCGCGAACTGGGCGATGAACCCGGTCCAGTTGAAGCCCAACGGTGCCGGCGCGACTTCTCCCGCTGCCAACACTGGCATCGCCGCATCGGGCACCCAGCCCATCATTACCGCCAGCGTCACCAGGCCGTACAACGGAATCGACAGGTACAACGCCCATTTGAAGCTGCGGTGCATCCAGTCATGACCAAGGATCGCCAGGATTGCAGCCGGTATCGTCACCGCCACCGCTATCACCCAGGGATGAAAGCCGAATAGCGTGTGCAAACCCTGCATCATCAACACCAGGTTGACGATGTTGAATCCGGCAAACACAAACAGCGTCGCCAGCAACACGAGAATCACGCCGCGATAGCCGAACTGCGCCCGCGACTGGATCATTTGCGGCAAGCCAAGGTGCGGGCCCTGTGAACCATGGAACGCCATGAACAGCGTGCCGAACATGATGCCCAGCGTGCCGGCGAGTGTGGTCCAGAGCGCGGTCAGGCCGACGCTTGGTCCGACGAAGCCGATGGTCATGGTGAAGAACGTGAAGTTGCCGAGGAACCAGAACGGGCCTTGGCTCGACAGTTTGTCGGTGCGTTCGTGTTCCGGGATGAAGTCGATCGAATGGCTTTCGACGATGGGTTTATCGTCGAGGAGCGACACGCTAGGAGCGGCTTTGGCGTCAGTGTTCATGATGGACTCTTATTGTTGGAAGATCATGACGGAACTGCATTCCTTGCGATGAGCACCTTGAGGAGAGGGAGCTTGCTCCCTCTCCACGGGTGCCGCGTGCTTAAGGCAACGTGATCCAGACGGCCTTTGTCTCGAGCAGGTAATCGAGCTGCTCGGCGCCCAGGTCCTTGCCGAAACCGGACTGTTTGTAGCCACCGAACGGCATCGACGGATCGAGGGTGCCGTGGGCGTTGACGTAGACCGAACCGGCCTTCAACCGTGGGATCAGGCTGTGCACCTTGCCCAGGTCATTGGAATACAGCGCGGCGGCCAGGCCGTACACCGAGTCATTGGCCAGGGCCAGCGCTTCTTCCTCATCGTCGAACGGTGCGGTGACCAGCACCGGACCAAAAATCTCCTCCTGGACAATGCGCATGTCATTGCGGCAATGGGCGAAAATGGTCGGCTCGACAAAGAAGCCAGGGCCATCGACAGGCTGGCCGCCGTAGACCAGTTCGGCGCCTTCCTGCTTGCCGGTTTCGATGTACTCGATGACCCGCTGCTTTTGCTGGGCCGAGACCAGTGGGCCGATGAAACAATCTGGATCCAGACCCGGTGCAATCTTCAGCGTGCAGGTGTAGGCGATCAGTTCACGCAAAAATTCGTCGTAGACACTGCGATGAATATAGGCGCGTGTACCGGCGTCGCACACCTGGCCCGAGTTGAAAAACACACCGTTGGCGACCGCTTGCGCCGCCGCAGGGATGTCCGCATCGGCCAACACGATTACCGGTGATTTTCCTCCCAGTTCCAGGGTTAGTCGCTTCATTTCGTCCAGCGCCGCACGCCCGACGGTACGGCCGACCGGGGTCGAGCCGGTAAAGGTCAATTTATCGATGCCGGGGTGCGTGGCCATGGCCGCGCCGACCACGCTGCCGCGTCCCGAGACAATATTGACCACGCCGTCGGGAATCCCGGCTTCCTGCACCAGTTCGGCAAAACGCAGGGCTGACAGCGAGGTCAGTTCAGCGGGTTTGACCACCACGGTGCAACCGGTGGCCAGGGCGGCGCCGAGCTTCCAGGCCATGGTTTGCAGCGGGAAGTTCCACGGCACGATAGCGCCGACCACCCCCACCGCTTCCTTGCGCGTATACGCCAGATAGTTGCCCGGCAGCGAAGGCTCGACGGTGCGTCCGTGCAGCTTGGTCGCCCACCCGGCGAAATAACGCAAGGTATCGACGGTGCCCTGGATATCGACGTCCTTGGCAAACGCGACCGACTTGCCCATGTCGATCGATTCGATTTCCGCCAGCTCTGCCGCGTTCTGCTCGATCAGGTCCGCCAGGCGCTGCATCAAGCGCTCGCGTTCCACCGGTTTGGCCTGGCTCCAGGCGCCACCGTCGAACTGCGCGCGAGCGGCTTGCACGGCGCGGTCCAGATCCTCGGTGGTGCCCATCGGAATGCGTGTGATCAGGCCTTCGGTCGACGGCTCGATGACGTCGGAGGTCTGTCCGTCGCTGGCCTCGACAAAGGCGCCACCGATGAACATTTTCTGCACCTTGCTGAGGAAGGTCTGGGTCGCTTCCGAGACACCGAATTTCTGCAGGTACTGCTTAACACTCGCGTCCATTTTTCATGCCCTCTGTGCGGCGGTCAGTTCACGCCGATTCGGTGGTGGTTGCGCTCACGGCGTGCTTCGCCTGAGCCCGTTCATGGAAGATGAAACCGATACTGTTAAGCAGCAGTTGCGCCGCCAGAATCGAGGTCATACCGCTCGGGTCATACACCGGTGCAACCTCCACCAGGTCCATGCCGACAATGTTGCCTTTGCTGCGCTTGGCCAGGGCCTGGATGATTTCCAGCACTTCGTAGTAGAGGAAGCCGCCGTGGCTCGGGGTGCCGGTGCCGGGGGCGATGGACGGGTCGAAACCGTCGATGTCGATGGTGATGTAGTAGTTGATGTTCTGCGGGATCAGCGCCAGCACTCCTTCGACGCCGAGGCGACGGACATCCCTCACCGAGAGGATTTTCGAACCGGCGGCGTGGGCCGCTTCGTAGTCATCGCGGTTGGACGACGAGACGTTGCGAATGCCCATCTGGGTCATGCCGACAATGTGGTTCATTTCCGAGGCGCGGCGCAGCGGATTGCCGTGGCCGTAGCGCACACCGTGCCGTTCGTCGACGAAATCCAGGTGCGCATCGAAGTGGATGATGTGGATCGGGCCGCGGCCCTCGAAAGCTTTGATCACCGGCGCGTGCACCGAGTGGTCGCCGCCGAGCACCACCGGCATGACGCCGGCATCGAGGATTTTGCGCACAGCGTATTCGGTATTTTCGTTACTGGTGACCATATCGGTGTGCACGATGTCGGCGTCACCGACGTCGACCATGCGCACGTCGGCGGCGGTCAGGTACATCACGTCGTCTTCGTGGTCGTAAGCGCCGGCGTGGCCGAAGGAAAACAGCGTCGATGCTTCGCGAATCCCGCGTGGTCCGAAGCGTGCGCCGGAGCGCCACTGGGTGCCCATGTCATTGGGCACGCCGAGCACCGCGACGTCGGCATCCAGCGCGTCCCAATCGGTGCACACCGGGGATTTGCCAAAGGTGCAATGACCTACGAATGGCAGGTTCAGGCGACCGGATTCATAACCGTTATTCGACATTTCAAGCCTCTCCACTTTTTGTTATCGGCTGGGCGGACTGCAAGGCGACCGCCGTTGGAATGACTATGGGCGCAGGTTTCCGTGGAAAAAATGCTAAACATCAGATACTCATATCGGCATTACCGATGCATCCACGTGCGGGAGGTCCAAGGTGATTCAGCTACACGATGTCGATCTGAAATTGCTCAGGGTGTTTGCTACGATTGTGCGGTGCGGGGGCTTTTCCGCCGCGCAGGCCGCGTTGAACGCCGGTCAGTCGACGATCAGCGAACAGATGACTCATCTGGAAACCCGGCTCGGGGTCAAACTCTGCCAACGCGGGCGCAGTGGGTTTCGCCTGACCGAGCAAGGCGTGGCGATACATGAAGCCACCCAACGCCTGCTGTCGGCGGTGGAAAATTTCTGCATGGACGCCGACGTGCTCAAGCAGCACATCAGCGGCAAACTCAACCTGGGAATTATCGACACCACCATCACCGACCCCGATTCGCCGCTGCCACGCACCACTCAGCGCTTCGTGTCCCGGGGGCATGACGTGCACCTCAACGTCTACGTCGGCACCCCCGCCGAACTCGAAGAACGGGTGCTCGACGGCCGCCTGCACCTGGCCATCGGGCACTTCCCCATCCATGTACCGGGGTTGCTGCACACACCGCTGTATCAAGAGGCCTTGGGCTTGTATTGCGGGCGCCGACATCCGCTGTATGGCAACAAGGCCGAAGGCGACGAACTGCTCGAAGAAATCGCCGCCAGCCGGATTGTCGTGCGCGGCTACATGCAGCAATACGACCTCGAACATTTGGGGGTCAGCAAAGCCGCCGCGACCGTGGACAACATCGAGGCGCTGGCCATTTTGCTGATCTCCGGGGCCTACCTCGGCTTTCTGCCGGCGCACTTCGCCGCGCAGTGGATCAAGACCGGGGAGATGCACCAACTGGCGCCGAAAAGCCTGCAACTGGTGTCGCCGTTTGACGTGATTACCCGACGCGGCACGGCACCGCCGCCGATCCTCCAGGCCTTCCTGGAGGACCTGGCGGCCAGCGCGCGTAAAACCGCCAATGGCTGATCTGCGCTCGCCACACCCGCACAGTGCCCGGCATACTCATTGACGCAATCACCCCGCTCACCACCCTTGCAGGCCCGTTATGCGCATCCACGTCACCTTCATCGACCGCGTCGGCATCACCCAGGAAGTGCTGGCCCTGCTCGGTGGGCGCCGGTTCAATCTGGACGCCGTCGAGATGGTGCCGCCGAACGTTTACATCGATGCGCCGACCCTCGGTGCCGAGGTGCTGGAAGAGTTGCGTGAGGCCTTTCTCGGGGTGCAGGGCGTGCAAGCGGTGACGATGGTCGACATCCTTCCGGGGCAGCGCCGCAGCTTGCAACTCGATGCCTTGCTTGCGGCCAGCACTGACGCTGTTTTGGCCGTGGATGATCGCGGTGTTGTGCTGCTGGCCAACCCGGCGCTGATTGCGTTGTGTGGGCGTGAACCGGCCGGTGAATCGCTGACGACGTTGTTTGATGATCCGACCCTGCAACGCATGTTGATCGAACACCACTTCCGCCTGCCCATGCACGAGGTCAGCCTGGGCGGCCAGACGTTACTGCTGGACGCTATGCCGATCACCGACGCCGGCGCCCTGCTGACCCTGTATCACCCGAGCCGCATCGGCGAACGCCTGTCGGCGCTGCACCATGACCATGCCGAAGGGTTTGATGCGCTGCTGGGCGAGTCCCCGGCGATCCGCACGCTCAAGGCCCGTGCCCAACGTGTGGCCACCCTCGATGCGCCGCTGTTGATCCAGGGGGAAACCGGTACCGGCAAAGAGCTGGTCGCACGTGCCTGCCACGCGATCAGCACACGTCGGGAGGCGCCGTTTCTCGCGCTCAATTGCGCCGCGCTTCCGGAGAGCCTTGCCGAAAGCGAACTGTTCGGCTACGCCGCCGGCGCGTTCACCGGCGCCCAGCGCGGCGGCAAACTCGGCCTGCTGGAACTGGCGGATCAGGGCACGGTGTTTCTTGATGAAGTCGGTGAGATGTCGCCCTACTTGCAAGCCAAGTTGCTGCGCTTTTTGAGCGACGGCTGCTTCCGCCGGGTGGGCGGTGATCGCGAGGTCAAGGTCAACGTTCGGGTGCTGAGCGCGACCCACCGGGATCTGGAAAAAATGGTCAGCGAAGGCCACTTTCGCGAAGACCTGTTCTATCGCCTCAACGTGCTCAACCTGCAAGTACCGCCGCTGCGCGAACGCGGCCACGACATCCTGCTGATGGCCAATCACTTCATGCAACAGGCCTGCGCGCAGATCCAGCGCCCGGTCTGCCGTCTGGCCCCGAGCACCTTTGCCGCCCTGCTCGGCAACCGCTGGCCGGGCAATGTGCGCCAGTTGCAAAACGTGATTTTCCGCGCGGCGGCCATTTGCGAAAACCCGCTGGTAGACATCGACGATCTGGACATCGCCAGGACGGCGGTGGAGCGCCAGAACGACGGTGAAGTCGGCAGCCTGGAAGAAGCTGTCGAAGGGTTTGAAAAGCACCTGCTGGAGCAGCTCTACCGCAGCTACCCGTCCAGCCGCCTGCTCGCCGCCCGCCTGCAAACCTCCCACAGCGCCATCGCCATTCGCCTGCGCAAATACGGCATTCCCGCCAAGCCCTGAAACCTGCCCACCTCCCCAAACAACACAAATCCCCTGTGGGGTGCGGCAGACATGAGTGTTTGCAAATCGATACAGCGTATCGAATTCAAGACACACCCCTTCCACCGCGTGTTTTCTTGCCCTGCTCGCTACACGCCTCTTGCCCGTATTGATTTCAATACAGGCAACACCCTTTGTCTCTCAAAAAACAACTGTAAATCATTGATTTAAAACAACTAACAAACATTGGCACCACCTTTGCTATCACTCTCTGCAACCACGCTCGCTGCCCCGCACGAGCCTGTAAACGTCATCCGCCACCAGCAGCGGATGGGTCTGAACAATGAGGAGTGGGTATGAGCGAATTGCGTTTTACCGTCGATCACGAATGGCTGCGGCTTGAGCGTGATGGCCTGGTCACCGTTGGCATCACGCCGTACGCGCAGCAGGCGCTGGGCGATGTGGTGTTCGTACAGGTGCCGGAATTGGGGACGTTCGGCGCCGGTGATGAAGTGGCGGTGCTGGAGTCGGTGAAAGCGGCCAGCAACATCGGCATGCCGCTGGACGGTGAAGTGGTCGAGGTCAACGCGATGCTGGAATCCTCACCGGAACGGGTCAACGAAGACTCGCTGGGCGAAGGCTGGTTCTTTCGTTTCAAACCGACCGACGCCGAGGCCATTTACCACCTGCTGGATCAGGACGCCTACGTGCGCCTGACCCAGGAATCCGCCGAAGCCTGACCTCCCTTCCCGCTTACCACACAGGACACCACCATGTTCAGCAAACACGACCAGATCAAAGGCTACGACGACGAACTGCTGGCAGCGATGAATGCCGAAGACGCACGGCAGGAACACCACATCGAGTTGATCGCCTCCGAGAACTACACCAGTCAACGGGTGATGGAAGCGCAAGGCAGCGGCCTGACCAACAAGTACGCCGAAGGCTATCCGGGCAAGCGTTATTACGGCGGCTGCGAACACGTTGACGTGGTCGAGCAACTGGCGATTGATCGCGCCAAACAATTGTTCGGTGCCGACTACGCCAACGTCCAGCCGCACTCCGGCAGCCAGGCCAATGCCGCGGTGTTCCTCGCGCTGCTGCAAGCCGGCGACACCGTGCTGGGCATGAGCCTGGCCCATGGCGGTCACTTGACCCACGGGGCCAAAGTCAGCTTCTCCGGCAAGCTCTACAACGCGGTGCAGTACGGCATCGACACCGATACGGGGCTGATCAATTACGATGAAGTCGAACGCCTGGCGGTCGAGCACCAGCCGAAAATGATCATCGCCGGGTTCTCCGCTTACTCGAAGACCCTGGACTTCCCACGCTTCCGTGAGATTGCCGACAAGGTGGGCGCTTACCTGTTTGTCGACATGGCCCACGTCGCCGGGCTGGTGGCGACCGGTCTGTACCCGAACCCGATCCCCTTCGCCGACGTCGTCACCACCACCACGCACAAAACCCTGCGCGGTCCGCGTGGCGGCCTGATCCTGGCCAAGGCCAATCCGGAACTGGAGAAAAAGCTCAACGCCGCGGTGTTCCCCGGCGGCCAGGGCGGCCCGCTGATGCACGTGATCGCAGCCAAAGCGGTGTGCTTCAAGGAGGCGCTGGAGCCTGGTTTCAAAACCTATCAGGCGCAGGTGATTCGCAATGCCCAGGCCATGGCCAAGGTGTTTATCGACCGTGGGTTTGACGTGGTGTCTGGCGGCACCGACAACCACCTGTTCCTGGTCAGCCTGATCCGTCAGGGCCTGACCGGCAAAGACGCCGACGCCGCGCTCGGTCGAGCCGGGATCACGGTGAACAAGAACGCCGTGCCCAATGACCCGCAGTCGCCATTCGTGACGTCGGGGTTGCGCATTGGCACGCCGGCGATCACCAGCCGTGGTTTCAAGGAAGCGCAAAGTATCGAGTTGGCGGGATGGATCTGCGACTTGCTTGATCACCTCGGTGATGCCGATGTCGAGGCGCAAGTCGCCAAACAAGCCGCCGCCATGTGCAGCGACTTCCCGGTCTACCGCGACTGATCAGCCACCCCGTAATCCCTGTGGGAGCAAGCTAGCTCCCACATTGGGCTGTGTGTGGGCTCGCCTCTGCCTTCCGAAGAAAGAAAATACTCATGAACCCAATTGTGGAATCAACCAACCCCGCCCCGGCCAAAATGCAAGTCGGCGTCAAACTGCGCGGTGCGCAAAAGGTCGCGCGGATCCCGATCAAGATCATCCCGACCGATGAGTTCCCGCGCAAACCCGACTGGATCCGCGTGCGCATGCCGATCTCTCCCGAGGTCGACCGGATCAAACAATTGCTGCGCAAACACAAGCTCCACAGCGTCTGCGAAGAAGCTTCGTGCCCCAACCTCGGCGAATGTTTTTCCGGTGGTACCGCGACCTTCATGATCATGGGCGACATCTGCACCCGCCGTTGCCCGTTCTGCGATGTCGGCCACGGTCGGCCAAAACCGCTGGACGCCGATGAGCCGATGAACCTCGCCGTGGCCATCGCCGACCTGCGTCTGAAGTACGTGGTGATCACCTCCGTGGATCGCGACGACCTGCGCGACGGCGGCGCCCAGCACTTCGTCGATTGCCTGCGCGAGATCCGCAAGCTGTCGCCGGGCGTGCAACTGGAAACCCTGGTCCCGGATTACCGGGGGCGCATGGATGTTGCGCTGGCGATCACCGCGACGGAGCCGCCCGATGTGTTCAACCACAACCTGGAGACCGTGCCACGGCTGTACAAAGCCGCGCGGCCGGGTTCGGATTTCGAGTGGTCGCTGGATCTGTTGCAGACATTCAAGTTACTGGTCCCGTCCGTACCGACCAAGTCCGGCCTGATGCTCGGCCTTGGTGAAACCGACGAGGAAGTGATCGAAGTCATGCAGCGAATGCGTGAGCACGACGTCGACATGCTCACGCTCGGCCAGTACCTGCAGCCGTCGCGCAGCCATTTGCCGGTCCAGCGTTTTGTGCACCCGGACGTGTTCGCCTGGTTCGCCGAGGAAGGCGCAAAAATGGGCTTCAAGAACGTCGCCTCCGGCCCGCTGGTGCGCTCGTCTTACCATGCAGACCAACAAATGCAGGGTGCAAAGGCAGTCTGAGGTATGTCGCCTGGTAGAAAGTGACGGGCATAAAAAAACGCCAGACCCGATAGGATCTGGCGTTTCTTGAAGATGGCAGGGGCGGCTGGATTTGAACCAACGCATGGCAGGATCAAAACCTGCTGCCTTACCGCTTGGCGACGCCCCTGTAGCACTTGCTACGTGTGGGCGGGAATTTAACAACTTTTGCGCCGTCCGGGAAGCCCCTGCTTAAAATATTTTTCTTCTAAAACAGCCACTTAACATTAATAGACTTCAGATACAACGGGTGTTTCACTCGATTAAACCGGAGACTGATGACTGGTCACATCAGAGTTGTTGATGGGCATCGCGTATCAAGCGCATCACAGGATCTGAGTTAATATTCAAGGCGCGCCTCATTCAAGAATCTGCAAGCCGAGTAAAAAACATGAACCGCCGTAAAAAAATACAGCAGCTATTAAAGGCCCACGCCAAAAAGGCCAGCGCCAAACTGGCACCGCAAAGCAAGGAAAAATACATCAGCAAGGCTGACCGGTTGAAACTGGAGGCCGAGGCCAGTTCAGACTCAGCCGTTACCGCTGAAAGTTGATCGATACGTCTTAAACGCCGACAACCAGCCTCACCCTGTGGCAGTCAGAAGGCTCAAGTTTTTGACCGTTTGAAGAGCGAACTTCAAGCGGCATCAGCGGCTGGCCGAACTCGTTATCCAGCAGCACAGATCGCGTCTCCTGGGGCTGGAACAGAAAACGTTCGCCCCATTGCCTGATGCTGACCACAACCGGAAAGACCTCCCGTCCTTTTTCCGTCAGCACGTACTCCTTGTACGCGCTGCCATCTGACGCCGGTCGAATGTCGAAGACCCCGACTTCAACCAACGTTTTCAGGCGCGACGCCAGAATGTTTTTGGCCACGCCGAGACTCTTTTGAAATTCGCTGAATCGGCGAATGTCGTCAAATGCGTCACGAATGATCATCAGCGACCAGCGATCTCCGATGGCCTCCAGTGTTCTGGCGACCGGGCATTCGTTGCTTTGCGGTGAAACGTCTTCGACCATTTTTTTTGCCCTTCCAAAAGGTGGTTTTTCAGGTTGCAATTTGAAACCAGATGCAGCAACAATCGCATCCGGTTTTTATTTGAAACCAGATTAACACCCTGGAGGTGTGCATGACAGCCAAGGTCGACTTAACCACCCAACAACTGTTCACGCAGCCTGCGGGGCTTTCTCCGTCGCTCACGTTGTTGTTTTCTGTCACCTGCGCGCTGGCCGTCGCCAACGTTTATTTCGCCCAGCCTTTACTCGACTCAATGGCTCAGAGCCTGGGCGTGGAATCATCCATGATCGGGGTTGTGGTGACGGCCACTCAGGTCGGTTACGCGCTGGGGTTGCTGTTTATCGTGCCGCTCGGTGACTTGGTCAACCGCAAGCGGCTGATTCTTTCGCAAGTGTTGCTGTCTGCCGTTGCGCTCGCAGCGGTCGGCGCAGCGCAGCAATGGCTGGCCCTGTTAGGTGCGATGGTCGTGATGGGTTTGTTGGCCGTGGTCGTTCAGGTGCTGGTGGCTTATGCCGCCGTGCTGGCAACGCCCTCACAACGCGGGCATGCCGTGGGGACGGTCACCAGTGGCATTGTTCTGGGCATTCTTCTGGCGCGGTTTACTTCTGGCCTGATTGCGGACATTGCGGGCTGGCGCGCTGTGTACTGTGTGTCCTCAGGGTTGATGCTGACTCTTGCGGCGGTGTTGTGGCGAGTGGTGCCGGTCACGGCGTCGACAAGGCATGAAGAGTCCTACCTGACGCTCATCCGTTCTCTGTTCAAACTGTTCATCACCGAACCCGCGTTGCGTGTCAGGGGCTTGCTGGCCCTGCTGATCTTTGCCGCTTTTTCCGTGCTGTGGACCGCCATGGTGCTGCCGTTGAGCGCCCCGCCGCTGTCGCTTTCACACACGGCCATCGGCTTGTTTGGCCTGGCCGGCATCGCCGGTGCCCTGGCGGCCAGAAGAGCCGGTCGCTGGGCCGATCAAGGTCTGGGACAGCGGGTGACCGGGATTTCGCTGGCGCTCCTGACGTTGTCCTGGCTGCCCATCACGTTTGCCGAGACGTCCCTGATCGCACTGGTCTGCGGCGTCGTCCTGCTCGACTTCGCGGTGCAGGCCGTACACGTCACCAACCAGAGCATCATTTTCGTGGCGCGACCCGATGCCCAGAGTCGTATGGTCGGCGCCTACATGTGTTTCTACTCGGTCGGTAGCGCGCTGGGCGCCGCTGCCGCGACTCAGGTTTATGCGGTATGGGGATGGATGGCCGTCAGTTTGTTGGGGGCCTTGATCAGCGTGACTGCCTGGGTTGCTTGGTTTGTCACGTTGCAGCGGGTTTCGCAGCCGTGTCTGCCACTAGGACACCGTCCATGATGGCGAGGACTGCGGTCGAGCGCGACCCCGGCTCGAACGCAGCCTCGCGGGCTCGGCAGCGGCTACAAGATGGTGGTGTTAGCCTCGTCTGTAGCAGCGGTTACCTGGGTGGTTCTATTTTATCCAGCACGCCGTTTGCCGTGATTTCGGCCACCATGATGCTGTTTGAGATGCCCAGCAAGGCGTAGCGTGCCTCCCCCTCCAGATGATCCACCAAGTGATGGACCATCACGTCGATCGAGGCCAGTGTCTCGACCAAAAATACGCCCAGGGTTTCGGCGGTGGCGTGCGGGTCCACGGAAAACAGCGTGCTGCGGGTTCGCGGTTTGGCGTTGATATCAGCGTTCGACGGGAAATGGAAATTGAGGGCGCGTTCGGCGGCTTCGTTGAGTTTTTTTGAATCGGGTTCGTACGGGGATGCCGGATCAGTGTCCGGTGGGTTGGGTGTTACTTTGAACATATGCTCGCTTCCTTGATTGAGCGCCACCCTCCTGCGACTAAACGAGAGGGAGGCAGCTGTGCGCAGGTTAGTCGACCGGGGAAGCTAGCAAAGCCGGCGCGCCCGAGGGCGCCCTGCGCACAACCACCATCAAGTGCAGGCATGGGAATGCCTGACTGACAGAGCTAATGCACCTTACTTTTAACCCCGGGCGACTAAACCCGACCACTGATGGGCAGTGGCAGGGAAACGATAGAGGCCAGGGCCAAAGCAAACAAGCCGGCGGATTCTGTCTTACCCGTAGGCGATGGCGCAAGGCGTTGTAGCCTCTGAGTGGTAACGGAAGGCTTCATTTAAACGCGGGCGATTTTTCTTGTTTAAGACAGCCTTCGACTGAACACGCGTTGTACTAAGTGCTGCTACGCTTCAAACATTAACTTTCGCGCTTTCCAACACACTGGCGCACACACTCTCTGCAGGCTGATGGAACAGCCGAATGACCAGCTCCTGCGCCCAACCGAATCAGACTTCGTTGAGCAAAGGAGTGAACATGCCGCCCCGTAAAAACAAGCCTACCGACAGCAAGTCAGGGCAATCAAAAGACGACGGGGAAGAACGGGTCTTTCACTC
Organism: Pseudomonas sp. 3296; assembly: GCF_031456615.1. Classification (NCBI taxonomy): domain Bacteria; kingdom Pseudomonadati; phylum Pseudomonadota; class Gammaproteobacteria; order Pseudomonadales; family Pseudomonadaceae; genus Pseudomonas; species Pseudomonas sp. 3296. The sequence continues at coordinate 572,564 of NZ_JAVDUY010000004.1, forward strand.
ACGCAAGGAGCGCCTGTACGCCGGTGAGCAGTTACGCGTGCGTCTGCCGCATGCCCTTCATGCCGAATGGAAACCCGCGCGCAAACACCGCGACCCTATCGCACTCCTCGAAGAGTCCAATCGCTATCGACTGCCCAATCTGGTGCCGGTGCGCTACGGGCGCATGCTGGCCAGTCCGTTCACCTTTCTACGCGGTTCTTCGGGGTTGATGGCGCATGACCTGGCGACGACCCCGACCACCGGCTTTCAGGTGCAGGCATGCGGGGATTGTCACCTGATGAATTTCGGGTTGTTCGCGACACCTGAGCGCAATCTGATCTTTGACATCAACGATTTCGACGAAACCCTCCCCGCCCCTTGGGAATGGGATGTCAAACGCCTGGCGATCAGTTTTGCCGTGGCCGCCCGCGACAACCGCCTCAGCGATAAAGCGGCAAAGATCTGCGCCGCCGAATGTGTGCGTGCCTACCGCGAGAGCCTGCGCAAATTTTCCAAGATGAGCCCGGTGGAGGTCTGGTACGACTGCCTGGACGCCCAAGCGATCATCGACATGGCGCCCAATGCTGAAATCAAGAAAATCCGTGAGCAATTGGTCGCCAAGGCCAGGCTGCGTGTTGGCGATTACCTTTACCCCAAAATCAGCGGTGAAGTCGGAGGGCGACGGCGCCTGATCGATCAACCGCCGATACTGTTTCATGTGTATGAAAAGGGCTTCGTGCGCAACGTCCATCTGGCGCTGCAGGATTATCGATTGTCGCTGCCCCATGAACGGCGCGTGCTGTTCGATCGCTACCGTCTCGAAGACATTGCCGTCAAAGCGGTGGGCATTGGCAGCGTCGGGACTTATTGTTTCGTCGGCCTGTTCTTTTCCGCAGAAAATCACCCGTTACTCCTGCAGTTCAAGGAAGCCTGTCCGTCGGTACTCGCGCCCTATGCCGGCAAGAGCGAATACGAGAATCAGGGACAACGTGTCGTCACGGGGCAGCGTCTGATGCAGTCGTCCAGCGACATCTTTCTGGGCTGGACACGCGGTCAGAACGGCCGCTATTTCTTTGTGCGTCAGTTGCGCGACATGAAAATGTCAGCACCCATCGAGGGCATTTCCGCCCCACGATTGAAAATGTACGCCGAGTGGTGCGGTCTGACCCTGGCCCGTTCCCACGCCAAATCCGGGGATGCTGCACTCATCAGTGGCTACCTTGGCAAGACCGACTCTTTCGACCAGGCCATCGGAACATTTGCCCTCACCTATGCCGATCAAAACGCAAAAGACCATGCCTCTCTGGTGGCCGCCGAGAAATCAGGGCGGATCATTGCGTTGAGAGAGGAAGAGTTTTGAGGCTGCGTTGCCGACGAGACAGTGTGCGTCTGTCATGAATAGCCAAGCGACTGTCGTCAAATGAAAAGCGCCCCCGATTTGGGGGCTTTTTAATGGGAGTCATAAAAAAGCATCTGGCGCTTGAGCCCGTCTGATCGCCCACAAGGTGAACACGATTGCTCCGCCTGAGCCACGAGTGGCCTGGTGCACTCAGCAGAGAATAACAATATGAAAAGCGTGAAAAGTCTTCTGGCTGCTTCACTCCTGATGACGCTGGCCATTAATGCCCAGGCCTATGTGTCGAGTCAGCAAGCTGCCGCACTGGGCACCAGCCTGACGCTGGTCGGTGCTGAAAAGGCCGGTAATGCCGATGGCTCCATCCCGCCTTATAGCGGTGGCTTGACCACTGCCCCGGCCAGTTTCAAGGTCGGCGATACCATGCGCCCCGATCCTTATGCGAACGAAAAACCGCTGCTGGTGATCAATGGCCGCAACGTTGATCAGTACAAAGGCATGCTGACGGCCACCACCGTCGAGTTGGCCAAGCGCTACCCCGGTTACCGCATCGACGTGTACCCAACCCACCGCACCGCATCGTTGCCGCAAACGGTGCTGGACAATAGCCGCACGAACGCCACCGTCGCACGGTCCCTCAATGGCGGGATTGCCTTCGACAATGTATTGCCCGGTGTGCCGTTCCCGATCCCGCAATCGGGTGCCGAGGCGATGTGGAATTTCCTGCTGCGCTACCAGGGCGTCAACATTCATTCCAAGTACGACTCCTGGAATGTCGACTCGGCGGGCGTGGCAAGCCTGGCCGTCACCGGCGAGGCCTTCGTCTCGTTCCCGATTTACGAGAACCTGTCCAAGCCCATCAACAACTCCGACCTCTACTACCAGTTGAAATTGTCCTATACCGGGCCTGCGCGGCGAGCCGGCGAGTCGATCATGCTCAAGAACGCCACCAACCCGCTGCAGCGTCCTGGCCGTGCCTGGCAGTACATGCCGGCCCAGCGCCGGGTCAAACAGATTTCAATCCTGGCCTACGACACCCCGAACCCCGGCACCGCCCGCGCCCTGGAACTGTATGACTGGACGCTGGTGGGCAAGCAAGAAATGATCGTGCCCTACAACACCTACAAACTGACCTACGCGCGGGAGGCCAAGTCGCTGACCACTCCGAACTACCTTTCCCCGGACTTCGTGCGCTGGGAGAAACATCGGGTCTACGTGGTGGAAGGCAACCTCAAGCCCGGTGCCAGTCACATCTACCAGAAGCGCCGCTTTTACCTGGATGAAGACACCTGGGCCGCGGTCGCCTCCGATCAGTACGACACGAGTGGCAAGCTTTACCGGGGCTCCTTCGCCTTCCTCAGCCAGAGCTATGACGAGCAGGTGCCGGATGCCACGCCTTTCATGACGTACGACCTGTCGCGCGGCTCGTACAACATAAATGGCGTGGTGGGCCCACATGGCGGGATTCGGTACATCCAGCCGCTGTCGACGGCGCAGTGGATACCGGAGTCGATGGCGGGTGCGGGCATTCGCTAGGTGCAGGGTGATCGGCAGGACTGCGGTCGAGCGCGACCCCGGCTCGGACGCGGCTACAAAAGGCAACGCCAATGGGCCCAGTTATCGGCGCCTATTGAGCCGACTGCGCGAGGGTCCCTTGGGAATCCTCGGGCCGTAGACAGCCTTTGGCCATCCACTGGCAGTCTCTGGCCCAGCGATAGCTGGTTTCCAGATCGCCTTGATCGTTGTAATACGCCAACCTCAATTGCTCGGCGTTCAGGTCGAGTTTGGCAAACCCGGCCCGCGACGCGGTGAACGCGCTATCGGGCGTCGGCGTATTCAGGGTATAGAGCTTCTGCCCTCCCGCACCGGAGATGACCCACGCTGGTTCCCCGGCTCTCAACAGCAATTGCTGATTGTGGTCATGGCCTGACAACAGCAAATCAACGTTGTTGCGCTGCAGCGCCGGCAAAAGCCTGGCAACCAGATCCGACTCCTCACCATGCTGGCCCTGATTGCGCACCGGGTGATGGGACGCTGCGATTCGCCACACCGGCGCCGGACCGGGTGCCTGGAATGCCTGATCAATAAAGTCGATTTGCTGCTGCAAACTTTCACGCGGCGCCGACGTGTCGAGGAACACCATGCGCACCAATGGGCGACCGTTGACTTCACCGAAATCCTTGGCGTAAAAACTCATCGGCATCTGCCAGCGGCCCGATCCCTTGTGTTGTTGTCCGTACTTGATCTCGTACTTTTGCGACACTGGGTAATCGTGATTGCCCAGCACCGCGTAGAACGGCACATGACTCAGCCAGTGGCCCCAATAAACACGCTCGAACCGGGTTTGCCAACTGGAGTCATGGGTACTGGCCAGCGACTTGCCGTAGAAGTTGTCGCCCAGGAACACCACCATGTTCAGGCGCCCCTCATTGGCGGCGACGCGTTCCATGGCCCGCCCTACCCGCCACTGCTGCAGGTCTCCGCTGCCTTGGTCGCCCACAGCGATCATCGACACCGACGCAGGGTCCAGGCTACTTAGCGGAACGTAGGGCGCTGGTGGTGTGTACAGCCAATAGCCACCCGCCATGGACAAACAGATAAAGGTGACGCCTGAGCACAGCGCGAGCCGTCTGAGCAGCAAACGTTTTGCAATCTTCGAGGGGGGCTTTGTGCGCTTCAAGGTGACTCACTGGGTGTCAGCGTTCGGAGGAAGTTCTGGTGAACTTTTCTCTTAATTGATCACACCAGTTGTTCACGCTTTGTTAAAAAATCGTGCGGTATACATTTTCAAAATGATTATTTCAGCGCGATGGCGAGGACTGTGTCCTCGTCAGAGTTGCCTTGGTCGCCACTTCGATAGCGATATACCAAGGTGAGCTCCCCATACTTACGGGCCCAAACCGTGCCACTAAGGGTTTCCCCTATCCCCCAAGCCCCCCGCACCTACGCCGTTTGCGCCTTGAACGGGGCCGTTTAATGCTGCACCATCCGCCCCAGCTTATCCAAAGGACGGAATTCAAGGCATGCTGGACGCTAACGCAACCCATATTTCCCTCACGCTGGAAGGTGTTTGCGCCGACCTGCAAGTCCTCAGTTTCGTCGGCCGTGAAGCCCTCAATCAGCCGTTCTGTTTCGACATCGAGCTGGTCAGCGCCCGACCCGACCTGAAACTCGAAGACATTCTGCACAAACCAGGTTGCCTGACCTTCGGCGCAACCGGCAAAGGCCTCATCCACGGCCTGGTCTATCGAATCGAGCAAGGCGACTCGGGTAAAAAACTGACCCGCTACAGCATCAGCCTGTGCCCGCAACTGGCCTACCTGCGCCACAACCACGACCAGCAAATCTTCCAGCAGTTAAGCGTGCCGAAGATCATCGCGCAGGTCCTGGAAGCGCGCGGCATCCTCGCTGACGCGTACAGTTTTCAGCTCGGCGCGGTTTACCCGGACCGCGACTATTGCGTGCAGTACGACGAATCCGACCTGCATTTCATCCAGCGTCTGTGCGAAGAAGAAGGCATTCACTTCCACTTCCAGCACAGCGCCAGCGGCCACACGCTGGTGTTCGGCGATGACCAGACGGTGTTCCGCAAACTCGCGCCCGTGGCCTACCAGCAAGACTCCGGCATGGCCGCCGAGAAACCGGTGATCAAACGCTTCAACCTGCGCCTGGAAACCCGCACCAGCCGCGTCAGCCGCCGCGACTACGACTTCGAGAAACCACGCATCCTACCCGAAGGCACCGCCAAGAGCGGCGTCGCCCCGGACCTCGAAGACTACAATTACCCCGGCCTCTTTCTCACGCGCGAACGCGGTAAACAACTGGCGACCCGTGCGCTGGAACGCCATCGCAGCGACTACAAACTCGCCGAAGGCAGAGGTGACGAACCGACGTTGGTCAGCGGCCACTTCATGGCCCTCAGCGAACACCCGCGCGTCGAATGGAACGACCTCTGGCTGCTGCTGGAAGTGGTTCACGAAGGCAAACAGCCGCAAGTGCTCGGCGAGAACATCACCAGCGACGTCACCCACAACAAAGACGATTTCCACCAGGGCTACCGCAACCGCTTCCTCGCCACGCCGTGGGACGCGCACTACCGCCCTGCCCTCGAACACCCGAAACCGCAAGTCCTCGGCAGCCAGACCGCCATCGTCACCGGCCCGCCCGGCGAAGAAATCCACTGCGACGAATACGGCCGCGTCAAAGTGCAATTCCACTGGGACCGCGACGGCCAGGCCAACGACAACACCAGTTGCTGGCTGCGCGTCGCCACCGGCTGGGCCGGCAGTGCCTACGGCGGCATCGCCATCCCGCGCGTCGGCATGGAAGTCCTCGTCACCTTCCTCGAAGGCGACCCCGACCAGCCACTGGTCACCGGCTGCCTGTACCACAAGGAAAACGTCGTCCCCTACGACCTGCCGGCGAACAAGACCCGCAGCACCTTCAAGACCCTCAGCTCACCGGGCGGCAAGGGCTACAACGAATTTCGCATCGAAGACAAAAAAGGCGTCGAACAAATCTACCTGCATGCCCAGCGCGACTGGGATGAAAACATCGAACACGACCAGAAAATCCGCATCGGCAACGAGCGGCACGACACGGTCGAGGCCAATGTCTTCAGCGAGTTCAAGGTTGAAGAGCATCGCATCACCCATCTGGACCGCAAGACTGAAGCGCGGGCGGATGATCACCTGACCGTGGCGGTGACCCAGCATGTGAAAGTGGGGACGGCGCAGTTTGTCGAGGCGGGAGAAGAGATTCACTACCACGCTGGGCAGAAGGTGGTGGTTGAAGGCGGGATGGAACTGACGGCCAAGGCTGGCGGGAGTTTCGTCAAGGTGGATGCCGGGGGCGTGACGATTAGTGGGGCTGAGGTGAAGACCAATTCGGGTGGGGCGCCGGGTTCGGGGAGCGGGATTGGCATTCTCGCCCCGCTTATTCCCGTTATTGCAGATCAGGCGCGGGCAGGAAGTTTGCTGAATGCAAAGAAAATAGCTGAGCGCTACGACGAACAGCTCAAGTTCGTTACGCGTCGAGGGCAACCAGTCAAATCAGTCAAAGCAGCACTGATCGTGCCATCCGAGACAGCCCCTCAAATATCGAGAAGCGACGCTAATGGCCTCCATCCGCGAGTCCAGACAGAGGCCGAAGAACCGGTGAAAGCCCACCTTGTCTGGGATGAACTGGTTGTGCCTGCCGGCGCAGATGACTATGAAGCGAGTAGAACGAAATGAGTGCGCAACCAATCACGACGTTCAAAACCAATGACAAAGAATGCTCTGTCCACGAAGTCGTACTGGGTTGCGATAAGTTGTGGGCGATGGGGCAGGAAGAAGCCATACGCCGTTTAAGCAAAAAACGCTCCTCCGCCTCCAGTAAATACGAGCTGATCTCAGACTTCAGCGCTCGTGCGGCGAGAATCGCGGCCGCTTACGCCAGTTTCTATCTGGAGCAAGGGGAAGATGGAAAGCCGGAACTCAAGGGCCGGTTCTACTGGATGGGGTTGGCGGCGTTTGCCAGCAAGCAGGTCAAATGCGGGTTGGACTTTATTCCGAATGATCCTTATCTGCTGCTGACGCCTCCCCTCGTTCAGCCACCTTTGCGTATTGGCAAAAACTCCTTGGGTAAAGGTAACTTCTGGCTGTTTCAGGATATTTTCGTCTGGCACTGGTTTTACAGCAAATATCCAAAACAGTTCGATGAGTGTGCGCCAGAGCGTAATGCACGCAGTTGTGAGGGGCAGATCAAAACCAATATTGATAGTTTGCCTTGGGCAGAAGAGGCGCTTGCCACCCTAAATAATTTGCACTTCACAAATGAACTTGCAGAAGGATTTAATAAAATTGGTGAAACTGAGAAACTTCCCTTTGGAAGAGCACAACGCGCTACGCAACTCTCATCATTAATAGCGATAGCCAATCACGAACAACGAAAAATCCTTCAGCCTTTAATATACGAAAGCGCCCCCTTCCGAGCTACGCTGAAGGTTCAAGCCGGTTTTGAATGGGCTCCCTTTGTTCCAGTCAGGGTTGCAGCATTCAGCACTGCTTGCGACGTCAAGCAACCAGAACTGAGGGTCCAAATGGACGACGGCGACCTCTACGACGAAACAGATAGAATGGTATTTATTACAAAAATTGCGAATCAATACCATTATTTAATGGATTCAGAGAAACACTACATGGAAAGCGAAATACAAAAAATCTCTACTTGGTCAAATCAGCAATGAAAAAAATCTTTTTTTTCGCGCTCTTTGTTCTCGCTGGCTGCAACGAAAGCCAAAACATGTTAGAGACCTCTACAATGAAATCCGAAACCCAACTAATTGAATTAAAACTTCTCAACCCGGTGAAAGACACTACGACCAACAGTGTTATTCCGTTCACTGAAAGCTGCATGAGCCAGGTAGATACTTGCTGGTATACAATACAAAAATCTGCAAACGATAAAAGCCTACCCACGGTGAACGTGAGCTTTAACGGACGGAAATTAAGTCTGGAGCAAGCCGTTGACGTCACCATTGTTGTTGATAAAAAAACATCTGACGACATAGAGACCCTAAACATAATACTGCGTGGACTCCCAAAAGGAAGTACCCACGAACAGTATAGAACTCTGATATACACACTCCTAGGCAAAATAAAAGAATCCGGCTGGTCTCATTTTTTCTTGCCAGAAGACCCGAGAATATCAGGATCACAGATCGAAAAAATCAGTAGCCCCGAATACGTTCTAGGACAATATGTCAGCAGTCACCCGTGGCTCGATCCTGACTATAAACTGGATCTGAAACGCTGGCTTAAAATCGGCTCTTTTTATAACTGGTATTTCTACAACAATGGAGCCTATCTTCATCTGAAAGCATGGCGACAAAACGATGACGAAGCCCCGACTGAAAAAGCGACCTACCTAATTACTCTGGAGTTTCAATCAGAGAAGAAATTCTGGCAAGATGGCATCAGTGACGAGAAAGACAGGCTTCACTGGAAAGAACTCTTGCCAAAAAGACTGAAAAGCTATCACGCGGCACGATTAGCACTTGAAGAAAAGGCTCGCGCCGCTGGTATCGAGATAGATGAGTCTTATCAAGACCCACCAATTCGTGCTCTTCAAGAGTAGGTGGTTTTTCTCCTTCCATAAGTAATAATTTGACACTCTCATATAAATCCAGCACCTACGGGTGCTGGGGCTGTCGCTGCCCTAGAGGCTTCGCACCATTTTCACGCTGGATGACCGAGCATTGAAAACTTACTGACTGATAATATCTTTCGTCTTTATCACAAGCTGAACAAACGCAGCCTGATCTACAAGTCCAAGCGCACAATCGAGTGCCACAAAGCTCAGACGTTTTCGCGGACTGATGAAAAACACTGCTCAACTGAGCGCGAGTTACAACGACGTTCACTTGGAGTAAACCGTTGGCGAGTCACCTGCCAGCGCCAGACTGGATGATGTAGTCAGCGAACTCGCCAACAACGCCTCCAACCCCATCGGCTTGGCGAAGTAGTAACCTTGCGCCTGCCCCGCGCCTATTTCTCGCAGCAGTTCCAGTGTCGCTTTATCCTCGACACCTTCGGCGACCACGCTCAGGTCCAGCGATTCAGCCATCCGCACAATCGCCCGGACGATGGCGCGGCTGCGCGCACTGGTGGTCAGTTCGAGGATGAACGATTTGTCGATCTTCAAACCGCTGAAGCGATATTGATGCACATAGCTCAGGGAAGAAAACCCGGCACCGAAGTCATCGAGCACCACCGACATGCCATTGTCGGCGAGCTGCTGCATGGTCAGGCGGGCGATGGCCGGCTCAGCCACCAGCGCACCTTCGGTCAACTCCAGGCAGATCCGCGAGGGCGCAACTCCGTGCCGCGCCAACAGTGCAAGCACTTCACTGGCGAAGTCTGGACGCGTCATGCTGTAACTGGAGCAATTGACGTGCACCGCAGGCCAATTGGCATGCTCGGGCTGAGCGAGGATCACCGCCACGCTGGTGAGCATGTACAGGTCCAGTCGACCAATCAGGCGCAAACCTTCGACATCCGGCAAAAACTCGCCCGGCGCGATCACTCGGCCGCCCGGTTGATGCCAGCGGACCAATGCTTCAAGTGCGACCAGTTCGCCGGTTTCGACGCTGACGATCGGCTGGAAATACGGCAGCAGTTCGTCGGTCCGTTTAAGCGCGTTGCGCAAGGCCCCTTCCCGCTCGACCTGGTCCGAGACCTCCCGGCGCACTTCCTGATTGAACACCGCGTAGCTGTCGCGCCCAGCGCTCTTGACCCGGTACATCGCCGCGTCGGCATCGCGCAGCAAGTCGGCCGGCTCGTGATGGAACTGACTGTCGGCGCTGACGATACCGATGCTGCAGGACGAAAACACTTCATGGCCATTGATGAAAAACGGCAGGTCGAACGCCACCAGAATCCGTTCGGCGATTTCGATCACCACCTCCAGCGGCGCCTCGGGTGCCAACACTGAAAACTCATCGCCCCCCAGGCGCGCCAGCATATCGGTCTCGCGCAGGCAACCGCGCAGACGCTGGGCGGCTTGCATCAGCAGCAGGTCGCCAAAATGGTGGCCGAGGCTGTCGTTGACCATCTTGAAACGGTCGAGGTCGATGAACATCACCGCCAGGTGCCCGCCGACGCTGCCGAACTCCAACCAGGCCTGGCTGAGGCGCTGTTGCAGGTAAGTACGATTCGGCAGCCCGGTCAGCGCATCGTGAGAGTTTTCGTGTTGCAACTTGGCATTCGCGTGATCGAGCTCGCGGGTGCGGTTCTGCACCCGTGCCTCCAGCTTGAGATTGGCGGCATGGATCGCTTCGGCAGCCGTGCGACGTGACAATGCGGTGTCGATGTGCCGCGAGACGAACGTCAACAGCTCCTGATCACGCAGGGTATAGCGCACCTGTGAGGTATAGCTCTGCACCGCCAGCACGCCACGCACCACATCGCCATCGAACAAGGGAATGCCCAGCCAGGAGAAAGACCGAACAGACTCATTGGCCAGTTCAATTTCACCGGCCGCCGCCAAGCGTTCAGCCTCGCCGACGTCAATCAGGCAAGGCCGACGCCGCCGGATAACGTACTCGGTCAAGCCGCGACATCCACGTCGTGCCGGTGGGCAAATCGTCTGCCGCTCATCGACGTAATACGGAAAAGTCACCTCACTGATCGCGTCGTCGAACAGCGCAATGTAGAAGTTCTGCGCAAACAACAGATCACCGACGATGCCATGCAACGTTTGAAACAGCTCAGCCATGTCGCCTGGCTGACTCGACAGTTCGGCAATCTGGAACAGCGCGCTTTGCAGATGCTCGGCGCGCTGTCGGTCGGCCACTTCCTGCCTCAACGCATCGTTGACGGCCGACAGCTCCAGGGTGCGGCGCATCACCGTCTCTTCCAGGTCTTCGCGGTGCAGAATCCGGTCCAGCGCCATCGCCACGTGGCGGGCCACCACCAGAAACAGCGCGCGATCTTCAGCGCTGTAGGTTCGGGAAACGTCGTAGACCTGCATGGCCAGCATGCCAAAGACGTCGTCCGAGGCATTTTTCAACGGCGCGCCCATCCAGAACTCCGGACGATCCCCCACGCAGTAGAAACGGTCCTCGGCCTGCGCCGCGATGATGCCGGCGGCGTCGATCAGCAGTGGCTGGCCGGTGGTCAACACCTGGCCGGTCAACGACAGGTGCGAAGGGTCCAGGTATTCATAGTGCTGGGACTCCACGGCATCCACGTCGATGATGTCGACGTAATACGGGTAGTCGATCTTGCCAGTGTGCGGGTCATACAGCGCGAGATAGAAGTTCTCGGCATCGATCAGGCTGGCCAGCAGTTGATGAACCCCCACCAGAAACACCGAGCGGTCGCGGGTCGAACTGGCCAGGTAGGTGATTTCATACAGCACACGCTGAGTAATCTGCGCGCGGGCCAGGGTATTGGTCTGGACCTGAATGCCCAGGCGCTGGGCGAAATCGGCGAGCGCCGGGTCCGCCGCTTCGTCGAGGGGGGCAAGTAGCCAACCCAGCTCGCTTTCGCCTTTACCGGTCGGCCAGCGGTGCAAGCGCCGGGTCTGGCAAAAGGCGTCAAAGTCTTCATTCGCCACGCTTGCCGGCCACTGCACCTGCGGGTCGCCCTGCCCGACCAGATGCGTTTGTTCACCGGCGCGGTAAACCGCCCACGCCGTGGAGTGTGCCCAGTGGCGCGCGGGGATGAACAATTGCTCGAGGGTGTCCTTGTTGCCAGCGTAGGTCATGCCGACCGTATCCAGATATCCATTCAGTTGAGATGCGACAACGTCGCAATCGTTCGATTGCCGCGGGGCGTCGGTCAATGGACGAACACTCATCAGCGCTCCCTGAGCCAAAAACTGGCGATACTCACTTACTGATTGCTGGCAATGTGCCGGTTAGCTTCCCGTTTAAAGCTAATGGGAGTTTTTTTCAATCGTTTTATTGGGTGGTCGCCCTAAATGGACGACCGGCTCACACCAGCAGCTCAGTGATCCAGCGCGCCTGTCGGGAAATGTCTTGCAGCTTCTCCTGCGGCACGGCCTGCTGTGCTCGGGCGAGCTGGTTCAGGGTCTTCTGCTTTTCGCGCAGCAGGCGCTGCCACTTGGCCAGGAACGCCGGACTGCGTGCCTGCATCTGCAGCGGGCCGAAGTATAGCTCCTCAGCGGTGTACATCACCGGGCCAGCGCGCTCGGCAACGATGATTTCGTAGTCGAAGCGATTTTCCCGCAGCAGCTCTTCGCAGAGAATGCGGTAGCCATTTTCCATCAACCATTGGCGCAGTGGCTGCTCGCCGCCGTTGGGCTGCAGGATCAAGCGCTCCTGCCCGCTCAGCCGCGCCTTGCCGCTGTCGAGGATGTCGCGAATCGTCTCGCCGCCCATGCCGCAGATGCTGATCGCGGTGATCCCGTCGCCCGGCTCGATGGCCGCCAGCCCATCGGCCAGGCGCACGGTGATCCGCACGTCCAGGTCGTTCTCACGCACGGTGCGTTCAGCCGCATGGAACGGCGTCAACGCCACCTCACCGGCGACGGCCGCCACGATGGCGCCACGGCGCATCAACGCCACGGGCAAGTAGCCGTGATCGGAGCCGATATCGGCCAGGCGTGCACCGACTGGCACATGCGCCGCCACGCGCTCCAGGCGCATGGACAATGTCTGTTCGTTCAACTGCAGTTCCCTTCACCACGAATGCCCGGCACCGTTGGCCGGATCGGGACGCGATTGTGTCGGGCAACGCTGCGCATTACAAATTCCTGCGACCGGGGCCCGGATCGGCCCCGTCCTGGCGCCTGCGTCAGGGTCATCGGACCAGCCGATACGTAGACTGCACCAAACCGGAAGGAAAACAGCGACTGGAGACCAGTTTCAAGTCAACATCTTGCTGAAGGCCCCCGAACAATGGCCTTCCCGACCCGATCAGAACGGGCACGGTGGTAATCACCATGTCAGCCACTAACCCATCGCGCAGGAATGACTGCACCAACTGCCCGCCATCGACATAAACCCGTTGCACGCCTTGCCCGGCCAGCTCCTCCATCAAGGCCCCGGGGGTTAGATTGGAAAAACGCAGCTTGCCCTTCAACGCGTCGGGCACCGGTGAATTGGCCAACTGTTCAGACAGCACCACGACGGGCCGGTCATAGAACCATGATTCGAAGGTGGCCATCAGGCCTCTCCTATTTATCCGTCGCAGGTCAATGCATGATCATACGTGTGAATTTGAGGAAGACCTGGACAAGCAAGCATTTGGGCGCGACAGGAAGGATTTAACCCGCCTGCTATGCTGCATCCACCGTTCGTTGACTCAGGTCTAAACACCGGACGGCCGAATCCTGATAATGATTGTTCATATTTTTAGGCAGGCTCTGAATGACTCCTCAGATCTTCCAGATTCATGGCCTCGTGAGTTTTACCCTCGCCATCCTCCTGCTTTTTCTTGGCAAATCCCTTGTCCAGCGCAACGCCTTGTTGCGCCAATACTGTATTCCCGAGTCGGTGGTTGGCGGCTTTGTCTGTGCGGCAGTGACGACCCTGTTTTATTTCGGCCTTAACATCGAGATCGAATTCGATCTCGATGTTCGCGACACCCTGCTGCTGTATTTCTTTGCCGGCATTGGCTTGAACTCGGACATGCGCCAGCTGCTCAAGGGCGGCGTCCCGCTGCTGATCCTGCTGGTGCTCGCGGGCGTGTTCATCGTCCTGCAAAACGCGCTGGGCATGGGCGTGGCCGAAGCATTTGGACTCGATCCCAAGGCCGGGTTGATGGTGGGGTCTATCTCCCTGACGGGGGGCGCGGGCACGACCCTGGCCTGGGCGCCGCTGTTCGTTGACAAGCTGGGCATCACTAACGCGCATGAACTGGGCATGGCCAGTAACACTGTCGGCCTGATTGCCGCGTGCGTGATCGGCGGCCCGATCGCCAACCGCCTGATACGTCGTCATCAACTGACACCTTCCGGGGACGGGAGCCTGGAAGTCGGCGTCCTTGAACAGCAACCCCACCAGTCAATGGACTACTACGATGTGCTCTGGGCGTGGATGTGGCTTAACCTGACCCTGATGCTCGGCTACGGACTCAACCTGCTGCTGGTCGATGCCGGTATCACCCTGCCCAAATTCGTCAGTTGCCTGTTCGCGGGTATCGTCATTCACCACATCGTTCTCGCGGTGATGGATGAACAACGGCTGAAATCCTGGGGCGGCGCCCGCCTGGGTCTGTCGCTGATCTCCGATATCTGCCTGGGCATGTTTCTGACCATGGCGCTGATGGGGCTTCAGCTCTGGCAGCTCAGTGGCGCGTTGCTGTTCATTCTGTGCGCCTTGACCCTGCAAATCCTGCTGACGGTGCTCTACACGTATTTCGTGGTGTTCCGCTGCATGGGCCGCAATTACGAAGCCAGCGTGATAGCGTCCGGCTTCGGCGGCATTGCCCTCGGCTCCACGGCAACGGCCATCGTCAACATGACGACCGTGACGCAAAAATATGGCGCGGCACACCAGGCCTTCCTGATCGTGCCGCTGGTGTGTGGTTTTTTCATTGACCTGGTCAACGCGGTGATCATTGGCATGTTCAGTGGCATCTAGCGGCCTGCCCGGTCCCTGGCGGTAGGGGTCAGCACCTCAATATTTGATGTCCCGGGCAGTGCGGCGCGTGTCCTGTTTGGTGCTGCGCTTGTCCTGGCGGCATTGCGCGTTGCTTTTCTCACTGGCCTGCCTGCAATCGACCTTGGTTTGCCGTGCATCCGAGCGCCCTGTCTGCCGTGTATCCCGCGCTTCACGCCGCTGTTCTCCCTGCTCGGTCGCGTAAGCCGTTACCGATACTGACTGCACACCCACGGCGACGACCAGTGTCGCCAGGGCCATCATGCTGTATTTGCGAATCATGATATTCCTCCCGTTAAAACGCTTGGCTGGCTCACTGCCAATCAGTTTAGTCGTCCACTCAGTTTGCGGGGTACATCGCGAGGTAGCTGTCGACGGCCGTGTCTATCGTTGGAAAAAACGCCGTTTCGCCAAACTGCGAAAACAGCCCGAACCGCTTCAGTTTGTCCTTGACCGGGTCTTTCATCTCGGCCAGACACAACTCGATGCCAGCCGCACGCAGGGTTTCGTCCAGTTCGGCCAACATGTCGGCAGACGTCACGTCGACGCTGGTCATCGGTTCCGCCGCCACGACGACCCAGCGCACGGGCGTAGGCGATGTCGCCACGGCGTCCAGCACCCGGTCGTTAAACAGTTCGGCATTGGCGAAAAACAACGGGGCGTCCCAGCGAAACAGGACCAGGCCGGGGATGAGCCGGGCATTGGGAAAACGCTTGAGGTCGTGGTAACCCTTGACCCCATCGGCACGTCCCAATACGGCGGAGTACGGCCGCCAGCCATCCCAGAGGAATTCGATCACCGCCAGCAAGATGGCCAGGCCAATGCCCTCGATGGCGCCGAACACCGCGACGCCGACGGTGCAGGCGATGGACAGCCAGAACTCCCAGCGCTGAATGCGATAGATACGCCGCAGATCAGTGATCTCAATCAAGCCGATGGCCGAAGCGATGACTACCGCCGCCAGCGCGCTGTTGGGCAGGTCCTGCAACAGGTTCGGCGCCACCATCAGCAGCAAAGCCACCGCCAGCGCGCCGACGACACCGGACAATTGGGTTTTGGCGCCGGCAGCCTCGGCCACCGGAGTGCGTGACGAACTGCTGCTGATGGGAAAACCCTGGAAAAAACCGGCCGCCAGGTTCGCTACGCCGAGCCCGACCATTTCCTGGTTCGGATCGACGTAGGTGCGCGACCGCGCGGCATAGACACGCGAGAGCACGCTGGTGTCGGCAAACGAAACCAGTGCGACGGCGCAACCACCGATCAGGACCGGGACCATATCCGCTGAAGTGATCCAGGGAATGGCGAACGCGGGCATGCCTTGTGGAAGTTCACCGAGCACCGAAATGCCGTATTTCGTGGCAAGGTCCAGCACACCGACGGCGACGGTTGCCCCTGCCACGGCGATCAAAATACCCGGAATGCGTTTGTGCCCCTTGAGCAACAGGATCACCACCAACGTGGCGGCGCCAACCGCGAAGGTGACCCAGTTGGTTTTTCCGTGCAGTACGGCGGTGAAGATCGCCCATATGTTTCTCAGCGGCCCGTCGGATTCGATCTTGAAGCCAAAAAACTTGGGTAACTGGCTGATCAGTACGGTCAGCGCGATACCGTTCATGTACCCGTAGCGGATCGGCTTGGAGAGCAACTCTGTGATAAATCCCAGGCGCGCGATACCGGCGAGGATGCAGACAATACCCGACACTATCGCCATCATTCCCGCCAGGGCGACGGCGCGATACGGGTCGCCGCCGGACAGTGGCAGGATCACCGCCAGAATGACCGCTGCCAGCGAAGAATCCGGTCCCAGCACCAGAATCCGGCTGGGCCCGAACAGCGCATAAGCGAGCAGCGGAATGATCGTCGCGTAGAGGCCATAGATGCCGGGCACACCTGAGGCCACCGCGTAGGCGATACCGACAGGCACCAGCATCGTGGTCAGGACGAGTCCGGCCACAATGTCATTTCGCAGCCACGCAATCTGATAGTGGCGCAGCGTGTTCAGCCCCGGCAGCCAGCGCACCAGCAGGCTCTGATCGGTGCCTGCAACGCGGCGGGCAATGCGCCCTGGTTCCGGGGCGGAAGGTGGAGAATCTGAATCGCTCATAGAACTGTAACCCCTTGGTGTACAGCGCATGTTGGCATGGGAGGTGGCGCCTATTGATTGCGCCCTCCTCTGTTTTTAACCACCGAGAGCGATGATTGCAACGATCAGCACAGCGCCGGTGACCGCCATTGCCACGCCGCCCTGCCACGGTTTTGCACCGGCGTATCGCGCCAGCATCCACCCCGCGATGAACAGCACGGCGAGCCCGACCAGATTGGATAAACGCACGGCGAGCGCCGTGTCGTCGAGTAACAGGAATGGCACTACGAGGGGAAAGGTCGAGGCCACTACCAACAGAAAAACGCCCAGCGCCCCCTTGAAATCATCCCAGCCGAGTCCCGACGTCACGGACGCGGCCGGGTACTGGACCAGACGGCTGCGTAGCAATTCCAAGGTCTCTGGCTTGGCCGCTGCCGCCACGTGCGTCGGTAATGCAGCCGCCACAAGCGCTTGACCAGTGGCCGCATCCGCCTCGCCGAGTTTGGCGTATAGCGTGCTTTTGCGCGTGCGGTCGATCAAGGCTCGCAGCAGGTACATCACAGCGTCCGCGAGGCCCCAGGCCAGGTTGCAACCGAGTGCGGCGAACATCATTGTCCGTTCCGCCTCCTGGCCCGACGTCGCCACGCTGATCGTTCCGGTGAACGTCATCGCCATGAGCAAGCCGAAAATCACTTCTGTGACACGATCGACGGGGTCGAGTATCCGTGCCCGCTTTTGTTCCCCGGTGTTCGGCATGGGCCCTACCTCGCTGAAAAATCCTGTGTGGTGCAAGCTTTCAAAGGACAAAGCACAGCGCTTTCAGGCGGCGCTCTTTTTTGATTTCACTTCATTGTAGTGACAAAAAAAATTGTCGCCGCCGGTGTGCGCGAGTCTCCAAAGCAACACGATTGCCTATGAGCGGAATCGCACTCTGTAGCAGCGGTCGAAGCCTGCGGCTACAGACGTTTTGTTGCTTGTATATCGGCCGCAACGACTAAGCTTTTTCAGGTCAAGCTCGTCGCCCCGGGAGATTCCGATGCACGCCGCCCCCCTCTCTGAACTCGATGCCGCCCTGCCCGGTCTGGCCCGTAAAATCCGCGTGTTGGATGCCTTGTCCTGGCCGGATGGGGTCGAAGAAACCTTCCTGGCGAACTGGCGGGCCGGGAAAGCCGCGTTGCCAGACGTCGAGCTGCGCCCCCGTGACCACCGCGCCGACATCACCGCCCTGGAAGCCTTTATTGAGCGATGCGATGTGGGGCATCCCGCCGGCAACCACCTCGCCATGACGGCGCGAAGTTACGCCACGGCCGGACGCATGCTAGGGGCTATTGGCACGCCCGCCTTCACTGACTATTCGTCTGCGCTGTATCGGCGTCCGGATTTCTATTACCACCGCCTGAAACTGAGCATGCTCGACGCCGCCCGGTTTTTCCTCAACACCACCGATGCCCTGCTCGGCGGTACACGGATTCCACCGAGCCCGGCCCAGATCCCGGCCGAGGCCTTCGCGGCCTGGATGCAGCCGGAACTGGACCGCTTCTTCGGCGAGGGGCGAATCACGGTCGTGCTCGATCCGACCCTGGCCGCCAAAGCCATCGCCGGGGCGAGCCGCATCCGCCTGCGTGCCAGCGCCCTGTTTTCGGAACTGGACAAGAACCAGTTGTTGCAGCACGAGGCCTTCGTGCATATCGCCACCGCGCAAAACGGCGCGCTCCAACCCAACCTCAAAAGCCTCGGCCTGGGCGCGCCACGCACAACCCAGACTCAGGAGGGTATTGCCACCCTGGCCGAGCTGTTTACCGGCAGCATGGACATCAATCGTTTGCGTCGGCTGGCCTTGCGCGTGCTTGCCGTCCAGCAAGCACTGGAGGGCGCCGACTTCATTCAAGTGTTCGAAGGCTTTCTGGCGGCCGGCCAGTCGCAAGAGGAGTCGTTTCGCTCGACCCAACGGGTGTTCCGCGGCGCCGACTTGCGGGGCGGCTCGGCGTTCACCAAGGATGCCGCTTACCTGACCGGCTTGCTCGGCGTGCACACCCTGCTGCGCATCGCGATCCGCGACAACCGGCCGGAGCTGGTGGGCCATTTGTTTGCCGGGCGCCTCAGCCTGGGGGATACCGTACGCCTGGCGCCGCTGTTCGAATCCGGCTGGCTCACGGCGCCAGTCCATCTGCCGTCCTGGGCCAGCGATCTGCGCCTGCTCGCCGCCAACCTCGCCTTCTCTGCCTTTATCACCCGGATCCAGTTGGATGTGCTGGATCTGGAGGTGCTCATGGCGTTCGCAGACGAGCACGAAACCGATGCCAGTGGTGGCGGTGCTTCGAGAGAACGTAAATAAGTGGAAGTTTTTTTTTGTTTGCTACGCTTATTGAGCGGCGTCGAAATCGAGTCCTGTGGCTTGCACAGTCGGCTTCAACCTACCGGGCATTGATCCACTCATTCAAACCTGCCTGACTACAGGGAGTTGCAATGCGCATTCCAGTCTTTTACGCGCTGTCGGCTGTCCTATTGTTGAGCGGGTCTAACGGCATGGCCGCCGGTACGACCGCACCTGCGCCCGCAAACGCTGCCGCTACGGCGCCAGTCCCTGCGTCCGCCGCGCTGCCGGCTAAAGATCCTGTGTTTACCCAGGAACAGCTGGATCAAATGCTGGCGCCGATTGCCCTTTACCCCGATCCACTGCTGGCGCAGGTACTGATGGCCTCCACGTACCCCGGGGAAGTTGCCGAAGCGGTCACCTGGTCAAAAGCCCATCCGGACGCCAAGGGCGACGATGCGGTCAAACAGGTGGCGAGCCAACCCTGGGACCCAAGTGTGCAGGCACTGGTAGCCTTCCCGCAGGTGTTGGCAACGCTGGGGCAGGATCCTGTCTGGGTACAACGCCTGGGTGATGCCTTCCTCGCGCAGCCCGACGATGTCATGAACGGGGTGCAACGCTTGCGTCGTCAGGCGCAGGAAGCAGGCAACCTGCAGAGCAATCAATATCAGAACGTGACCATTCAGAATAATGCGGCGCCAGCACCGGCCCCCGCAGCAGAACCCGCTCCGGCAGCCCCGGCGCCGGCCCCTGCCAGCAGCTCCACCATCATCATTCAGCCCGCCGACCCTCAGGTGGTGTACGTGCCCACGTATAACCCGACAACCGCCTACGGCACCTGGCCGTATCCGGCCTCACCGCCTGCATACTACCCACCACCGCCGGCCTATTACCCTGGCCAGGCCTTGATGGCCGGGCTGGCATTTGGTACCGGCGTGGCCATCGTCGGCGCGCTGTGGGGTGAGTGTGACTGGGGCAATAACGACGTCGACATCGACGTTGAACGCTACAACAACATCAATGGCAACAACCGCATCAACGTGAATCAGAACAAGTGGGAACACAACTCCGCGCACCGCAATGGCGTTCCCTATCGCGATAACCGAAGCCGCGAGCAATACGGCCGCCAACTGGACGGTGCCAGTCAGCGTCAGGCCTATCGAGGGGACAATGCCCAGCGCGCCCAGGCCCGTGAAAACGCCCGCAGTTCAATGGACAGGGCCGGTATCGAACGCCCTCCTACCAGCAATCGCGAAGCCCGTGATCAAGCGCGTGATGCTTCCAGAGCTAACGCCAGCAATCGGATGCAAGCCAGTACGGACAGACCGAACACGGCCAATAGAGCGCAGACCTCCGACAGACAAAACGCAGCGGATAGACAGAAGGCCGCTGACAGAGCCAAGGCTGCGGACAGAAGCCAAGGCACTGCCCGAAACAATCAGGCGAATCAGCAGCCGAGAAAACAGACCGCTCAGACGAACCAGCGACAGGGCAACGCGCAGGCGCGCCAATCGACGCAAAACCGGCCTTCCACGACGGCCGCCAGCAAAGGCAGTGCCCGCAACAACGCCTTCGCCGGCGCGCGCTCACCGTCCCAGGTCAACGCACAAGCCAGTCGTGGCCGGGCCAGCCAGGCATCCGCCCAGCGCCCCAGCGCCTCGCGAGCCGCCGGCCATCAGGTCAGTCGGCCATCCAATCCGCCAGCACGTCAAAGTCAAAGGGGTGGCCGTCGTTGAATAACTCTCCTCAATTGAAGGCACGCCTGGGTGTGCTCCTTCAGGCCTTGGCGATAACTGCCGGTTTGGCGTGGTCGTGCATGGCGACAGCACAGCAGGAATTCCCAACCCCGGAAAAAGCCGCTCAAGCGTTCGTCGAAGCACTGGGTACGACACACGCCGATCACGAACGCCTGACCGAGTTGCTGGGTAAGGAATGGCGCAGTTTCATCCCTCGCGAAGGCGCAGAGCGTAAAGACGTGGAGGCGTTTCTAAAGCAGTACCACGAAGAAAACCACATCGAAAAAACCAACGACCGCACCGCGATTCTGTCGGTCGGCAGCAACCACTGGACACTGCCGATTCCCATCGTGAAAAGCACCAACGGTTGGCGCTTCGACATCAAGGCCGGCAGTGCCGAGGTCCGGGCACGTCAAATTGGACGCAACGAACTGGCGGCGGTGCAAGCGGCGCTGGCCTATCACGACGCCCAGATGGACTACGCCTCAGTGGATCGTGACGGTGATGGCGCGCTGGAGTATGCGCAGAATATTTTCAGCACCCCCGGCACCCATGACGGACTCTATTGGGCGGACGACGACAGCGGCCAGATCAGCCCGCTAGGCCCTGAGTTCGGCAAGACCATTGCCGGCGAAGGCTGGCATGGCTACCACTTCCGCATTCTCAATGGCCAGGGTCCTTCAGCACCCGGTGGCGCCTACAGCTACCTTATCGGCGACAAGATGAGCCGAGGCTTTGCACTGATCGCCTGGCCAGAAAAATACAATGACACCGGCGTGATGAGCTTCATGATCAGTCATGAAGGACAGGTGTTCGAGAAAGACCTGGGGCCTGACAGTGAAAAACTGGCGAAGGCGATGACGCGCTTTGATCCGGATGACAGTTGGAAGGAGGTGGCTGCGGATCAGGAGTAGGAGGTGTTGTTTCAATGTCTGCGACGTTGGCGGTCTGACTCGCTGCGGATGTTGTTTTCGGTCGATTTCTGTCCTTTGCGAATGGCGGCAACCGGCTCTGAACAGCCAGTGGTTACCCCGCCGTCTTTATCCTGGTAACCCTATCAACCCAGGCGCTTTTCAAAGTAGACACGAGCAAATCCATCCTCCGAGCGCCGCTGGACTTCGACATAACCAAGTCGAAGAAAAATGGACAGATTGTCGGTCATCTTCTCATTCGTATAGAGACTAACGCGGCCGCGATCTGAGCCCTGAAATCCGCCAGCATCGGTGCCGGCTTCCGTCCTGTTACCGAGACATACTGGGCATACGCTTGCCTGGCGCATGCGCGCGCTGCGCCTTCATCGTCTGCAACGGCTTGGCCGATCCTGTGTATTTCGCTCATGGTAAATTCTGAAGAATGTCGGTTAATGTCGGCTCGGAAAAACGGTAAAGGCACCCGACTGACGCTCAGCCAAGAGCGCATGTGGTCGCAGAGTAACCCGCCATCCTTCAAATTATGAACGAAGAGGCCAATACCACATGAAGCCCCTGGATCTGACGCGTTTCGATCTCAACCTTCTGGTTGTACTTGAGGCGCTTTGGGCTGAAAAG
The DNA here is from genome assembly GCF_031456615.1 of Pseudomonas sp. 3296. Lineage (NCBI taxonomy): Bacteria > Pseudomonadati > Pseudomonadota > Gammaproteobacteria > Pseudomonadales > Pseudomonadaceae > Pseudomonas > Pseudomonas sp. 3296. The sequence goes on from NZ_JAVDUY010000004.1 coordinate 594,688, forward strand.
CACGTCGGCCGCGCGGCCGAAAGATTGCATTTGTCCCAGTCCGCAACCAGCCACGCCTTATCGAGGCTGCGTACAGCGTTTGATGATCAGCTGTTCATTCGTAACCCCCGCGGGATCGCGCCCACGCCGCTGGCCATCGAGTTAATGCCTAGAGTGGCGGCGGTGCTCGAGTCGGTCAGGCTCGTCGCCAGTCCACGTGGCCCGTTCGATCCCAGTTGTTTACAAGCGACGCTGTCAGTGGCGGCCACTGATCACGCCGTATTGACGGTTGTCACCCCTGCTCTGGCCAAGATCCAGGCCGCTGCGCCGGATGCCGTGCTGACGCTCAGGCCGGCGGATGTCGAATCCGCTCTGCGTTTGTTGGATGCTGGCGAGGTCGACATCGTGCTGGGGTCGGGTTCATTTGTCCAAGTCCCACAGCGCTTTGATTGTCAGCTGGTACATAAGGAGCGTTTCGTCGGCATCGCTCGCAAGGGCCACCCGGCGCTGGTCAAGCGAGGCAAGAAGCTGCACATGAAACTGGATGACTTCGCTCGCCTGCCCCACATTCTGGTCTCGCCGCGCGGCAGTACACGGGGCGTTGTCGACGATGCGCTGGAGAACCTCGGCCGTAGCCGCAAAGTAAACGTCACCTGCCCCAGTTTTCTGGCGGTTCCATTCATGGTGGGTGCTTCGCAATCGATTGCCATTATTGCCGAGCGGGTCGCATTGCAGATGCAGGAGACCGCGCAGTTGAGCCTTTTTGAGCTGCCCTTGGCGCTATCCACTTGGGAGGTACTCGTTATTCGAGCACGAGGGCGCGCCAACGAGCCCGCCGTTGAGTGGATTACGAACATGATGATCGGCGACTAAACAGCGGCACTGGCTTGTCGTGGCCAAAGCGCCCCGAAACCATGAATCTCGTGCATCGACAGCCTGTGTAAATGTCATTGGCATTGAATGCCTCGGTCCTCCTAGAGTTCGGTCGTCTACTCAACCCTCCAGGAGTCCCTCATGAAAAACCTGTCGACGTTGGTCATGGTCCCTTGCTTCGCAGGGGCCCCGTGGCAGCTTGACCAGTTGACCTGTTTGCAGAACCGTTCCATGCGTACCCTCTGTTTGCCCAATGACGTGTGCGATCTGGAGTCACTGGCCGACTTCATCGCTGACCAGGTGAAGGACCTTGAGAGTTATGTGTTGGTTGGCGACTCATACGGCGCAGTCTCTTCGATCGCGGTTGCGACGCGCCAACCCAGAGGCCTCAAGGGCCTGGTGCTGTCGGGTGGTTTTGCCAAGAGCCCGATCACCTCACCCCTGCTCAAGACGCTGGCAGCGTTCGTACCGTTCTTCCCCGGGCCCTTTTATCGACAGATGACCCTTCGGGTCCACGCAGCTCAATTGGCATCATCGTTTGACAAGGAGGGCGAGATCCCTTGGTCAACCGCAAAGAGCCACGCCTTCTTCGCCCAGCAGACGCCACACAAAGCCTACGTCAACCGGATGCGCTCGATCGAGAAGGTGGACTACACGGCGCTGCTGAAGAAGATTGACGTCCCCACGCTGATCCTGACTCCAGAGGAAGACAAGCTGATCGGCGAAGAAGCCGCGGGAATTCTGCTGAAGGGCATCAAGGGCTCACAGCAAGTCATCATGCCGCGCACTGGCCACATGTTCAGGTTCTCGCATCCTGGCGCCTACTCTTTTGAGATCAGGAAGTTTCTGGAGCGGGCATCGCTTTAAGCGAATGTGCGAGCGCACGGGCAGTCTCATTCAGGTTGGTGAAGCCCTGCCCTGTTCAGTAATCCTGGGATTGGCCGATAATCGAAATACCCCTCAGCTATCGGCACGCCCCAATGGATCAGATTCTTTCTCTTCTCTCCGATACCCTTCCAAAAGCAAAAACCCTGGAGCAGCTAACGCGTCCCTTGTTGGCCCTGCTCAGCCAGGTAACCGGTATGGAGTCGACCTATCTGACGACCATTGATACCGACGAGGGTGTCCAGCGTGTCGAGTTCGCACGCAACGTCGGTGACATGGTGATTCCTGAAGGGCTGGTCGTGCCGTGGACTGACACACTGTGCAAGCGGGCGCTGGACGAGAATCGCATGTACTCGGATAACGTTGCCGACGTTTGGGGGGACTCGGACGCCGCCGCAGCCTTGGGCATCATGACTTACGTGAGCGCGCCCATCAGATCCCAGGACGGGCAACTGCTGGGGACGGTATGTGCCGCCAGCTCGGATCAGGTCGCCCGCTCTCTTGAAGTCGAACCCTTGCTGATGCTGTTGTCGGGGTTGCTGGGATATTCCCTTGAACGTGGGCTGCTTGTTGAGCGACTCCAGGCTGCCAACGCCGAGTTGACCAAGCTGGCCCTGACCGATCCACTCACCGGCCTGTCCAACAGGCGTGCCATTCTTAACGATGCCGCGCGCCTGTTCGCCCTGGCCCAGCGTGAGGACAAGTACATCCTGATGGGGGTCATCGATCTGGATGGGTTCAAGTTCATCAACGATACGCACGGCCACCTGGCAGGCGACCAGCTACTGCGCGGCGTGGCCGCCCAACTGCAGCAGGTCCTCAGAACCAGCGATATCATCGGGCGTACCGGCGGTGATGAATTCATCGTGATCGCCTTGGGCACCCCCTCCGAACACACGGACCAGGCAAAAGACAGGCGACATGCTGCCGAACTGCTTCAGGATCGCCTGGCCAAAGCGACGATAGGACGATATGAGCTGGGCCACGGTCTTGCTGATATTCAATACGCCGGCGCGAGTGTGGGGGTAGTGACCGTGATGCCGGACAGCATCACTGTGGACGAGGCCATTAAGCTGGCGGATCGCGAGATGTATACGGTGAAACAGCAGCGAAACCGTCAACGGCCGTAGAAGAACTGAAGGTCAGTTGTGGGTCGATTGCAGCCCTCGCCACAGGCAGCAATCGGCTGAGGATTCAACCAGTCGCGTGGCATTCCCATTCCGCAACCCTCCCAATCCGCTCATCAAGATGATGTCTGCGATTTTGCCGACATCAGCGTCTTCAGTTCAGCCCCTCCTTCCTCAGTGATTACTGCTCGAGAGGTATAGGCCTGCCGTCGTTCGATCCAGCGCCGCAGTGCTAAAAGCAAGGCGCTGACAAAACCATACATCACCGTGACAATAAACGCTGATTGCAGCAGTGATTGCGGGGCGAAGCTGGATATTTGCTGGGACCGACGCAACAGCTCTTCATAGGGAATGATGTACCCCAGGGAAGTGTCCTGGACAATCGCCAGAACGGCACTGATCAACGCTGGCAACATGAGCTTCAGCGCCTGCGGCAATACAATCCACACCATCGCCTGGTGTTCGCGCATGCCGATCGATAACGCCGCTTCTTTCTGCCCGCGCCCCAACGAAAGGATACCGGCGCGGATAATCTCCGCCGCCATCGCACTGTGGTGCAGCACCATGCCGAAAACCAGATAACCCAGGGCTGACCAGTGCAACCCGATCGAGGGCAGCAGGATGACGGTAAACAGAATCAACAAAAGCAGCGGTACCGCGCGAAAACAACCGATATAGCTGGCAGCCAATGTGCGCAACCAGAGCCTGGACGATAACCGCGCCAGTGCCAGAGGCAACGCCAGGCTGAATGCCAAAACCATGCTGATCACGGCGGCCAGCAAAGTGGCCATCAGGCCGTCAAACAAAAAGCGCAGCGTTCCCGGATGCAGGAAAATTTCCCACCGCTTGGCATCAAACTGACCACTGGCGTCGAGTCGATGACCCACCGTCATCAGGCACGCCAACAGCAGTAGCACGCCGATCACCGAAATAAGCCGGTTACGCCTTCTGGCAATCGGCCCAGGCGGTTCGTAAAGCAAGTTGTCCGCGCTCATCGCAACACCGCCATTTTTTGCTCCAGAAAGCGAAAGAACCAACCTGCCGGCAGGGTCAGTAGCAAATAGGCGGCCATCGCGCCGAGGAAAGTCGGCACAGCCAGGGCTGTGTCGAAGTTGATCTTCTGCGCGGTATAGGTGATGTCCGCAACACCAATCGCCGCCCCAATGGCCGACGCCTTGATTTGAATGATGAACAGGTTGCCCAGCGGTCCAATGACCGACTGCACGGCTTGTGGCAATACCACCTCGCCCAGTATCTGGTCGAAGCGCATCCCGATACTGCGTGCGGCTTCGATTTGGCCGATCGATACCGTGTTGATGCCCGCCCGCACGACCTCACAGATCCAGGCCGCGGTATACAGCCCCAGGACCAGGACCGTGGAAGTGAACAGCGAATAGATGAAGCCCAGCTTCGGCAGCCCAAAGGTGAACAGCAGCAACAGCGCCAGAAGCGGCATCATCCGCATGAGCTCTACGTAACTGCTGGCAAACCAGCGAAAGGGTGGCCAGGGGCTCACCCTCATGATCGCCAGAAGCAGTCCGAGAACGATCGCAATGGCGAAGGACAGCAGGGTCAGCTCGACGCTGACCGCGATGCCCCCCAGAAAGCGTTCGATATAAAACATCAGGTCGCCTCTCGGGAGATCTTACTGTTCGATCACTGGCACCTGCGGTGCGCCCAGTCCGGCTTCAAGATCCTTGCCGTACATTTCTTGCCACTTGCCACTCTGGATCGCCATCCCCAACTGATTGTTGATCCAGTTACGCCAAACCTTGTCTTCCTTGGCTACGGCGATGCCGTAGGGCTCTTCGGTGAATGGCGTACCGACCACACGTAGCTTGCCGGGCTGGCGAAGTGACTCACCGACCAACGTAGCGCCGTCGTCAACATAGGCGTCGAAACGCTTGTCGATCAGCCCCTCGACGCAAGCGGAGGCATCGCTGAAGGTCACGATCCTGGCATTAGGCGCTAACGGTTTGAGATTGCGCTCTACGGTCGTGCCGCTCAGTACGCAGACCGTCTTGTTGTCGAGGTCTGCGGTTTTGTTAATCGAATGATCGTCGATCCTTACCAGAGAATCCTGCCCGGCGAGGTAATACGGGCCCGCAAAGCCTATGACCTGCTTGCGTTCGTCGGTCACTGTCATGGTGGCGATGACCAGGTCGACGCGTTTGTTCTCCACCAGAGGAATGCGGTTTTCCGGTGTGGTGCTGACCCACTCGATGTTGTCTTCGGAACCTGTGAGCTGTTTCGCCAGCATCCTGGCCAGATCAGCCTCGAAGCCTTCAACGTCTCCTGTCATGGGATTTTTGGACGAGAACATCAGCGTATTCAAGGAGCTGCCAACCACCAGCTTTCCGCGCTGGTGAATTTTCGCCATCGTCGAATCGGCGGGAAACTGATCGACGGTGTCGGCCGATGCAAGGGTGGCGAACATGCAGGAAGCCAGGAGGGAAACGCTGAAAGTAACGGACCGGTTTGAGCGCATGGATGATCTCTCTTTTTATTGTGTTTTCAGGTGTGTTGATTAGTGAGCCAGGATCTTGGAAAGAAACTCTCGGGCACGCTCTGAGCGCGGGGCACTGAAGAAAATTTCCGGTGGAGCGCTCTCAACAATCCGGCCGGCGTCCATGAAAATAATCCTGTCGGCGGCGGAGCGAGCGAACCCCATTTCATGGGTGACGACTACCATGGTCATGCCTGTGCGGGCCAAATCCACCATGACCTTTAGAACCTCGTTGACCATTTCCGGATCAAGTGCCGAGGTCGGCTCATCGAACAGCATCACACTGGGCTTCATTGCCAGCGAGCGAGCCAGCGCAACGCGTTGTTGTTGGCCGCCCGACAGCTCCGCCGGATAAGACTTCCCCTTGTGTGCCAGACCAACTTGTTCGAGTTGTTGCATTGCCCACGCGTCGGCGTCCTGACGTTTCATGCCAAGGACCTTTCGGGGGCCCATGGCAACATTCTGCAGCGCGCTCCGATGTGCAAACAGATTGAAACTCTGGAAGACCATGCCGACCTTGGCACGCATTTTCGCCAGCGCCCCGCCCTCTTCTGGCAGGCGTTCGCCGTGCAAGAAAATCTCACCACTGGTGATGGTTTCCAGGCGATTGATGCAGCGACACAAGGTCGATTTACCTGAGCCCGAGGGGCCGATAATCACGACCACTTCACCTGGCTGAACCTCCAGATCGACATCAAACAGGACTTGCTGGCTGGCAAAGAACTTATTGACCGCACGTAGTGAAATGGCCGGGTGGGGCTGGTTTTTGGCGTGAGTCGGTAGCATGGTTTCTGATCTGCGTTAGAGGTCTGATGTATGCCCTTAAGGCACCCGCACTAGACGAACTTCAATTGCACCGTAGCCTTCAACTGGCCTACCGGCGCGCCGTTGCAATTGTTCAATGCCGGATCTGCCCAGGGTGTCAACAACGGGTTATCGCTTCCCTGCTCCAGCACTCCCAGTTGCTTGAGTACGGCAATGGTGATGGCGAACACGGTAGGGAAATCGCCATCGCTGACTTTCACCGCCACACCCAACCCTCGGCTACGGATACCGACCGTCTGCACACCATCGGCACCGGTTTTCGCGACCCAGTCGCCATTTGATGCAAGTGTGATCCCCAGATCGGATCGGCCGGTACCGGAGACCATTTGCGGATTGCCGCGCATGGCGTCAAACAGACGTTGCAAAACAGGGCTGAGGCTGGCGTCGGAACCGGCATCACCGCTGGCCAGTCGCGCCCACAGCAAGGCGAGTCGTGACAGAGGCATCCCGAGATTTGGCGCGTTACAGCCATCGGTGCCCGCCCAGAACTGATTTTCCGGAACACCGCTCAGCGATGCGACGACACGCTGGATGTCACGTTGCAAGGGATGGTCCGGTGCCAGGTAGGACTCACTGGCTAATCCGTGAAGGCGGCAATAGGCAAGAAACCCGGTGTGCTTCCCGGAGCAGTTGTGGTGGCGTTGATCGAAGTGGAAGCCGGCCGGCGGCAGATTGTTCGCGCCGTAGAAGTCCGGTAGATGGCAACCGCATCCCAGGTCAGTCACTTCGTGCCGGATTTTCGCCAACATGCTGCTCACGGCATTCACGTGCGATGCTTCCCCCGAGTGACTGGCGCACATCACGGCGACTTGATCATCGGAGAATCCAAAGTGCTCGACACCCCCATCACGAACGAAAGGAACGGCCTGGAACGGCTTGAGCGTTGAACGGGAAAACATCATCGCTCCCGGATCGCCTGCATAGGCCAGCAAAACCCCTTCGGTATCAACAACGGCCACTGATCCCCAGTGAATGCGCTCCACATGTTGGTTTCGAGTAGCCACAGCCAATGGAACATGTGCAGGAAAATCCATAATGATCTCGATACTCCAATGAGCCCCGCAGATGAACGATTCTCTCGGGCAAATACGTTGGCGGAAGTTATGAACGGTGTGCGCACTTCGATCGAAATGAGTCTATATACTGGCGAAAATGGATGGAACATCGTCCGATGGAATTCGGTTTTGCAACCAGCGCAAAGGCAACTCTGAACATGACGTCTGACAGTGCACGTATTGATCACTTGGGAGTAATGAGGGCTCTGGTCAAAGTAGTGGAGTTGGGCACCTTCTCCGCGGCAGCCCGAGAGTTGCACGTCTCCCCTTCCACATTGACCCGAATGATTACGACGCTGGAAAAGTCGTTGCATACAACGCTTCTTCATCGCACAACACATATCGTCGCCCTCACCGAGGCGGGGCAGATTTATCACGCCCGCGCGCTGTCGATGATTGCGGATCTGGACGACACGCTACGTGTCGTCAGTGACCTCAATCTTGCACCAAGCGGCCCGCTGAAACTGACTTCGCCCGTGGCTTTCGGCAGGCGCTTCCTTGCACCACTGATCGCCCCTTTTTTACAGATGTACCCTGGCATCCAGATGGATTTACGTCTGACCGACAACCATAACGATATGATCACCGGGGGATTTGACCTCGATATACATGAGGGCGAGAACCACCTTGAGAACTTGATCGCCTATCCAATATCCCGCAACGATTCGCTACTCTGCGCAACGCCAGACTATCTTGCGCGCTGCGGTCATCCCCAAACACCTGCCGAACTCAGCCAGTACAACTGCCTCATTTACTTACACCCAGACAGCGACCCTCATTGGTACTTCACCAACGATGGCGTGAAACACTCGATTTTCCCGAAAGGCAATCTTCAGTCGGACAATTCGGAACTACTACTCGAAGCAGTTTGTGGAGGCCTGGGCATTGCCGAGTTCGAAATCTGGCTGGTGCGTGATCTCCTCTTGAGTGGAGAACTGCAAATCGTTCTTCCGAACTATCGTTTTGTTAACTCGCTGACAGGGAAACACATTTATATGGCTTATCTTCCCAACCGACGCTATTCCACAAAAGTTCGAGTATTGCGCGACTTTCTCGAAACCCGGCTCAAAGGCATCGGTGAACTTCCCCCTGAACTCTTTCAACACAGTGGGGAATAGTGCATATCAATTTCTAATCCGGCGTGATTGCCAGGCAATCAAGTTCGTTCAAGCCAGGCACGGGCGATTTCTTCGCGCGTAGCAAACCAGACTCCGTCGTGTTGCTTGGCATACTCGATGAATTGCTTGATCGCCCTGACCCGCCCTGGACGGCCCACCATGCGTGGGTGCAGCCCGATCGACATCATGCGTGGTCCTTCAGCCGACTCCTCGTAAAGGACCTCAAAGCTTTCTTTCATGTACTCGAAAAAGTCCGATGCCTGCGACAGCCCCGGAGAGTTCCAATAGCGGAAATCGTTGACGTCGGCGGTGTAAGGCACCACGAGATGACGCTTACCTTCAACCTGGACAAAGTAGGGAACATCGTCGTTGTAGGCATCGGAATCGTAGAGAAAACCTCCCTCCTCCGCGACCAGGCGACGGGTGTTGACGCTGGCACCATACCGGCAATACCAGCCAACGGGACGCCTGCCGCAGGTGCGTTCGAACGACTCGATAGCCAGGCGTATGTGTTCGCGCTCCTGTTCTTCGGTCAGGCGAAACACTTCCTCCCAACGATAACCGTGGCTGCAAATTTCATGACCGCCTGCGACGGCAGCGCGTGCAACATCCGGGTTTTGCTCGAAGGCTACTGCGCAGGCATGAAAGGTCGCGCGAACCGCTTGCTGGTCGAGAATATCCAGGATTCGCCAGATCCCGACGCGAGAACCGTACTCATACATCGATTCCATCGCCAGATTGCGTGTGCCGTCGGGTATTGAATAGCTGCCCCATTCGGTCATTGATTCCTGGTCCGGGTCGCCCATGGCGAGCGAACGTTCGGAGCCTTCTTCGTAGTTGATCACCAGGCTGATGGCCAAACGTGCGCCATTCGGCCAGGTGCCTTGCGGGCGTTGTCTTGCGTAACCCACTAAATCGCGTGCAGGTGAAACCATCGGGATATTCTCCTGAAGTGACTGGTTAAATAAGTACGTGGCGAAAGTCGCGACTTAGCAGTCGATATCTTTCAACCGATCATGGCTAAAGGTGCTGTCCGATTGCCACTCGCTGAAGGCCAGCCCCATGGCCAGGGTTTGCGCAATACAGAACGAAGCGGTGAGCGAGCGAAACCCCAATAGTTCGGCGTCATTGACCTCAATCACCGTGTCCGCCATCTGCCCGATTGGACTCAGAACGCTGTCGGTGATCGCCACCAGCGTCACGCCCGCTTCCCGCGCCTGACGACAGGCTTCAACAGTGTCATTGGCGTAGGGCGGAAAGCTGACGGCTATCAACAAATCATCATCGGCAATGGCGCTGACCTGCTCCGGCAACGTGCCGCCAGCACCGCTGATGTGCACGGTTCGCCGGCCCACACGACTCAATGCGTAGCTCAGATACGCCGCCACTGGAAAGGCACGGCGCATGCCGATAACGAAAGTGGTGCGCGCGGCCTTCAGATGGCCGATGGCGGCTTCGATGTTGGCCTGCTCGCCGCCCTCGGCCAGGTGTTCCAGAGAAACGATGTTGGCCTGGCTGAACTCACGCAGAATGCCGCCGACGTCACTTGGGTCCTCCAGCAACGTCTCACCACCGTAGTGCCGAATGCGCTCGCTGTGGTTGTCGGCAACCTGTTGCAACGGCGCGCGGAACAGCCGCTGCAAATCCTTGAAACCCGCAAAACCAAGGGCCTGAGCCAGCCGAATATAAGCGGAAGGCGCAATACTCGAGCGCTTACCCAGTTCGGCCACCGTGTTGAGTGCGATCTCATGCGGGTTGTCGATCAGGAATCGGGCAGCATCGCGCAAGCGACCGGTCAGTTGCTCGTGTTGGGCCGCTATACACTCACGCAGCTCTGCAAGGGTTTCAGGTAAGGCCATAATGAAGGCTCGTAAAATGAGAAGTGTGTACGCCCGTCAACGCAACGCATTGATTGCTTGATCCAGCGCAGTGATGAGGCGGTCGACTTCTTGCAGCGTGTTGTAATGCGCCAACGACACCCGCACCACCCCGCCAAACTGATCAAGCCCAAGGGCTTCGATAAGGCGCCGCGCGTAGAAGTCACCAAAGCGAATGCCTATCCGGTGCTCATCAACCTTACGCACTACAGCCTCTGACTGAACGCCTTCGACTACAAAACTGATGGTTGGCACTCGATGGCGAGTATGCGCTTTGCCAATGATGCGAACGCCTTCGCGCTCCCGCAGAAATGCCAGCAGACGCTCGGCCAGCAAATCTTCCTGCACCTCGAAGGCATCGAACGCAGCCTGCATGCACTCGCGCTCGCTACCTTGTGCACCAAGCCGAGTGCTGATGTCGAGCAAGTAGTCGGTAATGCCGATGCAACCGAAGGACAACTCGTAGTTGACGTTGCCCGGCTGCAATTTGTAAGGCACCACCTCCTGGCCGATAAAGAAATGGTTAAGGCTCGGCAACTCCAGCAACAGATAACGACGCCCCCATAGCACAGCAAAGTGTGGCCCGAAGGTTTTGTAAAAGCTGTAGACGTAGAAATCGGCGCCACTGGCCTGGACATCAACCAGTCGGTGTGGCGCGTAAGCAACAGCGTCCACGCACAGCTTGGCACCCGCCGCATGTACACGTCGTGCAACCTCGGCAACTGGATTGATCGACCCGAGAATATTCGAAGTGTGGGTCATGGCCACATAGCGGGTGTTGTCATTGAGCAAGACCTGCAGGTCATCCAGCTCCAGCTCACAACTGTCCTGGTTGACCTGCCAAACACGCAGGGTCGCACCGCGGCTTTCGCAAAGCTTGACCCATGGGCCGATGTTCGCCTCGTGATCGCAATTGGTGACGATGATTTCATCACCCGGAACGATTGACGGGGCGATGGCACGACACAGTATTTGCAACAAATGGGTGGTCGAACCACCCATGATCACTTCTTCGGGATGCTCGGCGTTGATCAACTGCATCACCGAATACCGCGCCTGCATCACTCGCGCCCCAGCGTCGACGGAAGGTTGGTAGGACGCGCCCAATTGCACGCTGCTGTTGAGCATGTAATCAACGACCCGTTCTGCTACGGCGCTCAGCACCATCGAACCACCGGCGTTATCCATGAAGGCATAGCCATCGGCCAGACCTGGAAATTGCTTGCGAACGTAATCAATATCGAGAGAATTCACTCTACTTTCTCCAGCCTGAGTCAATGATGCAAGATGGCCTGCAAGAACGCTTGCGTGCGGGGTTCCTTAGGTGCGGTAAAGAATGGTTCAGGGATGTTCTGCTCAACAATGCGTCCACTTTCCATGAAGATCACCCGGTCGGCGACGCGACGGGCAAAGCCCATTTCGTGAGTGACCACGACCATCGTGACGCCGGAGCGAGCGAGGTTCTGCATGACATCGAGTACTTCGCCAACCATTTCCGGGTCCAGTGCCGACGTCGGTTCATCGAATAGAATCGCGCGGGGCTCCATGGCCATGGTGCGAGCAATAGCAACACGCTGCTGTTGGCCGCCAGACAATTGGCTCGGGTATTTGTGCGCGTGATCGCCCATGCCAACCTTCAGCAACAGCTCCTTGGCCCTGGCATGCGCATCACGGCGACTCAGACCTCGAACACGGATCGGCGCCAGCGACACATTGTCGAGGACAGTGAGGTGCGGATAGAGGTTGAAGCTCTGGAACACCATGCCGACTTCACTGCGGATGGCGCTGAGTCGCGGACCGTTTTCAACCCGCTCACCGCCCACGCGAATATCGCCCTGCTGATAGTCTTCAAGCAGATTGATGCAGCGAATCAAGGTCGATTTTCCAGAACCGGACGGGCCAAGAATGACCACCACTTCACCCTCTTCGACCTGCAGGTTGATATCGCTTAACGCCTTGAAGTTGCCGTAATACTTGTCGAGTTTTTCAATGTCGATCAAGGTGCTCATGCGGTTTTCCCTCCAGAGGCATTACGCCGTTCAACCCAACTGACCATCTGCACCAACGGCAACAGCAGCAACAGGTACAGCAAGGCAGCCCCTACCAGCGGTGTCGGGTTGGCAGCCAGTGCCTGAGCCTGGGTCGCCTGCTTCAGCAAGTCAGGCATTGCTACGACTGAGGCGAGCGCCGTGTCTTTCATCACGTTGATGCAATTACTGGTCATGGGCGGCATCACGATGCGGATAGCCTGCGGTAAAACAACGTCGCGCATGGTGTTGAAAAAGCTCATGCCTTGAGAAGCCGATGCTTCGAACTGGCCACGGGGAATAGCCTCGATGCCTGAACGAAAAATCTCCGCACTGTAGGCGCAGGAGACCAGCGAGAGCGCACTGGCGGCGGCCGCAAACGACGACAGTCGAATGCCGACAAAGGGCAGCGCGTAATAGATGAGTACCAGTAAAACAAGCAATGGAATGGAGCGCATGATATCGATGTAGATACGCGCTAGCGCTCGAACAGGTGCGTAGGAGTACAACCGCAGCAATGCCAGCAAAAGCCCGCCCACCAGGCCCAGGGCAATGCTCACCACTCCAAGCAAAATGGTCACGCCCAGACCGCGCATCATCAGCGGAAGCGAATCGACGAGCACGTTCCAGTTGAAGAATGTCTGCAAAAGATCCATGGGATACCTCGGTCAATACAAGTGGCGAACGGGCGTCGCCACTTTCACGCATTTTCGGCAGGGCTTACTTGAGGACAGCGGTCACCTGCAGGGTGCTCGAGTCTTTGTCGGCTTCGGCGCCAAACCACTGTTTGTGGATTTTCCCTAAGGTGCCGTCTTCTTTCATCTTGCTGATGATGTCGTTGACCTGATCGCTCATCGCCCAGCCTTTGGCATGCATCAGCGAGTAGCGTTCACCAGTGGGAATACGCGCCACGATGGAATACTGCGGTTTGTCCTTGATGTAATAGAGCACCGCAGGAATGTCGCTGAGGTAGCCATCGATTCGTCCGGAAGCCAGATCGAGCATGGCCGGCGATAGCCCTTCATAACGCGAGACATCGTTGAATTTGTACTCGTCCTTGTGTTGGCCGATCCACATGTCGCCGGTGGAGCCGGTATCGACGCCAACCACTTTGCCGTCCATATCGGCCAGGCTCTTGACCTTGGACGTAGTCAATGCGGTGAGGGATTGGTCGCTGTCGAAGTAAGGCTGCGCGAAGGCTACCGACTCGAGACGTTTAGGGGTAATGGTGATCGAAGAAATTGCAATCTCGACACGCTTGGATTGCACGGCACTGAACAGGCCGTTGAAGGGGATATTGACGAATTCGACACTTTTTCCGGCGCGTTTGGCCACCTCTTTTACAACATCGACTTCAAAGCCGACAAACTCACCTTTGGAATCCTGGAACTCCCAGGGCACGTTGCCAACGTTAGCACCTACGGTCCAGTCCGCGGCCCAGGCTGGCAGTGAGACTGCGGCCGTCATGAACAATCCCAACATCACTTTCGCTTTCATGTTTGCTCCCGATTGTTTGTTTTTTTAGGTGCTAACAGCGGTTGATTTCGTACAACGTGGAACTGAGAGTAAATTAGCGGAGTATTTATTTCAATACCACTTATCTGTGAATATTTTGCTCCACGAATGCCTCCTGTTTTCCCGTGGGGCCGCGCTCAGCACTTGGGCGTGCTCCCATCTAAGTCCGCTGCAATACCGACTCACCCGCCTTCGATGGCAATCGCAAGATGTCCAGCAATGCGAGCGCCGCCACCACGGCGACACACAGGAATGTCAGCTGAAAGTCGACCGTCTCTGCGGTTCCGGTATTGCCATGGATGGTCATTGAGAGGCGCAGCAGCAACGCGCCCGTGGCAACCCCCATCGCCATGCTCAGCTGGAAGAACATACTGAACAAGGTCGAGGCTTCGCTCATCTGCGCCTTGGGGACATCGGCAAAACCCAGGGTATTGAACGCGGTGAACTGCATGGATCGCGACAAACCGCCGACAAACAGAATGCACATGACCAGTGCCCAACTCATCTGCTTGTCCAGTAAGGCGCAGGCCGCTATCGCCAGTACGCCAAGGACACCGTTGATCATCAGCACCGGCCGAAAGCCCCAACGTTGCATCACCATGGTTGTGAACGGCTTCATGGCCAGATTGCCAGCAAAGACTGCCAGCACCAGAAGCCCTGAATCCAGCGCAGAAAGCCCGAAGGCCAGTTGAAACATCAGCGGCAGTAGAAACGGCAAAGTGCTGATGGCAATGCGAAAGATCGACCCACCCAACAGACAGACGCTGAAGGTGCGGATGGCCAATACTTCCAGCGCCAGCAACGGCTGCCCATGCCGTCGCATATGACGCCAGGCCAGGACTCCGAGCATCCCACCTGCACTACTGAGCACCAGTGCCGACAGCCCATTGGCCGGACTTTGCCCGAGCAGCTCCATGCCAAATAGCAACGCAGCGCTGGCGCCGCCCGCAAGCGCGAAACCCGTGAAATCGAAGGACCGCGCAATGGCTTGGTCTCGCCGGGGTATCAGCACGAGTGCAGCCATCACGGCCAACACGCCCAACGGCAAATTGAGGTAGAAAATCCACGGCCAGGACGCATGGGTGACGATGAACCCGCCCAAGGGTGGACCGAGTATCGGTGCAACCAGACCGGGCCAGGTGATAAAGGAGATGGCCCGCACCAGGTCTTTCTTCTCGGTCGTGCGAAGTACCGCCAGACGCCCGACCGGCACCATCATCGCGCCGCTGATGCCTTGCAGTACGCGCGCGGCGACAAAGGCCGGCAAGCTGTCACTCAAGCCACAAAGCAACGAAGAGAGACTGAACAGAACAATCGCCGAACTGAACACCAGCCGTGAACCGAAGCGATCGGCCAACCAGCCACTGATCGGAATGAACACCGCCACCGCAAGCATGTAAACGCTCATGCCGATGTTCACATCCACCGCCGGCACGCCAAAGGTTTTGGCCATGTCCGGCAGCGCGGTGGCGATGACCGTGGCGTCGAGGTTCTCCATGAAGAACGTGACCGCGACCAAAAGGGCAATCAATGTTGAGCGACGTTGCGACATCGGTCATCCCCAGCCATGAGCTTCTTCGATAAAGTGCAGCACCGCACTGGATCGCTCGTCAATCCGCGAAATCAGCGATAGCTCACTGACCATTTCCGCTTGAGCCAGGGACACGATTCGTATGCCCGGCATGGTCAGGCGGGTCATGGTTTCAGGCACGATACTCAGACCGATGCCGGCAGCCACCAGTCCGGGAATGCTCATCAGCGACGGCACGTACATGATGTTCTGCGGGTGCAACTGGTTCTGCCGGCAGGCCTGGAGCGTGTGGGAGGTCAGGCCGATGCCGGCGCTGTCTTGCAAGAACACGAACTTTTCATGGCGTAGCGTCGCCAGGTCTCCGTTGAAGCTGTCGACCAGTTCATGGTTGTCCGGGATCAGCAGGACGAGTCTGGACTGGCTGAAATGATGGGTGCGCAGACGGTCCGGCAGGTGATCCTTGAACACCCTGGCAAAAGCCAGGTCGAGCTTGTGGTCGAGCAACATGTCGAACTGCGCGCGAATACCGGCGTCAACCAGTGACACCTTGACCTCGGGGAACGTGCTGAAGTAATGCCGGAGCAATTGCGGCAAATTGGCCTCGAACAATGCCGAGTGGTAGCCGATGTTGATCTCGCCCACCTCTCCCCGCCTGGCACGCCGGGCAGCGGCGATTGCCAGTTCGCTGGACTCGATGGACTGCCGCGCATGGGGTAGAAAAGCCTCGCCGGCAGCAGTCAACGCCACCCCACGGTTCTCCCGGCGGAACAATACCAGCCCCAGCTCGGATTCCAGCGTGCGCATCAATTGACTCAGCGCCGGTTGCGCAATGCCCAGTTGCTCGGCCGCGCGACTAAAATGTTGCAGGTCGGCCGCGACCACAAAGGCTTTCAGGTGACGCAGTTCCATAATCCGCACCCATAAGGCCAGCTTATCTATTTGTCTGGATTTCGATAATTATTCTGCCGACCGTATGGGTTAACGTCCACTCACTTCGACGTTTCTGCTGGCGCGCTCGCCCGTGCTGGATCGTGGGAGTACCCCATAACCATAAAAAAAAGACGAGCACCTCAATGAGCACAACCAGTCACGAGACTCATGATTTGCGAATGCCTCGCAAAGCGGTGACCGCCGCAACCATCGGCACCGCCCTGGAGTGGTTTGACTTCACGCTTTACGGCGCCGTGTCGGCGACCATCCTGCCCAAGCTGTTTTTCCCGGTGATGGAACCGACTGCCGGCCTGCTCGCTTCGTTGGCGACCTTCGGCGTCGGCCTGGCCGCGCGGCCATTGGGCGCGATTACGTGTGGCTACCTCGGCGATAAACTCGGCCGCCGCAACCTGATGTTGGCCACCGTGACCATGATGGGCCTGGCATCGGTATTGATGGGCTTGTTGCCCACCTACGGCCAGGTGGGGATCTGGGCGCCGATCCTTCTGGTGCTGCTGCGGATCGTTCAGGGTTTCGCCCTGGGCGGTGAGTCCACCGGGGCACAACTGATGGCGCTGGAGCACGCGTCCCCCGATCGCCGCGGACGTTATTCGGGCATGCTCGGGTTGTGCTCACCGCTGAGCCAGATATTGGCCAATGGCGTGTTGATGGGCCTGGCAGCGACACTTTCAAGTGAGCAATTCGAAAGCTTCGGCTGGCGAATTCCCTTCCTCATGAGCTTCGTACTGGTGGTGGTCGCGATCTTCATCCGCCTGAAAGTCGATGAAACCCCGGCCTTCGTCGCCTTGAAAAAGACCCCGGTGAAGCAGGAAAAAAGCCCGCTCAAATCGGCCATCGGCAGCCATTACAAAACCATCCTGCGCTTGATGCTGTTCTTCTGCTCGCCGGCTGCGCTGTTCTACCTGATCGTGATTTTTTCCCTCAGCTACCTGACCAAGCACTTGGGCTTCAGCCAGTCGACGGGCTTCATGTCGCTGATGGTGGCTAACGTCTGCGCCATTTTCGGTGCGCTGGCCGGTGGTTATCTGGCGGATCGCTGGGGCCGTAAAAAGGCGCTGGCCCTGGGTTCATGCATGACCTTGCTGATCCTGTTCGTCTACTTCCCGATCCTCAACACGCTCAACGTCCCCGCCATCATGGCAATCATGGGGCTGTTCCTGGGCTTCACTCAGTTTCAGAGCGGTATTCAACCGGTGGCCTTCGCCGAAGCGTTCCCGACCCAGGTTCGTTACTCGGGCTCGGCACTGGCCTACACCGGCGCCAACCTGGTGATTGGCGGCCCTATGCCGATGATCGCCGTCTGGATGATGAGCCAGTCAAACAATTCGCCATGGCCTCTGGTGACGCTGTGCGCGGTCATCAACCTGATCTCGCTGGCAATGATCGTCATCGGCCCGGAAACCCGCGGCATCGACCTTAACGCGGTCGCCAACGACGACGCCGTCGACACTCGCGCTTCAGCCATTCTTTCCAAATAACGCAGCAGGACGACCATGAACCGCACCGTCTTCATCCTCAACGGCCCTAATTTGAACCTGCTGGGTCGTCGCGAGCCGCAGATTTACGGCCACACCACGCTCGATCAAATTCGCCAGATCAGTGA
The DNA here is from genome assembly GCF_031456615.1 of Pseudomonas sp. 3296. Taxonomy (NCBI): domain Bacteria; kingdom Pseudomonadati; phylum Pseudomonadota; class Gammaproteobacteria; order Pseudomonadales; family Pseudomonadaceae; genus Pseudomonas; species Pseudomonas sp. 3296. The sequence goes on from NZ_JAVDUY010000004.1 coordinate 612,560, forward strand.
AAGGCTGGCCGAGGAACTTGACCTGGTCTGCGACTTTCGCCAGACCAACCACGAAGGCGTGATGGTCGACTGGATTCAGGAAGCGTTTGAACAAGGCGCTGCACTGATCATCAACCCGGCCGGTTTTTCGTTTCACTCGATTCCGGTACTCGATGCCCTGAAGCTGCTCGACACACCGCTGATCGAACTGCACCTGTCGAACATCCATGCCCGCGATGAATTGCATCGCCACTCGATCATGTCCGGCGTGGTCAATGCGGTGATCTGCGGCATGGGGGCGGACGGTTATCCGCTGGCGATCAGGGCCATCGATGACCTGCTCCGTCGTCGGGTTTCCAACCACTAATACACCTCTTCTCCAGACGCTAATAATTCATCGCGAGACAGCCCCCATGCACCACACTTATTTTCGCCGTAACGTGCCCGCCCACTACTCATTGATCGGCCTGACCCTGGCACTCAGTGCTGGCTCTGCAACGGTCGCTCAGGCCGATGAAAACAGCGGTTTCATCGAAGGCGCTGCGGCCACTCTCAATCTGCGCAACGCCTGCATCAATCGAACTTCGTCAATCCTGCCTACCCGAATGCTGCCGCCCCACAAAACAAAGCGGAGGAATGGACGCAAAACTTTATCCTCGATGCACGCTCCGGCTATACCCAAGGGCCGGTAGGTTTTGGTGTTGATGTACTGGGGCTTTATTCGCAGAAGCTTGATGGCGGCAAAGGTACTGCTGGCACACAACTTTTGCCGATCGATAGCGATGCACGTCCTGCTGACAACTTTGGGCGCCTGGGGGTTGCCGCCAAAGCCAAGGTTTCAAAAACCACCGCCTCTTCATCAGCTACCCGATTTCGTTGTTGTAAGGCGATCCACATAAGCACGCGGAATCGTGGTTCAACCGCCAAGGAAAAGCGGCCTCAAGTTACTTATCGCCCTGCCGCTAAACTGGACGTACACACTCGTCTTTACGAGTCGTTAAAACAAGAGGTACGACACGATGAGAAAATCAACCTATCAACTGACTTGTTTCACCTTGGTTTTTGGATTCTCAACGCTCGTCTCTGTTCAGGCAGCCGATGGTGTCATTCAATTTTCAGGTGGACTTTATTCACCTCCTTGCAACGTCAGCATCGACGCTCCAACGACACCAAGTGAACGACAGTTTGCGCAAATCCATCTTACTAACTGCGATAGCCTCGTCAGCTTTTCCTTGAGTACTCTTGGCGCTACAAGTGCATTGGTCAAGATGCGAGTAATGCACTCACAGGCGGTGGTCTCCTTACCACTAGCCGTCCCTCCCCATGCCATGATCGTAACGTTGGAATACATCTGAGCCAAAATGCTGGCGTTTTTCTCCGACTCACGCCACTTCAACGAAAATCCTGGATTGCAGCATCGGCGATGGGCTACTGGGCTTAAGTCACTGCCTGAAAATGATCAAAGCTCTGTGTAGGCGCAGACGAAAAACCAGGTACGACACGGATACTGCGCGCCAACTTTAAAGTAAAAACGACTGCCTGATTCAGGATCGGTGGAACGACGCTTTTCAAAGCAGGCCATTTCGCAATGCGTATTCGTACAGCTCCTTGTCGTTAGCGATCCCCAGCTTTTGCTGAGCTGATATTTTCTGATGACTGATGGTCTTCACACTGCGATTGAGCATATTGGCTATTTCAGAAACGGTATGCCCGCCCACGAACAGTCGCATGACTTCCGACTCTTTGTTCGATAAAGCCTTTTGTCCCGGGTCTCCACGCGAGTTCAAGTTACTAACCTTGGCATCATCGAGCATTGTCTTAACGGCAGCGCCTATATACTTCTTGCCGTTGACAACAGCCCGAATAGCATCCACAAGGTTATCGTGCCCTCCACTCTTGAGCAAAACCCCATCCGTACCCGCATTAACGATATTTTCCAATATTGATGGATTAGTCATCATCGTGAGAATGATCAGCTTGACGTCTGGATAGCGCCGTTTGACAAACGAAACCAACGTCAACCCATCTCCATGTTTCCCGCCTGGCATGTAAAAATCACTGATCAGCACATGCGGGCTCACCTTGTCCATCAACTCGACCAGTGCAGTCGAGTCTTGTGCTTCCCCGCAAATTTCAATTCCTGGCTCACGTTCAAGGGCCATACGCACCCCAAACAGAACAATCGGATGATCGTCTGCCAGAATCACCTTAAGGGTCATGAAGACTCCTCCAAAATTGGATTCAAATATTCCTTTAAGCTACCAAGGTACTCGTCAATCAGAGACAGATGACCAGATGCGGCAATCTCTTCAAGGTGTGAGCAAAACTGGGCTGCGTCCATCGCACCGATCGTAACAAGCGCTCCTTTGATCCGATGTGCATGCTGAGTAACTGCCGTAGCATTACCCTCTGACAACGAATTCATCATGGCCGTCCAATCGTGCCTCGTTGTCGAAATAAACAAATCACGCATCGCCGGTCTGATTTCGTTCAGATGTGCAATCACATTTACCTTTGGAACACCTGCGACAGAAGCCCCTACTGCCTGCAAGGCCTCTCGTAGTTTCGCAAGCGAAACGGGTTTGGTCAGATGACCGTCCATACCGGCCTGCAAACAGCGCTCTCCTTCATCTGCCTGGGCATTGGCCGTTACCCCGACAATAGGCACTTTGACGCCCTCTGCGCGGAGTCGCCGGGTCAAC
>NZ_JAVDUY010000005.1:0-594072 GCF_031456615.1 Pseudomonas sp. 3296
CCAAAAAGCCAGCGACCACTGTCCAGTAGGATCAGTGTAGAACGCAGTGTTTCTAATCCAATGGGCCGCGGAGCGCCGGGGAGGCGGTTTTTTAAGATGTCTCACTCTTCAGTGACCCGCTTGAGTTCCGCTCGCAGACGACGCAGTTCAGCGTGCTGATCATCGTCCTGCTGCCGTTCTTCTTGAGGTTTGCTGTAGCGCTTTATCCACGCATAGAGGCTATGCGTCGACACACCAAGACGGGCCGCTACGTCAGCGACGGGAAGCTTCTTTTCGGTCACTTGATTGACCGCTTGGATTTTGAATTCTTCGGGATAACGCGGGTTGCTCATGGCACCTCCTGATTGGCCTCATTTTAAGGCATGGAGGTGTCTACGAAACCCGGGGCGATTCAACCGAGATGGGCCTTCATGTGCTCGCCTACAACCTCATGAGAATGATGAGCATCTTCGGCTTCGCAGGATTGCTTGAGGCGATCAGGCGTGACTCAAGCAGCGTGATCGTCCGAGATCGGATAATAACTGAGTTGGCTGAGGGCATCTGACGGCCAAAAGCGGTAAACAAGTGCCCGCAAAAGAAGGGTTTTTTACAGCGTTGAGTTGCGCTACGCTTCTTGTGACGGACCTCATTATAATGCAGGCCGATGACGTTTTTAACCGAGTTTTTCTCCAAGTCACACTACCGCCGCATTCCTCGCCCATGAGATGAAATGAATCAGTCCATCACGGGGCGCGGGTCGAATGCTGGCACAGCAGGAGTGCTCGCTGCACTCTGCAACGCCGCTTGGATGTCTTCTTGATTGCCTCTGTCGCTTCCGATGGTAAAGAACAGCGACGTGACGAATTAAGTAAATACGACGGGGGTAACATTTCGCTCGCCGGCGGCCAATGTGAGTTGCTCGGCGAGCAATACCTTTTCTTTTTTTCGTTGGATTACAACTTTCGATATTAAAACAGGCAAGGTTCAAAAAATTTGAACAATGATGCTCTCACCCTTCGGTCCTAGGCGCCACAGAAAATTACCAGCGGTTTCTGCATATTAATACTGGCCTGAGCTGTGTCCAGCAGCAAGCATGCCCCCAAAGCCAACCTTTCAAAATACACAACTTTCATAAAACCTCTACTTATTCAACAGTCGTAACAAAAGTTAGGTTTGTGTCGATGCTGCCACCGGAAAGTGCTTCATCAAGGTCCCTTTGCAGGTCTGCGATAAAACCATATTTCAACCCAGTGGGACTGATCGTTGATGCCCCATTGCTCGACAGTTTGTAGTTTTTAGTTAGGTCAATTGGTTTACCACTGCCGTCTTTCAATGCAATCTGTAGGCCCTTGGCGCAATAGGCGCAGGATTTATTCCGCAAAGCTGAACCATCGGCTCGGATTTGGTCAGACACAAAACTCAGGGAAACCGTATCATTAAACCGTTTAGTATCCGCCTGATTAGTACATCCAGAGAACTCAATATCAAACGGCTCTGACGCTTTCGCCTCCGAGATTTCGCCAAAGTCTACAACTATATTGCTATTGACCAGTGAGCACGTTGTAATCACCGTCCCCCCTCCTTGCGTTACGCCAAGTAAGATACTTGTGCGTCCCACGCCAGGCGAAGTAGTACCCACATACCATAAATAGTAAAGTTTTGATTCGTAGGGTTTTAGGACGTAATTTCCGGGAGGTGGTAACGCATAACTATTTCGGACGAAATTTCTACGAGCGTACCCACTTTGCGGGAAAGATTGATCCAGTTTTATCTTAGTACTTACTGAGCCATAAGTAGCAGGTGAGCAGAGATCAGGGCTAGCATCTAGATAGACTCCTGAAATAGTCGTTATACATCCTGTAGTTCCACCTTTACCGAGATAAGAAATATAAAAATCCTGATTGTAAACCGGTGTCGGAGGCTGGCAGCCTGTCGTCGTCCAACCAAATTCATGGTAACCGACCACGTCTCCGGGTTTGGATGTAATCAGATCTGCAGTCACGACACTGTTGGCATAGAGCTCATCAAACTGACAAAAGATGGCGTAGGCTCCCGAGCTATAGCTCAGGGAAAAAAAACATATAAACAATAAGCGGATCACGGAAGGCCTCCCAGGCTATATACAATGGGAAGGGATTAAATGAAAAAAGGTCGAAAAACGCTGTAGGAATAGTCCGAGACTGATGTCGGACGCTGCGCAAACGGTCTGTAGGAAGTCGCGTATTTATAAATCCGTTTAATCGCCTGCCAAGCCTGTGTCCGCGTTGGGTCAAGCCTTTGTGAAAACACCGCTGTGCAGGTCAAGACCTGCGGTTTAAAACAGTATGAGTCGAAAATGGACTTTCACGACCGGCAGCCTTCGTTCGGTCGTTGTCCTTCGAACAGCAATGGCTGGGCTTAATCATAAAATTTACCAGCCAGCAAAATGGCCGCACAGCATTGCCATACGTTTGATCTACTGGCACTCACAGGGGAACTGCGTGACCAGGCAGTCGCCCACGCTGCGGCAGCATCAAGAAAGGTATCAATAGAGCCGTTTTCCCATCCCAACGCCCCCGGTCCATATGGAGACGACGGAGAGGTCTCCTCCAGCAAACGCTCCTCGGCGAAATCCACACCTAGAGATTCAATGAAGCCGATGAATGATTGTTCGTCGTCTACGGTTTTCAGTAGCTCATCAAAATTTATGGACATGGTGACCTTGGAAGTGCGTGATAGGTGATAGTGAAGGAATAAATTCTCACTATGCTGCTATGCCACGAGATGAGCGGCAAGCTTACGTCCTCTTTGGGGCCAGGCTCTGAGAAAGGGCCAGTAATCGTCTAACCTTTTCATCGTCGAGATCGTAGCAGGGGCGATGATGAAGCGATTCATTGAAGGCGAGGCCCGGACGCAAGTCACCTTGCTGCTGGAGTGCCTGGACGATTACGTAACTGAAGAAAATGAAGTGCGAGTGGTCGACGTTTTCGTCGATGAACTCGACTTGGGCACACTTAGGTTTGAGGGCGTCGATCCTGCCGCAACTGGTCGTCCAGCCCCCCCCAGCAGTCTTGCCGAAGATCTATATCTACGGCTACCTCAATCGGATTCAGTCCAGTCGCCGGCTTGAGCGTGAGGCCGAGCGCAACGTCGAGTTGATGTGGCTAACGGGCCGTTTGGCTCCGGACTTCAAAACCATTGCCGACTTTCGCAACGACAACGGCAAAGCCATTCGCAGCGTATGCCGCCAGTCCGTAGTGCTTTGCCGCAACCTCAATCTCTTCTCCCAATCGATCATCGCCATCGACGGCAGCAAATTCAAACCCGTCAAAATCGCGACCGCAACTTCACTCAGGGCAAGGTGAAGGCACACATGCAGCAGATCGAGCAGAGCATTGATCGATATCTAACGACGATGAACTCATCAAGCGCGATGCCCAGGTAATTGCCGAGCTCGAATGCCTTAACAATGGTAAGAGCGCGCAGATGGCGCGGTTATCTGATGCAGCGACTGCTTTTCGCGAAAGTACACCCGCAGAACTTTCCCCAACATTTCTATGCTGATCACCCTGTGTTCTCCTGCTCGGAAAGCGAGCAGAAGCAGTTGAACACCTGGGTCAGTCTTCGGTTAGCGGCAACAGCCACAGGATCAGATGGAGCTGTATGCCCAGGGCTATAACAAGGAGAACAAGCCTATGCGTGTCACCCCGGGGGTGCTCGACTCCGAGGTCTATGGCGTGAAAACCAGCGCGGCGGACTTGCTCCGTTTTGTCGAAGCGAACATGCACCCGGAAACGCTGGAAAATCCGTTACAGCAAGCCATGGCCCTGACGCATACCGCTTACTACAACGTTGGCGACATGACCCAAGGGCTGGGATGGGAGCTGTATCACTACCCGGTAACGCTGGATCGTTTGCTAGCCGGGAACTCGACGTCGATGGCCATGCAGGCGCATGAAGTCCAGTGGCTATCCCCACCGCCATCGCCGACCGGAGACTTGCTGATCAACAAGACCGGATCGACCGGTGGCTTCGGTGCTTATGTTGCGTTCGTGCCAGCGAAGGACATCGGCATCGTGATTCTGGCCAACAAGAACTGTACGATTGCGGAGCGGGTAAAGATTGCTCATCAGGTGTTGAACGCTCTGGGTCGCTGATAGAGCAAAAAATAAATGATCGCAGCCTTCGGCAGCTCCTATAACGAATACTGCAGGGGCTGACGAAGGCCGTGATCTTTTTGTTGGGCGCCCGCAACCAGTCTTGCATACCCACACAAACCACGTAGGATTCGCGCCTCTTTTTACAACGCCAAGCCACGCATCAGCTCCGCCGGGTTGTTTTTGGCTGCGGGGCTATGCTGAAACAGGGCATGAGGGGCTGATCGATGAAAGTGTTACTGGTCGATGATCACGCAGTGGTGCGCATGGCGATCGGGATGATTCTGGCCCGGGAAGGTCATGAGATCGTCGGCGAGTGCGATAACGGTGTCGATGCGCTAAACAAGGCGTTCGAGCTCAAGCCCGATGCGATCGTGCTCGATCTCGACATTCCGCAACTCGATGGCATGGCCGTGATTGACCGGTTGCGTATCGCCGGCAGTTCGGCCCATGTGCTGGTTCACACCGGGCTGAAAAGCCAAGCGTATGCAGCGCAATGCCTGAGGGCCGGGGCATCGGCATTTTTGTCGAAAGTCGACGATCCCACGGAAATCGCCAGTGCACTCAAGGCTGTTGCCAATGGCAAGACCTGGTTCCCCATCGGCGCCCTGAGCTCGGTGCGCCAAAGCGATTTCGCGCAGAACGATGCGCAGATGCTCAGCGGTGTGTCCCGTCGTGAACTCAAGGTGTTGCATGGCCTCGCCCTGGGCAAGACCAACAAGCAGATCGCCGAAGACATGCTTTTGAGCAACAAGACCATCAGCACCTACAAAACCCGCCTGATGCATAAACTCAACGCGGGCACATTGCTGGAGCTGATCGAGTTCGCTAAACGCAATAATCTGGTCTGAACCATGAAGCGCACCTGCCAAATATTGCTGGGTGTACTCACCCTGACGCTGATGCTGATCGCGTCAGCCGCCCCCCTGACCCTGTTCAGCCGCGCCGCCGACAGTCACGCGCAACCGACCTTCAATACCGAGCAGCGCCAGTGGCTCAAGAACAAGAGTACGTTACGGGTTGGTGTGTATCTGCCAGACCGCCCGCCGCTGGACATGACTGCCAACCAGAAAGACTACGAGGGCCTGTCCGCCGACTACCTCGACGTGATGGCACGAGCCTTGGGTGTGCGCTTGCAGATCGAGCGTTTCGCCAGTCAGCAGCAAGCGCTGATCGCCCTGCAAAATGCGGAAGTCGACTTGGTGCCGCGGATCAATCGACTGGATGCGGCCTACGACGATTTGCGCCTGAGCGCACCCTACGCCTACGACCAGGCTGTTCTGATCAGTCGTTTCGGCACCCACTGGCCAAACAACGAACTACCCGTTGACACCACGGTATTGTTCGATCCGGACTGGATGACCCAGGAGCGGGTCACCTTACTTTTTCCCGGACGAAAAGTGAAGCCGGTGCATTCCACCGAAGATGGCCTCGGGCACGTGGCCTACAACAAAGGCAGCGTCCTGCTGACCGATGCGATTTCCGCGCAATATCTGCTTGAACGCAGTTACCAGCAAAATCTGAAACAAACCATCCAGCGCGACTCTGAAGGCCTGGGTTTCAGTTTTGCCGTGCACCGCCAGGACCCGCGGTTACTGAATCTGATCAACAGTGTGCTGGCGAAAATCCCGCCTCAGGAACGTGACGTAATTGCGCGTCGCTGGGGCATCAGTGCCAATCCGAAACTGGGCTACACCCGCCTGCAACTGACGCCTGCCGAGCAACAATGGATCAAGGATCATCCGCGAATCGACGTACTGGCCAACGACCTGTACTCGCCCTACAGTTTTTTCAACGAACAGGGTGAATTGCGCGGCATGGCAGCTGACTTGCTGGAAATGATCAATGACCGCACTGGCCTGGTTTTCCGCCCGAGCAGAATCACGTCCATCGAAGCCATGAGCAGTCGCACCCAGAGGGACCCGGTCAGTCTGATTGGCGCCATGACCTACAGCGAGCAACGTGAACGCAGCCTCGCCTTCACACGGCCTTACGTGGTCAACCCGTTTGTGTTGGTAACCCGCCAGCAACCCGAGCACCCGGGCCTTGTCGGGCTCAAGGGTAAACAGGTGGCAATCATCAAGGACTCGGCCGCCGCCAACTGGCTGGCGCGCGAATGGCCGGACATTCGGGTGATGGAAGTCGATACCCCGATAGAAACCTACGAACTGCTCGCCGAGGGGCGCGTCGATGGCGTTCTCCAACCCCAACTCGGCGCCGCTTACCTGATCGACCGCTTCTTTCGCGCACGCCTGCAAATCGACTCGGTGATCGGCTCGCAACCCGCGCTGATCGGCTTTGCCACTGGCAAACAAAACATCGAACTGGTGTCGATACTCAACAAAGCCTTGCTCGACATTCCGCCCGATGAGTTCAGTGATCTGGCGAATCGTTGGCAAAACCCGCAGGAAAGCCAGGGGGGGTGGAGCGCCTACAAAACCTGGTTCTACCGTGCGGTGCTCGGGCTGGTCACGGTGCTGCTGGTAATCCTTGCCTGGAACTTCGGTCTGCGCCGACAGATTGCCGAAAGAAAGAAAGCGCAGAAGGCCTTGAACGACCAATTAGTGTTCATGAAAGTGCTGGTGGATGGCACGCCAAACCCCATCTACGTGCGCGACCGGCAGGGCTTGCTGTTGACGTGCAACCGTGCCTACCTGCAATCGCTGGATGTCGAGCTCGATCAGGTACTGAACAAGGGTTTGATCGAGGCCGACATCATCCCGGTCAACGATGCCCATCACTACAAACGCATCCACCGCGCCACCCTCGACAACGGCGAGGCGTCTTTCGCCAACTTCACCATGACCGTCAAGGGCAAGCCTTGCCACATCTACCATTGGGCCCTGCCCTACCGCGATTCCGACGGCACCATGACCGGTGTCATCGGTGGCTGGATCGATTTGACCGAACAGCAGAACCTGCAACACGCCCTTCATCAGGCCAAGGACCAGGCCGAAGCCGCCAATCGCGGCAAAAGCCATTTCCTGGCGGTGATGAGCCACGAAATCCGCACGCCGATGAGCGCGCTGATCGGCGTCCTCGAATTGCTGCAGGACAAATGCTCCGACCGCGAACTTCTCGATATCGCGCAGAAGTCCGCCGGCGGCATGATGGAACTGATAGGCGAGATTCTCGACCTGTCAAAAATCGAGTCCGGAAAATTCGAACTGCACAGCAGCAGCTGCCACCCGCAACGCCTGGCGAGCACGGTGATCCAGAGTTTTGCCAGTCTGGCCCAGCAGAAAAACGTTGATTTGCGCCTGGCCTGCCACGGCCCGGACAGTGCGGTCCAACTGGACTCGCTGCGCTTCCGGCAGATTTTGTCAAACCTGCTAAGCAATGCGATCAAGTTCACGCCCCAGGGTACGGTTACGGTCGAGCTGAACCTGAGCACCGACGCTCCGCTCTCCCATTTGCGGTTGGCTGTGCAAGACACCGGAATCGGCATGAACGAGCAACAGCGCCAGCGCCTGTTCCAGCCCTACACGCAGTTTCAGGACAAAGACACTGAAACCCGCATCGGAACCGGGCTTGGCCTGGCGATTTGTCAGCAACTGACGCAACTGATGGGTGGCCAATTGCAATGCGAGAGCACGCCAGGACAAGGCTCGTGTTTCACCTTCGATCTAAACGTGGCGCTGGTCGAGGGCGAGACGGCAGCGCAGGAAATCGACAGCGAAAACCTGCCGCCATTGCCGACCCGCAACGTGCTGATCGTTGAAGATCACGAGTTCAATCGTGTAGTGCTCCAGCGCCAGCTGGAGTCGCTGGGCATGCGCGTGACATGCGCAGAAGACGGCCTGCAAGGCCTGCGTGCCTGGAGCGACGGCGCATTTGATTACGTGATTACCGACAGCAACATGCCGCACATGTGCGGCGACCAGATGACTCGCCAATTGCGCGCCATCGAAGCTGCCGAAGGTCGCACCCCGACCCATGTGCTGGGACTGACCGCGAATGCCCAGCCCGAGGAAATCCACAACTGCCTCGAGGCCGGAATGAACAACTGCCTGTTCAAACCGGTGGTGCGAAAGGTGCTGGAACGGTACCTGCGCGATGCCGAACTCGGTCGGCAGGCCAGTGCGCCGAGCTTCGATCTATCCAAGGTCACGGACATCACGGCCGGCGATGCCGCGCTGACTTGTCAGTTGCTGGGCACGGTGCTGCGCACCAATCAGGAGGACTTCGACGCGCTGCACGGGCTGTACGCCTCCGGCGATCTGAACGCCACCGCACGCTGCTGCCACAAGATCCTCGGCAGTGCGCGGATCATCCATGCAACGCCGCTGATCAGTGCGTGCGAACAGCTTGAACAGGGCTGCCACGAATCGCTTGCGACAGGGGATCTGAACCGCATGCTAGAGGGTTTCGACACGCAAATGCAGCACCTGCAGGACAGCATCCGGGCCTACATCAACGGCTGATCTTGTAGGACTCTTCCCACAAAAACTTGGGAATCTCCTACGTTACCCGTCCACTGCGCATCTGGAGAATCTAGATCTCTCTCACACGCAGTCGGCGGATGTCATGTCTAGGTTAGTAAGGTTTTCTCGTGTTTCGATGTCAGGTGCTATGTTGGTGCTGGCGGCTGAACAGGCGTCAGGTGCCAGTTGCGAGCAATCCCAATGCCTGACTTCGCACCAGTCCAATATGGTGATGGACGATGGTCACTCGGTCCAGGTCGGCTCCGGCGGCGCCATCGTCGACAGTACGGTGACCAATGGCCGCTTGCGGATCTGGGAATTGGGCTCCGCGATCGGCACCACCATCGATGGCAACAACGGATGGCTGGAGCTCAATGACAGCTCTTCGGCGTATGACAGCCTGCTGATCAAGGGGCAGATGGTTGTGGTTGGCTCGGGCACGGCGCTGCGCACGACGGTCTATGGCGGTAACCTGGACGTTGCACAAAACGGGCGGGCCAGCGATACCATGCTCAACGGTGGCGCCATGTGGGTGTACAACAACGGGACTGCCCGCAATACCCAGGTAAGCAACAGCGACATGACTGTATATGAAAACGGCCGTGCCCAAGACACAACCGTCAATGGCGGTGGCTACATGTCGGTGTTCGACAGCGGTTCGGCAGTCGATACCGTGATCAACGACGGCGGCATGTTCGAGATTAACGCAGGCACCACAATTCACAACACCACCGTTAATCAGGGCGGCTCGATGGTCATGGCCGATCGCGCCGAAGCCAGCGATACCACCATCAACCAGGGTGGCAACTTGCAGCTCAAGGGCGACGCAATCCTGGGGATGGCGAGCCACATCGACGGCAAAGTCACCTTCGCCAATCCGGCCGCCAGTGGTTTTCATACCCTGTTCGTCAAAGGCCCGCTGACCGGCAACGGTACGTTTGCGCTGAACACCGACCTGGCGGCGCAAAAGGGTGACCAAATCCGTTTGATGGATACGGTCAGCGGCAGTCATACGCTGGTGATCGAGGATTCGGGTAATGCACCGAGCAACGCGCAGGCGTTGACCCTGGTGGATGGCGTCGGCGGCACTGGCGATTTCAGCCTCTACGGGCAAACCGTGGATGCCGGTGCGTTCCGCTATGAATTGCAGCATGTGGGTGACGATTGGGTCCTGATGAACGCGTCCGATACACAGCCTGAAAACCAGATCAACGAGCCGCAAACGCCGACTACTCCGGTTGATCCGACCGATCCGACCGATCCGACCGATCCGACCGATCCGGCTGAACCGGTTGATCCGGTTGATCCGGCCGTTCCTGCCGATCCGGTGGCGCCGGATTTTCCTGCGAGTCCTGCTGAGCAGGCCCCACCCGCGAAACGTCCTCAGGCACAATCCCTGAGTAAAGGCGCCAACGCTGCCATCGCCAATCAGGCGGCAGGTGCGGCATTGATAAGCGCACAAATGAGCGCCACCACCGGACACTTCGGTGAACTGCGCTCGGGCAATGATCAGGGTGGCGTCTGGGCTCGCGGTTACGGCGTCGAGCAGCATCTGGACAGCGGCGCCAGTCGCGCCTTTGACCAGCAGATCAACGGCATGGAAGTCGGTGCGGACAAGGCAATGGATTTCGCCAACGGCACGCTGTACGTCGGCGGCCTGTTCGGCCAAGGCTCGGGTAAGCAGTCGTTCGGCGAGGGCAGCAAAGGCACCATCGACAGCACCACGCTGGGCACCTACGCCAGCTATCTGGACCGCAGCGGTCTGTATGTCGACGGCGTGGTCAAGTACAGCCGCCTGGACAACGACATCAACATCACCAGCAACGTCGGCAACAAGGTCAAGGCACGTTTCAAAAACAATGCGGTGAGCGCCGACGTGCAAATGGGCAAGCACATCGATCTGGACAAGGGCTGGTTCGTCGAGCCTCAGGTTGGGGTGCAAGTGGCGCGCATCAGCGGTGGTCGCTACACCGCTAGCAATGGCCTGAAGGTCGAGCAGGACGCGATGCTCTCGGTGCAGAGCCGGATCGGCGGTATCGTCGGCCGAGATCTGAAACTGGACAACGGCGTGACCGTCAAGCCCTACGCCAAGGCAACCTGGATCACCGAGCATGCGGGCAAGAGCAACGTGAAGGTCAGCGGTACGAAACTGGACAGTCGTCTGCCGGGTTCGCGGGCCGAGATTGGCGGCGGCATCATGGTGAGCACCGCCGAAAATCATAACTTCTATGTCGAAGGCTCCTACACCAAGGGCCACGGCATCGAACAGCCGATGGCTGTCACAGTTGGTTATCGCTACAACTGGTAAGCCACCCGGTCGACGGTCCAGAGGTACGTTAAAGGTTGGGTGTAAAAACCCAGCCTTTTCGTTCATGGGGAGGTACTTACTCGTAGCGCAGGACAAACGGCAGGCTGCCGTTGGCAGCACCAGGCACTTCGGCTCCCGCAGTGCGTAGGTAGGTCGCACGCAGTGCGATGTTCGCCGTTCCCACGCCATCCTGGTCGATGCTCAGCGGTGCCGAAATACTCGGTGCGCTGGACATGTCGATGATGTCGTTGGCGCTATTGACCAGCGCAATCGCCGCACCGCTGGCACCATCCGGTGACAGCGCCAGCAGACGACCGTCGACGCTGTCCAGACCGCTGCCGGTGTTCGGATCGAAGTTCATGATCACCGAGCTCAACGCGCCGACACCGCTTGGGCAACCGATATCGAAGTTGAGGTCGGACACCGCCACGCCGACATTGCCAACTCCCGGCGAAGCCACTTCCAGATCAGCAAAGGAAACGTCACCCATATCAACCAGAATGTTGCTGCCGTTACCCGCACTGGCGTCGCCTCCGGGGGTCACCGTGCAACTGGCGTTGTTCAGTTCACCGTTGAATTGCAGCGTACCGCTGGCGGCGTGTACGGAGCCGGACAACACGGCGCTGGCTGCGATGGTCAGTGCTAATAAGGAGATTTTTTTCATACAGGCATTACTCGTGGAAATGGTAGGGGCTGCTTCCCTGCAGTACGCAAGAAGATACCAGCCTCCAAAGGGTTCGATGGTAGGAACGCTCCGCCCTGAATGTAGGACTTAAAGCGATACTGGAGTGAGAAAGCCCCCACAAAACCTCCCTGAAAACCTCGTTACTGACAGGTCAGGATTTTGCTCTGGTAATTCTCACCCGCGACTTTCTCACTCATCGCATACTGCGCCGTGCAGCGCTGGTCGGCCCACTTAACCACCAGCGTTCCTTCGTTCTTTTCAACCAGCAATAACGCCGTCTGGCGAGGGTCGACGATCGCCAATTGCTGGCCCTCTTCGTCTTCGACGATCGCGCCAAACGGGACCTTGCCGGCGGGGTAGTTGAAGGTCGCTTCCATGCGCATGCCACTTTTCGCCTTGAACGTGGCCTTGGTGATCGCGCCACGGCGAGGAATGACCTGCTGGCTGGTGCTTTCCAGTTCGATATCGGCGCCCAGGTCCTGGGTATTGAGGCTCACGAAGTTGCCGCGATAAGGCTGAGTGTTTGGGATGATGGCGTAGCCGTTCGACCCGGTCTTGACCCCGGCGTAACGTCCGACCTGCACGCCAGGAGTGTCCTCGACTTGCGCAAGGGTGAAGGTTTCGCCCACCGGCTGACCGAAGTTGACGCCACCGCCATGGGCCACCACGGAACCACGCGCACTGAGGTTGGCGGTCTTGTAGTTTCTGCCCTGGCTATAACCGGCACCCAAACTGGCGTAAGGCGTCTTGGCATTGATCTGGCCATCACCGCTGTACTCACCGGTGACACCGCGACTGCCGCCGAGCGAGAAGTTCAGGTCATCGCGCCCCGCCACGTAACCACCGATGTTGGCCCTTGAATTGGTGCCGCTGGCGTCGTGGGCAGCGCTGAAGCTGGCACGCGGTGCACGGGCATCATCGCCAAGCGGGAACGACAGGCTGAACGTCGCCTGGGCATCGCGACTGCGCGTATTGCCCTGGCTGGGATAGGCGCTCTGGCTGTCGGCAAAGCGGGTATGCGTGACGTCGAACGAATAGTTCGCCCGCCCCCAATGGTTGGAATAACCGGCCTGCAGGGTGCGGGTCTGACCCGGCAGATTCCAGTAAGTCTGATCGCTGGCAGACAGGTACAACGACCCGAAGCCGTCGCCCAGCACTTGGTTGGCGGTGAGATTGAAACGCGCCTTGGCACGGCCACGCACCCGCTCATCGGGCTCGCGATTTTCATCATCGACGTGCTCGCTGAAAGTCCGATAGCCTTCAGTCGAGTAGCGATAACCGGCCAGGGTAAACGTTGTTCCCGTCAGATTCAGGGTCTTACTGTAGAGAAAACGCAAACTCTGGCCGATGTTTTTGCCGAGTCGAGTCGAACTGCTGGACTGGGTGGCGTCGACCGAGATCGCCCCCGCCGGAGTGTTGAAACCGGCTCCGATGTTGGTGGCGCTGAAGCCGTCGCTGAGCATCAACCCGCCAAAGGTCGACATGTTGTCCGTCAGGCCATAGACCAGGTTGCCAGTACCGAATAGCGGCGAGTCGGCGTCTTCATTCAAAGCGTCGAACTGCCCCAGATCGAGGTTGTAACGAAAGGCACCGCGACGCACCAGAATTGGCAGCGAGGCAAACGACTGGGTAAAGCTGCGAACCTGGCCATCAGCTTCAGTGATGGTGATTTCCAGGTCACCGTTAGAACCGCTCGGATAAATGTCTGTCAGCTCGAACGGGCCTGCCGACACTGTCGTAGTGTAGAGACTGAAACCGTTCTGCTTCACTTCCACCGTTGCGTTGCTGTTGGCCACGCCGCGGATCACTGGCGCATAGCCGCGTTCGCTGTCCGGCAGCATCGCCAGGTCGGAGCCCAGTTGAGCGCCCTTGTAGCGCACGCTGTCAAAGATCTCCGAATCGGAATAGGTCTGGCCGACGGTCAACTGACTGCGCAGCGAGGTGATATCGCGTTGCGCATAGGTGCGGTTGCTGTTGAACAAGCCGGGGCTGGCAGTACTTTTGGAATAGCTCGACTCGTTGCGCAGGCGCCAGGGACCGATGTTGAGACCGTTGCGCAAATTGGCGGACAAGCTGTCAGTGGTCGAATAATCGTTCTTGCGTCGGCTAGTGTTCAAGCCGTAGTCGACAAATGCCGCCGCGACACCCTCATCCCACAGCGCAGGGTCGACATAACCGCGCGCCGAGCGGCTCATCATCGCCTGGGGAACGCTCAGATACAGGCGCAAGAAATTGGCTTCGTACTCGCTGACGAACTGCGGGATCAGCGCTTTGACGTCCACGCAGCTGTCGAGATCGGCATAGGCGCTCAAGGTGCCCTCGGCGATCAGCCGATCAATATCTACGCCGAACTGGCGCAGCATCGTTAATGTCAGGCAAGGCGTGACATCACCGTCATCCTGTTTCAGGAAAGTAATGTCCTGCCGGCCGCTCAAGCTGCGGTTGACGTAGATGTCCACCCGGTAGGTTCCCGGCAATACGCTGTTACCTTCGATGAATTGCTTGAGGTCCGCAGGCTGCCCCAGACCTTGAATGAATGACGTGTTGAACGTCACCGGGCCGCCGCTTTCGCCTTCGACCGCCCCGGCGAATCCTGGCACTACAATCCCCAGGGCAACAGCCAGTCTCAAGTGTGAAAGCCGCGACGGTTGGGCAGAACGCTGGGAAGAGTTGGCGAGGCAAGGCTGGCGTATACGCATGACAGAAACCTGGATTCATTTTTTCAAGGCGAAGCCCGGCCAGCGGGTGTTTCAGGAGAAACATCCGGATGGCGTCAAGGGAGCGAAGGCGGGAACTTACTGAGCGTCAGCCCGTGTCGCGGTAGTGCTGGCAGCCGCCTGCAACTTGGTGTGGTACAACTCCTGGCCACCCCAGTCATTGATGCTGCGGAAACTGAACGCGGCGCCGACATTGAAGCCGCCGTTGTTGACATCGAAAGTTTTGCGTTCACCGGGGGCAATCATGAATCGCTCGGCGACCAGGTTGCTGTACTCGAGTTTCTCGCCCAGCAGTTGCACCATCGAAACGTGAAAGGCACTCGGGTTGTAGACGCTCAGTTGCTTGCCGCCGTTTTCCAGTCTCCATTGCAGGCTGCCAGCGGCGTCCTTGGCTTCTCCGGTCAGCCCGGCCGGGCGATAGAACACTTTGATCTTCTGGCGAACAGCGATTTGCAGGGTGTTCTTACCTTCTACGCTGGCGGGGATTTCCTGCACGCTGAGCCAGACCACCGACTCGCGGTCCTGAGGCAAACCCGCGCCCTTGTACAGGATCCGCAACAACTGCTGACCATTGGCGGTCATTTTTGTCAGAGGTGGTGTCACGGCGAATGGCACCGCCGAATCTTCTTCCCTCCCATTATCCAGCCACGATTGCAGGAGGATCGGTTTGTCACTTTCGTTGCGTACCGTGATGTTTTCTTCTTTGTTTTTGGCTTCGAAGATAATGCGCGTCGCCCCTAGGGTAATACCTGCCTCGGCGCTGGAAAAAAACACCAAAGGCAATAAACAGAACAGTGCTTTCAAACTGCGCTTACACATAACAACCCTCTAACCAATTAACCCGACAAAAATCAAACATCTGCCGACGCAGAATATTTCCCTGCAACTAATCTTAAAAAATACGAGATCCCGATGATTTCGTTGACTACATCGACATCTAGCGACAGCATCACTCGCCCATATAATAAAAAAACAAATGCACTACCGGACGCACGCCCTTTGGCATTGCATCCGGCAGTGGCAACAGCAACTTACTCGTAGGTCAGAACGAATGGCAGGCTACCGTTTGCAGCACCTGGAGTTTGTGCGCCAGTAGTACGCAGGTAAGCAGCGGCCAGATCGATCTTGGCAGTACCGGCACCGGTTGATGCGTTAACAGTCAGGGCTGCACGAACTTCCGGATCCTTGGACATGTCGATGATGTTGCGGCTGCCATCGACAACGGCGATAGCGGCGCCAGCTGCACCACCAGGAGACAGGGCCAACAGACGGGCATCGGAAGTGTCACGGCCCGAACCGGCTTGCGGGTCGAAGTTCATGACCACGGTGTCATAGGCGCCAACGCCGGTGCAGCCGATATCGAAGCTCAGGTCGGTAACGGCAACGCCTACCGATCCGTTGCCAGGAGCGGCGGTTTCCAGGTCGGCAAACGAAACGCTGCCCATGTCGACAACGATGTTGTTGCCGGTGCCGGAGGCATCGCCACCAGGAGTCACGGTGCAGCTGGCGGCAGTCAGGTTACCTGTGAATTGCAGGGTGCCGCTTGCAGCGTTGGCAGTGGAAGACATTGCAGCAGCGGCAGCGATGGCGAGAGCGATAAAGGAAAGTTTTTTCATGGGACCAGATCCGTTCGATTAATTTAGTCCTGCGTTGGCAGGTAAAACTAGATTAATTCGCCGCTTTAAAAAACATTGTAGGAGCAGTCCAGATCGCCCGTCAGATCAACAGCTACATCCATGTAGGATTGGTACTACAGAATATTATTTTAATGATATAAATCACTATACATACGCGGATTCGCTCATTAAAACCGTGCCCTGACCGATAACTAATTTCAGCGAGCCGCATTATTGACCCTTGTTTTGATCTGGCTTCGCAACGAGAATGATGGCACTTTATTTAATTGCTGTTGTTGAACACTTATTTTTTCTACCCGCTGAGAGAAACAATGAAAGTCTTAGTCGTTGACGACCATCAAATCGTTACCCTGGCGGTCACTAACCTTCTTCATGGACAAGGTTTCGAAGTGGTCGGCGATGCCACCACCGGCATTCTCGCAATTGATGGGGTGCGTAAACTGAAACCTGACTTGGTCATTCTCGACGTCGATATTCCTCAACTGGACGGTTTGAGTGTGATGAAGCGTCTGTCGTGCATCACCCCCAGGCCCAGGATTCTTATTTTTACCGGAGCCAAGAATGCCCGACTGCCCCAGCGCTGCCTGCAGGATGGCGCCTCGGGCTATGTGAGCAAAGAAGGCACCATGGGCGAACTGCTTAACGCGTGCCTGGCCATCAAGGATGGCTATACTTGGTTCAAGGCAGACACCATCGACTCGGTACGCGAGGAAGACTTCAGCTCGGACGAAGACGATGCGGTGAAGAAACTGTCGCCTCGGGAAATGAACGTGCTGCGCTGTCTGGCGGCCGGCCTGACCAACATGAAAATCGCCGAGTCACTGCACATCAGTAACAAGACCGTTAGCACCTACAAGACCCGACTGCAGGAAAAACTCAAGATCGAGAGCATTGTCGAACTGGCGGAATTCGCCAAGCGCCACGGCCTGGCCTGAGCTTTCCCCTCGATACAAAAAAACTGCATCGCTGCAGTTTTTTTTGCTCGTCATCCGGATCGAAGCCGCCTCAGCTGTGCTCGATGATCAGCACACCGCTCTGCCACAGACGCGCCAGTTCCGTTACGCCCCCGGTCAAGGTTTGCGTCTGCTCGGCGAAGTTGACTTGCCGCAGATGCATGCTTTGTTCACAACCAACATTCTCCCGCGCGCTGGCCGTGGCTGTGGTATTGCCCCACGCCGCCGCCTCGCGCGTCGACAAACCGCAACCGCCCTCGACCAGAAAACCCTGAAAATGCAAAACCCCCGCATAGGGTGCGGGCGCCGCTGCCAGGCATTGCGCACTGATGGATGCCAACGCCAGAACGAACATCAGTTGTTTACGCATGAATCACCGGGAGGTTGAGGAGGACTTCACAAAGTAAAGACCAGAGCCACCCGCAGGTAAATAGCTGAATTGATCCTGCATCACAAAATTGCTCAACGTTTGATGCCGATCAGTTAAACAATGTAGGACATCGCTCTACTATTCTCCCAGCAATGCCTCTTCCAGTAGCAGAAGGTTTTGCTTCAAGTGGTGCACCTGCACCAGGCAGTTCTCTTCCTGATGCTGCTCGGCGAACGCCTGCAACCGTCGACAGTCGCCCACCACTTCGTGGGCATCGATGATTTTCGCCGCCCCCTTGATCTTGTGGGCCAGACGCGCCAGTTCCGGCAGATCGCTCTCGGCGATCAGCACATCGAGCAACAGCCGATCCTCCCGATTGCTGCGCACGACTTGCTCAATGAAGGTCGCATGCGCCTCGGCACCCAGCCCGTTGACCTTGGCCAGCGCTTCGGCGGAAAACGGCATGGCTCGGTCGGGGAAGGCCAACTGGATGCGGTTGAGCAAGTGGTCCAGGGACAAGGGTTTGAACAGGCAGTCATTCATGCCCGCCCGCAAGCAATGCTTGACCACTTCTGTCTGGGCATTGGCGGTCAAGCCAAAGACCGGACATGCCGGCAACCGCTGTTCACGCTCCCCCACACGCAAGTGTCGGGTGAATTCGAAGCCGTCCATGTTCGGCATGTTGCAATCGGTGATCACCAGATCAAACGCCGGGTCCGCGTGTCGACACATGAACAGCGCCCGCGAGCCGTCTTCCGCTTCCTCCGCACGATGGCCGGCAAACTCCAGTTGCTGACACAACAGCAAGCGATTGGCGGCGTGATCATCCACCACCAGTACATGCAGCGAGCGCCCCGGCATGGGCGCCTTTGACGCTTCTTCAGGCATTTGCGGTTCTTCGCAAAGCACGCCGTTGAACACAAGACTGAAGGTAGAGCCAACTTGCGGTTCGCTTTCAAGTTGCAACTCGCCACCGAGCAATTCCGCCAGCCGTCGACAGATGCTCAACCCAAGCCCCGTCCCGCCCTGGGTCGCACTGCCGTGGCTGGTCTGGATGAACGGCTCGAAAACCTCCAGTTGCTGGGCTTTCGATAAACCATGACCGGTATCGGTCACCTGGATCATGAACTGCCCTACCCCGTCCTGCGGCGCCTGTACGGCATCGAATACCGCGATCTCGATACTGCCCTGTTCCGTGAACTTGATGGCATTGCTCAGCAGGTTGGAGACGATCTGCTTCAACAGCAGCGAGTCGATCAGGATATGCGGGTGCCTGACCTCCAACACCAGGTCGATCTCCAGACCTTTGTTCAGCGCGCTGGTTTCGAACAGCTTGAACACCGAGTTCATCAGCTTGGGCAGATCGGTCGGGCGCGGCGAAGGTTTCATCGCCCCCGATTCGATTTTCGACAGATCGAGGATATCGCCGATCAACGACAGCAGCGCCTGCGCCGACTCGTGAGCGACGTCCACGGCTTCGCGCACTTGCTCGGCGCTACCACCACGCCGCTGGAGCAATTCCAGCAGGCCGATGATGGCGTTCATCGGGGTGCGGATTTCATGGCTCATGCTGGCCAAGAACACCGACTTCGAACGGTTCGCCGCATCCGCGGTGTCCCTGGCATGGCGCAGCTCCTGAAGAATCTGCTCACGCTCGGTCAGGTCGATCCAGCCACCTATGACGCCGATCACCTGCCCGTCGGCGTTGCGAAACGGCAAAGTCCAGTGATAGATGCGGTACGCCTGGCCGCAGACCTGCACCTCCATATCGGCAAATGTCGGCTCACCCTCCAACAGGGTACGCTCGTAGAACTGCTGGTAACGCTCGTTGAAATGCGGAGTTATCAACGGTGTATCACGCAACTTCTTGCCGTCGACGATATGCCGCTCGGTCTGCAGAAAATCCAGGTAAGACTGATTGCACTGCAGCAATCGTCCCTCATGGTCGCGGACATACAGCGCCACTGGAGAGCCATCGATCAGGGTTCGGGTGAACTCCAGTTGATCCTTGAGTTTGCGTTCGGCCGCCTGACGCTGGGTGATTTGCAGGCGCAGGTATCGGTTCCAGATGCAAAACAGCACCACGCACAGAAAAGCGACGCCCAAAACCTTGTAGACGAAGCCACGATAATTGGTCCAGGAGCTGGCCACAGGTGGCGTGGCGTGACTGCGCCAGCGCTCGGTCATGTATTGCAGGTCTTCCGGTGCAATGTCGAGCAAGGCCTTGTTGATGATGTTGAGCAGGATCGCCTGATCATCTCGCACCGCCAGGCCGATACGGGCCGGGCCGGCCCCCACGGAAGCGCGGATGGCCAACTGATCGGGGTAAAAATTCTTGATGAAATATTCGGCGCCAATCCGGGTGTTGATCGCCCCGTCTACATCACCTTCGATGAGCATTTCCGTGCCGCGCACAGTGCTCTCGACCGGCACCAAGGCGATGCGCGGGTAATGTTGGCGGAACCAGGGAATCAGCGCGTTGCCGGCGACGACGGCGATGGCACGGCCATTGAAGTCACTGACCTCTTTCAAGTCCTCCGGCTCGAGACGGCTGACCAGAACCGACGGATTGACTGCATAGGGCCGGCTGAACCGCAGTCTGTCGGTCGGCTCCTGCCCGATACCCAATGCAGCAATCACACCCACCGAACCGTCGTGCAACCGCTCGAGCATGTCAGTGACACTGTTGGTGCGCACCATCACCAAGCGCAGGCCGGTACGCTGGGAAATTCGCTGCAGTACGTCGGCGGTCAAACCTCGGTGAACACCCTGCTCGTCATAGAACGTCATCGGTGCGTAGCTTCCGCTGACGGCGACTTTGACCTTCGGATGTTGGGCGATCCACTGCTGCTCCTGCTCGCAGAGGTCAAGTATCGAAGGCGACTGCACGTAGCGTGCGGCCAAGTCCCAGCGGTTGGTGATGCGCAGGCGCCCGGCCAGCGGGATGGCTTCCAGCGTGCGGTTAACGGCCTCCAGCAGTCGAGGGTTACCGGCACTGACGGCGAAGGCAAAATTTATGTCGGGTTGCAGGGCGTCAGCGGCAATATGGACGCCGTTGTAGAAGGTGCTCTTGATCAGGAAATCAGCTGACGCCGCATTACTCCAGGTCGCATCCGCCTGGCCGTCGACCAGCGCCGACAAGGCATCGAAGTCTGAGCTACGGGGTAGCAGAATGGCCTCCGGGTAGTGCGTTTTCAAACGCTGGTACAGTTTTCGATCATTGCGAAACGCCAGTCGCTGCCCGCTCATTCGATCCAGTCCCTTCAAGCTGTCGCCGGTACGCTTGACGATCACCGCGCGATTGAGCAGGTAAGGATTGGAGGTGGTTATACCTTCGCGTTCCCCCGAGTGACTGGAGTAGATCGCCAAAAGCTCCAGATTGCCGGCCACCAGAGCCATCTCGGCCTCTTGCCGGCTGTGGTAGCGAAAAATGCGCACGTCGGTCAAACCCAGGGTGTTACGCAACACGCCGAGGTAATCCGCCGCGACGCCTTCGAATTTGTCGGTTTCAAAACCGATGTCGAACGGTACAAAACCCTCGCCCCAGACACCGACGCGCAACACGGGGTGTTGACCCAGCCATGTGCGGATCGCCGGGCTGAAGTCAACAATCGGCGCGATCACCGGCGTCTGCACAAGCAACTGTAACTGCGCCGGTTGGGCATGCGCCATGGCGCCTGGAAAAACCCATGTCAGCCATAGCCATTTTGTGAAAAAGACAACGCGCAAATAACTGGTCAAAACAAGCGTTTCCCGAACCAAACCAAACAGGGGTAAAGCGGATCAGCAGCGGCGCTCTACGCGTGTCGTCAGCACGTAGGACCAAACGGTCTGCATCAACAGATTTGTCCTACGCAACATTCAGGCAAACCCTTCAAGGAGATCCGCGAGTGCAGCCTAGGGTGTTTTTCCAGCCACCCGGCCCACTGTCATGAAGGGTTCCGCATTGAAAATGCTCTTGATCGAAGACAATGCCATCCTGGCTCACGCTGCTCACAACAGTGCCAACCAGGCGGGTGTCTATTGCATCCGACACTGTTTTTCTACTACGCACGCACTGGCGATGAACGCCCAGAGCGCCATACAGTTCGATGTGGCAATGCTCAAATATTCCAGCGATATCCAGATCGACCTGCAGCACATGAACGCGCTGCACCGGCAGGGCAAAACCCGGCATTTCGTAATCGTCGGCTGTTACTCTTATCACCAAAGACGCTCCTTGCAGATCGTGGCCCGAACACTGGAACTGCCCTTGCTCGGGATCATTGATTTGCCATTGAGCAGCGGCCACTTGCGCAACCTGCTCGAATATATCCGTGACCAGCCTGCCGCCTCTTGCCTGGCCAGCCACGGTCGATGAACCTGTCGCGCACCAGACCTGTCGCAGTGCCTGGTGTACCCGTTTACCAAAGGTAGCGATAACCCAGCGTCAGCCCCCACGGTTGCTTGATGTCATGGCCTTTGGCGAACTCGGCATCCAGGGCAAGCTTGCTGCGCTCGCTGATCTGCACGATGCCGCCGAAACCCAGCTCCAGACGATCGCCCGGCACTTGTGCCTTGAGACGATTGTCATTGACCCTAACGGTGCTGGCACCTGCGTGTTCGGTGACCCACGACGCCTTGGCATAAGGTTGCACCTCAATCCCGTTGTCCAGCGTCATGCGCCGGCCGAACAATGAACCCAACCGGCTTTGCAGTGAGTTCATATCATCGGCATCCACGTGCAAACCATTAGTCGCGGTGTAGTCGCCGCCCGTGGTGTGGGTCGCCGTGACCTCCAGTTGCGGCTCGACGAACCAGCCTTTTTCCAGCGCAATGTGTTTCCCGACTTCGACGTCCATGCCGACCCCGTGGTTGGTGTAACTACCTTTCACCGGGCGCCCGAGATTGGTGGGGGTCTTGATTTCGTTGTCGAAGCGGCTGTACTTGGCGACCGTATCGACATACACGCCACTGTCGTGCAGATAGGTGGCGTAGGCGCCGAACATTCGGCTATCGATGTCGCCCGAAGCGCCCTCGCCAAAGTTCATGTTCGAGTGCGCGCCACCGACGACGCCACCGACGTACAGCTTGCCGGCGCCGAGGGCAAAAGCCTTGTCGGCGCCCACTTCCATGCCGGTGACGTTTTGCGTGAATGCGCGGCTGGAACCTTCACTCACATCGAAGCGCCGGCCGATGGCCCGAGTCCAGATACCACCTTCGTCCTTGCCCATGCGCAATTCGCCCAAACGCTTGACCAGGGCGTTCATCTGCGCGCTCCACAGCGTCGCCCCGGCGGTTTGTGCAGCTATCGCGGCGTTGGCGCCTTTGGAAAGGTCAGCTGGCCTGGGATCGGGATCAATTCGGGGATCGGGATCAATCCTGGGATCGAGAGTGTCCGGCGGTACGATCGATGAGGAGTTGACCAGAAACCAGTCGTCGCCCTGTTTATCGAGGGTATAGCGAAAGGCACCCGCATCGACGTGCTCACCCATGAGGTCGAACGTGCCATTGCCACCGCTGCCATCGACCACCCGCAACTGTTGCCCGGGACCGTTCGGATCGCGTCCCGAATCCTCGATGACCAGGGTGTGCTCACCCGATGTCTGCCCGTTGACCCGCAGCAAGTCGCCCTTCAAGGTCGAAAGATCGGTGCTCAAGTCAAAGCGGCCGTTACCGCTCAGGTTTTCGTTGACGGTCAGGGTCTTGAAGGTGCCGGACAAGGATGGATCGAACACCACATGCGCCTTGTTCAACTGCAACTCGCCGACGTTCGAGTCAGCGGTCATAAGCCACAGGCTGTTGTCCAGGCCCAGGTGCTGCAGACCGGTGATCGAGCCGCGCAACCGCGACTGCTCTTGCAGTGTCACCTCGACCTGTTGCGCTTCGACCTGAATATCGCCCTGCAACGTCGAGCCGACCGCTGCGAGCGATACATGCTGGTTATCCACCTGGCTACCGTCGGCCAGTTCACGCACGCTGGTGCGCAGCACTTGCTCACCTTCGACTCGACTGTCGAGCAATTCCAGGCGCAAGCCGCCGGACACATCGACTGCCACATGCTGCGCAATGATTGCCGACTCCTGCAGGTACAGCGCATTGATCTGCCCCGCTTGCGACAGCGAGCGAACGCCGGCGCTGTCTTCGCCCAGCACTTGCACCAGCGAGTCGGCCAGTCCCATCTTCGCACCGTCTTGCAGCAACAGTCCGCGAGAACCTTGGCCCGCGGCGCTGATGTTCAAACCTTGCGCCTGGACATGAGACAGACCGTAGCCGACGACTCCAGCACCGCCACCGTCGGCATTGATCGAAACATTTTTCAGATCGATCTGCGTGCCAGTTCCTACGGCGAACACACCGCCACTCAAGCCATGAACCCGGACGTCGACATCGCTGGCGTTCAGCGTCGAAGCGCCGTCAGCATAGAGGCCGTGGGCGCTGTCGCCGAAGGTCTCGACCGATCCCTTTTGCAGGTCAATCGTTGAGTTACTCTGGGCAAATGCGCCGATAGCGTTGGTGCCACGAGTGGTGATGCCGACGTCGTTGGCCTGCACCAGACTGGTCGAGCTGGCCGCCCAGATGCCATGGGCAGTCTGGCCACTGGTATCAATGCTGGAACTTTGCAGCGACACATGCGAGTCGCGATTGGCATTGATTCCTTTGGCGCTGCGGCCTGCTGTCTTGATCGCGCTGTTTACCACAGAGACACTGGCCCGCTGCTGGTCGTTGGTGCCGCGCAGATAAAGCCCATCGGCTGCGTTGCCCTCGGTGGCAATGTTGCCGCGCAACATGGCGAGGGTTGCGTTGCCGGTAATATTTACCCCGCGCGCGCCGGCGCCCTTGGTGCTGATATCGGTGTTATCCAGCGCCAGTCTGGCGTTGTTGCCCAACATCACCCCGTGGGCATTCTGGCCCTCGGTCTGCAGGGTGCCGCCGGTCACTGTGACCTGGCTCTCGACGCCACTGACCGCCAATGCCGATGCATTCGCGCCGGATGTGGTAAGCGTCACACCATTGAGCTCAAGTTCACCGGCCTGCACCTGCGCCGCATGACTGGCGCGTCCGGTGGTGGTCAGCGAACTGTCGGTGAGTTTCGCGCTGGCACCCGAACCATTGACCAGCAGCACCGGCTCATTGTCCTCGCTGGTGCTGAGAGTGGATTTTCGAAGCACGAGTTGATCACCGCTTCCAAGTTCGATCGAAGCGGCATGGGCACTGGAAAAAGCAACGCTGGCCAAAGAAATGGCTGCAGCCAGGGCGTGGGGTTTTGAAAGGATGCAACGCACGGAGTCGTCCTTGTTTGGAGTCGGGGATCGGTCAAACCACGCGGCATACAAGCGCTACGTTTCGTTTGGGTGACTTTGGCAATATTCAACCGTGAGCTTGAAGTGCAACGTAGGACGGGGGTATTAGCGGATGTCATCCAATTCTGTTCAGGAATGTTGAATGGTCCTACAGCTCTATTCTTATTCATGTCGACACACCAACAAAAAAGCCTCCACGCATATGCTATGGAGGATTTTGAGTGATAAAAAATCGGTTACTCGACGATGGTTTCAAAAACCAACTGACCATCGATTTTGCCACCTGCCAGCTTTTCATTCGGATTACTCTGAAGTTCCGCAATAAAGCCGTAGACCAGTTCGATTGGAGTGACTGTAGATGCACCATTACCGGACAACTTGTATCGCTTCCACAGATCGATGGGTTTACCGGCGCCATCCTTCAATGCAATCTGCAAGCCCTTGGCACAATTTGCACAGATATTGTTTTGCAGTGCGGCACCATCGGCGCGAATACGTTCGGAGCGAAAGCTCAAAGATACCGTATCATTGAACTGCCGGCTGTCTGCCTGATTGGTACACCCGAAAAATTCAATATTGAAGCGCTCCGAATCTTTCGCCTCGGACACCTCACCAAAGTTCACCAAAGTTCACCAAAGTTCACCAAAGTTCACCAAAGTTCACCAAAGTTCACCAGAATATCGTTATTGACCAAAGAGCAAGTGGTGATAATGGTGCCACCTCCGTTCGACGTGCCCAGAAGGATACTGTTTCTACTCACACCTTCATAAATGAACCACCGCTCATAAAGCTTTGACTCATAAGGTTTAAGTACGTAATTTCCAGGTTTAGGCAATGCGTAATTATTTTGAATAAAATTCTTGCGCATGTAACAGTTTTGCGGGAATAACTGATCCAGTTTTATCGTGAGACATATCGAGCCAATGGCCCACTGATTACAAATCGAGGGGCTTATATCCACGTAAACTGCGGTGATTGTTGTAACGCAGCCTGTAGTGCTGCCTACTCCAAAATACGCTACATACCACTCATTATTATAACGGGTGTCGGTGGTCTGCATCGGGTTGCCGTGAAGCCAATTTCATAGTAGCCGAGTATATCTCCAGGCTGGGATGTATGCAGATCCGCCGTAACCACGCTATTCGTAAAGGCCTCACTATAATCACACAATCCAGCAGCACGAGCGCCCGCACCGTAACTCTAAAATAACAAACCGACCAGCAATATACGAAGCATGGTAACCGCCCATTAATTTATTAATTCAACAGCAACACACTGCCCCCATACCGTGCTCTTAGTCTCGAACGACCAGCGATCAGGAACCTCAACGCATGCAGGTTAAATCTTGGACTGGAAGATTAATGTACGAACGGTCTGGCACCGTTGTCAGATGTCACGCCAACAAATAGAAGGATGGGTACTACGCGCTGACGTTAATTTCAACGCCAAGCAAAGTCCATAAAAATCCCCTGGAGCTTTTCATACGCTTTTTTGTAGGAAACATCCTTCAAAAATAGCGGAGCTTTCCTCGTTACTCGCCGTCCCGCCGCCAGCAGAATTCTTAATTGTTCATCCAGTCCCTGCGTGCAAATCCATAGAAATCGCCATCGCGCCACCAGAGCGCAAACACGGCAACCCCCATCAATGGTGTCAAGGATCAACCGATGAATTTACGCAACCTGAACATCGCGCCGAGGGCGCTGCTGGGCTTTTCCCTGATCGCGATCATGATGATCATTCTGGGCGGCTATTCACTCTCGCAGATGAAAACCATCGCGAAACTCGGCCAGGATGTCGCCAACAGCGATGTTCCGAGCCTGGTCAAGCTTGGCGAGTTCAGTTACATCATCCAGCGTCAACGTAACCTGAATCAGCAATTGGGCAACACCGACGACCACGAAATTCGCGAAGGCCTTATCAGCGAATTGTCCACGCTTCAGCAGATCACCCGCGACACTCAACAAGCCTATATGCCCTTCATTACCAGTGCGGAAGAACGCTCCAGCTTCGACACACTGGTCAAACAGCAAGCGCAATACGAAAAACTTGAAGAGCAACTGATCAGGGCCGCCCGAAATGATGCCAGGAACGAAACCGTGCACACCCTCATCAGTGGGGCGCTGCTCGACAACTACACCAGCAACAGCGACCTGGTTAATACCATGATTTCGATCAACGCCGAACAAAGCAAAGCTGCAGCGAAGATCAATGCCGAGAAGTTCGACATGACCGTCAAGACGACTATCGCCCTGTTGTTCCTGTCGACAGCGCTGACCATCCTCTGCGCCTGGTGCCTGACTATCAGCATCACCCGCCCGATCAAACTGGCGTTGGACGTGGCCGAGGAAATCGCCCATGGCAATCTCACTCGCACTATTACCGTCGAGGGCAAGGACGAAGCCGCTTACTTGTTGCTGGCCATGCAAAAGATGCAAGGCACCCTGCGTGAAACCCTGAAGCAGATCACCCAATGCGCGAATCAGTTGGGCGAAGCCACGGCAGAACTCGACTGCGTTACGGCGGAAAGCGCCATGGGTATTACCCAGCAAACCCTGGAAATTCAGCAGGCCGCCACCGCTGTCACACAGATGACCAGTGCCGTCGAAGAAGTATCGCGCAATGCGAGCAGTACCTCCTTGGCCTCGCAGAATGCACGGCGTTCGGCCGAAGAAGGCTGTGTCATGGTGGGAGAGACGTTGGTTGCCATCGAAAGCATGAGCCATGACGTGCAAGGCGCTGCCGACCTGATCAGTGCATTGGCCGTCGAATCCCAGGACATCGGCAGAGTGCTGGAGGTGATACGTGGGCTGGCGGATCAAACCAATCTACTGGCGCTCAATGCGGCGATTGAAGCGGCGCGCGCCGGTGAAGCCGGACGCGGCTTTGCCGTGGTCGCCGATGAAGTGCGAGCACTCGCTCATCGCACCCAACAATCCACCAGCGATATCGAGACCATGATCACCAGCATACAAAATGGCACCGAAAACGCTGTGGCCTCGATGCATCTGTGCACCGCACGCACGGTATCGACGCTGGACGTGGCCAAAGGCGCGGGCACGGCATTGCAGACCATCAATTGCGCCGTCATCGAGATCAACGAAAGTAATCTGGTGATCGCCGCCGCCGCGGAAGAACAGGCGCAAGTGGCCCGGGAAGTGGATCGCAACCTGCTCAACATCAACGACCTGTCCGCGCAATCGGCCACCGGCGCCAGTCAGGTCAGCGCGGCCAGCAACGAACTGGCGCGGTTGGCTGCTGGCCTCAATGACTTGGTCGTCAAGTTCCACATTTGAGCGCCTGCCCACCCAGCGTCGACTAAACCTGCGATTTCCCTTCAACTCCAGCCCCGCTGGAGTTTTTTCTGCTGCGAATCAAACCAGTCGAGCATTGCGTGAAGACTAGAGAACACAGGCTGAGGGCCAACCCATGAGAGTCCTGATAGTCGATGACCATGCCGTTGTGCGCATGGCCATCCGCTTGATTCTGGCCCGGGAAGGCCATGAGATTGTTGGTGAATGCGAAAACGGCAGGGATGCGATCAATCAAACCCTGGAGCTGAAACCGGATGTCGTGATACTGGATCTGGACATTCCCTTGATAGATGGCATGACGGTCATTCACCGGATTAGAACCGAGGCCCTTCGCACGCGCGTTCTGGTTTACACATCAATGAAAAATCCAGTGTATTC
Organism: Pseudomonas sp. 3296; assembly: GCF_031456615.1. Lineage (NCBI taxonomy): Bacteria > Pseudomonadati > Pseudomonadota > Gammaproteobacteria > Pseudomonadales > Pseudomonadaceae > Pseudomonas > Pseudomonas sp. 3296. Next base: position 28,182 of record NZ_JAVDUY010000005.1, read on the forward strand.
GACGCAGTGCCTGCGGGCCGGTGCTTCCGCATTTCTGTCAAAAGTGGGCGATCCGGGAGAAATCATTCCGGCCTTGCTAGCCGTTGCCGCCGGCAAAAGTTACTTTCCGATCGATACTATCGACTCGGTACGCCGAAGTGATTTCGCCGAAGACGACGAACAATTGCTCAAACGTCTGTCCCGTCGTGAACTCAGGGTTCTGCTGGGCCTGGCCCAAGGCAAGAGCAACATGCTGATCGCCCGGGAGATGTTGCTCAGCAATAAAACCGTTAGCACCTACAAGTCGCGCATCATGCAGAAGCTAAACAATGCGACGCTGTTGGAGCTGGTGGAGTTTGCCAGGCGCAATCAATTGATCTGAGCTTTGAGCAGAACAGTGGCGCAACTCACGGCTTCGCCCCGTTTTAATCATCCGGCTGTTTTGGCTGCGGGTTCGGTATCAGCGACTGGGGTGGCCACTGTCGGTGGCGAGGTTTCTTTCTCGGCCGCCGGCAAATGGTCGACGGCGGCGAAAATCTCTTCCAACTTGACGGTGTCCACTTGTTCGAGTTTCTTTTCGCCGTCCTTACCGACCAGAATCACCTTGGTCTTGGCGCCGGCCCCCAGCTTCAGTGAGCGGATCAACGCCGCCGTGTCCTGAGGCCCCAAATCTATGCCTTCGTGTTGGCCCATCAGGTTGAGCTCGGTGTACAGCACCATGTAGCGATCAGTGAAGCCCTTGCGATTGGCAGGCTCATCCAGCGACTTTTTTAGGCTGACCCATGTCGGATCAACCGTGCTCGGAGCGATGATGATCAGTGGCCTTGCCCTGCCCTTATCCAGCGGTGAGTCGCCATCGGTGGTTAACAGGGGGCTGATTGAACAACAAGCGCAGCGTCTGGCGGCTGATGCCGGCGTATCGGCCACGATTTCCAAACTGATGTTCTTCTTCAAGCGCAGCGCTTGTATACGCGCCCCTATGGATGCCGCAATGACCTGGTCCGATAGAGTTCGAAATCTCATAACATCAGCTTTCCTAGACACTAACTTCAAAACAACCGATTTATGTCATAAATACTAGACACCAATCGAGCGAAAAAAGCGCGCTGAACTTCTGTCGCATTTTCACTCGTAGGTAAACCCTAAGACAGCTCAGCGACCAAACAGCCCTCAGTGGCAGTCTTCGAAGCATTCGGTTGGATAGCCTTTGTAGGATCAACTGAAAGAAGCGTCGGTCTTTTCTGTAGGAATTTTCGTAGACAGTCGTAATGGCCACTCAGTATCGTCCGAGGGTATTCAGCCCTCGGCGATTTTATGGACACGGAAAAGAGCAACAGCGATTGGACTGACATTGAGATTCAGGCTGCGGTAGACGCCTATCTCAGCATGTTGTCCCGCGAGCAAAGTGGTCAGAAAGTCGTTAAGACTGAGGAGAATCGCATCCTGCGTGAGGGAGCCTTAGCCGGTCGGACCAAAGGGTCGGTTGAGTTTCGGATGCAGAACATTTCTACGATCATGGTCGAGTTGGGTCGAGAGCCTATCAAGGGCTACAAACCCGCCAAGAATGTCGGCGCCAATGTAGCGCGAAGCATTCGAGAAGCGCTCAACGCTCCAAGTACTTTGACACCTGAGGATTTTGTCCCGACAGCGGACGAGGCAACGCTGGAACAGCGTTCTGCCAAACTTGAAAAACAACCGATTAAAGACGTGCCGAAAGGGATTGAGAGACCAGAACAGACTCAGTCCAGCGGAAAGTCATATGTTCGCGATCCTGAGGTGAGAGCTTGGGTTCGCCAACAGGCTAACGGTAGATGCGAAGGCTGTGGCGAGCCTGCTCCGTTTGAAAAGGATGGCAGGCCGTTTCTTGAGGTCCACCACGTTAAGCATTTGGCACAGGACGGTTCGGATCGGCCAAGCAATGCCGTGGCGCTGTGTCCGAACTGTCATCGACGTTGTCACCATTCCGGTGACCGGGATGAGTTCACTGCCTCACTGTTTCAGAAGGTGGAACGGTTGAAGTTTGAGTGATTGGGCCTGTAAAACTTCATTGGCACATGTGCAGGAAGGCGGCGAGTCGTAAGGATTGCGCTGCCCTCCCGATAAAAAGAGAAAACGCTTAGAGCCATCCAGGACTCGTCCTACAGCCACGATTAGCCACGCTCGTTAACGTCGCGCAGTCCCTTTCCGGGGCTGTCGATGGACGAACGAAAGGATGATCAGTGGCTGGCAACAAGGACATTCCGCGGATTAAGAATCCGCCCTCCGGTGATGGGCATCACGTCACCTACCGCTACATGACTGCCACCGAATTGGCCGAGCGGGACGCCAGACAAAAAGCCTACGAGGCCATGCTGGCCAGGCAAGACGCCTTCGAACGCAGCCGTCAGGTCATAGCGCAAAAGCAAAGGTCCACTCAAGCCGGATGTGTCTTCGCCAAGTCCTGCAAGCTGCCGGACGCCATCATCGATTACTCGAATCCCTCAGGGATGGTGCCGACCGATAGCCTGAAAGACTACGGCGACTTGATTCTGCTGGGTGCTCGCGAAGCGGATGATTCAGGCGTTGTGCCACTGAAGAAGATCAGTGGCACAGCGATTCCCGTCGGTCTGGGCTCCCTCGCCTTGGCCGGCTCGGCATTCGCCGCTGTCCCCGCCGCAGCCGCAGGCACCGTCGCGGCGGCGCTGGTTGGTCTCGTAGCGTTGGTCACACCCTCGAATCTGGGCGACAGCTCGCTTTACACCGAAGACCAACTCCGTGCGCTCAAACAGGCCCGTACCCGCGTTCGCCTGCGGGTCGAGCAACAGACTGACGGCAGCCTCAAGGGGTACGGTTTCTACACCGGCAAAAATCGCGATTGGGAAATGGTTGATGTCGTGCAGTTCACCTTGCGTGGCAGCCAGCAGGTGGCTGACCTGGGTGACGGCATTGAACTGATCTGGACACCGGCTGTAGATGGTTCCGACATCCTGGGCATTCCGGCGCTGGAGGCTGCACCACAAGCGCCGCATATTTGGGTTTACCCGCCGACGAAAGCGGCTGACAGCATCATTGTGAACCCGGTGTATCCGCCGGAGTACAAGGATTTCATTCTTGTGTTTCCGGCGGATTCAGGGATTAGGCCGGTATACATTGTTCTCAGTCAAACCAGTGATCATTCGTATTATGACCACCCGAAAACGCTTCCCGCATTCCCAGATACAACCCGCGTAAAGTCGAAGTCATCTGTTCAAGGGGGAGGAAGGAAGCGCGCTCGTTGGGTTGACCGTAAGGGGAGAATCTATGAATGGGACTACAAAAGTAATGCTGTGGAAAAATACGACAAACTCGGAATCCATTTAGGCGAGTTCAACCACATCACAGGCGAACAAACAAAACCTGCGAAACCAGGCAGAAAAACCTCAAGAAATTAAGGATTACAGCATGCGCTACCTTTTAATAACTGGCTTTTATCCGGATGACAAGCAGGACGACTCCTTGCAGTTTGAGCTGGATATCGAAGGAAGTGAACTCAATGAGAAAGTTGCGCATTTGATTGAATCGAAGCCACTTAATGAAGTGGAACCAGGAGAGCTACTTTTAAACGAAGATCAGGTAATGGCACTATCAAGACTTCTGGGCATCAGTTTCCCAGAGGGTTTAGAGTACTTTATGGGGACTTGCTCCAAGCAATGAAACCCAATGTGACAACCCTCCGGTGATGGGCATGACGTCACCATCCGAACCTGATTCTGTTAGCTGCTCGCAAAGCGGACGAATCAGGTGCTGTGCCACTGAAGAAGATCAGTGGCACAGCGATTCCCGTCGGTCTGGGCTCCCTCGCCTTGGCCGGCTCGGCATTCGCCGCTGTCCCCGCCGCAGCCGCAGGCACCGTCGCGGCGGCGCTGGTTGGTCTCGTAGCGTTGGTCACACCCTCGAATCTGGGCGACAGCTCGCTTTACACCGAAGACCAACTCCGTGCGCTCAAACAGGCCCGTACCCGCGTTCGCCTGCGGGTCGAGCAACAGACTGACGGCAGCCTCAAGGGTACGGTTTCTACACCGGCAAAAATCGCGATTGGGAAATGGTTGATGTCGTGCAGTTCACATTGCGTGGCAGCCAGCAGGTGGCTGACCTGGGTGACGGCATTGAACTGATCTGGACACCGGCTGTGGAGGGTTCCGACATCCTGGGCATTCCGGCGCTGGAGGCTGCCCCGCAAGCGCCGCATATCTGGGTTTACCCGCCGACGAAAGCCGCTGACAGCAGCATCGTGAACCCGGTGTATCCGCCGGAGTACAAGGATTTCATTCTTGTGTTTCCCGTGGAGTCGGGGGTAAGGCTGGTCTATGTCGTTGTCAGTTTTTCTCATCATTACTACCCGAAGCCACATACCTTGCCGGCCTTCCCGGATGCAAAATGGGCCCCAGGCAAAACCCGCATGAAGGGCGGGGGCCTACGTCCTCGTTGGAAGGATAAAAAAGGCACGATTTACGAATGGGACTTCCAGCACGGCGCAGTGGAGAAATACAACAAACGCGGAAAACACTTGGGCGAGTTTGATCACGCATCAGGCAATCAGACAAAACCTGCAGACCCAACGAGGACGGTAGAGCCATGAAGCACACGGTGATGGGTATCTATGAGGGAGACGACTTTGCTTCTTATGAGAACGTGCTTCCGATCAAAAGCGAGGAGCTCGCGGTATTGATGGGCTGGAAGGATCAAGAGGACTATGTGTATGACTACCAATTGACGAAGGATCAAATTACCGCCATTGAACAGGCCTGCTCGGTTTCGTTTCCATCCGATCTCATTCTTTTTTTAACCACCAGTCAAAATTGACGTGTGATGGGTTAACGGTGTTTTGAAAGTCACACCATCGAGTCTGGACGACAGCTCGCTTGGAAGTCCAACTCCGTGCGCTCAAACAGGCCCGCATCCGCGCTCCGTTTGAAAAGGCTCCAAAACGTTGTTACCCAACCTCGGCCGGTGGCTGCCCATGGCCCCTCGTTCACTTGTTCATCATCTCGCTGTGATGTGCGTCTCCTTCCATCGCGTCCTTGCCATGGTCGGAAAGTTGGGCATCAAACCACTGGTGAAGCGCCGCTATCAAGGCTGGATCCGAGGTCTTGAAGGCCAATTCGGCGCCACCTTCGATGTCTTTGTAGGTGATCGCCATTTGCCCAGGCTTGGCGGCTTTCAGGTCTGCCAGGCCAGGCATGTCTTGGCCATGGATGTGCGCCGGGCCTGAGAAGTCGCCCTTGAGAAACCGCTCGCGGATGTCTTGAAGGTGCTGGCGAACCCACTGCACTTGGGCAGCATCCGCAGGCTTTTTGACGACCACTTGCTGAATGCCGCCTTCAGCGGTCTTGGTGAAGACATGGGTCGTCGCTGCGAGGCTGAACGGCATGACATCCTTGCCGCGACCTGCAACCTCGGCTTGCCGTTGCGCGTCGTTCGAATGATCCATGGTCTGAGCGTGAAGGTTTGCAGCAAGCGCCGAGAGAATGATTGAGGCGATGGCGGTTTTTAGCACGGTCTTTCTCCGATGTTGGAAGGGTGTGAGCCGACGCTGGCGCGTCAATCCAACAGGCGCTTCAGCGCTGCGACACCAACAGGTGGCTCCGCCGTCCAGGGCACCACGATGACATCGTGGCTGGTTTGGTCTGCAACCCGCGCCATCTGCTTGCGCTCACTGCCCAGGCGCGCTCGCAGCAGCGGGTCATCGGTGTCTGTGGCCAATAGAGACTTATTGACCACCCAGGCAAACGGTTCGATTTTGGCCCTGCGCAAGTCATCCTGCAGTGCTGCCGCCTGAGACACCGGTGTGGCTTCCGGCAGTGTCACCAGGATGATTTTGGTGTAGGCCGCATCTTGCAGGCGCATCAAAGGCGTGACGATGTGGTCCGAGTCGCCTTTGAATTCCCGAACCATCTGGCGGTGATAGGCGCCTGTGGCATCCATCAGTAGCAGTGAATGACCCGTGGGGGCGGTATCGAGCACCACGAACGACGTTCTGGCTTGAGCAACCACGCGGGAGAACGCGTGAAAGACCGCGACCTCTTCGGTGCAGGGGGATCGTAGATCCTCGATGAGCAAGGCTATTTCATCGTCCGTCAGGGTCGGCGCGCGGGAGGCGACGATCTTGTCCACGTATTTTTGGGTCTCGACCTTGGGGTCGATGCGGCCAACGTCGAGCCCTTGCACATCGGCGTTGAGGGTCACCGCCAGATGCGCCGCAGGGTCCGTGGTGCTCAGGTGCACGGACTTGCCGTGCTGCACCAGGCCCAGGGCGATGGCGGCGGCAACGGTGGTTTTGCCGACTCCCCCTTTGCCCATGACCATGATCAACCCGCGTTCGTCATTCGCAAGCTCGGCAACCAGTTCCGAGAGGGTGTGGTGTTCCAGGGGTGAGCGCGCTTGTGTTGCAGCCGTTGTTGGCCTGGCAAGTTCCGGGGAAAGCAGACTGCGGAGCGCGGGCAAGCCGACGGAATCTACAGCCTTGAGCGAAATGTAGTCGGCTGAAAGCTGGCGCAGCGACGCGGGCATCTCGTCGAGCGCCTGCTGGCCGATCGCTTCGATGGCGGCTGCGATCGGATCATTCAAGTTGCTGCGTTTGAACACAGCGTTCACCACTAAACGCTGGTTTTCCAGACCCAACTCACGGAGCTCGTCGGAGGAACGCGCGGCCTCGCTCAGTGCGCCTTTGTCAGGGCGAGCCACTAGCACGACGGTGGTCAGGGCTGGATTGTTGAGCGCCGCCAACGCCTGATTGAAAAGCTGCTCCTGCATTTTCAACCCCGAGTGCGGCCCCAGGCATGACGCGCCACGATCATTGCCTTCCAAAAATCCGCTCCACGCTTTGGGCAGGCTCAACAGCCTGAGCGTGTGTCCCGTGGGCGCGGTATCGAACACGACATGATCATAGGCCGCGCCCCCCTGTGACAGGAGGTGGGAGAACTCATCGAACGTAGCGATTTCGGTCGTGCATGCTCCCGAGAGTTGCTCACGCACCAGAGCAATATCTTGATCGCTGGCCTGGGCGCCCATTTGCTCGACCACTCGGGCCCGGTAGTCGATGGCAGCGGTTCCGGGGTCGATGTTGAGCACGAACATTCCAGGCACGTTCGGCACCGCTACAGGCTGATTGCTCAGCTCGACACCGAGCATCTCATCAAGGTTCGAGGCCGCGTCTGTGCTGACCAGCAGCACCTTCTTGCCTGCATCAGCCAAGGCGATTGATACCGCAGTGGAAACCGACGTTTTGCCAACCCCGCCCTTGCCAGTGAAGAACATATATTGGGTGGGCTGATCGAGCAGTTTGAGGGTGGACTGCATGGCACGTTAGCCTCGCTACGGAGCACAATTGAGGCTCAGAGTTTAGACCGATGCTCAGCACATCCAACTTTATCTGGAAAACAGTCAGTGCAACCCGCCGCAGCTCCCGCTATTAATACCCTTCCCCACTCAAGGACCCGAGCCCGCCATGAAATTCGACCTCGCCTACTGCCTCAGCCTCGACGACAAGCTGTCGATCTATGACGTGCGCGATCTCAATTTCGACGAAACCATGGAGTTCGATTCCGCCAAAGAACACTTCCAATGCCCCAATGACGCCTGTCGCTCGGCCTTCGATGCGGCAAATGTGCTGACGACGTTCAACGCCAAAAACGTGAATTACGTACGCACCCCGCACTTCAAGAACACGCCCAGCACCCGGCATGTGGCGGATTGTCCTTATGTCAGTCTCAAGGCGCCGGCGCCAGGTGTGGACGCGGACGGTGCGGAAACGGATGACAGTCGCGAGGAGCATTTCCCGTCGGAGTTGTTGCTGACGCGACGCGAGTATGTGCGTAAGCCGTCGAGTCCAGCGGTGGCGGCTGATGTGATGCAGGGCGATTCGAAACCCTCTTCAGCGGCCAGTGACGTCGAACCCCCAAGCCGCGAATCAGCACCGGACAAGACCAGTGTCTTCGCCCACCCGGTGGAGTGTTTTGTGTCGAACTTCGAGGACAAGGACCTGCTCAAGCGCATGCCGCTGAAGATTGGCGAGCACACGGCGCCTTATGGGTCGTTCTTCAAGAAGATCGAATACCTGACGGACAACAAGGGGCTGATTTACTGGGGCAAGATCAAGGAGATCAAGGATTACACCCAGAGCTTTCGTATCGATTTCGAACAGAAGGTCTGGTTCAAGCAGGCGGATGAGGCGAAGAAGAAGCCGTATTCAGTCAACGTTTACTTGAGCAAAAAGCTGATCGACAACTACCGCAAGCGCAAAGCGTTTCTGGAAGAGATCAAGCACGCCATCGACAGTGAAGCGCAGTTGTATTGCTTCTTTTATGGCGTGACGCCGGAGTTGAAGCAGGTGCCGAGCAAGAAAAACCCCGAGCAGACGTTCGGGGTGTTCAGTGCGAATATCGAGAACCTGGATCACTTCATTATTCGTGAGGCGCCGGGGTTATCGAGTACGCAATCAGGGCAGCTGTAGCGCAACGCCGCCGGGGTGTTGCTTGATCAGGCTATACGGCAGGACACCCCAGTCCACATTTCCACACACTGCAGCCACGTGAGGAAAGGACGGATCTAACTTGATTCCCTGCTCGGTGAAATACCAGGAAGGAAAACTCCAGCGGTCCTCGTCATCGTAGTCGCAGTCGTCGTCCCCTTCTGTTGTGACCGTCATTTGATCGGGATAGAGCTTAAGCAATTGCGCCACCAGCCACGGCGCCAGCTCTTTACCACGGTAATCAGAATAGGCACTGAATGACTCAGACGAAGAAATGTAGGCGTCGTAGTTTTCCTCGTAGTGCAGCGGTTTTCCCTGTCCCACCCACAGCACGTCATCAAGCGTCAAAGATTGGCCCGTTTTAGTATCGAGGTTGAGTGAGTCATTGACCTGATCCGGGTAAGCACCGCCACAGAAGTACTCGGTTGAGACACGGACGCTCATGACGTTCGGCGTCATCCACAGAGGCTGACTCGTCTGTGCGTAGTAGGCGTCAGCGTAGTTGGCGAAGCATCCGTAATACCCCACGACCTCCTGCCACAAACGGCCCATCAATTGCTGATTGATACGCTTACGCTCTTCAGCGTTGTAGCCCGAAACCACTTCAAACAGCTCGGCTTTGGATTGTGGGTCGCTCCACCATTGCAGCGTGTAACCCATGAAGGTTTCAGTCTTGCCTTGTGTAAGCTTCATACCTTGCAAGCGCAGGTATTCATAAGGCGCCTTGTCGTGAAGTCTGGCGAGATAGGGCAAGGTGTCAGCGGGAATCTGAGGAAGGTTCGCTGGCTGCAGATCAATCTTCAAAACTTTGCCTTTAGGGCTAGTCCATTCTCCGGACCAGCCGCTGGACTTTGGTTGCAAGCGAATTGTCGGAAAAGGTTTGTGCTCTCCATAACGCTGGTCACCCTCTTCCAGCACTAGTGTTTCCCCTTCCCTTGAGCCACTAAGCACCAAGTCCTTGCGGTACTTTCGGTAAAAGTAACGCCCTTCACTGCCATCGGCGCTCACCTCCAGCACAATCGGCATCTTTCCCAGTGTCCCGGTATAGACCTGCTTGCCGCTGTCGGCCCACAACATCGTAGAAAACGTGGAGCACACCAATACGACAATGCCAGCAAGACGAAACAGTCCTTTAGACATCAAATAATCCTTGAATGCAGCGAGCATTGGCTCGCAATAAAGAGCGGCGATTATGGCGAACCCGTGTTCGAGAATCGATAAAAAGCTAACTTGATGACGATCAGTTCAGGCACATGCTGACCATCACCATCACCAACACCAGCAACCCCACATACACCCGCGCATGGATTCGGTCCGGAATTCGTCCGATCCAACGTGTGGCCAATCGAATCCCCAGCAACGATCCCATCGTCAAAACCGCAAACGCCAGCAGATCCACATAGCCCACAAACCACGTGCCCAGATCAAACTCGGCGAACGCCGCCATTGCCATGTAAGTCGCTGTTCCGGCGAGCGCTACCGGCAGGCTTAGCGGATTAGCCATGGATGTCGCGTGACTCATGCTCAACCCGCATCGCCGCAACAGTGGCACGGTCATGACGCTGCCGCCTACGCCAAGAAACGTGGCTATCATGCCGATTCCTACACCGCCGCCAGACTGTTCTGCGCTCCCAAATCGCCGTGGAATTGCAGTGTCGGGCGCGGTCAGAAATCCGCGTCTGAACAAGCAATCCACAATGGTCACAGCCAGGTAGGCAATGAAGGCGTAACGAATCAGTTCGCCACTGACCCACGTCGCGGCCAAGGCGCCGACCGTCGCGCCCAAGCCGATGAAACCACCCAACGGCCACAGGTAATGGCGAATGAGATTACCCGCGCGGTGGTGTTTTCGGGTGGCGATCAGTGCGTTGACGATCATCACGCAGGTCGACGTCGCGACGGCAATGTGCATCGCCGATTGGCCGATCGGGTCATCGCTGCCGTGGCTGGCGGTGAGCATGCGGTAGAGCAATGGCACGACGACGAAGCCGCCGCCGAAGCCGAACAGCACCGCCGTGACGCCAGTCATGCACCCGAAAAATGCCAGCAGGAGATAAAACATCACGCGTCGTCCGTTGATTGAGAGCGGTCGACAATAGAGCGATGCGCCTTGGCCTGCCTCAGCAAGTCAGCCAATAATGTTCGCGTTTACGCCAACTGCTGGAAACCGCTCAATGCGCAATGTTTCGATCAATCTGCTGGATGACACGCCCCGCTCGGTGGTGGCGGTCGGTACGGATTATTCCCATGGTCATATGTTGCCCCGTCATACGCATCGGCGGGCACAACTGCTGTACGGCGCGACGGGGGTGATGCAGGTCAGCACGCATGACGGCAATTGGGTGGTACCGCCACAGCGGGCGGTGTGGATTCCGGCGGGGGTGGCGCATGAGGTGCTGATGCTGGGGGTGAGCACGCGCAGTTTGTACATCGAACCAGGCACGGTTGATCTGGGGGCTCGTTGCCAGGTGATCAGTGTGTCGCCGTTGATGCGGCATTTGTTGATGGAGGCAGTGGAGATCCCGCTGGTGTACGACGAGGCCGGGCGCGATGGCGCGCTGATCGACTTGCTACTGCATGAACTGGCGCGCAGTGCTCACTTGCCGTTGCACATTCCGTTGCCTGTCGATGCGCGGTTGCTGGGGTTGTGTCGGGCGTTTCTGCGGCAGCCGAATGCTCACCAGTCGCCGCAGCAATGGGCCGATCAATTGCACATCAGTCTGCGAACGTTTAACCGGTTGTTTCGACAACAGACCACCCTGAGTTTCAGCCAATGGCGGCAGCGTGCCTGCGTGGTGCTGGCCCTGGCGCGGTTGGCATCAGGAACGGCGGTAACGCGCATCGCACTGGATTTCGGTTATGACAGCCCTGCCGCCTTTTCGACCATGTTTCGTCGTTTACTGGGCCAGCCACCGTCCGTCTGGATGGAAGCCTCGAAATAGCAAAAATCGAAAAATGAGTTTGATCCGGGCGCAAAACAACTGTACAAAAACACAGTATATTTTAAATCAGCACTCTCGAGCCCGGAGAACACCATGGCCTCTCATGCGATGAAAATCACCCTGGAACGTATCGCCCTCTTCCAATTCACCCCGGCCCACTGCGCCCAGGCCCGGGCGATGCTGGGTTGGAGTGTGGAAGAGCTCTCGGAGGAATCCGGGGTCTCCGTGGAGGCCATTACGCGATTTGAGGCCGAACGCGATGTGCTGGATGTCACCCGGCTGGCGTTGGCGTATCGGTTTGAATCGGAAGGCCTGGTGTTCTTCCCTGGGTTTGCGCCGGGTCGAGGGATGAATGTGAAAGGGTCGACGCCTGATCCGGTGGGTCGGGCGGACTACGCGATGGTTGAGTGAGGAGTCAGCAGATGAATGGAATCAATGAATGCGACAGGCGCGGTCATCCGTCTTCGGGTGATATCGATGCGGGGCAGATGAGGGCAAAGGCCGAATACCTCATGAAGATTGGCATGCTGCTGGATATCGGTCAGTTGGGCAAGGCGGAAGCGGCGCAAAGGCTGGGGCTGTCAGCCGGGGAGCTGGATGAAATTCTCGGTGGGAACGTTCGCGATCTGACAGTGGCGAAGATTGTGGGCCGCTCCATGGCGAGCGGCCCGACGGTGGAGGATCAGGCGTTCTGATGCCTGACTTGATCACGCTGAAATGACCGTCCCCGTTGAGACCTTACTGCTCTTCAAAAGCCGGATTCTGGCGTTCTAACGATGCTTGCTCATAGCTGTAAGCCAGCGCCAGCAGTTGGGGTTCACTCCAGCGCTGGCCGAAAAAGAACACAGACGTCGGCTGCCCATCACTGCTCATGCCCGACGGGACGGTAATGGCGGGGTAACCGGCGACGGCGGCGCTGAATTGCGAGTAGCCATCGGCATCGGCGAACAATGCGTCCAGGCGATGTTCAGTCATTTGCTCATCAATGGCAGCCTTGAAACTGGCATTGAGGGTGCCGAACATCTCGGCGGCCTGCGAGGGGGTCATGTCCAGTTCATTGATGTCGTTCAGCATTTGCTGCCCGTAGCCTTCGGCGCCCGGGTTAAGTTCGTTGAAGTCGATCAACTGTTGAAGCGTCTGAATCGGCAAGCCTGAACGACTGGCCAGGTACTCGGGCAGTTCATGTTTCATGCCTGCCATGAGGGCGTTGAAGTAGCCATCGATATCAGGCAGTCGAAGTGTCAACGGCACCAGGGTCGCGCCTTGCTCTTCCAGTGTGGCCAGGGCCATCAGGAATTCAAAACCAGGCCGAAGAACAGTGCCGTTCGTGCCGACGTACTCAGTCGGGTAACCGATTCTTTTGCCTTGCAGCGCCTCGGTGGTAAGCAGCGCGGTGTAGTCAACGCCGACGGGGGCATCGCGGGTGACCGGGTCACTGGCGTCAACGCCTTGCAGGGCATTGAACATCAGCGCGGCATCGCGGACGGTCCGAGAGAGGGAGCCCGGCGTGTCTTGCAGACGTGTGATGGGAATGATGCCCGATCGGCTGAACAGACCCAACGTAGGCTTCACGCCCACCACGCCATTGGCCGAAGCAGGGCACGCGATGGAACCGTTGGTTTCGGTCCCCATGGCTAACGGTGCAAAACCGGCGGCAACACCGGCGGCTGATCCCGAGCTGGAACCGCAGATTTCGCCGTTCAACACGTGGGGATTTTTACCTTGGCCACCTCGGCCACTCCAACCGTGGGGCAAGCCCATTTCCCGGACGTAAGCCCATTCGCTCATGTTGGTTTTGCCGAGAATGACGGCACCTGCGTCACGCAGCTGTTGGACCACAAACGCGTCGTTCGCAGCAGGCTGACCGACCATGGCCAAAGAACCCGCGCTCGTTTGCATCTGGTCCGCCGTGTCGATGTTGTCCTTGAGCAGAACGGGGATGCCGTGCAGCGGGCCACGCACTTTTCCGTCCTGACGCTCCTGGTCCAAGGCGCTGGCAATGTCGATGGCCTGGGGGTTGAGCTCGATAATCGCGTTGATCGACGGCCCTTGCTTATCCAGCGTGTGAATGCGCGCCTGCAAATATTCCACCAGGGTGACTGAGGTGAGTTCGTTACGCGCCATTCGCTCGGTGAGCTCGCTGACGCTCGCATATTCGAGCGGCTGGGCAGTGACGGAGGCGTTGTTGTCTGCCAATGCAGGCCCGGAGACCGATAGCAGAATGATCTGCGCCAGCGCCGTCATGCGGTTTTTTAAAATGTCCTTCATTTACAGCATCCTTGTTATGGCTAATCACGGGCGAGTCATTTCACCCGCCGCACAGCCTACCGAAACCGTAGGAAACGGCTGTCAGTCACAAGGAGCTGTCAATGTAGGAAATGTCACCCTGACTTGTAGCCGCTACAAGCCAAACGCCCTTCTTCCTTCACCGTACTTTCCATTTCCGACCACCACGCGGCCCCTCGCTGTGGGTACATGATGTTAAACGCCTCGCCCATTTGCGGCGTAGTGATCGACACATTGCGCTCCCAGGCCAACGCCAAAATCCGGTCGAAGGGCTCGAACCAGGCATGCATCGACAAGTCGAAGGTGCCGTTGTGAATGGGCAGTAGCCAGCGGCCTTTGAGGTCGATGTGTGCTTGCAGGGTTTCTTCCGGCTGCATGTGAATGTGCGGCCATTCAACGTTGTAGGCGCCGGTTTCCATCAGCGTCAGGTCGAACGGGCCGTACTGTTCGCCGATGCGTTTGAAGCCGTCGAAATAGCCGCTGTCGCCGCTGAAGAAGACCCGAGTGTCGCCGTCGATCATCACCCACGAGGCCCAAAGGGTGCTGTTGCCGTCGAACAAACCGCGCCCGGAAAAGTGTTGTGAAGGGGTGGCGATGAACTGGATGCCGTCGACCTCAGTGCCCTGCCACCAATCGAGTTGGCGCACTTTGCTGGCCTCCACGCCCCATTTGATCAGCGTGTCGCCGACGCCCAGCGGGGTAAGGAAGTACTTGGCCTTGTCCGCCAGTTTGAGTACCGCGCGATAGTCGAGGTGGTCGTAGTGATCGTGAGACAGGATCACCGCTTCAATCGGTGGCAATTCGTCCAGGCTGATCGGCGGCTGGTGGAAGCGCTTGGGGCCGGCCCATTGCACGGGTGAAGCGCGCTCGGCGAAGACCGGGTCGGTGATCCAGAATTTGTCCCGCAGTTTCAGCAGGACGGTGGAGTGGCCGAGGCGGTAGACGCTGTGGTTAGGCGCTGCGATCAACGCCGCCTGAGTCAGGGCTTGTACCGGCACTGAGGCCGCTGGGCGGCTGTTGCGCGGTTTGTGGAAGATCATGCTCCACATGATGCGCAGCATTTTGTGAACGCCTTCACGTTGCACGGGCACATGGTTTTGAAAGCGCCCTAGTGTCTGATGAGAAGCTTCAGGCGTAGGGGCGTTATCCGCAGCGGAAGTAGAAGTGGCCATGACTGAGTGACTCCAGAAAAACCGCAAGATGGCAGTTCTTCACGGTGGGACGATAAATGGCCAAAGCACGCACGCATCAGCCGGAGATCTATTTTTCGCTGGGCAGGATTAACAAAACGTTACACTGCACAGTGTAGTTTCTAGGTTGCATCAAAGCCGATGACAAGTAAACTACCGAGTGTAACTTTCCTTTGCCTCCTGCCGAAGCGTACTTATGACAGCTCCACAGCGCCTCACCGACCGAAAACGTGCAGCCATTATCCAGGCGGCGATTGTCGAATTCCGTGCCAACGGTTTCGATATCACCAGCATGGACAAGATTGCCGCCACTGCCGGCGTGTCGAAGCGCACGGTGTACAACCACTTCCCGAGCAAGGAAGAGTTGTTTGCCGAAATCCTCAATCAATTGTGGGCGCGGGTACTGTCAGATCAGGAAACGTCCTACCGCCCTGACCTGCCCTTGCGCGACCAGATGCGCGTGATGTTGCAGGCGAAAATGCAGACGCTCGGCGATGACAATTTTCTCGACCTGGCGCGGGTGGCCATCGCCGCCACGATTCATTCGCCCGAGCGTGCGCAGAACATGGTAGCCAGAATGGGCCAGCGTGAAGAAGACCTGACCGTGTGGATTCGCACGGCACAGGCCGATGGTCGATTGAAACCGGTCGACCCCGCGTTTGCCGCCCAACAGATTCAGGGGATGCTCAAGTCCTTTGCGTTCTGGCCACAGATTTCCATGGGGTTGCCGGGGCTGTCACCGCAGATGCAGACCACCGTGGTGGAGTCGGCGCTGGACATGTTCCTGGCCTGTTATCAGGTCTGCGAAAAATGACACGGTCCCGCCCTTCCCCTGCATGGCTCGGTGCTCAGTAAATCAGTGCAATGTGTTTCAGAATGAAACTGGCGAGGGGGCTATAGTGAGCGTCAGTCCCAGCGCCATGCAGAGAGCATCATGACCACCCCAACTGCTGATAAAAAACCCGTCGTCGATCATTTACGCTTCCATCGCGCTCACGCCCACCTCGCGCCTACTTTCGGCAACGACAAATTTGCCCTGCGGGCCGAAGCCTTCGCGCGGTTCTTTGGCACGCCGACCTTTCTCGGGGCGCAGACGCTGATCGTGGCGGTGTGGATATGCCTCAATATCTTTGGCGTGACCCATTTCGACGTCTACCCGTTCATCCTGCTCAACCTGGCGTTCAGCCTGCAAGCGGCTTACGCCGCCCCACTGATTCTGCTGGCCCAGACCCGTCAGGCGGCGCGTGACAAAGCGCAATCCGATGCCGATGCGCAACACCGTGAGGCCATCGCCGTGGCCAACAGCGAACGTCAGGCCGAAGCTGCAAAAAACAACGCGCAATTGATGGAGTTGCTCGAACAAAACACCCGGCTCACCGAGATGACCAAGACCCTCACCGAGCGCATTGAAAACCTGACCTCGGAAATGCATCAGCACTTCGTGCGCAAAGAGCCGCCCAAGGTTTAACGCGCGCTCAAGGCAATCGCAGCACCCGCCCCAACTCATCAAACAGTGTCACCACAGAGCGCAATGCGCGGCAGTCTGGACGGGTCAGCAGCCAGAGCGTGGTGTCGTAACCGTCCAGAGGAGCGGTCAACGGCTGCAACGTGTCGCCGATCAAAAAGTCCGGCAAGGCCGCCACCCCTAACCCGGCCCGCACCAGCTCGGTCACCGACAGCATGCTGTTGCAGCGATAGGCCGGCGTGACGCCCGGCAAGTGCTGACGCCGCCAGGCAACAGTGGGATGGTCAGGCAGGAAATCGTCAGGCGCGATCCAGGTCAGCGAAGCCAAATCTTCAGGGTCGACAGACTTCAGATACCGCTCACTGGCACACACCCGGTAGGCAATGTCCGCAAGGCGTCGACCGACCAAATGCTCGGGCGGTGTGCGCGTCAGGCGCAACGCGATGTCAGCATCGCGGCGGCTGAGGTTGGCGAAGTCATTAGAAGTGCTCAACTCAATGGTCAACGCTGGGTAGGACGGCATGAACTGCGCCAGCGCCGGCAGCAGCAACCCTTGCAGGACCGAATCGGTGCAGGTCAGGCGAACGGTGCCGCTGATGACTTCCCCACCCTGCTCCACCCCAATTCGCGCCGCGTCCAACGCTTGCTCTGCGCGCTCGGCCTGCTCGGCCAAGGTTTGCGCGAGCGTGGTTGGCAAATACCCGGCGCGGCTCTTTTCGAACAGTTGCTGCCCCAATGCCGCTTCCAGTCGGCGGACGGCGCGAAACACCGTTGAAACGTCGACTTTCAGCAGGTTCGAGGCCCTGGATAGCGAACCGCCACGCACCAGCGCGAGGATCAAGGCCAGGTCGGGATAGTCCAACCGATAGTGCGCTGCTGCATTGATCATTTGGAATAACGCCCATATTGAGTGCGTGAACGCCAATCTATAGTGGGCGCCAGGAATCAACAAGCCGAGAGAGCACTCATGGAAACCCCCTTAATCCGCATCGCGCTGATCGGTGACTACGACCCTCAAGTCACCGCCCACCAAGCCATTCCCGTCGCCCTTGGCATGGCCGCCGAAGCGTTGAAGCTGGACGTGCAATTCCAGTGGCTGGCCACTGACCAGATCAACGCCGACACACCGCTGCAAGGTTTCGAGGGTTTCTGGTGCGTGCCCGGTAGTCCTTATCGAGACATGGATGGGGCGTTACGGGCGATCCGCTTTGCCCGAGAGCAGCAGCGACCGTTCCTCGGCACTTGTGGCGGGTTTCAACATGCGGTTTTGGAGTACGCCCGCCATGTGTTGGGCTGGGAAGATGCCGAACACGGCGAGACGCATCCTGATGCCGCACGGGCGCTTCTGACGCCGCTGACCTGCTCGCTGGTGGAAGCGGTGGATAGCATTCATCTGGTTGAAGGTTCGTTGATCGCCAACGCGTACGAAACGACTGCCATACGCGAAGGCTATCGCTGCCGCTTCGGTGTGAATCCTGAGTTCGAACGAGCGTTATTGGTCCAGCAGCTGCACGCCGTTGGCCATGATTCCCAGGAGGATTTGCGGGCGGTTGAGCTCAAGGGGCATCCGTTCTTTGTCGCCACGCTGTTCCAGCCGGAACGTGCGGCGCTCAAGGGCGTTCTGCCGCCGCTGGTCCGCGCTTTCGTCAGGGCTTGTGTGAGGCAGAAACCATGACGACGCCTTACTACGCAGTGATTTTCACCTCCCGGCGCACTGAAGGTGATCACGGTTACGCCGAGGCTGCTGAACGCATGGTGGCGCTGGCCCGTGAGCAGCCGGGGTTTCTCGGTGTGGAATCGGCCCGGGGCGAGGATGGGCTCGGGATTACGGTTTCTTATTGGGCCAGTGAAGCGGCGATTCTGGCGTGGAAACATCATCCCGAGCACAGTCAGATTCGTGAGCGTGGGCGCTCGACCTGGTATGCGGAGTGTCAGACGCGGGTGTGCAGGGTTGAGCGGGATTATCGGTTTCATCTCTGAGCGTTGTGGTGTTCTTTTGGACGCCATCGCGAGCAGGCTCACTCCTACAGGGGAACGCGTTTCAACTGTAGGAGTGAGCCTGCTCGCGATGAGGCCGGACAAGACTCCGCACCGCCGCAATCTGCGGCACGTCCCGCCGCTGCATATACACCCGCAACGGCTCGGTGATGTTGATGCGGTCATCAATATTCTGATCCAGCAGCAACTGAATCAACTCACGCTTGAGCGTCATGACCTGCCCCGGCCCCGGCGCCCAGACAAACTCGCTCACCGGAATGATGCCGTCATCGGCGACGTCCATACCGAACGCGTCTTCGCTGAATCGAACGATGTAATGACCCGTCTTGCGATTGAGGCCGACGAAGCCGTGGAGTTGGTCGGCAGCCTGGCAGATGAGTTCGGAAGTGATGCGCATATAAACCTCACAAAAGGGTCGTTAACGACCGGTGACCGATGGTTTACACGCAAGGAAAACGACGCGGGTTTCCCTCTGCCGGGGAAACTGCCGTGGCCAAGAGTACTGCAAAGCGGCACACACCGGCGCTGAAAAAATGAGCTTTAAACACGTTTATGTCGGTCTGGCGATAGCGCGAGCGGCGCTCAGTTGTTAAAAGGGACGTCTTTGAAAATCTCTCTGCGAAAGGATCTCGACATGCCGGTTACCTTCACCAAAAGCGCCCTGCTGCTGAGCCTGATGCTCGGCCTCGGCCAGGCACAGGCCGCCAGCGAACCCGGCCCGACCGCGCTGGCCAGCCGTTTGGGCATTCCGCACCCGGCGGTAATCGCCCACCGCGGCGCGTCGTTCGATGCCCCCGAGTCCACCGCGGCCGCCTATAAACTGGCCCGCGACCTGGGCGCCGATTACCTGGAAATGGACCTGCAACGCAGCAAGGACGGCGTGCTGTTTGCCCTGCACGACAACAACCTGCAACGCACCACCGACGTCGCCACCCGGTTCCCTGATCGCAAGAACAGCCCGGCCAACGCGTTCACCATGGCCGAGCTGAAAACCCTCGACGCCGGCAGTTGGTTCAACACGGCTTACCCGGATCGCGCGCGTCCGTCCTACGCCGGGCTGAAAATCCTGACGCTGGACGAGATCATCGACATCGCCCAAGGCAACCCGCTGCACAAGCCGGGCTTGTACATCGAGACCAAAGAGCCGAAGCAATTCCCCGGCATCGAGCGCGACCTCAAGGACAAGTTGCAGGACCGAGGCTGGCTGAGCCCGGCCGGTTCGAAACTGGGGAAAAGTGATCTGGCGGTAGGCCAGGGCAAAGGCAAGGTCGTGTTGCAGACCTTCGAGAAGAGCAGCCTGGAACTGCTGCAAAAAGAAATGCCGAAAGTGCCGAAGATCCTGCTGCTGTGGGTCGGCGAAGGCAGCATCGAGCCGAAATCCAAAGTGACGTTCGCTGAATCCGGCGACAAGGACAAAGCCACTTATTACGCCAGGCAGGAACCGAAAGACAAAGCCGAATTCCAGCAATGGGTCGAGTACGCCAAGGCCCAGGGCGCCATCGGCACCGGCCCTTCCGCCGCACTGACCCAGGGTGGCGATCAGAGCTATTCGGACCTGGTGCAGCCGTGGATGAACCAGTTCACCCACGATCAGGGTTTGTTGGTGCACGTGTACACCATTGATGATGCGGTGGATTACCAGAAGGTGATGGATGCCGGGGTGGATGGGGTCTTTACTAACCGGGCCAGTGAGTTGTTGAAGTTCTATAAGCGGCCGGCGGCGGGGACGGTTGCGCAGTTGCTGCAGAATAACGGGTATTGATTCGGGACCGCGGTGCGGCTATCGCGGGCAAGCCACGCTCCCACAGGAATTGAGCAGCACTCGTGGGTGGTGGCTTTCTGGAATTAAGGATGAATTAAGTTGCCATAGTTAATCTGGCGCCACTTAAACAGAACAACCCAAGGAAAGAACTTCATGAAAACATTGACTGCCCTGTTCACCGCCGCTGCCCTGACCCTCACTGCTGGCCTGGCCCAGGCTGATGTTCGCGTCGATCAGATCCCTGAACTGGTCAAGAGCGGCAAGATCAAGCCGCTGGAAGAAATGAACCAGGCAGCGCTGAAACTGCACCCGGGTGCGACCATCACCGACACGGACCTGGACAACCACTTCAACGGCTACGAATACGAAGTGGAACTGCGTCTGGCTGACGGCACGGAATGGGACATCGATTTCGATGCTGCGACCGGCAAAGTCCTGAGCAACAAACAGGACAAGTAACCCGAACTGATAAAGCCGCACGATCTCCAAATCGTGCGGCTTTTTTACGTCCCGAATTCAGCGCGAGCCAACGCGCCGCCAGCCCGATAGAATCGGTCCACGGTGTTCTCGCAGAGATTGATCGATATGGGGCAAACAGCGGCAGCAGACATCGCCACGATCGGTCGGATCAGCGCGGTGCCGGCGATTCTCCAGGTCATCCGCGAGTTGACGGGCCTGCGTTTCTGCGCGGTGGCGCGCGTGACGGAGAATTCCTGGACCGCTTGCGCCGTGCTTGATCAACTGGATTTCGGCTTGCAGGTCGGCGGTGAACTGGAGGTGGCCACGACCCTGTGCCACGAAATTCGTCAGGCCCACCAGTCGGTGGTGATCGACAAGGCCAGTGAAGACCCGCTCTATCACAATCACCAAACGCCGCGTATTTACCAGTTCGAAAGCTACATCTCGGTGCCGATCTTCCGCACCGACGGGCGCTTTTTCGGCACCATCTGCGCGCTTGACCCCACCCCTGCGCCGCTCACATCCAGCACGATCCAGAGCACCATGGAATCCTTCGCCCGGATGTTGGCGCTGCAAATCGAGGCCGAAGAAAGCCAGCAGCACACCGAAGCGGCGCTCAAGCAGGAGCGTGAAACCTCGCAATTGCGCGAACAGTTCATCGCCGTGCTCGGCCATGACCTGCGCAACCCGTTGTTCGCGATCAGTGCCGGCGCCGAAATGCTCCTGCGCAAACTTCCGGAGCCGGCCAATCAGCAACGGGCCCGGCACATCCTCACCAGCGCTCGACGCGCCACCCGACTGGTCGATGACGTGCTGGATTTTGCCCGTGGCTCCTTTGGCAGTGGCATTCCGGTGAACATCAAACCGTACGCGGATCTGGACGCGGCTTTACGGCATGTGATTTCCGAGGTCCAGAGTGTTCACCCGGACCGCGTCATAACCTCTTCCATTGGCGATTTGCACAACGTCCCTTGCGACCGCGAGCGGGTCGCCCAATTGCTGTCCAATCTGGTGGCGAATGCGGTACTCCACGGCGATCCACAAGGTCCGGTCGAGGTCAATGCGCAGATCCGCGATGGGCATTTCATCCTGAGCGTAAAAAATCAGGGGCTGATTGCCGAGAACGCATTAGCCTTCCTGTTCCGCCCCTACTCGCGACCGGCCGGCGACACACCGCAGGCCGGCCTCGGATTGGGCTTGTACATTGCCAGTCAGATTGCGCAGTCCCACGGTGGAAAACTGGAGGTGGTCTCGACCGCGCTTCAGGGCACGACGTTTACCTTCACACTGCCTGTGCAGGCTTAGGCGCTGGTACTGACCAGCGAACCCGACGTGCTGGAATCAGCGTCCTGCAACGCCTGCAATAACGCCGCCGTTGCCGTCTGCAATGAACCCGCCGTGGGCCTTACGCGCTCAAACGCGCCGTCACTTCATTCAACTGCGACGACACCCCGTGCAGGTTGTGGCTTGCCGCTTCAGTGCGTTGCACGTTGTCCAGATTGGTACTGGCGATGCTGGTGATCTCGGTGAGGTTTCGCGAGATGTCCTCGGCCACCGAGGTCTGCTCTTCGGCAGCAGTGGCGATCTGGCGATTCATGTCGCGAATCGCTTCGACGGCCTGGGTGATCCGCTCCAGCATGGCGCCGGCCTCGGTCACTTGCTGCACACTTTCTTCACTGCGTGACTGCCCGCTTTCAATCGCCTGCGCCGCATCCACCGCACCGGTTTGCACAGTCTGGATGATCTGGTTGATCTCGATGATCGACGCCGCCGTGCGCTGGGCCAGGCTGCGCACTTCATCGGCGACCACCGCAAAACCGCGCCCGGCTTCACCGGCACGGGCCGCTTCGATGGCGGCGTTGAGCGCCAGCAGGTTCGTCTGTTCGGCGATGCCACGAATCACTTCCAGCACCTTGCCGATGCGGCCGCTGTCGGTTTCCAGCTGACGAATGACCGTGGCGGTGTTGGCGATTTCACCGCGCATCTGGGTGATGGTATGGATGGTGCCCTGCATGACTTTTTCGCCCTGCTGCGCGGACTGGTCGGCGTCGTCGGCAGCGCGTGCGGCATCGGCGGCGTGACGCGCAACTTCTTGCGCGGTCGCAGACATTTCGTTCATCGCCGTGGCCACCTGATCGGTGCGGTTGAACTGTTCGTTGGTTCCACCGGCCATCAGCGTGGCGATGGCGTTCAGTTCGCCACTGGCGCTGTCCAGGTCCTTGGCGCTGCGCTGCAAATGGCTGAAGGTCTCAGCGAGGAAATCGCGCAGGGTGTTGGCGGCGACCGCCAGTTTGCCCAGCTCATCCTGACGGGTGCTGGCCACGCGATCGGCGAATTTGCCCTGGCTGAGTTGCGCCACGTAGTCGATCAGTTTGCGAATCGGTTCGACCAGGTTGCGGTTGACCAGCCACAGGCTCAACAGACCGATCAGCAAGCCTGAGGCGAGCATCACGATGATCCCCAGCAACACGGTGCGGTCAGCGTCGGCACTGATCCGCTTCGACTGTTCGGCGCCCTGTTTGCGCAGTTCGACAACCAGTTCGCTCATCTGATCACTGGCCGCGCGGTCCACGCCTTTGACGGCGGTGTCGCCAGCAGCCGGGTCGGCGCCGGCAGCGACGTAGGCATCGCGGCCCTTTTGATAGGCAATGCCCAGCAAGCGGTGTTCATCTCGCAGGCGTTCGATGCGGGTCTTGAGTTGCGGCTCGATGCCCTTCTGCCCGGCCAGCTCACTAAGGATGCTTTGCACATCGCGCTGACGGTCTTCGAATTGCTTCCAGTATTTGTCCAGATCCGCCGGTTGCTTGCCGCGCAGCAGGACGTTTTTCCATTCCTGAACCTGCACCTTGAATTGCAGGTTGGCTTCATCGATCAACTGGGACGTGTGCAGCGGGCCGTCGATCAGGTTCGCGTAGCTCTGAACACCGTTGGACAGAAAGTGAAAGCAAGCCAAGGCAATCAGCAACATCGCCAGCAGGCTGCCGCTCAACAAGGCGAGAATTTGTGCTCTCAGGGATTTTTGCAGCATCGAGTGATACTCATGACAGGGGTGAGACACGCCGTGACTGGGCGTGAAAGGTGTTCGGACATCCCTGTCTGCGACTTGGCTCGTGGCCAAAGGCGCGCACGTTAACGTAAGCGAGATCGGCGGGCCAGAGCGGTTCTTTAATCCAATCCGACCGTCGGTAGAGCCACTATTCAGCCTTCATCGATTTGTCACAGAACTGTCAAAAATCCTTGCGATGATGCGGCTGTAGCAGCTGGCGAAGCCTGCTGCTACATAGAGCGATAGCGCCCCCTTGCGAGCACTCATGAACCACAGCATCGACCAAAGCCATCGCGACACCGATCTGTTCGGTCTGCTCTACGGTTTCAGTTTTCGGCCCGGTGAACGTGGTCGTGAAATCGATTCAGCCAAAGCCTTGCAATGCCTGCAACAACCCGACGACAGCGAAGAATTCCTCTGGCTGCACCTGAACCTGGCGCACGCCGCGTGCGAGCGCTGGATGAAAAGCCATCTGGAATTGCCGGACGAGTTTTTCGAAGCGCTGCATGAAGGCTCACGCTCGACGCGCATCGAACATGTGGATTCGGCCTTGCTGGCGGTGGTCAACGACGTGGTGTTCAACCTCAGCAGCATGGTCTCCTCGGATGTCTCGACGCTGTGGGTGTGCGCCCGCAGTCGGCTGATCATCAGTGCCCGTCTGCAACCGCTGCACTCGGTGGACAAGCTGCGTTCTTCGGTGAAGGCCGGTGAATGTTTTCGTTCGCCGCTGGAGTTGCTCGTGCATTTGCTGCGCGATCAGGGCGAGGTGCTGACGCAAATCGTGCGCAAGACCAGCTTGAGTGTGGATCAGATCGAAGATGAATTGTTGTCGTCGCGCCTGTCGACCAACCGTGCCGAACTGGGCGCCAACCGCCGCGTGCTGGTGCGCCTGCAACGCCTGCTGGCACTGGAGCCGGGCTCGTTGCTTCGCTTGCTCAATCGGCCACCGCAATGGCTGCAGAAGGAGGATGTCAAGGAGCTGCGCAAGTCCACCGAGGAGTTTGCGCTGATCATCAACGACCTCACGGCGCTGGGTGAGCGAATCAAACTGCTGCAGGAAGAGATTGCCGCCAACCTCAACGAGCAGAGCAACCGCACACTGTTTACGCTGACGGTGGTGACGGTGCTGGCGTTGCCGATCAACATCATTGCCGGTTTCTTTGGCATGAACGTCGGCGGCATCCCTCTGTCCGGCGACCCGGAAGGGTTCTGGATCCTGGTGGCACTGGTCGCAACCTTTACCGTGCTGGCCGGACGCTGGGCGTTTCGCAAGCGCCAGGATTATTAAGCCTCCCCACGACCTGTAGCAGCTGCGAAGCCTGCTGCTACTGGGTTGCGCGGTGGATTCTGACTAACGGATAAGCAAAAACCCCAAACCCTGATCTGACGCAGTTTCTCTGTAACAATTAGCAACGACTATCCCTGATACACCTCCCTCATCAGGATTGTCCGTTATGGCTACGCCTTCCTACCCCGCCGATACCCAGGCATCCGCTGCCCGTAGCGCCAAACCCCAACTCGATAAAAAGCCCAGCCTGTTCACCCTTGTGGTGTTTTTCGGGGTGCTGGCCAGTGGGTTATTGTTCACCGCTTACAGCCTGATGCACGACATGCACGAACTCGGCACGGTGGTGACCACCTGGACCCCGTTTCTGCTGCTGGGCGTAGCGCTGCTGATCGCGCTGGGCTTTGAATTCGTCAACGGTTTCCACGACACCGCCAACGCGGTGGCCACGGTGATCTACACCAACTCGATGCCGCCAAACTTCGCGGTGGCGTGGTCCGGCTTCTTCAACTTCCTCGGCGTGCTGCTGTCCAGCGGTGCGGTGGCGTTCGGCATCATCGCCCTGCTGCCCGTGGAGCTGATTCTGCAAGTCGGCTCCTCCGCCGGTTTCGCCATGATCTTCGCTCTGTTGATCGCGGCGATCCTGTGGAACCTCGGCACTTGGTGGCTGGGCTTGCCGGCCTCGTCGTCGCACACCTTGATCGGTTCGATTATCGGCGTCGGCGTGGCCAATGCCCTGATGCACGGTTACGACGGCACCAGCGGTGTGGATTGGGCGCAGGCGACCAAGATCGGGTACGCGTTGCTGTTGTCGCCTCTGGTGGGCTTTGGCTTTGCCGCGCTGTTGCTGCTGGCCTTGCGTGCATTCGTCAAGAATCGGGCGCTGTACAAGGCGCCGGTCGGCAGCACGCCACCGCCGTGGTGGATTCGCGGGATGTTGATCGTGACCTGCACCGGTGTCTCGTTCGCCCACGGTTCCAACGATGGCCAGAAAGGCATGGGCCTGATCATGTTGATTCTGGTCGGCACGCTGCCCATGGCCTATGCGCTGAACCGCACCATGCCGGCCGACCAGGCGCTGCAGTTCGCCGCCGTAGCGGAAGTGACCCAGCAAGCGCTGGTCAAGGCGGCGCCACAACCGGCCCCGGCCGACCCGCGTCCGGTGCTGTCCGAATACGTGCGCAGCAAGGAAGCCACACCGCAGCTGGTCCCTGCACTCGCCGCCCTCACCGGCAGCATCGGCGCCCAGGTCAAGGGTTACGGCTCGCTGTCCAAAGTGCCGGCCGAGGCCGTGGGCAACGTTCGCAACGACATGTACCTGACCAGCGAAACCATTCGCCTGATGGACAAGAACAAAGTCGGTAATTTCGACGCCGACACCAGCGGCAAACTGCAACTGTTCAAGCAGCAGATCGATAACTCGACGCGCTTCATTCCGTTGTGGGTGAAGATCGCCGTGGCGATTGCTTTGGGCCTGGGCACCATGGTCGGCTGGAAGCGCATCGTGGTGACGGTTGGCGAGAAGATCGGCAAGACCCACCTGACCTACGCCCAGGGCGCCTCGGCGGAAACCGTGGCAATGCTGACGATTGGCGCGGCAGATATGTTCGGCCTGCCGGTGTCGACCACCCACGTGTTGTCGTCGGGTGTGGCCGGGAGCATGGTCGCCAATGGCGGCGGTTTGCAGATGAAGACCATCCGCAACCTGCTGATGGCCTGGGTGCTGACCTTGCCCGCCGCGATCCTGTTGTCGGGCAGCCTGTACTGGTTGTTCACCAAACTGTTCTGACCTGGACACCCAACCCTGTAGCAGCCTGCGTCCGGCTGCTACAGGGATTTTTTTTGCCGGGTAAAAAGCATTTCGTCGCAAATACAGGCGATTACGCATTTATTGATCCACTACCCGCCCGTTAGCACTTCAGTTTGCTAACGTGTTGCCGATTCTTAAGAGACTCGATGTATTCAGGAGTGGAATCGTGAATCTGTATATCAATCAGCTTCAGCAAAAAGCTGACTTCAAAGAAGCCATCTACGCTGGCGACATCTTCCTGAACACTCAGCTGCGCGCGGCCAAAGAACTGTGTGCGTTTGCTCAGGAAAGCATCACCGCCGCTTTCGACGGCGAGACCAACCACCAGGCCCTGCACACGCTGATGCCGGTGGAAGAATTCGTGGTGTTGGTAACACGCCTCAAGGGCCAGTTCACCAACAGCCAGCGCGCCAAGGACCTGATCCTGTCATTTATCGACGAGATCGGCGTCGACCCGCGCGAGTACATTTTCGACGTGCCGCGCATTCGCGTGGTGCCGAATTATGACTACCTGCACGCTGGCGTCAGCTACGCCTACAAGCCGCACCGCGACACGTGGTACGGCAGCGTCGATTGCCAGATCAACACCTGGATGCCGGTGCACACCATTCGCCCCGACCAGACCATGATGATCAATGCCGGCTACTTCGACGTGCCGGTGAAGAACACCTCCAGCGAATGGAGCCTCAACGACTGGATCAGCAACCAGCGGCACAAGGCCAAGGACAACCTCAAGGAGGAAGTCCGCGTGCACCCGGTGCCACTTGAGGCGATCAATACGTCATCAGAAGTGCGCATCGCCGGCAACACCGGTGAGATGCTGATTTTCTCCGGCTCGCACTTGCACGGCACGGTCGCCAACCACACCGATCAAACCCGCTTCAGCGTGGATTTCCGCCTGATGCACCTCGATGACCTCAAGCACAAGCGTGGCGCGATCAACGTCGACAGCGCCTGCCCTGACGTCGGCGCCGGTTTCAAAGATTATTTCCACGCCCACGACTTTTCGAATTTCCAAGGAATCCAGCAATGACCAAGCGTCGCATCACGCCTGCCGAGGCCCAGTACAACGAAACCCGTGCCAACGTTCTGAAACGGGTCGATGCCGAATACGTGGCCGACGCCCCGTTCGTGTTCGCCAACCGCATCGGCGTGACCGCTGCCCTGTCGCGCATGGAACTGTTCAAAAAAGTCGCTGAAGTACCGGGTGCGATCATCGAGTGCGGCGTGTACAAGGGCAACTCGCTGATGCTGTACATGCACTTGTCGATGATCCTGGAACCGTACGCGATCAACCGTTCGATCATCGGCTTCGACACCTTCGAAGGCTTCCAGAGCATCGACAAGAAAGAAGACCCGGCCGACGTCAACGAGACCATGTTCTCCGACACCGACCAGTCGCTGATCCAGGACATGATCGACGCCAACGACCTGCTGCGCCCGGTCAACCGCATCCCGCGTTGCGAACTGGTCAAGGGCGACATCGTCAAGACCGTGCCGGAGTGGGTCAAGACCCGCCCTGACCTGGTCGTGGCCATGCTGATCCTCGACACCGACCTGTACGAATCGACCAAAGTCGCGCTGGAAACCTTCCTGCCGTACATGCCAAAAGGCGCGATCGTGGTGCTGGACGAAGTGGCTTACCGCAACTTCCCGGGCGAAACCAAAGCCCTGCGCGAAGTGCTGGACCTGAACAAGATCGAGCTGAAGCGTTTGCCGTTTGATTCGTGCGTGGGTTACTTCCACGTCTAACGCATACCCCGGGGCTGACACAAAACCCTGTGGGAGCGAGCTTGCTCGCGATGAGGTCATCACATTCAACATCACTGTTGACTGAACCACCACCATCGCGAGCAAGCTTACTCCTGCACATAATCTCCTTCAGGTTATGGGCTGGATCACCCAGCCAGTCCATAAACCCTCTGACCCGCGACCGCTGCTTGCCGTCCACTTCATACACCCCCCCTCCGACCGCGCTATTCATCCTTCGCAAACAGTGCGCGTCACCAACCGCTCCCGCACCACGTCGTACACCCAATGGTAAAGGTAGGTGTACGGCAGGAAAAACAGCAGTACACCGATGTCGAGCAGGAACGCTTCCCACAGGCCGATCTTCAGCCACCAGGCAATCAGCGGCACGCCAAAGGCAACCAGACCACCTTCAAACAACAGCGCATGGACCACCCGGACCCACGCGTTGTGCGCCATTTTGTAGTGCTTGAGCACACGGTCGAACAGGCCGTTGAAGACCACGTTCCAGGCCAGGGCCAGGGCTGCAATGAACAGGGTGACCATGCCCATGTCGAGCAGCGGTTTGTCCATGATCCAGGCCAACAACGGGGTACAGATCAGGATGGCCAGCAGTTCGAAACCAACGGCTTGGAAAATACGTTCAGTGATGGTTTTGTTGGCGCTCATGGCCAGGCTCCTCTGAGTGACTGTGGTTGCCATGCTCCTTCATCACACCGATACTTCATAACCAATAACCATCGATCAAGGCGATAGTTCATGGCCTCTCACGAAGTGTTGCTGGCGTTTGTCCAGGCGGCGACCCAAGGCTCGTTTTCCGCAGCGGCGCGCAAGCTGGGCCGCAGCCAGTCGACCATCAGTGCAGCGGTGGCCAGTCTTGAAATCGATTTGAATCTGGTCCTGTTCGACCGCAGCAGTCGTAAACCCAGCCTGACCCCGGCCGGGCACGTGATGCTGCAACGGGCCGAGGAAATCCTGGCCGCCACCAGCCGCCTGGAAATGACCGCCAGCCAGTTGTCACAAGGCGTCGAGCCGAAATTGACCGTGGCGATTTCCGATACCTATCAATCCGACCGCTTCGAAGCGGCGCTGGGTGCGTTTGAACAGCGTTATCCGGACCTGGAGCTCGAGTGCCTGATTGCTGAATGCGATGACTTGATTGCGCTGGTGCAACGGGGTCGGGCGCGGGTGGCGTTCGCCGAAATGCAGGACAGCTATCCGCCGGATCTGGTGAGTTCGACGGTTGAGGAGCGCACGGAAATTGCGTTGTTCGTCTCCCCGGCGCATCCATTGGCGGCGCTTCATCCTATTGATCAGGATGTCCTGCAGCAGCACCGGGAATTGCGCCTGGCGACCATCGTCAATCCGTACGAGACACGAGCGAAGGGCCGCGTGTGGTCGGCGCCAAGTTATTTGATGCTGCTGGAAATGGCTCAGGGTGGATTTGGCTGGGCGCCGTTGCCGCGCTGGCTGGTGGAGCGGTTTGGGCCGGGCTCGTTGCAGGAACTCAACGTGCGCGGCTGGCCGAAACCGGTGTTTGTCGATGCACTGTGGTCGCGCCAGCATCCGCCTGGGCCGGCGGGGAGTTGGTTGTTGAGCAAGATGCTGGAATAGTGGTGCCCCCCTTCGCGAGCAGGCAAGATCGCATCATTCCAACGCCTTGATCCGCGCTTCAAGAAAACGCCGCTCCGGCACTTGCTGGGTCAACTCCAGCGCTCGCTCATACGCCGCCCGCGCCTCCTCCACCCTGCCCAACTGCCGACAAAACTCCGCCCGCGCCGAATGCGCCAGGTGGTAATCGTGCAATTCACCCCGATCCAGAATCGCCTCAACCAAGGTCAAACCCGCCAACGGACCATCGCGCCTGGAGATCGCTGCCGCCCGGTTCAACTCGATCACTGGCGACGGTACCACCCGCAACAGCAGGTCATACAGACCGACAATCTGCAGCCAGTCGGTGTCTTGCGGTGTCGCCGCCTCGGCATGCACAGCCGCGATGGCTGCTTGCAGGCAATAAGGCCCGAAGCGCTGCCGGGTCAGCGCCTGCTCAACCAACGCGCAACCCTCGGCAATCATCCCGGCGTCCCACAACGAGCGGTCCTGCTCATCCAGCAGGATCAACTCGCCGGTCGCCGATGTCCGGGCCTGGCGTCGTGATTCGTGCAACAACATCATCGCCAGCAAGCCCATGACCTCCGGCTCCGGCAGCAACTCCAGCAACAATCGCCCCAGCCGGATCGCCTCGCGCGTCAGGTCTTCGCGCGTCACTTCAGCGCCGATGGACGCCGAGTACCCCTCGTTGAACACCAGGTAAATCACCCGCAGCACGCTGTCGAGGCGCTCGGGCAGTTCCGCCAGCGTCGGCACTTGATAAGGGATTTTCGCATCACGGATTTTTGCCTTCGCCCGCACGATGCGTTGAGCGATGGTGGCGGGCGCCGACAGGAACGCCCGGGCGATTTCTTCTGTGGTCAGGTCGCAGACTTCGCGCAAGGTCAGTGGCACCTGAGCATCGGAGGCGAGTGCAGGGTGACAGCAGGTGAAGATCAGGCGCAGGCGATCGTCTTCCACGTCTTCATCACTCCAGTCGGCCTGCTCCAGCGCCTCCAGCTGCGCGATCAGCATCGGTTGCGAAGCAATAAAACGCGTGCGCCGACGCAAGGCATCGATGGCCTTGAAGCGCCCGGTGGACACCAGCCAGGCGCGCGGATTGTCCGGCACGCCGTCACGCTGCCAGCGTTCGACCGCGATGAAAAAGGCCTCGTGCAGGGCCTCTTCGGCGAGGTCGAAATCGCCGAGCAAGCGGATCAGCGTCGCCAGGATCCGTCGCGAGTCTTCGCGGTAAACCTGCTCGACCCGGGCCTGCACCGCCTCGCCAGGCATCAGTCCGGCATGCCTTCAGTCACCAGCGTTTCCAGGCGATCAAGGCTTTGCCCCCAGCCGTCATGAAACCCCATGTCTTCGTGGGCTTTGTGATCCTCTTTTGACCAATGCATGGCACGCGCGGTGTAGAGGGTTTTGCCGTCCCGCTCTTCGAGCGTCACTTCGGCCGCCATGAACGGTTTGCCCGACGGTATCCAGCCCGGGATAAACGCGTCGGTGAACACGAGTCGCTCAGGGGCGACGATTTCCAAAAATACGCCCATGGTCGGGTATTCGCTGCCGTCCGGCGCCCGCATCAAAGTGCGAAACTGGCCGCCGACCCACAGGTCCATTTCACACTCTGGCGTGGTCATGCCATGCGGCCCCCACCATTGGGCGAGCAAGGCCGGCTCGGTCCAGGCACGGAAGATCTTCTGGCGTGGCGCATCGATCAGGCGGCTGATGGATAACTCGAACTCGGCAGACTTTTTTTCAGCTGATTGCGGGCTCATGCACAACTCCTTTTTGGTTGTTGTTATTCAAGGATTCAACTGACGAACGGGACGCACCTCGACGCAGCCGACCCGGGCCGCCGGGATGTTGCCGGCGACCTGGATTGCTTCATTGAGGTCTTTGGCATCGATCAGGTAGAAGCCGGCCAACTGCTCCTTGGTTTCGGCGAACGGACCGTCGGTGATCGACATCTTGCCGTTACGCATGCGCACGGTGGTCGCCGTCTGCACCGACTCCAGCGCCTCGGCCGCGAGCATCCGGCCGCCACTCTGGATCGACTCGGCGTAGGCCATGCACTCGGCGTCATTCGGGCTCTCGGGCAGCGAGTGCAAGGTGTGTTCGTTGCTGTAGACCAGGCATAGGTATTTCATGTGGTTCTCCTGAATCGAACGGATCAACTATGGCTGCAGATTGACGCGTTGGCGAAATTCCCGACGATCAGGGCTCCAGATTGAACAGCGCAGCGCCACTGGCCATGTCGAACGGGGCCGACCAGTGTTCGTGGACAATCCGCCATTGCCCGGCGTCGCGACGGTAGCAAGCGGTCACGCGCATCCAGCAGGCCTGGGTTTCTCCCTTGTCGTTGGTGCCACCGCAATGGGCCAGCCAATGGGCGAAGGCGATGTGCTCGTCCGCCACGATGTTCATGTGACCGAAGTCGAATTTATGCGGGCCCTGGCACATTTCCATGCACTCCAGCCAATGCGCGCGGTAGGCGGCCTTACCGCGAAATTGCAAGGCCTTGACCGCGTCGTAGGAGACGATGTCCTCGGCGTACAGGGCCATGATTTTGTCGACATCCTTGGAGATGACGGCCTGGCGATAAATGTCGATCAGGGTCTCGATTTCGTGAGTGGCACTCATGGTGGTTCTCCTTGGTTTTTGTAGTGAAGACACCCTTAGTCGTTCGGCAAAAAGCCAAATCGACAGTCGAAATAAAAATAATCCATCGGCGCAAACTCGCTAGAATCCGAGGCTCATTCATGTGGGAAAAGGACACTCCAGTGACAGCCCGTCTCGTGCCTTACGAAAGCCTGAACGCGCGCCAGCGCCAGCAGGTCGAGGCCATCGAAGTACACAAAGAACAAATCAGGTTCAGCGGCGACATTCACGGTGCGTTGCACACCTTGCTGTCCAAACCCGGTCCCGGCGTCAAAGGATTTGCGCTGCTGGTCGAGGACGCTCCGGTGGCCTTCCTGCTGCTCAAGCGCCCGCCCGTGTTACCGGCCTGGGCCGATAAACACAGCGCCACGTTGCATGCGTTGCAAGTCGATCAACGTGCTCAGGGAAAAGGCTATGGCAAGGCTTGCCTGCAAGCGCTGCCCGAGGTGGCGCGACAGGCATTTCCGGAGATAAAGGGGCTGGAATTGTCGGTGGATGCGGACAATGAGTCGGCCATCGCGCTGTATGCAAAATTCGGCTGGGTCGACAGCGGCGAGGCCTACAAGGGCCGAATTGGGTATGAGCGGCGAATGGGCCTGGTTTTCTGAGGCTCTACTGACCCAACACCAAGCTCACTCCTACGGGGGATCTTCGTAGGTCTTACAAATCCAGCACCATCTCATGCCACGCCATCCCGCCATGGTCCGAAGCCGACGGTTTGATGTAGGCAAAGCCAAACCCGGCATACAGCGGAACATGCCGCTTCTTGCACATCAGGTGAATATTGGTCTTGCCCAAAGCGCGCATCCGCTCAATGAACTCGCCCATCAACCGCTTCGCCAGCCCCTGCCCCTGATAGTCCGGGTCCACCACCACCGACATGATCACCACCTGCGGGCCGGCCGGGTCGTGGCCGATCAGTTCCTTGAACGCTTCGTCCGACATCTCCACCTGAAACGCCGCACCGGAATTGATGAAACCGGCTACAACGCCGTCGACTTCAGCCACGATGAAACCCTCGGGCCAGGTGGCAATGCGGGTGGCGATTTTCTCGCGGGTGGCCGCCTCGTCACCTTCGTAGGCAAAGGTTTCGATGGCGTAGCAGCGGTCCAGGTCAGTGGCGGTGACGTTGCGGATGAGGGTGTTCATGGCGGCTCGAAATCAGCGAGGGAAAGGCTGCGAATCATAGTTGAATAAGGTGTTCATATCGATCACTGCCGGTGCCGTAAAGCCTGCGTATAGGCGCTTTCATTGCTCGAAGGTTCGGATTATTGATGTTCCCGGTTTCACGACATCAATAGGGGGAATACACCATGAGCAGCGTTCAGATCGGTCTTCTTATGTTGTTGGGTATCAGCACGTTTGGCTTCGTTACCTTGTCGATCGACCTGATGCGGGCGCGCCGGATGAAGCAAGGCAAATAACCCGACGAGAGGCGGACACACCGTCCGCCTCTCGCGGTGTTCACGGCTTGATCGGCAGCCAGATTTCCAGCACGCCGGTGTTGAGCTTCGGGTTGAAGTCTTCGCTGTAGCGTTCGAATTCCGGGGCGTCCGCCGCCTCTTTGCCGGACTGCGGCAACCAGGTTTTCCAGATGTACTGAAAGGTCTGGGGCAAGGTATCCAGCGATCCCTTGTGCTCGAATACCGCGTAATGCTGGGGTTGAACCTCGACCCAACGGTACTTCTCCGGCAGGTCGTCGAGCTTGTCGATCTCGACGCCGGCGATGTATTCGAATCCGCCCTTACCATCCGGATTGCAGCAGATGCCGTAGGTCACTTCGCCTTTTTGACCGGGAATCTGGCCAATCTCGGGAATGAATTTTTCCCAGAGATCGGGGATTTTCTTCGAGGTCTCCTGGGTAAATCGTCCGCCAAACCCTGCAATGAGCAGGAAGTGCCCGTGTTCGAAACGGGGCTCGGCGGGTTTTACGCCTGTTTGCTCATCCATGGCTCAACTCCTGAGGCTTAAAAATGGGTTCGGCTGGGAGTATAGAAGCCAAACCCGATTCGCCCAGTTACAGGGCGTGCAACTGTTCCACGGCCACCGCACCGAAAAACTCGTTGTACCCCGATAGGATCACGTAGACCGCGAAATAGCAGAAGATCGCCGCCGATGCCATGTATGAGTAGCGTAGCAGTTTGTCACCCAGCAACTTGCCGCCATGGCTCGCGGCAAAGCACAAACCGGCGCTCCAGAGCAGACCGGCACAGAGGAATCCGCCGAGAAACAGCGCGGAGCTGAGCGCATCACCGCCACCGGAACGGGCGATGAGCGTGCCGCCCACCGCCGCGAACCACAGGATGGCGCTGGGCGAGGACATGGCGAGGAAGATCCCGCGGAAAAACTCTTTGCGATGGGAGTTCTGCCCCACCTCTTCGGTTTGCGCCAATGCTGCTTCGTGGTGAATCGCCGAGTAGATCATCTTCGCCGCGAAATAAATCAGCAACGCCGAACCGCCGATCCACAGCACCCAGCGCACGGTTTCGTATTGCAGCAAAACGGTCATGCCCGCCAGCGCCAGCACCGCGTAGATCAGGTCGCCGACACAAGTCCCCAAACCCAACGCAAAGCCCTGGAAATAGCCGCGTTGCATGGCCAGGGTGATCATTGCAATGTTGGCTACGCCGATATCCAGGCACAACGAAAGGCTCAGCAAGAAGCCGCTGCTAAATTCCATCAACCGATTTCCTTCGGAAAAAAATTGTTTACTCACTGGCTGGACAGTGTGCCACGACTGCCCTTATCTTCCGCAACAGGCCACCGCAGTGGCCAGCGTCGCTCGGACGGTTCCGGGCGCTCACGTTATCCGAGGCAACAATGGCCGAACAAGGTTCGCCGCGCCGCTTTGCGCGCATAGATCGACTCCCCCCTTACGTATTCAACATCACTGCCGAGCTGAAGATGGCCGCCCGTCGTCGTGGCGAAGACATCATCGACTTCAGCATGGGCAACCCTGATGGCCCTACTCCGCCGCACATCGTCGAAAAACTGGTGACTGTCGCCCAGCGCGAAGACACCCACGGTTATTCGACGTCCAAGGGCATTCCGCGTCTGCGCCGGGCGATTTCCAATTGGTACAAGGATCGCTACGAGGTCGACATCGACCCGGAAACCGAAGCCATTGTCACCATCGGTTCCAAGGAAGGTCTGGCGCACTTGATGCTGGCCACGTTGGATCAGGGCGATACCGTACTGGTGCCGAACCCGAGTTATCCGATTCACATCTACGGTGCCGTGATTGCCGGCGCCCAGGTGCGTTCGGTCCCGTTGATTCCGGGCGTGGACTTCTTCGCCGAACTGGAACGGGCGATTCGCGGCTCGATCCCGAAACCGAAAATGATGATCCTCGGCTTCCCGTCCAACCCGACCGCGCAATGCGTGGAGCTGGATTTCTTCGAACGGGTGATCGCCCTGGCCAAGCAGTACGACGTACTGGTGGTGCACGACCTGGCCTACGCCGACATCGTCTACGACGGCTGGAAAGCCCCGTCGATCATGCAAGTGCCGGGCGCCAAGGACATTGCGGTGGAGTTTTTCACCCTGTCCAAGAGCTACAACATGGCGGGCTGGCGGATCGGTTTCATGGTCGGCAACCCGGAACTGGTCAACGCCCTGGCGCGGATCAAGAGCTACCACGACTACGGCACCTTCACCCCGCTGCAAGTCGCAGCCATTGCGGCGCTGGAAGGCGATCAGCAATGCGTGAAGGACATCGCCGAGCAGTATCGGCAGCGGCGCAACGTGTTGGTCAAAGGCCTGCATGAGCTGGGCTGGATGGTCGAGAACCCGAAGGCGTCGATGTACGTCTGGGCCAAGATTCCCGACGCGTATGCGCACCTGGGCTCGCTGGAGTTCGCCAAGAAACTGCTGGCCGAAGCCAAGGTCTGCGTCTCGCCGGGCGTGGGGTTTGGTGAGTACGGGGATGATCACGTGCGCTTCGCGCTGATCGAAAACCAGGACCGGATTCGTCAGGCCGTGCGCGGGATTCGCGGGATGTTCAGGGCGGATGGGCTAGTCGCCAAATCCTGATGACTGACACATAACACTGTGGGAGCGAGCAGGCTCGCTCCCACATTAGTTTCGGGGTGATCACAAGCGCTGTGTCACCACCGGTGTTTTGGCTTAAACAAACATCGACAGCAGCAGGATGAAGCCCAGCGCAACCACGGACAGGATGGTTTCCATCGCGGTCCAGGTCTTGAAGGTTTCCGCCACGGTCATGTTGAAGTACTGCTTCACCAGCCAGAAACCTGCGTCGTTGACGTGAGACAGGACCAACGAACCGGCACCGGTGGCCAACACCAGCAGCTCACGGTTCACACCCGGAATCATCCCCACCACCGGCACCACGATGCCTGCGCCGGTAATGGTCGCCACAGTCGCCGAACCGGTTGCCACTCGAATCACCGCCGCCACCAGCCACGCCAGCAGGATCGGCGAGATCTGTGCATTCACCGCCATGTGGCCGATCACGTCACCCACGCCGCTGGTCACCAGCATCTGCTTGAAGCCGCCACCGGCACCGATGATCAGAATGATCGCGGCAGTCGGCGCGAGGCTCGAATCGAGCCATTTCAGAATGCGTTTCGAGTCGATGCCCTGACGGTGACCGAAGGTGTACAGCGACAGCAGCAGCGCCAACAGCAACGCCGAGATCGGGTGACCAATCAGGTCCATGAAGGAGCGGGCGAAATTGCCTTCTGGCAGTACCACATCGGCAAAGGTCTTGAGCAACATCAGGAACACTGGCAGCAGCACAGTGATCAGCGTGATGCTGAAGCTTGGCAGGTCGGCCGATTCCGGCTCACGCGCCAGTTGATCCACCAGTTCCTGGTTAGGATGACCGGGGATGTACTTGGCAATGAACGTACCGAAGATCGGGCCGGCAATGATGGCCGTTGGCAGCGCCACAATCAGCCCGTACAGAATGGTTTTACCGATGTCGGCACCGAACACGCCAATGGCCAGCAACGGACCCGGGTGCGGCGGAACCAGACCGTGTACGGCGGACAGACCGGCCAGCAGCGGGATACCGATCTTGATGATCGACACGCCGGTGCGGCGCGCCACGATGAACACCAGCGGGATCAGCAGCACGAAACCGATTTCGAAGAACAGCGGAATGCCGACCAGGAACGCCGCGAACATCATCGCCCACTGCACTTTGTCTTTGCCGAACGCGCGAATCAGCGTCTGGGCAATCTGATCCGCCCCGCCCGACTCGGCCATCATTTTGCCGAGCATGGTGCCCAGCGCGAGGATGATCCCGACAAAACCGAGCACGCCACCGAAACCGTCCTGGAACGCTTTGATAACGGTACCGATCGGCATGCCGGAGGTCAGCCCGAGAAAGGCGGCGGCGATGATCAGGGCAATGAACGGGTGGAACTTGAACTTGGTAATCAGGAATATAAGCCCGATCACCGTGACCACTGCATCAAGCAGCAGGAACGTCTCGTGGGACATGCCAAACATTAGGGGTGTCTCCTGGTTGTTGTTGTTATTAAAGCGGGTAATTCGCGAGCCATCAGGACAGCGCTATCTTTTTTGGCAACACTCATACGGCCTGTTTCAGGCCGTGCGCCTGCCACCAGACGTGCGCCTGCGACGCCAGTTGCTCGACGCTGTAGGTCGATGCATCCAGCGCCAGGGTCAACGGTTCGCCTACGGGGGATTCGAGGGTGGCGAACTGACTGTCGATCAGGGTCGAAGGCATGAAGTGACCCGGCCGGTGCGACACACGCTCGGCGGCAACTTCAGGGGTCAGCTCAAGGAACACGAAGCCCAGGCCCGGCAAGGCGCTGCGCAACACTTCGCGGTAACTGTGTTTGAGGGCCGAGCAGGTCAGCACCGGGCGTTCGCCCTTGGCGTCGACGCGGCGCAGTTCATCGCACAGGCTGTCGAGCCAGCCGGCACGGTCCTGGTCGTTCAGGGGGATACCCGCGCTCATCTTTTCGATATTGGCGGCAGGGTGGAAAGTATCGCCTTCAATGGCAGTGGCGCCGCTGAGCTGGCACAAGGCCTCGCTGACGCATGTCTTGCCGCAACCGGCAACGCCCATGATGACCAGGGCGGTGATGGGATGATTCATGTAACACCTCAGCGCGCAGACAGCGCTACCTTTGAAAGCTATGACACTCGATCAAAAGTAGAAGTTGCCGACGCCTTCTTGTCATTTTTGTGGGTTGCAGCATTTTCGTCCCAGTGCCAAAAAGCGAGGTTCAGGCAAAACTCGCTTACGCATTTGCAGCTGCTTCGGGACAGCGCTACCTTAGTGCCTTGAATTTTGTTTGGCAAGCCGCCCGATGACCTCCCCTAAAAACGATAAAAATACCCGCACCACTGGCCGCCCTACCCTCAATGAAGTAGCCCGACTGGCCGGGGTCAGCCCGATTACCGCCTCCCGTGCGTTGCGCGGTGTCAGCACCGTGGCCGCCGAACTGGTAGAAAAAGTCCAGAAAGCCGCGCTCGAACTCAACTACGTGGTCAACCCCGCCGCCCGCGCCCTGGCCTCGGCGCAGAGCCATTCGGTGGTGGTTTTGGTGCCATCGCTGTCCAACCTGTTGTTCATCGACACGCTGGAAGCCATTCATCAGGTGCTTCGCCCCAAGGGCTTCGAAGTGCTGATCGGCAACTTCCACTACTCGCGCGATGAAGAAGAAAACCTGCTGCGCAACTACATGGCCTATCAACCTCGCGGCTTGCTGCTGACCGGGTTCGACCGCACTGAAAGTTCGCGGCGGATGATTGAAGCCAGCAACATTCCCTGCGTGTACATGATGGAACTGGACAGCGCGGCGGGTGTGAATTGCGTGGGCTTCTCGCAATTGGCCGCCGGCGAAACGGCGGCCGAACATTTGCTCTCCCGTGGTCGCAAGCGCCTGGCCTACATCGGCGCGCAACTGGACCAGCGCACCCTGCTGCGCGGCGAAGGGTTCCGCAAAGCCCTGCAGAAGGCCGGTTTGTACGACCCGGGTCTGGAAGTGCTGACCCCGCGTGCCTCCTCCGTCGGATTGGGCGGCGAGCTGTTTCTGCAACTGCTGGCCAGTCACCCCGATGTCGATGCGATCTTCTTCGGCAACGACGACCTGGCCCAGGGCGCACTGCTTGAAGCCCTGCGCCATGGCATCAAGATCCCGGAACAGATCGCTATCCTCGGCTTCAACGACCTGCCCGCCTCGGCGCACATGGTGCCGCGCCTGAGCAGCATCAATACGCCGCGCGAGGCCATCGGCCGACGTTCGGCGGAGTTGATGTTGACGTTGCTGGCAGGGAATTCAGTGGCTAAACCGGTGCAGGATATGGGGTTTGAACTAAAAATCCGGGAAAGCACATAACCCCTGCAAGCTCGGCTCCTGCAGGGGTCATCGCTTGTCAGTGGCTCATCAGTTCGACAAACGCCAACGCGCCTTTGCGCAACGGTTGGCTCTTGAGCCACACGGCATGCACCGGCAGCTCCAGACCATTCTCGATGTTGCGAAAGTTCAGGCGCTTGAGCCGTCCGGCGTCGAGCAGCGGCTGAACCACAGACACCGGAAAGTTGCCCCAGCCCAATCCCGCTTCGACCATCTCCAGCGCCATCGCCAAGGTGTCGGTGCGCCAGTAAGACTCGCCGACCAAAGGCCGGGTTTCGCTGATCGGCAGATCGCGGCTGGCGACGATAATTTGTCGGACGTTGACCAAGTCTTCCAGGAACAAATCCTTGCCCTGAAACAGTGGATTGTCCGCCGCGAGCGTGGCGATCATTCGCTCCGTGCCGACAAACTGAAACCGCTCAAGGACATTCATGCTCAACCCGGCGAAGGCCAGGCACACGTTGACCCGGCCGCTGTGCAGCATGGCCAGAACATCATCCTGCGGCGCGTTGAGCACCTCGATCTCCAGCAGTGGATGACGCTCGGCAATTGCCTTGATCGCCGCCATCAAACGCCCCTTGTCGATGTCCGCCACCACGCCGATCGACAACTTGCTCTCCAGCCCCAGCGATAACTCGATCGCATGCACTTGCAGTTGTTTGAGTTGCTCGGCGATCAGTCGTGCATGCGGCACCAACGCACTGGCCATGGCGGTGGGCACCGGTTCGCGATGACTGCGATCAAACAGCGGATAACCCAGTTCAGCCTCCAGGTTGGCGATGCCCATGCTCACGGCCGACGGGACTTTCCCCAGCGCCCGGGCAGCGGCTGAAAACGAGCCGCGTTCGATCACCGCAAGAAACAACTCGATGCTGTCGCTGTTGAAATTCATCCACGGTCCTATCAATAAAACTGAAAGCTGCTGACTTTTTCTGTCACGTCTATTGAAGCTATCTTTCGCCGCTTTCGCCAGTGCTGCTGGTTTCAAGTTCGCAAGAAAGAGGCAAATCCCATGCAAGGCGTTAAACGCAAACTGGTCTTCGTGTCGTTGTATGAAGTCATTGGCATGACCTTCTCGGCGCTTGGTCTGGCCCTGTTGTCCGGCACCTCACCGGGCAGCACCGGCCCCTTGGCGGTGATCATCACCACCCTCGCCGTGACCTGGAATTTCATCTACACCTCGCTGTTCGAGCGTTGGGAAAGTCGCCAGTTATCACGTACCCGCACCGTTAAACGGCGCATCGCCCATGCCGTGGGTTTTCAACTAACCTTGATAGTGTTTCTCATCCCGTTGATTGCCTGGTGGATGAACATCAGTCTGGTGCAAGCGTTCCTGCTGGACTTGGCATTGATTATTTTCATCCCGTGCTACACCTTCGCCTTCAACTGGCTGTTTGATCGCGCGTTTGGTTTGCCCACGTCGGCGCTGCCGGATCCAGTTTGAAAACGGAGTCGCCCAATGGAACATGCACTGAAGATTCTCGGTAAGGCGTCGTCCATCAACGTCAGAAAAGTCCTGTGGACCTGTGAGGAACTGGGCGCTGCCTACGAGCGTGAGGACTGGGGCAGCGGTTATGCGTCGACCCACACGCCGGAGTTTCTGCGCCTGAACCCCAATGCACAGGTGCCGGTGATCATCGATGAGGCAGGCGTGTTGTGGGAGTCGAATACCATCTGCCGTTACCTGGCCGGCAAACACCAAAACACCGATCTGCTGCCGCATGACCCGGCGGCGCGTGCGCGGGTGGAACAGTGGATGGATTGGCAAGCCACCGAGCTCAACCCTTCCTGGAGCTACGCGTTTACCGCGTTGGTGCGCAAGGACCCGGAGTTTCAGGACCCGCACCGGATTGCCGTCGGCGTGCGCGGCTGGAACCAGAAAATGGCCATCCTCGAACACCAACTTGCGATCACCAAAGGCTATGTCGCCGGGCCTCGTTTTACCCTGGCCGACATTGTCGTGGGGCTGTCGGTCAACCGCTGGTTGATGACCCCGATGGAACGGCCGGACTTCCCCGCCATCGACGAATATTTCCAGCGCCTGGCACAACGCCAGGGCTTCCTGAAACATGGCTGTAACGGCTTGCCGTAACGGCGCGGCGGTCGAGCCCTGCCGCCTGACGGCAACTCCTGACCGCTATTCACCCCTTCGAGCCCCATAAACAGGGGCATCAAGCGACGGCACGCTAATTGCTCCTGCCCT
The DNA here is from genome assembly GCF_031456615.1 of Pseudomonas sp. 3296. Taxonomy (NCBI): domain Bacteria; kingdom Pseudomonadati; phylum Pseudomonadota; class Gammaproteobacteria; order Pseudomonadales; family Pseudomonadaceae; genus Pseudomonas; species Pseudomonas sp. 3296. Next base: position 70,459 of record NZ_JAVDUY010000005.1, read on the forward strand.
CCGGTCAGCAATTACCTACAGGCTATTCATCATGTTGGTCAGTGCAAAACAAACACAAATGATCCCTCTGCCCAAGCGTCCCGGCGAAGACCCGAGCGCTGAAGCCGCCGCCGGACTGCAAAGCGGCATGCAGGGCGCGATGCTGCAAGCGCTGCAAACCAATGTTCAGGCACAGGCCCAGGCGTCCGCGACCCAACAAACCACGCAGCAAGTGAACGAAGCGAGCAAGATCAGCGACAACATCGATGAAGCCTTCGCCAAGACCCGCGTGGCGCTGCAAGCAGCCGATCCGTCGAAAGTGCCGGCCGACATTCAAGGCAACGCCACCGACAGTTCGGCAATGACCGACTTCAAGGACTACATGAGCAAAACGCCGGAACAGCGGCTGCGCGACAGTATTCTGAAAGACATGGGCATCACCGAAGAAGACTTGAAAGCCATGCCGCCGGAGAAACAACAGGCCGTCGCGCAAGAGATTGCCAATCGCATGCAGGACAAGATGAAACTGGCGCAGGCCGAGAAAGAAACCAGCAGTAGCGAAAAAAGCGGCACTCAAGTAGTCGACAAGTTTCTGGCATCGCTTTAACCCGCGCGCATAAAAAAGGGTCCCTCTACCGGGACCCTTTTTCATTGTTACCGTGGTCAGTTCAATTGCAAGGTCGAGTTGAACTGACTGATCGCATCGACGACGTGCCTTGAGCCCTGCTGGATTTCCAGAATCACCTCCCCCGCTTCATTGGCCAACTCCACGCCAAGTCCGGTTCGACTCAAACTCGATTGCATGCTCGATACTGCGCTCAACGACAAATCGTGGTTCTTGCGCACCACTTCGACAATCTCCAGGGTCGCCTGGCTGGTACGTGCCGCAAGGCTGCGAACTTCATCGGCGACCACCGCAAAACCACGTCCGTGCTCCCCGGCCCGAGCGGCTTCGATAGCTGCGTTGAGTGCCAGCAAGTTGGTCTGGTCGGCAATGCCGCGAATGGTTTGAACAATGGTGCCGATGATGTCGGACTGTTTGTTGACGGCATCAATGCTAAGCGCCGCTTCATTCAAGTCACGGGAAATGTCCTGAATGATCTGCACGGTTTGCTGCACCACCCGAGATCCCTTCTGCGCGCAGGCATCGTTCTGTACGGAGGTGCTGTGGGCTGATTCGGCGGCGGTTTGCAGGGTGGAAACCTGATGGGTGATGTCACTGGCAAACTTGACCACTTTAAACAGCCGCCCCTTGGCGTCGAACAGCGGGTTATAGGACGCTTCCAGAAATACAGTGTGCCCGTATTTGTCTTTGCGCTCGAAACGGTGCGAGTGATATTCGCCGCGATTCAATGAAGCCCAGAACGCTTTGTAGTTCTGCGAGTCGGCTTCGGCGCGGTGGCAAAACATACTGTGATGTTGGCCGACCACTTCGTGGAGCGGGTAATGCATGGTCTTCAGAAAATTATCATTGGCCGTGATGACTTTGCCGTCAGGAGAAAACTCGATCACCGCCATCGAACGGCCGATCGCGGCGAGTTGGCTATCGTTTTCATGCTCTTTGTTAACGCGTTCGGTGATGTCCGAGGCGACTTTGATCACGCTTTTAACTTGGCGATCAGCCCCGTATACCGGCATGTAACTGGCTTCGAGCCACACTTCTTTACCACTCTTGGTCAATCGCAGAAATGACCCACTGACCGGCTCGCCACGGGCCAGGTCTCGCCACAATTTTGCGTACTCTTCACTGCGATAAAACGCCTCCTCACAAAAGACCCGATGATGTTTTCCGCGAATTTCGTCGACGTTATAACCCATGACAGCGCAAAAGTTCTCGTTGGCATCGAGCACAATGCCTTCAGGAGTGAACTCAATCATTGCCATCGAACGACTGATCGCCGCCAACCTGGCGTTGGCTTCATTCAAGGCACAACTGTATCGCTCGATTTCCAGCAGGTCAGACTTGTGATGTAGGTTAAACATGTTCTTATCACCTTGGGCGCGGACTTCTGGTTGATGACAGGACTTCGGTCTTTCAACGTATCCACCACGACGTTCCATGGAACGGGCACACGCGTTTCTCCACGGATGAGGTAGTCAGGTGATAAATGATGTTCAATCGGAGGGTCCCTAACGCGACACTCTTATCAAGACATCCTTCTCTTGATAGCCCGGGCCCGGGCCAAACCTGATGTAGTCAAAAAGCAAATCGGCGTTGATGGCGGCCTTTGATGTCGAGTGACATATTCCGTCATGGGTCAGCATAGTCAGCGTCGTTGAGGACGCAACGCCACTAGTCGGCCAGGATTGAGGACAAAATCGGTTCAGCGGGCAGGAGGGGTGTAAGACGGGAGACCGTCGCGAGCAAGCTCGCTCCCACAGGTTTTGTGAACGGCGCACATCCCGTGTGGGAGCGAGCCTGCTCGCGATGGCTTTTACCAGGCACTACAAGATTACAAACTTGCACTCACTTTCGTGGCCACCTCCCCTGGCACCCAACCCTTCCACACTTGCGGCTGCTCGCGTAGAAACGCCTGGGCCACTTCACGCGGTTGCAGGCGTTTTTCGCTCATCTGCCCCAGCGTCTGGTTCAGCAGATCGATCGGCAAATCGGCTTTTTCGAAGAACGACACAAGGTCCGGGTACTGCGCCTTGAACGGCGCCGACACGCCAATGGCCAGGCTGGCCGGCATCGAGCGTGTGCCCTTGGGGTTGGGGTTGTTGGCGTCGGCCAGGGTTTTCCAGGCTTCGGGGTCGAACGGCGGCTCATCCAGTTTCACCAGTTTGAAACGACCCAACAGCGGCGTCGGCGACCAGTAGTAGAACAACACCGGTTTGCCTCGACGGATCGATGAGGCGACCTCGGCATCCAGCGCCGCGCCGGAGCCGGTGCGGAAGTTGACGTAGCTGGCGCTCAGGTCATACGCCTTGAGTTTCTGGCTGTTGACGATCTCCGAGGTCCAGCCGGTGGGGCTGTTGAGGAAACGGCCACGGCTTGGGTCTTCCGGGTCGCGAAATACATCCTTGTATTTGGCCAGGTCAGCCACGGATTTCAACTCCGGCGCCAGCGGCTTGATGCCACGTTCCGGGTCACCCTTGATCACGTATTCCGGCACCCACCAGCCTTCGGTGGCGCCCTTGACCGTGTCGCCCAAACCAAACACCTTGCCCTCGGCTGACGCCTTGACCCACGCCGGACTGCGCCCCGCCCACTCTTCGCCGATCACTTGAATGTCATTCTTGGCCAGTGCCGCTTCGAGGCTGACGGTGCTGCCCGGCAACGTATCGGTCGGGTAGCCGTAACCTTTTTCAACGATCAGACGCAGGATTTCGGTGATCAGGCTGCCGCTCTCCCAGGTGATGTCGCCGAAATGGATGGGCGCGGCTTTTTCCGCCGCCTGAACCTGGCTGGCCACCAGGCTCAGCGCCAGCAGCGAACTGCCAAGCAGGGCTTTGATCGATCTCATGCGGACCTCCGGGTCAAGGGTTGGTTGGCGCTGTGCTGGGCGCACAGTGCCTGGGAGCGGGTCATGTAAACGCTGACCGAACGCTGGGAAATACCCAGTTCGGCGGCGATTTGCGGATAGGTGAGGCCGTCGACGCGCGACAGCAGAAAGGTCGCCCTGACCTTGCCCGGAAGTCGCTGCAGGGTTTGGTCCAGGCGGTTCAGGGTTTGCGATAGCTGCAGCAAATCTTCAGGCGATGGGCCGCTGGTCAGGTCTGCCGGCGGCAGCTGGTCGAGGTGTTGGCGCTCCAGAACGCGGCGGCGCCAGAGCTCATAAATCTGTCGGCGGGCGATGGTGGTGAGCAAGGCGCGGGGCTCACGAATAGGCGCCAGGCTGGGCGACTCGAGCAATTGCATGAAGGTGTCGGCGGCAATGTCTTCGACACTGACACCGGTTCCCAAATACTGGCGCAAGCGTGCGCACAGCCAGGGGTAATGGGCGCGGAACAATCCGCCCACGAGGTTACGATGGGAGTCGTCGGTGCCGGACATAGAGGCTCCAAGGGTTAGGGGTCGCTGAATGTCCGGTGATCCGGTGGCGCGATCCTAACAAGGAGACTTATTCTTTAATAATATTTAAAAAGCATTTTTATATTCTTTTTTGGAATTTTAACGCAAACGACCGTAACCGAGATTTTCCGCTTCTCGCTCATAGTCAAGGACGACCTGATAATCGATTTCGCTGGCAGGCAGCACTTCCTTCAGCCCGAGGATTTGGGCTACGTCGGGCAGTTCGCTCAGGGTCTGATTCATCACTTTCAACAGATGCTCAGCCTGTTCATCGCTCGTCCCGGCAGCCGAGATGTACGGCAAGGTCGGACAGAACTCACTTCGGGTAACGACGCGCAGGCCGGCGACCTCTTCCCGGGCGTGTTGCGCCAGATAGGCGAAGGTCACGCTGTCGATGGCGGCCAGATCCGCTCGATCTTCACGCAGCCAGCGCAGGCTTTCACGGTGACTGCCGCTGATGGCGACACGGGCAAAGAACTGTCCGGCGCGATGCAGCGGCGCCAGTCGATGGCGCAACAGGTTCATGCCGCTATTGGAGTCTTCGCCATTGATCACGCCACGGCTGTCGCGAAAGTCGGGCAAGGTCCGCCGCGGATCATCGGCGCGACTCAGCAGCAGGCTGCAATGGCTTCCAGCGCAACTGTACGGCAACTCATAGCGCGGCCGCCCGATCACCCGGACCTGACCGCACAATGCCGTCATCAGCGGGTAGCCGCAGGTTTGGGTCAGCAACAGGTGCGGGGAGCGCCAGAGGTCTGTCAGTGACAGGTCCCTGGCATCGAGGCGATCGCAGGGAAACCGTTCGAGAATGTGCGTCAGCCAGCGTTCGTTGGCCTGGTGGATGGGCTCGGGGGCGACGTACATCAGGAGTTCGGCAAGGTGGTGGGTCATCAAAATCGTCCAGATAACAAAAATCAAATGTAGGAGTGAGCCTGCTCGCGATGAGGGCATGTCGGACGACATTAATGGTGAATGTCAGGCCGCTATCGCGAGCAGGCTCACTCCTACAAGGATTGGGGATTGATCCAAAAAATCAGTGGAACGGATGCCGTGGGCTGTCGATGGCCTTGATCCCGTGCTCGCGCCACAACTGGCCATAACCCTGTACCAGAAACCCGCCACTGCGCGCGATCCATTGCTCGCGGCGTGCGTGATAAGCACGCGGCAAGTCGTACCACGCCAGCCCCGGCAAGTCGTGATGCACCAAGTGAAAGTTGAGGTTCAGGAACAGCCAGCGCCAAGGCCACGCCGCTTCATTGAGCACGGTCCGTTGTTCGGATTGCGCGTGCGGACGATGTTCATAGTAGGAGCGAATCATCGCAATCGACAGCGCCGGCACGCTGATCAGCAGCAGGTAATGCCACACCGGCAAAACGCTGTAGCGGGCAATGAACGCCAGCATCAGCAAGGTCAGTGCTCCGTGGGTCAGCCACATCAGCCAGGCCTGTCGCTCACCGTTGATCAACCGCTGCAGTTGTTCTTTCGCCAGTGCCAGCAAGGCGAACGGCGTGCCGAGCATGAAACGCCCGATCACTGTTTTGTTCAGCCAGTGCAGGCTCTGTTCGAACAGTGAACTGCCCTGCCACTGCTCGACGCTGAGGTAGCGGCTTTCCGGATCGCGACCGGGAACGGTCAGGTCTGCGTCGCGGTGATGCAGCAGATGGCTGTCGCGGTACAGGGTGTAGGGATACCAGACCGCGAACGGCGCATAACCGAGGATTTTGTTCAGTGTTGTCCAGCGGGTCGGGTGACCGTGGAGCAATTCGTGCTGCACCGACAACCACAGCACCAGCAATGGAATCAGCAGCACAGTACTCAACCACAGCCCCCATCGGTCACTGGCCAGAACAATACTGAACCAGCCGCCGTACACGCCGATCAACAACAGCCAGGTCGGCCATTCGGTGCGGGCCGTCAGGCGTTGACGCAGGGCATCGATTTCTTCTCGGTGGGCGTTATCGAAGTAATGGGGCATGGCGTTGCTCAGATCGGGGACCAGTCCCCTTCTGTGCAGTTGCCTTGGGAAATCTTGCAGATTATTTGGTTATTTCGTTAGACCTGCAGCAGGAGCCCGATTGCCCGGGCTCCCTTGTCGCGGGATCAGTGACCGAACACATCCACCTTCTTGGCCTTCTTGTCCGCGCGCTTTTCATCGGCGGTTTTCGCCGGCTTCTTCTTCGCAGCTTTCTTTGAATCCATGCCTTTGGCCATGATACGTACTCCACTCATACGGGATGTGAGATCAGGTATACACCTATCCCTGCGCGTACGTTCTTTTATAATCGTCCGCTTTGCACACCGACAGTCCAGACCCATGCCCGACACCCAGTACAACTTGCTCGACGAGCCGTTATGGCCCCTGATGAACAAATTTTATCGCGCACACCAATCGCCGATGAAAGCCGTGCGCGATGCTCGGTTATGGGTGGCTCGACGCAATGAGATTGTGGCAGCGCTGTGTTTGCGACCGGTGGCGGGTGGGTATTGGTTGACGGGGTTGTTTGTTGACCCGACCTGTCGCGAGCAGGGGATTGCCGGCGAGTTGATTTCGGCAGCGGTCAAGGACCTCGACCTTCCGGTGTGGCTGTTTTGCCATCCGGATCTGCGTGGCTTTTATGAACGTCGCGGCTTTGTTTTCGATCCACAGATGCCGTATGCCATGGTGGAACGGTTGAGCCGTTATGCGCGCAGCAAGCCGATGATTGCGATGGGGTTGGAGCCAACGCGATAAAGCCCGACAGACCGATGGAGACCTAATGTGGGAGCGGCGGTGTGTTCAGTCGTCAGCGTTCGGATCCAGGTCCGGGAACATGACTTCGGTAAACCCGAACTTGCTGAAGTCGGTAATGCGCGACGGGTACAAACGGCCGATCAGATGATCGCATTCATGCTGCACCACCCGCGCATGGAAGCCTGAGGCGATGCGCACGATGGGTTGGCCCTTGGGGTCGACACCTTCGTAGCGAATCTGCTGATAACGGTCCACGGCGCCGCGCAGGCCCGGCACGGACAGGCACCCTTCAAACCCCTCTTCCAGCGTCGGGCTCAACGGTGTGATCAGTGGATTGATCAGGATAGTTTGCGGCACCGCTTCGGCGTCCGGGTACCGTTCACTGTGCTCGAAACCGAAGATCACCAGTTGCAGGTCGACCCCGATCTGCGGCGCAGCCAGGCCGACGCCACCGACGCTTTCCATGGTCTGGAACATGTCGTCGATCAACTGCCACAACTCGGGGCTGTCGAACATCTCGGCCGGTACCGGCGGGGCAACGCGCAGCAGGCGCTCATCGCCCATTTTCAGAATTTCACGGATCATTTGGTGACTTCGTCAGTGGAGGGATGAAGCGAGTGATCGCGCCCCAATCCCGAAACGTGGTGTTTTTGATGGTCGTGGCCGTGTTCGCCAGGGACCTTCTCGCCGGGGTCCTTGCCTTCGCTCGACATGTGCTCGATGACCGCGTTCATCTCCGCGCCGAGCAACAGCACCGCGGCGGAAATGTAGAAGTACAGCAACAGCACGATGATCGCGCCGATACTGCCATACATGGCGTTGTAGTTGGCGAACTCCTTGACGTACAGACCGAAGCCCACAGAGGCACAGATCCACACCACCACCGCCAGCACCGATCCCGGCGTGATAAAGCGAAACTCCTGTTTGACGTCGGGCATGACGTAATAAATCACGGCCACCGCGACCATCAGCAGAATCACCACCACCGGCCAGCGCACGATGGTCCAGAGGGTCACGATGAAGTCTTCGAGGCCGACCTGCGCGGCGATCCAGCCCATCAACTGCGGACCGAGCACCATTAGCGCGGCAGCGACCAGCAGCATCCCGGCAATGCCAACGGTGTAAATGATCGACAACGGGAAGCGCTTCCACGCCGGCCGGCCTTCGACCACATCGTAGGCCGCGTTCATCGCGCTCATCATCAGCCGCACACCAGCGGAGGCGGTGTAAAGCGCAATCACGATACCCACCGAGAGCAATCCACCCTTGGATTGCTGCAGCTGGTCAATGACCGGGTTGACCTGTTCCAGCGCCTGGGGCGGCAAGACCAGTTCCGACTGCAGTCGCAGCCAGGAGAAAAAGTCCGGCAGGTGCAGGAAACCGATCAGGGCAATCAGGAACAAAATGAAGGGAAACAACGAGAACAACATCTGATAGGCCAGCGCCGAGGCATAGGTCGACATTTCATCGTCGATGAACTCGGTGACCGTGCGCACCATCACACGGTGCAGGGGCAGGCCTTTCATGTCCGGGAAAATCATTAGCGTCTCCTTTCGCCGCAAGATTGGGGTTGAAGTCGTGGCGACTCAGGGGCCGTTTTCTACATCAAAGTAGCCTACTTGGCGACTTTGAAACAATTTCCGCGCTCAAGTTCAGGCTGACACAAAAACGGCCATCCGTGGATGGCCGTTCCTGATCATCGTCAAAGGCCGAATCAAGCCTTGTCGACGCCTTTTTTGATGGCGTCTTTGGCTTTGCCTATAGCTTGCTGAGCCTCGCCTTTTTTTTCCTGCACTTTGCCTTCGGCTTGCAGGCGGGTGTTGTCAGTGGCCTTGCCGACACCTTGCTTGACATTGCCGACGGCTTCGTTGGCCATGCCTTTTACTTTATCGCCAGTGCTGCTCATGGTGTTTCTCCTGTGAACAAATCAATGAGAAAAGTCGTTACACAAGGATTGACCGGGGGCGTTAGCACGGAGTTTCATTTATTTTGTACGGCACATTTCGTCGATCTTGGCAGGTTGGGCTTTATGTTTGCCGACCAACCCCCGAGAATGCGCAACGTATTCAGGCCATGGCGCTGAAGATCCAATCCCGTAGGAATGTTATGAAACTCGATAAAAAGCAGGCCATTGCCCGCAGAAACCAGGAACTTGGCGGTGCCGTGCTTGGCGTCAACAACTGCCATTTCACCGAATTGAACCGCAACCGCAACATCTGGTGGTTCGATATTCCGGTCGCGCGCCTGGCCATTGGTCAGTACGAATGGGTTCACTTGCTGATGCACACGCCGGACACCGACGAGCTGCTGCACCTGAAAGTGCCGACCGTGTTCCTGCGCGAGAAGCTTGAAGGCCTGGTGGTGCGCAATGAAGGCAAGCGCAAGGCGGCCTTGAGCCTGGAGCTGAGTGCCGACAAGGACTCATTCCTGCAGGACATGCGCCCGGCGGGTACCAACGTCAATTTCGCGCCGTTCCGCCTCTGAAAGCAAAAGCCTGCTCGCGATAGCGGTCTGACAGGCAAAGAAGATTTGGCAGGCAAAAAAAGCCCCGCATCCGCGGGGCTTTTTGTTGTTACGCGCCGACTTTTTTCGCGGCGATTTTCTTCAGTTCTTCGTCGCGCAACTCGCGACGCAGAATCTTGCCGACGTTGGTGGTCGGCAGCGCGTCGCGGAACTCGACGGCGCGCGGCACCTTGTAGCCGGTGACGTTCGCACGCATGTGCTCCATCACTTGTTCTTTGGTCAGCGTCATGCCCGGTTTGGCGACGATGAAAATCTTGATCGCCTCGCCCGACTTCTCGTCCGGCACGCCAATGGCCGCACATTGCAGCACACCCGGCAGGGTCGCGAGCACGTCTTCCAGTTCGTTCGGGTACACGTTGAAACCGGAAACCAGGATCATGTCTTTCTTGCGATCGACAATACGCATATAGCCGTCCGGCTGGATCAGCGCGATGTCACCGGTCTTCAACCAGCCTTCGCTGTCGAGGATTTCATCGGTGGCTTCCTGGCGCTGCCAGTAGCCTTTCATCACCTGCGGACCTTTGACGCACAGTTCGCCGATTTCACCCAGCGGTTGTTCCACACCGGCATCGTCGATGACTTTGCAGCGGGTCGAAGGGACCGGAATACCGATGGTGCCGATCTGGATGTGCTGGATTGGGTTGACCGTGGCCACCGGGCTGGTTTCGGTCATGCCGTAACCTTCGCAGATGGCGCAGCCGGTGACCGCTTTCCAGCGTTCGGCGGCAGCCAATTGCAGGGCCATGCCACCGGACAGGGTGACTTTCAGCGCCGAGAAGTCCAGTTTGCGGAAACCTTCGTTATTGCACAGCGCCACGAACAACGTGTTGAGGCCGACAAAACCGCTGAACTTCCACTTCGACAGTTCCTTGACCATCGCCGGCAAGTCGCGCGGGTTGCTGATCAGGATGTTGTGGTTGCCGATCAGCATCATCGCCATGCAATGAAAGGTGAACGCATAGATGTGATAAAGCGGCAGCGGCGTGATCAGGATCTCACAACCTTCATTAAGGTTGGAGCCCATCAGCGCCTTGCATTGCAGCATGTTTGCCACGAGGTTGCGGTGGGTCAGCATCGCCCCTTTCGCCACGCCGGTGGTGCCGCCAGTGTATTGCAGCACCGCGACATCGCTGCTGGCCGGGTTGGCTTCAGCCACTGGCTGGCCATGGCCCTTGCTCAGTACTTCGTTGAATTTGACGGCCTTGGGCAAGTGATACGCCGGGACCATCTTCTTCACGTATTTGATGACGCTGTTGATCAACAGGCGCTTGAGCGGCGGCAGCAGGTCGGCTACTTCGGTGACGATCACGTGCTTGACGCCGGTTTTCGGCACGACGGTTTCCGCCAGATGCGCCATGTTGGCCAGGCAGACCAGGGCTTTGGCACCGGAGTCGTTGAACTGGTGTTCCATTTCCCGCGCGGTGTACAGCGGGTTGGTGTTGACCACGATCAGCCCGGCGCGGATGGCACCGAAGACGGCGACCGGGTACTGCAAAACATTGGGCAACTGCACGGCGATTCGATCGCCCGGCTGCAAGTCGGTATGCTGTTGCAGGTAAGCGGCAAAGGCACCGGACAATTCGTACAGTTCACCGTAGGTGAGTGTCCTGCCCAGGTTGCTGAATGCCGGCTTGTTGGCGAAGCGTTGGCAGGATTGCTTCAACACTGCCTGAATATTCGGGTACTCGTCTGGATTGATCTCGGCAGCGATCCCAGCTGGGTACTTATCCTTCCAAAAGTCTTCGATCATGGAAGCCCACTCCTCAGCAACGCGAATTCAGCACCGCATTTGATGCGATTATTATTGGTGTGTGTTTTATCGGTGAGTCTGGCTTTTTACTAGGCCGAGAAGTCACAAAGCGCGCCGAGAGTAGCAGCTTTGCCAAGGGTCGACCAGAGCCAAAAGCGGCCTCTACGGTCACAATTGTGACTCAAGAATAGCCGGCGGTCATTTTAGAGCAAAAAACCTATAAAGCCTTGAAAGCCCCGAAAACAGGAGCTTTCCAGCCCCTGAAAGCATCGCGGGCAAGCCATGCTCCTACAAGGATCAGCGATGACCTTGTGGGAGCGTGGCTTGCCCCGGGCGGCGTTCCGACGATCCGCGCGAAGCGCGGCCATTCAACGATCAAGCGATATCGCGCAACTCCCGCCGCAGAATCTTCCCGACCGGCGTCATCGGCAACGACTCACGTAACACGATGTGTTTGGGCACTTTGTACGCCGTGAAATTTTCCTTGCAGTACGCCTTCAGCTCTTCAAGGCTGACCCCCGCTTCACGGGCCACCACAAACAACTTCACCGCCTCCCCCGAACGCTCGTCCGGCACACCGATGACCGCACAGTTGGCGACTCTCGGGTGAGCCATCACCACGTCTTCGATCTCGTTCGGGTACACGTTGAAACCCGAGACGATGATCATGTCTTTCTTGCGATCGACAATGCGCACAAAGCCGTCCGGGTCGATCACCGCAATGTCGCCTGACTTGAACCAGCCCTCGGCATCCAGCACTTCGGCGGTGGCTTCCGGTTTCTGCCAGTAGCCCTTCATGATTTGCGGGCCTTTGATGCACAGCTCGCCGCGCTCGCCCAATGGCTGCTCGACGCCGTCATCGTTGATCACTTTGAGCGTGGTGCCCGGCACCGGCAGGCCGACCGTGCCGATCCGCGACTGATCGCCGTACGGGTTGGTACAGGCCACTGGCGACGTTTCGGTCAGGCCGTAACCTTCGGTGATGCGGCAACCGGTCATCTGCTCCCAACGCTCGGCGGTGGCCTTGACCAGCGCCGTACCGCCGGAGTTGGTCAGCTTGAGGCTGGAGAAATCCAGGGTCTTGAAGTCCGGGTGATCCATCAAGGCAACGAACAGCGTGTTGAGCCCCAGCAACGCCGAGAACCGCCAGTTCTTCAGTTCCTTGATGAAGCCACCAATGTCGCGCGGATTGGTGATCAGCACGTTGTGATTGCCGGTCACCATCATGCACATGCAGTTCGCTGTGAAAGCATAGATGTGGTACAGCGGCAGCGGCGCGATCATCACCTCTTGCCCTTCGCGCAGCAGCGGTTGACCGTCAGCGCCGAACTGTCCAAGGCACGCCCGCGCCTGTTGCATGTTCGCCACCAGGTTGCCGTGGCTCAGCATCGCGCCCTTGGCCAAACCGGTGGTGCCGCCGGTGTATTGCAGCACGGCGATGTCGTCGAGGCTGACTTTCAGCGGCTTGATCCCCAGACCACGTCCCATGTGCAACGCGCTCTTGAACGAAATAGCCTGCGGCAACGAATACGCCGGGACCATTTTCTTGACCTTACTGACCATGGTATTGACCAGCCAGCCCTTCGCGGCAGGCATCAGGTCGCCCATTCGCGCTTCGATCAGGTACTGGATGTCGGTGTCGGTCAGCACTTCCTGGACCTTCTGCCCGAACATGTTCAGGTACACCAGCGCCCGCGCGCCGGAATCCTTGAACTGATGACGCATCTCCCGCGCGGTGTACATCGGGTTGGTGTTGACCACGATCAGCCCGGCGCGCAAGGCACCGAACACGGCAATCGGGTAATGCAGGACGTTGGGCATCTGCACCGCGATGCGATCCCCCGGCACCAGGTCGGTGTGGGCTTGCAGGTACGCGGCGAAGGCCAGGCTCTGGCGTTCCAGTTCGGCGTAGGTGAGGGTCACGCCCATGTTGCTGAAGGCCGGGCGGTCAGCAAATTTCTTGCAGGAACGCTCGAACACCTCAATCACCGACTTGTAGGCCCCAAGATCGATGTCCAAGGGCACGCCGGCCGGGCGTTTGTCATTCCAGAAATCAGGTTGCATTGTTCTTGTCCTCTTTACCTGAGCCTATCCGGGCCGCTTTTCTGTCACTTCTAAAAAACCTGAAGCGAAAGGCGGGGCTCCACGGACACTAGCAGTTATGGCGATTCAGGCAAATACAGCCAACGCCGTCATTGACCGCGTGAATCTTCCTGCCGTGGCGCGGCCTGATCAGACGGCAAGCGCGGGATGCGCTATACAATGCAACCACGCCCATGCCCCATGCAGCCCCATGCAAAGGAATCGCCATGATCCACGACACGTTCTGGCTGACCGCGAGTGACCACAGCCGCCTCTTCGTCAACCAGTGGCTGCCCGCCTCGCCGTTAAAAGCCGTGATCCTGCTGGCCCATGGCATGGCCGAGCACAGCGCTCGCTATGCCCGGCTGGCGGAAAAATTCTGTGAGCAAGGCTACGGCGTGTATGCACCGGATCTGCGTGGACATGGCAAAACTGCCGAAAACGGCACCCTGGGCCATTTCGCCGACGAGGACGGTTGGTGCAAGGTTGTCGGCGACCTCGCCAGCCTCAACCAACACATCGGCCAGCATCATCCTGGCGTGCCCATTGTGTTGCTCGGTCACAGCATGGGCAGCTACATCGCCCAGGCTTATCTGCTGCATCACAGCGCCAGCCTGCACGGCGCGGTGCTTAGCGGCTCGAACTTCCAGCCCGTGGCGCTCTATCGCGCGGCGCGGCAGATCGCCCGCCTGGAGAAGTTGCGCCAAGGGCCCAAGGGCCGCAGTGCGCTGATTGAATGGCTGTCCTTCGGTTCGTTCAACAAACAATTCAAACCGGCGCGCACCCGTTTCGACTGGCTCAGTCGCGACCCGGCAGAAGTGGATATGTACGCCAACGACCCGCTCTGCGGCTTTCGTTGCACCAACCAGCTGTGGATCGATTTGCTCGGTGGGTTGCAGCAAATCAGCAAAGCGTCCAATCTCGCCCAGATCGATCCGGGCCTGCCGCTGCTGGTGATTGGCGGCGAATGTGATCCGGTGAGCGAAGGCAAACGTCTGAAAGATCTGGCTGACGCCTTGCGTGCGGCAGGCAGCCAGAACCTGCACCTGACGATTTACCCGCAGGCGCGGCATGAACTGTTCAATGAGAGCAACCGCGAGGAAGTGATCAACGACGTGCTGCAGTGGATTGCCCAGGCCCTCAGCCACCGCCGGCCACCCCGGTCGGAATAGTTTTTTTGTGGATTCATTTATTCGTCACAGGAATCGAGACAGATGACCCAGGTTACCAACACCCCTTACGAAGCCCTCGAAGTCGGCCAGACCGCCAGCTACAGCAAAAAGGTCGAGGAGCGCGACATTCAGTTGTTCGCTGCAATGTCCGGCGATCACAACCCGGTGCACCTGGACGCCGAATTCGCGGCAGGCACCATGTTCAAGGAGCGCATCGCCCATGGCATGTTCAGTGGCGCACTGATCAGCGCCGCCGTTGCGTGCGAGCTGCCTGGGCCAGGGACGATCTATATTGGCCAGCAGATGAGCTTTCAGAAGCCGGTGAAAATCGGCGACACCCTGACCGTACGCCTGGAAATCCTCGAGAAGCTACCGAAGTTTCGTGTACGCATTGCCACTCGCGTGTTCAACCAGAACGATGAGTTGGTGGTCGACGGCGAAGCCGAGATCCTGGCACCGCGCAAGCAGCAGACCGTGACGTTGCCGACATTGCCGGCGATCAGCATCGGCTAATCGACCAGGCATAAAAAAACGCCAGACTGGCTGGCGTTTTTGGCAGGCAGCGAACGTTTACGAGCGTGCGCGAGCCTGGTTACGCAGGGCTTTCACCTGGTCATGATTGCGTTGCACGCCGTGGTACTGACGTTCAACCAGATCACGAATACCCACCAGGTTGTGTTTGTTGATTTTCTCCATGGCTTCGCGGTAAGCCTTCAGCGCATGGTCTTCACCGCGTTCTGCTTCGTTCAGAACGGCTTCTTCGTCTTTGCCGGTGAACATCGACTTCACGTCGACCCAACGACGGTGCAAGTCGCCGCTGACACTGGTAGAAGTTTCCGGATCACCGCCCATCGAACGCACGGCAGATTGCAGTTCAGCAGCAGCGGTGGCGCAATCGGCAGAACGCTGAACGAACAGCGTTTTGAGTTCTGGGTGCTTGATGTCTTCAGCGCAAGTCTTGAACCCTTCCTGACCGTCTTTACTGGTTTCAATCAGGTCGTTGAGTACAGAGATGGCTTCTTTATTCATGTCGGTCATTTTTCAATTCCTTGCGGGTTGATGAAAGATGCAATGACTGTTGCACCCTGCATGCCAGCTTCTGACCTATTCTTTATTCGTTATTTTTCAAACAGTTATATAAAACAGCAAAATCTGTATCCGTTTTTTTTGCATGATCTGTCAATTGGCCTGCATGCAGAATGCCTGTATTTTCCAGACGCATAGAATCAAGACGACCGACTGATGAACCCTGAAAAACTCGAACTGCTGATCACTCGCGAAATGCCCTTCGGCAAATACAAGGGCCGGATCATTGCCGACCTGCCCGGCCAGTACCTGAACTGGTTCGCCCGGGAAGGATTTCCCCATGGCGAACTCGGTGGCCTGCTGGCCTTGATGCAGGAAATCGACCACAACGGCTTGTCGGAACTGCTCGAACCCCTGCGCGCCAAACACGGCAAACCTGCGCCCCGCCATTGATCCTGACCCGAGTAGCCCATGCCCGATAACACCCGCCGCGCCCGTGATGAATCCTTCTGGAAGACCTTTGCCGACCGCTACGCCGTCGAACCCGGCCCGATCAACCTGGAAAACGGTTACTTCGGGCGCATGTCGCGAACGGTGGTCGAGGAATACCAGCGCAACATAGAGCTCATCAATCGCAGCAACTCGGTGTATGTCCGACAGCGCTTCGAACAGGGTGAAATCCTGCAGATCCGCGCGCAACTGGCCGAGTTGGTGGACGTGCCCGCCGAAGCCGTCGCCCTGACCCGCAACGCTTCGGACGGCTTGCAATCGTTGATCCGCAACTACAACCGCCTGCAACCGGGCGATCAGGTGCTGTTCAGCGATCTGGAATACGACACCGTCAAAGGCGCGATGCGTTGGCTGGCGCGCAATCGCGGGGTCGAGGTGATCGAAATCAATCACGCCCACCCCGCCAGTTTCGACAGTTTGCTGGCCAGTTATCGCGACGCCTTTGCGCGTTACCCCAAACTCAAACTGATGGCCCTGACTCACGTCACCCACCGCACCGGTCTGGTGATGCCGGTGCAGGCGATTGCCGCCGCCGCCAAGGAACACGGCGTCGATGTGATTCTCGATGGCGCACACGCACTTGGGCAGATTGACTTCAAACTCGATGAACTCGATGAACTCGGTGTCTCGTTCGCCGGTTTCAACCTGCACAAATGGATCGGTGCGCCGCTGACCCTGGGCTTCATCTACATCGCGCCCGAGCGTCTGGCCGATATCGACCCGGACATGGGCGAGGTGCATTTCCCGGTCACCGATATTCGTGCACGCACGCCGTACAGCACACCCAATATTCCGGCGCTGCTGACCTTGCCGCTGGTGTTCGAAGAACATCAGGCCATGGGCGGGTCCGCCGCCAAAAGTGCCCGACTCAACTACTTGCGCAATTTGTGGGTGCGCGAAGTGCGCGAACTCCCGGGGATCGAAGTGATGACGCCGGATGATCCTCGCTTGTATTGCGGCATCACATCGATGCGTTTCACCCGACAAGCCGATCAACAACCGATGGTCGAGCGTCTGCTCAACGACTACAACCTGTTTACCGTGATGCGCAGCGGTGCCGCGAGTGGCCCGTGCATTCGCATCACCCCGGGCCTGACCACCACCGCCGTACACATGCAATTGCTGGCCCGGGCGCTGAGCGAACTGCGCTGAGGTCATACGGTGTACTTGTCGAAATCCTCGGGCTTGATGTGTGATGACACCGCGAAAGTGTCGATGCCAATGGTCGTGGCGCCGAAGAAGCCATCTTCATTCGAATCCCGGCTGAGGGTGTGCACGTTCAAGGTCGACGCTTCGCCGCTGTGGTGTTTGTAGTAAACGTCTTCATCGTTGTTCAGCGCCAAGGACTTGCGACCGCCGTACTCACGTGAGTTGAGGACCGAACGCGACGCCACCTCGGGCAAGTACAACTGACCGACCCAGGCGACATGCCGTTCTTCCAGGTAATTGTTGCCGGCGGTGATGCGCACGGCGACGTGAATGTGCAGCGCACGGCCGGCATAGAACCCCGGATAGACCGTGGTAAACCGCACGACGCCTTGCCTGTCGGTGAACTGCCCGCCTCGCAGGTACGTGTCGTCGTCGGTGCGCGGGACCGAGCCGATGTCACCGTCGTCGACCTCCTTGTCCGGATCAATCCTGCTCCAGCCCGAATAGAATCCGCGCGCATTGCAATGCCAGATATCGACCAGCGCGCCGGTGACAGGCTGCCCGGTCATGGCATCGACGATTTGCAGGCGCAGCACCAAGGGAACACCATCGGCGCCTTCGCTGATGTTGCGCCTGATCAGTTTCGGATTGCGGAAATACGGGCCGGGGATCTGCTCAGGAGATAGCAGGTGAACCGGTGATTCGGGTGCAACTGAGGTGTTGTCGTCCATGACGTTCTCTCTTCCATAAGATGAACGCAGGCTAGCAGTGGCCGACTGTCGTTATGCGGTAACTATGTATCGCCTGAAGCGGATTTGTAGCAGCCGGACGCAGCCTTCGGCAGCTGCTACAAGGAATCTCGGTGGCCAGTTGGTTTTCTTTGGGCAAAAAAAACGGTGCACCGACCAAGCGCACCGTAAAGCCGTAGAACACACAACGAAGTGTCAGATAAAGCGGATCAGTCCAGCAGCGCCAAGGCCTCGGCGGTGCATTCCTGAATGCGGGCCCAGTCGCCGTTCTTGATCCACTCCGGATCAAGCATCCAGCTACCGCCCACGCACATCACGTTTTTCAACGCCATGTAGCTCTTGATATTGGCCGGGCCGACGCCACCAGTCGGGCAGAATTTCACTTCGCCGAATGGACCGCCGAGGGCCTTGATGGCCGCGACGCCGCCGCTGACTTCCGCCGGGAACAGCTTGAAGCGGCGATAGCCCAGGCCATAGCCTTCCATGATGCCGGAGGCGTTGCTGATACCCGGCAACAGCGGGATCGGGCTATTGACGCTGGCTTCGAGCAAATCACGGGTGATGCCGGGCGTAACGATGAACTGCGAACCGGCCGCTTCGGCGGCGGCGAGCATGTGGCGATCGAGCACGGTGCCGGCACCGGTCATCAGTTCCGGGCGCTGTTCGCGCAGGATCTGGATGGCCTTGAGACCGAACTGCGAACGCAGTGTCACTTCCAGGGCAGTCAGGCCACCGGCAGCCAGGGCGTCGGCCAGTGGCAGCACGTCCTGTTCGCGAGCGATGGTGATCACCGGCAGAATCCGCGCCTTGGCGCAGAGGCTGTCGATCAGGGCAACTTTGTCCGCCATGGATACGGTCGGGGATGGGGTTGTCATAGCGGCTGTTCCTTGGCTCATGGGCACCAGTAAATCTCTAACGTAGGTTGCAGAAACGCGCGAATCGGCATGGCGGCGACATCGTCGACGGCCAATGCGGCACTCAGGGTGGTCAGCTTGGATTGACCGGAAATCGATAGCACTTTGTGTTTGGCCGAGGCCAGCAGCGCACGGCTCATGGTCAGGCGCTGATGTGGCACGGTCGGCGCCAGCATCGGGTAGCAACGACGTGTACCGTCGACCTTCAGGGCGTCGGCCAGGTTCGGGCTGTTCGGAAACAACGAGGCAGTGTGGCCGTCGTCGCCCATGCCCAGCACCAGCACATCGATCACCGGCAGCTCGGACAACAAACGGTCGGCCTGCTCTGCTGCCTGTTCCAGGTTGGCGCTGGCGCTGTACAGACTCAGGAACTGCGCCTTGGCCGCCGGGCCTTGCAACAGATAACGCTTGAGCAGGCCGGCATTGCTGTCGGCATGTTCTACCGGCACCCAACGCTCGTCAGCCAGGCTGACCACCACGTTGGACCAGTCCAGCGCCTGTTTGGCCAGGTGCTGGAAAAACGCCACCGGACTGCGGCCACCAGACACCACCAGCGTGGCGGTGCCTTGGGCTTCGATCGCTTCGCTCAGTTGCTTGGCCACCGACAGTGCCAGCGCTTGTGCCAACAGCACCGGGCTCTTGAACTCATGGGCGCTGACGCCCTGAGGCAGTTTCAAATCAGATATCGCCATACCACGACCTCCCGTCCCGCGTGATCAGAGCAATGGAGCTCATCGGTCCCCAGGACCCGGCCGCGTACGGCTTGGGCGCATCACCGGATTTTTTCCACCCGGCGATCAACTGGTCACACCACTTCCACGCGGCTTCGATTTCATCTTTACGGACAAACAGGTTCTGATTGCCTCGCATCACTTCCAGCAACAACCGCTCGTAGGCATCGGGAATCCGTGCGCTGCGATAGGTGTCGGAAAAATTCAACTGCAACGGACCGCTGCGCAGCTGCATGCCCTTGTCCAGGCCTTGTTCTTTGGTCATCACGCGCAAGGAAATGCCTTCGTCCGGTTGCAGGCGGATAATCAGCTTGTTGCTGATTTGCAGGCGCTGCTCAGGGGCAAAGATGTAGTGCGACGGTTCCTTGAAGTGAATGACAATCTGCGACAGCTTCTGCGGCATGCGCTTGCCGGTGCGCAGGTAAAACGGTACACCGGCCCAACGCCAGTTGCGGATATCGGCACGCAAGGCGACGAAGGTTTCGGTGTCGCTCTGGGTGTTCGAATTGGGCTCTTCCAGGTAACCCGGCACCGGCTTGCCTTCGCTGTAGCCGGCGATGTACTGACCGCGCACCACCTGAGTGGTCAGGCCTTCCGGGCTGATCGGAGCGAGTGCCTTGAGGACTTTGACTTTCTCGTCGCGGATGCTGTCGGCGGACAGGTCGGCCGGTGGGTCCATGGCGATCAGGCAGAGCAGTTGCAGCAAGTGATTCTGGATCATGTCCCGCAGTTGCCCGGCCTTGTCGAAGTAGCCCCAGCGGCCTTCGATCCCGACCTTCTCGGCCACGGTGATTTCCACGTGGGAGATGTAGTTCTGGTTCCACTGGGTTTCGAACAGGCTGTTGGCGAAACGCAGCGCAATGAGATTTTGAACTGTCTCTTTGCCCAGGTAGTGGTCGATGCGATAGGTGCGGTTTTCCGGGAAGAACTGCGCCACCGCGTCGTTGACCTTGCGCGAGGATTCCAGGTCCGAGCCGATCGGTTTTTCCAGCACCACGCGGGTGTTTTCCGCGAGGCCGACCTTGGCCAGGTTCTCGCAAATCGCGCCGTACACAGCGGCCGGCGTGGCAAAGTAGGCAATCACACGCTGGGCGCTGCCGGCCATTTCGGCCAGGGCGATGTAATCGTCAGCCTTGAGGAAGTCCACGTGCAGGTAGGTCAGCCGCGCCAGAAAGCGCTCGACCACCGCTTCGTCCAGCTCTTTGGCGCCCACATAACGACGCAGTTCGGCGCCGATGAATGCCAGGTGCTGCTGCTCGGTGCCGGGCTCGCGGGCCAGCGCGATAATGCGCGTATCCTCGTGCAGAAGGCCTGCGCCATCGAGTTGATAGAGGGCAGGAAACAGCTTGCGCAAGGCCAAGTCGCCGAGAGCGCCGAACAAGGCAAAGGTGCACGGTTCAACCGTAATCGAAGGCATGATGTTTGTTCTTTTATCAAGTTAAGCTACAAATACCTTTTTTCAAGGCATCGCTCAAGAGAAAATGTAGTAATAACCACAACATTTTCGCAAAATACAGATTCCGAGTGGTAGCCGGTCGGAGCCATCAGTAGGATAGGCCACCGTTTGGGGCCGCATCCAAGGCCCTTTTGGCATAGCCGAACTCTAATTTGCGCAGCTGACCCAAGGAACACATATGGACCGCGTGCGAAATTTACTGGAACAGATCCAGAATCGCCTTGAAGACCTGAACAAGGCGGAACGTAAAGTCGCCGAAGTGATCCTGCTCAACCCTGAGCAGGCCACCCGGTTCAGCATCGCCGCGCTCGCCCAGGCCTCCAAGGTCAGCGAGCCGACCGTCAACCGTTTCTGCCGCTCGTTCGGCGTCAGCGGCTACCCGGAACTCAAACTTCAGTTGGCCCAAAGCCTGGCCAGTGGCGCGGCGTATGTCAGCCGCGCGGTCGAGGCCGATGACAACCCTGAAGCCTATACCAAGAAGATTTTCGGCAGCGCCATCGCCTCGCTGGACAGTGCCCTGCAGGCGCTGGATCCGAACCTGATCAGCCGCGCCGTCGACCTGTTGATCCAGGCCCGGCAGATCCACTTCTTCGGCCTCGGCGCCTCGGCCCCGGTGGCGCTGGACGCGCAGCACAAGTTCTTCCGCTTCAACCTGGCCGTCACCGCCCACGCCGACGTGCTGATGCAACGCATGATTGCGTCGGTGGCGCATACCGGCGAATTGTTCGTGATCATTTCCTACACCGGCCGCACCCGCGAACTGGTGGAAGTGGCGCGCATCGCCCGTGAGAACGGTGCCTCGGTGCTGGGCCTGACCGCCGAGGGTTCGCCTTTGGCCAAGGCCAGTACGCTGAGCCTGAATATTCCACTGCCGGAAGACACCGACATCTACATGCCGATGACCTCGCGCATCATCCAGCTGACCGTGCTCGACGTGCTGGCGACCGGCATGACGCTGCGTCGCGGGGTGGATTTCCAGCCGCACTTGCGCAAGATCAAAGAGAGCCTGAATGCGAGTCGGTATCCGGTTGGGGATGAGTTCAACTAACCTGGCATCTCCGCAGCCTGACAGGGCCTCATCGCGAGCAAGCTCGCGATGAGGCCAGCCGCACCACCGCAATCTTGAGCTAAATGCCAACCCGCGCCTGCAAACTCAAATGCGCCCTCTCTCCCGGCGCCAGGCTCAGGCGATGGGCGCCACCACTCGCCGCTTCCACACACACGAATTCTGAGATCTCATTCCAGCTCACCCCCAGCAATGGCCGCGATCCGGGATGCCAGACCACCGTGTCCGAATGGTCACCGGTATCGATGCACAATTCACGTTGCCAGGCGTGGTCCTTGAGCTGCAACTCGCCGTCATGCCGGAACACCCGCTGGCACCCGCCATCGACCCGCAACTCACCTTCCTGCTGGCAAACCTGACGGCTCAAATGGTCATAACCCTGCGCGCCCTCCAGCCCAGACAGCGCTACCTCACCGACATCACCAATACGCCAGTAAGCGTGCAGCGCCTGACTCAATTGGCACGGCAAGGTGTCTTGATGCTCGGTACTCAGGCGCAAATCCATGCGTTCGCCCAGATCGGCGTACAGGTCCACTTGCCAGTCACACAACTGCAGTTGCCAGTGCAATCGCACGCCATCGTCATCGTGGCTGCTGTCGAGCAGCTTCCAGTCGATCAACCGTGCCCAACCATGGGAAGGCCAAGCGTTTTCGCTCGGATGACGGCCATACCAAGGCCAGCACACAGGCACGCCACCACGAATCGCACCGACCTGCGGCCACTTCGCCGCGCACCAAAGCCAGGGCTTTTGACCCGCAGGCTGGAAATGCAGCAACTGCGCGCCCTGGCGACTGAACACCGCCTGACACAGCGGATGATCGATCACCAACACGTCGCGCTTCTGATAGCGCTCCCACGCAAACACCGGACGTTCGCGCAAGGATTTGAAGAAGCGTTGTAGCGGATGCTCATGCATGTGCCACGGTCCTGAAAATCATCTGTTGCCGGGGTGCGCGCCCCCCAAAAAAAAGCGGACAGCCTGGGCTGTCCGCAAATATGCGCACATAGAGAGGAGCTTATCGCAACAGCGTTAGAACACCGACTGAATTTTCAGGCCGGCCACCAGCGCGTTATCGACTTCATCAACACCGCCCGGGTGAGTGATGTATTGCAGGTTAGGACGCACGGTCAGCCAGTTGGTAACGTGGAAGCCGTAGTTGATTTCGTAGTTGTACTCGGTGGTCCGCAGTGGCGAGAACAGTGGATTCTCGTAATCAGTGACATTGTTGGCCGCGTTGACCAGTTCGGCGTTTTTCTTCACGTCATCGTTGACGTGGGTACGGGCGAAACCGATGCCCATGTCATCTTTAGGACGCGCATCGAACGGGCCCTTGTACACAAACATCAGCGACTGGTAGTTGTCGACGAAGTTGGTGTCCTTGTCGTGGAACGTGGCGTTGGCCGCAATGTTCAGACCGCGGGTCTTGTCACCGTTGTGGCTGGTGAGTTGTTGCTGTGCAACGAACCAGTAGCCGTGTTTGCTGCTGTGGCTGCGGTAGGCGTTGCCGCTGGTGGCCGCATCATTGCCGTTGTCGTCCTTGAGAACGTCATTGGCCTCGGCGGTGCTTTTGTAGTAACCGACACGGTATTCGCCCGGCAGGTTGTTAGGGTTAGGCAACCAGACCAGCTCGACCGGTAACACGGTACCTGCAGTACCACTGCCGCTGAGCTTGAAGCCGTTGCCGTGCTCAAGTTGCGACGGGTTCTGGTTGTACGCGCCGATCTGCGCATAGAATTCAGGCGAGATGTTGTACTTCACGCGGACCGCTGCCTGCATGACTGGCCAGTTGTACCAGATGTTGGTGGCCCAGTTACCCACCTGGGAACCGCAGAACGCCAGGTTCTGGAACTCGCACGGGAAGGTGTTGAAGTCTTCGCCTTCGCCGAAGTAACCGGCCTTGACGTCCAGTTTGCCGTCCAGGAACTGGTGCTTGATCCACAACTGGGTCAGACGGACCATGTGGCCACGGCCGTAGACTTCCTGCGAGGAACTCAAGGTGCCGGCACGCGGATCGCCTACGCGATCGTTGGAGATGTTCTCTCCGTTACGGTTGGTGAGCTGGATCTTGGCCTGGGTATTATCCCAACCAAACAGTTTTTCCAGGTCCAGCGCCGCCCCCAGGCCGAACTGGTCCGCGTAACGTGCGGTCTTGTCGTCGTTGAAACCGCCGTGAAGGTTGCCGCCGACTTCACCGACGTAGTCCATCTTGATGTCGATGCCTTGCTCGATCAGCTTGGTCCGCTCGCCACCCCAATCACCGGTCATCCATTCGGAATCAGCACTGAACGCGTCAGCCGCGTGCACACTACCGGCCAGCATCATGGCTGCAACTGCTGACAACTGGCAGATAAGCTGAGCGTTGTTGTTCTTCTTCATCCCTACATCCTCGTTTTATTGTTATTAACTGTTTTCTAACGCGGTTACATCCCCTGTGGGCGCGAGCACGCTCGCTCCCACCTTGATCTTCAGCGACCCTTGAATTGCGCGACGTTCGCGGCACGGGTCTGGTCTTGCGGTTCGCCGGCTACACCCAACCGCTCCCCGGTCTTGGCATCGAACAACAACACTTTCGACGGATCGAATTGCAGGGTCAGGGTTTCGCCCGGAGCCGGTGCAACGTCTGGTGCCAGACGGCAGCAGACTTTGGTTTCATTCAGATTGACGAACACCAGGGTGTCGGGACCGGTCGGTTCGGTGACCTGGACTTCCGCGCGGATGGTCGGCAAACCGTTCGGCTCGCCGTTCGCCAGTACGATCTGTTCAGGGCGCAAACCCAGGATCACTTCGCGGTCTTCGAGACCGGCGTCCTGCATGCCCAGCGGCAATTCACAACGAGCCTGGCCGCTGTCGAGCAGCGCGTAGAGACGACCGTCCTTGCGCTGCAAACGCAGGGGGATGAAGTTCATCGGCGGAGAACCGATGAAGCTCGCCACGAACAGGTTGGCCGGGTTGTTGTAGATGTCTTTCGGCGTGCCGAACTGCTGGATGATCCCGTCCTTCATCACCGCCACTTTGTCGCCCAGCGTCATCGCTTCGATCTGGTCGTGGGTCACGTAGACCGTGGTGGTTTTCAGGCGCTGGTGCATCAGCTTCATTTCGGTGCGCATCTCGACCCGCAGCTTGGCGTCGAGGTTGGACAGCGGTTCGTCGAACAGGTAAATCTTCGGCCGACGCGCCAGGGCACGGCCCATGGCCACGCGCTGTTGCTGACCACCGGAGAGCTGGCCGGGCTTGCGGTTGAGCAAGTGTTCGATCTGCAACAGCTTGGACACCCGCGCCACTTCCGTTTCGATATCGGCGGCGGGCATTTTGCGAATCTTCAAGCCGAAGGCGATGTTCTCGCGCACGCTCATGGTCGGGTACAGCGCGTAGGACTGGAACACCATGGCGATGTCGCGGTCTTTCGGGCTCATGCCGCTGACGTCCTGGTCATCGATCATGATCGCGCCGCCGGTGATGGTTTCCAGGCCGGCGATGCAATTCATCAGGGTCGATTTGCCGCAACCCGAAGGTCCGACTAGGATCAGGAACTCACCGTCCTTGATAGACAGATGGATGTCCTTGAGGGTGTCCGGCAAGCCTGGGCCATAAGTCTTGTTTACATTGCGAAGTTCGAGCGTAGCCATGATTACCCCTTGACTGCGCCGGCCGTCAGCCCGCGCACGAAATACTTGCCTGCGACCACATAGACCAGCAGGGTCGGCAGCC
The DNA here is from genome assembly GCF_031456615.1 of Pseudomonas sp. 3296. Taxonomy (NCBI): domain Bacteria; kingdom Pseudomonadati; phylum Pseudomonadota; class Gammaproteobacteria; order Pseudomonadales; family Pseudomonadaceae; genus Pseudomonas; species Pseudomonas sp. 3296. The sequence goes on from NZ_JAVDUY010000005.1 coordinate 96,021, forward strand.
CGGCGATCATCGCCGCCGCCATATCAACGTTATATTCCTTGGCCCCGGTACTGGTATTGACCAGGTTGTTCAGCGCGACCGTGATGGGTTGCGAGTCACCGCTGGAGAACACCACGCCGAACAGGAAGTCGTTCCAGATCTGGGTGAACTGCCAGATCAGGCAGACCATGATGATCGGGGTGGACATCGGCAGGATGATCAGGCGGAAGATCGTGAAGAAACCCGCGCCATCGAGCCGCGCCGCCTTCACCAGCGCATCGGGAACGCTGACGTAGTAGTTACGGAAAAACAGCGTGGTGAACGCCAGGCCGTAGACCACGTGGACGAACACCAGGCCTGTGGTGGTGCTGGCCAGGCCCATCTTGCCGAGGGTGAACGAGGCTGGCAGCAGCACGGTCTGGAACGGCAGGAAGCAACCGAACAACAGCAGGCCGAAGAACAATTGCGAGCCGCGAAAGCGCCACATCGACAGCACATAGCCATTCAACGCACCGATGGCGGTGGAGATCAGCACCGCCGGAACGGTGATCTTGATCGAGTTCCAGAAATACCCGTCAACCGTGCCCCAGGCCTTGACCCAACCGATGCCACTGACCACGGTCGGCCAGCTCAGCAGGTTGCCGGTGTTTATATCTTCCGGCGTCTTGAAGCTGGTCAACAGCATGACCACCAGCGGTATCAGGTAAAGGAATACGGCGAGGATCAGCACGCCGTAAATCGCGATGCGACTCAGGCTGATGGAAGGTTTGGCAGCGAAACTAGTCATGACGCTTGGTCCTCAGCTCGGAGTACAGGTAAGGCACGATGATTGCGAGAATCGCACCGAGCATCAGAATCGCACTGGCCGAGCCCATGCCCATCTGGCCGCGACTGAAGGTGAAGGAGTACATGAACATCGCCGGCAAATCGGAGGAGTAACCCGGGCCGCCAGCCGTCATCGCCGCCACGAGGTCGAAACTCTTGATCGCGATGTGGGCCAGGATCATCACGGCGCTGAAGAACACCGGACGCAAGCTTGGCAACACCACTTTCAGGTAAATGCGCGGCATGCTCGCGCCATCGATCTGGGCGGCACGGATGATCGATTGATCAACGCCACGCAGGCCGGCGAGGAACATCGCCATGATGAAGCCCGAGGCTTGCCAGACCGCAGCAATCACCAGGCAATACACCACGCGATCCGGATCAATCAGCCAGTCCAGGCGGAAGCCTTCCCAGCCCCAGTCACGCAGCAATTTGTCCAGGCCCATGCCCGGGTTGAGCAGCCATTTCCAGGCGGTACCGGTGACGATCATCGAGAGCGCCATCGGGTACAGGTAAATGGTGCGAATGAAACCTTCGCGACGAATGCGCTGATCAAGAAACACGGCCAGCAGCACACCGATCACCAGGGTGATGCCGATGAACATGCCGCCGAAAAGCGCCAGGTTCTTGCTCGCCACCCACCAACGATCGTTGTCGAACAGCCGCTGGTATTGAGCCAGGCCTGCCCATTTGTAAGTCGGCAAAAAGGTCGAACTGGTGAACGACAGAACGAACGTCCACAGGATGTAGCCATAAAAGCCCACCAGAACGATGAACATGCTCGGCGCCAGCACCAGTTTAGGTAGCCAGCGTTGCAATGCATCGAACGGCGAGGCCTTGCTGAACACAGCAACAGAACTCATGGGGAAATCCAGTACGAGAGAAATTTACTTTGGAAATGCTGCCCCCTTGCAGGAGTGAGCCTGTTCGCGATCGCTGAGTGTCAGTCAGTCAGTGGATGTATCAACTGATACACCGCAATCGCGAGCAGGCTTGCTCCTACAGGGGCCAGGCATTACTTGGCAGACTTGACCGCGGCGCCGAGTTTCTTGGCGGCATCGGCAGGGTCGGCTTTCGGGTCGTTGATGTAGTTGGTCACCACATCAAAGAACGCACCCTGTACGGCCAGCGTGGTCGCCATGTTGTGCGCCATGCTCGGCTGCAGGCCGCCAGACTTGGCGTCTGCCAGGAAGTCCTTGGCAGCGGTCTGGGCGCAGGAGTCGAAACCGTACTTGCCCATGTCGCTCAGCATGTCGTTGCGAACCGGGATCGAGCCCTTGTTGATGCTGAAGACTTTCTGGAAGTTCTCACCCAGGACGATCTTGGCGATGTCCTGCTGACCGGCCGCAGTGCCCGCGTCTTTCTGCTTGAACACGGCCAGGGAGTCGATGTTGTAGGTGAAGGCCTTGTCGGTGCCCGGGAACGCTACGCACTCGTAGTCCTTGCCGGCGACTTTCCTGGCGGCGGTCCATTCGGACTTGGCCCAGTCACCCATGATCTGCATGCCGGCCTTGCCGTTGATGACTTTGGCCGCTTCCAGGTTCCAGTCCTGGCCTTTGCCGTCGACGTCCATATAGGTCGCGACTTTCTTCAGCTCGGTCAGCGCCTTGACCATTTCAGGACCGGTCAGCGCAGCGTTGTCGAGATCGACCAGGGCTTTCTTGTAGCCATCGACCCCCATGACCGAAAGCACCACGGCTTCGAACACGGTGCTGTCCTGCCAAGGCTGGCCGCCGTGGGCGAGCGCAATGAAGCCCGCAGCCTTGAGCTTGTCGCCGGCGGCGTAGAATTCTTCGAGGGTGGTCGGGTTTTTGGTGATGCCGGCTTTCTTGAAGACTTCCGGGTTGATCCACAGCCAGTTGACGCGGTGAATGTTCACCGGCACGGCCACGTAGTTACCCTCGTACTTCACAGTATCGGAGACTTTCTTGTCGAGCAGGCTGTCCCACTTCTCCGATTTGGCAACGTCTTTCAAGACGTCGGTGTCGAGCAGGCCGGTAGATGCCCATTCCTGGATGTCCGGACCTTTGATCTGCGCCACACCTGGCGGGTTGCCGGCAACGGCGCGGCTCTTGAGCACGGTCATGGCTGTAGCACCGCCACCACCGGCAACAGCGCCGTCCTTCCAGGTGAAGCCGTCTTTTTCGACTTGAGCCTTGAGCACATCGACCGCTGCTTTTTCACCACCCGACGTCCACCAGTGAACCACTTCCACGGAACCTTTGGATTCGGCGGCAAGCACACTGAGAGGGAGCGCAGACAGGGAGGCGAGAGAAATGACAGTAGCGAGGCGAGAAATCGCATTCATCTAGAAGTACCTTTCTTGTTGTTATGCATGCAAGTCTGGTGCTTGCGCTGCATAGGATTTTAAACAGGAGTTATCCCCTCGCAGGTAACGAAGGGACGCTTGAATGTCACCACATGGTTACACAGGAGCGCTCTGGGACAACGTCGCCAGAGCCGTGGCCAGGCTGGGCGCCAGGGGCAGTCGTGGAATCAGTACGGCTTGCCAGGCGTGATACAGATCAGGTTTACCCGCCCAGATATCGGCACTCGGGCGATTCTGCGGATCCAGTTCGTGATGCCAGCTGCCGTCGCAATGGTCGATGAAATGAGTGTCACAAAATTCCCAGAACAGCCGGTACCAGCGTTCGTATTGCTCATCGCCCGTGCGTTTGAGCAACGCGCTGGCGGCAGCGCTGGCCTCGCAATGGGTCCAGTGCAGACGGTGACGAACCACTGCACGGTTGCCCCAATCGAGGGTGTAGACAATCCCGGGCAGCCCGTCGATATCCCAGCCGTGACGGCAGTTGTGGTCGAAGAGTTTTTGCGCGTCAGTGGCCAGCCAGCCCGGCGTCAGCATGCCGGCCTGAACTCGCGCCGCTTCGAGGTGCAGTAGCAGGCGTGCCCATTCAAAACCGTGGCCCGGTGTGGTGCCGTAGGGGCGAAAACCGTCGGCCGGGTTGTCGTGGTTGTATTCGCGTAGCGGCTGCCAGTCGCGGTCAAAATGCTCGACCACCAGATAGTCATTAGCGGCGGCGTGACCGTGGATCACCCGCTCGACGATGCGCTGGGCGCGACATAGCCAACGGCTTTCTTCGGTGACATCGGCCAGCGCGAGGAAAGCTTCGGTGGCGTGCATGTTGCTGTTGGCGCCGCGGTACGCTTCTTCTTCGCTCCAGTCACGATTGAAGGATTCGCGCAGGGCACCCTCCTCCTCGCTCCAGAAACACGTGTCGATGATGTTGATCGCGTCATCGAGCAAGGCCTGTGCGCCGGGACGTTGTGCAACCACCGCAGAACTGGCGGCCAGGGCCACGAAGGCATGCAGATAAGCAGCCTTGCCGGTGTTGCCATCCAGCGCATGAGCGACTGCAAACCACCCCCCGTGCTCGGCATCGCGCAACGGGCCGCTGAGGGCCTGGACACCGTGATCCACCAACTCGGCAAACCCCGGCAAGCCCTGAATATGGGCCATGGCGAAGCTATGCGTCATGCGCGCAGTGTTCATGGTTTCAGCGCGGGCGTTGGCCGGCAGATGGCCTTTTTCATCGAGATTGCCGAAGCCGTCAGGAAGCTTTGAAGCCTTGGCGAACGCCAGCAGGCGCAGGCCTTCGGCGGCGAGCCATTGCTGGTGGGCAGGCGCGTTCAGCCAACTGCTGAAGGCCGGTTGGAAGGTGTCCATGGGGTGCCTTTTTTGTTGTTTTGACTGAGGGCAGTCTAAACAACGGGCGGGGACGGGCTTGTAACGAAGGGGGCGAGTTATGTCACCGATTTGTGACATTGGCTAAACGATGTGTTGAAAATCTGCTCGCCAATAACGATAACGCGGCATTACTAATCAACACTACGAGGCAACTGCAACGTCACCCGCAACCCACCCTCACGCAGGTTTTGCAGACTGACCTCGCCACCATGACTGTGCGCAATATTGCGCGCAATCCCCAACCCCAACCCATAACCCTGCTGCTGCCCGGCCAGACGGAAGTGCGGTTCAAACACCTGCTCCAGCCGTTGTTCCGGCACGCCTGGCCCTTCGTCATCGACATGAAGAATGAACGCGCTCTCGTCATCATCGATGTGCAAATGCGCGTTCTGCCCATACTTGAGGGCGTTGTCGATCAGGTTGCCAATGCAGCGTTTAAGCGCCAGCGGTTTTCCCGGATACGCCGCCAGCGCCCGCCCCTGCTGGGTCACGCGGCCATTGCCGTTAGGCGCCAGATACGGTTCCACCAGGCAATCGAGCACGTGGTTGAGGTCCACCGGTTCGATGTTTTCGTGAATGTCGGTGTCTTTCACGCATTGCAGCGCGCCTTTGACCAGCAACTCCAACTCATCCAGATCGCGCCCGAACTTGGCTTGCAGCTTCTCGTCTTCCAGCAATTCCACGCGCAGGCGCAAACGGGTAATGGGCGTGCGCAGGTCGTGGGAAATCGCGCTGAACAACTGGCTGCGTTCCGTCAGGTAACGGCTGATCCGTTCACGCATGGCGTTGAACGCACGCCCCACTTCGACCACTTCACTGCCGCCCCCCTCGGCCACCGGTTGCACATCGGCCCCCAGCGACATGTCCCGCGCGGCCCGCGCCAGGCGCTTGAGCGGACGGCTTTGCCAGTGCACCAGCAAGCCAATGAACAACAGCAAGAAGCTGCTGGTAAGGACGATGAACCAGACCTGTTGCGCCGGCAGGCCTTGTTCTTCAAGACTGGTGTAGGGCTCTGGCAACAATGACGCGATGTACAGCCATTCTCCCGGCGCCATCTGGATTTGCGTGACCAGCACGGGTGGATTGACCGGTTCGAGGGTCAACGCGTAGTGCGCCCAGGAGCGCGGCAACTCATCGAGTTTCAGCCCGCTGTTGAAGATCCGCAGGTCTTCAGGACTGACGAAAGTCACCGAGATATCCGTGTCATGGCCCAGGGATTCGCGCAACACCTGGTCCACCGCTTTGAGTACGGCTTCCTTGCGCGGGGTGATCGGCAGCACTTCCATGCCCAAGGGTTTGTCGTTGAGCGTCACCACGAAACGGGTGCCGCCCATGCTGCGCAACTGATCCAGAACCAACGGCCTGAAAGCGACGGGCAATGAGCGGAAGTAACTGACGCTGGCCGTCATCGAATGCGCCAGGCTGCGGGCAGCAGTGACCAGCCCTTCAAGCTGCGTGGCACGCAGTTGCGAGACCCAGATCACGCTCGACAACGTCTGCGCAAACAGCACCGCCAACAACGTCAGCAACAACATCCGCCCGAGCAGCGAACGGGGCATCGGCACGCGGGCGGCGAGCTTGCGCAGAAACTCAGTGGCCATTGCTGGCAACCACATTGGCTGCCAGTTGGTAGCCGCTACCGCGTACGGTGCGGATCAGACGTGGCGGCTTTTCGGTGTCACGCAGGCGTTGACGCAAGCGGCTGACCGCCATGTCGACGATGCGGTCCAGCGGCATCAGATCGCGCCCGCGGGTGGCGTTGCCGATGGTGTCACGGTCGAGGATTTCCTGCGGGTGATCGAGGAACAGTTTCAGCAGCGCGAAGTCGGCGCCAGACAGAATCACTTCTTCGCCATCGGTGTGGAACAGCCGATGGCTGACCATGTCGAGACGCCAGTCGTCGAACGCCAGTACTTCACCACCGTTACGCTCCTGACCGAATTGCGCACGACGCAACAAGGCTTTGATGCGCGCCTGCAATTCACGGGGGGTGAACGGTTTACCGAGGTAGTCGTCGGCTCCCAGTTCCAGGCCAATGACGCGGTCGGCCTCGTCGGAGCTGGCGGTGAGCATGATGATCGGCACCTGCGCCTGACGCGGGTGTTGGCGGATCCAGCGGCAAAGGCTGAAACCGTCTTCGTCGGGCAGCATCACGTCGAGGATCACCAGATCGCTCGGCGCTTCGTTCATCGCTTGGCGAAAGCCCGCGCCATCGGGCGTGGTGCGGACCTGGAAACCGGCGCGGGTCAGGTAGGTGTCCAGCAACTCGCGTATCTCTTGATCGTCATCGACCAACAAAATCGACCTGACTGAGCTCACGGGGCGGCGTCCTTGTTGTTTGAATTGGGCGGATTATGCCTTAAGCACCGATTTCACAAACACCACTCCTACAGGTTGAATGCATTTCAGGCCTGATCGAGCGCCACACCCGCACCCATCAACCCGGAATACGGCGCCGTCACCAGCCACACAGGGATGCCTTTGAAGTAATCGCTCATGCAACCCTTGTCGGCGAAGCACCGGGCGAAACCGCTTTCAAGGAAGAAATCGGCAAACCGTGGGATCACCCCACCAACGATGTACACGCCACCGCGCCCACCAATGGTCAGCACGTTGTTGCCAGCCACGCGGCCGAGCCAGCAGCAGAACTGCTCCAGCACTTCCAGGGCAATCGGGTCGCCGGCGAGCCCGGCAGCGGTGATCGCTTCTGGTGTTTCGAGCACCGGCGTGTGGCCGTCGACTGCACAAATCGCCCGGTAAACCCGTGGCAAGCCGCCGCCGCTCAACGCGGTTTCAGCGCTGACATGGCCGATCTCATTGAAGATGTGTTGCCACAATTGAGTTTCCCGCGGGCTGCTCAGCGGCAAATCAACATGACCGCCCTCCCCCGGCAACGCGGCAAAACGCCCGTCACCAAGGTCCAGCAATGTCCCGACGCCCAAGCCGGTGCCCGGGCCAATCACTACCGCTGGCCGCAACGGTTCCGGGGTGCCTTCGCAGACCACACGAAACTCGCCCGGCTGCAAACGGGTCATGCCCAGCGCCATCGCCGAGAAGTCGTTGACCAGCAGCAGTTGCTCGACCTGCAAGGTCTTGCAGAAACCCCTGCGGCTCAGGCGCCAGTGATTGTTGGTGAACCTGAATTCATCGCCACTCACGGGACCTGCCACCGACAGGCACACCGAGCCGATCGAACCCAACGCCAGACCGAGCCCGCTCAAGTAGAGGGCAATCGCCTCTTCCGGGCTGGCGTGGTCGGCCGTCGCCAGCACCTGGACCGACTCCAGCTGCTGGTTTTTCCACAACGCGAAACGAGCGTTGGTCCCACCGATGTCACCGACCAAAGCCAGTTTCAATTAAGCGTCTCCAGGGCAGAAGTAAAGGCGCTGGCGCCCTGCTCTGCGGAGCTGAAGGCCATGCGCATGAAACCAAACAGTTCACGTCCGCTGCCAATGTTATTGCCCAACAGGCCCTTGGCAGGTTCGCGCGCCGCGAATTCGTCGGCGTCCACCTTAAGCTCCAGGGTGCCTTCGACGCCATCGACGCGGATGATATCGCCCTCTTGCACCCGCGCCAAAGCGCCACCGACATACGCTTCGGGACTGACGTGGATCGCCGCCGGGATTTTCCCCGAGGCGCCGGACATGCGTCCGTCCGTGACTAATGCCACTTTGAAACCACGATCCTGCAGCACGCCAAGGAACGGCGTCATCTTGTGCAGCTCCGGCATGCCATTGGAACGCGGGCCCTGGAAGCGCATCACGGCGACAAAATCTTTCTCCAGCAGGCCGGCCTTGAAGGCGTCTGCCAGATCCTGCTGATCCTGGAACACCATGGCCGGTGCTTCGACGATCTGGTTTTCCAGCGCCACGGCCGAGACTTTCATCACGCCGCGACCGAGGTTGCCTTCCATCACCCGCAAGCCGCCCTCTGGCGAGAATGCACGGGCGACCGGGCGCAGGATGCTTTCGTCGAGGCTGTCGGTCACGCCTTCGCGCCAGACCAGTTCGCCGTTATCGAGGAACGGCTCCATGGTGTAGCGGCGCAGGCCGTGGCCGAGAACGGTGTTGACGTTTTCGTGCAACAACCCGGCATCCAGCAGTTCGCGGATCAGGAACGACATGCCGCCCGCCGCCTGGAAGTGGTTGATGTCGGCTTTGCCGTTCGGGTAGACGTGGCTCAGGGTCGGCACGACTTCGGAGAGGTCGGCCATGTCCTGCCAGGTCAACTGTATGCCCGCCGCCATGGCGATGGCCGGCATGTGCAAGGTGTGGTTGGTCGAGCCACCGGTGGCGTGCAGTGCCACGATGGAGTTGACCAGCGAACGCTCGTCGACGATTTCGCCAATCGGCATGAAGTCGCCATTCTGCTTGGTCAGGCGCGTGACCTGATGTGCCGCTTCGCGGGTCAGGGCATCGCGCAACGGCGTGTTCGGGTTGACGAAGGACGCGCCCGGCAAGTGCAGGCCCATCACTTCCATCAGCAATTGGTTAGTGTTGGCGGTGCCGTAGAACGTGCAGGTGCCAGGGCTGTGGTAGGAGTTCATTTCCGACTCCAGCAGCTCTTCGCGACTGGCCTTGCCTTCGGCATAGCGCTGACGCACATCGGCTTTCTGCTTGTTGGAAATGCCCGAGACCATCGGCCCGCCCGGCACAAAAATCGTCGGCAGATGACCGAAACGCAACGCCCCCATCATCAGGCCCGGCACGATCTTGTCGCAGATGCCGAGCATCAGCGCGCCGTCGAACATGTTGTGGGACAGCGCCACGGCGGTGGACATCGCGATCACTTCGCGGCTCGGCAGGCTCAGTTCCATGCCTGGCTCGCCCTGGGTCACGCCGTCGCACATGGCCGGAGTGCCGCCGGCGAACTGGCCGACCGAACCGATCTCGCGCAGCGCTCGCTTGATCTGCTCCGGAAAGACTTCGTACGGCTGATGCGCCGAGAGCATGTCGTTATATGACGAAACGATGGCGATGTTGGCGGAGTTCATCATCCGCAGGCTGTTCTTGTCTTCGGTGCCGCAACCCGCCACGCCGTGTGCGAAGTTGGCGCATTGCAGCTTGCCGCGCATCGGACCGTCGCTGGCCGCACCGCGAATCAGTGCAAGGTAGGCCTCACGCGTGGCGCGGCTACGGGCGATAAGCCGTTCAGTGACCTCAAGGACGCGGGGATGCATGTGTAGAACTCCAGGCTAACGGATGTGGCGACCTGATTGTCTATGCTGAACAAGGACCGTTGTGATTGGGATGACAGACGGTTTTCTTGATCGGTCGGACCAGTTGATTCAGGTCACTCGTTGTAGATTGAACAAAATATTGCCATTAAAAAGGCTTGTTTTCTATTTTTATGCGAATAATCTTGTAATTCCAACAACAAAACGACGGCGGCGCTGTAAATGACTCTTCGAATCGCAATCAATGGTTTTGGCCGGATCGGCCGCAACGTCCTGCGCGCACTGTATACCCAAGGCTATCGCCAGGATCTGCAGATCGTGGCCATCAACGATTTGGGAGACAGCGCGATCAACGCTCATCTGCTCAAGTACGACACTGTTCACGGCACGTTCGACGCCGATGTTCAACACGACGAGGAGAGCCTGACGGTCAATGGCGACCGTATTGCGGTCAGCGCCATTCGTAACCCGGCCGAGCTGCCCTGGGCTGCGGAAAAAATTGATGTGGTATTCGAATGCACCGGTTTGTTCACCGACCGCGCCAAAGCCGCCGCGCATATTACGGCCGGCGCACGCAAAGTCATCATCTCGGCACCGGCCAAGGGCGCCGACGCCACCGTGGTGTATGGGGTCAACCACGACATTTTGCGCCAGCATCACCAGATCATTTCCAACGCGTCGTGCACCACCAACTGCCTGGCGCCAGTGGCTCAAGTGCTGCACCGCGAATTGGGGATCGAAAGCGGTCTGATGACCACGATCCACGCCTACACCAACGACCAGAACCTGACCGACGTCTACCACACCGACCCGTACCGCGCCCGCTCCGCCACGCAGAACATGATCCCGAGCAAGACCGGTGCGGCTGAAGCCGTTGGCCTGGTGCTGCCGGAACTGGCGGGCAAACTGACCGGCATGGCCGTGCGTGTACCCGTGATCAACGTGTCGCTGGTGGACCTGACCGTGCAGTTGAAACGCGAAGCGTCGGCCGAAGAAGTGAATGCACTGCTCAAAGAAGCCAGCCAACACTCGAAGATTCTCGGTTACAACACCCTGCCGCTGGTTTCCAGTGACTTCAACCACAACCCGCTGTCGTCGATCTTCGACGCCAACCACACCAAATCCAGCGGCAAGTTGCTGAAGGTGCTGGCCTGGTACGACAACGAATGGGGCTTCTCCAACCGCATGCTCGATAACTGCCTGGCGCTGTGCAACGCAGAATAATCGTGGGGCAGCAACCGATGATCGGTATCAGCTTTATGCAAAAGACCATGGCGGCGCGCAAGCGCATTGCCTTGGTCGCCCACGACCACTGCAAGGTGTTTTTACTGGACTGGGCCGAGCGGCAAAAAGACCGACTTGCACAGCATGAATTGATCGCCACCGGCACCACGGGGTTGTTGTTGCAACAACGCCTGGATTTGCCAGTGGAGAGCATGATCAGCGGTCCGTTGGGCGGCGACCAGCAACTGGGGGCGCAAATCGCCGAGCAACGGGTCGACATGCTCGTGTTCTTCTGGGACCCGTTCGAACCACAGCCTCACGACCCGGACATCAAGGCGTTATTGCGCGTCGCGGCGGTCTGGAACATTGCGGTGGCCTGCAACGAATGCAGCGCCGATTACCTGCTCAGTAGCCCCTTGATGGATCAGGCACACGAACATCGAATACCCGATTATTCGACCTATCTGCTCGGCCGCGCCTGAAACTTCTACCTGTTTGCGGAACAATCTTGAATCTGCATCCTGGATGCCCGCCTGACTTAAAAGCGCCCCACCTGCGGGCGCTTGTTTCAGCAGCCCCCATGCCTCACCCTGCCCAACGGCCGGAATCACTACCGAGAATCTCCTGAATCCACAGTCTTTTCAGGGCTTTTTCCTGCGCAAACGTTCACCTGCTACCGTTCGTCGGCATCCGTTCATGCAATCGTCACACGGCGCCGATGTGCATTGAATGGCGCTGAATGGATTTGGCGTACCGAGTCGATCGTGACTCCTTGCCAACACATCATCCATTTGTGAGTTCGCCCTATGTTCGACTCTCTCTCTATCCGTCTGAAAATCGTTTTGCTGTCTGGTCTGTGTCTGCTCGGCGTGGTCGTCTTGATCGTCGGCATGAACATTTACCAGACCAATCAGAACGATGATCTGGTCAACGCCTCCAGCAGCAAGATGCTCACCGACAGCGTTCAGAACCTGCTGCAAGCCAAGGCCGCTGAACAGGCCGTGCGAGTGCAGAAGACCTTTGGCGAAACCCTGACGGTGGTGACCGCCCTGGCGGACCAGATCAAGGACATGCGCAACATGGCCGCCAAGCGTTCCATTGAAGCCGGCGCCCTGCGTGAAGAGTTGAACCAGAGCATCAAGACCGCGTTCGAGCGCAACGGCAAGGTGTTGGGCGTCTGGCTGGCGTTCGAGCCCAATGGCCTGGATGGCAAGGACAGCGAGTTCGTCAATGATGCGGTCCGCCAGTCCAACGAAGCCGGGCGTTTCGCCACGTACTGGAGTCGTGCCGGAGGCGAGGTGCTCAACACGATCATGGTCGAAGAGGACATGAACAAAACCACCCTGAACCTCAGCGGTACGCCCTACAACGTCTGGTACACCTGCCCGCGCGACAGCAAGCGTACCTGCCTGCTTGACCCCTACGCCGATACCATTGGCACTGAAAAAAAAGAAGTGTTGATGACCACCATTTCCGTGCCGCTGCTGGTGGATGGCAAGTCCATTGGCGTGGTCGGTGTCGACATTGCCCTCGATGCGCTGCAAGCAGCGGCGGTCGATTCCCAGCGTGAACTGTTCAACAGCGCCGGGCACATGCTGATCGTCTCCGGCACCGGCGTGCTGGCGGCTAACAGTGTCGACGCCGGCAAAGTCGGCAAGTCTATCGGCGAAACCCTGGGCGCGGACGGCAAGGACATTCTGCAATTGCTCAGTGGTGGTGCACCGAAGATTTTGCAGCAAGGCGACCTGATTCGCGCGGTGTACCCGGTCAGCCCGATTGCCGATGCGAAAGCCTGGGCCGTGGTGATCGACCTGCCTAAGCAAGTGTTGCTGGCCGACTCGGTGAAACTGCAAGCCGTGCTCGATGACGCCCAACAAAGCGGCACGATCAAAACGCTGCTGGTCTCTGTCATTGCCGGTCTGGTCGGTTTGTTGCTGACCTGGCTCACCGCCTCGGGCGTGACCCGGCCGATCAACAGCGTGGCCGAGATGCTCAAGGCGATTGCCAGCGGCGACGGCGACCTGACCCAGCGTTTGCACTACACCAAGAAAGACGAATTGGGCGAACTGGTCAGCTGGTTCAACCGCTTCCTCGACAAGCTGCAACCGACCATTGCGCAGATCAAGCAAAGCATCACCGACGCCCGTGGCACCGCCGACCAGTCTTCGGAAATCGCCCGTCAGACCAGCGAAGGCATGCAGGTGCAGTTCCGCGAAATCGACCAGGTCGCCACCGCGTCCAACGAAATGAGCGCCACCGCCCACGACGTGGCCAACAGTGCCTCGAACGCGGCCAATGCCGCCAAAGGGGCCGACCAGTCGGCACGCGACGGCATGCAGATCATCGAGCGCAGTACCCGCGACATCAATCAACTGGCCGACGAAGTCAGCAAAGCCGTGACCGAAGTCGAAGCGCTGGCGGTCAACAGCGAGCAGATCGGTTCGGTGCTGGAAGTGATCCGCAGCATTGCCGAACAGACCAACCTGCTGGCGCTCAACGCTGCGATTGAAGCGGCCCGTGCCGGTGAGAGCGGTCGCGGCTTTGCGGTGGTGGCCGATGAAGTACGCAACCTGGCCAAACGCACCCAGGACTCGGTGGAAGAAATTCGCCAGGTGATCGAACGCATCCAGAGCGGCACACGCGGCGTGGTCGCCACCATGCATTCGAGCCAGACCCAGGCCCACAACAACGCCGGACAAATCCAGCAAGCGGTCCAGGCCTTGGGCAAAATCAGTGACGCGGTGACGGTGATCAGCGACATGAACCTGCAAATCGCCAGCGCCGCCGAACAGCAAAGCGCCGTGGCCGAAGAGGTCAACCGCAACGTCTCGGCGATCCGCACCGTCACCGAAACCCTGACCGGCCAGGCCACCGAATCGGCGCAGATCAGCAGCCAGCTCAACTCGCTGACGACCCACCAGATGAAACTGATGGACCAGTTCCGGGTTTAAGGCTTCACCTCGCTCCCACAAGGGCGGCCAGTATTGAAGCTGCCATCATCGTTTCATCCGGCCAGCCAGTTTTTTGAACTATGATCGGGCTCTCGTTCCGGAGGGCCTTCGATGACTGATCTACTCACGTCCATTCAAACCGCACTCGGCTTGCCCCACACCCCCATCCCCTTTACGTCGAACGGCGCCCTGCCCTCGGCGTTTGCCGTGACCGACCTCGCCTGTGCCAGCATCGCTGCGGCCGGGCAGGCGGTCAGCGCGTTATTGCTGCAACACACCGGTCGCTTGCCCGGGGTTGAAGTCGACCGCCGTCTCGCCTCTTTCTGGTTCGCCACCTCGATCCGACCCATCGGCTGGAGCGTTCCGCCGCTATGGGACCCGATTGCCGGTGACTACGCGACGAAGGACGGCTGGATCCGCCTGCACACCAACGCGCCCCATCACCGCGCCGCGGCTGAAAGCGTGCTCGGCGCCTGCGCCGACCGTGCAGCGATGGCGAGCAACGTGGCGCAATGGGCCAGCAGTGGTCTGGAACAGGCCGTCGTCGACGCCGGAGGATGCGCCGCCGAGATGCGCACCTGGGCGCAATGGCAGCAACACCCACAAGGTGTGGCCGTGAACGCCGAGCCGTTGATCCAGTTCAGTGGCGACAGCGATCAACCGGCGAAACCGTGGCAAGGCTCCGTGGCCCAGCCGCTGGCCGGGATCAAGGTTTTGGACCTGACCCGCGTGCTGGCCGGTCCGGTCGCCAGTCGTTTTCTCGCCGGCCTCGGTGCGGATGTGCTGCGCATCGACCCACCGACCTGGAACGAACCCGGCGTAGTGCCGGAAGTCACCCTGGGCAAACGCTGCGCGCGCCTGGATCTGCACAACCCCGATGAACGCGCGGTGTTCGAAACGCTGCTCAAAGAGGCTGACATTCTCCTGCACGGCTACCGCGCCGATGCACTGGAGCGCATGGGTTACGGGGCTGGCGAACGCCGGAGACTGGCGCCGGGGCTGATCGATGTCAGTCTCAATGCATACGGCTGGAGCGGGCCGTGGCAGAACCGCCGCGGTTTCGACAGTTTGGTGCAAATGAGCAGCGGGATTGCCGATGCCGGGATGCGCTGGAAAAACGCGGACAAGCCGACGCCGTTGCCGGTGCAGGCACTCGACCACGCGACCGGGTATTTGATGGCGGCGGCAGCAATCAGGTTGTTGGGGCGCGAGGGTTCGGCGCGGCTTTCGTTGGCGCGTACAGCAAAGTTGCTGATTGAAAATGGCCCGGGAACGGCCCAGGCATTACGGGCGGAGGATGACAACGACCAAGGGCTGGTGGTTGAGCAGACACCTTGGGGACCGGCGCATCGGCTGCATGTGCCGCTGAGAATAACCGGCACTCCGTTGCAGTGGGCACTGCCGGCAACTGAATTGGGATCCCATCGCGCGCAGTGGTGGTGATGGCTCGCGATGAGGCCAGCAGAGTCAATACAAATCCCGGATCAGCTCAATCCATCCGGTTCAGCGATGTCCAAAGCAACTGCGCCGCATACCCTCGACAAGGTCGCCACGCCTCGGCGCGCAACAGCAATTCGCGCGCCGTCACCGGCCTTTGCTCGAGTGCCGCCAACGCCTTGATCAACCCCACATCCCCGGACGGAAACGCATCCGCCTCACGCAGCTGACGCAAGGCAATGTACTGCGCCGTCCAGTCGCCAATGCCGTGCAACGCCGACAACCGCGCCACACAGCCCTCCCGCCCCGGCGCAAACAACAGCGGATCATCCAGCAACGCCTGAGCCACGCCCGACAACGTCCGCCCCCGACTTTTCGGCATGCCCAACGTCGCCAGCTCCGCCTGCGCCAACACTTCAGGCCCAGGAAACACATGGCTCAAACCCGCCAGCCGCGACGACAACGGCGCACCATACTGCGCAACCAACTTACCCGCCAACCGAATCGCCGCCCCCACGGTAATCTGCTGCCCCAGCACGGCCCGAATCGCCAGTTCCAGCCCATCCCAGGCCCCCGGCACCCGCAAGCCCGGACGCTCGGCAATCAAGCGTTCCATTAACGGGTCCCGCTTCAACTGCCGATGAATCGACGGCAAATCCGCGTCCAGATCAAACATCCGTCGCACGCGCGCCACGATCTCGGGCACCGCCGACTCCTGCGCAAAATCCAGCGTCAGCTCAAGCGCATCACCGCCCGCCGGCCCGATCGAAAACGTGCCGTGAACACCGTTCAACCCGATGCTGCGCGAGTACACTCCATCGGTCACGATTTCCATGCCGGCCACCGCCCGCACCGACAAGAACTGCAACATCGCCACCCAGTCATAGGGCGGTTGATACGCCAGCAACAACCTCACAACGACAGCAAACCGCTGTACAACCCATATGCAGCCAACCCGGCACCAATCAGGACACCGGTAAAAATGCCCTTCTCTACATGAGTGAACAATGGCTCGCCCTGCTCATGCTTGGCCTTGGCAAACAGAATCACCCCCGGCGCATACAGCAGCGCCGACAGCAGCAGGTATTTGACCCCGCCGGCATACAGCAACCACACCGCATACCCCAGCGCGATTCCGCCGATCATCAGGTCTTTGGTGCGCTCGGCACTGGCGTGTTCGTAGGTTTCACCGCGCCCGCTCAACAACACCGCATACGCCGCCGACCACAGGTACGGCACCAGAATCATTGAGGACGCAAGGTAGATCAGGCTGGTGTAAGTGCCGGCGGAAAACAGCGTGATCAGCAGGAACAACTGGATCATCACGTTGGTCAGCCACAGGGCGTTGACCGGCACATGGTTGGCGTTTTCCTTTTTCAGGAAGGCCGGCATGGTGTTGTCCTTCGCCGTGGCGAACAGGATCTCGGCACACAGCAGCGCCCATGACAGCAACGCCCCCAACAGCGAAATCGCCAGGCCGACACTGATCAGCAACGCGCCCCAAGGCCCGACGATGTGTTCCAGCACCGCTGCCAGTGACGGGTTCTGCAGGTTGGCCAATTGCGGCTGGCTCATGATCCCCAGCGACAACACATTCACCAGCACCAACAACGCCAGCACCCCGAGAAAACCGATGACCGTTGCCCGGCCGACGTCCGAACGTTTCTCCGCGCGCGCCGAATACACACTGGCGCCCTCAATGCCGATGAACACGAACACTGTCACCAGCATCATGTTGCGCACCTGGTCCATCACCCCGCCGAAACTCGGGTTGCTACGGCCCCAGATGTCCCGGGTAAAAATGTCGGCCTTGAAGGCGACGGCGGCGATGACGATGAACATGATCAGCGGCACGATCTTGGCCACGGTGGTCACCTGGTTGATGAACGCCGCCTCCTTGATCCCGCGCATCACCAGAAAATGCACGGCCCACAGCAGCACCGAAGCGCAGCCGATGGCAATCGGCGTGTTGCCCTGGCCAAAGACCGGAAAGAAATAACCGAGGGTGCTGAACAGCAACACGAAATAACCGACGTTGCCGAGCCAGGCACTGATCCAGTATCCCCAGGCCGACGAGAATCCCATGTAGTCACCGAATCCCGCCTTGGCGTAGGCGTACACCCCGGAGTCCAGTTCGGGTTTGCGATTGGCCAGGGTCTGGAAGACGAACGCCAGGGTCAGCATGCCGACAGCAGTAATGGCCCAGCCGATCAGCACCGCCCCCGCGTCGGCCCGCGCGGCCATGTTCTGCGGCAAGGAAAAGATGCCGCCGCCAATCATCGACCCCACCACCAGGGCGATCAGTGCGCTCAGGCGTAGCTTTTGCGTGGGTTGTGACATTCCTGCATCTCCATTTTTGTCCACAGTCGGCCAAGGGCTGTCATGATTTTGAAACCTTCACAGGGTTGGCTTAACTAAATAGATACAGCGTAATAACGTTTATTAGATAAAGCCATTTCGAGCACGGTTATTTATAACCGATCACTCTATAGGCGTCATGGCAAAGAGTGATTTTGTCGATAAATCCCGACAAATCAATTCCACCCTGGAAACGACTGCCAAATAGTTGCGGAAACGCCAAAACAAACTAATTTAAAGATCGCAAGCCAAACTCTCTTATTTCGGATAGCTCTGAGTGAGCCGTCTGGATTAGGCTTCTGCGGCAATCCGTGTGTGGCCGGAGCAATATCCAAAAGTCTTTATTTAACAATGGAATGTGCCAATGCACTGATCTAAGTCAGATATTTGAACAGCTAACAGAACTACTCTGTTGTCTCTCTTCTCCTGCACTGGAGTCATGCGATGTCTGAATCCCCCGGAAAACTGAAACTCGGCGCATTGGTTGCACTGGTTGTTGGCTCAATGATTGGTGGCGGGATCTTTTCCTTGCCACAAAACATGGCCGCCAGTGCGGACGTTGGCGCGGTCCTGATCGGCTGGGCCATTACCGCTGTCGGCATGCTCACGCTGGCCTTCGTCTTTCAGACCCTGGCCAACCGCAAGCCTGATCTGGATGGCGGGGTGTACGCCTACGCCAAGGCCGGTTTCGGCGACTACATGGGTTTCTCTTCCGCCTGGGGGTACTGGATCAGTGCCTGGCTGGGCAACGTCGGCTACTTCGTTCTGCTGTTCAGCACCCTCGGCTACTTCTTCCCCATTTTTGGCGAAGGTAATACGGTCGCGGCCATCATCGGTGCATCGGTCCTGCTCTGGGGTGTGCATTTCCTCGTATTGCGCGGGATCAAGGAAGCGGCGTTCATCAACCTGGTGACCACGGTCGCCAAAATCGTGCCGCTGCTGCTGTTTGTGCTGATCGCGATTTTCGCCTTCAAACTGGACATCTTCACCGCCGACATCTGGGGTTTGAAAAACCCGGACCTGGGCAGCGTGATGAATCAGGTGCGCAAAATGATGCTGGTCACCGTCTGGGTGTTCATCGGCATCGAGGGCGCGAGCATTTTCTCGGCCCGCGCAGAAAAACGCACCGACGTCGGTAAAGCCACCGTCATCGGTTTCATCACCGTGCTGCTGTTCCTGGTGCTGGTGAACGTATTGTCCCTGGGGATCATGACCCAACCTGAACTGGCCAAGCTGCAGAACCCGTCGATGGCGGCCGTGCTGGAGCATGTGGTCGGTCATTGGGGCGCGGTGCTGATCAGCGTCGGTCTGATCATCTCGCTGCTGGGGGCCTTGCTGTCGTGGGTGCTGCTGTGTGCGGAGATCATGTTCGCCGCCGCCAAGGACCACACCATGCCGGAGTTCCTGCGCAAGGAGAACGCCAACCACGTGCCGGTCAACGCCCTGTGGCTGACCAACGCAATGGTGCAGCTGTTCCTGGTCATCACCCTGTTTTCGGCCAGTACTTACCTGTCGCTGATCTACCTCGCCACTTCGATGATCCTGGTGCCCTACCTGTGGTCGGCGGCTTATGCACTGTTGCTGGCGGTACGCGGTGAGAGCTACGAAGTCGACAAGGCCGATCGCTCCAAGGACCTGTTCATCGCCGGCGTCGCGGTGATCTACGCCGTCTGGCTGGTCTACGCCGGCGGCACCAAATACCTGCTGTTGTCCGCCCTGCTCTATGCGCCCGGCGTGATCCTGTTCGCCAAGGCCAAGCGAGAACTGGGCAAACCTGTTTTCACCAACGTCGAGAAGCTGATTTTTGCAGCCGTGATCATAGGTGCCGTGGTAGCGGCCTATGGACTGTATTCCGGCTTCCTGACCCTGTAACACCTGAATAATTTGTCATCTGGAGGATCACTGTAATGACCACGGAAAAAGTTAAGTACGGCGTGCATTCCGAAGCCGGCAAACTGCGCAAAGTCATGGTTTGTTCCCCCGGCCTGGCCCACCAGCGGCTCACCCCGAATAACTGTGACGAGCTGCTGTTTGATGATGTGCTGTGGGTCGCCCAAGCCAAGCGTGACCACTTCGACTTCGTCACCAAGATGCGCGAACGCGGGATCGACGTTGTGGAAATGCACAACCTGTTGACCGACATCGTCGCCATCCCCGAAGCGCTGGACTGGATTCTGGAGCGCAAGGTCACCGCCGATTCGGTGGGTTTGGGCCTGATCAACGAAGTGAAATCCTGGCTGCTCAGCCTGGAGCCCCGTCATATCGCCGAGTTCCTGATTGGCGGTGTCTCCGCCGATGACCTGCCGGACAGCTTTGGTGGCAAGACCATCCAGATGTTCCGCGACTTCCTCGGCCACTCCAGCTTCATTCTGCCGCCACTGCCCAACACTCAGTTCACCCGCGACACTACGTGCTGGATCTACGGTGGTGTGACCCTGAACCCGATGTACTGGCCGGCGCGCCGTCAGGAAACCCTGCTGACCACCGCCATCTATAAATTCCACCCGCAGTTCACCAACGCCGAATTCGAGATCTGGTACGGCGACCCGGACGTGGATCACGGCAGCTCCACCCTTGAAGGCGGCGACGTGATGCCGATCGGCAACGGCGTGGTGCTGATCGGTATGGGCGAGCGTTCGTCGCGCCAGGCCATCGGTCAATTGGCGCTGAACCTGTTCAAACACAAAGCCGTGGAAAAAGTCATCGTCGCCGGCCTGCCAAAATCCCGTGCCGCGATGCACCTGGACACCGTGTTCAGCTTCTGTGACCGCGACCTGGTCACCATTTTCCCCGAAGTCGTGAACCAGATCGTCGCCTTCACCCTGCGTCCGGACGAAAAGAAACCGGGCGGCATCGACATCCGACGCGAAGACGGCACGTTCCTCGACACCGTGGCCAAGGCCCTCAACCTGAAAGCGTTGCGGGTCGTCGAAACCGGCGGCAACAGCTTCGCTGCCGAACGCGAACAGTGGGATGACGGTAACAACGTGGTGGCCGTGGAGCCGGGCGTGGTCATCGGTTATGACCGCAACACCTACACCAACACCTTGCTGCGCAAGGCGGGTATCGAGGTCATCACCATCAGCGCCGGCGAACTGGGGCGTGGACGCGGGGGCGGCCACTGCATGACCTGCCCGATCATTCGCGACCCTATCGACTATTAATCTTTGAGCCCTGGCCGCTGCTGTGCCCTCTACCCGAAGGCAAGCACGGCCAGGGGGATAACCGACACCTAAGGAGATCCATCATGGCTTTCAACATTCACAACCGTAATTTGCTGAGCCTGGAACACCACACCCCTCGCGAATTGCGTTACCTGCTCGACCTGTCCCGCGACCTCAAGCGCGCCAAGTACACCGGCACCGAGCAGCAGCACCTCAAAGGCAACAACATCGCGCTGATCTTCGAAAAAACCTCGACCCGCACCCGCTGCGCCTTCGAAGTCGCCGCTTATGACCAGGGCGCCAACGTCACCTACATCGACCCGAACTCTTCGCAGATCGGCCACAAGGAAAGCATGAAGGACACCGCCCGCGTGCTGGGGCGCATGTACGACGCTATCGAGTACCGTGGCTTCAAGCAGGAAATCGTCGAGGAACTGGCCAAGTTTGCCGGCGTGCCGGTGTTCAACGGCCTGACCGATGAATACCACCCAACGCAAATGATCGCCGACGTGCTGACCATGCGCGAACACGCCGACAAGCCGATCCACGACATCAGCTACGTCTACCTGGGCGACGCCCGCAACAACATGGGTAACTCGCTGCTGCTGATCGGCGCCAAGCTGGGCATGGACGTGCGCATCTGCGCGCCAAAAGCCCTGTGGCCGCTGGACGATCTGGTACAGCGCTGCCACAAATATGCCGAAGAAAGTGGCGCGCGCATCACCCTGACCGAAGACACCAAAGCTGCGGTCAAAGGCGTGGACTTCATCCACACCGACGTCTGGGTGTCGATGGGTGAACCGGTCGAAGCCTGGGCCGAACGTATCCAGCAACTGCTGCCGTATCAGGTCAACGCCGAACTGATGAAAGCCACCGGCAACCCACGCACCAAGTTCATGCACTGCCTGCCGGCCTTCCACAACAGTGATACCAAAGTCGGCAAGCAGATTGCCGAGCAGTACCCGAACCTGAAGAACGGCATCGAAGTGACTGATGACGTGTTCGAGTCGCCGGCCTGCATCGCCTTCGAGCAAGCGGAAAACCGCATGCACACCATCAAGGCGATCCTGGTATCGACCCTGGCTGACCTCTAAAGAACGGACCGGTCAATGTGGGAGCGAGCCTGCTCGCGATGACGGGGTAACAGACGACATAGACGTCG
Source organism: Pseudomonas sp. 3296 (assembly GCF_031456615.1). Taxonomy (NCBI): domain Bacteria; kingdom Pseudomonadati; phylum Pseudomonadota; class Gammaproteobacteria; order Pseudomonadales; family Pseudomonadaceae; genus Pseudomonas; species Pseudomonas sp. 3296. The sequence goes on from NZ_JAVDUY010000005.1 coordinate 118,003, forward strand.
ACTGACACGGCCCTGTCGCGAGCAGGCTCGCTCCCACAAAGGCCTGAGTTACCTGCTTATTTCTCGTTTTAGAAGGATTGCCATTATGCGTATCGTCGTAGCTCTGGGCGGTAACGCCCTGCTCCGCCGTGGTGAACCCATGACCGCGGACAACCAGCGCGCCAACATCCGGATCGCCACTGAACAAATCGCCAAGGTCCATGCCGGCAACCAACTGGTGATCGCCCACGGCAATGGCCCGCAGGTCGGCCTGTTGTCGCTGCAAGCCGCGGCCTACACCTCGGTTTCCCCTTACCCGCTGGACGTGCTCGGTGCCGAAACCGAAGGCATGATCGGCTACATCATCGAACAGGAACTGGGCAACCTGCTGGACTTCGAAGTGCCCTTCGCGACCCTGCTCACCCAGGTCGAAGTCGACGCCAACGACCCGGCGTTCCAGAACCCCAGCAAACCGATCGGCCCGGTGTATGCCAAGGCCGAAGCGGAAAAACTCGCCGCCGAGAAAGGCTGGGCGATTGCCCCGGACGGCGACAAGTATCGTCGCGTGGTGGCCAGCCCGAAACCGAAACGCATTTTCGAAATCCGCCCGATCAAATGGCTGCTGGAAAAAGGCAGCATCGTGATCTGCGCCGGCGGTGGCGGGATCCCGACCATGTACACCGCCCCCGGCAAACTGGAAGGCGTCGAGGCGGTGATCGATAAAGACTTGTGCTCGGCGCTGCTGGCCGAACAACTTGAGGCCGATCTGTTAGTGATCGCCACCGACGTCAGCGCCGCCTTCATCGACTACGGCAAGCCGACCCAGAAAGCCATCGGCCAGGCTCACCCGGATGAAATGGAAAAACTCGGCTTCGCCGCAGGCTCCATGGGACCCAAGGTTCAAGCGGCTTGCGAGTTCGCCCGCCACACTGGAAAAACCGCGGTAATCGGTTCACTCTCGGACATTGAAGCGATCGTCCAGGGCAAGGCAGGTACGCGCATCAGCACGGCGAAACCTGGCATTACTTACTTGTAAGGAGAGACGTCTATGGCACAGTTTGAACCGGGTCACTTGCACATCGAGCGTCACGCGTTGGACAAGAATGATGTCAGCTACAACATTCACCTCGACTATGAAGTCAGCAAGAACCCCAAAGGCGTCAAAGGCATCCAGTTCACGATGCATGGCAACATTCAGGGAAAGGACATGAAAGAGACCTTCTTCCTGCCCAAGGAGGAGGCCTACAACTTTGCCAACAATGTGACGAAGATCGCCGAGCAGTACGGCATTCCAAAGACACACAGCCAGATCGGCTCGGTGCACAAGCATTACGATCTGGTGTTTGAAGACATACGGGCGAAGCTGGACATGAAATCCGGCGACCCGGTGAACCTCGAGAACTTCGAGTAACCCACACTCCCCCCTGCAGGAGTGAGCCTGCTCGCGATAGCGGACTGACATTCACCATGGATGTCGACTGATACACCGCTATCGCGAGCAGGCTCACTCCTGCAAAGGTTCGGTGTGGGCCTGAAATCCCGCGCAGGATTTCACCATTCGCCCGCCCCAAGGCATACTTGCGCCCCTCCGCACTCCAGAACCAAAAACCGCCCCATGCGTATCCACGTCAGTTTCATCGACCGCGTCGGTATCACCCAGGAAGTCCTGGCCCTGCTCGGTGGGCGCAATCTCAATCTCGATGCGGTGGAAATGGTCCCGCCCAACGTTTACATCGATGCCCCGACCCTGAGTCCGGAAGTCCTCGAAGAGCTGCGCGATGCGCTGTTCAGCGTGCGTGGCGTGCAAGCGGTGACGGTGGTCGACATCCTTCCCGGCCAGCGCCGCCACCTGCAACTCGACGCCTTGCTCGCGGCCATGACCGACCCGGTACTGGCCCTGGACAGTGCCGGCAACGTGTTGCTGGCCAACCCGGCATTGATCGCGTTGTATGGGCGTGAACCCGCCGGTGAAAGCATCGCCGACCTGTTCTCCGACCCGGCGCTGCTCGACACCTTGCTGGAACAGGGCTTTCGCCTGCCGCTGCGGGAAATCACGGTCAACGGCCAGACGTTGCTGCTGGACGCCACGCCGATCACCGACGCTGGCGCCCTGCTGACCCTGTATCAACCCAACCGCATCGGCGAACGCCTCTCGGCGCTGCACCATGATCACGCCGAAGGATTCGATGCGCTGCTCGGCGAGTCGCCGGTGATCCGCACGCTCAAGGCTCGGGCGCAACGGGTGGCCGCACTCGATGCGCCGCTGTTGATTCAGGGCGAAACCGGCACCGGCAAGGAATTGGTCGCCCGGGCCTGCCATGCCATCAGCGCTCGACACAATTCGCCCTTTCTTGCGTTGAACTGCGCAGCATTGCCGGAGAACCTCGCCGAAAGTGAACTGTTCGGCTACGCCCCCGGTGCCTTTACCGGCGCGCAACGGGGCGGCAAACCGGGGCTGATGGAACTGGCCAACCAGGGCACGGTGTTTCTCGATGAAATCGGGGAGATGTCGCCGTACTTGCAGGCCAAACTGCTGCGTTTTCTCAATGACGGCAGTTTCCGCCGGGTCGGCGGTGATCGTGAGGTCAAGGTCAATGTGCGAATCCTCAGCGCCACCCACCGTGATCTGGAAAAGATGGTCAGCGAAGGCAGCTTCCGCGAAGACCTGTTTTACCGCCTCAATGTACTCAACGTTGAAGTCCCGCCGCTGCGCGAACGTGGCCAGGACATTCTGTTGCTCGCCCGCTACTTCATGCAGCAAGCCTGCGCGCAGATCCAGCGCCCGGTTTGTCGCCTGGCGCCGGGCACCTACCCGGCACTGCTGGGCAATCGCTGGCCGGGCAACGTGCGGCAATTGCAGAACGTGATCTTCCGCGCCGCGGCAATTTGCGAAAGCACGCTGGTCGACATCGGCGACCTCGACATCGCCGGCACCTCGGTGGCGCGCCAGAGCGACAACGAAGTCGACAGCCTGGAGCAGGCGATGGAAGAGTTCGAGAAAACCCTGCTGGAAAAGCTCTACGTCAGCTACCCCTCGACCCGCCAACTGGCCAGCCGCCTGCAGACATCCCACACCGCGATTGCCCATCGGTTGCGCAAGTACGGCATACCCAACAAGCCCTGAGGTTGAGGTTGAACCACACCCCACAGGTTTTGTGTGTTACCTGAAAACTCCTGCTTAAAAACGACCTCTACCTGTACTGAAAGCGCTACAGCGGAACGATATCGCTACACCCCTCCCCGATCACGGCTGTGCAAGGCTTTGATTGACCTCAGCTTTCTTGCCTGACTTTGTCCGTATCGATTTCGCTACAGCGAGCGAATTCTCCCGCCCTGCAAAACATCCCAACCCACTGATTAATAAAGATAAAACAAACATTGGCCGTGTTCTTGCTAAGTAGTTCGTCATAACACGGCTTTTTTGCCCAAGCATTCAATAGCGTCCACCAGACGAGTCTGGCCCCCCTTAGGAGTTCTCATGAGCGATTTGCGTTTTACTGAAGATCACGAATGGCTGCGCACCGAAGCTGACGGCAGCGTTACTGTCGGCATCACCGCTTTCGCACAGAACGCCTTGGGCGACGTGGTTTTCGTACAACTGCCTGAGCTGCAGTCCTACGACAAAGGCGCTGAAGCCGCCACCGTGGAATCGGTAAAAGCCGCCAGCGGCGTCTACATGCCACTCGACGGCGACGTGCTGGAAGTCAACCCGGCACTCGACAGCAGCCCTGAACTGGTCAATGAAGATCCACTGGGCGAAGGCTGGTTCTTCCGCTTCCAGCCAAGCGACGCCTCGGCGGTCGCCAAACTGCTGGACCAGGACGCTTACGACCGTCTGATCAAAGCCAACGCCGAAGCCTGAGGAGCGCTGACATGACCCAAGTACCTTCTGTTTCTGTAAACCTGACCACCGCCAACGAATTCATCGCCCGTCACATCGGCCCGCGTGCCGGCGACGAGCAAGCCATGCTCAACAGCCTCGGCTTCGACTCGCTGGAAGCCCTGAGCGCCAGCGTGATCCCGGACAGCATCAAAGGCACCAGCGTGCTGGGCCTGGAAGACGGTTTGAGCGAGGCTGAAGCCCTCGCCTCGATCAAAGCCATCGCCGGTAAAAACCAGCTGTTCAAGACCTACATTGGCCAGGGCTACTACGGCACCCACACGCCGTCGCCGATCCTGCGCAACCTGCTGGAAAACCCGGCCTGGTACACCGCCTACACCCCGTACCAGCCAGAAATTTCCCAGGGCCGTCTCGAAGCGCTGTTGAACTTCCAGACCCTGATCAGCGACCTGACCGGCCTGCCGATTGCCAACGCGTCCTTGCTCGATGAAGCCACCGCCGCAGCCGAAGCCATGACCTTCTGCAAACGCCTGAGCAAGAACAAGGGCAGCCACGCCTTCTTCGCCTCCGTGCATTGCCACCCGCAAACCCTCGACGTGCTGCGCACCCGTGCCGAGCCGTTGGGCATTGATGTGGTGGTCGGCGACGAACTCGAACTCACTGACGTGACGCCATTCTTCGGCGCCCTGCTGCAATACCCGGCCAGCAACGGTGACGTGTTCGATTACCGCGAACTGACCCAACGCTTCCACGCCGCCAACGCTCTGGTGGCTGTGGCCGCTGACCTGCTGGCCCTGACCGTGCTGACCCCGCCAGGCGAATTCGGCGCCGACGTGGCCATCGGCAGCGCCCAGCGTTTCGGTGTTCCGCTGGGCTTCGGTGGCCCGCACGCGGCGTACTTCTCCACTAAAGACGCGTTCAAGCGCGACATGCCGGGCCGTCTGGTCGGTGTTTCGGTGGACCGTTTCGGTAAGCCGGCCCTGCGCCTGGCCATGCAGACTCGCGAGCAACACATCCGTCGCGAGAAGGCTACGAGCAACATCTGCACCGCCCAAGTGCTGTTGGCCAACATCGCCAGCATGTACGCCGTGTACCACGGTCCGAAAGGCCTGACCCAGATCGCCAACCGCGTGCATCACCTGACCGCCATTCTGGCCAAAGGCTTGAACGCACTGGGCCTGACCGTCGAGCAAGCCAGCTTCTTCGACACCCTGACCCTGGCCACCGGCGCGCAAACCGCCGCGCTGCACGACAAGGCTCACGCCCGGCAGATCAACCTGCGCGTCATCGATGCTCAGCGTCTGGGCCTGTCGGTGGACGAAACCACCACCCAGGCTGACATCCAAACCCTGTGGGCTCTGTTCGCCGACGGCAAGACCCTGCCGGACTTCGCTGCGCTGGCCGCCTCGGTACAGAGCACCATCCCAGCTTCGCTGGTGCGTCAATCGCCGATCCTCAGCCACCCGGTGTTCAACCGTTATCACTCGGAAACCGAGCTGATGCGCTACCTGCGCAAGCTGGCCGACAAGGACCTGGCGCTGGACCGCACCATGATCCCGCTGGGTTCGTGCACCATGAAACTCAACGCTGCCAGCGAAATGATCCCGGTGACCTGGGCTGAATTCGGAGCCCTGCACCCGTTCGCTCCGGCCGAGCAAAGCGCCGGCTACCAGCAACTGACCGACGAACTGGAAGCGATGCTCTGTGCCGCCACCGGTTACGACTCGATCTCACTGCAACCGAACGCCGGTTCGCAAGGTGAATACGCCGGTTTGCTGGCCATCCGCGCCTATCACCAGAGCCGTGGCGAAGATCGTCGCGACATCTGCCTGATCCCGTCGTCCGCCCACGGCACCAACCCGGCCACCGCCAACATGGCCGGCATGCGTGTGGTCGTGACCGCTTGCGATGCGCGCGGCAACGTCGACATCGAAGACCTGCGCGCCAAAGCCATCGAGCACCGCGAACACCTCGCTGCGCTGATGATCACTTACCCGTCGACCCACGGCGTGTTCGAAGAAGGCATTCGCGAAATCTGCGGCATCATTCATGACAACGGCGGCCAGGTGTACATCGACGGCGCCAACATGAACGCGATGGTCGGCCTCTGCGCACCGGGCAAGTTCGGCGGCGACGTGTCGCACCTGAACCTGCACAAAACCTTCTGCATTCCACACGGCGGCGGCGGCCCGGGCGTCGGCCCGATCGGCGTGAAATCGCACCTGACTCCGTTCCTGCCGGGCCACGCCCAGATGGCACGCAAGGAAGGCGCGGTCTGCGCAGCACCGTTCGGCAGCGCGAGCATTCTGCCGATCACCTGGATGTACATTCGGATGATGGGCGGCGCCGGCCTGAAACGCGCTTCGCAGCTGGCGATCCTCAATGCCAACTACATCTCCCGTCGCCTCGAAGAGCATTACCCGGTTCTGTACACAGGCAGCAATGGCCTGGTGGCACACGAATGCATCCTCGACCTGCGTCCGCTTAAAGACAGCAGCGGTATCAGCGTTGATGACGTCGCCAAGCGCCTGATCGACTTCGGCTTCCACGCCCCGACCATGTCGTTCCCGGTCGCCGGCACGCTGATGATCGAGCCGACCGAAAGCGAATCCAAGGAAGAACTGGACCGTTTCTGCGACGCCATGATCCGCATCCGCGAAGAAATCCGCGCGGTGGAAAACGGCACACTGGACAAGGAAGACAACCCGCTGAAGAACGCTCCGCACACCGCGGCAGAGATCGTTGGCGAGTGGACACATCCGTACAGCCGTGAGCAAGCGGTGTACCCGGTAGCCTCCCTGATCGAAGGCAAATACTGGCCACCGGTCGGTCGCGTCGACAACGTGTTTGGCGATCGCAACCTGGTGTGCGCCTGCCCATCGATCGAAAGCTACGCTTAAACGAATAAGGGGGGCGGGTTTACTCGCCTCCATTTTCGAGAACACCACAAAACACTGTCGGAGTGAGACCGGCTTGCCGGCGATAGCGATCTGTCTGTAGACATTTTTGTTGCATGTTAGACCGCTATCGCCGGCAAGCCGGTCTCACTCCTACAAGGGTTCTGTGGCACTTCCCAGATCGCGCCCATACCTATAACAAGAAACCGGAGAACAACCATGTCGTTAAGCGTGTTCGACCTGTTCAAGATTGGCATTGGCCCCTCCAGTTCCCACACCGTCGGCCCGATGCGCGCAGCCGCGCGTTTTGCCGAAGGGTTGCGCCGCGAAGGGCTGTTGGCCGCCACCACCTGCGTCAAAGTCGAGCTCTACGGCTCGCTCGGCGCCACCGGCAAGGGCCACGGCAGCGACAAGGCTGTGTTGCTCGGCCTCGAAGGTGAACACCCGGACACCGTGAATACCGAAACCGTCGCCGCCCGCCTGCAAGACATTCGCGGCAACGGTCGCTTGAACCTGCTCGGTGAACACAGCATTGCGTTCAACGAGAAAGAACACCTGGCAATGATTCGCAAACCCTTGCCCTATCACCCCAACGGCATGATCTTTCGCGCATTCGACGCCGCCGGCCTGCAGATCCGCAGCCGCGAGTACTACTCGGTCGGGGGTGGCTTTGTGGTCGATGAAGATGCAGCCGGCGCCGACCGCATCGTCGAAGACGCCACGCCGCTGACCTTCCCGTTCAAAAGTGCCAAGGACTTGCTCAGTCATTGCACCACCTACGGCCTGTCCATCAGCCAGGTGATGCTGACCAACGAAAGCGCCTGGCGCCCGGAAGCGGAAACCCGCGCCGGCCTGCTGAAAATCTGGCAAGTAATGCAGGACTGCGTCGACGCCGGTTGCCGCAACGAAGGCATTCTGCCCGGCGGGTTGAAGGTCAAGCGTCGCGCGGCGGCACTGCACCGGCAATTGTGCAAAAACCCGGAATCGTCACTGCGCGATCCGCTGTCAGTGCTGGACTGGGTCAACCTGTACGCCCTGGCGGTCAACGAAGAAAACGCCAACGGCGGACGCGTCGTCACCGCGCCCACAAACGGTGCAGCCGGGATTGTTCCGGCAGTTTTGCATTACTACATGCGCTTCATTCCCGGTGCCAACGAAGACGGCGTCGTACGCTTCCTGCTGACGGCGGCGGCCATCGGCATTCTCTACAAGGAAAACGCCTCGATCTCCGGCGCCGAAGTCGGCTGCCAGGGCGAAGTCGGCGTGGCTTGTTCGATGGCGGCCGGCGCCTTGTGCGAGGTCCTTGGCGGGACCGTGCAGCAAGTGGAAAACGCCGCCGAAATCGGCATGGAACATAACCTCGGCCTGACCTGCGACCCGATTGGCGGGCTGGTGCAAGTGCCTTGCATCGAGCGCAACGCCATGGGTTCGGTCAAGGCGATCAACGCGGTACGCATGGCCCTGCGCGGCGACGGTCAGCACTTCGTCTCCCTCGACAAGGTCATCCGTACCATGCGCCAGACCGGCGCCGACATGAAAAGCAAATACAAGGAAACCGCCCGCGGCGGTTTGGCGGTCAACATTATCGAGTGCTGATGCTCACGCGCACTGCACACTTTTTCAGGAGCTGAATATGTCCACCGAACAATTGCTGAAAACCCCGCTGCACGCACTGCACATCGAACTCGGCGCACGCATGGTGCCGTTCGCCGGCTATGACATGCCGGTGCAATACCCGCTCGGCGTGATGAAAGAACACCAGCACACCCGTGATCAGGCCGGGCTGTTCGATGTGTCGCACATGGGCCAGATCCGCCTGACCGGCGCCAACGCCGCCAAGGCCCTGGAAACCCTGGTGCCGGTCGACATCATCGACCTGCCGGTGGGCATGCAGCGATACGCAATGTTCACCAACGAAACCGGTGGCATCCTCGACGACCTGATGGTTGCCAACCTCGGTAACGACGAACTGTTCCTGGTGGTCAACGCAGCCTGCAAGGATCAAGACCTGGCGCACCTGCGCAAGCACATCGGCGAGCAGTGCACCATCGAGCCGCTGTTCGAAGAACGCGCCCTGCTGGCGCTGCAAGGCCCGGCCGCCGTCACCGTGCTCGCACGCCTGGCGCCGGAAGTGGCGAAGATGACCTTTATGCAGTTCACCCGCGTGAAACTGCTGGGCGTGGACTGCTTTGTCAGCCGTTCGGGCTACACCGGTGAAGACGGTTTCGAAATCTCGGTACCGGCCGCCAACGCCGAAACCCTGGCTCGCGCCCTGCTGGCTGAACCTGAAGTGGCGGCCATCGGCCTCGGCGCACGCGACTCGCTGCGCCTGGAAGCCGGCCTGTGCCTCTATGGCCACGACATGAACACCGAGACCACCCCGATCGAAGCGAGCCTGCTGTGGGCCATCTCCAAGCCTCGTCGTGCCGATGGCGCGCGGGCCGGCGGCTTCCCTGGCGCTGAAACCGTGTTCGCACAACAGCAAGGTGGCGTCAGCCGCAAGCGCGTCGGCCTGCTGCCTCAGGAACGCACACCCGTGCGTGAAGGCGCAGAAATCGTCAACGAGGCCGGCGAGATCATCGGCGCTGTTTGCAGCGGCGGCTTCGGTCCGACCCTGGGCGCTCCTTTGGCCATGGGTTACCTCGACAGCGCTTATATGGCTATCGACACACCCGTTTGGGCGATCGTTCGTGGGAAAAAGGTGCCTTTGCTTGTAAGCAAAATGCCATTTGTTGCACAACGCTACTATCGCGGCTGATTGACTGTTTCTATAAGTAACGCGGTTGCGTTAACAGTGCACTAATGTGTAACGCAACCGCCATAAAACAGTGCATATCTTTATAGCCAGCCTTCGTTTATGAACGTTGCTTATAACGATCGAAAACAATTGAACAGCGGCAAAGAATAAGACGGCACTAGTGGATCGACTAGTACCCTCAACCTGAGTAAATCCGGGCCTCTGACAGGGCTTGTTTTTTCTCCCGTAGTTGGCGTAGAGTTTGTTCACTGTGTTTGCATGGGTCGCTTGGAATCGTGACCTGGGCAGTAGCCTACAAGTTAGCTACATCCCGTTCGACGTCTTCTTACTCTCCTGCAACCAGCCCCAGTACTCTTTCATGAGAAAGAGACTGTCATTAATTTTTGCGTCAAAGGAAATAAGAAATGTCCCAACGTCAGAGCGGTACCGTCAAGTGGTTTAACGACGAGAAAGGTTTTGGTTTTATCACTCCTGAAAGCGGTCCGGATCTGTTCGTACATTTCCGCGCCATCCAGGGCAACGGCTTCAAGAGCCTGAAAGAAGGCCAGAAAGTGACTTTCGTTGCTGTGCAAGGCCAGAAAGGCATGCAGGCTGACGAAGTACAAGCAGAAGCCTAATCTTCTGTTACGAAAAAGCCCCTGATGCTGACATCAGGGGCTTTTTTGTGCGCGTAAATCCGTAAAATGGCTTCTTTTTCCGCTCAGAGGCTGCCATGTCGAAACACCTGCTCAATCCCCAGGGCGACTTTCCCGCCGCCACCCTGGGTCGTCGCCTGGCAGCGATGTTCTATGACTTCCTGTTGTGTACCGCCCTGCTGATCGTCACCAGCGGCGTCTACAAGATGATCCAGATGGCGATCCTCGGCGAGGAGAAAATGCGCACCCTGACTGAAGCCGGCGCGCTGGACGGGGATCCATTGCTCTCGACGGTGCTGCTGTTTGTGCTGTTCGGCTTCTTCGCCAAGTTCTGGACCTGGTCGGGGCAGACCCTCGGCATGCAGGTGTGGTGCATCCGTGTGCAGAATGCCGATGGCTCGTCCATCAGCCTTTGGCAGGCGTTGTTGCGCTTTGTGGTGTCGATTGCTTCTTGGCTGTGCGTGGGCCTGGGGTTTATCTGGCCATTATTTGATAAGCAGAAACGCAGCTGGCATGACATGTACTCCAACACTCAGCTTGTGCGCATCCCAAAGAAGACCAAGTAATTCAGCCATACAGAAACCACTGTGGGAGCAAGCTTGCTCCCACAGGTTTTTCAGGACTAGCTCAAAGAGCTCAGGCGTTACCGGCCAGCTTCATCCGCGCAGCCTGAGTAAAGTCCAGCATGCGCTTCAACGGCCGAATCGCCTGCGGAATCAGCGCCGGATCCACAAAGATCTCGTTCGCCCCCTCTTTCAAGCTCTTCAGCGTGCGCTCAAGGGTGTTCATCGCCATCCACGGGCAGTGCGCGCAACTGCGGCAGGCTGCGCCGTTACCGGCCGTTGGCGCCTCGATGAAGACCTTGTCCGGGCACAGCTGCTGCATCTTGTAGAAGATGCCGCGATCGGTGGCGACGATCAGGGTCTTGTTCGGCAGGCGCTGAGCCGCTGCGATCAGCTGACTGGTGGAACCAACGGCATCCGCCAGCTCGATCACCGAGGTCGGCGATTCCGGGTGCACCAGAATGGCGGCATCCGGGTACAGCGCTTTCATGTCTTCAAGCTGCTTGGACTTGAACTCTTCGTGAACGATGCAGGCACCGTCCCAGAGCAGCATGTCCGCACCGGTCTGGCGCTGAATGTAGGTGCCCAGGTGCTTGTCCGGGCCCCAGATAATGGTCTCGCCGTTATCCATCAGGCTTTCGACGATTTCCAGCGCACAGCTGGATGTCACCACCCAGTCCGCCCGCGCCTTGACCGCGGCCGAGGTGTTGGCATACACCACCACCGTGCGTTCCGGGTGCTGATCACAGAACGCCGAAAACTCGTCCACCGGGCAACCCAGGTCCAGCGAGCACGTCGCTTCGAGGGTGGGCATCAGCACGCGTTTTTCGGGATTGAGGATTTTTGCGGTTTCGCCCATGAACTTCACCCCGGCGACCACCACGGTCTTGGCCGGGTGAGCATTGCCGAAGCGGGCCATCTCCAGCGAGTCGGAGACGCAACCACCCGTTTCTTCGGCCAGGGCCTGAATCACCGGATCGCAATAGAAGTGGGCAACCAGCACCGCGTCCTGAGCCTTGAGCTCGGCGGCGATGGCAGCACGGTAATAAGCCTCTTCCTCGGCGGTCAGCGGCTTGGGCTGCTTGGCGTCGAGGTGAGCTTGAACCAGAAGGCGTTCGGAAATCTGCGTCATGTTCGCAAGACCTGCAGGCGCTTTCGCGCGAAAGTCGAGTATACACCCGGCTCCGGCCCCATCAGGGTACCGCCGGGAGAGTGAGTATTCATCAGGCACGGACAGCGTTGAAGTTGCGCAAGGCTACAGAATATCCCGTGGATGCAAAAGATGATTCTGACCTGCGTCATGCGATGCAGCCCAGGGCCTGGGCGAGCTCAAATCGCGGGCAAAAAAAAATCCGGAAATCCTCACTTGCGTGGGCCTTCCAGACTTTTAAAACTGCTACAAAAATGGTGGGTCGTGTGGGATTCGAACCTACGACCAATTGGTTAAAAGCCAACTGCTCTACCAACTGAGCTAACGACCCGCTGTGTGGTGGCGCGTATAATACTGATTTTTAAGGACTATTCAACACCTAATTTGAAATAAATCAAAAATAACGTGTTGGGTCGCTGATTCCGGCCGCCGCAAAGCCTTCTGCACGCAGTCGGCAGCTGTCGCATTTGCCGCATGCACTACCGTCATCGTCAGCCTGATAACAGGAAACCGTCAGCCCGTAATTGACGCCCAGCTTCACGCCCGCCTCGACAATTTGCGCCTTGCTCAGGTTCTGCAGGGGTGCCTGGATACGGAAGCCATTGCCCTCTACCCCGGCTTTGGTCGCCAGATTGGCCATGCGCTCGAAGGACTCGATGAACTCGGGACGGCAGTCGGGGTAACCGGAGTAATCCACGGCGTTCACGCCAATGAAGATGTCACGTGCACCGAGCACTTCAGCCCAGCCCAAGGCCAGCGACAGGAATACCGTGTTGCGCGCAGGCACGTAAGTCACTGGAATACCCTCCCCCAGCTCCTCCGGAATGTCGATGCTGCTGTCGGTCAGCGCCGAGCCGCCCATACCGTTCAGGTTGAGGCCGATCACCTTGTGCTCGACCACACCCAGGTCATGGGCAACGCGTGCAGCGGCATGCAACTCGGCCTGAGAGCGCTGGCCGTAATCAAAGCTCATGGTGTAGCAGCTGTAGCCTTCGGCGCGGGCCATGGCCACGACAGTTGCCGAGTCCAGCCCGCCGGACAACAGGATGACTGCTCGTTTTTCAGCGGTGTTCAGTTGTTCCGTCATTTCAGCGCCCCGGCTCGTCATTCCAAAGATATTTATGCAGCTGCAATTGCAAACGCACTGGCAGGTTGTCCGCCACCACCCAATCCGCCAGGTCCCGAGCATTCAGGTCGTGGTGGCTTGGCGAGAACAGGACTTCGCCGGCGCGCCGGTCAAGACCGTACTGGATCAGCTTGGACACTGCCCAGTCGTAGTCATCCCGCGAGCAGATGACAAACTTCACCTGATCGTTGGGCGTGAGCAGCTCGATATTTTCGTAGCGGTTGCGATGTGCTTCCTTCGAACCCGGGGTTTTCAGGTCGACAACGCGACTGACCCGGGAATCTACCGCCGAGATATCAAGCGCACCACTGGTTTCCAGTGACACTTCGTACCCGGCGTCGCACAACTGCTTGAGCAATGGGATGGCGTTAGGTTGTGCCAGTGGCTCGCCACCGGTAACACACACATAACGGGGGCGGAAACCGGCCACTTGCTCGAGGATGTCTTCGAGCGGGCGAAGGGTGCCACCAGTGAACGCGTAGGCGCTGTCGCAGTATTGGCAACGCAAGGGGCAGCCGGTCAGGCGCACAAATACTGTGGGCAGCCCGGCAGTTCGCGTTTCACCCTGCAACGAGTAAAAAACTTCGGTAATTCTCAATGTGTCTTGCATAGTCGCCACGGGCATAACAGCTAAACAGGCTGTCCGCCTCCGTCAGGCACTTCAAGGAACCCCGCCACCGCGCAGATCCCAAAAAGCGTGTTTCATAAAAAGGGCGTGAATTCTAACGAAAAAACCCGCGACAAGCGCGGGTTTCTTCGAAACGGGTCAAGCAGCCCTTACATTTTTTGCAGATCACGCTGAGCCAACTGAGCGGCGGAGGTGCCCGGATATTGCGACACAACCTGCTGCAGAATGCCTTTGACCTTGTCGGTGTGACCGAGGCGGCGCTCTACATCAGCCAGCTTGTACAACGAATCAGGCACTTTGGCGTGCTTTGGGTACAGCTGTGAAACCTTGGCAAATGCCTGACCTGCGCCTTGCAGATCGCCTTTGGCCAGGTTCACTTCGCCCAACCAGTACTGGGCATTGCCCGCATATTGGCTGTTCGGGTATTTGCGCAGGAAAGCGGCAAAAGCCTGGCTGGCCTTGTCGAAATCCTTGGCTTTGATCAGGTCAAAGGCTGCGTCGTAATACAGCTTTTCCTTCGCCGGATCCGCCGGTTCGCCACCCGCGGCAGGTGCTTGAGCGGCAGCCGCTCCTGCACTTGCGCCAGCAGCTGCACCAGGGGCATTCAAATCGCCACCAGTGGAAGAATTTTCAGGAGTCGCGGCAGGTGCAACGCCGGTTCCTATGCGCCGATCAAGATCCTGATATCGCTCCAGGTTCTCTTGCTTCATGCGCGCTACATCATTTTGCAGTTCTTCGATCACACCCTGTTGGCGCGAGATCTGGTCCTGCATTTGTTGCAGTTGGTTGAACAGCTGACCCTGTGCCGAGACAGGGGTTGAAACCCCTCCCCCGGCATAGGCGCCGTTCGTACCGTAACCCGCAGGCGGATAACTACTCCCGCTGTTAGAACCGGAGTTGTTATCGACCACAGGAACCGCAGCCCACACCGCAAGCGGTGCGAGACTGAGAGCCAAGACAGTTACAGCACGACGGCACGTTCGCATGACGAATTACTTACGCAGTTCGACGCGACGGTTTTGAGCCCAGGACTGCTCGTCGTTGCCGGTAGCAACTGGACGCTCTTCGCCGTAGGAAACCAGTTCCAGCTGAGCTGGGGAAACGCCTTGCAGTACCAGGTAGCGTTGAACGGCTTTCGCACGACGCTCGCCCAGTGCCATGTTGTACTCACGAGTACCACGTTCGTCGGTGTTGCCTTCCAGAACAACGCGAGCGCCGTTTGCTTTCAGGTCTTTGGCGTGAACGTCCAGAGCGCGCATGGCTTCTGGCTTCAGGTCCGAGCTGTCGTATTCGAAGTAGAAGGTGGTGATTGCGCGCAGAGCAGCTTCTTCGCTCAGGGAACCGTCAACGGCACCAGTGTTTGCGCCGTAACCAGCGTTTGGATCAACAGCGCCTTCACCGGCGTTGTCGCCGCCTTTGGACGAGCAACCTACAGCTACAGCCATGGCCAGAGCCAGCGCAGCAAATTTACCAAACTTCAGCATTTCCATCGTGAAACTCCTAATGAACCCCAGTGTGTTAAGTAAAACGTGTAGCGCCGCGTCAGTTCAGGTAAGGGGACCAGGAAGGTTCTCGAACTTCGCCTTGAGCGGTAGGAAGCGGGAGCCTTACGCGTCCATTAATGGACACGAGCATCAAGACTCCCCGGCCCTGCTGGCGGGTGGCGTAGATTACCATGGTGCCGTTGGGCGCAACAGTAGGCGACTCGTCCAGAGTGCTATCAGTGAGGATCTTTACACTACCTCGCTGCAAATCCTGGGCTGCCACCTTGAAATTGGTGAAGCCGTCCTGGCGGTGAATCATCACCAGGGTCTTTTCATCAGCCGACAATTTAGGGTTGGCGTTGTAGTTACCAATGAAGGTCACACGTTCCGCACCGCCACCACTGACGCTGGTTTTGTAGATCTGCGGCTTGCCGCCACGGTCGGAGGTGAAGTAGATGGTCGAACCATCCTTACCCCAGAACGGTTCGGTGTTGATGCCGGGACCATTGGTGACGCGGGAGATCTGACGCGAACCCAGGTTCATCACATAGATGTCCGGGTTGCCGTCCTTGGACAGGACGAATGCCAGGCGATTGCCATCCGGCGACCAGGCTGGCGCGCCATTGAGGCCTTCGAAGTTGGTGATCTGCTCGCGGCGACCGGTGTCGATGTTCTGCATGAAGATGCGCGGACGCTTCTGCTCGAACGACACATAAGCGATGCGCTTGCCATCCGGTGCAAAACGCGGCGACAGGATCGGCTCGCGCGATTGCAGCAGGGTCACGGCACGGGCACCGTCATAGTCCGAACGTTGCAGCGTGTAGCGCGTGTTCTTCTCGGAGAAACGCTCGGCGGTCACATACAACAGACGCGTCGAGAAGGCACCTTTGATACCGGTGAGTTTTTCGAACGACTGGTCGGAGATGTAGTGCGCCATGTCGCGCAGTTGATCAACGCTGCCCGACACGCTGCCGGTCAGCACTTGCTGCTCGGTGGCGACGTTGAACAGAGCGTACTGAACCTGCAGGCGACCGCCTGCTGGCACGATACTGCCGACCATGATGTATTGGGCGCCAACCGCTTTCCAGTCACGGTAAATGATTTCGCTGGCCTGGCTCGGCTGGCTGATCATGTTCTGCTTTGGAATCGGCGCGTAGTAACCGGAGTTGCGCAGGTCGTTACCGATGATTTCAGCCATGTCGTCCGGCAGCACGCTGCCGCCCTGGAAACCGAATGGCACGACGGCAATTGGAGTGGCCTGGGAGCTGCCACTGCTGACCAGGATATTTTTTTCATCTGCCGTGGCCAGTCCTGCAAAGCAGAACATGACTACAAGCAGTCCTCGAAGAAGGTTTCTCACAAGGCTAGATCCTCAGGTGTGAATGTCATCTTGAATGAACGATAGGGTGCGAAATCAGCTGGCTTCAGACCCTGCATTTCGGTCAAACGACCAATATTTTTTACCGCCGCTACTGCTGAACTGTCGAACGGCACATCACCACTGGAATGAGCAACCGATACACCGGAGATCGTTCCATCAGGCAGCATGTTGATTTGCAGAATCACTTTCATGCCCTTGCGGGCCGACGGTGGCTGCGCCCAACCTTCAGAAGCGCGCGAACGAATCAGATCATCGAAGTTGCCCGCGGTCTCATCACCCTGCTCATCCGCCAACGCCTGTTGACGCTCCGGCTTGTCGGACAGCAAATCAGCCAAGGCCTGCGCCTTTTTGTCTTCAACCGATTTACGTGCCGCATCCTGCGACTTCTTCTTCGCAGCATCGGCAGCAGCTTTCTTCTTCGCGTCTTCGGCGACTTTCTTCTTCGCCTCTTCAGCTTCAGCTTTCTTCTTGGCGTCTTCGGCGGCTTTCTTCTTCGCGTCTTCGACGATTTTCTTCTTGGCTTCTTCAGCGGCCTCTTTCTTGGCCTCTTCTTCAGCTGCTTTCTTGGCTTCTTCTTCGGCTTTCTTCTTGGCTATATCAGCCAATTGTTTCTCTTCTGCCTTTTTGGCTTCGGCGGTCTTCTTCGCTTCATCGGCTTTCTTGGCTTCATCAGCCTTTTTCGCCTCATCCGCTTTCTTCGACTCGTCGGCCTTCTTGGCTTCCTCGGCCTTTTGAGCCGCTTCTTCTTTCTTTTGTTCCGCAGCCTTCACCGCTTCCTGCTCGACCTTTTTCTGTTCCATCTGTTCGACTTCGGTTTGACGCGCAGCAGATTTCTGCGCTTCACCCGCAATCTTCTGATTGGTCTGGGTGGTCGCCCGACTTTTCGATTTCAGCTGGTACAGGGTCGCCTGGACAATCGGCTTGGCCGGCGGCAACTCAGGCGTCATGGCAAAACTGACAAACAGCATGCCGAACACCAGCACGTGCAAGCCAATCGCCCAGACACTAGGCCAGAAGTAGCTTTCCGAGGCTGTTGGCTCTCGTTGTTGCTGCATCAGGGCGCCTCGGTAATCAAGCCAACGTTACCGACGCCGGCTTTCTGCAAACCGCCCATGGCACCCATGACCGAACCGTAGTCGACGGTCTTGTCGCCGCGGATGAACACCTGGGTGCGCTTGCCGCCTTCAGTGCCGGCACGAATGATCTTGGTTACCGCGTCAGTCATCTGCGGCAAGGTCATGGCCTTGTCCTGCTGCTTTTCGGTATCGACTTCGCTGCCAAGGTTCCAGTAGTAGGTCTTGTCAGCCTTGATCGAAATAGTCAGGACCTGGGTGTTGTTGTCCTGCGGCAAGGCTTCGCTGGAAACCTTGGGCAGATCAACTTTCACGCCCTGATTGAGCATCGGCGCGGTCACCATGAAGATGACCAGCAGTACCAGCATCACGTCGATGTAAGGCACTACGTTCATCTCGGCAACCGGCTTGCGCTTTTTGCGAGCTCGAGCGATTAAAGCCATTGGAAATTACCTGCTTATTCTTCGCTGGTGTGCACTTTGCGGTGCAGGATCGCCTGGAATTCATCGGCGAAGGTGTAGTAACGGCTCAGCAGGGTTTCGCTGCGAGCAGAGAAGCGGTTGTAAGCAATTACGGCCGGGATGGCAGCGAACAGACCGATCGCGGTGGCGATCAGTGCTTCGGCGATACCGGGAGCCACAGTGGCCAGGGTCGCTTGCTGGGCAGAGGCCAGACCACGGAAGGAGTTCATGATGCCCCAGACCGTACCGAACAGACCGATGTACGGGCTCACGGAGCCGACGGTGGCCAGGAATGGCAGGCTCTGCTCGAGCTTCTCTTCTTCGCGGGAAATGGCGACGCGCATGGCACGGGCCACGCCTTCCATGACCGCTTCCGGGTCAACACCTGGCTGCTGGCGCAGACGGGAGAATTCCTTGAAACCGGCACGGAAAATCTGCTCGACGCCCGAATCCGGATCAGGGTTGCTACCGGCTTGACGGTAGAGTTTGGACAGGTCGATACCGGACCAGAAGCGCTCTTCAAAGCTCTCCAGGGCACGTCGACCGGCGCGAATCAAATTGCTGCGCTGAAAAATCATGATCCATGAGGTCACCGATGCGGCTACCAGGATCAGCATTACCAGTTGCACCACGATACTGGCATTGCTGACCAGGCTCCACATGGAGGAATGGTCGACGACGTTAGCTTCCACGCTTTATCTCCTGCTTTGAGTGTGTACCCGCGCCGCTCACGTCGGCAAAGGCCGCACGTAGAGCTTCGGGAATGGCCCGGGGTTTCAAACTGTTAGTGCGCACACAGGCCACCAAAAACTGCCCTTCGCAGAGCAGCACATTATCCGTTGCCCGCCTGACCTGCTGCTTGAAACGCAGGCTGACCCGGTTCAATTCGATTACTTCAGCGCTTACCAGAAGCTCGTCGTCCAGTCGCGCCGGCGCGTGGTAACGCGCTTCGCTGGAATGCACGACAAACAACAGGTCCTCCCCTGCCAGCGCCGATTGGGCAAAGCCCAGATCCCGGAGCCGCTCGGTTCGAGCCCGTTCCATAAACTTGAGGTAATTGACGTAATACACGATGCCGCCCGCATCGGTGTCCTCGTAATAAACGCGACAACGATGTGTGAACGGCTCAAGCCCGTTTTGCGCGCGCATACTCTAGTGCTTACTCCTCAGGTTGCCAATCCGGCCAGGCAACTGTTTTTCATTGATCTGCGGGCTTTTTCGCAAAAGCACGGTCCTCGGACCGCACGAAAGCCGAATATATCAGCGCGCAAAAATTATTAATCATCCACGGCGTCAAGGAACTCGTCTACCACGGGCATTTCGCCCAATCGTGACGGAATATTTAAACCGAAGTGCAAATACGCATGCCGGGTCACCACTCGCCCCCGCGGGGTGCGCATGATGTAGCCCTGCTGGATCAGGTACGGCTCCAGCACGTCTTCAATGGTGTGGCGTTCTTCACTGATGGCCGCGGCCAGGCTGTCCACTCCGACCGGCCCGCCGTCGAACTTCTCGATCATGGTCAACAGCAGGCGTCGGTCCTGGTGGTCGAAACCACGTTCGTCGACATCAAGCAGGTTCAACGCGAGGTCGGCAATCGGCTTGGTGATATGGCCCTTGGCGCGCACCTCGGCGAAATCGCGCACCCGACGCAACAACCGGTTGGCGATCCGCGGCGTACCGCGGGCACGTCGGGCGATTTCGAAGGCACCTTCCGGGTCCAGCGGCAAACCAAGGATGCTCGCCGAACGGCTGACAATCGTCGCCAGGTCCGCGGTGCTGTAGAACTCCAGGCGCTGGACGATGCCGAAACGGTCGCGCAAGGGGTTGGTCAACATGCCCGCACGGGTCGTTGCGCCGACGAGGGTAAAGGGTGGCAAATCAAGCTTGATCGAACGCGCGGCCGGCCCCTCGCCGATCATGATGTCGAGCTGGAAATCTTCCATGGCCGGGTACAGCACTTCTTCGACAATCGGCGACAGGCGATGGATTTCGTCGATGAACAGCACGTCGTGGGGTTCAAGGTTGGTCAACAACGCCGCCAGGTCGCCCGGACGTTCCAGCACGGGGCCCGATGTGCTCTTGATCGACACGCCCATTTCCTGGGCGATGATGTTCGCCAGAGTGGTTTTACCCAGCCCCGGCGGACCGAAGATCAGCGTGTGATCCAGCGACTCGTTGCGCCCACGGGCGGCCTGGATGAACAACTCCATTTGCTCGCGAACGGTCGGCTGGCCGATGTATTCGGCCAGACTGACAGGACGAATCGCCCGGTCCTGGACTTCCTCGCGGTCACGGGGACCCGGCGTGGCGGCTATCAGACGATCAGCTTCAATCACTTAAATCATTCCCTTCAGGGCACGACGAATCAGGTCTTCACTGCTCAAGCCTTTCTCCTTGATCGCGGAAATCGCCTTGCTGGCCTCCTGCGGCTTGTAGCCCAAGGAAATCAGCGCGCTGACCGCATCGTTTTCAGCGGTGGCGACCGGCGCCGGCGCATCTGGCCCGCCCGGCTGGTTGGGAACCAGCGCGAACATCGCAGGTACGGTTTCCCACGCCTTGAAGCGGTCCTTGAGTTCCACCAGCAAACGTTCAGCCGTCTTCTTGCCCACGCCCGGCACCTTGGTCAGCGCCGAGGTGTCCTGGGACTGTACGCAACGGACCAACTCATCGACTTCCAGACTGGACATCAAGGCCAGCGCCAATTTCGGCCCTACACCATTGAGACGGATCAGCTCGCGAAAAAAGTCTCGCTCACGCTTGCCAAAGAAGCCATAGAGTAACTGCGCGTCTTCGCGTACGACCAAGTGGGTGTGCAAGGTCAGAGGTTCACCGACCGACGGCAAGCGATACAGCGTGGTCATGGGCACCTCCAGCTCATACCCCAGACCGTTTACATCCAGAATCAGGTGCGGCGGCTGTTTTTCAGCCAGAGTGCCGCGCAAGCGTCCAATCACGTTACAGATCCTTGAGCGTTGGCCAGATCAATGCCTGGCGACCGACAGAGCAAGGGTTCGCGTCGACAACACAGACACGAAGACCTCATTCCATAAAAAATGATTGCTGATGCTATCAGAGACGCAGGCGCCCGCCACGACTGCGTGCCGTCCCCAGGCCATGGGGCAGCAGACTGGAACGGGTGTGCGCATGGCAAATGGCGATGGCCAGGGCGTCAGAAGCATCGATTTGCGGTTTGCTGGTCAATTTCAGCATGTGCATGACCATCATTTGCACCTGTTCTTTGTTCGCCGCACCGGTGCCGGTCACTGCCTGTTTGACCTGGGTCGCGGTGTACTCGGCGATTTCCAGGCTTTCTTCGGCACCGGCAACGATGGCCGCGCCGCGCGCCTGACCCAGCTTCAGTGCAGAGTCGGCATTGCGCGCCATGAAGACTTTTTCGATGCCCATGGTGACCGGGCCGTATGTCTGGATGATTTCACGCACGCCGCGATAAACGATTTGCAGACGCTCATGCAATTCTCCCGAGCCGGTACGAATGCAGCCAGAGGCCACATACACACAGCCACGCCCGGTATCGCGCACCACGCCATAACCGGTAATACGCGAACCGGGGTCGATACCAAGAATTAAAGTCATAACGCCTGCGGGTTAGGTAAGAGCACTTCAATACAGCAAATACCAACAGTGGGAGCTGACTCCCACCTTTGATCTTAGTCGCCCTTAACCCAGCTGTGCGGCTACCGATTCAGGGATGTCCGCGTTGGAATAGACGTTCTGCACATCATCCAGGTCTTCAAGCATGTCGATCAGCTTGAGCACCTTCTCGGCGCCTTCCAGGTCCAGTTCCGCACTGGTGGTCGGCAACATGACGATTTCAGCGTCGTCGCCTTTGAACCCGGCCGCTTCCAGCGCATTGCGCACGGAATAAAACCCGGCGAACGAGGTGAACACATCGATGGAACCGTCTTCGTGGGTGACCACGTCATCGGCGTCGGCTTCCATTGCGGCTTCGATCAGCGCGTCTTCATCAACGCCTGGCGCGAAGGAAATCTGCCCTTTGCGCTCGAACAGATAAGCCACGGAACCGTCGGTGCCGAGGTTGCCGCCACATTTGCTGAACGCGTGACGAACAGCCGCTGCTGTGCGATTACGGTTGTCGGTCATGCACTCGACCATCACCGCCACGCCACCCGGGCCGTAGCCTTCGTAGCTCAGTTCGACCATGTCGTCGGTGTCGGCAGCGCCAGCACCGCGCGCAACGGCGCGATCAATGATGTCGCGGCTCATGTTCGCGCCAAGGGCCTTGTCCAGCGCCAGACGCAGACGCGGGTTGGAGCCCGGATCACCGCCACCCTGACGGGCAGCAACGGTCAGTTCACGAATCCACTTGGTGAAAATCTTGCCCTTCTTGGCATCCTGACGTTCTTTGCGGTGCTTGATGTTCGCCCACTTGGAATGACCCGCCATAACTCGCTCCGAATTCTCTTTGAAACATTGCCCGCCACACTCAGTGTCGGCCAGCAACCAAAAAATCTCGACTTAAAGAAAAGGCGCACCCAAAAGGATGCGCCTTTGCGGTCGGCCTTACTCAGCCTTTGGCGTTTCGCGCAGACGAATGTGCAGTTCGCGCAATGCCTTGGCATCCACCTGACCCGGTGCCTGAGTCATGACGTCCGCCGCGCTCTGGGTTTTCGGGAAGGCGATCACTTCACGGATCGACTGGGCGCCAGTCATCAGCATCACCAGACGGTCCAGACCGAAGGCCAGGCCACCGTGTGGTGGCGCGCCATACTTCAGGGCGTCGAGCAGGAAGCCGAACTTCTCTTCCTGTTCCGCTTCGTTGATGCCCAGCAGGCGGAATACGGTCTGCTGCATTTCCTTGCGGTGGATACGGATCGAACCGCCACCCAACTCGGTGCCGTTCAGCACCATGTCGTAGGCACGGGACAGAGCGGTCGCCGGGTTGGCTTCCAGTTCTTCCGGGGTGCACTTCGGCGCGGTGAACGGGTGATGCAAGGCGGTGAAGCTGCCGTCGTCGTTCTCTTCGAACATCGGGAAGTCGACGACCCACATCGGTGCCCACTTGCAGGTCAGCAGGTTCAGGTCGTTACCGACCTTGATCCGCAGCGCGCCCAGGGCTTCGCTGACGATCTTGGCTTTGTCGGCACCGAAGAACACGATGTCGCCGTCAACCGCGCCAACGCGATCGAGGATCACATTGAGGTTGGCTTCAGGGATGTTCTTGACGATCGGCGACTGCAGGCCTTCAACGCCTTTGGCGCGCTCGTTGACCTTGATGTACGCCAGGCCCTTGGCACCGTAGATGCCGACGAACTTGGTGTAATCGTCGATCTGCTTGCGCGGCATGCTCGCAGCGCCAGGAACGCGCAACGCGGCAATTCGGCATTTCGGGTCGTTGGCCGGACCGCTGAACACCTTGAAGTCGACGTCTTTCAGTTGATCTTCAACGTCAACCAGTTCCAGCGGGTTACGCAGGTCCGGCTTGTCGGAACCGTAACGACGCATGGCTTCTGCAAAGGTCATGTGCGGGAAGTCGCCGAATTCCAGATCCAGCACTTCCTTGAACAGGTTGCGGATCATTTTTTCGGTGATGCCCATGATCTCGTTTTCATCGAGGAAGCTGGTCTCGATGTCGATCTGGGTGAATTCCGGCTGGCGATCAGCCCGCAGGTCTTCGTCGCGGAAGCACTTGGCGATCTGGTAGTAACGGTCGAAGCCAGCCACCATCAGCAGCTGTTTGAACAGCTGTGGCGATTGCGGCAAGGCGAAGAACGAACCGGCGTGAGTACGGCTCGGCACCAGGTAGTCGCGAGCACCTTCAGGGGTCGCGCGGGTCAGGATCGGCGTCTCGACGTCGAGGAAGCCGTTCTCGTCCAGGAAACGACGGATGCTGGTGGTCATGCGCGAACGCAGACGCAGCTTCTCGGCCATTTCCGGGCGACGCAGGTCAAGGAAGCGATAGCGCAGGCGGGTTTCTTCGCCGACATCGGAGAACTCGTTCAGCGGGAACGGCGGGGTTTCCGATTCGTTCAGCACTTCCAGTTCGTAACCGAGGACTTCGATCATGCCCGACGCCATGTTGGCGTTAGTGGCACCGGCCGGACGCAGGCGAACCTTGCCGGTGATTTTCACGACGTACTCGCTGCGCACGCGATCGGCGGCAGCGAAGGATTCAGCGCGGTCCGGGTCGAACACCACCTGGGCCAGACCGTCACGATCACGGATATCGAGGAAAATCACCCCGCCGTGGTCACGGCGACGGTGAACCCAACCGCAAAGAGTAATTTCCTGGCCTTCCAGGCTTTCGTTCAGCTGGCCGCAATAATGGCTGCGCATCATGGTAGTGGTTTCACTTCTCGTAATTCGAAATTCGGTTGGAGCCCTGCACATCCTGCCCTTTATAAAGGTGCCCGATGATGCAAGCGCTCGCACGTGTGGTTCAACTCAGGCCCTAGACCCTAGTCAGCTTTGTCGCCGCCGGCCAGGTTCTTCTTCGAGCCGGTCTTGAAATCGGTTTCGTACCAGCCGGTGCCGCTGAGGCGGAAACCTGGCATGGACAGCATCTTTTTCAGCTCTGGCGCCTGGCAGGCAGGGCAGTCGACCAGCGGTGCTGCGCTGATCTTTTGAATGGCTTCCAACTGATGACCACAGGAAGCACATTGATAGTCGTACATCGGCATGGGGGTTGTCTCGGCGATCAGATTGCTACCGCACACGCTGGGTTTTGCGGCAAAGAGCGGGATTATATCCATTAAATGCAGCCTGTGCAGCCGTAAGACTGCACAGACTGACACTCAGTCCATTACGCCGTCGCGACTAAGGTGTCGCAACGCAGCCCCCTTCCTTCAAGCTGCGCACGACGCAGACAACCCGCACCAGCCCGGTGAAGTTCTTGACCCCGCCGTGACGCAAATGCACTTCGCGGTCCACATGGGACAGCAGTGCACTGACCGAACAGCAATTGACCTTGGCCATATCGCCCAAAATATCCCAGTAGACCTGCTCGAGCCGCAAGCAGGTCGCGAAACCATTCAAACGCACAGAGCGGGATAAAGGCCGGGCCAACCCCATATCAAACTCACTGACGAACGGATCAACCCTGATCTCCCTCCCCTCGCCTGGTCTGTCTTCGTACACCATATCGCTGACACTCCTTTGTCATTCCTTGCCTTCTATTAAGAGCCACATCTGTTGTGTTGCCTTATAAAAGCGCAGGCGCAAAGGGATATCCAGATGACTTTATGACCATCGACGTAGGATAAGCCAACAGTTGACAGGGGATCATGGAGCCCGTCCTAGGCCGGCCATTTTCCTACATGATCAAGCGCGATTTACCACGCGCAAAAGAGATTTCAAGAAGCAAAACGGTCAAGTGCGAACACGCGCCGAGTCAGCAGGTCGGCGGTGAGCGCCACGACCTCGCCCTTGATAGAAGAAAGCAGCGCACAACAAACCTGCCAACACCTCGCCGCCCCGAAAGACGCACCGACCTGTGACAAATCAACCTCCCGGGCACCGCCGGACTGCCTGATTTGAGTAGCTGCAGGCTTTGCTGTTAAATAGACAGTGTGTCGCGACCGCCTATTTTCCGGGGGCTGCGCATAGGCTGATACCGAATACGTGCCCAACGCCTCTTATTGTTCCGAAGCGAACCGTATTCCATCCGCTCTTCCTTGTGATCCGTCTTAACGTGAGTTAATCAAAATGTTGAAAATCGTCCACCTGCTAACGGGCGCAGCGGCCCTGCTGCTGTCCTTCATCCCCAGCCTGCGAGCTGAAGCGGTCCCTTACCTGCAACAACCCGATGCACTGTACCTGGCCTTTTTCGGCCTGCTGAACCTCACCCTTGCTCCTGTTATCCCTTACTGGAACAAAGGCCCTCGTCACCAACTGCAAAACCTGGTCAGCGTTCTGCTGATACTGGCCGTCCTCCTGCAAATCCTGACGTTGCTCGCGCCGATGCCAGTCATCGCCGGTCAACCTGCCGTCCTGTTCAGCCTGGTCGCAGCCATGGCCGCCGTGTTACTGCACCTGGGCGTCAGCTTCTACAAATCGTCACCAGCCGCCGCCTCGCCAAGCTATGACATGAGCAACCGCGATACCGGCACCGTGAAGTGGTTCAACACCTCCAAAGGCTTCGGCTTTATTTCCCGCGATTCCGGCGATGATATTTTCGTGCATTTCCGCGCTATTCGTGGCGAAGGCCACCGCGTTCTCGTCGAAGGCCAGCGCGTGGAATTCTCTGTGATGAACCGTGACAAAGGCCTGCAAGCCGAAGATGTGATCGCCGCACTGCCGCGTCGCTGATTCAAAGGCTAAAAAAAACCGCGAACAGCCAAGCTGTTCGCGGTTTTTTATTGGCTGCTTCTTTATCAAAAAAGTCAGTAATGCGGCGGCGGTGCTTCTTCTTCGAAGGTTTCGAACTGCCCCGCCATTTCTTCCTGGCGCTTGAGCAGTGCTGCCATTTGCAGCTGCAGGCGTTCAACGGCACGCTGCTGCGTCGCCAGCACATCACTCAATGACTGGATGATGTCATCCTGAAACGCCAACTGGCTCTCCAGATCGGTAACTCGATCTTCCAGGCTCATGATTCAACCCTCCAGAAACGTAAAGTCTTCGGCTAATACCAAACGCAGCCGCTCGCGAATCGCTGCGATCTGGCCTGCATCATAGGGTTTGGCCGGCACCTTGCCCCAGACCGGAGCAGGCCAGGCGGCGTCTTCGCGATTGCGCACGATCACATGCATGTGCAACTGGCTGACGACATTACCCAGCGCTGCAATATTCAGCTTGTCAGCGTCGAACGCACCCTTGAGCGTTTCCGCCAGCGCGGTCGTCTCCTGCCAGAGCTGTTGCTGCTCGGCGACACCCAACTGAAATATCTCGCTGATATCGTCGCGACGAGGCACCAGGATGAACCAGGGGTAATTCGAGTCGTTCGACAACAGCAACCGGCAGAGCGGGAAATCCCCGATCGGTAGCGTGTCTTGTTGAAGCCGTGGATCTAAAGCGAACACTGTGCGTACTCCCGCCTGGTTCTCATTTTTCAGCTTAGCGCCCCTCCCGAGGGACGGCGCGCCAAGCGACAGGACGGCAGCATACCTGCGAACGGGTCTCTCTTCACGACCATACATGCGCCCCGCCATGAGACATTTTTTGCCAGAACGCACCATTACAGGACCAACGATGCAGCCAAAATCGCCGAAATGACTGATTAACAACGATGTGTTCGATTCAGACAAATAACAACACTGTATGAATTCAGTACAGTGATTAAAATTTTTTGCACCAAAAGCGCACAGCTCGTCTACGCTGAGTCGGTCAGCATCCGCCATCTACTCACCTTTGGGGTGAACCGGTAACGTTTTTGGTTGTCACGGCACCGAACCGAAGGCTGGAACACGATGCAAACCTGGCGTCAAGCCCAAACAAAACGTGCTTGAAACGCCCGGTTTTATGAGGTTTTTACACGTATAGACAAGCAAGCAGAAAAAAACAGCAACAAAATTCTGTTTTGTGCACGCTTGTTGCATTCACACCCACATCGCCTTGAATGTCTCTGCTGGAAGTGGGGGCCTCAAGGCAAATAAAAACAGCGGCAGGGTTGCCCGATGGAGATTCAGACGTTTCACCAAGGACTCTTTTTACCGATGTTCAAGCCCTGGAAAACAACGTTAAAGTTGCCGGTCCGCTTGCATTGAGGCTGTAAATTTGCGACATCTACCAAGCTGTTTGCGACAGGGTCGTAAAGAAGCTGAAAGGTTAGATACGCAAGTATCGCCAACATGGTCGGCGTGATATAAGTTTGCGCCGACACAAAAAGAAAGAGCCGCCCAGATAATAAAACAGGTGGGACGGCAGTACTCTTCTAAAACCAAAGGAGCAAATCACGATGCGCGTGATGAAGTGGAGCATGATCGCACTGGCAGTTGCAGCAGCAGCCAGTACTCAGTTGGCAGTAGCCGCACCTTTCGTAAGCGACCAGGCAGAAGCCAAAGGTTTTGTTGAAGACAGCAAGCTCGACTTGCTGGTTCGCAACTACTACTACAACCGTAACAAGACCGACGGCGCGACCGACGACAAAGACTGGACCCAAGGCATTCAGGGCACTTTCAGCTCTGGCTACACCCAAGGTCTGATCGGTGTTGGCGTTGAAGCTTGGGGCCAATTGGCCATCAAACTGGACGGTTCCGACAAATACGCAGGCTCGGGCAACATGTCCGTGGACGGCGATGGCGAAGTCAACAACAGCCAAGGCAAAGCCGGCGCTGCTGCCAAGTTCCGCATCTCCAAGACCGAGCTGAAAATCGGCGACATGCAGCCAAGCACTGCTCCAGTGTTCGCTGTTGGCGGTTCCCGTATCCTTCACCAGACTGCAACTGGCATCCAGTTGCAGAGCAGCGAAGTCAAAGACCTCGACCTCGAAGGCGGCCACTTCACTTCGGCGACCAGCCAGGACAGCAACGCCCGTGACGGCGACCTGTGGGCTACTTACGCTGGTGTGAAAGCCAACTCCATCGACTACTTCGGCGGCAAGTACGGCATCAACGACAACCTGAGCTTCTCGCTCTACGGTGCCAAGCTCGAAGACGTCTGGAACCAGTACTACGCCAACGGTAACTATACCCTCCCGCTGGGTGGCGATCAGTCGCTGAACTTCGACGCCAACTACTACAACACCAAGGACACCGGTAACGCTAAAGCAGGCGAAATCAGCAACAACGCCTACTCCCTGGCTGCTGCTTTCTCGTTCCTGAAAGCGCATACCCTGACCCTGGGCTTCCAGAAAGTGAACGGCGATACCCCGTTCGACTACGTCGGTGTGGGTAAAAACAACCGCGGTGGCGACTCGATCTTCCTCGCCAACTCCATCCAGTACTCTGACTTCAACGCCCCTGGCGAGAAGTCGGTACAAGCCCGTTACGACCTGAAAATGGCCGAATACGGCGTACCTGGTCTGAGCTTCATGACCCGTTACGTGAAAGGTTGGGACATCGACGGCACCAACACTCCAGCTGGCAGCGCTTACGCTGGTCTGTACGGTGCAGACGGCAAACACCACGAAGTCAACGTGGAAGCCAAGTACGTTATTCAATCCGGTCCGGCTAAAGATCTGTCGTTCCGCATCCGTCAAGCATGGCACACCGCCAACGCAGACGAAGGCGAAGGCGATATCTCTGAGTTCCGCCTGATCACCGACTACCCGCTCAACATTCTGTAATTGCAGAACGTTAGTTTGCGGTAATCAAAAAAAGGCCCATCTTCGGATGGGCCTTTTTCGTTGGCTATCAATAATGCGTTAAAACGATCAAATCCGTGAGAAACATGCCTGACCAAAGAGTCAGGCATGATCAAAAAACAATCACTGCACCGCAGATTCCTGAACCACGCGAATAACCCGCTGTGGAAACGGAATATCAATACCGGCATTTTTCAAGCGATCACGGGATTGTTCGTTGAACATGAACATCACCTCCCAGTAATCCGCCGTCTTTACCCAGACCCGAAGCGAAAGAGTGATCGAACTGTCACCCAGCGTAGAAACTACTGCTTGTGGTGCCGGATCTGCCAATACGCGCGGATCTTTGGCCAGTTCCAACAATACTTCACGGGCCTTCTGCAAGTCTGCTTCGTAATCCACCCCCACATCGAACACTACTTTGCGGGTAGGTTGACGGTTGGTATTGGTGATGATGCCGTTCGACAAGTTACCGTTGGGAACAATGATGGTTTTGTTATCACCGGTACGCAGTACGGTGTGGAAGATCTGAATGCTGTCGACAGTACCGGCAACCCCTTGGGCTTCGATCCAGTCACCGATGCGAAACGGACGGAACAACAGAATCAACACGCCGCCAGCGAAGTTGGCCAGACTGCCTTGCAAGGCCAGACCGATGGCCAGACCCGCCGCACCGATCGCTGCGACGAACGAGGTGGTTTCCACGCCGATCATCGACGCTACGCTGACAATCAGCAAAACCTTGAGAATGATGTTCGCCAGGCTGCTGATAAAACCTTGCAGCGCCAGGTCGGCGTTACGCAGGGCCAGCAGGCCACCAAGCTTTTGCGTCACTTTGTTGATCAGCCACCAACCGATAGCCAGGGTGATCACTGCCAGCAACACGCGGCTGCCGTACTCCATGATCATTGGAATCCAGGCTTGGGATGCCTTGACCAGGTTGTCCACTTCAGTATTCAAATCCATCTAATTTCTCCTGATTTCCGGCTATCCGGCACGCGAAAAAAATAAACGGCAGAACGACCAAACCCAGGGGACTTAATCATTTCTGCCGTTGGTTGGGCCTCGGACGCCGAAAACGCCGAGAGGTTCCCAAGTTGAAGGTCAGTCGCGGAAGTTGTTGAACTGCAGCGGCATATCGAACGTTTTGGCGCGCAGGGCCGCGATGGCTTCCTGCAAATCGTCACGTTTCTTGCCGGTAATGCGCACTTGCTCGCCCTGAATAGCGGCCTGAACCTTGAGCTTGGCGTCTTTGACGTGAGCGACGATTTTCTTCGCCAGTTCCTTGTCGATGCCTTCCTTGAGGACCGCTTCCTGCTTCATCAGCTTGCCCGATGCGTAGGCGTCCTTGACTTCAAGGCACTGCACGTCGATTTTGCGCTTGACCAGTGCCAGCTTGAGGATCTCGATCATCGCTTCGAGTTGGAAGTCGGCCTCGGCGGTCAGGTTGACAGTCAGGTCCTTTTCCTTGAACTCGAAGGTGCCCTTGCCCTTCAGGTCATAACGGCGATCGAGTTCCTTGACGGCGTTTTCGACCGCGTTGGTGACTTCGTGTTTGTCCAGTTCGGATACCACGTCGAACGACGGCATGTAATCTCTCCAATAAAAAGGCGCGCTCGATTGCAATGGCGCGCGCTTGGCTTGCGGTTAAAATCGGGCTCATTATAACGGGTCTTTTCCAACCGATACTGCGAGCCTCACATGCCTGCCTCAAACCGAGCAAAAAGCTGATGTCGACCACCTGGCATGTATTGGGCGCCGGCAGCCTCGGCACGTTGTGGGCTACGCGTCTGGCGCGGGCCGATTTGCCGGTCAGGCTGATCGTTCGGGATGCGCAGCGCTTGCAGGCGTATCAAGCCGCGGGTGGTTTGACGCTGGTCGAGCACGGCGTAGCCAATACCTATGATATCCCCGGCGAAACACCGGACAGCCGCGAACCGATCAGCCGCCTGCTGGTGGCCTGCAAGGCTTACGACGCCGAGAAAGCCGTCGCACAACTGGCGCCACGCCTGACACCGGAGGCCGAGCTGATCCTGCTGCAGAACGGCCTCGGCAGTCAGGACGCCGTGGCGGCGCAGGTGCCGCAAGCCCGTTGCGTGAGTGCATCGAGCACCGAAGGCGCGTTTCGCGATGGCGACTGGCGTGTGGTGTTCGCAGGCCACGGTTACACCTGGCTGGGAGATGCAGGCCATCCGGTTGCGCCGATCTGGCTGGATGATCTGGTGGCTGCCGGAATCCCCCATGAATGGAGCACCGACATCCTCACGCGGCTGTGGCGAAAACTGGCGCTTAACTGTGCGATCAATCCCCTGACAGTCCTTCATAACTGCCGAAATGGCGGATTGCAGGCGCATCAGTGCGAAGTCGCGACCCTCTGCGGTGAATTGACCGAGTTGCTGGAACGGTGTGGTCAGCCCGCTGCGGCAGAAAACCTGCAACAGGAAGTCGAGCGCGTCATCCAAGCCACGGCGGCCAATTACTCCTCGATGTACCAGGACGTCGCGAATCAGCGCCGCACCGAAATCACCTACCTGCTGGGCCATGTGTGCAAAGTGGCCGAGCGTCATCAACTGAACCTGCCGCACCTGCATCAATTACAGCAGCGACTGATCGGCCATCTGCACAGCCTTGGATTGCCCAGCGACTGAGCAGCGGCTACGCTGGCCACGTGTTCCATTTAAGCGATGAACCTGATGCCATTGCGCCAGCGCCTCGAAAACCTTCCCGTCGGCCAGAAACTGCTGGCCGCCCTGCTGGTACTGTTGATCACCATCCTGCTGGTCGCCAACCTGACCTTCATCAGTGCGGCGTATTACATCTCCCAGGAAAGCATGGCGCCCCAAGCATTGCAGACCATTGGCCGACTGGTGTCGAACCCGAGCCTGGTGGCCGACGCCCTGAAGACGCCGCAAAACGCCGAACGCCTGCTCAACGAACTCAACAGTTACTCGCCGCTGCGTGCAGCCGCCATTTATGACGGCAAGGGCGAACGGCTGGCCCAGTTGCAGCATGGCGACAAACTCAGCCTGCCGGGGCGCTATCAGCACATAGAGGCTTGGCAAGCGACCGAGTTTCGCAGTAATCAACTGATCACCCTGCCCCGCCCGGGCACTGAGCCTGGCCATTTGTTGCTGGTGGCCAGCAGTGAGCTGCCAATGGCGTTCTACACCGGAACCCTGACTGCCAGCCTGGGCATTCTGATCTTCAGCGTGTTGTTGTGGCTGGTGATTGCCCGGCAAATCAAACGGCTGATTACCCGCCCCATCCATGAGCTCGAAGAGCTGTCCCGGCAGGTGACCCGCGAAGAGAACTACGCGCTGCGAGCCTCCCGTGGCAACCACGACGAAATCGGCAGCCTCGCCGAGGCGTTCAACACCATGCTCTCGCGGATCGAAGCCCGTGAGCAGCAACTCAAACGGGCCCGGGACGATTCCCAGGCCGCTTACGACCAGGCCCAGGGCCTGGCCGAAGAAACGCGCCATACCAATCGCAAGCTGGAACTCGAAGTCCAGGTGCGCAGCAAGATCGAGAAAAAGCTCACCGGTTTCCAGAATTACCTCAACAGCATTATCGACTCCATGCCGTCGGCGCTGATCGCCCTCGACGAACAGCTCTACGTGACCCAGTGGAATCAGGAGGCCAGCGCCCTGTCCGGCACGCGTCTGGATGAAGCACTGAACCAGCCGATCTTCCTCGCCTTCGAACCGTTGAAGCCGTTTCTGCCGCAGCTCAAGCAAACCGTCGAGCAGCACACCGTGGCCAAGATCGAGCGGGTAACGTGGTTCAAGGACGATGAGCCCAAGCATTACGCCCTGACCTTTTACCCGCTGATGGGCGGCGCCGGACGCGGCGTGGTGATCCGGATCGACGACATCACCCAGCGCCTGTCGCTGGAAGAAATGATGGTGCAGTCGGAAAAAATGCTCTCGGTCGGTGGCCTCGCCGCGGGCATGGCCCACGAAATCAATAACCCGTTGGGCGCTATCCTGCACAACGTACAGAACATTCGCCGACGCCTGTCACCTGACCTGCCGAAAAACTTGGAGCAGGCCGAGCACATCGGCATCGAGCTGGAAACGGTCAACCGCTACCTGCAAGTACGCGAAGTCCCGCAATTGCTTGATGGCATTCAGCAGGCCGGCGCCCGGGCGGCGAAGATTGTGACGCACATGCTCAGCTTCAGCCGTCGCAGCACCCGGCAAATGGCCCCGTGCGACTTGCCGGCGCTTATCGATCAAGCGGTGGAAATCGCCGGTAACGACTTCGACCTGGCGATCGGTTTCGACTTCAAGGGCCAGGCAATCATTCGCCAGTTCGATCCGGCCCTCGGCCCGGTGCCCGGCACGGCCAACGAACTGGAGCAGGTGCTGCTCAACCTGTTGAAAAACGCCGCTCAGGCCATTCATCAGCGTGAAGATGACCGCGAGCCGGGACGGATCATTCTGCGCACCAAACTGAATCCGCCCTGGGCGGAAATCCAGGTTGAGGACAACGGCATCGGCATGAGCGAAAACGTGCGCAAACGCACGTTCGAGCCATTCTTCACCACCAAGGAAATCGGCCAGGGCACGGGGCTGGGCCTGTCGGTCTCCTATTTCATCATCACCAACAATCACAAGGGCCAGATGGAAGTGCAGTCGACGCCGGGCCAAGGCACCTGTTTCACCTTGCGCCTGCCCTTGGCGGGCACGCCAGTCATCTCTCAAGAACTCAATCAGCTATCGAGGTAACCCATGGGCTTTCGCTTGTCGAAAATTTACACCCGCACCGGCGACAAAGGCGAAACCGGGCTCGGCGATGGTCGCCGGGTGCCCAAGGATCACCCGCGGATCGAGGCCATTGGCGAAGTCGACTCGCTGAACAGCCAGGTCGGTGTGCTATTGGCCGGGTTGGCCGCAGAAAGCATCACGTACCCGGGGTTGAACGAGGTGATCGAAGTATTGGCGCCTTGCCAGCACCGCTTGTTCGACTTGGGTGGCGAGCTGGCGATGCCGGAGTATCAGGCGTTGGACGCGGCGGAAATCGAACGCCTGGAAGCGGCGATTGATCACTGGAATGAAGAGTTGGGACCGCTTGAGAACTTCATACTGCCCGGCGGTTCAGCGCTGATCGCTCAGGCGCATGTGTGCAGATGCCTTGCGCGCAGTGCGGAACGACGGTGTCAGCAGTTGAATGCGATTGAACCGTTGGCGGGGGTTGGGTTGGCGTATATCAATCGGTTATCGGATGTGTTGTTTGTGGTGGCGCGGGTAATTGCCAAGCGGCAGGGGGTTGCGGAGATTTTGTGGCAGGCGGCGGTGAAGCCTCAGGTTTAACCGCCGCCTTTCAGGACGCCATCGCGAGCAGGCTCACTCCTACAGAAGAACTCGGTCAACTGTGGGAGCGAGCCTGCTCGCGATGGGGGGGCAGCTACACCAAAGAATCCGGCCAGAACGCCCGAATCCCCGCCACACCCTGCGCACCAGCTTCCCAGGCTTGTTGCCGCTCTGCCGGGCCAACACCGCCCAACAGGAACACCGGCTTGCTGAAGCCCGTCATCAACGCCGAAGCCTGATCCCAGCCCAACGGCTGCGCATCCGGATGAGTCTGGGTCTTCTGCACCGGCGACAGGGTCACAAAGTCCACGCCCATTTGCTCGGCCAACGCCAGTTCTTCAGCGTTATGACACGACGCCGCCAACCAGCGCGACGCCGGCAGTGGTCGCCCGGCCGCTGCGTATTTACGCAACTGGGCGGAGGTGATGTGCCAACCGGCGGACGGAAAATCCCCCAGCCATTCGAACGGCCCCTTGATCATCAGTTGCGCCTTGCCCGCACACAGCCCTGCTGCGTCCACCGCCAGGTCGCGGTACTTTGGATCGTAGCCGTTGGGCGCCCGTAGCTGGATTAACTTGATCCCACCGGCGATGGCTTTCTGAATGCCGCGCAGCAAGGCCGGGGTTTCCAGGCCTTCGGGGGTAATCAGATACTCCGCTGGCAAGCGTGCAGCCGCGACGATCGGCTGGTTGGCCGCCGGGAACTCGTAGTTTAGCAGGTCGCGTGGTGACACCCATTCCAACGGCTGACCTTCGGCGCCGTGGGGTTCGCCGGTAAAAGCCGAGACCTCCCAGACGTCCAGTAACACATGCTTGTCCGGGTAGTCGTGATGAACTTTGATCAGCGGTCGCGCGGCGCTGACCACAATGCCCAGTTCTTCCTGAAGCTCACGACTCAGCGCGATCTCGACGGACTCGTCGCCCTCGACCTTGCCGCCGGGAAACTCCCACAAACCGCCCTGGTGCTGAGTGTCGGCACGGCGTGCGATAAGGATCTTGCCGCTGTTATCACGGATAACGGCAGCGGCTACATGAACTCGTTTCACTGCCCGACCTCCTCCAGACCTGCCTTATGCCAGGCTTTGAACGCCGGCCATTGGTAGATCGCTTCGACATAGGCTTCGTCCGCTGCCGGTAATTTCACCTGATAGGTGCGCAGGCGTACGGCAATCGGGGCGAAGAACGCATCGGCCAGGGTTGCGCCGCCGAACAGGAACGGACCAGTGTCAGTCGCCACCGTTCGGCATTCCGCCCACAACGCCAGCATGCGCTGGATGTCGGCCTGAACATCATCAGGTGTTAACGCCAGCGGTGCATCGCGGCTCAGGTCGAACGGCATGTTGCCGCGCATGGCAAAGAACCCGGCGTGCATTTGCGCACAGGCTGAACGTGCCTGGGCACGGGCGGCGGTGTCTTTTGGCCAGAGACCGGCATCAGGGAATTGCTCGGCCAGGTACTCGGCAATCGCCAGGGAATCGGCGATGGTGCCGTGTTCGGTTTTCAGCAGCGGGACTTTGCCGGTCGGCGAATGCTTGAGCAGGCGTTCGCGGGTGTCGGGTTGACCCAGCTTGATCAATTCTTCGGTGTAGGCCGCGCCGGTCAGCTCGAGGGCCAGTGCGCCGCGCAGGGACCAGGAGGAAAGCAGTTTGTCGCCGATGATCAGGTGGAGGCTCATGTTCGGGACCTTTTTGATGAGGAATTCAGGCCAGAAACTCTAGCGTCTGGTCGGTCCTCTTCGCGAGCAGGCTCGCTTCCACTTTGGAATGCATTCCCCTGTGGGAGCGAGCCTGCTCGCGAATGAGGCGACTCGGTCTTAAGTACGGTACTCGGCGTTGATCTTCACGTATTCGTGGGACAAGTCGGTAGTCCAGATGGTTTCGCTGCAATCGCCGCGACCCAGCTCGATACGGATGGTGATCTCTTCCTGCTGCATCACTGCAGCGCCCTGGGCTTCCGTGTAAGTCGCGGCACGCGCACCACGGCTGGCAATACACACGTCACCAAGGAACACGTCGATCTTGCTCACGTCCAGGTTCGGCACGCCAGCGCGGCCAACGGCGGCCAGGATGCGGCCCCAGTTCGGGTCGGAAGCGAACAACGCCGTCTTGATCAGCGGCGAGTGCGCCACGGTATAGCCGACGTCCAGGCATTCCTGGTGATTGCCGCCACCGTTGACTTCAACGGTGACGAACTTGGTCGCGCCTTCGCCGTCGCGAACGATGGCCTGGGCCACATCCATGCACACTTCAAACACCGCTTGCTTCAACTTGGCGAACAACTCGCCTTCGGCACGGGTAATTTCCGGCAGCGCCGCCTGACCGGTAGCAATCAGCATGCAGCAGTCGTTGGTCGACGTGTCGCCGTCGATGGTGATGCGGTTGAACGACTTGTTGGCACCGTCCAGCAACAGGTTTTGCAGCACATCGCGGGAGACTTTGGCGTCGGTGGCGATGTAGCCGAGCATGGTCGCCATGTTCGGACGAATCATGCCCGCGCCTTTGCTGATGCCGGTGACGGTGATGGTCACGCCGTCATGCTGGAACTGGCGGCTCGCACCTTTGGGCAGGGTGTCGGTGGTCATGATGCCGGTGGCGGCCGCTTCCCAGTTGTGGATCGACAGGTCATCAAGGGCTGCTTGCAGCGCGCCTTCGATTTTCTCGACCGGCAGCGGCTCGCCGATCACACCAGTGGAGTACGGCAGCACCAGGCTGGCATCGACACCCGTCAGCTCAGCCAGTTTGGCGCAGGTACGCTCGGCGGCGGCCAGGCCAGGTTCGCCGGTGCCAGCGTTGGCATTGCCGGTGTTAGTCAACAGGTAACGCACCGGGCCTTGCACGCGTTGCTTGGCGAGGATCACCGGGGCGGCGCAAAAGGCGTTCAGGGTGAAAACGCCAGCGACGGTGGAACCTTCGGCGCAGCGCATGACCACGACATCCTTGCGCCCCGGGCGCTTGATGCCGGCCGAGGCGATACCGAGTTCAAAACCGGCAACCGGGTGCAACGTTGGCAAAGGACCAAGACCAACAGCCATGAATGCGCTCCTCAAAAAATGTAGTCATCACCGTCATGCGATGAACGGCGGTATTAAATGGCAAAACGCCGCGACGGCTGATGCCGGTCGCGGCGCGGGTATTTCAGCGTTTGAAACGGGTTTTACTGGATCTGCCCGTGGCAATGCTTGAATTTCTTGCCCGAACCGCAATAGCACAGTTCGTTACGGCCCAGCTTCTGCTCGTTGCGAACCGGTGCCACGGCGAGGGCGACATCAATCTCTTCGCCCAGCGGTTCCACTTGCTCGAGACCCGGTGCTTCTTCGTGATGGAACTGCAAGCGTGCAGCCAGCGCTTCGGCTTCCTGACGCAGGCGTTGTTCTTCGGCTTCCGGATCTTCGCGGCGAACCTGAACGTGGGACAACACACGGATCGAGTCGCGCTTGATCGAATCCAGCAGCTCGGAGAACAGAGTGAACGACTCGCGCTTGTACTCTTGCTTCGGGTTCTTCTGGGCATAGCCACGCAAGTGGATACCGTGACGCAGGTGGTCCATGGTCGACAGGTGGTCTTTCCACAGGTCGTCGAGCACGCGCAGCACGATTTGTTTCTCGAAACTGCGCAGCGCTTCGGCGCCCGCCTGGTCTTCTTTCTCGTTGTACGCCGCGATCAGCTCTTGCATCAGCTTCTCGCGCAGGGTTTCTTCGTACAGGTGATCGTCTTCGTCGAGCCATTGCTGGATCGGCAGCGCCACACCGAAGTCGCTCTGCAACGCAGCTTCCAGACCGGCCACGTCCCACTGCTCAGGCAGCGATTGCGGTGGAATGTGCGCGCTGACGGTAGCGTTGAGCACGTCCTGACGGAAATCAGCGATGGTTTCGCCAATGTTGTCAGCGGCCAGCAACGTGTTACGCATGTGATAAATCACTTTACGCTGTTCGTTGTTGACGTCGTCGAACTCGAGCAGTTGCTTACGAATGTCGAAGTTACGGCCTTCAACCTTGCGCTGAGCCTTTTCGATGGCGTTGGTCACCATACGGTGCTCGATCGCCTCGCCTGGCTGCATGCCCAGGGCCTTCATGAAGTTCTTCACCCGGTCAGAGGCGAAAATACGCATCAGGCTGTCTTCCAGCGACAGGTAGAAGCGGCTGGAACCGGCGTCGCCCTGACGACCGGCACGACCACGCAGCTGGTTGTCGATACGGCGCGATTCGTGACGCTCTGAAGCAATGACCTGCAAGCCGCCCGATTCGAGCACTTGCTGGTGACGCTTCTGCCAGTCGGCCTTGATCTGGGCAATCTGCTCTGGCGTCGGATCTTCCAGGGACGCCACTTCCACTTCCCAGTTACCGCCCAACAGGATGTCAGTACCACGACCGGCCATGTTGGTGGCGATGGTCAGTGCGCCTGGGCGGCCGGCCTGGGCAATGATCTCGGCTTCCTTTTCGTGGAACTTGGCGTTCAGAACCTTGTGTTCGATGCCTTGTTCCACCAGCAGGCGGGACATGTGTTCGGAGGTTTCGATGGTCGCGGTACCCACCAGAACCGGACGGCCCGCCGCCATGCTTTCCTTGATGTCCGCCACGATGGCCGCGTACTTCTCGTCGGCCGTCAGGAACACCAGGTCGTTGTAGTCCTTACGGGCCAACGGCTTGTTCGGCGGAATGACCATGACCTGCAGGCCATAGATCTGATGGAACTCGAACGCCTCGGTGTCAGCCGTACCGGTCATGCCGGACAGCTTGTTGTACAGGCGGAAGTAGTTCTGGAACGTGGTCGATGCCAATGTCTGGCTTTCGGCCTGAATGTTCAGGTTTTCCTTGGCTTCGATGGCCTGGTGCAGGCCTTCGGACAAACGACGGCCCGGCATGGTACGACCGGTGTGTTCGTCGACCAGGACAACCTGACCGTCCTGCACGATGTACTCGACGTTGCGGTGGAACAGTTTGTGCGCGCGCAGACCGGCATAAACGTGGGTCAGCAGGCCCAGGTTGTGGGCCGAGTACAGGCTCTCGCCTTCAGCCAGCAGACCGAGGGAGGTCAGCGATTCTTCTACGAATTGATGGCCCGCTTCGTTGAGTTCAACCTGACGGGTCTTCTCATCGACGGTGTAGTGGCCGGCCT
Organism: Pseudomonas sp. 3296; assembly: GCF_031456615.1. NCBI lineage: Bacteria > Pseudomonadati > Pseudomonadota > Gammaproteobacteria > Pseudomonadales > Pseudomonadaceae > Pseudomonas > Pseudomonas sp. 3296. The sequence continues at coordinate 157,628 of NZ_JAVDUY010000005.1, forward strand.
TGGTGACTTCCCCTTCAACTTCTTCGACGTGCAATTCCAGGCGCGGGATCAGTTTATTGATCTCAATGTACAGCTTGGAGCTGTCCTCGGCCTGACCGGAAATGATCAGTGGAGTACGGGCTTCGTCGATGAGGATGGAGTCGACTTCGTCGATCACGGCAAAATTGAGTTCGCGCTGGAATTTTTCTTCCATGCTGAACGCCATGTTGTCGCGCAGGTAATCGAAACCGAATTCGTTGTTGGTGCCGTAGGTAATGTCGGCGGCGTACGCCAGACGTTTCTCTTCCGGCGGCTGGAACGGCGTAACCACGCCGACCGTCAGGCCGAGGAATTCGTAGAGCGGACGCATCCAGTTGGCGTCACGACGGGCCAGGTAGTCGTTCACGGTCACAACGTGCACGCCCTTGCCGGACAGCGCGTTGAGGTAAACGCCCAGTGTTGCCACCAGGGTCTTGCCTTCACCCGTACGCATTTCCGCGATCATGCCTTCATGCAAGGTCATGCCGCCGATCAGCTGGACATCGAAGTGGCGCATACCCATGACACGCTTGCCGGCTTCGCGGGCGACCGCAAAGGCTTCTGGCAACAGCTTGTCGAGGGATTCCCCTTTGGCGATGCGGGCCTTGAACTCGTCTGTCTTGGCACGCAATTGATCGTCCGAAAGGGCCACCATTTGCTCTTCGAAGGCATTGACGAATTGCACCGTCTTGAGCATGCGTTTGACTTCACGCTCGTTCTTGCTTCCAAAAAGTTTCTTTAACAAAGGCGCAAACATATCGGCAGGATCTTCCACACTAAAGGGATGGAGGGCGGCCCCGTGAGTCGCCCGTGCAGCCCTCATGGCCGCATGCGAACGAGCATTCTACCCGGAAACGATGGTGAGGAAAGTGGCGTTATTCCACGATGCATGCACTGCGCTGTAACGGGGCTCACTTAAAATAAGGGCTTTTTGCTGAACTTCAAGCCATTCACGGCAGAAGTTACTTGTTGATTTAATGGGTAAAGCGCGCGCAAAGCAATGGGTCGGGTGCAGGAGGTGCTTTCTGCTACCATAGCGGCTCTGTTACTTCAGGTGTCTGATCATGGCATTTCGCCCTCTTACGGCCAGAGCACCCGCCGTTCTGCTTCGCGAAGCCAAGCCGCTGAAAGCTATTTTTGGCCACGCTCAACGCCTGGGTCATTTACAACGCCTGCTCGAAAGCCAACTGCAGCCCGCCGCTCGCGAACACTGCCATGTAGCTTCGTGGCGCGAAGGCAGTTTGTTGCTGATCGTCACCGACGGACACTGGGCCACGCGCCTGCGCTATCAGCAAAAGCGTCTGCAACGCCAGTTACAGATGTTTGACGAGTTCACCAGTCTGACCCGGATTCTGTTCAAGGTGCAGCCACCGACCGTGCAACAAGGCGCGGCAGGGCACACCATCAGTTTGTCGTCCGATGCGGGCGCGACCATTCAGGCCACGGCTGACGGGATCAGCGATCCGAATCTGCGGGCTGCACTGGAACGCCTTGCGGCGCACGCAAAACCAAAGACCTGACACGCCAATTCCTGTAGGCGCAGGGCTTGCCTGCGATGGGCACGCCGCAGTGCAACAGATACACCACGTTATCGTTCATCGCGGGCAATCCATGCGCCTGCAAGGTTCAGCGGCTTTTTTTGCCACCTAGCAGTGACCCCATCAACCCGCGCACCAATTGTCGGCCCAACTGATTAGCCGCTTGTCGCATTGCCGATTTCAACGCCTGCCCGGCCGCCGTCCCGAGAAACTCCCCGGCCTGCTCGGTGAAACTTGGCCCTTCGGCTGCAGGTTTGGCCGGCGCGGCCTCGGGATCAGGTGCCAACCCCTTACGCCCCATCAGCACTTCATAAGCCGACTCCCGATCAATCGGCTTGTCATAACGCCCTTGCAAGAGCGAACTGGCGATCAGTGCCGCACGCTCGGCCTCGCTCAACGGCCCGATCCGCGATTGTGGTGGCGCGATCAACACACGCTGAACCATCTCCGGCGTGCCTTTATCGGCCAGCGTCCCGACCAGTGCCTCGCCGATCCCCAGTTCGGTCAACACCGACAAGGCATCGAACGCCGGGTTCGGCCGGAAGCCTTCGGCCACGGCGCGCAGGGATTTCTGCTCCTTGGCGGTGAACGCACGCAAACCGTGCTGGATGCGCAGCCCCAACTGAGCCAGCACGTCATCCGGCAGGTCACCCGGCGATTGGGTGACGAAATACACGCCCACGCCTTTCGAGCGAATCAGCCGCACCACTTGTTCCAGTCGATCCTGCAGCGCCTTGGGCGTCCCGGCGAACAGCAAATGAGCTTCGTCGAAAAACAACGCCAGCAGCGGTTTGTCCGCATCTCCGCGCTCCGGTAATTGCTCGAACAGTTCGGCGAGCAGCCACAGCAGGAATGTCGCGTACACCTTCGGAGCTTCGTGAACCAGACGACTGGCATCCAGCAAATGAATGCGTCCGCGACCGTCAGCGGTTGGTTGCAGAATGTCTTCGAGTTGCAGCGCCGGTTCGCCAAACAGCGCTTCGGCGCCTTGTTGCTCCAGCGTCGCCAGCCGCCGCAACAACGCCTGACTGGAACCGGTGGTCATCAACGCGGCGTCATCGCCGAGCAATTCGGGGTTATCACGCAGGTGATTGAGCAGCGCCTTGAGGTCCTTGAGGTCGAGCAGCAACAGCCCTTCGCGGTCCGCTACCTTGAACGCCGCGTACAGCGCCGACTGCTGGCTATCGGTGAGTTCCAGCAGGCTGCCCAGTAACAATGGGCCCATTTCACTCAAGGTGGTGCGCAATGGATGACCGGACTGGCCATGAATGTCCCACAGCGTCACCGGGTACGCCTGGGGCTTGTGGTTCAGCCACGACATCCCGGCGATGCGCTCGGCGATCTTGCCTTGGGGGATGCCGGCGGCGCCGAGGCCACACAGATCGCCTTTGATATCGGCGGCAAACACCGCCACGCCTGCGTCGCTGAAGGCTTCGGCCATGCGCTGCAAGGTGACGGTTTTACCGGTCCCGGTAGCGCCGGCGACGAGGCCGTGGCGGTTCGCCAGACGCATGGCCTGAGCGATGGGCTGGCCGGCAAGGTCGGCACCGAGAACGAGTTGCAATGAGTCAGGCATTTTGTCACCCAATGGTTAATCTTTGATCCGGCGCGGCCGATACAAAACAAGAGACTACAAAGAAATCAGCGTCGGTATTCCCTAAGGACAGGACAGAACTATCAGCTGCTTTTCACCCTGCCCGTTTTGCGTGCCTTTATAAAAGCACGCCCTGAACAATAAGACCTTAGCGGAACCCCAAGCCATGAACAAAAACCTGCGCTTCAGTCATAAAATCTTGCTTGCCGCCGCCCTCATTGTTATTGCTGCCTTCGCCTCGTTCACCCTGTACAACGACTATTTACAGCGCAACGCCATCCGCGAAGACCTGGACAATTACCTCAATGAGATGGGCGACGTCACCGCCAACAACATCCAGACCTGGTTGGCCGGTCGTATCCTGCTGATCGATAACCTCGCTCAAAACATCGCCATCAACCCCGAACAGTCCAATGTCGCCAGCCTGCTTGAGCAGAAAGCCCTGACGTCGACCTTCATGGCATCCTACCTGGGCGATGCCACCGGCAGCTTTACCATTCGCCCCGACGCCAAGATGCCGGCCGGCTTCGATCCACGGGTTCGCCCTTGGTATAAAGGTGCCGAAAGCAGCAGCACCGCGACCCTGACCGAACCGTACATCGACGCGGCCACTGGCCAGACCATCATCTCCATCGCCACCGCCTCGAAGAAGGCCGGGCAAAGCGTCGGCGTGGTGGGCGGCGACCTGAGCCTGCAAACCCTGATCGACACCCTCAGCGCCCGTGATTTCGACGGCATGGGGTATGCCTTCCTGGTCAGCGCCGACGGCAAGATCCTGGTGCACCCGGACAAAGCCCTGGTCATGAAGTCCCTGAGCGAGGCGTACCCGAAAAATACCCTGCGCATCAGCAGCGACTTCAGTGAGGTCGACGTCGACGGCAAGACCCGTATCGTGACCTTCACCGCGATCAAAGGCCTGCCATCGGTCAACTGGTACATCGGCCTGTCGGTGGACAAGGACAAAGCCTTCTCGATGCTCAGCTCGTTCCGTGCATCCGCCGTGGTCGCGACCATTATTGCCGTGGCGATCATCATCGCGCTGCTGGGCATGCTCATTCGCATCCTGATCCAGCCGCTGCACGTCATGACCCGCGCCATGGAAGACATCGCTGACGGTGAAGGCGACCTGACCAAACGCCTGACCATCCAGAACAACGACGAATTCGGCATCCTCGGCACAGCGTTCAACCGTTTTGTCGAACGTATTCACACCTCGATCCGTGAAGTGTCCTCGGCCACCGGGCAAGTCAACGAAGTGGCGCTGCGCGTGGTGGCCGCCTCGAATTCCTCGATGTTCAACTCCGATCAGCAGGCCTCGCGCACCAGCAGCGTCGCCGCCGCGATCAATCAACTCGGGGCCGCCGCCCAGGAAATCGCCCGCAACGCCGCGCAAGCGTCGAGTCAGGCCAGCGATGCCCGCAGCCTGGCCGAAGATGGCCAGCAAGTGGTGGACCGCAGCATCAAAGCGATGAATCAGCTGTCGAGCATGCTCAGCGCCTCGAGCACCAACATCGAATCGCTGAACAGCAAAACCGTGAACATCGGCCAGATCCTCGAAGTGATCACCAGCATTTCCCAGCAAACCAACCTTCTTGCACTCAACGCGGCCATCGAAGCAGCCCGTGCCGGTGAAGCCGGCCGCGGTTTCGCGGTGGTGGCAGATGAAGTGCGCAACCTGGCACACCGCACGCAGGAATCGGCGCAACAGGTGCAGACCATGATCGAGGAACTGCAAGTCGGCGCCCGCGAATCCGTCAGCACCATGAGCGACAGCCAGCGCCATAGTCAGGACAGCGTTGAAATCGCCAACCTGGCGGGCGAGCGGTTGAACAGTGTGACGTTGCGCATCGGCGAAATCGACGGGATGAACCAGTCGGTGGCCACCGCGACGGAAGAGCAGACGGCAGTGGTGGAGTCGATCAACGTCGACATTACCGAGATCAATACGCTGAACCAGGAAGGCGTGGAAAACCTGCAATCGACGTTGCGTGCGTGCTCGGATCTTGAGCAGCAGGCTTCACGGCTGAAACAGTTGGTCGGCAGTTTCCGTATCTAGTGTCAGTTAGGGCCCCATCGCGAGCAGGCTCACTCCTACAAGGTTTTGCACTGAACCTGTAGGAGTGAGCCTGCTCGCGATAGCGGTCTATCAAACGCCACAAAAACCCCGCTAACACCCCACCCCAAAACCCCAACCGAACATCTATCCTTCATAAAGGTCAACCTAGGGAGAACAACAGACCGGAGGGCCGCTCATCGTGCATATCGCGGACATCACCATGTTCTACGCCCCGGCCAGTGGCGGCGTGCGCACGTATCTGGATGCCAAGCACCGTCGCCTGGTGATCAAGCCAGGCATTCGTCACAGTCTGTTGATTCCAGGCGCACACCTGAGTGAAACGGATGGCGTCTACACAGTTCCTGCCCCCGCCCTGCCCTTCGGCAAGGGTTATCGTTTTCCCCTCCGCCTCGCTCCCTGGCGAAATGTCCTGCAGGATTTACAGCCCGACCTGATCGAAGTGGGCGACCCGTACCTAACCGCTTGGGCGGCACTCGACGCGCGGCGCCAACGGGATGTCCCGGTCATCGGCTTTTATCATTCGGACTTGCCGCTGCTGGTCAGCAACCGGATGGGAAATTGGGTGACCACCAATGTCGAGGCCTATGTCAGCAAGCTCTATGGCAACTTCGACCGGGTGCTCGCGCCGAGCCGGGTCATGGCCGACAAATTGAGCGGGCTGGGCGTGAAAAACGTCTATGTCCAACCCCTGGGCGTCGATTTGCTTACCTTCAATCCCGATGCCCGGGACCCTGGCCTGCGCGCCGAACTGGGCATCGATGAAAATACGCATCTGCTGATTTTCGCCGGGCGCGGTTCCAAGGAAAAAAACCTGCCGGTGCTGCTCAAGTGCATGGCACGCCTGGGGCCGCGTTTTCACCTGCTGCTGGTGGGTTCGTCGATGCCGGCCACGGTGCCGGACAACGTCACGGTGGTCGATGGGTTCTGCCCGGCCGCACACTTGGCGCGGCTGATGGCCAGCGCCGATGCCTTGTTACATGCCGGCGATCAGGAAACGTTCGGGCTGGTGATACTCGAAGCCATGGCCAGTGGTATTCCGGTGGTCGCCGTGGCCGCCGGTGCCTTTCCGGAAATAGTGACCGAACACTGCGGTTTGCTTTGCACGCCGAACAATCCGACAGCCATGGCCAACGCCGTTCGCGAGTTGTTCAGCCAGGGCAGCGCGGCGCTGGGCAAATCAGCGCGCAGTCATGTCGAGCGCCAATACAGCTGGGACACGGTGGTCAACAGCCTGCTGGGGCACTATCACGCCGTACTCGGCAGCCAATGGCCACTGGTGGCCCATGGTTAACCCGATGAGTCCGTCCAGCGTCTTACTGGTACTGCACGACGTTGCGCCGCCTACCTTGGCCGACTATCAACCGTTCGTTGAAGCCGTCGACGCCTTGGGCGAGGTGCCTATGACTTGGCTGGTGGTGCCGGATTTTCACAAACACAACGGCCTTGAGGCTCATCCGGAATTTCGACGTGTGCTCACCCATCGTGTTGCGCGGGGTGACGAACTGGCCTTGCACGGGTACTTTCATTGCGATGAGGGCCCACCGCCCGACACTCCGCGAGACTGGTTCATGCGTCGGATCTACACCCATGAAGGCGAGTTTTACACCCTGTCGCAACGCACCGCGCTCGACCGGTTGCGCGCCGGCATTGAGGTCTTTGATCGTTACAACTGGCCGCTGGACGGTTTTGTCGCCCCGGCCTGGCTGATGAGCGAAGGGACGCGCGAGGCCTTGCGCCAACTGCCACTGCGCTACACCAGCGATTCCCAGCATCTGTATCAACTGCCGGATTTCACACCGATGGATGCACCCGGCCTGGTCTGGAGTGCACGCAGCGCCTGGCGCCGGGGCCTGTCGAAACTGCTCAGCGATCAGCGCGAACAACAATGGCGCGAGGCGCCGGTCATTCGGCTGGGCCTGCACCCGGTGGACATGCGCCATGAGTTCTCCCGCCATTACTGGTTGCAAACCCTCAAGCGTTTGCTCGATGGCGGGCGCGTACCACTGACCAAATCGCAATGGCTGGCGCTGCAACGCGCCCCGCTCGGCCGCTCCGCATGAGCCGTGGCATTCTGCTGTTCGTCGCCCTGCTGGCGGCAGTGCTGATCCCGCTGCTGCTGGGCGGCAACCAAACCTGGTCGCGGCTGCAAAGTTTTCCAGTGAGTTGGCTGCTGACCATGTTCGGCATGATTCTGCTGTGCTGGGGGGTGAACACCCTGCGCCTGCGTCTGTTGCTGGGCGATCAGCGCGACAAGGTCAGCCCGCTCAAAAGCCTCGGCGTCGTCATGGCCGCCGAGTTTGCCTATTGCGCCACACCCGGCGGCAGCGGCGGACCGCTGGCGATCATGGCATTGCTGGCACGCAATGGTGTGCGACCGGCCAGGGGCAGCGCGGTGTTCGCCATGGACCAACTCAGCGACCTGCTGTTTTTTCTCTGCGCACTGAGCGGGATTCTGATTTATGCGCTGTTCCAGCACCTCAGCCAGCGCCTGGAGTGGCTACTGACCGTCAGCGTGATTTCGATGTTCGGTGGGTTAATCTGCTGTGTGACGGCTGCGCGCTACCATCGACTGCTGATTCGCCTGAGCGGGCGGTTACTGGCTCGCCTGAATGTAAACAGCACAACGCGCCTGCGCTGGGCACGAAAACTCCTGCACTTTCTCGCCGCATTCACGGACACATTGAAGTTGCCCTTGCAGACATTGATCACGGTGTTTGCGCTGACCTGCGTGCATTGGGTATTGCGCTACAGCGTGTTGTACCTGGCATTGCGCGGGCTGGGGGCGGATTTGCAGTGGGCCTGGTGCTTTTTGATCCAGATGCTGTCACTGAGTGCAGGGCAGTTCAGCCTGCTGCCGGGCGGCGCCGGGGCGGCGGAGTTGACGTCGGCAGCCTTGCTGGCACCGATGGTGGGGAAATCAACCGCCGCAGCGGCGATTCTGATCTGGCGGGCGGTGACTTATTACTTCTACCTGATCGCGGGTGGCCCGGTGTTTTTGTTGATGCTGGGACGACCGCTATTGAGGAAGTTAATGAAGTTCAAGCAGGCTTGATCTTGTCTTCAGGGGCTTGCTGTAACTGTTCCCACAACTCGGCAGCACCGGAAAACTCCGTACCGTCTTCCGGGCTCATGTCATCAGGGTCATAACGACTCAGACAACCTTCGCCCAAAGTAGCGGGCGCTTTGGAAGTGGCTTTATCCAGTGGATCGGCCATGGTCAATGTCCTCAGTGCAGAAACGGCGAAAGGCCTGAAGCGATTGAACGCCCAGGCCCTTCGAATTTCAACTGTAATGCACTGTTATCAGAACACGACTGTCTTGTTGCCGTGTACCAACACCCTGTCTTCCAGGTGATAACGCAGACCGCGTGCCAACACCATTTTCTCGACGTCACGGCCGAAACGCACCATGTCTTCAATGCTGTCACTGTGGCTGACCCGCACTACGTCCTGCTCAATGATCGGGCCGGCATCCAGCTCTTCGGTCACGTAGTGGCAGGTGGCACCGATCAACTTCACACCGCGCAGAGAGGCCTGGTGATATGGCTTGGCGCCAACGAACGACGGCAGGAAGCTGTGGTGAATGTTAATGACCTTGTGCGCGTATTCACTGCACAACGCCGGCGGCAGGATTTGCATGTAACGGGCAAGTACCACCACTTCAGCATCGTGCTGTTTGACCAGACGCGAGACCTCGGCGAACGCCGGCTCTTTGTCCTGTGGATTGACCGGCACATGGTAATAAGGAATACCGTGCCACTCGACCATGCTGCGCAAGTCGTCGTGGTTGGAAATCACGCAGGAGATCTCGCAGTCCAGTTCATCGCTGTGCCAGCGGTGCAGCAAGTCAGCCAGGCAGTGGGATTCGCGGCTGGCCATCAGTACCACGCGTTTTTTCTGCGCGGTATCAGTGATGCGCCAATTCATCGAGAACTCTTCAGCTATCGGTGCAAAGGCTTCGCGGAAGGCTTCGATACCGAAAGGCAGCGAATCGGCACGAATTTCGTGACGCATGAAGAACCAGCCACTGAGGTTGTCCGAGTGATGGCTCGCTTCGGTGATCCAGCCGTTATGTGACGCCAGAAAGTTACTGACTTTAGCAACGATGCCGACGCGGTCCGGGCAAGCAATCACCAGACGAAAAGTGCGCATGAGGGGGAAACTCCAGAACTTCGCAAAGGCCGCCATTCTAGCGATTACGCAAAAAAACTGCAGTATTGATGACGTCTTGCCTGGCACACGGTCTGTGGAGCCGGTCAGGAAAGCACTCGCTCCCCGCGCGGTGGTGATCTTTTAGTCGATATCAAGAGTCCATTTGTGAAGATCTGTGATGACTGCATCACACTATTTAATCAGCTCTTCAATTTTGCGCCCTATTCCTGACAACTAATTTAATTAAAACGCTGGTTAAATGTTTACTTGATGAAACACCCTGACTATTATTGCGGCACTGTCCCCCTGCCATCCAGTCTCCAACATAAGGTAGTCCTCATGTCCTTGATCAACGAATATCGTGCCACCGAAGAAGCTATCAAAGAGCTGCAAGCCCGTTTGAAGAACCTGTCCCAAGACGACAAACTGCAAACCGAGCTGGAATTCGAAGGCAAACTGCGCACCCTGATGGGCGAATACTCCAAGTCCCTGCGCGACATCATCGCGCTGTTGGATCCAGAGTCCAAATCCAAAGCGCCACGCGGCGGTGCAGTAAAAACTACTGGCACCAAGCGTGCTCGCAAAGTTAAACAATACAAAAACCCGCACAATGGCGAAGTCATCGAAACCAAAGGTGGCAACCACAAAACTCTGAAAGAGTGGAAAGCCAAGTGGGGCGGCGACGTGGTTGAAGGCTGGGCTACCCTGCTGGGCTAAGCTGTAACGCTTGTCACAGATAGCTTCTCACAAAAGAAAAGTGACAAAAAATAACGCCAGCGAAAGCTGGCGTTTTTTTTGCCTGTCATTTAGGCATGTCTGTTTTCGTTTTCAAAGATTCAAACGTTTGCGTAATGCTTCGACATAATTCTGCCATTCGCTCAGCACCTCTCGCTGAAACGATGTAGCAGTTTCATTCAATTGGGCCGCGGCTTCTGTAAAACTATTCAGCGTATTGGGTGCCCCGCATTCGGGCACTGTCAGACGTTGCTGACAGAATAATTGCCAACGCGCTTGCTCCTCGGAATTCAACGTATCGGGGAAGTTGCGTGCGCGATATCGAAACAATAATTCCGGTAAGCGTTCGTCATCGAAAGGCCACTGCTCTTGTGATAATTGGGCAGGGTCCGCGGTTCGCACTTGCTCGCATAGACGCCGGTCCCGATCACCGATAAAACCATCGTATAACTGTTGCTCGGGGTCCTGACTCGACGTGAAATCTTCGCTGGCATAAATCGCCTGCACTTTATCTCGCCACACTAGTTGTGCGTCGATTAGCCGCAGCGACCGTTCCTGATAAAGCGCCATGTCCAGCCCCAGACGTTGCTGGTCGTCAGGTCGAAGTACCGACAACGGTGCGACCACCGGGCACTTGTTGATGTGAATAAGTTTAAGCGGCACCGGCAGTTCGCCTTCGATCAGTTCATCGCGACGGGTGTACAGGCGCTGACGCAAGGTCTCGGCATCCAGATCCAGCAGGCCCTGGGGATCCAGATGCAGGTCACAGACAATCAAGGCATTCTTGTTGCGCGGGTGCCAGGCCAGGGGCAGCACCACGCCGACGTAACTGCGCGCGGCCGAGAACCGCCCGGAAATATGCACCATCGGCTGCAAGAGGCGGATCTGGTCCATCACCTTTTGCTTACTGCGCAACTTGAACAGCCAATCATACAACTTCGGCTGTTTTTCACGAATCAGCCGCGCCAGCGCAATGGTGGCGCGAACGTCCGACAGCGCCTCGTGGGCATTGCCATGATCAATATTGTTGGCGGCGGTCAGCCGTTCGAGCTTGAGCGTTACTCGCCCTTCTTCATCCGTCGGCCAGACGAGCCCGTCGGGACGCAAGGCATACGCTGCACGCACCACATCGATCAGGTCCCAGCGACTGTTACCACCCTGCCACTCGCGAGCATATGGGTCGAAAAAGTTTCGATACAGGCTGTAACGGGTCATCTCGTCGTCGAAACGCAGGGTGTTGTAACCCGCCCCGCAGGTGCCCGGCGCCGCCAACTGGGCGTGCACCCGGGTCATGAAGTCCGCTTCGCTCAAACCCTGTTCGGCCAGTCGACCGGGCGTGATTCCGGTGATTGCGCACGCCGCCGGATGCGGCAGGATGTCTTCACTGGGCTGGCAATAAAGGTTGACCGGCTCGTCTATTTCATTGAGATCGAAGTCGGTGCGAAGCCCTGCCACTTGCAGTGGGCGGTCGCAACGGGGGTTGATGCCAGTGGTTTCATAGTCGTACCAGAAGATCGAGGTCACGGGCTGTTCCTGAACTGAAGATCGGCAAAGTCTAGGCGTTCACATCCCGCCCCGGCCAGTAATCTGTCATTCAATCACCTCTGGCCACTCACCGTGCAATACATAGTTATGTCGTTTTCCCCCGAGAGGCTGCTAGCATCGGATAGACATCGAATCCCGAACAGGCCACATAAGGTTGCCCATGCTCGAGACCACAGCACTGCCAAGGAAAGCGACGCTGTCCCCGCCACTGGATACGCGGCATCAAGTCGAAACGCCCGAAGGCATCGACTTGCCACTGCGACCGGCCGGGTTGATGGTCCGTGCGCTGGCGTTCGCCATTGATTTAGGGATACGCGGGCTGATCCTCGGCCTGTTGTTTATCGTGTTGGCGTTTCTCGGAAAGCTGGGCGCCGGGCTGGGCTCGATCCTGCTGTTCGGGGTCAGCTGGTGGTACATGGTGCTGTTCGAAGTGCTCAATCAGGGCCGCTCGCCGGGCAAACAGTGGATGGGCTTGCGCGTGGTGCAGGACGACGGCACGCCGATCGGCTGGTCCGCTTCGCTGCTGCGCAACCTGTTGCGATTTGTCGACCTGCTGCCATTCGGCTATTTCCTCGGGGCCATCAGCTGCCTGCAACACCCGACCTTCAAACGCCTCGGCGACCTGGCCGCCGGCACGCTGGTGATCTACCGCGAACAAACGCTCACCCGACCGCAACTGCCCGAAGCCCCCCCCTTGCGCCCGGCCTTCACCCTGACCCTGCCCGAACAACGCGCCATCCTCGCTTTCGCCGAACGCCAGGGTGAACTCTCCGAGGCGCGTACACATGAACTGGCGTCGATCCTGGCTCAACCGTTGCAGGTCCCTGCGCCACACGCGGTGGTCGCACTCAACGGCATCGCCCGCGGCTTGTTGGGGCCCGCATGAAGCAAAGCCTTTTCGAAACCCACCACAGGGCCGAGTGGGAAGAGTTTTCCCTGACACTGGATCGACTGGAGCGCGGCAAGGACGCCTCCCGAATCGCCGGTTTTCCCAAGGACTATCGGCAGCTTTGCCAACACCTTGCGCTGGCTCGGGAACGCGGCTACAGCAGTTTCCTGATCGATTCCTTGCAGCAACTCGTGCTGCGTGGGCATCAACAGCTGTATCGGCACCGCAGCCGACTGGGCGCCAACCTACTGGGCTTTATCCTGGCCGACTTCCCGCGCCTGGTGCGTGAACAGTGGCGGTTCGTGCTGGCCGCCGGCCTGATGTTTTTTGGCAGTCTGATCAGCTTTGCGCTGCTGGTGTATCTGTTCCCGGACCTGGTCTACAACCTGATCCCGGCCGAGCAGGTCAGCGAGATGCAAAGCATGTACGACCCCGTCGCCGGCCATTTGGGACGCACGGCGGAACGCGCCGCCAGTGAAGACTGGGTGATGTTCGGTTACTACATCATGCACAACATCGGCATCGCCTTTCAGACCTTTGCCAGTGGTTTGTTCTTCGGTCTGGGGAGCGTGTTTTTCCTGCTGTTCAACGGCTTGATCATCGGCGCAGTGGCCGGGCACCTGACGCACGTCGGCTACGGGCAAACCTTTTGGTCGTTCGTGGTCGGCCACGGTGCTTTTGAACTGACGGCCATTGCCCTGGCCGGTGCCGCGGGCCTGAAACTGGGCTGGGCATTGATCGCGCCGGGACGCCTGCCCCGCGCCGAAGCGCTTCGACTGGCGGCACGCAAGAGCGTGCTGCTGATCTGCGGTGTGATGTTGTTTCTTTTGATTGCCGCGTTTATCGAAGCGTACTGGTCGTCGATGACAGCACCGCAGCCCATGACCAAATACCTGGTCGGCGCCGCGCTCTGGGCGTTGGTCGCGACTTATTTGCTGTTTGCCGGACGAACTCGCCATGCGCCTGAGTGACGCCACCGTCGTGATCCGTCCGCGCACCACCTGGGAAGCCATGGACCTGGGCGTGCTGATGAGCCAGCGCCATCGTCGCCTGCTGATGACCAGTTGGGCCATCGTCACCTTGCCGATCTTCGCCCTGCTCAGTGCGATCTTCTGGGATTCGCCGTCCCTTGCCGTGTTCCTCTTCTGGTGGCTTAAACCGGCATTCGATCGCTTGCCGTTGTACATCCTGTCCAAAAGCCTGTTCGGTGAAACGCCGACACTCAAACAGGCGCTGCGCGAATGGCCGCGCCTGCTCAAGCCGCAACTGCTGGCCAGCCTGACCTGGCGCCGCCTGAGTCTGAGCCGCAGTTTTGTGATGCCGGTGGTGCAACTCGAAGGCCTCCACGGTCACACGCGCGAACAGCGCTTGCAGGTACTGCTGCAGCGCAACGCCGGTGCCGCACAATGGCTGACCATTATCGGTGTGCACCTGGAGAGCGCGCTGTGGATTGGCCTGATGGTGCTGTTCTACCTGCTCCTGCCGCAGCAGATCGAACTCGACTGGAGCTGGCAGACCTTGATCACCGCCGCCGTGCAGGACTGGCGATGGCTGGAACACCTTATCAATGCTTTTTACGTGTTGGTGCTGATGGTCTGGGAGCCGATCTATGTGGCCTGCGGCTTCAGTCTTTACCTGAACCGCCGCACGGTGCTGGAAGCGTGGGACATCGAACTGGTGTTCCGCCGTTTGCGCCAACGCCTCAGCACAACCGCCCTTACCCTGTTGCTGGCGGCAATCCTGTGGGTACCGGGCACACAACACGGCTGGGCCGCGGAGCCCGTCATCACACCGGACAGCCCACGCCTGCTCAATCAACCGCTGACCAGCCAGGCGTCAAAAGACAGCATCAAGGCCCTCCTCGAACAGCCACCGTTCAAGAACAAGGAAACGGTGACCCGCTATCGGTTTGGCGAAGAAAAACCCGATACCAAAACCACGGACGACAGCAAGACACCCGAATGGCTGAAGGCGTTGCTCGCACTCCTCGACAGCCAGCGGTTCGGCGTCCTCGCCACCCTGATTGAAGTGCTGCTGTGGGGCGCGGTGATGGCTGGCGTCGGCCTTCTGATCTGGCGTTACCGTGACTGGTTGCAGGCGTTCGTCAGTCGTCGCCCCTCATTGAAAAGCAAAGTCGCCCGTCCAATACCGCACCAAGCGTTTGGCCTGGACCTCAACCGTGAAACCCTGCCCGACGACATTGCCGCCAGCGCCGAAAGCCTCTGGCAAACCGATCCGCGCGCAGCCCTTGGTCTGCTCTATCGCGCCCTGCTCAGCCACTTGCTGCACGACCACCACATGGCGCTGAAAACCGCCGATACCGAAGGCGAAGTCCTCCAACGCATCGAACAACTGCAACAACCGGCGTTGCTGGCCTTTAGTAAAACCCTGACTCGTCATTGGCAAAACATGGCTTACGGTCATCGTCTTCCACCCGCGCATTCACAACAGGAACTGTGTGACGGCTGGCGAACGTTGTTCGGCCCGGGAGCCGCCCATTGAGCCGGCGTTCAGGGTTGTTTGTCGGCTTGGTCATCGCCCTGCTGGTCGGCGCACTGGGTATTTACCTGTACCTGAAAGCCACGCCCTATCAGGAGGAAGTCGATCACGGCCCATCGCCTGAAGCGCAGGCCAATCCCTACCTCGGCGCTGAACACTTTTTGCGCAAGCAGGACCTGACCGTCAGCCATGCCAATGGAATTGACGTGTTACCCACCCTCGATCCCCGTCGGCACAGCCTGCTATTGCTGGGTGACCGCTACAACATGACCCCACGCCAGATTGATCAGGTGTTGAACTGGACTCGGGCCGGTGGCCGTTTGTTGTTTGTCGCCCAGTCGTTGTGGGATGAAAAGACCGGCCAGAGCAACGACCTGCTGCTCGACCGGGTGCAGTTGCACCAGACCTTGAGCAAGGACCTCAAGGAGCCACCGCCCGACATCCTCGACGATCCCTACCCCAAACTGACCAAGCTGTATCTGGAAGATGAAGAAGCACCGGCCTACGCCAGCTTCGACACGGCATTCCACCTCGAAGACCCGAAGAACCTCGCGCAATCCTGGGCCAACAGCGGCAAGGCCACGCACATGATGCAGATCAACCACGGGCTCGGTTCGATCATCGTGGTCACCGACGCCGACCTTTGGAAAACCCCTGCCATCGGCCAGTACGACAACGCGTGGCTGCTGTGGTATCTGACGGCGGACACAAGCGTGACGGTGTTGTTCAACACCGATCACGACAGCCTGTTGACCTTGCTGTGGCGTTATTTCCCACAGGCATTGGTGGCCTTGATTGCGCTGATCGCCCTCGGGCTCTGGCACGTTGGCATACGCCAGGGGCCGCTGCTGGAGCCCGCCACGAAAGGCCGTCGCCAACTCCAGGAACACCTGCGCGCCAGCGCCGATTTCATGTTGCGTCGCCAGGGTCAGCAGCACCTGTTGCAAGCCTTGCAACAAGACATCCTGCGCCGTGTGCGGCGCCGTCATCCCGGTTTCGAACAACTCGGCGTCGCCGAGCAGTGGCTGGTGCTCGCACGCCTGACCGGCCAACCCACACGCGCTATCAGCCAGGCCATGAGCCCACGACCGAAACAGCGGCTGTCCAGCGCTGACTTCAGCCGTCAGGTCGCCCACCTGCAAACCTTGAGGAACACGCTATGAGTGAACAGATCGAGCCCGGCTCGCCGACGCACGTCGCGCAGCAACGCCAGCGTGCCAGTCAACTGGCCCAGGCGGTGCGCGGCGAATTGCAGAAAGCCGTGATCGGCCAGGACACCGTGATCGACGATGTGCTGACGGCGCTGATTGCCGGCGGCCATGTGTTGCTTGAAGGTGTGCCGGGGCTGGGCAAGACCTTGCTGGTGCGCGCCCTTGCCAAGTGTTTCGGCGGCGAGTTCGCACGCATCCAGTTCACCCCCGACCTGATGCCCAGCGACGTCACCGGGCACGCGGTCTACGACTTGAACACCGAGCAATTCAAACTGCGCAAAGGCCCGCTGTTCACCAATCTGCTGCTGGCCGACGAGATCAATCGCGCTCCGGCGAAAACCCAGGCCGCGCTGCTCGAAGCCATGCAGGAACGGCAAGTGACCCTTGAAGGCCGCGCCCTGCCCATCGCGCAACCGTTCATGGTGCTTGCCACGCAAAACCCGATCGAACAGGAAGGCACCTATCCACTGCCCGAGGCCGAGCTCGACCGCTTCATGCTCAAGGTGCGCATGGATTACCCCGACGCCGAGCAAGAGCTGAACATGGTCCGTCAGGTGAGCCGCTCGACCCGCGCCGACATGCTCGATGTGCAACCGCTGCGCACCCTGATGCAAGCCAAGGACGTGCTGGCCTTGCAGCGTATTGCCAGTGATTTGCCGCTGGACGATCAGGTGCTCGATTACGCCGTTCGACTGGCACGCAGCACCCGCAGTTGGCCGGGGCTGATCCTTGGCGCCGGCCCTCGGGCGACCATCGCACTGGTCCGTTGTGCCCGCGCCCGAGCGTTGTTGCGCGGCGGAGAATTCGTGATTCCGGATGACATCAAAGGCTGCGCTTTGGCGGTACTGCGCCATCGCGTGCGGATCGCGCCGGAACTCGACATCGAAGGGTTGAACGTCGATCAGGTGCTCGGGCAATTGCTCGACCAAGTCCCGGCGCCGCGTCTGTGAAACCCTCGCGCCTGCTACTGATCTGGCTGGCAATGCTGTTGGCCATCGGCATCGTGCTGGGCGCGCTGCGGGCGCTGGACATTGCCGTCCCGTCGACCCTTCTGTCGATCAACTGGGGATTGCTGCTGGCCCTGTTCGCGCTGGCCGTGCTCGACGCCTTGCGCCTCAAACGCCTGCCCTCGCCGCGCCTGCGCCGACACATGCCCGGCAGCCTCGCGTTGGGTCGCTGGAGTGAAGTGCGGCTGGACGTTGAACATGCGTTCACCCAACCGCTGAACGTGCAGCTTTTCGACCATGTGCCGTCGGGACTGAGTTTTGAAAACCTGCCCCTGACCGTCGAATTGCAACCCGGTCAACAGAGCCAGATTGGCTATCGAGTGCGCCCGCTCAAACGCGGCCACTTCAGCTTCGAACACTGCGAAATCAGCCTGCCCAGCCCGCTCGGATTATGGTCAGCCAAACGTCTGTTGAACGCGGTCGACTCCACCCGTGTCTATCCCGACTTCGCTCGCCTCTATGGCGGCGAACTGTTGGCGGTGGACAACTGGATCAGCCAGCTCGGTGTACGCCAAAAACAACGGCGGGGGCTGGGCCTCGAATTTCATCAACTGAGGGAATTTCGTGAAGGCGACAGCCTGCGCCAGATCGACTGGAAAGCTACCGCCCGCCAGCGCACACCGATTGCCCGTGAGTATCAGGACGAGCGCGACCAACAGATCATCTTCATGCTCGACTGCGGCCGGCACATGCGCAGCCAGGATGGTGAACTCGCGCATTTCGATCACGCACTGAATGCTTGTCTGCTACTCAGTTACATCGCCCTGCGCCAGGGCGATGCGGTGGGCCTGAGCACCTTCGCCAGTGATCGAGCGCACTACCTCGCCCCGGTCAAAGGCACGGGCCAGCTTAACGTCTTGCTCAACAGCGTCTACGACCTCGACAGTACCCAGCGCCCCGCCGATTACCAGGCGGCCGCCACGCTACTACTGGCCCGCCAGAAACGCCGAGCGCTGGTGGTGCTGGTCACCAACCTGCGCGACGAAGACGACGAAGAACTGCTGACCGCCGTCAAACGCCTGAGCAAACTGCATCGGGTGCTGGTGGCGAGTCTGCGGGAGGACTTGCTCGACAGCCTGCGACACGCGCCGGTGCAAACCTTGCCGGAGGCGCTGGCGTATTGCGGGACGGTGGATTACCTGAATGCGCGGGCCGAACTCCATGAGCGGCTGAGTGCTCATGGAGTACCGGTGGTGGATGCCCGGCCCTCAGAGTTGGGGGCCGAGTTGGTGACGCGGTATTTGGGATGGAAAAAAGCAGGCATTCTGTGATGCCAATGCCTAGAGGGTGTCAGATTTTGGACGAGAGGGAATGACCAGGATCGATAACTTCACCCTATCAATTGGCATGCCATACCGATCACGCACTTCAGCCTCAAATTCGACCTCACCAATTATATAGACTGGAAAATTTTTGTAAGTCAGACCGTGTTCGTTGGTCCTTGTCGACGGGCCCTTCGAGACACCGTTTTGAAACCAAAAGACCTCTACCCCATCCGCGGGAAGGTTGGTCGTCGTGGAACGAATGACGGCGTATGCATACACCGTCCCTCCTACCTCCACAACGTCGCCACCGTTGGACTCGAGTCGCTCAATCCGAACGCTGTCCACTACATACACCAACAGCTTTGCATCCGTTCCGGTAAGACCACCCCGGACAGACGCGATCAATGCCCGTTCACCCTCACCATCTGGAAGCTGGAATTTAATGAGCGCCTTGCCATCAATACCGGTCCGGGATGGCTGAAGCGGCACGCCCTCAAATCTCCATTCGACGATCACGCCTTCCAATACCTTCCCGGTACGGCCAGATACCACTTTAACTACTGCAATGACCTCCTTCCCCGGCAAACCAACCACTTCAGGACTGACCAGCTCAAAAATTTCACGTGGTTCATTCACGGTATAGAAAAACGCCAGCGACTCCGACGCTGTCGCCTCTCCGACCATCGCCGTCAGTTGGCCTAAACCGGAAAAAGCAGGCACAAAACGGACGCTCGCCACACCATAGAAATTGGTCACGGTTGACACCCGTTCCAGATCCGGCCCCTCCCATTCAACGTCCATCCCGACGACGGGCTTACCTGATAAGGCCGACCGAACGGTGACCTGGCACGCAACCATTGAGCCCCAGTCATAAACCTGCATGCTGCTGCTAACGGCGGACATTTTGATGGCTCTAGACCCCGCCCCCAGTGACACAGCATTACGAGGTGACAGCGCCAGCAGTCGCGAGGCCGCCAGCTGGAAGGAAAACCCTCCATCCTTTTCGTCACCGGCGGTCAGCGTACAGGGCAATTCATCGATCAGCGTTCGCCACTGTCCGAACGTGACCGGGCCCATCGTCAACCCCAGCTCACTGGGCCTCGCGCCCGAGATACCAAGCGCCAGTTTCTGCCCCCGCAGATAGCTGTCCTCGTTCGCCGACAGGACAAGATCGAACTGACCGTTACGCCGGGGAAAGAACGTTCTCTCAGCCCAGGAATGAGCGTCAGGATCGTCAATCGTCTTGACGCCGAGGTCCCGCCAAGGATCGGTAGGAAGGGCCAAGACCTCGAAGTCATCACTGACAGAACTTCCGTCATAAAGATTCACCACCCGTGCGCTGACCGTATTCGGCCCAGGCACCAGCGGTTCATAGTCATGACCTGCCCACCCTTCCAAATCAGTCTCTGACCGGGCCTGCAGCGACCGCGTATCGTTCCACTGCACAGGCATTCCCGGGACGGGCAAGTCGGTGAACCATGACAAGTACTGAACCTGCAACCAGGCGCGTTCACCGTTACTCATCACAGGGTCAATCGCCGCCTGGCGCACAGCACCCACCTTCACCTTGTTGTGATCCAGTTGAAAATGCTGGGGGGTAGTGCTGAAGTGGAACTTATGCAAGTTGTAGAAAATTCTAAGCAGTGTCTTTTCCGAACTGGCCAAACTGTTGTACGTGTATCGCGAGCCCCCTGCGGTGATGAGTGCGGGCGATGTACCGACTGGAGTGATTTCTATATTTTCCGGTAATGGCACTGAGGGGGTGGGGCCCCAATACGTTTCAAGCCCCTGCAACGGACTGAACGCATGCGGCAACAGGGTCAACTGATGAGTCGCGCCAATACACGGATAAAAAGTGCTTCGACCAATCGGCGAAGTCATCTGGTCGAACACCAGCTCGACCTCATCATCGAATTTCTTGGCCATCAAACGGCCAGTCAGCTCCCGTTTGCGCGACTGGTATCCGCTTTCAACCTCCAGCTCAAAAATGCCGCTACGGTCAACGCCGGAAGTGATTGCCCATTGATGCCCCTCTTGCGTCAGTAAAACAGGCGTTCCTATTGGCGGATCAAAAACCAGCCCCAAGTTCGGGTCGACATCCTGGCGCCAATTCAGGGTAATCATCTGCCCAATGAACGGGCTGTCTGAGTGTTTCGGGACAACCCTGAAGGTATGGGGCCCACCTCGCCAGCACAAAATACCCACCCCTCGGCTGTCTATGATGTTTTGATCAAAGACGAAATCGATGTCGTCCTTCCATTCACTGGCGGCCAACGCAATGATCGCAAAGGAATGAGTCAGCGGGGGCGCGCCTTCCCTGACGTTGACCTGCGCCACCATCTCGTAAGCACCCGCGACCGTCGGTGTATCGAATGCACTGGCCCAGCCTCCGACGCCGGTGTAGGAAGTGAAGGTGCCTTGGGACAAGACCCAATCCACTTGAACGTTGAGCGCCGGTTCATTGTTGAGCGTCAGCACCTGCACCATGCAGTACACGCTATCGAGCTCATCCACTGCCGGTGATTTGTTGGCCTCACGCACCTCGCCGATCTTGAGGTTGTTACGCGCTAGCGACAGGGTGTTGTCACGCGACTCGCGCAGCAGCATCGGGCAGGACAGAAACAAGCCAAATGGCGCATCCAGCACATCGCCGCAGACAAGTGTCCATTCAAGTTCATCGCCAGTGACATTCTTCAGCTCGCCAAAATCAGGCGTCGAAGTGATGCCCAGATCTTCGGGCAGGTAACCTCCCTTTCTCCACTCCACGGCGATTTGCGCCCCCAACAACGGGCTCGCCGCCTGGAAAATCAAGCTGAACGAGTACGTACTGCCACGGTCGGGATACCCGGTTTTTTCGCCCCAGGCAGCGGCCTCCATACGCTCGAACCGGACCTGCACCGCTTTCAATGGATCGTCCTTGAGCACCAGGACGTCGAGTGACTTTCGCACGACAGCGTGGTTGTAGTAAGGACTCGGTACCGAGACTTCAATGGTCTGCAGCCCATCAGTGTCGGGGGTGTAGTCGAAATACGCATTCCCTTCGCCATCGGAGATGCCACTATGCAGCACGTCCTGACCCAGACACCAGGTCACCTCCACGCCCGAAACCGGTTGGCCGGTGTAGTGTGACAAAACCTGAACCTGCAGCGGCACCGTCTGGTTATGTTCCAGAACCGGCCAGAAGGTGGCACCTTTGAGTACGTTCAGCGTCAGCCGATGATGTCCCAGCGAAACTGCAACAGGGTAAGGTTCTGCGGTGTATTTGCTGTAAATATTCAAATCGAACAGGTAAGGCGCATCGCCTTCCAGTAGGGGGCAATCGAGCAACCATGGCTGCTCGATCGACTGGTTAATCCCAAGGTCGGGTGAGGTAATTATTGACTCTTGCGGGTTGTCCTCAGCCCAAAGCGAGGCATCGGTGCCCACCCATTCACTTTGCGGGTGAACGTCAAACTTCAACTGATGACGTTGTTCCTGCGTGGCCCCCAGACACAGATGAAGTACCTGGCCCGCATCAAAGCGCTGGTCGTCATGGACCCATCCCAGCAATCGCAGCGGCGCCAACTCCACATGAAGCTCGATGCGGGTCAGCCGTATATCCGCAGAGGAGCCGTCCTCTGACGTTCTTCCCGGACTGATCAGGGTAATGTCTAGATCGTCACCTTTATGAAGGACGAGGTCGAGCGGCAAGTAATGCGCCAACTCGTGAAGGTCGACCGCCATGGGCTCCGCGTTGGTGCTCCCTCCCGTGGAGGGCAAATCGATGCTCAGCTTATCGACATCGTCGACGCCTTTTTTGCCGATCAGTACTTTACCTGGCGCGCTCTTGAAGGTGTTTTGGTAAAGAAAACGCAGGTGATACTGCGCCCCCTCTGCTGGCTCGACCTCAACGTTCATCGTTTGAAAAATCGCTACAGCGTTCTTGAGCTGTGCATACCTGATGGGACCTCCTTGCCATTCGTCCCCCTTCACCTGGAAGTCTGACTCGCTGCCAGCCCCCACCTTCCAGTGGTCATAGGCCTTCTGAAAATCCCCATTGAGCGCCAGGTTTTGGTTCGTGTTATCAGGCATTTTTTTCATGATGGCTTCACCTCTGGTTCGAGTTCGGTCTTCGAATCAGCCTTGATCACCCACTCTTCAACTTTTTTGGCAAACGCAGCGTCGCCGACCTTGGCGGTGTAAGTAACCTTGACCAGGATGTCGGTCATCGAAGCCAGCATGGCGGCCTGGCGGGTGCGCTTCGGCCAGGGAAACGTCAGCTTCCATCGTGACACGGCGCCGGTGTTCTCGAACGGGGCGAGCAAGCCGTCCTCGGGTTTGAAGACAGCCGCGCCGTTGTCGTCCAGCCCGACAGACAAGGCGACGCGTTGACCGCTGCTCAAATTGATCAACACATCCGCTGGCGCCACCTCGTTGTGAGAACCATATAAATAGTCCAACGACGAGTACGACGGTTGCGTGGCCGTGGAGCTCCCCACTTGCAGCAGCGTGGCCTTGACATCCTCGTAAGCAGGCTTGAGCACCGGCAGCGTCACTTCGACGGCACTGATCTGCCGACAGTAGTGGTCGGGGTAGTCACGATCGAACAGTAACTGGCGAAACTCGAAGTTCAGGATGCCGGTCTTTTTCAATTCGTCGACGGCTTCATCCCAGCTGTCGAAACCCGTTTGCCCTGTGGTGACGTCGTCGAACAACTGGCGCAGGGAGATGGTCTTGACCAGTTCCAGTCGCCGCTCATAACGCTGCAGATAATCCGACTCCATGCGCAACAAATCCGCGCGTAAAGAAGCGCCTGCCATCAAACCGTGACGTTGATCGAGCCAGACATCCGGCCGGATGGTGCTTGAATTGAAGTCACAGGTTTCGGCCTGAAGTGCCGTCTGCGCAGTCAGGCACAACGCCACGGCGGCGTCGTAGGCCTGGAAATGCAAAGTCTTGAGTTGACCGATCGACCAGCGATACAACTCCAGGTTCGTCGCCCGTGTTTTCAGAAATTCAAACTGGCTGAGAGCCTGGGCGTTGGCCTTGAGGGTTTGATCCAGACTGGCCTGGGCCGCAGCGATAGCGCGCGTCTGGGCGACGATTTGAACATCGATTGCGTTCATTTCAGCGCTGGCCTGATCCCTTGCCAGCCCCCACTCCTGCTGGCGCCGACGATAGTTTTCGGAGCGCTCTGTTTTTTCGGCTCGATAGCGCGCCGATTCCGCGCCTATCTGGAAGCCAAACGCGACCGCATCGGGCAAAGCATCGGGTCGGTGACCACCATTTGCCATCCCGAAAACGTTGGGAAATGCGGCAATGATAGACCCGGCGATCCTGAACCCGGTCGAAACACTTGCCAGCGTATTAGCCTCGTCGATTGCCTTCATGACTTTGTATTCATCGTCAGAAATATTGCCGGTGTGCAACAGGCTGTAATGCAGTTGCCGCTCCTGCGCCATGGTCCGGCTGCTCTGCAATGCTTTCAGGCTTTCGCGCTGTTGCTCCAGGAATTCTTCTTGCGACCGACGGGCAAAGTCGCCCAGTTCGGTCAAATGCCGCTGCTGCGTTTCTTCCAGCTCAACACGATCCCGTTGTTCGAGCAGGCGCAGCACCTCATTCCCGAACTCCTGCAGCAACTGCACGGACCGCATCGCCACGTCGAACAACACTCGCCAACGAAACGCAGCCACGCGCAATTGGCCC
This sequence comes from Pseudomonas sp. 3296, assembly GCF_031456615.1. Lineage (NCBI taxonomy): Bacteria > Pseudomonadati > Pseudomonadota > Gammaproteobacteria > Pseudomonadales > Pseudomonadaceae > Pseudomonas > Pseudomonas sp. 3296. The sequence goes on from NZ_JAVDUY010000005.1 coordinate 181,842, forward strand.
CCCATCGGTCGTGCTGTTCCCGTACCGCCCGCCGCCAGATGGTTCAACAAGGCGTTAGGGTCCATGGCACTGAACAGTGGAATCGATAACTCCTTGCCGTCGATGGTCAGGTTGTTGCGCAGGTTGTAGATGCGGTTGGCTGGCAAGTCGTAGGACTCGCGCAAGCGCGGGCTCAATGGCAATTTGAACGATGACGTGCCGATCACACCCGGGTGCAGAAAACGGGCAGTCGTGACGGGCAGCGGGTTCGCCTCCAGCAACAGTGTTTTTTCAAAATCGGCCAGTGCCGATCGAGCGTCGACCTCAGCGACCAGATCCTTCAATAGCTGGGGTGTCCAATTGTTACGGGTTCGACCGTCCGGCGCCCGCCCCATCAGAGACAGGGCGCGTACATAGTGCAGCTTCGCAGCCGCCAGGCTGTCGCGGGTCAACTGACGGTACAGCCAATCGCCCCAGGCCATAATGTTGTGGACATAATCGAGAAAAATCACGATTTGGTAATGCCGCGGCGATGAGTAAGCAATCGCATCCGGGTCGGTGGGGGCAAAGGCCTCGTACTCAATCGTGCCTTGTTTCACCGCCAATGGCCGGCATCGCCAATACGCGATCTTCGCACCGACGCTACCGTCGGCCGCCTCGGCGGGCGCCTGAGGGTCGAACAGGTAATGAAACCATTGCTGGGCCTCGAGAAAACGCTGCTCATCGCTCAAGCGAGACGCCACCAGATGCGGCAAATGGAAGAACAGCTCCCAGAAAAACAAACCGTTGCTGCTGTCAAACGGGCCGTTGGGTTCTGTCCCTTCAGGAAGCGGGGGCACGTCCGGGAATTGGGTGGACCAATCGAGCACGGCCCCCATCGATATATTGGAGCGAAACACCAGGTCCGCACCGATCAGCGTGTTCAGCCGAACATACTTGAGCTTGGTCAGCTCAGGCTGGTTGAAACCCAGAAACTGCGCGCCTTTATCCGGCGCACCCGCCGCGGGTTTGTGGATGAACGGCAGAGATCCCTGGGCAGGCAGTGTTGCCGGGACCAGTAAAACAACGGTTCTTCCCCCTGAACTGACGCCGGTTAATGTGCAAGTAATCGTGTAGTTGACAAAAGAAGGTCTCTTCACTTCCAGCCAATCCGTCGACCAGCCTCCGTTGTTGGAATAGCTGCCTTCAATGGGAGGTTCGGTTTCTGTCGCGTATTTCACCTCCAGCGTGAATTGCTCCGGTGTCCCTGACTTGCCTGGTTCCTTAAGCTCACAAAATCCCTGAACACGCAGCTTATACTCAGTACCGTCAGCAACGATGTAAGCCTTGATGCCAAGGTGATCGGCCAATGCTCCTGTGCCGACGGCGCTTGTAACGGCGGGAAACTGGCTTGGCGCAATCCTCCGCTGAACCGTGAGAGGGTCAGCAAACAGCACATTCGCCAGATAATCCATGACCGGACCTGCGTCCGACAGTTTGCGCAGCAACGGATCGCGGGTTTCGTAGATCGCCACGGACCCGACCGGTTTACCCGTGCCAGCATTGCCATTGGTGACATGCACGGCCAGCCGGCCTTCGGGGTATCGGGTATCCAGCTCATTGCGCAAGACCACCGCCACCAGCCGGCAGTCCTGCGATACGTCCTGGTCAAATTGGGCCAGATGCAAGCGGATAGGCGGTGACCAACGCCCGTTCAACGCAATGAAAGCCACTTTGACTTCCATCTCATAAGGTTTTTGCAGCGTTCCATCGACAAGCTTGTCAAACAGCGCGTTGCGCCACTCGACCCAGACCATGCACAAACGGCCCTCCCAAAACACCAATCGGCTGTCCAGCACGCTTTCGTCGGTCGGGATGTCCGCCTGTTGCCACTCTCCCCATGCGGTAGGGTTTACGGCTTCAGAAGTGTCGGCAACCTCTATGTCGGCCTTGCGCCAAAAATAGCGATAGGGTGCAACACGCTCCCGACCAACAAAGTAGTAATGACTGTTCTTCGGGTTCGAGCCATCCATGTAGCAGGTCAGCACATTCAGGTTGCAGGTTTCCTCGAAGGTGCGCAGATACTCCTGCACCCCTTGTTGCACCGAATCCGTGGTCAGGCGCGTCTGATTCAGATGACTCTCGAGCGTCTTGAACAAACTGCTTTTGCCAATGCGCACAATAGGCGTGATGTAATCCGCGGGTGTGCACTTGAGCAACTGGCTCGCCGACCAGGAGCCGTAGCTGCTGGCGATGTTCCATTCTTCCAGGTCGTCCGGGTCAAATTTGCGGCCGCTATAACCCGGTTCGAGCTTTTGATACACCGCATGGATGTATTGCTGCAGGCAGCTCCCCGCCTCCGCCCCCCGGGAGGTCTTGATCTGCTGGCTGTCCAGAGGGTCTGAGCGCAGCCATTCGAACAGATCATCGGCCGTTTTGAGCTTCATCGGATACGGCCATCCTTCGTTGGTGTGTTTGGCATTCAGGCTGAGGTCTATCAAGGCATTGCGCCGTAGAGCCGCCAGGTCATCGAACGATTGCTTGGCCATCACCGTCTCCTGTCAGTATCAATTTTCCACGGCTCGTCCTGGCGCATGCCACGGCACTCAAAAGCCAGTGGGCTTATTCGGGTTGAGGTAGCGCTTCAACGAACTCGATCGGCCGGAACGAGAGGGAAGCGCTTCCTACCGCGGCCTCGACAGTTACTATCCCGGCATCACCGCTGGTAAACGTCAGTTCAGCGACTCCCTTGCTGTTGGTCCGGCTATGGACTGGCGGTTGAGAACCGGGACTCAGGGTCCAGGTCACCTGCTCGCCCACAAAACGGTTTTCATAGTCATCGAGCACCGTTGCTCTGTAGGTGACCGGTGTTCCGAGCAGCACTGGGCCTGGAGGCTCCGGAAAAATGTTATCCGCAGTGATGCTCAGCGTCGTCTGATCCGGGCCGATCTCGACCGCTGGCGCAACCCGTTCCTTGCCCAGGTCCAGATTGAATGAGGGAACAGCCGTGCCCATCTGCGAGCCCGGGTAAAATTTCACCGTGGCTTTTCCGTCGTTGCCGGTGACGCTCATCGAAGCAGCAAATCGGCCCAGCCCGGAGCGCCAATGCACATTGACCGATTTCAGCGGCGTGTTCGAACGGTCCATGACCTCCACGGTGTACACCACAAAAACGGTAGGGTGATTCGCAATCAACGTTGGGGCGCTTACAGTGCAAGTGACCAGCACATCCAGGCCAATCGCTACGACGTCGTCGGCCAGCGTCGGGTCGTTGCGGTCGGACAAACTGGCGCTGACCTGCTCGGCCACTGAAGCGTAAGCCTTATAGGAGTCGGCGCTATCCGCCGGCAGCTTGGCCATGTCCAGCAGGGTTTCGGCGTTCAGTTCCGTTTTCTGTGCGAGCTGACGAATACGGGTCAGTACGTCTAGCTGCGCCAACGTATGGATAAAACCCTGCCCAGGATTGACGTGATCAGCGCAGGCGCGCACTTCCCGGACACTCCATGCAAACAGCTCCGCCAACAATTTTGCCGCCCGCTCTTGAACCAACAGCTTCCCGTCACCGACAAGGTTGGGCAGGGCATTGACCCGTTGCAGATAATCGAGCAGTTTCTCCTCGGGTTGGCCGGTCATCGTGACCGCTCGTTTGTAAACCGTGAGGTCATAAAGGGTCGAGATCGAGAACGATTGCAGGGTCTCAAGCGCGAACCACCGCTCGTAACCACTTTGGATAAAGTGCCTCAGGAAACCTGCGCTCAGTTGCAGCGTCGCGGCCACGTTACTGCGTCGCGAAAACTCCGCCAGCACGCTCAGGAAAGGGTCGCCCGGCTCTTCGTTGGCTTGTCGGCGCGAAACACTATCGGAATCAGCCGGCCAACGTGCCAGCACCTCGGCCAGTACGCCATACACCGTTGACCCGGACCATGTCAGCACTGGCAGCACCTGTTCTGAAGCAAGCCCGACATAGGCGCTCAGGCTGCCTTGCACCACATTGCGCTGGCCGGCTTCGGTGCGCAGTACTACCGCGAGGATCTTCTCGACGATGACCCGAAGCGCAGTGTCGTCGATTCCGACAATGGCGGCCTTCACCACGCGATCGATGGCCTCCCGGGCATAGGACTCGAATGACTGTTGTGGCGTTTCCGTAAAGTGAACGACCAGCCCTTGTTCATCCACCAGAACCCGCAACTCGTTCATCCATTGGCGATTATTCGACAAGGCCGGAACACCCACCATGGTCAACGCTTGCTCGGTCAACAACACAGGAGGGAGCTGCACCTGCAATTGGGAAAACAACTCACGTTGTGCATCGCTCGGCAGTGACGATGGCGTGATCGGCGTCACTTGCTCGATCACCCAATGCACAGGCAGGTCGGCATCGCGACACCAGCGAACACACTCCATGAGGGTGTGAATGACACTCAACGTGTCCGATGTTGCTTGATTGCGCTGGGTAGCAATACGGGGAGTGCCGGCCAGCGGGGTCACCCAGGCTTCGCCACCTGTCACGCCCAGTAAAAGGATGGCCTGAATGGGCGTAATTCCCAGCAAACGCGGCAACCTGGCCATGCGATAGAAACTGGAAACAATCGGTAAACTGCGTGCGAGCTGGGTGACGCCATGGGCATCGGCGACAAAATGCGCGAGGTAGAAATAGGTCTCCAGGTTGATGCCCAGACCACTGCACAACTGATTGACCGTGAGCAGGTCTGCCGGGGCGACCGGGATGATTGCAAACTCGCCGCCGTCGAGCTTGAAAGGGGCTGAGAAACGCATGTGTTCGTTGAATATACGGTCGAACTGCGACTTTTCGGTGCCCCGGCCAAAAATCGAAATCCGCCAAAAGAACGCTGCAAACTCCTCGGCGGTACAGGCATATTGCTCGCGCAACTCCTGAAACAGGCCCAGAGCCCGAACCGTGTTTTCGGTCATCAAGTACGAAGGCTTCACCGACGAACTTTCAGCATGCATGGCCGCGACGATCACTGCATCGACGTCCTGGCTGGGTAATTCCAGCCACCCGTCCAGGCGCAGTTTTCGATTCATGCGGTCATAGTGGTCGGGAGTGGCGTTCTCGAAAAAATTGAAAAGGTCGGGAACCCCCCCGTCTGCATACTCGATGGTAATAGCAGGACTACGCCCGTCATGGATGTAGACCGACCCGGCATCCACCCCAGAAACAGCGACGGCTGGGACTTGCACATTCTCTGACAAGGTGATCGACGACTTCTCAAGCGATAACAACGCTTCAACGCCCTGAAAATCGAGCTTCGTTCGCTCATTGAACACACTCACATGCCTGAGATTGCCTCCCAGTATCGGCGCCAACCCGAAGTAACGCGTATAAAAATCCCCCGACGGATCCCGGTCCTCGGTCAGAATTTTTCGCTGCGCAGGACTAAGCCTCGCGGCTTGGGTGAAAGCCTTGTCGTACGCGACACTCCAGGGTAGCGGGCGAATGAAATACGGATACAACGGGTCACAAAGACGCACGACACTGCCGACCGACTCGGCGCCTTTACGCAGCACGTAATCGAGCGTTTTCCAAGGGGTGTGAAACGGCAAGCTATTGGGGAAAAAATGCTCGCTCAGTTCCTCGTCGATGTCCTGGGACGCGCCGCTCGTGTTCTCGATAAAGGTTTCCATCACACGGGTAACCACCTCCACCGACGTTACCGAGCCATTGATCGTCATGTTGTCAATCAACAAGCTCTCAAGGTCTGGACGCCGCCCCGTCAGGGGCAACGCCGTTTCGTCTGCGGCACCGAGTCGCTGTAGTGCCCAATGCATCAGAACAACCAGATAAGCCGCGGGCGAATGAATGGCTTCAATCGCATTCGCCGGGCAGAGTTCATCGAACCTGGGATTGAACAAAAGCGCATAAGTCGGACCGTCGCTTATCCCTTCCGTCGACGGCACGGATGCATCTTCATTGGCCAGCCGGTACTCGATAAAACGGCGCATGACCTGCGTCGCCAGACCGTTGATTCGCTGTTGGAAGGCACGCGCCTGCTGCTCGCTGAGGCCAAACTCGGACACCAGGCCACTCACGCCTTTTTGCGCCAGCACACACACCGAGCCCTCTTTGTCCAGATAGTCACTGAGCGCGGAAAATTGCTGGCGCAAGGGCAAGTCGAAGAGTTGCTCGTACATCTGTCGAGCGATCCGGATCGGGGACTTGGCCATGCTGTTACTCCTGCGACCTGCACATCATTGATGTGGAAACGAATGACCAATCTGTCATTCCCTGTGCAGCCATTTGGCGGCATCCCTCGCGTCGCGTCTACTGTCATAAATGACAGTAGATGCGACCGTTCATCGGGATTTAAGGGGTCAGTCGGCGGCGTCTTTATCGACCATGACTTCGAATCGAGGGCTGTCAGCGCTGGCAGACACGCGTGTGACACCGCCCGACTGCTGCGCGCTTTGCGTCGCACACACCCAATGCTCGTTCGGGGGTAAATCGTCCGTCGGCGTCGCCTCCCAGTCGTTATCGACAGCACGGGAGGCGGCCCTACTGATTTGCGGATTGAACCAGGCACGTAGCTCAATCTCGGCATCCGCCCACGACGAGCCCGCGAACGTCGGCTTGGGCTTGACCCATCGACCAGGTAGCGGCGCGCTAAACTGCGGTGGCTGAGTCCGCAGCTCAACCGATCGCGGCGCTGTCCATCCGGAAAGATGGTTCTCGAAGCTCTGTTGAACCACGAGTGAGGGGTGGCCGGCCGGCCGGTCAAGCGAGAGCCAGAGCGACCACGTGCCGTTTTCCGACACCTGCGTGGTGCCGAGGATCACCTCAAGGGCATCCGCGAAGGCGACGCTAACCGTATCGCCCGGGTAACCAAAACCGGAAACGGCCAGGCGCGACTCGACCACCTCGCCATCGGCGGGCGTTTCGATGACCGCCTTGGCCGGCACGACCCCGAACACAAGATCCTCGCCGAATGCAGATTCCTGATCCTTGATAAGTTGCTTGAACCTCAACGTGTGTGTGCCCAGAGGCAGGGTCGCGTTGAGCCAGAATTCGCCTCGATAGTTGGCCCTGATTCTCGCCCATGGCTCGGCCCCCTCATCCAGAAACACCTCTACCGTCGCTACTTCAATACCTATTTTTTTGCTCGCAATGCCTTCGATTCTGAAGGAGCGTGCAACCGTATCCACAGGCTGTGGCGTGTTGACGACGGGCGCCAACAACTCCGCTTTAAAGCTGATGGGTTCGCTCTGTTCGGAAGATAATCCGTTGAACGACTGCCTGGCATAAATCTGATAGTCGCTAAATTCGAGCGACAGAAGCACCGCCCACCCGTCGTCAGTCACCGGCGCGTTGCCCAGTGACTGGTTGGTAAAATAGTTGTAAATCGTCATCACGGCACCGACATAACCGCCGCTACCTTCAACGATCGGCTCATGGCCCACCGGCGGCTCCATGGCTTTGATGACTGGCTTGGGCACGACCACGGAGAAAGATTTGATCACCTCGTTGGAGGTCTGCCCGTTGAAAGTCTGGGTCGCCGTGATGGTGTACGTACCCGGGGTGAAAGGCGCAGGACGACGGTAAGTCCAGTGACCGTCCTTATCGGTGTCAGACACCGGATAGATCGTGGCGCCATCGCTGAAAGTGAGCGTAACCACTGCGCCCTTCCAGCAGGTGCCCGTAATGTCCGGGGACAAGCCGTTTTCAGTAATAGTGTCGATCGAGGGCAGCGGCGCCTTGATGACCACTTGCACTTGCGACGTCCATTCCGATTGGAGGTTGTTGAACAGTTGCCGCGCCTTTACCGAATAAGTGCCCGGCTCCCACTGAGCGATCGCCGTATTCGTCCAACGATTGTTCACAACGTTGACTATCGGCATCGAAGGAAGGGGGTTAGAAGTACCTGTGATCTGCAGTTCGACTTTGGCGGCAGGCTGATCAGCCCAGGCATTACCGCTACCAGAAAATACTGGTTTCTGGTCGAGCCCGACGCTATGGGTGAGGCTGGGAGGCGGGACTTTGACTGTGAACGAGAGGTCTTGAGCCCACCCGGAATAGATTTTCTGATTGCTGGTACCCATGACCCATTGACGTGCAGTAATAGTGTAATTACCGGGTAGCCAGTCAGGATAAATCTGGGTCCACGAAGCGGAGTTCACCGTAAAGAATTTTAATACGTTGCCATTGTTTTTGTAGTGAAGATTGACCTCCGCGCCAACGTGCCCTTTTCCTTTGATTGTTACAGTCCCATTGGCGGATGCGACGGCTTCCAGTAACTCTACTGTCGGTGGCCGAACATTGAACGTTCGTACCGAACTGCTCCCGCCAGGCGTATTGTTATAGGCTGACCGCGCCACAATACTGAACACACCGACAGGTAATGGGTTGACATTACTACTAACTAACGTCCATCTACCATTTGACTGCACCGTACCTTGACCGACTATAAAACCATCATCCAGATCCTTCGACACCGTTACAATTGCACCGGGATGGTCAAGAAACCCGGATATTGGCGCATCCTGATCCACTGTAGCGCCAGCACGGGGTTGTTCGATTTCAAGTCCGACTAACTTGAAGCTGACGTTCCCCCACTCTCCCCCTGCTACATGACGAGCGGAGAGACTAGAATCCCCCAGGCTTTCATTGCTCAAATTTATCGCTTTGCTCCAGTTCCCATCAAGGTCCGCTGCTTCTGTCTCTCCATAATTAATGGTTCCTGCGCCGTTCATAAGTTGAACTTTCGAAAAAGGCACTTTGCCCGTCCCTTTGACTACGATATTCCCACGGTAAACCCGTCCTTCTTTACTTGGATATGTAAATTCCGGGGCAGGCATTACGTCTACTTCGACGACCTCCGACCATTCAGAGTAAGTTTTGTCGACATACCTTCTTGAGTCAAACACTTGCCTGCAGGTCATGCGCAAAAGGCCTGGGTATAAATTTTGAACTATGACTTTCCAGTTGCCATACTGATCTACAGTACCCCGGCCAAAATAAACAGTTCCCCCCTGTAGATATAAATGGAGAGTTGCACCAGGAGCACCGTTATTACCAGATACTTCCGCCGACGTGAGTGAAGTGAGTACTCTGGTCAGGATGACAGGTCTGGAAAGCACCACGACACGCAGGAGATGACTGCCCATGAACCAATCACCACTGTCCCACACCTGAGCGGTGATGTCATGAATGCCGTTGGGTAAAGATTCGCTAAGTGTCAAACCAACTTTGCCGTTAGTGTTTACTGTCGCCGTTGCACTCAGCGCCTTCCATGTGGCGGCATCTATAATATTTATTTTCCATCCCGGAAAAGCGGTCAATTCAAAGTACTGCCGCCCTTCAATTTTTTGTCCCTGCGGCCAGTTGAATTGCGGAATGTGGTACGCGTTGACACCCGGTGGATCGGCGGGTTCTTGCGCGTTTGTCGAACGAGAAGAAACGCCCTTTAACATGTCGTCATTATCGAGCTGTTTGATCGACGAGTTCGACTCCCCCAACGTCGGCACATAGTGACCAAAAGAAATAAGCCTGCTGGACATCACCCATTCATCTTTTCCATTCCATAACCAGACAAAATAACGCTGCTCTCCAGCGGGCAAAGGATAGGTCTGGAGAAAAAATTGACCGGCACCGGTCATGTGTACCTCACCGCTACACGTTGCGCCGGTAAAAGCATCAACAACTCTGATGTAATGGTTGGCATGCCCTCCCCCTTCCAACCTCATGTAGTTTGAAAAGTTCTCCTGCTTGCTTACATAGGGCCGGGAAACCAGAATCCCAGGTTCAGAGGCGTTGCCAACTTCGGTAGTGTCTTTATCTTCTGACATGATTGCTGTTCGTCCCTAATGTTCTGCGCAGACCGTAAGTGCCTTTCTACTTCGCGCACAGGGACGCTGCCTACCTGTAAAATCTGACAGTTCCGATGAACGGCATGATCATCAAATTGAGCTTCATCCCGATTTTTCAGGCCCTCGCCAAGTGACTACAACGCCTTGCGCAACGGACTACACATCCGCCAGAATCCGCCGGCTTGTGCACCTTGGCCTTGCCCCGTAACTTGATCCGTGTCGCTGCCACTCAGCGATCGGGTTTAGTCGCCCGGTAGACATATGAAGGTGCATAAGCGTCATCCAGTCGGGTATTCCCTATCCCCGCACTCGATGGTGGTTGTGCGCAGGGCGCCCTCGGGCGCGCCGGTTTTCGTATGCCTCCCGGTCGACTAACCTGCGTACAGCCGCCACCCCTTCGTTTAGTCGCGAATCGGTGGTAGCCCTAATAGAGGCAATACAATCATGTTCAAACCAACACCCAATCCACCCCCCGAAACCGACCCGGTTTCCCCCTACGCCACCCTCGATTCAAGAAAGCTCCACGCCGCCGCCGACAAGGCGCTCGACCATTACCTCAAACCCGACGCAGAAACCCTTCGCACTTCCCAGGACCGCGCCATGAAAATGTTCACCGTTGTCCCGGACGCCAATCCCGAAGCCTTGACCATCGAGACCTACGAAACGTTTTCGACGGTCAGCATTCTGCTGCTCGACCTGGCGGAAAGCCTGGACAACACGCCGCGGCATCTGGCGATGGCGATTTACCGGATGAGTGAGTTGGGGTTGATGCTGGTGGAGCGGTCGCTGGATAACGAGAAGGCGATCAAGACGGCCTGAGCTTCAGATATCAGGCGCCTGTGCTGACGCCATCGCGGGCAAGCCCGCGATGGCAATAGTGAGAGCGCCGCTTAACTCAGGCAGACGCCGGCAACGGCTGAAAACTGAAGTACTGCGTCAACGCCTCCACCAGTTGCCCAAACTCCGGCGGTGCCCGTTGCAGGCTGAACCCGGCGTCATAGTGGTGGGGAGTTGCGTCTTCATGACACCACAGGCAACTCGCCGTCAGGTCGATGACCTGCTGGCAACCGTCGGCGGCGGGGATTTTCAGGCGCAGGTCAAAGTCGACCCCCACCATCATGGGCAACTGACTGATAAGCATCAGCCCGTCTGCAGACACGTTGCCGAGAAAGCCGATGGGTTTGTCGGTGACGCTGTTGAACACTCTCAAGAAATACGGCAGCTGATGCCGCTCGATTCGGCGGTCGGTAAACATGCGAAAATGGCCCAGCAAGGCCCTTAAGCAGGGCCGCACTAATGCTTCGGAACGGGCTCTCTTCCATTTAATCCATGGAAGCGAAGGCACGCTCTCCCCGTTCCCGGTGCGACAGTCATGCAACCGCTGACGCTTACTCCTGCCGATCACAGGTATGACCTCGGCTTTAAAGGAAAGGCAAGCCTCTAAAACCGATCTTCTGGACTATAGCTCACCCCCGCCGAGCGGCCAGGGCTAACTGAAATCAGTACGTCGCCGGGCGTGGGTTCGCGGCGCTGCGAACCGGATAATGGCCCGTACTCTGCAGGGTTTCCAGACGAGCGCGGGCGCGGTAGGCGTATTCGCTTTGCGGGTAGGTCGCAATGATGTACTGGTAAGTCTGCGCCGCATCGACAAACAGCATCTGCCGTTCCAGGCACTGGCCGCGCATCATCGACACTTCCGGCCACACATAAGGCCGCGCACGGCTGGAGCGCTCGACTTTCGACAGTTCGAGCATGACCTGCTCGCAATTGCCACGGTCGTAGGCGCTGTACGCGAGATTCAAATGATGGTTCATCGACCAACGGGCACAACCCGTCACACTGAGGGCAAGGACGGCAATGAGCGCAAATCGCATGGGGGGATCTCCTGTCTTGAGCGCTGTATCGGCCTGCTGGCGAAAATCTTCAGGAATGTTCATTTCAATAAACAAACGAATAAGTAGTGCACATGAACAATGACTACACCCAAAGATGATAGTAGCCTCACTCAGCGCTTGAACTCAGGAGTCTTTGCATGTCCGTCCGTCGTACCAAAATCGTCGCTACCCTTGGCCCGGCCAGTAACTCGCCGGAAGTTCTCGAACAGCTGATTCTGGCTGGCCTGGACGTCGCCCGCCTGAACTTCTCCCACGGCACCCCCGACGAGCACAAGGCTCGCGCGAAGCTGGTGCGTGACCTCGCTGCCAAGCACGGCCGCTTCGTTGCCCTGCTGGGTGACCTGCAAGGCCCGAAAATCCGTATCGCCAAATTCGCCAACAAGAAGATCGAGCTGAAGATCGGTGATCAATTCACCTTCTCCACCAGCCATCCTCTGACCGAAGGCAACCAGCAAGTGGTCGGCATCGACTACCCGGACCTGGTCAAAGACTGCGGCGTGGGCGACGAGCTGCTGCTCGACGACGGTCGCGTGGTAATGCGCGTTGATACCGCCACCGCCACCGAGCTGAACTGCACCGTGCTGATCGGCGGTCCGCTGTCCGACCATAAAGGCATCAACCGTCGCGGCGGTGGTTTGACCGCACCGGCCCTGACCGAGAAAGACAAGGCCGACATCAAGCTCGCTGCCGAGATGGAAGTCGACTACCTCGCCGTGTCCTTCCCGCGTGACGCCGCCGACATGGAATACGCCCGTCAACTGCGCGACGAGGCCGGCGGTACTGCCTGGCTGGTGGCGAAGATCGAACGCGCCGAAGCCGTGGCCGACGATGAAACCCTCGACGCGCTGATCCAGGCGTCCGATGCGGTCATGGTTGCCCGTGGTGATTTGGGTGTGGAAATCGGCGATGCCGAGCTGGTGGGCATTCAGAAGAAAATCATTCTGCACGCACGCCGCCACAACAAGGCTGTGATCGTGGCGACCCAGATGATGGAGTCGATGATCCAGAACCCGATGCCGACTCGCGCCGAAGTGTCCGACGTAGCCAACGCCGTGCTCGACTACACCGACGCCGTGATGCTTTCGGCCGAAAGTGCTGCCGGTCTGTACCCGCTGGAAGCTGTGCAGGCGATGGCCCGCATCTGCGTCGGGGCTGAAAAGCACCCGACCAGCAAGACCTCCAGCCACCGTATCGGCAAAGTGTTCGAAAGCTGCGACCAGAGCATCGCGCTGGCGGCCATGTACACCGCCAACCACTTCCCGGGCGTGAAGGCGATCATCGCCCTGACCGAGAGTGGCTACACGCCGTTGATCATGTCGCGCATCCGTTCTTCGGTGCCGATCTACGCGTTCTCCCCGCACCGCGAAACACAGGCCCGCGCGGCCATGTTCCGCGGCGTCTACACCGTACCGTTCGACCCGGCATCGCTGCCGCCTGAGCAAGTCAGCCAGGCCGCGATCGACGAGTTGCTCAAGCGCGGCGTTGTGGAGAAAGGCGACTGGGTCATCCTGACCAAGGGCGACAGCTACCACACCATCGGCGGCACCAACGGGATGAAAATCCTGCACGTTGGCGACCCGATGGTCTGAGTGACCGGCCGCTGAAAACAAAAGCCCCACCATGTGAATGGCGGGGCTTTTTGCTGATCGTTCCCACGCTCCGCGTGGGAATGCAACCCGGGACGCTCCGCGTCCCAAAAACGGACGCGGAGCGTGGGAACGATCGAAGATCACCGAAGATTCAATGCCGCTTTATAAACCCGGTCAACGCCGCCATCGCTTCCGGCGACCGCAGCCGCTGGGTGAATAACGCGCCCTCTTCTTCTATCACCTTGCGCAGCAATTCCCGGTCCGGCGCTTTCATCAATTGCTTGCTGATGCGCACCGCTTCCGGTGGCAACGATTCAAAGCGCAACGCCATCTCCCGCGCCTTGGCCAACGCTGCTTCGCCACTGCCCAACGCCTCGGTGGCAATTCCCCACTCCGCCGCTTGTTCACCGCTGAACCCTTCACCCAGCAGCAACAACTCCGCCGCTTTGGCATGCCCAATCAAACGTGGCAGGAGCAAGCTGGAGCCGAACTCCGGACACAACCCGAGATTAACGAACGGCATCCTCAGGCGAGCATCCCGACTGACATACACCAGATCGCAATGCAGCAGCATCGTCGTGCCAATCCCCACCGCCGCACCCGCCACCGCAGCGATTACCGGTTTACGGCATTCCAGCAAATTGAGCATGAAATGAAACACCGGACTGTCGAGGTTGCCCGGCGGTTGCTGGATGAAGTCGGCGATGTCGTTGCCGGCGGTGAAGCACTCGGCGCTGCCGGCGATCAGCACGGCGTTGATTTCGGGGTTGGTGTCGGCCTGTTTCAGTGCTTCGGCCAAGTGGCTGTACATGGCGCGCGTCAGGGCGTTTTTCTTTTCGGGGCGATTCAGGCGCAGCGTCAGCACACCGCGTTCGCGTTCAATCTGGATGGCATCGGTCATGGTGGGTCTCGCGTCTGAAAAATCAGCGCTCAACCACGAGGCAGGAACACATCGGCCAGCAGTTGATTGCGCGGCAAACCCGCGAGGTACAGGCGCCGGGAAAAGGCGTCGACACTGTCGGGGGCTCCGCAGACTAAGGCCAGGGTTTGCCGGGAGACAAGCCGCAGTTGCGCCAATGCCTGCGGCAACTCGGCCGGGGTCCAGTGTTCGACGCTGAGGTTTTCACGGCCCTCGGCGATGGCTTGCAGGGGTTTGGCCAGGTAATGCTCATTGGCATCATGGGCGAGGTGAATGACGCGGATAGCCCCTTGATGATCCTGACGCAGCGCTTCGCGCAACACGCCAAACAGCGGCCCCAAACCGGTACCGGCGGCCAACAGCCACAGCGGGCGAGTGTGCCAGTCCGGATCGTAGTGCAAGGCCCCGCCGCGCAGTTCGCCGAGGCGAATCGAATCGCCGATTTTCAACTGACGGGCCGCATCGCTGAATGCCCCCGGCTGACGGCAATCAAGGTGAAACTCCAGAAAGCGGTCTTCTTCCGGCAGGCTGGCCAATGAATAAGGCCGCGCCACGTTGCCGGCCCACAACACCAGATGTTGACCGGCGTTGTAGCGCAAAGGGCGCTCGGGGGTCAGGCGCAAACGCAACACACTGGCGCTCAACCAATCCACAGCGGCCACCTCGGCCGGACGACCGTCCTGTTGCGGGTCGAAGGTGTGCACCTGCAGGTCCTCGACCACCTGGCACTGGCACGCCAAGCGCCAGCCTTGCTGACGCTGCTGCGCGCTCAAGGCATCCGGGCGGCTGTCAATCGGTAGCCCTTGTACACATTGCACCAGGCAGGCATGGCAACTGCCGGCGCGGCAACTGTAGGGCACTGGCACGCCGTTTTGATTCAAGGCATCGAGCAGATTACTGCCCGACGTCACCGTAAAGTGACGCTCGCCGACGCGTAACTCAGGCATCGACGTTCTCCCAGGCCGCTGCGCACCGGTTGCGTCCGTCACGCTTGGCGCGATAAAGCGCCTGATCCGCGCGCTGCAAGGCATCGTCGAGATCGTCGCCCAGTTCCAGCAACGTCATGCCCGCCGACAAGCTGAGATGGGCGACATTGAGGCCGATCAACTCGACATCGGTGAAGGCGATACGCAACCGTTCACAGCACGCGGTCAAGCGTTCGGCATCGCAATCGGGCACCAGCACCACGAATTCTTCGCCGCCATAACGCGCCAGCACGTCGCCGTCGCGCAGGCATGCGGTCGCGACACCGGCAAAGGCTTGCAAGACCTGGTCGCCCGCCGCGTGACCGTGCACATCATTGATGCGTTTGAAGTGGTCGAGGTCGATCAACGCCAGGCCATGCATCACGCCGGCGTCCATGGCATTGAGTTCGCGGGAAGCCAGGCGCAGGAAATGGCGGCGGTTGAACAGCCCGGTGAGTTCGTCGGTGGCGACCAGGTCTTCAAGCTGGCGCATCATCCCGCGCAGGGTGTCCTGGTGCGCTTGCAACGCGAAGCGCCGTTGCCGCATGCGTTGACGCGACGCCTGGACATAGCGGGCGTAAAGCACCAGCCAGATCAACACGATAAACAGCACAGACACTTGCAACCCGGCCAGCGCCGGGTCGGGCAATTGAAAGCGGTAGCCCTCCCACAGCGTGATCGCGCTGAAACTGAAAAACACCAACAGCGCACACCGCACCAACGCCCGGCGAGACAGATGGAACAGCCCGAACAGCAGAATCAGTACATAGAACACCAGGAACGCGCCGCGTGCTTCATCCAGATTGGCGATCAGCCAGGTTTGCCAGCCCAGCCCCATCAGCACTTGCACTTCGGTCAGGCTGGGGTCGGAAAAGCGCAGGTTGCAGCCGCTGTAAAACACCGCGAACAACGCCGCCTGGCTGATGATCACCATGGCCGTGCCGACAGCAACACTGGTTGCGGGTTCGTTGTAGTGGCCGGTGAAAAATGCCAGCCACAGCAACATCAAAGCCAGGGCGTAAGTGCCGGCAGCGAGGGCAAAGCGTTTGAGTAAAAGCCGTTGGATGGCGTTATGGGTCAATCGTTGACTCACCATGCGAAAAGAGGCTGTTTGAGTGTCCTACTCTACAGGCCGACTGCCACTTTAGTGGCGAGCCGGACAAATGACCATTCAATTTTCGGGGCAAAAAACTGACGTCAAAAGCATGGCCCGCCCTCCCCCTTCTCACCTACCAGTAGCAGCTGGCGAAGCCTGCGGCCAGAGAGATCGGGGTGTATGCGACCAACGATTGCCTGCCGGCGCGTGTACCCGCCCGCGAGGCGCGGTATACTGCCGCGCCTTTTTAGCGTCGCGCCAGCTTGTCCGGCGTGCCTTGAAAGGTGCTTGCAACCGACCGATGCACCCAAGCTGCAAGCACCTTATTGAATGTTCCCGTCTTTTAGAGGAGCGCGACTCATGACCGTGATCAAGCAAGACGACCTGATTCAGAGCGTTGCCGACGCCCTGCAGTTCATTTCCTACTACCACCCCGTTGACTTCATCCAGGCGATGCACGAAGCCTACCTGCGTGAAGAATCGCCGGCCGCCCGCGACTCCATCGCGCAAATCCTGATCAACTCGCGCATGTGTGCCACCGGCCACCGCCCGATCTGCCAGGACACCGGCATCGTCACCGTATTCGTTCGTGTGGGCATGGATGTACGTTGGGATGGCGCCACCATGGGCCTGGACGACATGATCAACGAAGGCGTGCGCCGGGCTTACAACCTGCCGGAAAACGTACTGCGTGCCTCGATCCTCGCCGACCCGGCGGGCGCTCGTAAAAACACCAAGGACAACACCCCGGCCGTTATCCACTACTCCATCGTTCCGGGTAACACCGTGGAAGTGGACGTGGCAGCCAAGGGCGGCGGTTCCGAGAACAAGTCGAAAATGGCCATGCTCAACCCGTCCGACTCGATCGTCGACTGGGTATTGAAGACCGTTCCGACCATGGGCGCCGGCTGGTGCCCACCGGGCATGCTCGGCATCGGCATCGGCGGCACCGCCGAGAAAGCCGCGGTGATGGCCAAGGAAGTGTTGATGGAATCCATCGACATTCACGAGCTGAAAGCGCGTGGCCCGCAGA
The DNA here is from genome assembly GCF_031456615.1 of Pseudomonas sp. 3296. Lineage (NCBI taxonomy): Bacteria > Pseudomonadati > Pseudomonadota > Gammaproteobacteria > Pseudomonadales > Pseudomonadaceae > Pseudomonas > Pseudomonas sp. 3296. The sequence goes on from NZ_JAVDUY010000005.1 coordinate 199,119, forward strand.
ACCGCATCGAAGAAATGCGTCTGGAGCTGTTCGAGAAGGTCAACCAACTGGGCATCGGCGCCCAGGGTCTGGGTGGCCTGACCACCGTGCTCGACGTGAAGATCATGGATTACCCGACCCACGCCGCTTCGTTGCCGGTGTGCATGATCCCCAACTGCGCCGCCACCCGTCACGCGCACTTCGTGCTCGACGGTTCCGGCCCGGCCTCGCTGGAAGCGCCACCGCTGGACGCCTACCCGGAAATCGTCTGGGAAGCCGGTCCGTCGGCCCGTCGCGTCAACCTCGACACCCTGACCCCGGAAGAAGTGCAGAGCTGGAAGCCGGGCGAAACCGTCCTGCTCAACGGCAAGATGCTCACCGGTCGCGACGCGGCGCACAAGCGCATGGTCGAGATGCTGAACAAGGGTGAAACCTTGCCGGTGGACCTCAAGGGTCGCTTCATCTACTACGTCGGCCCGGTTGATCCGGTGCGCGAAGAAGTGGTTGGCCCTGCCGGTCCGACCACCGCCACGCGGATGGACAAGTTCACCCGTCAGATCCTCGAGCAAACCGGCCTGCTGGGCATGATCGGCAAATCCGAGCGTGGCCCTACCGCTATCGAAGCGATCAAGGACCACAAAGCCGTTTACCTGATGGCAGTCGGCGGCGCGGCTTACCTGGTGGCGCAAGCCATCAAGAAATCCCGCGTTGTTGCCTTCGCAGAACTGGGGATGGAAGCCATCTACGAGTTCGACGTGAAAGACATGCCGGTAACGGTTGCGGTTGATAGCAAAGGCGAGTCGGTTCACATCACCGGTCCTGCGATCTGGCAGAAGAAGATCAGTGAAAGTCTGGCAGTAGAAGTGCAGTAAGCGCTTCATCGGGCCAAACAGCGGCCGGGTTGCCTGAAAAGGCGACCCGGCCGCTTTTTTTTGCCTGTGAATAACACCAATGGCATTGAACCGCTATTTTTTATAGCCATTCGATCTGGAGAAACCCCCTCTCCCTGTCAGATCTGACAGGTTACTTACGGCTCCCCTCTTGTTAGCGTCTGCTTCAGTCAGCGACACCATCGCCACGGACGAACGCCCGGCCAAACAGGATCAGCCCCATGCAAGAGCAAGCGTCCCTGAGTATCACTGAACCCTCGATTGCCAAGAGTGCCTCGATCGCCAGCATCGGCAAAAGCTGGGGCAAGGTTGGCCCCACCGGTGGCGCCTCATTCGAGTTGCCGCTGGCGCTTTCGCCGGGACGCGGTTGGGACCCGCAACTTTCCCTGAGCTATAGCAGCCAATCAGGAAACGGGCCGTTCGGTGTCGGTTGGCATTTGAACCTCAGCGCCTTTACCCGCCAGACCAGCAAAGGCGTGCCGCGCTACACCGATGATGATGTGTTCCTCAGTGCCTCCGGCGAGGAGTTGATCGCCGAACGCGACGCTGACGGCAAGATCAAGTCGCGGGACGCATCTGAATACCGCGGTTTGCCCATCGGTGCCCATCGGGTCGTGCAATATCGACCCCGAGTCGAAACCACGTTTGATGTCATCGAATTCTGGTGCTCCGAGGTCAACCCCCAAGGTTTCTGGCTGGTGCATGGGGCCGATGGCAGCCTGCACCTGTTTGGCAAGGTCGACACCGCGCGCAAGGCAGACCCGCAACAACCGGATCGGGTGGTTGCCTGGCTGCTGCAGGAAAGCATGAACGCCCGCGGCGAGCACATCTGCTACGAGTACAAGGCGGAGGACCCTGCCGACGAGCCCGCCCCGCACGACTACCGGGCCCAACGCTATGTGCATCGAGTGTTGTATGGCAACTTTGAGGCCAGCAGCCATTTGTATGGTTGGAACGTACTCACATCAGCGCCGCCTTCATGGCACTTCCTCGTGGTATTCGATTATGGCGAGCGCACCCGATCCCTGACCGAAAAACCGGTCTACGACAGTGAAACACTCAGTCCCTGGCTGAAGCGTCCGGATCCGTTTTCGTCTTATGGCCAAGGCTTTGAAGTCGGCACCCGCCGTCTTTGCCAGCAGGTGCTGATGTTTCACCGCTTTGCGGAACTGGGTGACGAGCCGGCGTTGGTCCGTCGCTTGCTGCTGGAGTATTCGGGCAACACCGGCCCCTGGTCTTACAGCCAAATCACCGCGGCGCATTACCAGACGTACGCCGCCAGCGGCGCCGTGGAAAACATTCCGCCGATAGAGTTCGAGTATTCAGGTGCTGAACTCAATACTCTGCCCGCCGTGTTTTTCCCGTTCGACCACATGCCGGCTATCGAGGACGGCCAGCACTCTCAATGCGTCGACCTGTTCGGTGAGGGACTGCCAGGTTTCCTGTGTCGCTACGACCAATGCTGGTACTACCGCGAACCCTTGCGTGACCGCACCGGTGGTGATCGCATCACCTACGGCCCGTGGACTGCGCTCGACGACATCCCTGTCGCCGACCGCCGCAAGCAAACCCATCAAGCCCTGATGGACCTGACCGGAAACGGACGCCTGGACTGGGTCATCGCCCAACCCGGCGTAGCGGGTTTCCATGCATTGAACCCGGATCGGAGCTGGTCAGGGTTTATTCCGTTCAAAGCGTTCCCGCTGGAGTTTTTCAACGCCGTCTCACAGTTGGGTGACGTGCAGGGCGATGGCCTCAGCTCGCTGGCACTGATCGGCCCCAACTCCGTACGCCTGTACGCCAGCCGGCGCGAGGAAGGTTTTGCCAAAGGCGAAGACGTCGCTCACACGCCGGATGATGACCGCCTGCCATTGATCAGCAACGCACGCAGCGAACTGGTGTTTATGGGCAACCTCCTGGGCAGCGACACCACCGAGTTGTGCCGCATCCGCCACGACGAAATCAAATGCTGGCCGAACCTTGGGAACGGCACATTCGGCACTGGATTTGTCATCGAAGGGCCGACATTCGATGACGCGACCTTCGACGCGGCGCGTGTGCGCATCGCCGATCTGAACGGCTCGGGCGCACCGGCGCTGATCTATCTGAATTCCGACGGGTTCGAGATTTATCTCAACCGGGGCGGCAATGGTTTTGAACTGACCCCCATTGGTGTTTCCTGGCCCGAAGGCGTGCGTTACGACCACCTGTGCCAAGTGACCCTCGCCGACCTGCAAGGCCTGGGCTGCGCCAGCCTGATCCTGACCGTTCCCCACATCAAACCCCGGCACTGGCGCTATGACTTCGTTGGCGCCAAGCCCTATCTGATGATCGCCAGCAATAACAACATGGGATGCAGTACCGAGGTGGTGTATCGCAGTTCGGCGCAAGAATGGCTGGACGAAAAAACCACGACCCATCTCACCTGTCACCTGCCCTTCCCCATTCAAGTGGTGAGCCATCAAAGCCAGCTCGATGAAATCACCGGCAATCGGCTGAATCAGTTTTTCCGCTACTTTCAGGGTTACTACGACGACCGGGATCGGGAATTTCGTGGTTTCGGGCGGCTGCACCAGACTGACAGCGAGATCGGCTCGGACGAAGACGAAAGCTTTACCGCGCCGGCGCTGGTCTGCACCTGGTCTCATACCGGCCAACAGATCGACATGCCTGACGAGGGTTACTTCAACGGTGACGATAAGGCGCACCCGCTGGGCGACACGTTGTTTTGTCGTTATCACCCGGGCGACGAGTGTGAAGAACTCATTACGCCTGACGATGAAGCCACTATGCACGGAATCGCCCGCGCACTCGCCGGCACTGTGCTGCGCGTGGAAACCTACGCGGCGAATGACCCGACCACCCCGTTCCTGGTCGAACAATCCCGCTACATCGTGCGCCAAGTGCGTGAGCGCGGTCAGCACGATCCTGCCCCGGTGTTAATGGTGTCGCAACTGGAAAGCATCAGCTACCGCTATGAGCGTTTTATCAATGACCCGCTGTGCCGGCATGTCGTGAACCTGGGTCGGGATGCGTTCGGGCTGACGACCCACAGCATCACGGTCAGTTATGCCCGACGCCTGACTGAACTGGATGAGCCACCCTTTTCCGATGTGGATGAACGCAAATGGTGGAGCGACGCCCATGACCGGGCTCAACAGTTCTACTACCTGGCCGAAACCTGCGCTGCGTTTATTCATTTGGTCGATCTGCAAGGCTGGAGGCTCGGCCTGCCCTATCAGCAACGCGGCAATGCACTGGTCTTGCCCAAGGGCCAGGCACCGACGGGGCTGAACCCCGAAGCCATTGATTATGAACAGTTCATGGACTCGTTCAAATCAGTCGAATGGGAAGCTCAGCGGGAGCTGACCTCACAAACGGTGCAACGCTACCTCGAAACCCAAGACCGCACGATAATGCCCGACGGCACGGCTAGCTTCGAAGCGCTGGCAGGCCCGCTGGAAATGGCGCAATTGAACAAGACGGCGCTGGATGTCTACAGCGATGTGAGCCCTCCAATCGACATCCGGGCTGAACTGACGAAGATTGGTTATTTGTCGATGCCGCTGATTCTCGGGACGAACAAAGAGGCCGATGAGGAAGAAGACCAGCAAAGAAATCTTTGGTCCAGCCAATACAACTTTGCCCAGTATGCAGGCCTCGAACGCTTCTACCGGGTGACCCAATACAATGAAACCCCGAGCCATGGCGTAACCAAAGCGAGCAGCGACGATTACGCTTTCGCGACCCTCAGCGTCGAACAACCGGATGGCTGTACCACCCTCTTAAAGTACGACTATCACTCACTGCAACCGCTGCGCATCATTGATGCCAACGAAAACGTTGAAGAAGCCCTTTACGATCCGTCCGGCCCGCACACCATCACCTATTACGGAACGGAAAACGGCGCGCCCGCCGGCTTCCTGCCGATTGCCAACTACACCCGCCCCGAAGATTCCAGCCCCGCAACGGCAATCGAATCTCCCAAGGACGCGCTGCAAAATGCCGCCAGTACCTTTCGCAAGGACCTGTTCAGCTGGATGGGCACGCTCCCTGATGCAGTGAAGCAGACACCTGACTGGCTCACTGAGTGGATCCTGCAAGGCTACGTGCTGCCCGACCTTCACATTCGCGCCAGTGCCCGACGGCGCCTGGCCAGGCGCACGTCCCGGACGCCGGCAGAACAGGCATTGTGGGACTTGCTGCAATCCATCGTTCGCGTACCGGTGCACAGCGTGGTGCTGACTGCCGATCGCGATTACTACGACGAACAGGCGTCGCAAATCCACGTCGACCTGAACATCATCGACGGTTTCGGACGGTCCTTGCAAACCCAGCAACGCGTCGAGCCTGGCGAGGCCTATGTGGTGGAAAACGGCGAATTGGTGATCGAAAACGGCCAGCCGAAGGAGGCGCACGCCGAGCAACGCTGGCGCATCAGCGAACGCGTGGAATACAACAACAAGGGGTTGGCGGTACGCACTTATCGCCCCTATTTCGCTAATGCTTATGGCTACATCCATGACCACTCTTTCAGGAATTTTGGCTATCACGATAAATGTTACTACGACGTCCTGGGTCGCCTGATCAAGATCATCAACGCCAAGGCGGATACTGCGCTGGAAATCATCCACCCCTGGTACACCGCCAAGCTGGATTTCAATGACACCTTTGTCCCGCCGGACTCGCGAGGGTCCAAGGCAGGCAAGCGATGAGTCGCACGGTCGACTGGAAAACACCGTTGGTGAAGGCCGTTGATGGGCGGCGCCTGACCGTGCGCCAGATGACCTACTTGCGCTCTGTGCCGGACGGCCCCGTGGAAACCCACATCACCCGGCAACGCTTTGATACGCTCGGGCGGCTGGTGGAACAACGGGACGCGCGGCTGGCCAACGCCTCCAGGCCCAACCTGTCGACGATTTACGACCTTGCCGGGCACCCGGTAAACGTTGACAGCGTCGACGCCGGCAGGCGCACAAACCTGAAGGGTCTGGCCGGTGAAGTCCTCCAGAGCTGGGATGGACGCGGCAATCATTGGCGCAGCACTTACGACAACCAATTGCGCATGCTCATGCTTGAAGAGAGCGGACACGGCGTCGTTGATACTGACACCTACGCCTCTGCACTGGCTGACCCGAACTACAATCTTCGCGGCCGGATGATCCGACAAACCGACCCCAGCGGCGCACTCGAGTTCAGCAGCTTCAGCCTCAAGGGCCAGCCATTGCGCGACAGCCGAACCGTCACCGAGGCCGGTACTTTCGCCAGCAGCCGGACCTACAACCCGCACGGCGCGTTGCTGACCCAGACCGATGCCTTCCATCATCAGCAACGGATGCGATACGACATCGCCGGTCAACTGCAACAGGTTCACCTGCTGCTTGAACCCACAGGCACCTGGCAGGCTGTACTTGAAGCGGCCCGGTACAACGCGGCCGGCCAGATCATTGAGCAACGTGCCGGCAACAACGTATTCAGCCGCTGGCTATACGACGAGGCCGATGCTCGTCTTACGACCTTCACCGCCGGTGTGCCCGGGCAGGATCTGCTCCAGCACTTTGAGTACGTTTACGACCGGGTCGGTAATGTGCTGCATATCGACGATCTGACCTTTGAACCGGTGTACCACTGTAATCAGCTCATCAATGGCCGCCGTACATTCACTCACAACTCGTTCTACCAGCTGACCAGCGCCACCGGCCGTGACGCCACCCCAGGCTCTGAAATGCCGGGACGCCCTTTGCCGAGTGATCCCAACAATCACCTCAACTATAAACAGCGCTACGAGTACGACGAAGGCGGAAGCCTGATCAAGTTGACCCATGAGCGTGCTGTGGGCGGTTACACCCACAAGATGTTCATCGACCCGAACAGCAACCGTGGTGTGCGCTGGAAAGAAGCAGATCCAGCCCCTGATTTCGACAGTCTGTTCGACCGCCACGGCAATCAGCAGGTCTTGGCCTCGGGCAGGTCTTTGCACTGGAACAGTCGCGATCAACTGGCATCGGCGACGCTGGTCGAACGTGAGAACAACGCTAACGATGAGGAATCGTATCGCTACAGTCAGGGTGTACGGCTTCTCAAGCGCCATGAATGGCAAGGCTCGACTCTCACCCATTTTCGTCAGGTGATCTACTTGCCGGGGCTGGAAATCCGCACCCGGGACGACGGCGAAACGCTGCACGTCATAACGTTGCCGGGTGGTCGGGGCTGCGTCCGCTGCCTGCACTGGGCGAGCAAAAAACCCGACGGGATCGATCAGGATCAACTGCGCTACACCCTCGACGATCAGTTGGGTTCCTGCCTCATGGAGCTGGACCAGGCCGCCAGATTGATCAGCCACGAAGGCTACTACCCGTTCGGCGGCACCGCCTGGCTGAAGGCCGCGTCATTACTGGAGGTGGGCTACAAAACCATCCGCTATTCAGGCAAGGAAATGGATGAATGCGGGCTTTATTACTACGGCGCTCGCTACTACGCACCGTGGTTGCAGCGTTGGGTGAGTGCTGATCCTGCGGGGGCGGCGGACGGGCTGAACCTGTATCAGTTTGTCGGGAACAATCCACTGCGCTATGTGGATCACACCGGCGAGACGAAAGCGGAGAGTGTGATTTACAACTACTCGAGGTTCATCTCCGCCCTCAATGGCTACGCCGACCAGACACTCCAGCAACTCGACAACGTCATTCATCAAACAAATATTGGAAAAAATCTGGTGAAAGGCCTGGTGGTTGAGGGCATCAAAGGTGCAATCGGCTATGAGGGGGGCGTCATGGGCAGCGGGCAAGCCGGCCTCGTACTTCCTCAGGCCTCTCACGCACTGCAATTCACCGACCCCAACGCATTGATCGGCGGCAACCTTGGCGGAGATGTAGCCGGGGCATTGGAAAATCCGATGACCAGTGGCATGGGGCTGACCTCCGGTGCGCTGATCCCGCAAACCTCGACGATGTCCATTGCCGCCATTGATCAAGAGTTGGGTTTGGCTCCTGCCGCCAGAGACGTGAAAGCCAACTGGAAATCGATCAGGGATCAGGTCATTCGCCCGGCGCTCAATTCGACATTGAACCCTGGCTTCATGATGAACAGAGTGATGGCCTCATGGCTGTCGATCATCCCTGGCGCGATCAATTCGTTTCAACGGGCCATAGAGGCAGAGGACATCAAGAACCGTCTCGACCCCGTCAAAATCAACAAAATAGAAGGCATGCTCACCGAGTGGAAGAGCACTGTCGAGGAGCGCTGGGCCAGTGCCGACGCCGCGTTCAACGCGTTGGGCACCGATGTCATTTATCCAGCTGACCAACTCCCCAACGTCAACTTCATGACCTCGCCAAAGACCCTTGCCCCGATTCATCGGTCAGTGTTGCAGGCGCAGACCCGAACGACCCTGGATTACATCGCTCGCGCTCAAACAGGCCTGGCCTGGTACAGGGAGATGAGCACTACGGACAACCAGTTCCTGGCACGGCAAGCCCGTACAGTCAAACGAAAAGCCGCTTGAATCGAACGACGACATGGCAACGAGTGACTGATCAATGCACCAAGGTACGCCTATATTGTTGGCCCACGACCCTCGCACACTGTGTATGAGACAGGTGGCGTACCTGCGAAACACGGTCGGCGGTGATGTTGAAAGCCTTGTCTCTCGTCAATGTTACAACCGGGCAGGGCAATCGATCGCTCAATGGGATCCGCGTCTGTTCAACACCGGTTCAACACCCAACCTCGCTACGGTCTACAGCTTGTCCGGTCAACCGTTGAAAGTGAACAGCGTCGATGCCGGCAGCGGGCTGAGCTTGCCGGGGCTGGCCGGTGAAACATTGCAGCGTTGGGACGGGCGCGATCACCATTGGCGCACGAGCTACGATTCTCAATTACGTGTGGTGGCCGTCGCGCAAAACTCCCGGCCTGACGTGGAAACCTTCACCTATGCCGACGCATCGGCCGATCCGGCCTGCAATGTGCGTGGCCAGATGATCAAACACGTCGATCCGGCAGGGTGGCTCGAATTGAGCTGCTTCAACCTGCAAGGCGCGCCGTTGAGTGAAACCCGAACGATTGCCGAGGTTGGCCCCTTCATCAGCAGCAGCACCTACAGTCCGCTCGGTGCGGTATTGACACAGACCGATGCCGGTGGCCACCAACAACACCAGCACTACGACATCGCCGGGCAACTCAAGCAGGTGTTTTTGCAACTCAAGGACCATGAGCCGCAATGTGTTCTACAGGATGCGCAGTACAACGCGGCCGGCCAGATCCATACACAAGTGGCCGGCAACGGCATCATCAGCCAATGGCGCTTCGACCCGGCCGACGGTCGCCTGGACTCGCTCAAGTCCGGTAAACCCGACGAGGCCTTGCAGCAAAACCTGCGATATTTCTATGACCGCACAGGCAATGTTCTACGCATCGAGGATCACACACTGACCACGGTGTACGGTGCCAACCAGCGCGTCGACGGTCACCGCAACTTTCTCTATGACTCACTCTACCGGCTGATCAGCGCCAGCGGTTTCGAAGCAGAGATCCCCAATCTGCGCCCCGGGTTGCCGACCCCGATGCAGCCGATCGACTCTGGCCGTCGTTATGGCTACACAGAACACTACACCTACGATGAGGGCAATAACCTGACCACGCTGCGTCATCAGCGTGAGGGCAACAATTTTACGCAGCACATGCGAATCGACCGTGACAGCAACCGTGGCGTGCGCTGGAAAACCGGCGACCCGGAACCGGATTTCGAGCGCCACTTTGACCGGCATGGAAACCAGCTATTGCTGCAGGAGGGTACCCAACCCCTGAGCTGGAATGCCCACGATGAACTGGAAAAGGTGACCCTGCTCACCCACGGCAACGGCTTGGCGGACGATCAGGAAACCTACCTCTACAGCCAGGGCGAACGGGTGTGCAAACGCTACCTCACCCATACCCGCTCAATAACCCACAGCCGTGAAGTGCTTTACCTGCCGGGGCTGGAGATTCACACCCGCGACGACGCCAGTGTGCTGCACGTCGTCACGCTGCCACTCGCTTTCGGCAATGTTCGATGCCTGCACTGGGTCAGCGGCCAGCCGGATGACCTGGAGCCGGATCAATTGCGCTATAGCCTCGACGATCATTTGGGGTCCAGCACACACGAACTGGACCGCGACGGTGCCTTGATCAGCCTTGAATGTTATTACCCGTTTGGCGGCACCGCATGGTGGGCGGCGCGTTCGGCGGTAGAGGCCGACTACAAGACGATTCGCTACTCAGGCAAGGAAATGGACCGCAGCGGGCTTTATTACTATGGCGCCCGCTATTACGCGCCGTGGTTGCAGCGATGGGTCAGTGCCGACCCTGGCGGCGCTGTGGACGGGCTGAATCTGTATGCAATGGTGAACAACAACCCGATCGTCTTTATCGACCCCGATGGTCAGACACTTGAAAATTTCCTGAACGCCACGCTGGAAACACCCCGGCAACGCGATGAGCGAAAAGCGCAAAGCCGCACCACACAGAAAGCCAGGGGCGATCGATCAGACCTGAATCAGGCAGTGTACAAACATACAAAAATCGTCGCGCTCTCGGCTCGCCGAGCCAGGGAAGCCCAAGGGCAGATTCTTAACCATCGCTCGGCAGCAGCGCTGGGGTCCTCCGCCGCGATCCGAACGGCGACGCATATTGGCAGCCAGATAATTGCCTATGGGGCCGGAGTCGGCATAGGCATAGGGGTCAGTGCGCTGGGTTCAGCCGCTGGCCCGGCGGGTGTTGCCGTTGGTTTTGTCGCAGGCATAGCGGCAAAAAAAGCAGTGAGCTTCAGTATTGACTGGGCGGCGGAACGCGCGGGTCTGAGTACATCCGTCCAATTGAAATCAAGGAAACTGGACCCCGATAGGATCGCAAAAAAGGGTGAATACAAGACCATGGAGTTAGTCCCTTTTATCGGCGCCAAAGTCAAAGGCATTGCCAAAGGTGTTGCCGACATGAATCAAAAAGGAATTTTGAAAGGTGGCAAAGAGGGCATCAATCTGGCCACTTCCACCACGCTCAAATTAGCGAATACACCACTGGCGAGTGAATTAAGCGCTGGAGTATCCGCCCTGTCAGGCCTGCCCGAAATCGTGCACGAAGTGATGGGTGCCAGCGCTGATCTCACGCCAGAGAAAATTGACAGGCTGAACGCGAACATCACCAACCTGATCGGCCTCCTGGAAGACAGTCTGAATAACATTGAAGCGATGTTCGCCGCTACCGGAACGCAGGCAGTCAATACCTTCAGTTTCATTCCGGGCAAACTCCATACCTCGTCCGGCGATACGGTCGCCAGTCTGAGACTATTAACCCATGGCGCCATTAACGAGCTGAGAAATACCCGTGGACTGCTGAACACCCAGTCCTCCAAAGTCACCTCCCTTTAAAAGGGGATCAACGTCGCAACGATAACCGGCACGGGCGGCATGCTATGGTGCGCGCCCGTACCTTTTTCTGTTTCCTACAGCATGTTGCCGACTTCTCGTACTTTGCGCCTGTCTCTCTATACCGCAGTGATCATCGCCGGTGCCGTGTTGGCCGCCGGTTTCGCCATGCGCCACACCGAACGCCAGGCCCTGGTTGAAGACGCTGCGCGCGCCAATCAGCAATTGGCGCTGTACGCCAATTCCCTGCACACCCTGATCGACCGCTACCGCGCCCTGCCTGCCGTGCTCGCACTGGACCCGGAGTTGCGCGCCGCCCTCAACGGCACGGTATCGCCTGAGCAACAGGACGTACTGAATCGCAAGCTGGAAAAAATCAACGGCGCCGCCCAGTCCTCGACCCTCGAACTGCTCGACCGCACCGGCCTCGCCGTGGCCGCCAGCAATTGGCGCTTGCCCAGCAGTTACGTCGGCCACAACTACGGCTTTCGCCCCTACTTCAGCGAGACCCGCACCCAAGGCACCGGGCGCTTTTACGCGGTGGGCGTGACCAGTGGCATTCCGGGGTATTTCCTGTCCAGCGCAGTCACCGGCGACAACGGCGAGTTTCTCGGTGCCATGGTGGTGAAGCTCGAGTTTCCGGAACTGGAACGCGAATGGCGCCAGGGCAGCGACACGCTGCTGGTCAGTGACGCACGCGGGATCATCTTCATCGCCAACCAGCCGGGCTGGCGTTATCGCTTGTTGAAACCGCTGAACGACAACGATCACGCCGCGCTCAAGGCGACCCGCCAGTACGACAAGCAACCGCTGACGCCGCTTGAGTCTCAATCCCTGCGCCGCTTCGACGACAACAGCGATCTGGCGCGGGTGGTCGGCCCTGACGGGACGGCGGATTACCTGTGGGAATCGCTGCCACTGGCCACCGAAGGCTGGACGCTGCACCTGTTGCGTCGCCCGCAAGTCGCGTTCGAAGACAGTCGCAATGCCGCGCTGGCCGCTGCCGGGTTGTGGCTGGCGCTGGTGTTTCTGTTGCTGTTCCTCAATCAACGCTGGCGTCTGGCGAAAATGCGCCAGCGCAGCCGCGAAGAACTCGAACAACTGGTGGAAGAACGCACCCGCGACCTGCGCACCGCTCAGGACGGGCTGGTGCAATCGGCTAAACTGGCGGCGCTCGGCCAGATGTCGGCCGCCCTCGCCCATGAAATCAATCAGCCACTGACCGCCCAGCGCATGCAGCTCGCTACGCTGAGGCTGCTGCTCGATCACGGCCGGGTCGACGACGCCTACAAGGCGCTCAAACCGGTGGACGACATGCTCACACGCATGGCTGCCCTCACCGGCCACCTGAAAACCTTCGCCCGCAAAAGCCCCAGCGGCCTGCGCGAACGACTGGACCTGGCGGCGGTGGTGGATCAATCGTTGCAGTTGCTCGACGCGCGTCTGCGTGACGAACAGGTCAGCACTGTGTTGCACCTGACGCGTCCGGCGTGGGTACGGGGTGATGCCATTCGCCTGGAACAGGTGCTGATCAACCTGCTGCGCAATGCCCTCGACGCCATGCACGACAAGCCCTGCAAACGCCTGGAAATCCGCCTCGAAGCCGACGAGCAATTGTGGCGCCTGACGGTCAGCGACAACGGTGGCGGCATCGCCGAAGAACACCTGCCGAACGTGTTCGATCCGTTTTTCACCACCAAACCGGTGGGCGATGGCCTGGGGCTTGGGCTGGCGGTATCGTTTGCCATCGTTCACGAAGCGGGCGGACGCCTGAGTGCCGATAATCACGGCAACGGCGCGGTGTTCACCCTGACCTTGCCCATCGATCTGGAGGCACCAGCCGCATGTTGAATTCAGTGATGGTGGTCGACGACGAAAGCAGCATTCGCAGCGCCGTCGAACAATGGCTGAGCCTGTCGGGGTTCGAGGTGCAGTTGTTCAGTCGCGCCGATGAATGCCTGGCGCAATTGCCCGCGCATTTTCCCGGGGTGATCCTCAGCGATGTGCGCATGCCCGGCATGACCGGGTTGGAGTTGTTGGCCGAAGTCCAGCATCGCGATGCGGACTTGCCGGTGATTTTGCTGACGGGTCACGGCGATGTGCCGATGGCGGTCGAAGCGATGCGCGATGGCGCGTACGACTTCCTTGAAAAACCGTTCAGCCCCGAAACCTTGCTGAGCAGTTTACGCAGGGCGTTGGACAAGCGTCGGCTGGTTTTGGAGAACCGTGCCCTGCACGAGCAGGCCGACAACCGCGCCAAACTCGACGCCACCCTGCTCGGTGTGTCCCGTGGCTTGCAGACGCTGCGTCGGCAAGTGCTGGACCTCGCGGCATTGCCAGTCAACGTGTTGATCCGCGGTGAAACCGGCAGCGGCAAAGAGCTGGTCGCGCGGTGCCTGCATGACTTCGGGCCGCGAGCCGACAAGCCGTTTGTGGCGCTCAACTGCGCGGCGATTCCGGAGCAGTTGTTCGAAGCTGAATTGTTTGGCCACGAGAGCGGCGCGTTCACTGGTGCTACGGGTAAACGTATTGGCAAGCTTGAATACGCCGATGGCGGCACGCTGTTTCTCGACGAAATCGAAAGCATGCCGCTGGCCCAGCAGGTGAAGTTGCTGCGGGTGTTGCAGGAGCAGAAGCTTGAGCGCTTGGGGTCGAACCAGAGTATTCGCGTGGATTTGCGGATCATTGCCGCGACCAAGCCGGACCTGCTGGATGAGGCACGGGCCGGGCGTTTTCGTGAGGATTTGGCGTATCGACTGAATGTCGCCGAGTTGCGGCTACCGCCCTTGCGTGATCGGCGCGAAGACATTCCGTTGTTGTTCGAGTCGTTTGCACAGCAGGCCGCCGAGCGTTTGGGCCGGACCTTTCCACCGTTGACCGGCCCGCAGTTGAGTCATCTGCTGAGCCACGACTGGCCGGGCAATGTGCGCGAACTGGCGAACGTTGCCGAACGGCAAGTGCTGGGGCTGGGTGAGCCGGAACCGGTGGGGATTGATCCGGGGCAATCGCTGGCGGCGCAGCAGGAAGCGTTCGAAGCGCATTGCCTGCGCGCGGCACTGACCCGGCACAAGGGCGATGTGAAAGCGGTGCTTGAAGAGCTGCAACTGCCGCGCCGGACCTTTAATGAAAAGATGCAGCGGCATGGACTGACGCGCGAGATGTTCCTGACTGATAGCTGATTTTTGCAGTGTCCGGACTGGCCTGCTCGCGATGAGGCCGGCCCATGCAAGGCCATTCCACGCCAGCTAAGCGAAAATCCGCTCACACTCAATCCAGCATAAGCGGATTTCCGCTCACCCAATCTGCAAAACCCCTCTAAACCGCCCCTCTCCCCCTTGGCACATCTCCTGCTATAGCCCCAGCAGGCTGCGTTTCAACGCGCTCCACAAAAACAATTAAACGAAGGATCCTTCAATGGATAACTCCAACGCCCTGCCCCTTGGGTCGGCTGCCGTGCCGGCTAAAGAAAGAACCACTGCCAGTCGCATCAAATCGATTTTCAGCGGCTCCGTCGGCAACATGGTCGAGTGGTACGACTGGTACGTCTACGCCGCCTTCTCCCTGTACTTCGCCAAGGCCTTTTTCCCTAAAGGCGACACCACCGCCCAACTTTTGAACACCGCCGCGATCTTCGCTGTGGGCTTCCTGATGCGCCCGATCGGCGGCTGGCTGATGGGCCTCTACGCCGACAAGGCCGGTCGCAAAAAAGCGCTGATGGCTTCGGTGTACCTGATGTGTTTCGGCTCGCTGCTGATCGCCCTGAGCCCGGGTTATGAAACCATTGGCATCGGCGCACCGATCCTGCTGATTTTCGCCCGTCTGCTGCAAGGCCTGTCGGTCGGTGGCGAGTACGGCACCTCGGCGACCTACCTCAGCGAAATGGCGACCAAGGATCGTCGCGGTTTCTACTCCAGCTTCCAGTACGTGACCCTGATCTCGGGTCAGCTCATCGCTTTGGCGGTGTTGATCGTGCTGCAACAAGTCCTGACCACCGAACAACTGTACGACTGGGGCTGGCGCATCCCGTTCGCCATCGGCGCACTGTGTGCCGTGGTCGCGCTGTACCTGCGTCGTGGCATGGAAGAAACCGAGTCGTTCACCAAGAAAGAGAAGGCCAAGGAAAGTGCGATGCGCACCTTGATGCGCCATCCGAAGGAACTGATGACCGTGGTCGGCCTGACCATGGGCGGTACCCTGGCGTTCTACACCTACACCACCTACATGCAGAAATACCTGGTGAACACGGTCGGCATGAGCATCTCCGACTCCACCACCATTTCGGCGGCGACGCTGTTCCTGTTCATGTGCCTGCAACCGATCATCGGCGGGCTGTCGGATAAAGTCGGTCGTCGGCCGATCCTGATTGCCTTCGGTATTCTGGGGACGCTGTTCACCGTGCCGATCCTGACCACCCTGCACACCGTTCAGACCTGGTGGGGCGCGTTCTTCCTGATCATGGCGGCGCTGATCATCGTCAGCGGCTACACCTCGATCAACGCGGTGGTGAAGGCCGAACTGTTCCCGACTGAAATTCGTGCACTGGGGGTTGGCTTGCCTTACGCCCTGACCGTGTCGATCTTCGGCGGTACGGCTGAATACATCGCGCTGTGGTTCAAGAGCATCGGCATGGAAACCGGGTATTACTGGTATGTCACGGCGTGTATTGCAGTGTCGTTGCTGGTGTACGTGACCATGAAAGACACCCGCAAGCATTCGCGGATCGAGACGGACTGATTCAGCCCGCGCAACAAAAACAGGGGCAGACCTTCACGGGTCTGCCCCTTTTCATTGAATAAACACAATCCCCGGTAGGAGCCAGCAAGCCGGCTCCTACGGGATTTGCTTCTGCTGGAAATTATGGGTTCATCCTTGCACTATGAACGCCATCCGCACACTGCCCAGGAACCCCTCCATGCCCGACGACATCCACTACTACGAACCCGCCAACGGGCACGGCCTGCCACACGACCCGTTCAACGCCATCGTCGGCCCGCGCCCCATCGGCTGGATTTCCTCGCAGGATGCCAACGGCCGCTTGAACCTGGCGCCATACAGCTTCTTCAACGCGTTCAACTACATTCCGCCGATCATTGGTTTTTCCAGCGTCGGGCGCAAAGACAGCCTGAACAACATTGAACAGACCGGCGAATTCGCCTGGAACCTCGCCACTCGCCCATTGGCCGAGCAGATGAACCAGAGCTGTGCGATGGTCGGGCCAGAAGTGAATGAATTCGAATTGTCCGGATTGACGCCCGCCGCCTCGACAATCATTCAGGTGCCACGGGTCGCTGAAAGTCCGGTGTCCTTTGAGTGCAAGGTCACGCAGATTATCCAGTTGCAGCGCGCGGACGGGAATGTGGTGCCGAGCTGGCTGATTCTCGGCGAAGTGGTCGCCGTGCATATCGCCAAATGGCTGTTGAAGGATGGCGTCTACGACACCGCCGCGGCAGAACCGATTCTGCGCGGCGGCGGGCCAGCGGACTATTTTCAGCTGGGGCCAGAGGCATTGTTCAAGATGTATCGCCCAGGGGCGGTCAAGTAGTTACCAGAGCAGGTCGGTATTTTCCTTGACGTCCTTGAGGCGGGTCAGCTCTTTGGCGGCGGCTTCATCGGCTTCATGAGCGGTCTTGAAGGTCTGGTCTTCGAGGACTTTGTGGAAACGCGGTGCGCCCGCGCCACCCAGGGCTTTGACGGCGATGGCGGCGTGGTATCCACCCTCACCCGGTACTACTGCGGAAACGGCTTCGAAGTGTTCAAAGGCTTTACGTGCCATGTCGCGGATCCTGGCTGGTTGAGAATGCGGTCATTAAACCCTCAACCCGCCATTTTGTGTACCCACGACTGGGTCTGACCCTGCGCCTGGGCCGCCGACACTTCCTTGAAAGTGTGGAAATCCAGGCTGTTGACCACCAGGTCCTGCACCAATTCAGCAAACACGTCCATCGCCGGGGTGCTGAAGTACGCGGTCATGGCCTGCTGGTTGATCCAGAAACCGGACACCAGCCACAACTCGGTATCGCATTGCGACTGTTGCAGGGTAAAGCTCAGGCAACCCGGTGCATTGCGCGTCGGCTCGATCAGGGCGCTCAGACGCGCACCGAGTTCCACCGAACGCCCGGCGTGGGCACGGACAAAGGCCATATGACTGACGGGGATCTGCGTAGACATGTTCAACCCTCCCAGGTACTCGAGTGGCAGCCGTGGGACGGGCTGCGACAGGATCAAAGGTTAATCGCGCACCCGACAGCGCGGTTAGTCGATTCCTGCCGGCTTGTTGCACAATCCTGCGCGCATCGCAAAGAAACCTTGCCAACCGGCAAAAGGCTTTCAGGTCAATGAAACCGAGCTTTCAAGCAAGTTTTACGGGGGCTGCCCAATGCTAGAGGCGCCGCTACATCACCCCGTGCAGAATCAGGCAAGGTTGAGGCAGGATGTGTCTACCGCTTCGTCTTGCACAAACATAAGCTGAGTGCATTATCCACGCCCCACCGAGGATGCCTTGCATGTCGTCGCTCGATCATTTTCAAGCCCCACTGGACGCCGAGATGGAGAAACAGCGCGCGGAACTGGCCGCGATCATCCGTCGCTATACAACCGATGATGGCAATTATGAGACCGCCGTCGGCTCGCTGTTCATGGCCAAACACAGCAAGTCCCACGACTTTGCCCCGGTGCTCGCCCAACCGGCGTTGTGCATCATGGCGCAGGGGCGCAAAGAGGTGCGGCTGGCGGACGAATACTTCAATTACGACCCGCTGCATTACCTGGTGGTCTCGGTCTCGATGCCCCTGAGCGGACGGATCGTCAATGTCACCTCGCAAGAACCGATTCTCTCGGTGCGGCTGGACATCGACCCGGCAGAAATCAGCGCGCTGATTGCCGATGCCGGACCTTTAGGTGTACCGACCCGACCCACCGGCCGTGGCCTGTATGTCGAGCGGATCGACAGCGCCATGCTCGACGCCGTGCTGCGTCTGGCACGTTTGCTCGACACGCCAAAAGACATCGCCATGCTCGCGCCGCTGATTCGTCGGGAGATTCTTTATCGGTTGTTGCGCAGCCCCCAGGGGCATCGGCTGTATGAGATCGCGATCGCCAACAGCCAGAGCCATCGCATCAGTCAGGCGATCCAGTGGCTGAACGGCAACTATGAGCAGCCGCTGCGTATCGATGATCTGGCGAAAGAGGTGAACCTGAGCGTGTCGACGTTGCATCACCGGTTCAAGGCGATGACGGCGATGAGTCCGTTGCAGTATCAGAAGCAGCTGAGGTTGCAGGAAGCGCGGCGGTTGATGCTGGCGGAAGGGTTGGAGGCTTCGGCGGCGGGGTATCGGGTGGGGTATGAAAGCCCTTCGCAGTTCAGCCGTGAATACAGTCGGTTGTTTGGGGCGCCGCCGTTGCGGGATTTGGCGCGGTTGCGGCTGTCGGTTTAGCGCCCTGCAGGAGCAAGGCTTGCCCGCGATGACTTGATGCGGTGTATCAGTTACACCCAGTCATTGTTCATCGCGGGCAAGCCTTGCTCCTGCAGAGCGGTGGATGTTAGGCCCCGAGTACGCGGCAGGCCTCAGCCGGCAACGTCACCGACACCGGGTTGCCAATGCTCAACCCGAACCCCTGGCACGGTGTGCTCAGCGCGGTAAACGACACCCCGGAACACTCCACGGTGGTTTCAATCGTCGCGCCGATATCACGCACGAACGTCACCTTGCCAAGCAAGCGATTCCCGGCCGTCGCCTGCGGGTGCGACAGTTGCAGGTCTTCCGGGCGAATCAGCATCTTCACTTTCTCGCCGACCACAATGCTGCTGCAGATCGGCACGTCCAGTGCATCGCCCCCCGGCAGACCGACCTTGCCATTGCCCAACGCCGTGGCCGGGAAGATGTTGCCCGAACCGATAAAGTCCGCGACAAATTCGTTGGCCGGGTGGCGGTAGATTTCAATCGGCGTGCCGACTTGCTGCACACGGTGCTCACCCAGTACCACGACGATATCGGCCATGGTCATGGCCTCACGCTGATCGTGGGTCACCATGATCGTGGTGATGTTCAGGCGCTGTTGCAGCTGACGGATCTCCACTTGCATCGATTCGCGCAGCTTGGCGTCCAGCGCCGACAGTGGCTCATCCAGCAGGAGGATTTTTGGTCGCGAAGCAATCGCCCGGGCAATCGCCACGCGCTGACGCTGACCGCCGGAGAGTTTGGCCACCGGGCGATCAATCATTTCCTGCAGCTGAATCAGCTCCAGCAATTCCACCACCCGCGCCTGCTGGTCAGCCTTGCTGACGCCACGCAGTTTCAGTGGATAAGCGATGTTCTCCCCCACGGTCATGTGCGGGAACAAGGCCAGGGATTGAAACACCATGCCGAAATTACGCTGATGCGCCGGCGTGTGGCCGATGTCCTCACCGTCCAGGCGAATCTCGCCGCCGGTGAGGGTTTCGAGGCCGGCGATCATGCGCAGCAGCGTGGTTTTACCGCAGCCCGACGGGCCGAGGAAACACACCAGTTTGCCCTCGGGCAAATGCAGGTTTACATCCTTTACCGCGCAGGCCGAGCCGTAGTGTTTCTCGACGTTTTCCAGAATCAGACCAGACATGTGAATCACCTCAAGAAATCAGAACGAAACGCCACCTTCACCGACCAGCTTCTCCAGCGCCCAGATCAGGACGAAGTCGATCAGCACGATCAGCACGGCAAACGAGAAAACGGTAGGGTCGAGCGAAGACACGGTGCGGCTGTACATCCAGATCGGCACGGTCATGACGTCGATGGTGTAGAGGAAATAGGTCACGGTGAATTCGTTGAACGAGACGATGAACGCCAGCAGCGCACCCGCCAGGATCCCCGACTTCATCAATGGCACCACCACATCGACAATCGCCCGGGTCGGCGAAGCACCGAGCATTTGCGCGGCCTCCTCGACTTCGCTGCCGATGGACAGCATCGCCGCGGTGCAGTTTTTCACCACAAATGGCAACGCCAGAATCACGTGGGCAATCACCAGCCGCGAGGTGGTCATCTGGAACGGCAGGCTGTCGAACACCAGCAGCAACGCCAGGCCCAACACCACCATCGGAAACACCAACGGCAACGACATCAGTTGCAGCGCCACGGCCTTGCCGCGGAACTCGCAACGGGTCAGCGCATAAGCGGCTGGCACCGCGATGATTGTGGCGAAGACCATGGTCAGGCAGGACACCATCAAACTGGTGGTCATGGCTTTGCCCAGGCTCAGCACGTCGCTGGCGTCTGGCGAAACGAAGGTGTGCCAGGCAGCCTTGTACCATTGCAGGCTGTAGCTGCTCGGCGGGAAGTCGAGGTTCGACGAGCCGCTGAACGACATCACGATCATGGTCAGGATCGGCAACACCGCCAGCAGCAGGATGAAGCCCGAGAGGATGCCGGCGAACTTGCCGGTTTCGCCCGGCAGCAGCCCATAACGTTTCTTGGTCAGGGTACTCATTGCGAAGCCTCCAGCATGCGCCGACGGCGGCCAGTGATGTATTCGGACAAGGTCATGATCGCGAGCGTGGTGACAATCAACACCACACCGGCAGCGGACGCGGCGGGCCAGTTCATCAGCGGGGCGATCTGGTCATGGACCATCACCGCCAGCATCGGCACGCGTCGACCACCGAGCAGCAAAGGCACCACGAAGCTGCTGGCGTTGTAGGCGAACACCAACGTCGCGCCGGTAATGATCCCCGGCATGCTCATCGGCAACACCACCTGGCGGAACACCTGGAAGCGACTGGCGCCCAGGGTCGCAGCAGCTTCTTCGTAAGTACGGGCGACGCCGCGCATGGCGCTGGCAATCGGCAACACGGCCAACGGGAACGCGGTTTGCACCAGGCCCATCAGTACACCGTTCTGGTTGTAGAGCAACATGATCGGGCGTTTGATCAGACCGAGGCCCATCAGTGCCTGATTGAGCATGCCGCCCGGGCCGAGGATCACCAGCCAGCCGTAGCTTTGCAGCAGCAGGTTGACCAGCAACGGCAACAGCACCGCAGCGAGGAACACTCGGCGCACGAACGGCGAGGTCAGGCGCGACATGGTGTAGGCCACCGGGATCGCCAGGACCACGGCGATCACAGCGCTGATCAGCGCCAGGCGCAAGGTCAGCAGCAAGGATTTGAGGTAATACGGTTCGAGCAATTGGGCATAACTGGCCAGGCTGAACCCGGTCCATTCCGCGCCCTTGGTGCCCACGCTCATGCGCAGGACCAGCAGGCTGGCGGCGATCAGCACACCCAGAAACAGCATCGACGGCGACAGGAAAAACCAGGCGCGGGTCGTTGGCGAAACACCCCGACGGGCACGCTCGGGGGCGATGCTGACCGGATGAGTCAAAGGTTGGTGTTCCATAGCAAGGGTCTCGTCAATGGAAGATCTCGGCGAGTGCTGGGCACTCGATCGCGGGCAAGCCGTGCTCCTGCAGGTAAGGCGCTGCTCTTGCAGGAGCAAGGCTTGCCCGCGATGAGGTTCAAAGAACCTCCCTGTGATTCAGATCAGGAAGAAAAGATTTCCGTGTAGCGACGAATCCATTGGTCATGCACGGTGGCCAGGAAGGCGTTGTCGTGCATGATCGCCTTCTCGGCAATCTGCTCTGGCGTGAGGATGTACGGGCTCTTGCGCGCTTCGGCGGAGATGATCGCCTTGGCGTTGACCGGGCCGTTGTAGATGTCTTCAGCCATCTTGCCCTGCACCAGCGGGTCCAGAGAGTGGTTGATGAAGGCGTACGCCATGTCGGTGTCGCCCGGACGGTTCTTCGGCATCACCGATTGCATCAAGTCGGTGTAGAAACCTTCCTTCATGCCAAAGGTTGCGCTCAGGCCGTAGGCCGGGTCGCGGATCTGTTTGGGGAAGAATGCCGGTGCGTACAGGCCGCCCATGTCCAGCGAACCGGTGCGGAACAGCTCGGCGATCTGGTTCGGGTTTTCACCCAGGGTGACTACGCGATCTTTCAGCTCGGCGAGTTTCTTGAAGCCCGGCTCAATGTTGTGCTCGTCACCACCGGCCAGTTTGGCGGCGATGATGATCAGGTCCATGGCCTCGGTCCAGTTCGGCGGCGGCAGGAAGATGTTTGGCGCAGCGTCGGCATCCCACAGGGAGGCGTAGCTGGTTGGCGCTTCTTTCTGGGTGCGGGTGCTGTAGACCAGGCTGTTGCACCAGAGCAGGTAACCGATGCCGTGGCCATTGGCGCCGGTGCGGTATTTTTCCGGAACATCGACCAGGTTCGGGATACGGTTGAGATCGGGTTTTTCCAGCAGGTTGGCGGCGGCCAGACCTTCGGCGCCGACGCCGGCCAGGGTGATGATGTCGTACTGCGGACGATCACCGCCGGCCTTGAGTTTGGCGACCATTTCCGAAGTGCTGCCGGTGCGGTCAGCGATGACTTTGCAGCCGTACTTGTCTTCGAAGGTCGCGGCGATGTTGCGCAGGGCTGCCAGGCCAGTGTCATCGGACCAGGTCAGCAAACGCAGCGTCTTGCCCGCAAAGCGTGTGTCGCTGGCATTGGCCTTCATGAACGGCATGCTCATGGCGGCCGCTGCCACCGAGGCTACGCCTACGGTCTTGATGAATTGACGTCTGTTCAGATCATGTTCGCCCATAACGGACTCCCTTTGTTTTTGTAGGTATAAGGCAGGTCGAAACTGTTGCATCCGCGCGACCGGATCTGCATTGGCCCCCGTATTTTCGGGGGTTTGGCTGAGCCGGCAAGTTCATCCTGAGGTCGTGTAAAACACCTGACTATCGATAAAAACTCATCGAAGCCATGACGCCAGCGCATGCCTCCTTTCGAGGCATGCGCTGACCTTTTTCGTGCCGTCAGACCGCCCGGATCACGTGTTTGATTTCCTGGAACGCCTGCAAGCCCCACGGCCCCAACTCGCGGCCGATGCTGCTTTGTTTGTAACCACCCCAGGCGGTTTGCGGGAAGATCACCTGCGGCGCGTTGATCCACACAAGGCCCGCCTGCAAGGCGTTGGCGACCCTATCAGCCGCCTCGGCATTGCGCGTGACCACGCTGGCCACCAGGCCGAACTGGCTGTCGTTGGCCAGGGCAATCGCCTCGGCTTCTGTGGCAAAACTGCGCACGCAGATCACCGGACCGAAAATCTCTTCACACCACAGCGCACTGTCGAGGGGCACTTCGGTGAAGATTGTCGGCTGCAAAAAATATCCGCGAGGCAGATCGGCCGGGCGATTGCCACCACAGATCAGCTTGGCGCCGGCACTCAAACCTCGATCGATGTGGCCCAGCACACGCTGGTATTGCGCCTGATTGACCAGTGCGCCCATTTCCACGGCCGGATCAAACGGGTCGGCCACCCGAATGGCTTCGGCGCGCGCCTTCAGGCGCAGCAGGAATTCATCGGCCAGTTCATCGGCGACCAGCACACGGCTGGTAGCGGAACACATTTGCCCGGCGTTGAAGAAACCGCCGCCACAGGCCACGTCCACCGCCAGGTCGAGGTCGGCATCGGCCAGCACCAGCAACGACGATTTGCCGCCCAGTTCCAGGCTCACGCCTTTGACGGTTTCCGCCGCACGTTGCATGACTTGCACGCCCACCGCGTTGCTGCCGGTGAAAGAAATCTTGGCGATGCGCGGATCAACCGACAGTGGCGCGCCAACGGCCAGACCGGTGCCGCACACCAGGTTGAAAACGCCGGCCGGCAACCCGGCTTCAGCGATGATCGACGCCAGTTCCAGTTCCGGCAGCGGTGTCACTTCCGAAGGCTTGAGCACCACGCAGCAACCGGCGGCCAGGGCCGGAGCGAGTTTCCACGCGGTGGTGACCATCGGGAAATTCCACGGCACGATCAGGCCGACCACACCGGCCGGCTCGCGGCGCAGACGCGCGCTGAAATCGTCGCTCGGCAATTCAACGGCGCTGTCTAGTTTAGCGTCGAGGCCTTCGGCCAGACCGGCGTAATACTCAAACGTCGCGATCACGTCGTCGACGTCGATGGCCGCTTCGAACAATGGCTTGCCGTTGTTGCTCGACTGCAAATGCATCAGTTTTTCACGACCAGCCTGCACGCCCGCTGCGATGTTGCGCAGGATCGCGCCGCGCTCGGCGCCGGTGGTTTTCGACCAGGCGGCAAAGGCGTTGGCGGCCGCGCTCACCGCCTGATCGACAGACTCCGCATCGCCGCCATTGACCGTGGTCAACAAGGCTTCGGTCGCCGGGTTGATCACGCGCAAGTGTTCGTGGCCGGCCGACCATTGGCCATTGATGAACAGACCGTCGAGCGTGGTTGGAAAACTCATTTCGACACCGCCTTCATCCACTGGGTCTGATCGATTTCAATCAGGGTCGGGCCTTGGCGATCCGCCGCAGCACGCAGCGCCGTACGCAATTGCTCGACGTCGCTGATGGCTTGCGCCGCGCAGCCCAAGGCCTTGGCCACACCGATGAAGTCCGGGGTGTAGATGTCCACGCCGACCGGCTCGATGGCGCGGTTGACCATGTATTTCTTGATCTCTTCGTAGCCCTGGTTATTCCACAGCAGCACGATCACCGGGGTGCGCGCTTCAACGGCACTGGCCAATTCCGGCAGGGTGAATTGCAGGCCGCCGTCGCCGATCAGGCACACCACCGGAGGACGCGAACCGCCTTCGACGCTGCCGCCGAGCCAGGCGCCAATCGCCGCTGGCAAGGCGTAACCCAAGGTGCCGTAACCGGTGGACGAGTTGAACCAGCGACGCGGGCGCTCGGGGTTGAAGGTCAGGTTGCCGGTGTACACAGGCTGGGTCGAATCGCCGACGAACACCGCGTCTGGCAGCTCGTGCAGGACGGTTTCGAGAAAGCGTGTTTGCGCCAGGGTCGGGGCATCCCAGCTCTCGGCGAGTGCCTCACGCAAACGGGAGGCACGCACCTGACCCCAATCATTGGCGCGCTCGGCCAGGGACTTGTGGGACAGCGCGCTCAGCAATGCCTGAGCAGCGTTGCGCGAGTCGGACACCAGCGCCACGTGCGGCGGATAGTTGCGCACGGTCTGGTCCGGGTCGATGTCCACGCGCAGCAGCTTGCCCGGGATTTCGAAACCACCGGCGAAGGTGACGTCGTAGTCGGTCTCGGCCAATTCGGTGCCGATGGCCAGGACCACGTCGGCTTCGGCCACCAGTGCGCGAGTCGCGACCAGGCTCTGGGTCGAACCGATCAGCAACGGGTGACTGGATTCGAGCATGCCTTTGGCGTTGATGGTCAGGGCCACCGGCGCGTCCAGCAGTTCGGCCAGTTCAGTCAGTTCGGCAGCGGCATCGATGGCACCGCCACCGGCGAGAATCAGCGGGCGCTTGGCGCCGGCCAGCAACTCGGTCATGCGCGAGACGGCGGTCGGCGATGCACCGGCGCGGTCAATGTTCACCGGTACGCTGGTCAGCAGGTCATCGGCTTCTTCAACCAGCACGTCCAACGGAATTTCGATGTGCACCGGACGCGGACGGCCAGCCTGGAACAGCGCAAAGGCACGGGCCAGCACGCCCGGCAACTCGGACGCCGACATCAGGGTGTGGGAGAACGCCGCCACACCGGCGACCAACGCGCCCTGGTTCGGCAGTTCATGCAGCTTGCCGCGACCGCCGCCCAACTGGCTGCGCGATTGCACGCTGGAGATCACCAGCATCGGGATCGAATCGGCGTAAGCCTGGCCCATCGCAGTGGTGATGTTGGTCATGCCAGGGCCGGTGATGATGAAGCACACACCCGGTTTGCCGCTGGTGCGGGCATAACCGTCGGCCATGAAACCGGCGCCCTGTTCGTGACGCGGAGTGACGTGGTTGATGCTCGAACGGGCCAGCCCGCGATACAGCTCCACGGTATGAACCCCGGGAATGCCGAACACCTGCTCAACCCCGTAATCTTCGAGTAACTTGACCAATACTTCGCCGCACGTCGCCATTGTGTTTTGCCCTTCTTGTTCGTTTGAGACGCCGGGCCTGCACAGTGTTTATGATGAGTGGGCAGGTCCAGGGATGGCCTCATTGGAACGGGCGACACGTAGCCTCAACAATGGATAAAAAGTCATACTAGCCATGTCCTCACGTCATACCTTGGATCCCAATGAAACGACTGCCTCCCCTGCCGGCGCTGCACACTTTTCTGATTACCGCGCAGTGCTGCAACTTCACCCGGGCCGCCGAACAGCTGCACATCACCCAAGGCGCGGTAAGCCGGCAGATCGCCGGGCTCGAAGATCACCTCGGTTATGAACTGTTCATCCGCCAGGCTCGCGGCCTCGATCTGACGGCTGAAGGGCGGGAATGGCTGCCACGGGTGCAGCAGATTTTCGGCCTGATCGATGAGGCCGTTGAACAGATCGGCGAGAAGCGCGAAACCCTGCAACTCAAGGCGCCGACCTGCGTGATGCGCTGGCTGTTGCCGCGTCTTTTGCAGTGGCAACGGGAGCGCCCGGACGTGCCGGTGGAACTGACCACCACGGTCAAGCACGGCGTGGATTTTCATCGTGAGCAGTTCGATGCGGCGGTGATGTACGGCGTGCCACCGGACAGCACGTTGACCTCGCAACGCCTGTTTGAAGAAATATTGACGCCGGTCTGTTCCAAACCGCTGCTTGAAGGCCCGGTGCCGTTGCAGACCCCGGAAGACCTTCAGCGGCACATGCTGCTGCACCCCACCCGTGATGAGCGTGACTGGAAAGCCTGGCTGGCCACGGCCAATGTTCGGCTGAACAATGTCAGCAAGGGTCAGCACTTCGAAACCCTGGACCTGGCGATGTCGATGGCGTCACAGGGGACGGGTGTAGCGATTGGCGACTGGTCGTTGATTGGCGATGACTTGAGCGCCGGGCGACTGGTGATGCCGTTTGAACTGAAGGTGAAAACGGGGTTGGCGTATTACCTGGTTTTGCCGCACAAGCCCGCACCTTCGCCGAAGTTGCAGGAATTGTTGGGGTGGCTGGTTGAGCAGGCTCAGTCACGCTAGCCTTCTGAAGCCTTGATCGTTCCCACGCTCTGCGTGGGAACGATCGGTGACAGGGGTTCAGTGGACTCAGTAGCCTACGGTGAACCGCTGGCGGGAGTGCTTCGGCACTTCAACTTCATCGATCATCGCAATCGCATAATCGGCAAACGTGATCCAGCTGCGCCCTTCACGGCTCACCAGCAAATCATCCTGGCCAATCCGGAACACACCCGTGCGCTCGCCTTCGACAAACTCCGCCGACGGTGACAGGAAGGTCCAGTCCAGGTCATTTTCCTGATGCAGGTTCTCAAGGAACAACGCCCCGGCACCCGCCTCGGCTTTGTACGCTTGGGGAAAGCCCTCGCTGTCGATCACGCGAGTCCCTCCCGGCAACAACAATGAACCGGCACCGCCCACCACCAGCAGACGTTTCACCCCGGCCTTTTTCACCGGCCCGATCACCGCCGCGACGGGGAGTGTCGAGAAATGCGCGGCGCTGATGACCACGTCATGACCCGCCACAGCGGCTTGCAACGCTTCGCCATCAAGGGCATCGACATTCTTGCTCACCACACCGGCACGCTGACCGATCTTCGACGTGTCGCGGGCAATGGCGGTGACGCTATGACCACGACGCAGGGCTTCTTCCAGCAATTGGCTGCCGGCACGGCCAGTGGCCCCGATGATTGCGATTTTGCTCATGACGTTCTCCAGTTGGCTTGGATGTAGTTGTTGATCGTTCCCACTCTGCGTGGGAACGATCATTCACAGGTGTCCGGTCATTCGCCCCACTTCATCTCGCCCTTGGCGACTTTGGCGCTCAGCTCCAGCGAGCTTTCTTCG
This sequence comes from Pseudomonas sp. 3296, assembly GCF_031456615.1. Taxonomy (NCBI): domain Bacteria; kingdom Pseudomonadati; phylum Pseudomonadota; class Gammaproteobacteria; order Pseudomonadales; family Pseudomonadaceae; genus Pseudomonas; species Pseudomonas sp. 3296. The sequence goes on from NZ_JAVDUY010000005.1 coordinate 227,167, forward strand.
CCCAGCGTCGGGAAGCGTTTTTTCATCGCGGCGATCAGTGCGGCGGAATCCTTGGCCTTGGCGGTTTCTTCGTCGAACGCCTTGATGTATTCAGCCGTGAACCGCACGGCCGCCAGGGAGCGGGCGCTGTCACCGAGGTAATGACCCGGCACGATGGTGTTCGGTTTCAAGGTTTCGATGGCGTGCAGCGTCGTCAACCAATCGGCGTGGGACTGCGGGGTTTGCGTGTCGGCCATCCAGACATGGATGTTTTCTGCCACAACCACCCCACCGACAACCGCTTTGATCGATGGAATCCAGACGAAGGTGCGGTCCGGCTGCTTGCTGTCCAGCCCCACCACCTGCAATTTCTGCCCTTCCAGTATCAGGCTGTCGCCCTTGAGCACGCCGGGCACGATGGTTTTCGCCGGTACGTCAGCGCCCATTTTCGGGCCCCAGAACGCCAGTTTGCCGTCGACGGTGTGCTTGATGTGATCCACTGTCGGCTGCGAGGCCAGCACTTTGGCGTTGGGGAACGCGGCGGTCAGGGTGTCGAGGCCGAAGTAATAATCCGGGTCGCCATGGCTGATGTAGATGGTGCTCAGTTGCTTGCCGCTGGCGCGGATTTTCTCGACCACTTGTTCGGCCTGGGACTTACCAAACTGCGCATCCACCAGAATCGCTTCTTTCTCGCCACTGACCAATACCGACGTCACCGGGAAGATCGCCTTGTCGCCGGGGTTGTAGACATCCAGGGTCAAGGTCGAGGCCGCCGCTGCATGGGCCGCGAAGCCGAGAGCGGCGGTGGCCAGCAAAATACGCTTGAGGGTGGTGAAACCGATCATCTGTTGCTCCGTAATCCGAATGCCATGCTTGGCGATGGGAGGGAGCTTAGTTGCATGACTCAGTACAAAAAATGCGATGCTTGAACATAGTTTGTTTCTGAAAGCGGGCAAATCATGGATCGTCTTCAAGCAATGCGCGTATTCGTCACGGTGGTCGACCTCGGCAGCCAGTCGGCCGCCGCCGATCATCTGGACCTGTCACGGCCGGTGGTGTCACGTTATCTGGCGGAACTGGAGGATTGGGTCGGCGCCCGGTTGATGCACCGCACCACCCGCAAATTGAGCCTGACCGCCGCCGGCACCGAGATGCTGCCCCGCTGTCGGCAGATGCTCGACTTGTCCACCGACATGCAAGCCGCCGTCAGCGAGCCGGACGATGCGCCGCGGGGGTTGCTGCGCATCAGTGTCAGCACCTCGTTTGGCCAGGCGCAACTGGCGGACGCCATGGCGGCCTACGTCAAACGTTACCCTGGCGTCAGCATCGACCTGCAGATGCTCGACCGCACCGTGAACCTGGTGGATGAGCGCATCGATCTGGCAATCCGCACCAGCAACGACCTGGACCCGAACCTGATCGCCCGACGGCTGACGGTTTGCCGTTCGGTGATCTGCGCCTCGCCCGCCTACTTGCGCGAACATCCAGCGCCGCTGCGGGTGGAGGAGTTGAGCCAGCACAATTGCCTGACCCATTCCTACTTCGGCAAAAGCCTTTGGCATTTCGAGGAGGACGGCGAGCCAGTTTCGGTGACGGTGCAAGGCAACATCAGCGCCAACGAAGCCAGCACCTTGCTGCGCGCAACCATCGCCGGCGCCGGGGTGGCGATGCTGCCGAGTTATCAGGCGGGTGTGCACATCCACAGCGGCGAACTGATCCGCCTGCTGCCTCATGCCGAGCCAAGGCAGATGAATATCTACGCGGTGTATGCCTCACGCAAACACATGCCGGCCGCGCTGCGCAGCCTGCTGGATTTCCTTGTTTTAAGATTCCCGGAAGAACCGGAGTGGGATGTCGACCTGTAATCCTACAAGGGGCGCATCAGTGTTTTGAACATCCGCTTTAGTGGCAACTCACCGGCGCTGACCTATGCTCAAAGTAATACCCAAGGGTATTTCGTTCAGAGGTCCACGCCATGAACATCAAAACAAGAAGATACCTCACCATTTTCATCACCTGCGCGGTGACGCTGGCGCTGTATGGCACCGCGGCCTGGCGGGTCGAGCAGGCGCGACAACTGCCCCGCGAATTTGCGAGCTGCAATTTCGAGCGCTGCATCCCTCACAACGCGACCCTCAACGCCCTGCGGTGACCCGGGGGATCAGGACTCGTTGCCCTGATCGGCCTTCAAGCGGTCGCGGAATGCCTTGGGCGAAATGCCCACGCGACGCCGGAACAGGCGCGTGAAGTTGGTCGGATCGGAAAATCCCAACACGTCAGACATTTCGTAAATGGTCATGCTGGTATAGGTCAGCAAACGCTTGGCCTCCAGCAATTGCCGTTCGTGCATGATCTGCAACGCCGGTTGCCCCGCCAGTTCACGGCACGTGCCGTTGAGGTGAGACACGGAAATCCCCAGCCGATGCGCGAGGTCTTCGACCTTGACGTGCTGGCGGTAAGTCTCTTCCACCAGTTGAATAAATCCGTTGAGGTATTCCCGGGCACGCTGCGGACGCTGGCTGGCGCTGCGACGTGAAATCACCTGCCGGCTGACCCAGACCATGATCACGCTGACCAGTGAATGCATGAGCATTTCACGCGCCGGTTGGTGGCCGGTGTATTCGTCTTGCAGCGCTGAAAACAGGCTGTTGAGGTAGTCACCGTCCTTGCCCGCCGGGTAGCTTTCAGCCTGGGCCAAGGCATTCACCGAGTTGCCCAGTTGCGCTTGCAGATGGGCGATCAGCGGCGCAGCGAGGGTCAAGACAAACCCTTCGACGTCTTCGGAAAATCGATAACCGTGCACCGACAATGGCGGCAGGATCAGCACGGTGGGCTCGGTCAGTTGCGTGCGTTTACCTTCGATCTCAAGCTCTGCCTGACCTTTGAAGACGAAGAGTAACTGGCACAAATCGGCATGGCGGTGGGGTTTGATTTCCCATTGGTGTTCGCGGCTGCGTTTGGAAATGGTTTCGCAGTGCAGCAAGTCGGGGGTCGGCCAGTCCAGGCTTTCACCGTAGAGCTTGAACACTGGAATCGAAGGCAGGTCAGGCTTGTTCATCACTTCAATCCAGGCCTCGGGGGGTTGCGGGCGATAATCGCACCGATTGGCAGAAAGAACAGGTATCGGCTCAGTTTTCACCTTCAATTGACAGACTCGCGAGGGAAAAATGCAAGCACTCGATCCATAAAAATAATTCACCGGCCTTGGTCGCGTGGAGCTTGCGAGTCCTGACAACAATGAAAACGCTGAAAACCCAAATCGCCATCATTGGCGCCGGTCCTGCCGGTTTACTGCTCGGGCAATTGCTGCACAACGCCGGTATCGACACCCTCATTCTTGAACGCCAGAGCCCGGATTATGTGCTCGGGCGAATCCGTGCCGGGGTCCTTGAACAAGGCATGGTAGAGCTGTTGCGCCAGGCCGGCGTAGGTCAGCGGATGGACGCCGAAGGGTTGGTGCATACCGGCTTCGAACTGGCACTCGATGGCCGTCAGGTGCACATCGATCTGCAGGCATTGACGGGCGGAAAAACCGTGATGGTGTATGGCCAGACCGAGGTCACCCGCGACCTGATGGCCGCTCGTCGGGAGGCCGGCGCGCAGACGATTTATGACGCCGTCAACGTCAAACCGCACGGGATGAAAAGCGCAGAACCTTTCGTCACCTTTGATAAGGATGGCCAGACGTATCGCCTCGATTGCGACTACATCGCCGGGTGCGATGGCTTTCACGGTGTGGCGCGCCAATCGATCCCCGACGACTGCCTCAAGGTGTTCGAGCGGGTCTATCCGTTTGGCTGGCTCGGCATCCTCGCCGACACGCCGCCGGTGCACGAAGAGCTGGTGTACGCCCGCCACAAGCGCGGTTTTGCTTTGTGCAGCATGCGCTCGGCGACCCGCACCCGGTATTACCTTCAGGTGCCGGCCGAGGACCAGGTGCAGGACTGGTCGGATCAGCGTTTCTGGGATGAGTTGAAATTGCGTCTGCCGCCAGCGTTGGCAGCCTCACTGGTCACCGGCCCGTCCATCGAAAAAAGCATCGCGCCGTTGCGCAGTTTTGTCGTTGAACCGATGCAATTCGGGCGGATGTTCCTGGTCGGCGACGCCGCGCACATCGTCCCGCCCACCGGCGCCAAGGGCCTGAACCTGGCCGCCAGTGACGTCAGCACGTTGTTCAATATTCTGTTGAAGGTCTATCGGGAAGGACGCGTGGATTTGCTGGAGAAATACTCTGAAATCTGCCTGCGCCGGGTGTGGAAAGCCGAGCGATTTTCCTGGTGGATGACCTCGATGCTGCACCGTTTTGACGACCATGATGCCTTCAGCCAGCGCATCAGCGAGTCCGAACTGGACTACTTTGTCGGTTCCGAAGCTGGTCGAAAAACCATTGCAGAAAATTACGTCGGGCTTCCGTACGAGGCTATCGAATAGCTTGCTATCGACTTACACTGGCGAGCATTCCCGCTCGCCGAGCGCCTTGCGGGTCCATCTCTGCCCGCAGGTTTTACCGTGACCAATCTCAACCAGCCTGACACGCCAAAACCGGCCATTCGCAGCGTGCTGATCGCCCTGATGCTGGCGATCTTTCTCGGCGCGCTGGACCAGACCATCGTCGCCGTCTCGATGCCGGCGATTTCCGCCCAGTTCAAGGACGTCAGCCTGCTGGCCTGGGTGATTTCCGGGTACATGGTGGCGATGACGGTGGCGGTGCCGATCTACGGCAAGCTCGGCGATTTGTATGGTCGGCGCAAGCTGATGCTGTTCGGCATGGGCTTGTTCACCCTCGCCTCATTGTTCTGCGGCATGGCCCAGAGCATGGAGCAATTGGTGCTGGCGCGGATCATTCAGGGTATCGGCGCCGGCGGGATGATTTCGGTCAGTCAGGCGATCATCGGGGACATCGTCCCGCCCCGGGAACGCGGTCGCTATCAGGGTTATTTCAGCAGCATGTACGCGGTGGCCAGCGTGGCCGGCCCGGTGCTGGGCGGTTACATGACCGAGTACCTGTCCTGGCGCTGGGTGTTCTTGATCAATCTGCCGCTGGGCCTGGGTGCCTGGGTGGTGGCGAATCGTACGCTGGTCGGGCTGCCGGTGCCGCAGCGCAAACCGGTGATCGACTACCTCGGCACGTTGCTGATGATCATCGGTTTGACCGCGTTGCTGCTGGGCATCACCCAGGTCGGTCAGGGTCATTCGTTTCGCAGCGCGCAAGTGCTGGGTTTGTTTGCCTGCGCGGTGGTGATTCTTGGGGTGTTCGTCTGGCATGAGCGCCGCGCGCGGGAGCCGTTGCTGCCGATGCATCTGTTTGCCAACCGCAACGCGATTTTTTGCTGGTGCACGATTTTCTTCACCAGTTTCCAGGCGATCTCGCTGATCGTGCTGATGCCGCTGCGCTTCCAGAGCGTCACCGGCGCCGGGGCCGACAGCGCTGCACTGCACCTGTTGCCGCTGGCGATGGGTTTGCCGATTGGCGCCTACTTTGCCGGACGCCGGACCTCGGTGACCGGGCGCTACAAACCGATGATCCTGACCGGCGCGGCGCTGATGCCCATGGCGATTCTGGGCATGGCGTTCAGCCCGCCGCAGGCATTTGTGCTCAGCAGTCTGTTCATGTTGCTGTGCGGGATCGCCAGCGGCATGCAATTCCCGACATCACTGGTCGGCACCCAGAACTCGGTGGAACAGCGCGACATTGGCGTTGCCACCAGCACCACCAACCTGTTCCGTTCGCTGGGCGGCGCGGTGGGGGTGGCGTTGATGTCGGCGCTGCTGCTGGCGTTGTTGCAGGATTCGAGCTTCGCGCACATTGCCGGCTCGTCGCTGATTGTCGAGGGCCGTTCGGGCAATGTCTTGCTCGACGGTTTGAACGCCGCGCCGGGCGATGCGCAAAACGCCTTGCGTGCGGAGTTGTTGCTGACGTTCAGGCATTTGCTGATGGTGAGTGCGGCGGTGTCGTTGCTGGGGTTGGCGGCGGCGGTTGCGATGCCGAACATGTTGTTGCGGGGGCGTGAAGACAAGGTCCGGTAATAGACCGAGTCGCGGCCATCGCGGGCAAGCCCGCGATAGCGGTTTGTCAGTCACAGTGATTCAAGGGCTGTAATACCCGACTGCCACCAGAAAATGCCCGACCTTCTTCAGGTACGCATGTTTGTCCTCAACCTTGTTGGTCACCGGGTTTTTCCAGCGGTATTCGTATTCGCCATAATCCTGCTTGGCCATCAACGCAAGGATCGGCTCGCCCACCGGTTTACCCTCCGGGTCCTTGATCTTGCCGAAGTCGGTGTTGATCAGCCGCAGGTTGGTGCCGTGGGCCACGTAGCGTTGGGTGTCCAGGTCGACGACGAACACGTACAGGTCATCCTGCAGGTAACCGCCCTTGAGGGAATTGATCGCGGTCAGTGTGCCCTTCTCGTCCTTGGCCAGATCGGTCGCGGCTTTGTTCAACAGCGCCATCGCCTGTTCTGCTGACGCCCGTGGCAGGTAGTAACCGACCGCCAGAATCCGCTGACCGACGCGCTGATAGAACACATGTTTGCGCTCGACCTTGCCGTCAGACCAGTTCTGCCAGCGGTATTCCGCCTGCTGGATGCCATTGCCTTCCGGTACTTTCAAGGCGTCCTTGAAAGCTTTCTGCAAGTCTGGCCCGAGGGTCTCGGTGACATCGCGCCCGATCAATGCCGCCGACGGCCCGCCGCTGGCGAGCATCACGCCCTTGGTATCGACCACGAACACGTAGCGATCCTTGTCGACAAACTCGCCCTGACGGCTGAACGCCGCAAAGGCCTTGTCGCCATTGTCGTGGTAGTAAGCCAGGGCTTTTTCCAGCAAGGCTTTGGCGGCCTGACTGTCATCCTTTTCCGCCGTGGCGGCGTGAACCTGCCCCAGGCACAGCAACAGCATCCCGCCCAATAAAGCCAGTTTGTGCAAAACCCCCATAGCGCATCCCTCGTTCCTGTTGATGTTTCAAGAGCGTAGACGGCAATGGGAGATACACCCGGTCCTGTAGCCGCTGTCGAGCCTTGGCGAGGCTGCGTTTGCGGTCTACCTGAAAAAATTCGTGGGTAGATTTAACGACTGCTTTGCAGCCGGACGCCGCTTCGCCAGGAGTCGACAGCGGCTACAGGAGCCCGGGGGTTACTGGCGGGCGCGCAGTTGCTGCTGCAGGTTCTGGATCTGCGCCTGAAGGGTGTTGATGTTGCGGGTGACCTGGCCGCGGAACGCGTCGAACTCGGCGGTATTGGTGGAGCCTTGTGCGACAGCCGGGCGGTTGTCCTGCTCGCTCTTGAGCACAATCATGTCTTGTTCCAGACGCTCGATCGCGGCGCTTGGGTTGCCTTGTTTTTTCAGCGCGACGATATCGGCGCCCAGGCTTTTAAGCTGTGCGTCGAATTTACTGCTGTCGTCCGGGGCGCTTTTCAGGGCGGTCAACTCAGTGCTCAAGGCTTTGAGCTGCGCCTGCAACTGAGTATTGGCCGTCTGATGCTCGGTGCTCTGGGCGGCAAGCTGCGCCAGACGTTTATCCAGGTCGCTGGTTTGTGCGGTCATTTGCGCCAGGCGTTTGTCCAGATCGGTGGTCTGACCGACAACACCCTGCTGCTGTTTGCTCTGATCCAGCAGTTTGGTTTCCAGATCCTTGATTTGCAGTTTCAGCGCTTCGCTGTCGCTGGTGACGTTGGTCTGGCTGGCGACGACCTTGCCGGAAATATCCTGCAAGCGTCCCGCCGCTTCCTCACTGATGCGCGCAAAACTTTCCTGCGTCGCGACCAGTTGTTGTTCCATCAACGAAATCTGCTGAAAACTCCACCACGCCAGGCCCGCAAACGCAAAAAACAACGCGCCGACCAATGCCCACAGCGGGCCAGTGCTGGCGCTTTTGACCTTCACCACCGGCACCGGACGGGAATGCACGCTGGTACGGACGGTGGTCGGAAAATCATCATCGTCGAGGCTGTCGGCACGCAGGCTCGGTACATCATCGAAATCGTCGTTGGCATCGTTACGCATGGACATTGAGTCAACCTTTGTGGAACGCGGTGATGGCTTTATGCGGCGAGTATAAACCCCACTGTCGCACCGATTGACTCTCTATACCCCACTCGGTTCAGTGCGGGCAGGCAGGTCCTGGTACGTCAGCGGATGTCCTGGGCCTTCCACCAACTGCAAAATTCATCGAGGGCGGCCCAGACACTGACTTTCGGATCGTAGTCCAGATAATGCCGGGCGCGACTGATGTCCAGGGTGAAATTTTTGTTCATCACCTGCATGCCCAGTCGCGACAAGGTCGGCTCGGGACGCCCCGGCCACAGCTTGCACACCCCTTCGTTGAGCGCTGCGACGGTGTAGCCCAGACCGTAGGAACGGTAGCGCGTCACTTGTGGGACTTGCATGTTGCGCATGACGTAATTGACCACGTCCCACAACGGAATCGGCGTGCCGTTACTGATGTTGTAGGCCTTGCCCAAGGCCGAACCGCTGGCGAGCAAGCTGCTGAGCAACGCTTCGTTGAGGTTTTGCACGCTGGTGAAATCGACCTTGTTCAGACCATTGCCGATGATCGCCAAGCGCCCCTTGCGCTGCATTTTCAACAGACGCGGGAAGATGCTCATGTCACCCGCGCCCGTGACAAAACGCGGGCGCAGGGCCAGGGTTTCGAGGCCGAATTCCTGGGCACCGAAGACTTTTTGCTCGGCGAGGAATTTGGTGGCCGCGTAGGGATGCTTGAAGCGCTTGGGCACTTGTTCTTCGGTCAAACCCAGGTGGTCGCGGCCATCAAAGTAGATCGACGGCGACGACAAGTGCACCAAGCGCCGAACCCGTTGTTTCAGGCAGGCTTCGACCACGTTTTCGGTGACCTGGACATTGCCCTGATGAAAGTCCTGATAACGCCCCCACAGCCCCACCGCCCCCGCGCAATGGACCACGGCTTCGACGTCGGAACACAGGTCACGCGCCAGTTCCGGGTCGCTCAAATCGCCCTGAATGAACTCGGCGCCACGGCGCACCAGGTGTTCGACGCTTTCGGCCCGGCGACCGTTGACCCGCACGTCCAGGCCCTGCTCCAGGGCGAAACGCGCAAAGCGTCCGCCGATGAAGCCGCTTGCGCCGGTGACCAGAATTTTCATGTAGTGCTCCGATGTCTTTCGTTTTGCCTAATGCGTGAGTCTTGACGCTGCCCGTCAGTCCAACGGCACCAGCCATTGCTTCGACGAACGCACCAATTGATCGGTCAACAACCCCAGAAGCTGACCGCCATTGCGCCAATGATGCCAGTACAGCGGCACATCGATGGGCTTATCTGGCAAAAGCTCCTGCAAAACACCGCGTTCCAGTTGTTCGCGCACCTGTAGTTCCGGCACCAGCCCCCAGCCGAGACCGGCTTCGGTCAAACGGATGAAGCCTTCGGACGAGGGGCATAAATGGTGTTCGAAACCGCCGTCGACCCCGAGGGATGCGAGGTAGCGATGCTGCAGGAAATCGTCCGGGCCAAACACCAAAGCCGGGGTTTTCGCCAGTTGATCGGCGCGAACGCCCTCCGGAAAATGGCGCGCGATGAACGCCGGACTGGCCAACGCCCGATAACGCATGGCCCCCAGCAAAACGCTGCGGGCCCCGGCCACCGGGCGTTCACTGGCGCAGACACACGCCGCCACTTCGCCGGCGCGCATGCGTTTGAGGCCGACGGTCTGGTCTTCGACCACCAGATCCAGCAGCAGATGTTGTTCGGCACAGAAATCGCCCACCGCTTGCGCCCACCACGTGGCGAGGCTGTCGGCATTCAACGCGATGCGCAGGCGCTCCGGCAGCCCTTCTTCATCCAGCGCTGGCACCAGGGTTTGCAAGTCGCGCTCCAGCAAACGCACTTGCTGCACATGGTTGAGCAGGCGCCGGCCAATCTCCGTCGGCGCCGGCGGTGTAACCCGCACCAGCACCGGCTGGCCGACCCGCGCCTCCAGCAGTTTGATCCGCTGGGAGATCGCCGATTGCGACAAGCCCAGCACCTGCGCGGCCCGTTCGAAACCGGCCTGCTCGACCACGGCGGCCAGGGCAGAGAGTAATTTATAGTCGAACATCAGTTTTCCTAATGAGCGATCAGCATGATTGGTTTTTCTTATACAGGTTAGCAGCGGAGAATGCTCACCAAGATCTCTTCAACAAGAATCTCTTCATCAAGGAATCCGACATGGCTGGCGAAACTTCATTGGCAACCCTGCTGCGCAGCATGAGCCCGCAACTCAACGCCGGCGAATACGTGTTCTGTACCTTGCGCGACGGCAAGCTGCCAGTGGGCCTTGAGATCGTCGGCAGCTTTCGCGAGCAGGAAGGCCTGACCGTGATCCTGGAACGTTCCCACGCCGAACAGGCCGGTTTCAGTTTCGACTACGTCGCGGCCTGGATCACCTTGAATGTGCATTCGGCGCTGGAAGCGGTCGGCCTGACCGCCGCCTTCGCCACCGCATTGGGCAAGGCCGGCATCAGCTGCAACGTAATCGCCGGTTACTACCACGATCACCTGTTTGTCGGTCAGGCCGACGCCGAACGCGCACTCCACGTGCTGCGGGACCTGGCGGCCAACGCGGAGTAAACCTTATGTGGCAAAGCTATGTGAACGGCCTGTTGGTGGCCGCCGGGCTGATCATGGCGATCGGCACGCAGAATGCGTTTGTGCTGGCGCAAAGTCTTCGTCGTGAACATCACCTGCCGGTGGCGGCACTGTGCGTCGTTTGCGATGCGTTGCTCGTGGCCGCCGGCGTATTTGGCCTCGCCACGGTACTGGCGCATAACCCGACCTTGCTGGCGGTTGCCCGTTGGAGCGGCGCGGTGTTTCTGATTTGGTACGGCAGCCAGGCGCTGCGCAGGGCTTTTTCGAAACAGAGCCTGCAACAGGGTGAAAACCAGACCGTGCGTTCACTGCGCGCGGTGATGCTCAGTGCCCTGGCGGTGACCTTGCTCAACCCGCACGTTTATCTGGACACGGTGTTGCTGATCGGCTCCCTCGGTGCACAACAAACCGAACCCGGCGCTTATGTGGTGGGCGCGGCCAGTGCTTCGTTGCTGTGGTTCTTCACCTTGGCGTTGGGCGCGGCATGGCTGGCGCCGTGGCTAGCGCGGCCAAGCACCTGGCGGATTCTCGATCTGCTGGTGGCGGTGATGATGTTTGCGGTGGCGTTTCAACTAATCGTCACGCCCTGAATATTCCAAAAGGCTCTGGAACCTCTATCCCACACAGTTGTTGCGTGGTTATGCCGCACCCCCGGTGCTATGATCCGATCCGATGCGCCGCAAAGAGTACAAACTCCCCGGCGCTTGTCTGGCCGCCCGTGATCGGCCTTGCGCTCACCGCAACTGACCTGATTAGGAGAATCATCATGGCTTTCGAATTGCCGCCGCTGCCTTACGCACACGATGCCCTGCAGCCGCACATTTCCAAGGAAACTCTGGAATACCACCACGACAAGCACCACAACACCTACGTCGTGAACCTGAACAACCTGGTGCCAGGCACCGAGTTCGAAGGCAAATCCCTGGAAGAAATCGTTAAATCTTCCTCGGGCGGCATCTTCAACAACGCCGCTCAGGTCTGGAACCACACTTTCTACTGGAACTGCCTGGCGCCAAACGCCGGCGGTCAACCGACCGGCGCGCTGGCTGAAGCCATCAACGCTTCGTTCGGTTCGTTCGACAAGTTCAAGGAAGAATTCAGCAAGACGTCCATCGGCACCTTCGGTTCCGGTTGGGGCTGGCTGGTGAAAAAGGCTGACGGTTCCCTGGCCCTGGCCAGCACCATCGGCGCCGGCAACCCGCTGACCAACGGCGACACCCCGCTGCTGACCTGCGACGTCTGGGAACACGCCTACTACATCGACTACCGCAACGTTCGTCCGAAATACGTCGAAGCGTTCTGGAACCTGGTCAACTGGAAATTCGTGGCTGAGCAGTTCGAAGGCAAAACCTTCACCGCTTAAGATCGACGCCAGACAAAAAACCCGGCTTTTAATGCCGGGTTTTTTTTGCCTGGAGAAATGTGTCGACTATTCGGGCGCCTACGCGAGCAGGCTCGCGAAGAACGATAACGCGGTCTACACCGGATCTACGTTATCCAGCGCCCGGTTCACCGCCAACTCCGCCAGCATGATGATCTGCTGAATCGCCAACACGGTGTTGCGCTGCGGGCCTATCAGATTCGCGGCGAAATCGCTGGTCATGACGCTGGCAGAGGCCAGTGACTCGCAGGCCTGGGCCAGCAGGCTTTCGGTGTCCATGTTCGGGGCGATCATGTACATCGTGCTGGGACGGCGGGGTTTTTCGGTGTATTGGGACGGGGGATCAAGGTAGTAGTCGAGGGCGCGTTTTATGGCTTCGCGGTCTCGCAGGAGTGCTTCGGATTGGGTTTCTTCGGCGTCTGGGTCGGTGGTGTCCAAGGGTGGATCGGGAATCAATTTGTCCATTGTATTTCTCCAGCGTTGGAGCCCCCACTTGCCGCTTCTCACACGGCGAAGAGGTGGCAGCTATGTGCGAGGTGAGAAGACCGGTTATGGACACCCGGCCGGACCGAAGTCCGCCCGCACACAGCCGCCATAACGCAATTACTGGCAGCGAGTAAGCTGGCGGCGATTATGCGTGTACAGACACTGGATGACCATAAGTTGCCGGGCTCTCACACCCGGTCGCTGAGTTTTCAGCGACAGCCAGAGGTTAGAGACAAGGCTTCCTACCCGACAACCTGAAAAATGCGTGGGAAAGCGCTGTGTTTCTTACACGCCTTTCAACGTACAAAAACGGAATGCGAAGCGTGGGAACGATCAGTTGGGGGCAGCAGAAAAAGATTGGTCGGTTGTGAGGCCGCCATCGCGAGCAGGCTCACTCCTACAGGGGGACGGAGCAAATCCGAAAAACAGGTCAATTGCTGACAATGAAACCAGCCTGCCCCCCTTGCCCCAACGCCATAGCCGGCTACCATCAACCCAGAAGGAAAAATTATCCCAATCCCCTCAAGTTGAAGGACCCAACTACCGACACAGTACTAATAGGACAAACACCCCGGACAACAGCAAATCGGCCAGGCCCACAGACAAAATCCCCTGTGAATAAATGTCCCTTTGACTGCCATCACGGGATTGCCAATACTCATGGCAAATTGATGCTACCCGCACGGAACAAGGAATAACCCTTTGAAGCTGGAACTCAAGAACAGCTTGTCGGTGAAGTTGCTCCGGGTCGTGCTCCTGTCGGCATTGATCGTCGGCGTGGTCTTGAGCTGTGCGCAAATCGTTTTCGACGCCTACAAGACACGCCAGGCCGTAGCCAACGATGCCGAACGCATCCTCGACATGTTTCGCGACCCGTCTACCCAGGCCGTCTACAGCCTGGACCGGGAAATGGGCATGCAAGTGATCGAAGGCCTGTTCCAGGACGACGCCGTGCGCCAGGCCTCCATCGGCCATCCCAACGAAGCCATGCTCGCGCAAAAAACCCGCGAACTGCAGCATTCCCACAGCCGCTGGCTGACTGACCTGATCCTCGGCAAGGAACGCACCTTCACCACCCAACTGGTCGGTCGCGGTCCTTATAGCGAGTATTACGGCGACCTGAGCATCACCCTCGACACCGCCACCTACGGCCAAGGGTTCATCGTCAGCTCCGTCATCATCTTCATTTCCGGCGTGTTGCGCGCCATGGCCATGGGCCTGGTGCTGTACCTGGTCTATCACTGGCTGCTGACCAAACCGCTGTCGCGAATTATCGAGCACCTGACCGAAATCAACCCGGATCGCCCCAGCGAACACAAGATTCCGCAGCTCAAGGGCCACGAAAAGAACGAACTGGGGATCTGGATCAACACCGCCAACCAGTTGCTCGAATCCATCGAACGCAACACCCACCTGCGCCACGAAGCGGAAAACAGCCTGTTGCGCATGGCCCAGTACGACTTCCTCACCGGCCTGCCGAACCGCCAGCAACTGCAGCAACAACTGGACAAGATCCTGGTCGACGCCGGCAAACTGCAGCGGCGGGTCGCGGTTTTGGTGGTGGGCCTGGACGATTTCAAAGGCATCAACGAACAATTCAGCTACCAGACCGGCGACCAATTGCTGCTGGCGTTGGCTGACCGCTTGCGGGCCCACAGCGGTCGCCTCGGCGCCCTCGCCCGTCTCGGCGGCGACCAGTTCGCCCTGGTCCAGGCCGATATCGAACAACCTTACGAAGCCGCCGAACTGGCGCAAAGCATCCTCGATGATCTGGAAGCGGCGTTTGCCCTCGACCATCAGGAAATCCGCCTGCGCGCGACCATCGGCATCACCCTGTTCCCCGAAGACGGTGACAGCACCGAGAAGCTGCTGCAAAAAGCCGAGCAGACCATGACCCTGGCCAAGACCCGCTCGCGCAACCGTTATCAGTTCTACATCGCCAGCGTCGACACCGAGATGCGCCGCCGTCGCGAACTGGAAAAAGACCTGCGCGATGCGCTGGCTCGCGATCAGTTCTACCTCGTCTACCAGCCACAGATCAGCTACCGCGACCACCGGGTGGTGGGCGTCGAAGCACTCATTCGCTGGCAGCATCCCGAACATGGACTGGTGCCGCCGGACCTGTTCATCCCGCTGGCCGAGCAGAATGGCACCATCATTGCCATCGGCGAATGGGTGCTGGATCAAGCCTGCAAACAATTGCGCGACTGGCACGATCAGGGCTTCCCCGACCTGCGCATGGCGGTGAACCTGTCCACCGTGCAACTGCACCACGCCGAGTTGCCACGGGTGGTGAACAACCTGCTGCAAATGTACCGCTTGCCACCGCGCAGCCTGGAACTGGAAGTGACCGAAACCGGACTGATGGAAGACATCAGCACCGCCGCCCAGCACTTGCTGAGCCTGCGTCGCTCCGGCGCGTTGATCGCCATTGATGACTTCGGTACCGGCTATTCGTCACTGAGTTATCTGAAAAGCCTGCCGCTGGACAAGATCAAGATCGACAAGAGCTTCGTGCAGGACCTGCTCGACGACGACGACGATGCCACCATCGTTCGCGCGATCATCCAGCTGGGCAAGAGCCTCGGCATGCAGGTCATTGCCGAAGGCGTGGAGACCGCCGAGCAAGAGGCCTACATCATCTCCGAAGGCTGCCACGAAGGTCAGGGCTACCACTACAGCAAGCCACTGCCGGCCCGTGAATTGAGCGCCTATCTGAAACAGGCCCAGCGCAGCAACGCAGCTATTTTGTAGGCCTGCGAAAGACGCAGCCTCATTGCACTCGAGAGCTGCTGCAGGACTGCGTGTGTCTGTAGCAGCTCTCGAGTGCAACGAGGCTGCGCTTCTTTTGATCTACGCCCCCCCGCGCGAATAAGAAATATTTCCACCTGCACTCTTTACACATAATGCGAAAGATTTGCATTATGTCGCAGTTTTGCGCGCGTGAAGCGCCCTTCCACCCCTCTCGAAGCAGGATGTTCGCCATGATTCGTATGCCTCTGGCTACCGCCAGTCTGTTGGCCATCGCTATTTCCCTCGCCGGTTGTGGCGAAGGCAAGGACAAGACCGCCGCCGCGCCAGCGCCGACTCCGGCCGCCAGCACCGCTGCTGCGCCAGCGACTGCCCCTGCCGCGACCAGCAAAGTCGATGAAGCGGCCGCCAAAGCCGTTGTCGCGCATTACGCCGACATCGTCTTCGCCGTTTACAGCGATGCCGAATCCACCGCGAAAACCCTGCAGACCGCCGTCGACGCTTTCCTTGCCAAACCGAACAACGACACCCTGAAAGCGGCCAAGGCTGCCTGGGTCGCTGCTCGCGTTCCTTACCTGCAGAGCGAAGTGTTCCGCTTCGGCAACACCATCATCGACGACTGGGAAGGTCAGGTGAACGCCTGGCCACTGGACGAAGGCCTGATCGACTACGTCGACAAATCCTAC
Source organism: Pseudomonas sp. 3296 (assembly GCF_031456615.1). Lineage (NCBI taxonomy): Bacteria > Pseudomonadati > Pseudomonadota > Gammaproteobacteria > Pseudomonadales > Pseudomonadaceae > Pseudomonas > Pseudomonas sp. 3296. Next base: position 243,050 of record NZ_JAVDUY010000005.1, read on the forward strand.
GAACACGCACTGGGTAACCCGGGCGCCACCGCCAACATCATCGCCAACACTGAAGTCCAGGTCGGCGAAGACAAGGTCGACGTGAAAGACATCACCCCGGAAAAACTTGCCAGCCTGAACGAGCTGGGCGGTTCCGAGGCCAACGTTGCGACCGGCTACCACGCCATCGAATTCCTGCTGTGGGGCCAGGACCTGAACGGCACCGGCCCAGGCGCCGGCAACCGTCCAGCGTCGGACTACCTGGAAGGCAAAGGCGCTACTGGCGGTCACAACGATCGTCGCCGCGCTTACCTGAAATCCGTGACCCAGCTGCTGGTCAGCGACCTGGAAGAAATGGTCGGTAACTGGAAGCCGAACGTGGCTGACAACTACCGCGCCACCCTGGAAGCCGAACCGGTGGATACCGGCCTGCGCAAAATGCTGTTCGGCATGGGCAGCCTGTCCCTGGGCGAACTGGCGGGCGAGCGCATGAAGGTGTCCCTGGAAGCCAACTCCCCGGAAGACGAACAGGATTGCTTCAGCGACAACACCCACAACTCGCACTTCTACGATGCCAAAGGCATTCGTAACGTGTACCTGGGCGAATACACCCGCGTCGACGGCACCAAAATGACCGGCGCCAGCCTGTCCTCCCTGGTGGCCAAGGCCGACCCGGCTGCCGACACCGCGCTGAAAGCTGATCTGGCCGCTACCGAAGCCAAGATTCAGGTCATGGTCGATCACGCCGACAAGGGTGAGCACTACGACCAACTGATCGCCGCCGGCAACACGGCGGGCAACCAGATCGTCCGTGACGCCATCGCTTCGCTGGTCAAGCAGACCGGTTCGATCGAAGCCGCCGCTGGCAAACTGGGCATCAGCGACCTGAACCCGGACAACGCTGATCACGAATTCTGATCAACGCTGGCTAAACAAGAAGGCGACCTTAGGGTCGCCTTTTTCATACCTGCCAATCACCGATCCATTGTGGGAGTGTGTTAAGCAAATAACCCTGCGCCACATCAAGCAAACGATAATTCCTCTTATTCAAATTCCCATCCCCTGTTAGACTTTGCGCCCTTGTTTTGCTCGTCTTGCAGGATATCTGATGCCCCCGCTGCCTCTTCGCTTGTCCGCACTGTTACTGGCCCTGAGCCTGAGTGCCTGCGATGACGCCCCGCGTTTTACCAAGGCCGAACCCGGTGAAGCCCGGTCCGGTGGCAGCGCGACCGTGCGCAAGACCGATCAGAACTCGTTTTCCCTGCCCTCCGCCAACCTGCCGCCGTCACGGCGCGTGGACTTCAGCGTCGGCAACAGTTTCTTCCGCAGCCCGTGGGTGATCGCGCCGTCGACCACCACTGCTCGCGACGGTCTCGGTCCGCTGTTCAACACCAACGCCTGCCAGGGCTGCCACATCAAGGACGGGCGCGGCCATCCGCCGACGCCAGATGCGCCGAATGCCGTCTCGATGCTGGTGCGCCTGTCGATCCCCGACTCGCCGGCCTATGCCAAGGTCATCGAGCAGCTCGGCGTGGTGCCGGAGCCGGTCTATGGCGGTCAGTTCCAGGACATGGCCGTGCCCGGTGTTGCACCGGAAGGCAAGGTGCGCGTCGATTACACGCCCGTTGCGGTGCGATTCAAGGACGGCACCGAAGTCGAACTGCGCAAACCGAGCCTGAACATCACCCAACTGGGCTACGGCCCGATGCACCCCGACACGCGGTTTTCGGCGCGTGTCGCCCCGCCAATGATTGGCCTGGGCCTGCTCGAAGCGATCCCCGACGAGGCGATCCTGGCCAATGCCGAAGCGCAGGCGAAGGACAAAAACGGCATCGCCGGACGCCCGAACCGGGTCTGGGATGACGCCCAGCAGAAAACCGTCCTCGGCCGATTTGGCTGGAAAGCCGGGCAACCGAATCTCAATCAACAGAATGTGCATGCGTTTTCCGGTGACATGGGCCTGACCACCAGTCTGAGACCTTTTGACGACTGCACCGATGCGCAAACCGCCTGCAAACAGGCGCCAAATGGCACCGGTCCCGATGGCGAGCCGGAAGTCAGCGACAACATCCTGCGCCTGGTGCTGTTCTACAGCCGAAACCTTGCCGTACCGGCCCGCCGCGATGTCAGCGCGCCCGAAGTGCTGGCCGGCAAAAACCTGTTTTTCCAGGCCGGATGCCAGTCCTGCCACACGCCGAAATACACCACCGCCGCCAATGCCGCCGAACCGGAACTGGCCAATCAAGTGATTCGCCCGTACAGCGATCTGCTGCTGCATGACATGGGCGACGGCCTCGCCGACAACCGCACCGAATTCCAGGCCAGTGGCCGCGACTGGCGTACCCCGCCGTTGTGGGGCATCGGCTTGACGCAAGCGGTCAGTGGCCACACCCAGTTTTTGCATGATGGCCGCGCGCGCAATCTGCTCGAAGCCGTGCTCTGGCATGGCGGCGAAGCTCAGGCCGCGCAGCAACAGGTTTTGTCTTTCAATGCCGAGCAACGCGCTGCGTTGCTGGCGTTTTTGAATTCTCTTTAAACACTTATAAAGAATCGGGAGCCCGACATGTTCCGCCCCAAATTGTTGTTCACCAGCCTTGCCGCACTCGCACTGGGCGCCTGCTCACCGCAGGACCCGCAAGCCGTGACGTCGGCCGCTATCGCCAAATCGGTGATCCTGCCGACCTACACCCGCTGGGTTGAAGCCGACCGCCAATTGGCCGCCAGCGCCCTGGCCTACTGCGAAGGCAAGGAAAACCTCGACACCGCCCGCACCGACTTCCTGCACGCGCAGAAAGCCTGGGCCGAGCTGCAACCGCTGCTGATCGGGCCATTGGCCGAAGGCAACCGTTCGTGGCAGGTGCAGTTCTGGCCGGACAAGAAGAACCTGGTCGGCCGTCAGGTCGAGCAATTGGTCACCGCGCAGCCGCAGATCGATGCCGCCGCGCTGGCCAAGTCCAGCGTGGTGGTTCAGGGCCTCTCCGCCTATGAATACATCCTGTTCGACAACAAGCCGGACGTCGCCAACGACGCACAGAAAGCCAAGTATTGCCCGCTGCTGAAAGCCATCGGCGAGCGTCAGAAACAACTGGCCGAAGAGATTCTGCAAAGCTGGAACAACACCGACGGCATGCTCGCGCAAATGAGCAAGTTCCCGAACCAGCGCTACGCCGATTCCCACGAAGCCATCGCCGACTTGTTGCGTGTGCAAGTCACCGCTATCGATACCCTGAAGAAAAAACTCGGCACGCCAATGGGCCGCCAGAGCAAGGGCGTGCCGCAGCCTTTCCAGGCCGATGCATGGCGCAGCCAGTCGTCCCTGACCGGCCTCGAAGCCAGCCTCGCCGCAGCCAAAACCGTGTGGGAAGGCGTCGACAACAAAGGCCTGCGCGGTCTGTTGCCGAGCGATCAAAAGCCGTTGGCCGACAAGATCGATGCCGCCTACGCCGCCTCGCTGAAACTGTTCGCCAGCAACCAGCGCTCGCTGACCGAAATGCTCAACGACGATGCCGGTCGCCAGCAACTCAACGACCTCTATGACAGCCTCAACGTGGTCCACCGCCTGCACGAAGGCGAACTGGCCAAGGCGCTGGGCATTCAACTGGGCTTCAACGCCAACGACGGTGACTGATGAGGACGAGTGCCATGCTGCGACGTCAGGCTCTGACTTTAGGTAGCTTGCTGCTGGGAGCAGTGACACTGGGCGGCTGGACGCTGTTCAAGCAAAAGGACAAAAGCCCGCTGCTGCTGTCGGCGCGGGACGATACCGACGGCAAGCATTACGCCGTCGGTTACCGGCTGGACGGCACCCGGGTGTTTGCCACCCAGGTCGGCCAGCGCTGCCACGACATCATCAACCACCCGACGTTGCCGATAGCGCTGTTCGTGGCCCGTCGTCCCGGCACCGAGAGTTACCTGATCGACCTGCGCGACGGCACGCTGCTGCAAACCGTGACCTCGCTGCCGAACCGGCATTTCTACGGTCACGCGGTGATTCACAAGAGCGGCGACTGGCTGTACGCCACCGAGAACGACACCTCCGATCCGGGCCGCGGCTTGCTCGGTGTGTATAAGTTCGAAGGTGAGCGACTTATCCACAGCGGCGAGATTTCCACCCACGGCATCGGCCCGCATCAGGTGTCGTGGATGCCCGATGGCGAAACCCTGGTAGTGGCCAACGGCGGCATTCGCACCGAGGCCGAAAGCCGGGTCGAGATGAACCTCAACGCCATGGAACCGAGCCTGGTGCTGATGCAACGCGACGGCACGCTATTGAGCAAGGAAACCCTCGCCCAACAGATGAACAGCGTGCGGCATCTGGGGATCGCCAGCGACGGCACCATCGTTGCCGGTCAGCAATTCATGGGGCCGTCCCACGAGTCATCGGAGCTGCTGGCGATCAAGCGTCCCGGCCAGCCGTTCGTGGCGTTCCCGGTGCCCGAGCATCAGTTGCAGGCGATGGGGCATTACACCGCCAGCGTCGCGGTGAACAGCGAACTGCGCCTGGTGGCGTTGACCGCGCCACGGGGCAATCGCTTTTTCATCTGGGACCTGGACAGCGGCGAAGTGCGCCTGGATGCGCCATTGCCCGACTGCGCTGGCGTCGGCGCCGTGGCCGATGGGTTTGTCGTGACCTCGGGCCAGGGCCGCTGCCGCTACTACGATTGCCGCCAGACAAACCTCGTTGCAAAACCCCTGGAGCTGCCAGCCGGCCTCTGGGACAACCACCTGCACCTCATCTGATCCCATCCTCCCCTGTTGGTGATCACCCTGGGGCGAGGGAGCTTGCTTCCTCGCCACAGGTTTAGTGTTCGTTGTTTTCCTGACTGTGAAATGTGTCAGTTGGAATCACTCGCGCACTCGGAGTAATGTGCCTCCCTGTCTCACCTGATTTTCTCCAAGGAACTGGAAATATGCTGCGTCGCCGCATGCTGATCATGTTGGGTGTTGTTCTGCTGATCGTGCTGGTCCTGGCCGGTTATAAAGCCTTCTCCATCTACACGATGATTCAAGGCTTCTCCGCGCCAAAACCGCCGATCAGTGTTGCCGTGGCCACCGCCACCGAACGGCCGTGGCAAGCGCGCCTGCCCACCGTTGGCACGCTCAAGGCATTGCAAGGCGTGGACCTGAGCCTGGAGACCGACGGCACCGTCGTCGATTTGCAGTTCGAGTCAGGGCAGAAGGTCAAGGCCGGCCAACCCCTGCTGCGACTCGACAGCGCTGTGGAAAGTGCCTTGCTGGAAACGGCGCTGGCCGACCTCGGGCTGGCGCAGCTCGATTACGGTCGCGGCAGCCAGCTGGTCGGCAGCCAGGCGATTTCCAAAGGCGAATTCGACCGACTGTCAGCGGTGCAGAAAAAGAGCAAGGCCACGGTCAATCAGCTCAGGGCCGCGCTCAGCAAAAAGAGCATCGCCGCGCCCTTCAGCGGGACCATCGGCATTCGTCAGGTGGACGTCGGCGACTATGTCGCCACTGGCACCATGATTGCCACCCTGCAAGACCTTAGCAGCCTCTATGTAGACTTCTTCGTGCCCGAGCAGTCGATCCCGAAGATCGCCCTCGGCCAACCGGTGCAGGTCATTGTCGCGGCCTACCCGACGCGGACCTTCCCCGGCACCATCAGTGCGATCAACCCGAAAGTCGAAAACAGCACGCGCAACGTCCAGGTCCGCGCGACCCTGGCCAATCCTGACGGCACCTTGCTGCCGGGGATGTTCGCCAGCCTGCAGGTCTTGTTGCCGGACCCGCAGCCGCGCATCGTCGTGCCGGAAAGCGCGATCACCTACACGCTGTACGGCAACTCGATCTACGTCGTCGCGCAGAAAAAAGCCGAAGACGGCAGCCTGGAAAAAGACGACAAGGGCCAACCGATCCTGATCGCCGAACGGCGTTTCATCGAAACCGGTGAGCGCCGCGATGGGCTGGTGATGATTACCAAAGGTGTGCAGAACGGCGAAAAAGTGGTCACGGCCGGCCAGATCAAACTGGACAACGGTGCGCACATCGCGATCAGCGACGACAAGACCCTAGCCGAGAAGAACAGTCAGCCGCGCGCGGACTGATCAAGGAATCCCCATGGCTTTTACCGATCCGTTCATCCGCCGCCCGGTCCTCGCGACCGTGGTCAGCCTGCTGATAGTGCTGCTGGGCTTCCAAGCCTGGAGCAAGCTGCCCCTGCGCCAATACCCGCAAATGGAAAACGCCCTGATCACGGTAACCACGGCGTACCCCGGGGCCAACGCCGAGACCATCCAGGGCTACATCACCCAACCGCTGCAGCAGAGCCTGGCAAGTGCCGAGGGTATCGACTACATGACGTCGGTCAGTCGCCAGAACTTCTCGGTGATCTCGATCTACGCACGTATCGGTTCCAACAGCGACCGCTTGTTCACCGAGCTGCTGGCCAAGGCCAACGAGGTCAAGAACCGTCTGCCTCAAGATGCCGAAGACCCGGTGCTGAGCAAGGAAGCGGCCGACGCCTCGGCGCTCATGTACATCAGTTTCTTCAGCAAGGAATTGAGCAACCCGCAGATCACCGATTACCTGTCGCGGGTCATCCAGCCGAAACTGGCCACCCTGCCCGGCATGGCCGAAGCCGAGATTCTCGGCAATCAGGTGTTTGCCATGCGCCTGTGGCTGGACCCGGTGAAGCTGGCCGGTTTCGGCCTGAGCGCCAGCGACGTGACCAACGCGGTCCGCCAGTACAACTTCCTCTCCGCCGCCGGCGAAGTGAAAGGCGAGTACGTCGTCACCAGCATCAATGCCAACACCGAGCTCAAATCCGCCGAAGCCTTTGCCGCGATCCCGCTCAAGGTCGACGGTGACAGCCGCGTGCTGCTCAGCGATGTCGCGCGGGTGGAAATGGGCGCGGAAAACTACGACACCATCAGTTCCTTCGGTGGCACCCCCTCGGTGTACATCGGCATCAAGGCCACGCCGGGCGCCAACCCTCTGGACGTGATCAAGGAAGTGCGCAAGATCATGCCGGACCTGGAAGCCCAGTTGCCGCCGAACCTCAAAGGTGAAATCGCCTACGACGCCACGCTGTTCATCCAGGCCTCAATCGATGAGGTGGTGAAAACCCTGTTCGAAGCGGTGCTGATCGTCATCGTCGTGGTGTTCCTGTTTCTCGGGGCGCTGCGGTCGGTGGTGATTCCGGTGGTGACCATTCCGCTGTCGATGATCGGCGTGATGTTTTTCATGCAGATGATGGGTTACTCGATCAACCTGCTGACGCTGCTGGCGATGGTGCTCGCCATTGGGTTGGTGGTGGACGATGCCATCGTCGTGGTGGAGAACATTCACCGGCACATCGAAGAAGGCAAAACACCTTTTGACGCGGCCATCGAAGGTGCCCGGGAAATTGCGATGCCGGTGGTCTCGATGACCATCACTCTGGCGGCGGTTTACGCGCCCATCGGTTTCCTGACCGGGCTGACGGGGGCGCTGTTCAAGGAATTCGCCCTGACGCTGGCCGGAGCGGTGGTGATCTCCGGCGTGGTTGCGCTGACACTGTCGCCGATGATGTGCGCCTTTTTGCTGCGCCACGACGAAAATCCCAGCGGTCTCGCCCACCGCCTGGACCTGATTTTCGAAGGCCTCAAGCGTCGTTACCAAAGCCTGCTGCACGGCACCCTGAACACCCGGCCGGTGGTGCTGGTATTTGCGCTGATCGTGCTCTGCCTGATCCCGGTGCTGCTCAAATTCACCAAGTCGGAGCTGGCACCCGACGAGGATCAGGGCATCATTTTCATGTTGGCCAACGCCCCGCAACCGGCCAACCTCGACTACCTGAACACCTACACCGACGAATTCATCACCATTTTCAAGGAGTTTCCCGAGTACTACTCCTCGTTCCAGATCAATGGGTTCAACGGCGTGCAATCGGGGATTGGCGGTTTCCTGCTCAAACCGTGGAATGAACGCGACCGCACACAGATGGCGATCCTGCCCGAGGTCCAGCGCAAACTGGAGAGCATTGCCGGGTTGCAGATCTTCGGCTTCAACTTGCCCTCCCTGCCCGGTACCGGCGAAGGCCTGCCGTTTCAGTTCGTGATTAACACGGCCAATGATTACGAGTTGCTGTTACAGGTCATGGACCGGGTGAAAAAACGTGCCATGGAGTCCGGCAAGTTCGCCTTCGTCGACGTCGACCTGGCCTTCGACAAACCGGAAGTGGTGGTCGATATCGACCGCGCCAAAGCCGCGCAGATGGGCGTGTCCATGCAAGACCTGGGCGGAACCCTGGCGACATTGCTGGGTGAGGCGGAAATCAACCGCTTCACCATCGAGGGCCGCAGTTACAAGGTCATCGCGCAGGTCGAACGTCCCTTCCGGGACAACCCGGACTGGCTGAACAACTATTACGTGAAGAACAACAAGGGCCAATTGCTGGCCCTGTCGACCCTGATCACCGTCACCGACCGGGCGCGACCGCGACAGCTGAACCAGTTCCAGCAACTCAACTCGGCCATCCTTTCCGGGGTGCCGCTGGTCAGCATGGGTGAAGCCCTCGACACCGTGCGGCAGATCGCCCGGGAAGAAGCCCCGGCGGGCTTCGCCGTCGACTATGCCGGCGCATCACGGCAATACGTTCAGGAAGGCAGTGCGCTGTGGGTCACCTTTGCCCTGGCGCTGGCAATCATCTTCCTGGTGCTGGCTGCGCAGTTTGAAAGCTATCGCGACCCGCTGGTGATTCTGGTGACCGTGCCGCTGTCGATTTGCGGGGCGTTGATTCCGCTATTCCTCGGCTGGTCGAGCATGAACATTTATACCCAGGTCGGGCTGGTGACGCTGATCGGGCTGATCAGCAAGCACGGGATCCTGATCGTCGAGTTCGCCAACCTGCTGCGCAAGGAAAAAGGCCTGACGGCTCGCGAAGCGGTGGAGGAAGCGGCGGCGATCCGGCTTCGCCCTGTGCTGATGACCACGGCAGCGATGGTGTTTGGCATGGTGCCGTTGATCCTTGCCACGGGCGCGGGGGCGGTGAGCCGGTTTGACATCGGGACGGTGATTGCTACGGGGATGTCGATCGGGACGTTGTTTACCTTGTTTGTGCTGCCGTGCATCTACACCTTGCTGGCCAAACCCGCCCCCAAAGAACACGTATAACCCCCTGTAGGGGATTTGTTTTGGTCATAAAAAAAGGCCTCGCACATATGCGAGGCCTTTTATTTGCGTTTCAATCTGGTCAACTTTGCGGCCTCATTCCCTGGGCAAGCCCGAACATGAGCAACAACAAGTCATGATCGGGTTGCGCAGCAGCGGAGGCTTTGATTGCGCGTGGTAATGGACAGTGAGCATCGCTGCTCACTGAACTGAGGACCTGCGTGCGTGGCTGCTCCCAGGCAGCCACCGCCAATGAAGCAACTGCCAAGGCTCCAACTACAAACAAACCTCGTGCAATTTCGAGTTTCATCGCTATAAACCTTTGATAGCGCTGCCAAACGCCGTCTCATAAAAGTAGACGAGTTTTTTCCAGTCCGCATCGCTGAATGACGAATGGCGACGCAGTTGCTTCATGTCATGAGCGGCCGCTTGATGAGCGGTCATCCGCTGTCGGCACTTCTCCAGATCGATCAAGGCGATTTCGACCTTGGCCGATTCGCCTTCGCCAGTCACTCGCAAGAACACGTGCTTGATGTAGATGCAGCTGTGCTGCCAACGGCCCTTGTGCATCCGGGCGAGGTTTTCGGCCAGATCCTTTAACACGCGATCATTCACCGCCTCGCCATGGCGCTCGCGACCACCACCGGCGTACCAGTGTTCGATTTCCTCGAAGCCATCCAGCGACTTGGTCACCAGCAATGCGCGCCATTTGTGCACAGGGTCGCGCTGTGCGCCGCAGAAAACGATTTCAGGAACACGCACGCCAAGCTTGCGCAGGCCGACCAGCGCATCTTGCTCGCGCAACACGGTCGGGCGGCCAAACGGATGCAGCCAGCTGCGATAGATATGGCCGGTCTGGCGCTTGGCATAGAGCAGTTGTCCATCACTGCCCATGACGCGCTGCACGCCACTTTCCCCGCCACGGCGAACGTTGGGTTCTTCTACCCATTCACCGCGCTGATTCCAGAAAAAGTCGAAGCGGTCCTTGGGAGCGACTTCCGTTTCTGCTGCACATTGCACTGCCATCCTGTTACCTCTTGCGTAATACGTAAACGCGCCACATGGCGTAGAGCGGTATAAAGTCCAGTTTTTCCTGGATGCGGAAACCCGCTTGCTCGAATTCTTTCTCGACCGTTGCGGCCGGTAACACAAAGCGGTTTTGGTAACCTTCCTGCCCACGCCGCGCTTCTGAACGCTTGCGTTTCCAGGCCTTGAAGTTGCCATCCACCCACAACGAAATGATCACGCTATCACGGGTGACACGCTCGAATTCGCGCAGAATCGCCAGTCGATGCTCGGCTTCACCGATGTGGTGCAGCAAACGCATGCAGAAAATGCTGTCAACGGCATTATCAGGCAAGGCGATGTCGAAGGCAGAAGTGTGCAAGGGTTGTACCCGCTTCACCACGTCGGCGGGTTGCGCCTGGCAAGCGATCTTCACCATTGATTCAGAGTTGTCGGCGCCGATGATTGCACGGTTAGCCTTTTCCGCCAGCATTGGCCAGAAACGCCCTGCACCGCAGGGCAGGTCGAGTACCAGTCCGGGCTCGCCGGCCAGTGTCAGCGCCTTGCGTGCCAGCTGTACGTCGCGCCAGTGGGACAGTTTGCGACCGAGGCCATCCTGATGCTTTTGCAGATAACGCTTAGCGTGTTGATCGTCGTATTTTTCCGAAAAATCGAGTTTGATCGGGCCGTCCATCATCAGGTCTCCTGAAATGCTGATGTCACCAACCTTAGGTAGTCTAGTGTCAGAGTCAGGTCATTCATTTGTGAAAATTTCGTTGAGAGAAACCCCGAACTATTTCAAGGTTTTACAGGATAACAACGATAGCTCAGGGCCATTGAACTGCAACCGTTCACTCAACCAGCCTCCGATGCGTTTAATTCGACCTGAAAACGACAGCCATTGGGCTCCATAGTCGTCAGGCTGACGGACCAGCCCTGGTTCTCACAAATCCGCTGCACCAGCGACAACCCCAGACCAAGACCCTCTCCCCGTTTTTCCGAACCCCGCACGAACGGCTCGAACATCGCCTCGCGTTTTTCTTCGGGAATGCCCACCCCGCTGTCCTCGACCACAAACCCCGTGGCGGTGAGGGTCAGGCGGATGAAACCGTGTTCGGTGTAATGCAGCGCATTGCGCAACAGGTTGCCCATCACCGCATGCAGGAGCGTTGCGTTGTAACGGGCAGATGGAGGGGGACCCGGTTCGAAAATCAGTTTCAGCCCCTTGGTTTCGATCGGTTCTCGCCACAGCGTGAGCAAGCCGTCGGCAACCTGTTTCAGGTTCTGCTGCGGCGACATACTCGCGTCTTCACGTTGTGCGCGGGCCAGCATCAGGAAGGTCTGCACCAGTTCACGCATCTCTTCACAGGCCCGCGCAATGCGTTCGACCTGGGCGTGGCCGCGCTGATCGATCCCGGGATTTTCCAGCAGTAATTCACAGGAACTGGCCAACACCATCAGGGGCGTACGCAGTTCGTGGCTGACGTCACTGGTAAATAACCGCTCGCGGTTCAGCGCCTGGCGCAAACGACCCAGGGTGGCGTCGAAGGCGACGGCCAGTTCGCCCACTTCGTCTGCGGCATAATCCGGTGCCAGCGGCGGCGCCAGCCCCAACAGTTGATCGCGATGGCGGACCTGGCGGGCCAGTCGTACCACGGGCGCCATGACTTTGCGCGCCAGGACCCAGCCGAGAAAAACCGCCAGCGCCAGGCTCAGGACAAAGCCGACCAGCACCACGGCAAACAGCACCCGCTCACGCTCTTCGAAATCGCTTTGGTCTTGAAGCAGCACATAGCGCCGACCGTCGACGATTTCGACCATGGCGTGATACGACAGTTGATCGCGGAAAACTTCGTGAAAACCCGAATCGAGGTTGCGCAGATCCTTGGGCAGTTCGAAATCCCCTGCCCCGCCACTGAAGTAGAACAGTTGATCCGGCTCAGGGCGGTGGCTCCAGTCCGACATGCTGTCCATCAGCAACAGACGCTGCAGATCGCCACCCAGTCCGGACGAAATAAGCTTTTCTTCCACCACGTGTACGGTTGCCACAATGCCCATGGCAAAGGCACCGGCCACCAATGCGCTCATCAGCGCAAAGGCGATGATGATCCGTTGAGCAAGGCTCTGCTTAAACTCCATCACGGCCCTCGGCCAGGCGATAACCCACACCGTGAACGGTTTGCAGCAATGGCTTGGCGAAAGGCTTGTCGATCACCTGACGCAGTTGATGGACGTGGCTGCGCAGGCTGTCACTGTCCGGGCAGTCATCGCCCCACAGCGCTTCTTCGAGAATTTCCCGGCGCAGCACGTGCGGACTTTTCTGCATCAGCACGGCCAGCAACTTCAGGCCCACCGGGTTGAGTTTCAGCAGTCGCCCTTCGCGAGTCACTTCCAGGGTATCGAGGTCGTAGGCCAGATCGCCGACCTGCAAGGTGCGACGGCCGCCACCTTGGGTGCGACGCATCACCGCTTCGATCCGCGCGGCCAGTTCAGACAGGGCAAACGGTTTGATCAGGTAGTCGTCGGCGCCGGACTTGAAGCCCTGTAGCCGGTCGTCGAGTTGATCGCGGGCGGTGAGCATGATCACCGGCGTGTCGCGGCGGGCGTCTTCGCGCAGACGTTTGCACAGGGTGTAGCCGTCGATGCCGGGCAGCATGATGTCGAGCACGATCAAGTCGTAATGCTCGGTGGCCGCCAGGTGCAGGCCGGACAGACCGTCTTGTGCGCAATCCACGGTGTAGCCTTTGAGGCCCAGGTAATCAGCCAGATTGGCCAGGATATCGCGGTTGTCTTCAACCAATAGAATTCGCATGGGCACTCCTCGGTAACACAGTAACGGCCGTCTTGGCCCGCGCAGCTTAAGGCCAAGTGTGGCTGAGGACTAGGGTTTCGCTTCGCAGAGTCAATTTGTGCACGCAAATGGTACGGTTGACACCTTTTTCACTATCGATTCACACCCTGGCAACAGCATCCAGGCGAGAATCCCGCGCTAATGATAATAAGGAAGGTATACACAATGGACTTTTTCAGGACGGCGCCAATGCGCTTTCTCTTGCTGGTCACCGGCGCCTGGCTGGCGATTTTTTTTCTGACCCGCACGGTTCTGCTCATCACGCACCTGGACGAGGCCGGCAGCGGCTTCCTGTCGGTGTTCGGCATCGGCTTGCTGTATGACCTGGGGTTTATTGCCTACGCGGCATTGCCCATGGGCCTCTACTTGCTGCTGTGCCCACCGGCGCTGTGGCGTCGCCGCGGTCATCGCTGGTTGCTTCAGGGCCTGCTGACGGTCAGCCTGTTCGCCATGTTGTTCACCGCAGTGGCCGAATGGCTGTTCTGGGATGAATTTGGCGTGCGCTTCAATTTCATCGCCGTCGACTACCTGGTGTATTCCGATGAAGTGCTGAACAACCTGCTCGAGTCCTATCCGATCGGCAAATTGTTGAGCCTGCTCGCGATCCTGGCGGTCGGCTTGAGCGTCTTATTGCGTAAACCCTTCAATGCCGCGATGAGCGCCCCGTTGCCGCCGTTGCGCGGGCGCCTGCTGAATGCCTTGGGTTTATTGATCATCGCGGGTTTGAGCCTGCAACTGCTCAGTCAGGACTCACCTCGCGCCCAGGGCGGTAACGCCTACCAGAACGAGCTGTCGAGCAATGGCCCATACCAGTTTTTCGCAGCGTTCCGTAATAACGATCTGGATTACCCGCAGTTCTACAGCACGCTGCCGGCCGACGTTGTCGCACAGCAGATTCGGGCCGAGCTCAGCGAACCCAATGCACGTTTTGTCGGCAAGGACCCGCAAGACATCCGCCGGGACATCGATAACCCCGGCACCCTGCGCAAACCCAACATCGTACTGGTGACCATCGAAAGCTTCAGTGCCAAGTACATGGGCAGTAATGGCGACCAGCGTAACCTGACCCCCAACCTCGATGCCCTGCGCCAGCAGAGCCTGTATTTCAACAACTTCTACGCCACCGGCACCCGTACGGATCGAGGCCTGGAAGCCATCACGCTGGCCATCCCGCCAACGCCGGGGCGCTCGATCGTCAAGCGCATAGGCCGTGAGAGCGGTTTTGCCAGCCTCGGCCAACAGCTCAAGGCCGTGGGGTACGACAGCGTGTTCGTTTATGGGGGACGCGGTTACTTCGACAACATGAACGCGTTCTTCAGCGGCAACGGTTACCGCGTGGTCGACCAGAGCAGCGTCGATGAAGCCGAGATTCACTTCAAGAATGCCTGGGGCATGGCCGACGAAGACCTGTACACGCAGACGCTGAAACTGGCGGACGCCGACTATGCGAAGCAACAGCCGTTCCTTCTGCAACTGATGACCACGTCCAACCATCGCCCTTATACCTACCCGGATAACCGCATCGACATCAAATCCGGCAATGGCCGTGACGGCGCCGTGAAGTACACCGACTATGCCATTGGTCAGTTCCTCGATCAGGCGCGCCAAAAACCGTGGTTTGACAATACAATCTTCGTCTTCGTCGCCGACCACACCGCAGGCAGCGCCGGTAAAGAAGATTTGCCGATCACCAACTACCAGATTCCGCTGTTCATTTACGCACCGAAGTTGATCGAAGCCCGAGAGACGGCACAATTGTCCAGCCAGATCGACCTCGCCCCCACGTTGCTGGGCTTGCTGAATCTGGATTACGAATCGACATTCTTTGGTCGCAACCTGTTGCAGGACAATCCACTGCCGCCACGCGTGGTGGTTGGCAATTATCAACACCTGGGGTTGTTTGACGGCAAGGATCTGGCGATCCTTAGCCCGCGCCAAGGATTGCGCCGTCACGATGACGCGCTGACAGAGAGTCGCGAGTCCCGTGCCACCGCCAGTGATCCGTTGATCACCCGGGCGATTACTTATTACCAAACGGCCAGTTATGGCTTCAAGCAACAGCTGCTTGGCTGGAAGGCGCCCAAGGAGGGTGCCGGCCAAGTCAGCGAACGTTAACCGAATCGCCCCGGGCTGATGCCCCGGGGGTTTTCCTTTGCTCAGGATCCACCATGTCATCAACCGTTGTCCGCCCTGCCTCACGCCCGCTCAATTTCTGGGTGTGCCTGGGTGTTCCCGCCGTCGCGGCGATCGTTCTGGTGTTACTGGAACTGACGTCCCTGGACATGGACCTTGCCAAGCTGTTCTACGATCCAGTGGCCGGGGATTTCATCGGGCGCCACAGCTACTTTTTGGAAGACATTTTGCACGACCGCGCCAAGCAGGCAGTGATCGCCTTTTCCGTGTTTGCGATCATCGGCTTTATCGCGTCTTTTTTTGTGGACAAGCTCAAGCCGTTCAAGCGTGAGTTGGGATGCCTGGTGCTGTCGCTGGGTCTGGCAACATCCTTTGTAACGCCCATGAAAGCAGTGACGGCGGTGCAATGCCCATGGAGCCTTGAGCAGTTTGGCGGCCACGAGACCTACAGCGAATTGCTGAGCCCTCGCCCGCACACGAACAAACCCGGCCGCTGCTGGCCCGGTGGTCATGCCGCCACCGGTTTCACCCTGTTTGCCCTGTTCTTTGTGTTGCGTGACCGTCGTCCGCGCATGGCGCGTGCGGCATTTGTCTTCGCCTTCGCCCTGGGTTCGGTGTTTTCGATTGGCCGGATGATGCAGGGCGCGCACTTCTTTTCGCACAACCTGTGGACCGCGGTTTTCTGCTGGCTGATTTGCCTGGGGTCTTATTATTACGTGCTATATCGACCTGCTTCCAAGGTTGCGTCGATGGCCAAAGCGAAAACAGTCAACGCATGAAACACCGATCAAACCGTTAGAAGTGAGCGCCTGGGCTGACGCCATCGCGGGCAAGCCCGGCTCACACAGGTTAAAGCGGTTTCCTGACTGGCCCGATATGAGGCAATAAAAAACCCCGCCTGCTTTCGCAGGCGGGGTTTTTCAGTACAGGGGTAAGGCTGGCTTACATCATGCCGCCCATGCCGCCCATACCGCCCATGTCTGGCATGCCGCCGCCAGCTGGTGCGTCGTCCTTGATCTCGGCGATCATGGCTTCAGTGGTGATCATCAGGCTGGCAATCGACGAAGCCGCTTGCAGAGCCGAACGAGTCACTTTAGCCGGGTCCAGGATACCCATTTCGATCATGTCGCCGTATTCGCCGGTCGCAGCGTTGTAACCGTAGTTACCCGAACCCTGCTTGACCTTGTCGACCACTACGCTTGGCTCGTCGCCGGAGTTGGCAACGATCTGACGCAGTGGCGCTTCAACAGCGCGACGCAGCAACTGGATGCCAACGTTCTGGTCATCGTTGTCGCCTTTCAGCTCGGAGATAGCCTGCAGAGCGCGAACCAGTGCCACGCCGCCGCCAGGTACCACGCCTTCTTCAACGGCTGCACGGGTAGCGTGCAGGGCGTCTTCAACGCGGGCTTTCTTCTCTTTCATTTCAACTTCGGAACCGGCGCCAACCTTGATCACTGCAACGCCGCCGGACAACTTGGCCAGACGCTCTTGCAGTTTTTCACGGTCGTAGTCGGACGAAGTATCAGCCACTTGCTGACGGATCTGCAGAACGCGAGCCTGGATGTCAGCCTCAACGCCGGCACCGTCGATCACGGTGGTGTTTTCTTTGGACAGGATCACGCGCTTGGCATTACCCAGGTGTTCCAGGGTAGTGCTTTCCAGGCTCAGGCCGATCTCTTCGGAGATAACGGTACCGCCCGTCAGAACAGCGATGTCCTGCAGCATGGCCTTGCGACGGTCGCCGAAGCCTGGAGCCTTGACGGCTGCGACTTTAACGATGCCACGCATGTTGTTCACAACCAGAGTCGCCAGGGCTTCGCCTTCAACGTCTTCGGCCACGATCAGCAGTGGACGGCCGGCTTTGGCAACGGCTTCCAGTACTGGCAGCATTTCGCGGATGTTCGAGATCTTTTTGTCGACCAGCAGGATCAGCGGACCGTCCAGCTCGGCAGTCATGGTCTCTGGCTTGTTGACGAAGTACGGGGACAGGTAGCCACGGTCGAACTGCATGCCTTCAACAACCGACAGTTCGTTTTCCAGGCCCGAGCCTTCTTCAACGGTGATCACGCCTTCTTTACCGACTTTTTCCATGGCTTCGGCAATGATGTCGCCGATGGAGCTGTCGGAGTTGGCCGAGATGGTGCCGACCTGAGCGATGGCCTTGGTGTCAGCGCAAGGCTTGGACAGGGCTTTGAGCTCTTTGACGATCGCGATGGTCGCTTTGTCGATGCCGCGCTTCAGGTCCATCGGGTTCATGCCGGCAGCGACGGCTTTCAGGCCTTCGTTGACGATCGATTGAGCCAGAACGGTAGCGGTGGTGGTGCCGTCGCCTGCGTCGTCGTTGGCACGGGAGGCAACGTCTTTGACCAGCTGCGCGCCCATGTTTTCGAAGCGATCTTTCAGCTCGATTTCTTTGGCAACGGAAACGCCGTCCTTGGTGATGGTCGGAGCGCCGAAGCTCTTCTCGATGATCACGTTACGGCCTTTAGGGCCCAGGGTCGCTTTTACTGCGTCAGCCAGGACGTTCACACCGGCGAGCATTTTCTTGCGGGCGGAATCGCCGAATTTAACTTCTTTAGCAGCCATGATCGATATTCCTTAAATACTTTGTAGTAGCGGGAAAATGAGCGGGGTATCAGCCTTCGATAACAGCGAGAATCTCGTTCTCAGCCATTACCAGCAGGTCTTCGCCGTCAACTTTCACGGTGTTGCTGCCGGAGTACGGGCCGAACACAACCTTGTCGCCCACTTTAACGGCCAGTGCACGCACTTCACCGTTGTCCAGCACGCGGCCGGTACCGACAGCGAGGATCTCGCCACTGTTGGCTTTTTCAGCAGCCGAACCTGGCAGGACGATACCGCCAGCGGTTTTCTTTTCTTCTTCGCTGCGACGGATGACGACGCGGTCATGCAGAGGACGAAGCTTCATTGTCGATCTCTCCTAATTGTGGTTTTCATCGGCCGGTGTATTCCCGGCGGGTTTAACAAATCCGGCGGTGCCGGGTGCGGCTCGACAAGCGAGACGCGGAAGTCTGTCTGGCGTGATCGCCAGAAACCTTGCGGTGACCGTTACATAAGGGCGCATAAGCTTATTACAAGGGCGGGGATCGAAATTTTTTACATCGATGACCCGAAACAGACACGGCACCCGAAGGTGCCGTGCAGGTGAAACGTTTTACTGGGGGTCGCGGTGTTCGAACTCGCCTTCGATCACGTTGGGCTCACGGCCCAGCGGCTCGCGTGGTGCAGGACCGCCACGTGGCTGCAGGTCGTCGGCGAAGGCACGCTGACGGATCGAGGCTTCTTCAGCGCGCTGGCGCATTTTGTTGGCCAGCAGTCGACGGGAGATCGGCAGCAGCATGATCAGACCCAGCACGTCAGAGACGAAGCCCGGCAGGATCAACAGACCGCCTGCCAGGGCCAGCATCAACCCTTCCAGCATGGTCTGGGCCGGCAGCTCGCCGCGATTCAGGCTTTCACGGGCACGCAACGCAGTGGCCAGACCGGCGATGCGCAACACGAACACGCCGAGCATCGAGCCGAGAATGATCAGCAGCAAGGCCGGGAAAAACCCGATGGCGCCACTGACTTTGACGAATACGAATAGCTCCAACACCGGGAAAAGTACAAAGAGCAATAAAAAAGGGCGCATCAAATGGTTCCTCAACGCAAGAATGCCTTGCCAGTTAGCCTTAGATGACGTCGCCCTTTCGTGAATTCAAGCGTCGGCGACTTCTTTTTTGGGCCAATGCTCGGCGTGAGCCAGGAAAACCAAGGCTTCCCGGACTTGTGTCGGCGTATTACAAGGTGCTTGAAACGGCAACCAATACAGCGCCTGACCGATGCGCAAATGCATGCCTTCGGTGTCGATGCCGGCCAGTTGCGCCGGTTCGGTTTTCGGCAGGCCCGCCAGATCGACGTAGTGCGCGATGGCTTTGGCGTGATCGGCATTCATGTGCTCGACCATGCTCACCTCGGCTTTGCCGGCAAACGGGTTGGCCAGAGTCAGGTGTTCAACCCAGTGAATCGCGCCGAAGCCACCGATGTAGCGGTGACGCACGGGTTTAAGCACCCAGAAATCGAAATCGTGGGCCTTGTGATAGCTCTGCGATTCAGGGAAATAGCGGTAGTAACGCTCGGCGGCCGCTTCAATGGCCGCTTCGTCCTCGAGCTTTTCTGCTTCGGCGAGGTACGTCAGCCGACCAACGGCTTGCACGTCATCGGCCTCGCGCTCGCCCACGAACAGCGAGCATTTCGGGTCTTTCTGCAGGTTATGCGTGTGCTGGGCGATGCGGCTGATAAGGATCAGCGGCCGGCCCTGCTCGTCCAGGCAGTAAGGAACCACCGAGCCAAACGGGTACCCCGGCATCGACTTGGAGTGGGTAGAAAGCACTCCCCGGTATTCCTTGAGAAGCAATTCTCGGGCATTCTTGGCCGCTTCAACGCTCAATTTATGACTCCTTATATAGAATCCGTCGAAAAAACGGACAGGCGCCTGGGGATAAGTATCCAGTACGCCATCGGGGCAGTTCTCATGTGTAGCCAGGCCACATCAGGCGCAGATCGAGAGGCCCTCTACTAGGAAACCACTCTGACCTGCTATTGGGGCATGCGAATGCAACTCACTGACAAAGTAATCATTATCACTGGCGGTTGCCAGGGTTTAGGCCGTTCGATGGCCGAGTATTTCGCGGGTAAAGGCGCGAAGCTCGCGCTGGTGGACCTGAACCAGGAAAAACTCGACGACACCGTCGCCGCGTGCAAGGCCAAGGGCGTCGAGGCGCGCAGCTACCTGTGCAACGTCGCCAATGAAGAGCAAGTGACCCACATGGTCGCCCAGGTCGCCGAAGACTTCGGTGCGATCCACGGCCTGATCAACAACGCCGGCATCCTGCGCGACGGTCTGCTGCTGAAGGTCAAGGACGGCGAAATGACCAAGATGAGCCTGGCCCAATGGCAGGCGGTGATCGACGTCAACCTGACCGGCGTGTTCCTGTGCACCCGTGAAGTCGCGGCAAAAATGGTCGAGCTGAACAACAGCGGCGCGATCATCAATATCTCCTCGATTTCCCGTGCCGGCAACGTTGGCCAGACCAACTACTCGGCGGCCAAGGCTGGCGTGGCGGCAGCGACCGTGACCTGGGCCAAGGAACTGGCGCGCTACGGCATTCGCGTGGCGGGCATCGCACCGGGCTTTATCGAAACCGAAATGACGCTGGGCATGAAGCCTGAAGCGCTGGAAAAGATGACGGCCGGTATTCCGCTCAAACGCATGGGCAAACCGGAAGAGATCGCCCATTCGGCGGCATACATTTTCGAGAACGACTACTACACCGGCCGGATCCTCGAAATGGATGGCGGGTTGCGAATCTAAGGCAACACCCAAAACCCTGTAGCAGCTGCCCAGGCACGAGGCTGCGTTGCGTGTCCGCAGGACCGCCCTCGGGGGCCGCTGCGCAGCCCAACGCAGCCTCGTGCCTCGGCAGCTGCTACAACATCTATTCAGCGAATCAATCGTCGCTGATGGTGATGTTCGGCATCGCCGGCGATGCCGCTTCCTGCAACACGATCCGCGCGCCGACGTGGCGAGCGAGTTCCTGATACACCAGCGCAATCGGGCTGTCCGGTTCGGCGATCACGGTTGGCTTGCCGCCATCGGCCTGTTCGCGAATGGCCATCGCCAGCGGCAACGAGGCCAACAGTTCGACACCATACTGGTTGGCCAGCTTCACACCCCCGCCTTCACCAAACAGATGCTCGGCATGCCCGCAGTTGGAGCAGATGTGCACGGCCATGTTTTCCACCACGCCCAGCACCGGGATATTGACCTTGCGGAACATTTCCACGCCTTTGCGCGCATCCAGCAACGCCAGGTCTTGCGGGGTCGTGACGATCACGGCACCGGCCACCGGGACTTTCTGTGCCAGGGTCAGCTGAATGTCACCGGTGCCTGGCGGCATGTCGATGACCAGGTAATCGAGGTCGCCCCACGCGGTCTGGGTGACCAGTTGCAGCAGCGCACCGGAGACCATCGGACCGCGCCAGACCATCGGTGTGTTGTCGTCGGTCAGGAACGCCATCGACATCACTTCAACGCCATGGGACTCGATCGGCACAAACCACTTCTGATCCTTGACCTTTGGTCGGGTGCCTTCGGGGATGCCGAACATGATGCCCTGGCTCGGACCGTAGATGTCCGCGTCAAGAATCCCGACCTTGGCCCCTTCACGGGCCAGCGCCAGCGCCAGGTTCGCGGCGGTGGTGGATTTACCCACGCCGCCCTTGCCGGACGCCACGGCCACCACGTTTTTCACGTTGGCCAACCCCGGGATCTGCGCCTGAGCCTTGTGCGCGGCAATCACGCTGGTGATGTCGACACGGGCCGTCGTCACACCGTCCAGGCCTTCGATAGCCATTTGCAGCATCTGCGACCAGCCGCTCTTGAACAGGCCGGCGGCGTAACCCAATTCCAACTGGACGCTGACACGATCGCCCTGGATGTCGATATTACGTACACATCCGGCGCTGACCGGGTCCTGGTTCAGGTAAGGGTCGGTGTATTGGCGAAGGACGGCTTCCACCGCTGCGCGATTGACGGCGCTCATGGGCAACTCCGAAAACAGGACTTGGAAAAGATGGTGGGTATCGTACCTGTTCTGAAGGATCGACGGGATGTTCAAAAGAGGGCATCCAACCGTTACTCATCCAATGAAACAGGCTCACAGGGTGAAAAATATGCGCCAGCGCTTTATAGTGGCCGACCTCCGTTTCATCAAGTAGCCGAGCCCCATGTCCGAGCCACGCAAGATCCTCGTCACCAGCGCCCTGCCCTATGCCAATGGTTCGATCCATCTTGGCCACATGCTGGAATACATCCAGACCGATATGTGGGTGCGCTTCCAGAAGCACCGCGGCAACCAATGCATTTATGTCTGCGCCGACGACGCCCACGGTTCGGCGATCATGCTGCGCGCAGAAAAGGAAGGCATCACCCCGGAACAACTGATCGCCAACGTCCAGGCTGAACACAGCGCCGACTTTGCCGAGTTCCTGGTGGACTTCGACAACTTCCACTCCACTCACGCCGAAGAAAACCGTGAGCTGTCGAGCCAGATCTACCTGAAGCTGCGCGACGCCGGGCACATCGCCCAGCGCTCGATCACGCAATATTTCGACCCGGAAAAGAAAATGTTCCTGGCCGACCGCTTCATCAAGGGCACCTGCCCGAAATGCGGCACCGAAGACCAGTACGGCGACAACTGCGAGAAATGCGGTGCGACCTACGCGCCGACCGACCTGAAGGATCCGAAGTCGGCGATCTCTGGCGCCACGCCGGTGCTCAAGGATTCCCAGCACTTCTTCTTCAAGCTGCCGGACTTCCAGGAAATGCTGCAAACCTGGACCCGCAGCGGCACCCTGCAAGACGCCGTGGCCAACAAGATCGCCGAATGGCTGGATGCCGGCCTGCAACAGTGGGACATCTCCCGCGATGCGCCGTACTTCGGCTTCGAGATTCCGGACGAGCCGGGCAAATATTTCTACGTGTGGCTGGATGCGCCAATCGGCTACATGGCCAGCTTCAAGAACCTGTGCGACCGCACGCCGGAGCTGGACTTCGACGCGTTCTGGGGCAAGGACTCCACCGCCGAGCTGTACCATTTCATCGGCAAGGACATCGTTAACTTCCACGCCCTGTTCTGGCCAGCGATGCTTGAAGGCGCGGGTTTCCGCAAACCGACCGGTATCAACGTGCACGGCTACCTTACCGTCAACGGTCAGAAAATGTCCAAGTCCCGTGGCACCTTCATCAAGGCCCGGACCTACCTGGATCACTTGTCGCCGGAGTACCTGCGCTACTACTACGCGGCCAAGCTGAGCCGTGGCGTCGACGACCTCGACCTGAACCTCGAAGACTTCGTGCAGAAGGTCAACTCGGACCTGGTCGGCAAAGTCGTCAACATCGCCAGCCGTTGCGCCGGCTTCATCCATAAAGGCAACGCCGGTGTGCTGGTGGCCGGTAATGCCGCACCTGAGCTGACCGACGCGTTCCTGGCTGCTGCGCCCAGCATCGCCGAGGCTTACGAGGCTCGCGACTTCGCCCGCGCCATGCGTGAAATCATGGGCCTGGCCGACCGTGCCAACGCCTGGATCGCCGACAAGGCCCCGTGGTCGCTGAACAAACAGGAAGGCAAGCAGGACGAAGTCCAGGCCATCTGCGCCTTGGGCGTCAACCTGTTCCGCCAGTTGGTGATTTTCCTCAAGCCGGTCCTGCCGTTGCTGGCCGCCGACGCCGAGGCGTTCCTGAACGTCGCGCCGCTGACCTGGAACGACCACGCAACCCTGCTCAGCAACCACCAGCTGAACGAGTTCAAGCCGTTGATGACCCGTATCGACCCGGTGAAAGTACAGGCCATGAGCGACGCGTCGAAAGAAGACCTGACCGCCAGCGCAACCGATACCGGCGAAGCTGCACCGGCCGGCAACGGCGAACTGGCCAAGGATCCGCTATCGCCAGAGATCGAGTTCGACGCGTTCGCTGCGATCGACCTGCGCGTCGCACTGATCGTCAAGGCTGAACACGTGGAAGGCGCCGACAAGTTACTGCGCCTGACCCTGGACATCGGTGACGAGCAACGCAATGTGTTCTCCGGGATCAAGAGTGCTTACCCGGACCCGTCTAAGCTCGATGGTCGCCTGACCATGATGATCGCTAACCTCAAGCCACGAAAAATGAAGTTCGGCATCTCTGAAGGCATGGTGATGGCGGCCGGTCCTGGCGGTGAAGAAATCTACCTGCTCAGCCCTGACAGCGGTGCCAAGCCGGGTCAGCGCATCAAGTAAGGTCTTGCTGTAAACCGATCCCACAGTCGTGCCTGACGCGACTGTGGGATTTTCATATCTGGCCCACCCTCCGTCCTTGCCGGATAATGCCTAAGCTTTTTAGACCGCTCGTTAAAAAGCCCCCGTTCTTGCCGGCACGATCATGACCGAGATACTTCTTACGCTTATCAGCGCTGCCCTGATCAACAATGTCGTGTTGCACTGGCCGCTGGGCGCCGATCCGCTGCTGGGCAACGCGCATCGGCAAGTTCATGCACTGGGCATTGCGACCACCTGTTTGATGCTGCTGGTTGGCACGCTGGGCTATAGCGCTGACCGTTGGTTGCTGGTGCCGCTGGAGCTGACATCGCTGCGTCTTTTCGTGTTCCTGCCCTTAAGCGTGTTGTTGATCTCACCGTTGTTGAAAGCGCTGTCGCAGCTGTTGCCCAGATTGGCGTTCGACGGGCTCTGGCCGCTTCTTTTGGGCAATGCTGGCGTGCTCGGGTTGACGTTGCTCAACGCTCAGGACGACAAGGGATTCTTTCACGTCGCCTTTCTGAGCCTCGGCACCGGGCTGGGGTTTTGGCTGGTGCTGAGCCTGTTCAGCGATTTGCGCCAGCGCACACTCGATAACGATATCCCCCTGCCCTTTCGTGGCCTGCCGATCGAGCTGATCGGCGCCGGACTGATCGCAGTGGCATTTCTCGGATTTAGCGGACTGATCAAAACATGAGTCTGATTCAACGCATCGACGCCCTCCTGCCGCAGACTCAATGCGGCAAGTGTGGCCACCCCGGATGCAAGCCCTACGCCGAAGGCATCGCCAGCGGCGAGCCGATCAACAAGTGCCCGCCCGGTGGCAGCGAAACCATCGCTGCGCTGGCCGAACTGCTGAAAGTACCGGTACTGGAACTGGACACCAGTCGCGGTTCAGCCCCGGCGCAGATTGCCTATATTCGTGAAGCCGAATGCATCGGTTGCACCAAATGCATCCAGGCCTGCCCGGTCGATGCCATTGTTGGCGCGGCCAAGTTGATGCACACGGTGATCATCGACGAATGCACCGGTTGCGACCTGTGCGTGGCGCCCTGCCCGGTGGACTGCATCGAGATGCGTCCGTTGCCGCTGGCCACGGTACTGCCGATTGTCGGAGGCCTGGCCTTCAGCCTTGAAGAGCAACAGGCTCGCGCCGCCAAGCGCAACCATGCACGGCGCCGCTTTGAACAACGCAATGCCCGCTTGCAGCGCGAGGAACAACAGAAAATCGCAGAACGTCAGGCCCGCGCCCAACGCGCTGTTGCACACAGTGAAGTGACGACGGCTGACCCGGTGCAAGCGGCGCTTGAACGCGTGCGCGCACAAAAAGTGGCGAACGCTGATGCGGCGTTGAAAAAGGCCAGGATCGAAGTGGCGATGAGTCGGGCGCAGCTGAACAAGTCGCTCAAGGCCTTCGGGCATCCACCGACCTTCGAGCAGCAATCGCAACTGATCGTTCTGCAACAACAGTTCGAGGCCGCCGAACAGGCTTTGGCGCAACTGGAAAGCATTTCAGCAGCCCCCCCGACGCCAGTGGTCCCGGCGAAGGATGCCGAATTGAAGCGGGCAAAAATTCAGTTGGCCATGCGTCGCGCCGAACTCAAGAAAGCCCAGACCAACGAAGCACCGGCCGAACAGCTCGAAGCCCTGCAACAAGCGCTCAATGAGGCGGAACAGGCGTTGCACGTCGCGGAAGCGGCGAGTGAACAACCGCTGCCGGACCTGACACGCATCGAAAAGCGCCCCATCGACAGCCAGCTTCGACAGCTGAAAACCGAATTGGCCTACGCCCGTGCCGACGTCAGCAAACTCGAACGAAGTGCGGACACCCCAAACGAATTGATCGCCAAGGCCCGCGCGCGGCTGTTGGAAGCCCAGCGCCAGGTGGATGCCTATGTCGCCCCTTGAATCGGTGGACGAACGCCTCCAGCAGGCCATGAAGCTGGTGTTGCTGGCCACCGTGCCGGGAATGCTGACGTTGTTTTGGCTGTATGGCTGGGGCGTCTTGATCAACCTGATACTGGCGGCTGCCACCGCGCTGGCGGTTGAAGGTGCCGTGTTGCGACTTCGCCGGCGTCCGCTCAAACCAACGTTGAGCGACGGTAGCGCGCTGGTCAGCGCGACGTTGCTGGCGCTGGCATTGCCGCCGTACTGCCCGTGGTGGTTGACGGTCTGTGCGGCGGCGTTCGCGATACTGGGCAAACAATTGTATGGCGGGGTGGGCAAGAATCCGTTTAACCCGGCAATGCTCGGTTTCGCTCTGGTGCTGGTGACGTTTCCCCAACAGATGACGCACTGGCCATCCTCCCACGGCATGGACTTGCTCGGCGGCCTGCAACAGATATTCGGCTTCAACCTCGGCGCTACACCAGACGCTTGGGCCCAGGCCACTGCACTGGACAGCCTGCGCATCAACAAAAGCCTGACCATGGACGAACTCTTCGCCGGCAACCCGGCATTCGGTCATTTCGGCGGACGCGGCATGGAATGGGTCAACCTGGCCTTTCTCGCCGGCGGCGTCTTTCTCCTGCAACGCCGGGTGTTCAGCTGGCATGCACCGGTCGGCATGCTCGCCAGCCTGTTTGTCATCAGTCTGCTGTGCTGGAACGGTTCGGGCTCCGATTCCCATGGCTCACCACTGTTTCATCTGCTCACCGGAGCCACCATGCTGGGGGCTTTTTTCATTGTCACTGAACCGGTGTCCGGGGCAAAAAGCGCAGGTGCCCGATTGCTCTTTGGTCTGGGTGTGGGCTTGCTGACTTACCTGATACGGACCTGGGGCGGTTATCCGGACGGATTGGCATTTTCCGTGCTGCTGATGAACCTTTGTGTACCGGCGCTGGAGCGTTTTATCGCGTCCAGGCAGGAGCCAGTGACCCCATGAAACGAGCGTCCAGTGTGGTGATTCTGGTGTTACTGGCCGGGTTGGGTATCGGCGCGACTTACTTCGCGCACCACACCAGCGCACCGCGTATTGCTGCAGAACAACGGCTGATCGACAGTCGCAACCTGCTGGACCTGCTACCGCCCGAAAACTATGACAATCACCCCCTGGAACAGCCGCTCGACCTCGCCAACATCCCGTTGGCCAACAGCACGCTGCTGGGCGGCAACCTGGCGACCAAGGCCGGCCAGCCGAGCGCGGTATTGCTGCGCAGCCAGACTCTGGGCTATGAAGGCAAAATCGAGTTGATGATTGTCATTGATGCCAACGGTAAGTTGTTGGGGGTCAAAGCCCTCAAGCAATCGGAAACCCCGGGGCTGGGGGGCAAGATCGCCGACTGGCCGAACGCATGGCTTCAGGCGTTTACCGGCAAGTCCCGCAACGACCCCGGCGACACGGGCTGGGCCTTGAAAAAGGATCAGGGACAATTCGATCAGGTGGCAGGGGCGACCATCACTTCAAGGGCGGTGATCAGCGCCATTCATGACGCCTTGCGCTACTTCGATGAACACCGGCAATCCTTGATCGGAAGTAACGCCCATGACTAAGTCGTCAACCCTGCAAAACTCACTGATGCTGGCGCCCCTGATCGGCGCCACGACCTCCTGGACGGCGGCACTGGGACTGTGGCTAATGTTCATCGTGGTCATCGGTGGTTACGGCCTTGGCATGTGGGCCTTGCGATCGCGACTGCTGCCGTCCGCCCGCTTGATTGCCAGCATCCTGCTGGCCGCCACGCTCACCAGCTGCGCGCAAATGGCCGCACAAGCCTGGTCACTGCAATGGCACCAGCCTGTGGCGCTTTACGCAGGACTGATCGCCCTGCAGTGCGTTGTGCTGGAATACAACGGTTTCTTCCAGAGCCCGCGCCTTGATCGCTTGCGCCTGTGCGCCGTGTTTGGCGCATTGATGCTGGGCCTGGGCCTGCTGCGAGAGCTCCTTGGCAACGGTGGCCTGCACCTCGCCACGCTAGTCCCCGGCGGGTTCATCCTGCTGGGAGCGTTGGTCGCCGCACGTCAGGCCTGGGCTCGCTCGACGCCTTCACATTGATTGACTGATTTTTAGGGAAACGCATCGCCCATGAATGCCGCAAAACGTTTGGAAATTTTCCGCCGGTTTCACGAAGACAACCCGGAACCCAAGACTGAACTGGCCTATTCGTCGCCCTTCGAATTGCTGATTGCCGTGATTCTTTCTGCTCAGTCGACCGATGTCGGCGTCAACAAGGCCACCGCCAAACTCTATCCCGTGGCCAACACCCCGGCGGCAATCCATGCGCTGGGCGTCGAAGGGCTGTCGGAATACATCAAGACGATTGGCCTGTTTAACAGCAAAGCGAAAAACGTGATCGAAACCTGTCGCTTGCTGGTGGAACGCCACGGCGGTGAAGTCCCGCAAACCCGCGAGGAACTGGAAGCGCTCCCTGGCGTCGGCCGCAAGACGGCGAACGTGGTGCTCAATACCGCCTTTCGCCAACTGACCATGGCCGTGGACACCCATATCTTCCGGGTCAGCAACCGCACCGGCATTGCGCCCGGCAAGAATGTCGTCGAGGTTGAGCAGAAACTGATGAAATTTGTACCCAAGCAATACCTGCTCGACTCGCATCACTGGCTGATCCTTCACGGGCGTTACGTATGCCTGGCCCGCAAGCCCCGCTGCGGCAGCTGCCGGATCGAGGACTTATGCGAATACAAGCAAAAGACCTCGGACGATTGAGGCGCTATTAAAATTATTGATGTATCGATTGAAAAAATCTTTTTTACCCGCCGGGCGATTATCGATATAAGGGGCGCCAAAGGCAGTCTTAGCCTGGAGTTGACCTATGAGCACTGGCAAAGAGCAATTGGACGTAGAAGACGACTTCACACCCGTTGAGGCCGATGACGCTGAACCGGTAGTAGAAGTGGCAAAGACCAACCTGAGCAAACGTCGCACCATCGACAACCTGCTGGAGGAGCGCCGACTGCAAAAGCAATTGGCCGATTACGATTTTGACCTGTAACCCCTAAAAGCCTCCCGAAACGGAGGCTCTTTACTAAGCGCCCATCGCTGATGAGCACGGCGTCTTCAGACGTGGGTGGCACTTATACCAGGCCATTGCGTTGAGCCAGTTCGATCAGGTCGACCAGGGAACGAGCATTAAGCTTCAACAACAGGCGGGTTTTGTAGGTACTGACGGTTTTATTGCTGAGAAACATTCCATCGGCAATCTCCTTATTGGTCTTTCCTCTGGCCAACTGTTGTAAAACCATCATTTCGCGTCCGGACAAACGATCCACCATATCGGCTTCACTGGCATTGCCAAGACTTGACCGCACGGTATGCAACGCTTGATTCGGAAAGTAACTGTAGCCTGACAGCACGGCTTTTATTGCACTGAGCAACTCAGTCAGGTCCTGTTGTTTACACACATAGCCTGCAGCTCCCGACTGCATGCAACGCATGGAAAAATGCCCCGGCGCCTGTGAAGTCAATATCAGCACTTTAAGTGGCATCGCCGTCGATGTCAGTCGCGCAATGACCTCCAGCCCATCCAGCTTGGGTATTCCAATATCCAGAATGACAATGTCCGGCATTAGTTCACGGGCCAGTTGTAATGCGTCCACGCCGTTATCTGTTTCTGCAATGACTTCGTAGCCATGGCGCTCCATTAGCATACGCACCGCAAGACGAATGACGGGGTGATCATCCACGATCAGCACTTTATTCATGGGCAAGTCCAATTTCGCTGTTCGAATTTTTAGAGCCCGCACAATAGCCTAGTCGCTTCATCCATGGCATGCCGCCGCCCTCAGCCACCCACAGCCAGAGACATTTCTTACAAATTTAAAAGATTGGTCCTACAAATTTCTTAAAACAAATTGCATCCTGCACGGTATCAAATTTCGCGCACCCAGCCTTCCGACCATTTTTCCGCGTCGAATTACGGCAATAAAAAACATTAATCCATCAAACGCGCACCTCCGACAAAAAAACCAGTACTCAGCTACACTTTAAAACAGGCAAGACATCCCCCTCGATCGGAAACCTCACACAAAAAAAACATCATACCCAGGTACAACAAATTACTTATTTCAGGACACACTTAAAAATCAGACCACCCACAATATCTTCCAGCAAAACAAGTCACACCAACATGACACTCAAACAATTACGCAACTTTACCAAACCTTAAAACATACAACTCAAAACCGGAGCCCCCCCAATTATATTACCAGCAGCTTCCGCAGAACAGATTCCAACACCCCAACAAACAAACCTTTAAACCACCGAGCAAAAGTTAACACCATAATGAGCAAAGACTATTATGAAACTCAAAAGAAAAATGACGACCCCCATGACTATCATTGCAATTTTCGCGACACTGTCTGAAGCATCAGCGGCTCTTTCATTGCCCTTTCTCGGCGATGAAGAACGAGCGCTGTACATCTGGTATCTGATCAGCTTTCCGTTTTATTTGCTTTTCCTGTTTTTCGTGACCCTTAACTTCAATTATCGGTCGCTTTACGCGCCTTCTGATTTTGAAAAGGGAGAGCACTTCTTAACCGTCATGAAAAGCGCGGATCGCAAGGACAACACTGCCTCCATGCCTAATCTTGCGGCCCGGCATTACGTCTGCCTGCCTGAACGGCTGAAGGATCTGCACATCGTCGATGCACGCGTATCGGGTCAGCCATTAGAGTTCAGCTCGCTGCTGGAGAGCATTCAGCCCCCACAGAAAAACATCGCGCAAGTGATCGTATTTCTCACGTGCGGCGACTCGGAGACATCGCTGAAGGAAAGCGTGCTCAAGCATTCGAAACTGACAAGGAAGCGCAGCGGTTCTATCTTCTGCGTTGCTTATAATTCGAGCTCTCAAGCGTTGACTATCATTGGGCAAACGTTTTATCCGGCAGAGACCGGCAGGTAGCTCTTGAAGAGCAAAAGGAGAGAAAAGCAGCAGAAAGGCGTAACAGGCATCAAGAACAAGCTGAATGCTTGAAGAATGCCAGGTAGAACATCCCCATTACGAGGTGTGGCCTTGTCACCGACAAGGCCACACTTCCATTACCAACGGCAAAGGTCTCAGAACAGCTTGCGGCCTTTGTTCGCAGCAATGCGCATACGCAGGGCGTTGAGCTTGATGAAGCCCGCTGCGTCGGCCTGGTTGTAAGCACCGCCGTCTTCTTCGAAGGTCGCGATATTGGCGTCGAACAACGATTCGTCAGACTTGCGACCGGTCACGATCACGTTGCCCTTGTACAGCTTCAGGCGAACAACGCCGTTCACGTGGGCCTGGGACGCATCGATCATCTGTTGCAGCATCAGACGCTCTGGGCTCCACCAGTAACCGGTGTAGATCAGGCTGGCGTACTTGGGCATCAACTCGTCTTTGAGGTGAGCCACTTCGCGGTCCAGGGTGATCGATTCGATCGCACGGTGAGCGCGCAGCATGATGGTGCCACCAGGCGTTTCGTAGCAACCACGGGACTTCATGCCCACGTAACGGTTCTCGACGATGTCGAGACGGCCGATACCGTGTTCGCCACCGATACGGTTCAGGGTCGCCAGCACGGTAGCCGGGGTCATCTCGACGCCGTCCAGTGCAACGATGTCGCCGTTACGGTAGGTCAGTTCCAGGTATTGCGGTTTGTCTGGAGCGTTCTCCGGGGAGACGGTCCATTTCCACATGTCTTCTTCGTGCTCGGTCCAGGTGTCTTCCAGCACGCCGCCTTCATAGGAGATGTGCAGCAGGTTGGCATCCATCGAGTACGGGGATTTTTTCTTGCCGTGACGCTCGATCGGGATGTTGTGCTTTTCAGCGTAATCCATCAGCTTTTCACGGGACAGCAGGTCCCATTCGCGCCACGGAGCAATCACTTTCACGCCTGGCTTCAAGGCGTAGGCACCCAGCTCGAAACGAACCTGGTCGTTGCCCTTGCCGGTGGCACCATGGGAAATGGCGTCAGCGCCGGTTTCGTTGGCGATTTCGATCAGGCGTTTGGCGATCAACGGACGAGCGATGGAAGTACCCAGCAGGTACTCGCCTTCGTAAACGGTGTTGGCGCGGAACATCGGGAAAACGAAATCGCGCACGAATTCTTCGCGCAAGTCGTCGATGTAGATCTCTTTCACGCCCATGGCCTGTGCCTTGGCGCGTGCAGGTTCGACCTCTTCGCCCTGACCCAGGTCAGCGGTGAAGGTCACGACTTCACAGTTATAAGTATCCTGCAGCCACTTGAGGATCACCGAAGTGTCCAGGCCGCCGGAATACGCCAGAACGACCTTGTTTACGTCCGCCATGCCATCACTCCACGGGGTTCTACGGAAAGCCGTGAAGTCTACCGGTCATACGAAATAATTTACAGTGTCGCGACAGCTTATGACGACGAAGCGACAGATTCTGTCGATCGGGCGACGATTTCAGCCGGCTCAGGAGGTCGTCGAAGCGCTTCCCGGTGTCGCCCCTTGAGGCGCGACTTTCTCCGTCGGCGCGACACGTTCCAGACGCACGGCAACCCGGCGATTCTTCGCGCGGTTGGCGGCGTTGGTGTTAGGCGCTACAGGGTAACGCTCGCCGTGGAAGCGCATGGTGATCTGCGACTCCTGAATGCCGTTGGCCTTGAAGTAATCCATCACCGCCAATGCGCGCCGGCGTGACAGCTCACGATTGGCCAGGCGATTGCCACTGTTGTCGGAGTGCCCGTCGAGCTCGATGTGATTGACCGACGGATCAGCCTTCATGAACTCCAGCATCACTTGCAACTGCGCCTTGGCGTGCGCATCGAGATCGATGCCTTCAGCCCCCGTGAAGGTGATTTCGGACTGTTTGACCTGTTCGAAATTCTTCGGCAGCAATTTCGCCACACAGCTTTGGTAGTCATTGAATGCCTTGCTGAACTTGACCGGCAACAGACGCACTTCCGAGACCCGGCCATCGCCAGAGGCATGCCGGATCACCGGACTGCGGCCATCGATCAAGCCACTGATCAGGCGCCCGGCCTGAGCTTGCGAGCTGTTGAACAGCACATTGCCGCTGCTTAGGCGTACCGAGCCCAGGTTGATATCGCCACGCCCTGGTTGCCACGGCGCGGCAGCCGCTAGCAAGGTTGCCGAACCGCCACCAATCATCGCGTTGTAGGTATTCAGACGGAATATCGCCTGCTCACCGGCACGGCGCACGAATTCACCCGACCCGAAATCGGTGATCGGCTGAGTCAGGCGGCATTCGAACTTGTCACCTTCGACCGTCCACTCGATGCTCTCCAGACGCGTCTGGAAAGTGAGCGCCATCGCAGGAAGGCTGGCAAACACGCTGAGCAAGGCTAAATAACGCTGGCGCACGGGAGGCTCCACTGGCTTCTACAACAAAAAGACCGACACACGCATGTTTCCGGCATACCTGATTCATATCGGTAGGTTCCTGCAAAACTTGATAGCGAGTGCCTGCAAGAGTCTTTTCCGGTAGCATTCCCCTGAGTTTGACCCGCCTGGAATCCCCTCATGTCCGACCGCCTGACCCTGCTGCGTCCCGACGACTGGCACATTCATCTTCGCGATGGTGCCGTGTTGACCAATACCGTTGCGGATGTTGCGCGCACCTTTGGTCGCGCCATCATCATGCCCAACCTGGTACCTCCGGTGCGTAACGCCGCTGAAGCCGACGGCTATCGCCAGCGAATCCTTGCTGCACGCCCGGCCGGCAGTCGCTTCGAACCGTTGATGGTGCTTTACCTGACCGACCGCACCCAGCCCGAAGAAATTCGCGAGGCCAAGGCCAGCGGTTTCGTGTACGCCGCCAAGCTGTACCCGGCCGGCGCGACCACCAACTCGGATTCTGGCGTCACCAGCATCGACAAGATCTTCCCTGCGCTCGAGGCCATGGCCGAAGTCGGGATGCCGTTGTTGATTCACGGTGAAGTCACCCGTGGCGATGTCGACGTGTTCGACCGCGAAAAAATCTTCATCGATGAGCACATGCGCCGTGTGGTCGAGCGTTTCCCGACGCTTAAAGTGGTGTTCGAACACATCACCACCGCCGATGCCGTGCAATTCGTCAACGCGGCCTCGGCCAACGTCGGCGCAACCATCACCGCGCACCACCTGCTGTACAACCGCAACCACATGCTGGTGGGCGGTATTCGGCCGCACTTCTATTGCCTGCCGATTCTCAAGCGCAATACGCACCAGGAAGCCCTGCTCGACGCCGCCACCAGCGGCAGCGAAAAGTTCTTCCTGGGCACCGACTCGGCTCCCCACGCCCAGCACGCCAAAGAAGCCGCGTGTGGCTGCGCCGGTTGCTACACCGCCTATGCGGCCATCGAGATGTACGCCGAAGCGTTCGAACAGCGCAACGCGCTGGACAAGCTCGAAGCCTTCGCCAGCCTCAACGGCCCGCGTTTCTATGGCCTGCCAGCGAACACCGACCGCATTACCCTGGTCCGCGATGAGTGGACCGCCCCAACCAGCCTGCCATTTGGCGAGTTGACCGTTATCCCGCTGCGCGCCGGTGAAAAACTGCGCTGGCGCCTGCTGGAGGAACACGCGTGAGTGAAGACCATTTCGACGACGAACAGGACGGACAAGGCGGTGGAGGCGGTCCTCGTCATCCAATGGCTGCCAGATTCCGTGGCTACCTGCCGGTCGTCGTCGACGTAGAAACCGGTGGTTTCAACTCGGCCACCGACGCCCTGCTGGAAATTGCTGCAACCACCATCGCCATGGACGAGAAAGGGTTTGTGTACCCCGATCACACCTACTTCTTCCGTGTAGAGCCTTTTGAAGGCGCAAACATCGAAGCAGCAGCGCTGGAATTCACCGGGATCAAACTCGATCACCCGCTGCGCATGGCCGTGAGTGAAGAAGCGGCGCTGACCGATATTTTCCGCGGCATCCGCAAGGCCCTGAAAGCCAACGGCTGCAAACGGGCAATTCTGGTCGGCCACAACAGCAGCTTCGATTTGGGCTTCCTCAACGCAGCCGTCGCACGCCTGGACATGAAACGTAATCCGTTTCATCCGTTTTCCAGCTTCGACACCGCGACCCTTGCCGGCCTGGCCTACGGTCAGACCGTGCTCGCCAAGGCCTGCCAAGCGGCGGATATCGACTTCGACGGTCGCGAGGCCCACTCGGCTCGTTATGACACCGAGAAGACGGCAGAGCTGTTCTGCGGCATCGTCAATCGCTGGAAACAAATGGGCGGCTGGGAAGATTTCAACGACTGATCTGTCGCTGATGAATCCCGCGCATAAAAAAACCGGCCACTGAGGCCGGTTTTTTTATGCCTGACGCTTGGGCTTACAGCGCCGCAGCGTGCTCGGTCAGGTAAGCAGCAACGCCTTCTGGCGAAGCGTTCATGCCCTTGTCGCCTTTTTTCCAGTTGGCAGGGCAAACTTCGCCGTGCTCTTCGTGGAATTGCAGAGCGTCGACCAGACGGATCAGCTCTTCCATGTTACGGCCCAGCGGCAGGTCGTTGATGATCTGCGAACGGACAACGCCTTTGTCGTCGATCAGGAACGCGCCACGGAAAGCCACGCCGTCAGCGGACTGAACGTCGTAAGCCTTCATGATTTCCTGCTTGATGTCGGCAGCCATGGTGTAACGAACCTGGCCGATACCGCCATTGTTCACCGGGGTGTTGCGCCAGGCGTTGTGGGTGAAGTGCGAGTCGATCGACACGGCAACCACTTCAACGTTGCGGGACTTGAAGTCAGCCATGCGGTTGTCCAGAGCGATCAGCTCGGACGGGCAAACGAAGGTGAAGTCCAGTGGGTAGAAGAACACCAGGCCGTATTTGCCTTTGATGGCCGACGACAGGGTGAAGCTGTCTACGATTTCGCCATTGCCGAGGACGGCTGGAACGGTGAAGTCCGGGGCTTGTTTGCCTACGAGTACGCTCATTGGATATCTCCTGGTCTATTAACGTGAAGAACTGGATTCGCATCAGCCTGCCACCCTCAGGCGACAGCCCTGTGACACGACCCCCCTTCGAAGGACCGACCATCATACACGGCGTTTTTAGGCTGTCTTCAACGGTTTTTTGCAGGAGGGTCAAAATTGCCGTCGTGACCGTTACTGGCAGATTGCCTGATTGAAAACCGTTCGTCGGTCACGCCCGCTTATAACGCAAAGCTTTCAGAAACCACTTTGACAATCATTCTCGTTAACATTAAGATCCATCGCAATTGAGTCACAACCAGCGACGGTTTTTTCTTATGTATGTCTGCCTCTGCACTGGCGTCACCGACGGTCAAATCCGCGATGCAATCTATGAAGGTTGCTGCAGCTATAAGGAAGTCCGTCAGGCCACCGGCGTAGCCAGCCAATGCGGCAAATGCGCCTGCCTTGCAAAGGAAGTGGTTCGCGAAACCCTGACCAAATTGCAATCGGCTCAGGCAGCCATTCCTTTCCCGGTAGAATTTACTGCCGCGTAAAGCCCCTGTTTCAAAGAACCGGACTTGATGTCCGGTTTTTTTATGCCTGAAAATCAATCGCTTACGCTCCAGACGCGGAACACAAACATTCTTATTCAGATTAATTTTCATATAAGTTTCAATAACTTAGGTTTGACACCCTTACATACGCGGCTCAAACTCTGCTCAATTGACAGTTACTCAGGGCAGGACCCCATCATGAAAGGCGACGTTACAGTCATCCAGCATCTCAACAAGATCCTTGCCAATGAGCTGGTCGCGATCAATCAATACTTCTTGCATGCGCGCATGTATGAAGATTGGGGCCTGAACAAGCTGGGCAAGCACGAGTACCACGAATCCATCGATGAGATGAAGCACGCGGACAAGCTGATCAAGCGCATCCTGTTCCTTGAAGGCCTGCCGAACGTCCAGGACCTGGGCAAGCTGCACATCGGCGAGCACACCAAGGAAATGCTTGAGTGCGACCTGCGTATCGAGCGCACCGGCCATGCTGATCTGAAAGTCGCCATCGCTCATTGCGAAACGGTCGGCGACTTCGGTAGCCGTGAACTGCTCGAAGACATTCTCGAATCCGAAGAAGAACATATCGACTGGCTGGAAACCCAACTGGGCCTGATCGATAAAGTCGGTCTTGAGAACTACCTGCAATCGCAGATGGGCGAAGACGAGTAAGTGAGCGCCCGCTAAACTCGAGACATTAAAAAGCCCCGCACTCTTTTAAAGAGGCGGGGCTTTTTTATTGCCTACAAATACCGAATCAAGCTTCGGTCTTGTTGGCAGCGGCCGCTTCAACAGCGGCTTTGATCGTGCTCTGCAGCGAACCGTCAGCAGCCATCTCGGTCATGATGTCGCTACCGCCGACCAGCTCACCACCGACCCACAGTTGCGGGAAGGTTGGCCAGTTGGCGTATTTTGGCAGGTTGGCGCGGATTTCCGGGTTCTGCAGGATGTCCACGTACGCAAACTTTTCGCCACATGCCATCACGGCCTGCGCGGCTTTCGCGGAGAAGCCACACTGCGGGGCATTCGGCGAACCTTTCATGTAAAGCAGAATGGTGTTGTTAGCAATCTGCTCTTTAATCGTTTCGATGATATCCATGGAGCACCTCGGCTGAACTTTCCGACTCAGAGGTCGGCACGGTGGCGCATTGTAACGGAAACCCGAGCGCCATGCTCGGTCTCCCCGACAGACACGATCACGCCGCCGCCACGGTGACCGGCACGCCGTTCAACGCCGCATTCCCCGACAACTCGTCGAGCAGACATTCATCGGTCAGGTCATTGGCGCTGGATCCCGGCTGGCCACTGGCAATCGTCATCTGCACACCCGGCCGCGCATGCCCCCAGCCGTGCGGCAGGCTGACCACGCCTTTCATCATCTCCAGGCTGGCGACCACTTCCACTTCAATCATGCCCACCCTCGAACTCACCCGCACGCGCTGCCCGTCGCTGAGTCCGCGACTGGACAGGTCGTCCGGGTGCATCAGTAATTGATGACGTGGTTTGCCCTTCACCAGGCGGTGATAGTTGTGCATCCACGAATTGTTGCTGCGCACATGACGGCGGCCAATCATCAGCAACTGATCAGCGGCCGGTGCTTGTAGTGCGGCGAAACGTGCGAGGTCGGCAAGGATCGTCGGCGGCGCTGCCTGCACTCGCTGATTGGCGGTTTTCAATCGTGGCGCGAGGTTGGATTTCAACGCGCCCAGGTCGACCCCATGCGGATGGTCGAACAAGGTGGCCAGCGACAGCTTGTGTTCCGACGCATCGCCATACAGCCCCATCCGCAAGCCAAGGTCGATCATTTGCGCGGGCGCAATCGTCGGCTTCAGTTCTTTGCCGGTCTTCGCCGCAAACGCCTTGGCCAGGCCGACAAAGATCTCCCAGTCATGCAACGCACCTTCCGGCTTGGCCAGGATCGCCC
This sequence comes from Pseudomonas sp. 3296, assembly GCF_031456615.1. NCBI lineage: Bacteria > Pseudomonadati > Pseudomonadota > Gammaproteobacteria > Pseudomonadales > Pseudomonadaceae > Pseudomonas > Pseudomonas sp. 3296. The sequence goes on from NZ_JAVDUY010000005.1 coordinate 281,266, forward strand.
GGTTGAAACGCGTCACGTTGCGTACCGCGAACATGTTGAACGTCGTGTCGTAGTGATCGTTTTCCAGCGCCGAGGTCGAGGGCAGAATCAGGTCGGCATAGCGCGTGGTTTCATTGATGTACAGGTCGACGCTGACCATGAATTCCAGACCATCCAGCGCCTGTTCCAGTTGCCGGCCATTGGGTGTCGACAGCACCGGATTGCCGGCGACGGTGATCAGTGCGCGAACCTGCCCTTCCCCTTCGGTGAGCATTTCTTCAGCCAGCGCCGATACCGGCAACTCGCCGGCATATTCCGGACGTGCGGACACACGGCTTTGCCACCGATTGAAATGCCCGCCCGAAGTCGACGCCACCAGGTCCACCGCCGGCTCGGTGCACAACGCACCGCCCACGCTATCAAGGTTGCCGGTGACCAGATTGATCAATTGCACCAGCCAATGGCACAGCGTACCGAACGCTTGGGTCGAGACGCCCATGCGGCCGTAACACACCGCTGTCGGCGCCGCCGCAAAATCCCGCGCCAGTTGGCGGATCTGTTCGGCCGGCACGGCGCACAGCGAGCTCATGGCTTCGGCGGTGAACGTGGCGATGGCCTGGCGTACGTCATCCAGACCGTCGACCGGCAAATGACTCTCACGCGTCAGGTTTTCAGCGAACAAGGTATTGAGCAGCCCGAACAACAATGCCGCATCGCCACCGGGACGCACGAACAGGTGCTGATCGGCCATCGCGGCGGTTTCGCTGCGACGCGGATCGACCACCACCACTTTGCCGCCCCGGGCCTGAATCGCCTTCAAGCGTTTTTCCACATCCGGCACGGTCATGATGCTGCCGTTGGACGCCAGCGGATTACCGCCCAGGATCAGCATGAAATCGGTGTGATCGATGTCCGGAATCGGCAATAACAACCCATGGCCGTACATCAAATGACTGGTCAGGTGATGCGGCAACTGGTCGACGGACGTCGCTGAAAAACGGTTATGGGTTTTCAGCAGGCCGAGGAAATAATTGCTGTGAGTCATCAACCCGTAGTTGTGCACACTGGGGTTGCCTTGATACACCGCCACCGCGTTCTGCCCGTGACGTTCCTGAATCGCCGCGAGGCGTTCGGCGACCAGGCTGAAGGCGTCTTCCCACGCGATAGGCTGCCATTCGCTGCCCACTCGCTGCATCGGCTGACGCAGACGATCCGGATCGTTCTGAATATCTTGCAGCGCCACCGCCTTGGGGCAGATGTGCCCACGGCTGAACGTATCCAGCGGATCACCCTTGATCGAAGTGATCTGCACCGCGCCGTCGGCTTCGGTGGTTTCGAGGGTCAGGCCGCAAATGGCTTCACACAAGTGGCAGGCACGGTGATGGAGAGTCTTGGTCATGGCCAGTCTCTGTCTTGTTCTGGGCGGGCTATATCGGCCGCGGGATCAAAACTATGGCGCCAGACACGCTCCTGCGCCAGCGACGTTCGTCTTGTGAATCGGCCCCCATCAGGCCAGCCGATGGCCGTCTGCACTCAGTTCGGCGGCAAACGGGGCGCCGCCTGCAACTGGACTTCCTGAAGGGTTTCGACCTGCTCCTGTGGAACATGCACGCCGGTGAGCTCGCCGATCAGTCGCCAATGCTCGTCGAGCCCGGTGCTGATGGTTGCCATGCGGTCGATCATCCGTCGACCGGCGGCCTTGGTGACCTCATCTTCACTGCGCATCAGCTCGAAGCACATCGAGGTCATTGAGGCGGTAAGGTGGGTCAGGGAGCGGGCCGTGAGGCCAAGTAGATCCATTAACAGCTTTTCTTTCGATTCCATTTCGAAGGCTTCCTGCGTCACTCGTCAGGTAGTTATAACCCAGCACTTTGCATTAGCAAGTGTTTCGGGCCTGCCCCGCACCTTACCGGGACGGAGAAGCCTTCAACGCTTTCTTCTTGAGGGGTGAAATCAATGCCGCCCAAATGCCCCCGACAGCCAACCAAAGCATGACTCCAGAGCCGATCAGAATGATTGCTTTCTGGTTTGCCAGAATACCCAGCTGATGAGGTTCCGCTTGATAGACCTGCAACGCAATATCGACAACGCTTACCACGGTAAACCACGCAACCACCAAGGCAGCGCCATGCTTGAGGTCGGGCGTTGATCGGTAGAGCAGAGAAGCTCCCAGATAAATTCCCGTTGCGATCAATCCACCCACTACCAAACACTGGGTCGAATCAATCTGCACTCGTGTCGTCCTTGAAATTCTTCACGCCAATAAAAGCACCGACAATGGCCCCCACCACGGCGCTCGAAACGCCGGGGTAAATCGTGCTGGCGATAATCGCGAAGCCCATGACCGTGGACAGCACTGCCATATCAAACGCCGGAGAGACCCGACGGAGCCGTGTCAGGCCTGCGTATCCGGTTTTATTGATCGACATACGACGGGGTCCCTCCTTGGGAGTGTTTGACTTGATTCTGTCGACATTACGCAATGACGCGCAGATTACCTGAGTACCACCTGATTCCCGCACGCAAAACCGTAACAACAGACAACGTAGCCCTTGAGAAAACAAGCCATCTTCGGCGCATAGCCCCCGGACAGAAGCACGCGCTCAATGCGCGAGCCTGCACAAAGGGGTGGTTGCATACCCGCTTCGGCACCGTGTACAAATGCAGAGCGATGAGGATCAAAAAACCTTCGCTTGCATTGAACGGTTGCAGCGCTGCAACCTTTCGAAGCGGTAAAAATGAGCCCCCTATTGGTAAGACGCGACATTTAATTATAAGATCGCGCCTTCCCCTATTTCGTCGCCCCGTGCGGCTTACGCCGCAGGTCTCGCCCGTTGTTCCGTTAAACAAGGCTTTGAGCATCTGCGGTTTGTAGCAAAAAGGTAGTCAATGATGAGCGCAAGGCACTTTCTCTCCCTGATGGATTGCACGCCCGAAGAGCTGGTCAGCGTGATCCGTCGAGGCGTTGAGCTCAAGGACCTGCGTAACCGCGGCGTACTGTTCGAGCCTCTGAAAAACCGCGTCCTGGGGATGATTTTCGAGAAGTCCTCGACCCGTACCCGGATCTCGTTCGAAGCCGGCATGATCCAGCTCGGTGGCCAGGCGATCTTCCTGTCGCCGCGCGACACGCAACTGGGCCGTGGCGAGCCGATCGGCGACTGCGCGATCGTCATGTCGAGCATGCTCGACGCCGTGATGATCCGAACCTTTGCCCACAGCACCCTGACCGAATTCGCCGCCAACTCCCGCGTGCCGGTGATCAACGGCCTGTCCGACGACCTGCACCCGTGCCAGTTGCTGGCCGACATGCAAACCTTCCTCGAACATCGCGGTTCGATCCAGGGCAAGACCGTGGCCTGGATCGGCGACGGCAACAACATGTGCAACAGCTATTTAGAAGCGGCGATCCAGTTCGACTTCCAGCTGCGCATTGCCTGCCCTGAAGGTTACGAGCCCAACCCTGAATTCGTGGCCAAGGCCGGCGATCGCGTGACAATCGTCCGCGATCCAAAGGAAGCCGTGCGCGGCGCTCACCTGGTGAGCACCGACGTCTGGACCTCCATGGGCCAGGAAGAAGAAACCGCCAAGCGCCTGAAGCTGTTCGCGCCCTACCAGGTCAATCGCGCGCTGCTCGACCTGGCTGCGGACGACGTGCTCTTCATGCATTGCCTGCCGGCCCACCGCGGCGAAGAGATCAGCGTCGACCTGCTCGACGACAAACGCTCGGTCGCCTGGGATCAAGCCGAAAACCGTCTTCACGCACAAAAGGCCCTGCTCGAATTTCTCGTCCCGCCTTCGTATCACCACGCATGAGCCAGCCATTATTGCTTAACCTGCGTAACCTCGCCTGCGGCTATCAAGACCAGCGGGTCGTGCAGAACCTCAACCTGCATTTGAATGCCGGTGACATCGGTTGCCTGCTCGGCTCTTCGGGCTGCGGCAAAACCACCACGTTGCGGGCGATTGCCGGTTTCGAACCGGTGCACGAAGGTGAAATCACCTTGGCCGGCGAGACCATTTCCCGTGCCGGTTTTACCCTCGCCCCGGAGAAACGCCGGATCGGCATGGTGTTTCAGGACTACGCACTGTTCCCGCATTTGAGCGTGGCCGAGAACATCGCCTTCGGGATCCGCAAGCATCCGCAAAAGGAGCGCGTGACCGAAGAGCTGCTGGAACTGGTCAACCTGAAGCACCTTGGCAAGCGCTTCCCGCATGAACTGTCCGGCGGTCAGCAGCAACGGGTTGCACTGGCCCGTGCACTGGCACCGGAACCACAACTGCTGTTGCTCGACGAACCGTTCTCCAACCTTGATGGCGAACTGCGACGCAAGCTCAGCCATGAAGTGCGCGACATTCTCAAGGCCCGTGGCACCAGCGCAATTCTGGTGACCCACGACCAGGAAGAGGCGTTCGCGGTCAGCGATCATGTCGGTGTGTTCAAGGAAGGTCGGCTGGAACAGTGGGACACGCCTTACAACCTGTATCACGAACCGCAGACACCGTTTGTGGCCAGCTTCATTGGCCAGGGTTACTTCATTCGTGGCCAGTTGAGCAGCCCGGAATCTGTGCAGACCGAGCTGGGTGAATTGCGCGGCAATCGGGCTTACACCTGGCCGATGGGCGGCGCAGTGGACGTGTTGCTACGCCCAGACGATATCGTCTATGCCCCGGACAGCTCGTTGAAGGCGCGAATTGTCGGCAAGTCGTTCCAGGGCGCGTCGACCTTGTATCGGTTGCAGATGCCAACCGGGGCGCAGCTGGAATCGATTTTTCCGAGCCATGCTGATCATCAGGTCGGTGCTGACGTCGGCATTCGTGTGGCGGCTGATCACCTGGTGCTGTTCCAGGCGTCCGGCAGCGTTGCCGCGCAGATTCCGGCCGTCGAATCGGGTGTGCGCCGCTACAGCAACACCAACTGATACACACTCCTACAGGTGTTTTGCGTTAAGCCAATATCAGTGCGCCGCTCGCAACGAGCGTCGCATTGCCGCCAATCTTCACCCGATCACCTTCCAGCCGGCAGAACAACTCCCCTCCCCGTTTCGAACACTGATACGCGGTCAGGCTCGTTTTACCCAGCCGTTTCGACCAATACGGAATCAGGCTGCAATGGGTCGAGCCGGTCACCGGGTCTTCGTTGAGACCAATCGCTGGCGCGAAATAGCGAGAGACAAAATCATGCTCGCTGCCTTTGGCGGTCACAATCGCCCCGGGCCACGGCAGCTTCGCCAATGCGACCATGTCTGGCTGGCAATCCAGCACTGCCTGTTCCGACTCCAACACCACAAACAACTCGTTTGACCCCAGCACATCGACCACTTCGACCCCCAAGGCGCGCTCGACGTCCAGAGTGACGCCGACCTCCGAAGGCGTGATCGCCGGGAAGTCCAACCATAAACGCTCACCTTCGCGGCTCACGCTCAACGGGCCGGACTTGCAAATGAAGTCCAGGCGTTCGGCAGGTTCTTTATAGATCTCAAACAACACATAGGCGCTGGCCAGCGTCGCATGGCCACACAACGGCACCTCGGTGGTCGGGGTAAACCAGCGGATGTGCCAGTCCTGACCTTCACGCACCACAAAGGCGGTTTCGGCGAGATTGTGTTCGGCGGCGATTTTCTGCATCAGCTCATCGGCGAGCCAGGCATCGAGCCGATAGACCATCGCGGGATTGCCACTGAACGGCCGATCACTGAACGCGTCGACCTGGTGAAATTCAAGCTGCATGACCTTCTCCCTTTGTCAGATCTCCCAGCATGCCGCGCCAGGCTGACTCACACCAGTGACAGAGAAACGGAATTTCCACCATACAGACACGCCTGGATAAGCCTCAATCAGACGCGGCTGATATCGGCGAACTTGGCCTGGGCATGTTCGGCCAGCACCTGCGGTGCCAATTCCACTTCCAGACCACGCCGACCGGCACTGACAAAAATGCTGGCGAAAGGCTGAGCCGAATTATCAATGAATGTACGCAAACGCTTCTTCTGCCCCAATGGACTGATTCCGCCCAACAGGTAACCCGTCGCTCGCTGCGCAGCTGCCGGATCGGCCATTTCGACTTTTTTCACACCCGCCGCATGCGCCAGATGCTTCAAGTCCAGACTCCCGACGACCGGTACCACCGCCACCAGCAATTCACCTTTTTCACTGGCCGCCAGCAAGGTCTTGAACACCCGCGCCGGGTCGAGCCCAAGCTTCTCTGCGGCCTCCAACCCATAGGACGCGGCCTTTGGATCATGTTCGTAACTGTGCACGCGATGTTCGGCTCGAACTTTTTTCAACAAATCCAATGCGGGGGTCATGACAGCTCCAGACTGGGCGGCAGTAGAAAAATCCTGCGCTGGATTCTAGGACATTGCCTCGCAAAAGGCTCTATTACGGCCCCTTTTTAAAGGGCTGGTGCCGACTTTTACCGTTCGTCCGCGCAGGAACCACTGCGTGAACAATACGATCATTCACCTGACTAATAGTTGGATTATGACTGACAGTTCACTTTCGACCTTTGACAGCAGTGTTTCTTGTCTATATTTTTTCGAATCTGAATACAGCACGAAAAGTCCTACAGCAGTACCCAGCAGTAAACCAAGACCAGGATGGGGATCCTGCCTTGGTGAAAATCGCGCTTCGACCATGATGAAAAAAGCGCCAGACAACAAAAACAATTGAGGTTTCCAATGACAACTGCTTTACAACAACCGTCGCTCTCGAGCCAATGCATGGCCGAGTTTCTGGGCACTGCGCTGCTTATCTTTTTTGGTACCGGTTGTGTTGCCGCGCTCAAGGTCGCGGGTGCCAGCTTTGGTTTGTGGGAAATCAGCATCATCTGGGGCGTCGGCGTCAGCATGGCGATCTACCTGACCGCCGGGGTTTCCGGGGCGCACCTCAATCCTGCGGTGAGCATTGCGTTGAGCATTTTCGCGGACTTCGAAAAGCGTAAATTGCCGTTTTATATCCTTGCCCAAGTGGCGGGCGCCTTTTGCGGCGCGCTGTTGGTCTACACGCTATACAGCAATCTCTTCTTCGATTTCGAACAAACCCACCATATGGTTCGCGGCACTCAGGCCAGCCTGGAACTGGCGTCGGTGTTCTCGACCTTCCCCAACCCGGCCCTGACCACGGCCCAGGCGTTCCTGGTGGAAGTGATCATCACCGCGATCCTGATGGGCGTGATCATGTCCCTGACCGATGACAACAACGGCCTGCCCAACGGTCCGATGGCGCCGCTGCTGATCGGCCTGCTGATTGCGGTGATTGGCAGCTCGATGGGCCCGTTGACCGGCTTCGCGATGAACCCGGCGCGTGATTTCGGTCCGAAGCTGATGACTTTCTTCGCGGGCTGGGGTGAAATTTCCTTCACCGGCGGGCGTGATATCCCGTACTTCCTGATTCCTGTTTTTGCACCGATTGTCGGTGCCTGCCTCGGCGCTGCAGCCTATCGCGGGCTGATTGCCCGCCATCTGCCCAGCGCCACACCTGCTACAAAGGAAGCAACACCGGCCATTGACGGCAAACCAAGAACTTCTTGATACCGTAGGCGCGTGACCCTGCCCCTGTGGCGCGCGCCTGACCTCACTCCCTTTTTTCGTCCAAGGCAATCGACATGACCGACACTCAGAATAAGAACTACATCATTGCCCTCGATCAGGGTACGACCAGCTCACGCGCGATCATTTTCGATCGCGATGCGAACGTGGTCTGCACCGCACAGCGCGAATTCGCCCAGCATTACCCGCAAGCCGGTTGGGTCGAACATGACCCGATGGAAATCTTCGCCACCCAAAGCGCCGTGATGGTCGAGGCCCTGGCACAAGCCGGCCTGCATCACGACCAGGTTGCGGCCATCGGCATCACCAACCAGCGCGAAACCACCGTGGTCTGGGACAAGACCACCGGCCGCCCGATCTACAACGCGATCGTCTGGCAGTGTCGCCGCAGCACCGAGATCTGCCAGCAACTCAAGCGCGACGGTCACGAGCAATACATCAGCGACACCACGGGCCTGGTCACCGACCCGTACTTCTCCGGCACCAAGCTCAAGTGGATTCTTGACAACGTCGAAGGCAGCCGCGAGCGTGCACGCAACGGCGAACTGCTGTTCGGCACCGTCGACAGCTGGCTGATCTGGAAATTTACCGGCGGCAAAGTCCACGTCACCGACTACACCAACGCCTCGCGCACCCTGCTCTTCAATATCCACACCCTGGAGTGGGACGCGAAGATGCTGGAGGTGCTGGATATTCCGCGCGAAATGCTGCCGGAAGTTAAATCCTCGTCCGAAATCTATGGCCACACCAAAAGCGGCATCGCCATTGGCGGTATCGCTGGTGACCAGCAAGCTGCCCTGTTCGGCCAGATGTGCGTCGAGCCCGGCCAGGCGAAAAACACCTACGGCACCGGTTGCTTCCTGCTGATGAACACCGGCGACAAAGCGGTGAAATCCAAGCACGGCATGTTGACCACCATCGCCTGCGGCCCTCGCGGCGAAGTGGCGTATGCGCTGGAAGGCGCGGTATTCAACGGTGGCTCCACGGTTCAATGGCTGCGTGATGAACTGAAGATCATCAATGACGCCCATGACACCGAATACTTCGCCAACAAGGTCAAGGACAGCAACGGCGTATACCTGGTGCCGGCCTTCACCGGCCTGGGCGCGCCGTATTGGGACCCGTATGCCCGTGGTGCCTTGTTTGGCCTGACCCGCGGTGTACGCGTGGATCACATCATTCGTGCCGCGCTGGAGTCGATTGCCTACCAGACCCGCGACGTGCTCGACGCCATGCAACAGGATTCCGGTGAACGCCTCAAAGCCCTGCGCGTGGATGGTGGTGCGGTTGCGAACAACTTCCTGATGCAATTCCAGGCCGACATCCTCGGCACTCAGGTCGAGCGTCCGCAAATGCGTGAAACTACCGCACTCGGCGCCGCTTACCTGGCCGGTCTGGCGTGTGGCTTCTGGGGCAGCCTGGAAGAACTGCGCGGCAAGGCCGTGATCGAGCGCGAATTCGAACCGACCCTGGACGAAGCCACGAAGGAAAAACTTTACGCCGGCTGGAAAAAAGCCGTCAGCCGCACCCGCGATTGGGAACCCCATGAAGGCGCTGAATAAGCCAACAACAGGTTCGCAGTAGGTTGTAACTGGTCGGGAGCGGATTCCTGCGGCATCATGGGCAAATTTTGCACGGCAGCCCAAAGGAAGCCCCATGAATCTGCCTCCCCGTCAGCAGCAAATCCTCGAGCTGGTTCGCGAACGCGGCTACGTCAGTATCGAGGAAATGGCCACGCTGTTCGTCGTCACACCGCAAACCATCCGCCGCGATATCAATCAGCTGGCGGAAGCCAATCTGTTGCGTCGCTACCATGGCGGCGCGGCCTACGATTCCAGTGTTGAAAACACTGCCTACGCCATGCGCGCCGATCAGATGCGCGATGAAAAACAGCGCATCGGCGAAGCCATTGCCGCCCAGATCCCGGATCACGCCTCGCTGTTCATCAATATCGGCACCACCACCGAATCGATTGCCCGGGCGCTGCTCAACCACAATCACCTGAAAATCATTACCAACAACCTGCACGTGGCCTCGATGCTCAGCGCCAAGGACGACTTTGACGTTCTGCTGACCGGTGGCAACGTGCGACGCGACGGCGGTGTGGTCGGCCAGGCGAGTGTCGACTTTATCAATCAGTTCAAAGTCGACTTCGCGCTGGTGGGCATCAGCGGCATCGACGAAGACGGCAGCCTGCTGGACTTCGACTACCAGGAAGTGCGGGTGTCGCAGGCGATCATCGCCAATGCGCGGCAAGTGATTCTGGCGGCGGACTCCAGCAAATTCGGGCGCAACGCCATGATTCGCCTAGGGCCGATCAGCCTGATCGATTGCCTGGTCACCGATCAGCAGCCAGTGCCGGCGTTGGCGCAATTGTTGAGTCAGCACAAGATTCGACTCGAAGTCGTTTAACCCTCTGCGCAACAGATCATTCCCACGCTCCGCGTGGGAATGCCCGCCTCATCTCTAAGCCGACGCAGAGCGTCTATTGATGCATTCCCACGCAGAGCGTGGGAATGATTTGTGCGCGAATGTTCGAAAATTTTCCTTTAACCGCCCTTCGATCAGTTTTTTCAATCGAAGTTAGCTGGCTGTGGGCGTCTTTATGGGCTACCATTTTCGCAAATGAACATTAATGTTCGAATTCAAATACATAATACAAGCACCGAGGCCAGCCGATGCCCACTTCCACCTTGCCTACGCCCCCTCTCGCTGAGGTCTACGACATCGCCGTCATCGGTGGCGGGATCAATGGCGTAGGGATTGCAGCGGATGCCGCCGGCCGCGGTCTTTCGGTGTTCCTTTGCGAAAAGGACGACCTGGCCAGCCACACGTCCTCAGCCAGCAGCAAGCTGATCCATGGCGGCCTGCGCTACCTCGAACATTACGAATTCCGCCTGGTGCGCGAAGCCCTTGCCGAACGCGAAGTGCTGCTGGCCAAGGCGCCGCACATCGTCAAGCAGATGCGCTTCGTGTTGCCACATCGCCCGCACCTGCGTCCGGCATGGATGATTCGCGCCGGCCTGTTTCTGTATGACCACCTCGGCAAACGGGAAAAACTGGCAGGCTCGAAAAGCCTCAAGTTCGGTGCGGACAGCGCACTGAAAAGCGAAATCACCAAAGGCTTCGAATACTCTGATTGCTGGGTCGATGACGCGCGCCTCGTTGTGCTGAACGCCATGGCCGCCCGCGAAAAAGGCGCCCACGTTCACACCCAGACCCGCTGTGTCAGCGCTCGCCGCACCAAAGGCCTGTGGCACCTGCACCTGGAGCGCGCCGATGGCAGCCTGTTTTCGATCCGCGCCAAGGCCCTGGTGAATGCGGCCGGCCCATGGGTGGCCAAGTTCATTCGTGACGACCTGAAGATGGAGTCGCCGTACGGCATCCGCCTGATCCAGGGCAGCCACCTGATCGTGCCGAAGCTGTACGAAGGCGAACACGCGCACATTCTGCAAAACGAAGATCAGCGCATCGTCTTCACCATTCCGTACCTGAACCACTTCACCCTGATCGGCACCACCGACCGTGAGTACACCGGCGATCCCGCCAAAGTGGCAATCACCGAAGGCGAAACCGATTACCTGCTCAAAGTGGTCAACGCCCACTTCAAGAAGCAGATCAGCCGCGACGATATCCTCCACAGCTATTCCGGTGTGCGCCCACTGTGCAACGACGAATCCGACAACCCGTCGGCTGTCACCCGCGACTACACCCTGGCGCTGTCGGGCACTGGCGAAGAAGCACCATTGCTGTCGGTATTCGGCGGCAAGCTGACCACCTACCGCAAACTGGCCGAATCGGCACTGGCACAACTGGCGCCGTACTTCACCCACATCAAGCCAAGCTGGACCGCCAACGCCACGCTGCCGGGCGGCGAAGACATGACCACCCCGCAAGCCCTGTGCGCCTTGATCCGCGACAAGTATGACTGGGTACCGACCGAGATCGCCCGCCGCTGGGCCACGACTTACGGCAGCCGCACCTGGCGCATGCTCGAAGGCGTACAGAACCTCAGTGACATGGGTGAACACATCGGCGGTGGCCTGTATACCCGCGAAGTCGATTACCTGTGCAGCGACGAGTGGGCCACCATCGCGCATGACATCCTGTGGCGTCGCAGCAAACTCGGGTTGTTTACCACCGCTGCCGAACAGCAGAAGCTGGCGGACTACCTGAGCAAGGTCGAACAGAACCGCAGCAAGATTGAAGCGGCCTGATTTTTTGGCGGCTTAAACGAAAGCCCCTGAATCCTGAGATTCGGGGGCTTTTTTGCTGAGGGTGTTCAGCTCGCCAGGTGCAACAGTAGAAAATCAATAAAGGCCCGTGATTTGTGCGGCAGATGCGGGGTATTGGGGAACACCACGTTGATCGATTGCGAAGGCAGCGAATACGCCGGCAACAACCGCACCAGACGCCCGTCGGCGATGTCCTCTTCGACCACCCACGCCGGCAAGACCGACACGCCCAGCGACGACAATGTCATCGAGCGAATTGCCGTAGAGGAGTTCGATTCAAAATGGCTGGTCCCTCCAATCTCGACATTCAGCCCTTCGCCGTCGCGAAAAACCCACTGCGTTGGCCCCTGCAGATTGCTGTTGGCGATCCACGGCACAGCGCTCAGGTCCTGTGGTTCACGCACAGGATAACGAGCGAGAAACGTTTCCGTGGCCACCAGTACAATTTCATAGTCCGCCAGCTTGCGACTCTTGAATGCCGAGTCTGCCAAGTTGCCCAGCCGGATAACCAGATCGAGCTTTTCGGCGACCAGATCATTCAGGGAAGAGTTGAAGTTATAACACAATCGGATTTCCGGATAATGCTCAGAGAACAACGATATCAGCGGGAGAATAAACTTCTCACCGTACTCACTGGTTGAACTTATACGCAACTTTCCGGACACCCGATTATTGCCTTCCAATACATGATCAAAGGCATTATCGATATCCGCGACAATCCTCTTGAACTCTTCATAAAAATCCTGACCTATTTCAGTCAGAGATATAGTGCGCGTATTGCGGATCAACAAGGTCGCTGACAGCACCTCCTCCAGCGCCTTGACATGCAGGCTGGCCATGGCCTTGCTGATACCCAGGTAATTCGCAGCCTTGGTAAAAGAACCAAAATCGACCACCACGAGAAATGTCTGAACCCGATTAAGATGAGAGTGCATGGTGATATGGCTCACTGTTAAATCCTGTCAAACACTGTTTTAAGCATCGTCATATCGACACTTCAAGTCTATCGCCCCTATGCTGCACGGCAAAGGGGATACAACATGAACTATCGCTATAAAATCGCGCTCATTTTTCTGATCGGCTTCTTTATTGACTGCATCAATATATTCATGTCCGCCGTGGCATTGCCAAGTATATCGGCAACTTTACAAGTCAGTACTGCTTCCGTGGCGTGGGTCGCCAATGCTTACATTCTCGGTTTGACGTTGATCATTCCGGTGAGCACCTGGCTGGCCGGACGTTTTGGCAGCCGGGAAATGCTCACCGCATCGATGCTCGTGTTCACAGGATCGGTATGGATGTGTGGATTGGCCGACAGCTTCCACGAACTGGTTATCTGGCGTTTCGTGCAAGGGGTTGGCGGTGGCTTGTTGATCCCGGTCGGCCAGGCGCTGACATTCAACCTGTTTCAGGGCGAGCAGCGGGCGAAGATTTCCACGCTGGTGATGGCTGTCGCACTGATCGCGCCGGCGATTTCGCCGACCGTGGGCGGGATCATCGTCGACAGCAGCTCCTGGCGCTGGGTGTTCTACAGCAACATTCCGTTTTCGCTGATCGCCGCCGGGCTGTCGTGGTTCTGGATCAAGGAGACCAAACCGAGCAGCTTGCCACGTCCGGATATCAAAGGTCTGTTTCTGGTCAGCGCTGCACTCGCCAGCCTGTTGATGGGCATGTCACTGTACGGCGGCGACTACCCGGCGCTGGCGGCGCTGGCCTGTGTAATGGCAGGCCTGATGTTCATCGCTTTGTACTTGCGGCACGACCGCCGTTGCGGCAACGCGATCATCGAACTGAGCCTGCTCAAAAGTAAAAAGCTCAGTACCTCGATCTTCATCTATTACGCGATTCCCGGTGTGTTCACCGGGGTCAACCTGATGAGCATTTTCTTCCTGCAGAACACCCTGCAGTTCAGCGCCAGGCTGACAGGAATGTTCATGATTCTCTACGCCATCGGCGCGTTCATCGCGATGACCATTTGCGGTCGAGTCTACAACCGGATCGGCGCCAAACGCTTGTTCACCCTCGGCATGCTGCTGCACAGCGCTGGCATCGCCACGCTGATGCTGGTGAATGCGCCATCGGATCTCTGGATAATCTTCATCGCGTACAGCCTGATGGGGATCGGCGGCGGCATCGGCGCCAACACCGCGCAGACCACTTCACTGATGGACTTTGCCGGGGGCGATACACACAAGGCCAGTGTGATCTGGAACATCAACCGACAGATGTCCTTCAGCTTCGGTGCCGCGCTGTTTCTGATGATCTTCAACCTTCTGCTCAAGCAGCTCGACATCACGGCGGCCTACCACGCGACGTTTGCTATTGCGGCGCTGATCGGGTTGTTCCCTCTGTTTCAGATGAGCCAATTGAACCCTCCAAAGGAATGCCATGAACAACAACCTGGTTGAACAAGCACACCACAGTATTCATCACGTCCATGAACTGATTCATCGCGTGTTTACCGATGAAGACGGTGCCGGTGAAGCGAGCCTTACACCTCTGATGGAGGTCTTTGCCGAGCACTTCAGCATGATCACCACTTCAGCCGCAGTGATCGGACGCGTTCAGGTCGAGCAGCTGTTCAAAGGCGCGGTGGGCGCCCGAAAAGGCCTGGAGATCATGATCAGCGATCTGCACACGGTCTGGCACGAAGGCGTGACCGTGGCGCTGCGCTACAAAGAAACCCATCGTCTGAATGACGTCGAAACGGCGCGCATCTCGCTCGCGATCCTGCGTGTTCAGCACGACCACGTCCAATGGGTGTATCTGCACGAAACGGATGTGCGCCCCGTCGCACCTGTTATTCGTATTTGATTGCTTGCCGGTCTGGCACGGAGTTTAAGATGTTCGGTTTTCCGAACGCGCCCCGTCAGTCGATTCGGTTAACCGGACTATTCCTTGCGAAAAATAGCGCCATAAATATTTAATCCTCTTATAAATCAATACGTTGATCTATCTCGCCTGGCCTGGCACGAGTCATGCTCTACACTTCTTCGACGAATGCCTGTTGCGCCTCTTCAGGAGCCAGCCAGCATTCGAAGCACAAAAGGGCCGACGAACTGGCTCCATAAAAAAAACAATGTCGAGGAAAATTTGATGCGCATCGTTCCCCATATCCTGGGCGCAGCCATTGCTGCCGCTCTGATCAGCACTCCGGTTTTCGCCGCCGAACTCACCGGCACCCTGAAAAAGATCAAAGAGTCCGGTGTCATCACCCTCGGGCATCGTGACGCGTCCATTCCGTTTTCCTACATCGCGGATGCTTCCGGTAAACCGGTTGGCTACTCCCACGATATCCAGCTGAAAATCGTTGAAGCCATCAAGAAAGACCTGGACATGCCCAACCTCCAGGTCAAATACAACCTGGTGACCTCGCAGACCCGTATCCCGCTGGTGCAGAACGGCACCGTGGACGTCGAGTGCGGCTCCACCACCAACAACGTCGAGCGTCAGCAGCAAGTGGACTTCTCTGTCGGCATCTTCGAGATCGGCACCCGTCTGCTGTCCAAGAAAGATTCGCCGTACAAAGACTTCACCGACCTGAAAGGCAAGAACGTCGTGACCACCGCCGGCACCACGTCCGAGCGCATCCTTAAATCGATGAACGCCGACAAGCAAATGGGCATGAACGTCATCTCCGCCAAAGACCACGGCGAGTCCTTCCAGATGCTGGAATCGGGCCGCGCTGTTGCCTTCATGATGGACGACGCCCTGCTGGCAGGCGAAGCCGCCAAAGCCAAGAAAGCAGATGACTGGGCCGTCACCGGTACTCCACAGTCCTACGAAATCTACGGTTGCATGGTCCGCAAGGGCGACGAGCCGTTCAAAAAGGCTGTGGATGACGCCATCATCGCCACCTACAAGTCGGGCGAGATCAACAAGATCTACGACAAATGGTTCATGGCACCGATCCCACCTAAAGGCCTGAACCTGAACTTCCCGATGAGCGACGAGCTCAAGGCCCTGATCGCCAATCCGACCGATAAAGCGGCTGACGACAAGAAGTCCTGATTTTCTGACTAACCTTATCTCCTGAGAGGGCCACTGCCCTCCCAGGAGTTTGTCACTCCCTGCTGGCATTTCTGGAAACACTCGAACCGTTGGCTGTCGAGCCGGTCGCGTGTGCCCGACTTTCAAGTCGGGTGGGAACGGAGCTTCCCCAGGCGGGCACTTGTACATCGATCGATCTGAGGGGAGACCCTAATGAATTACAACTGGGACTGGGGCGTGTTCTTCAAGTCCACCGGCGTTGGCAGCGAGACCTATCTCGACTGGTACATCGCCGGCTTGGGCTGGACCATTGCCATCGCCATCGTGGCCTGGATCATTGCCCTGACACTGGGCTCGATTCTGGGTGTCATGCGCACCGTGCCGAATCGCATCGTATCGGGCATCGCGACCTGCTACGTCGAACTCTTCCGTAACGTGCCGCTGCTGGTTCAGCTGTTCATCTGGTACTTCCTGGTGCCCGATCTGCTACCGCAAAACCTGCAGGACTGGTACAAACAGGACCTCAATCCGACCACCTCGGCTTTCCTCAGCGTCGTCGTCTGCCTGGGCCTGTTCACCACTGCTCGCGTTTGCGAACAAGTGCGCACCGGCATTCAGGCCCTGCCCAAAGGTCAGGAAGCCGCGGCCCGCGCCATGGGGTTCAAGCTGCCGCAGATCTACTGGAATGTGCTGCTGCCGCAAGCCTACCGGATCATCATTCCGCCGCTCACCTCGGAATTCCTGAACGTGTTCAAGAACACGTCCGTGGCCTCGCTGATCGGCCTGATGGAGTTGCTTGCGCAAACCAAACAGACCGCCGAGTTCTCTGCCAACCTGTTCGAGGCGTTCACCCTGGCGACCCTGATCTACTTCACCCTGAACATGAGCCTGATGCTGCTGATGCGTCTGGTCGAGAAGAAAGTCGCCGTACCGGGCCTGATCTCCGTAGGGGGTAAATGATGGAATTCGACTTCTCGGGCATCATCCCTTCCCTGCCGGGTTTGTGGAACGGCATGGTCATGACCCTGCAGCTGATGGCCATGGGCGTGATCGGCGGGATCATCCTCGGTACCATCCTGGCACTGTGCCGCCTGTCCCACAGCAAACTGCTGTCGAACCTGGCCGGCGCTTACGTCAACTACTTCCGTTCGATTCCGTTGCTGCTGGTGATCACCTGGTTCTACCTGGCAGTGCCGTTTGTGCTGCGCTGGATCACCGGCGAAGACACCCCGATCGGCGCATTCGCCTCGTGCATCGTGGCCTTCATGATGTTCGAAGCCGCGTACTTCTGCGAAATCGTCCGGGCCGGTGTGCAGTCGATTCCCAAGGGCCAGATGGGCGCAGCCCAGGCGCTGGGCATGACGTACGGCCAGATGATGCGTCTGATCATCCTGCCGCAAGCGTTCCGCAAGATGACCCCGCTGTTGCTGCAACAGAGCATCATCCTGTTCCAGGACACCTCGCTGGTTTACGCGGTCGGCCTGGTGGACTTCCTCAACGCCTCGCGTGCCAGCGGCGACATCATTGGCCGCTCCAATGAGTTCCTGATCTTCGCAGGTCTCGTGTACTTCACAATCAGCTTTGCCGCCTCGCTGCTGGTCAAGCGTCTGCAAAAAAGGTTTGCCGTATGATCTCTATCAAGAACATCAACAAGTGGTATGGCGACTTCCAGGTACTGACTGATTGCAGCACCGAGGTCAAAAAAGGCGAAGTGATCGTGGTGTGCGGGCCGTCCGGTTCCGGCAAATCCACGCTGATCAAATGCGTCAACGCATTGGAACCGTTCCAGAAAGGCGACATCGTGGTCGATGGCACGTCCATCGCCGACCCGAAGACCAACCTGCCGAAACTGCGTTCGCGCGTGGGCATGGTGTTCCAGCATTTCGAACTGTTCCCGCACCTGACCATCACCGAAAACCTGACTATCGCGCAGATCAAGGTGTTGGGCCGCAGCAAGGAAGAAGCGACCCAGAAAGGCCTGCAACTGCTTGAGCGCGTCGGGCTGTCCGCCCATGCGCACAAGCATCCGGGCCAGCTGTCCGGTGGTCAGCAACAGCGTGTGGCGATTGCCCGTGCGCTGGCGATGGACCCGATCGTCATGCTGTTCGACGAACCGACCTCGGCGCTCGACCCGGAAATGGTCAACGAAGTGCTCGACGTCATGGTGCAACTGGCCCACGAAGGCATGACCATGATGTGCGTGACCCACGAAATGGGCTTCGCCCGTAAAGTGGCGGACCGTGTGATCTTCATGGACGCGGGCAAAATCATCGAGGACTGCCAGAAAGAAGAGTTCTTCGGCGATATCACCGCCCGTGCCGAACGTACACAGCATTTCCTCAACAAGATTCTGCAGCACTAGGAAAACACCGCTCCCTGTAGGAGCACGGCTTGCCGGCGATGGCGTCCTGGCGGATGTCATCGCCGGCAAGCCGTGCTCCTACAGGGGGCTGGTGATGATCCAAAGATTTGTGTTGTGGTTGACCCAAGGCATCTGTGATGAAATGCGACCCCTCTCTCCATCGCGCAGCGCCGCCATCACTCGCCGTGAAACCCCGTCTGATTCGCCATTTGTTCCTGCCGCCGCTGATCATCACCCTGATGGTCGGACTGGGTTACGCCGGCTTCTGGATCAGTGAACACTATGGCATTCGCAGCCTCAGCGAGAACGGCCAGCGCCAGCTCGAACTGCACGCCCGCGCCGTCGAGAGTGAGATCAGCAAATACACCTACCTGCCCAGCCTGCTGGAACTCGAATCCAGTGTGTCGAAACTGCTGGCCGACCCATCGCCGGAACACCGGCAAACGGTCAATGATTACCTTGAAGGCCTGAACCGGCGCAGCCGCAGTCGGGCTATCTATGTGATGGACACTACCGGTCGCGTCATGGCCACCAGCAACTGGCGCGATGTCGACAGTTACCTCGGTGAAGACCTGTCCTTCCGCGCCTATTTCCAGAACGCCATTCGCGGCCAGCCGGGACGTTTCTACGGTATCGGCAGTACCAACGGCGAGCCCGGTTACTACCTCGCCCACGGCTTGGAAGAACACGGCAAGATCATCGGCGTCGCGGTGGTCAAAGTGCGTCTCGAAGCCATGGAAGAGCGCTGGCAGCGGGCGCGCCTCGAAGCGTTCGTCAGCGACGAAAACGGCATCATCATCCTCTCCAGCGATCCGGCGCGACGCCTGAAGTCGGTCGTGCCGCTGAGCGACGAGACCAAGGAAAAACTCGCCCGCAGCCTTCAGTACTACTGGTTCCCATTGAACGAACTGCAACCGCTGGCCCGTGAAACCCTGGCCGAAGGCGTGGAAAAACTGACCTTCCCGGCCAACAGCGAAGTGGAGTCCGACGAAGAGGACATCAGCTACCTGGCCCAGACCCGGCCCCTGAGCGACACGCCGTGGAATTTCACCCTGCTCACGCCGCTGCAGGATTTGCGCCGCGAGGCGATCAATCAAGGGATTCTGGTAGCGGTGGCCTTCGCTCTGGTGGCGTTCCTGTTGATTGCCTGGAACGAGCGGCGCAAGGTCATCGCCACCCGCCTCGCCGCCCGGGAAGCCTTGCAGGAAGCCAACAATCAACTGGAGCGTCGGATTACCGAACGCACCACCGACCTGCGCGCCAGCAACGAGCGGCTCAAAGGTCAGATCCGCGAGCGCCGACAGGCTGAAGAGACGCTGCGCCGCGCCCAGGATGAGCTGGTGCAGGCCGGCAAACTCGCGGCCATCGGCCAGATGTCGACCAGCATTGCCCACGAATTGAACCAGCCATTGGCAGCGCTGCGCACCTTGTCCGGCAATACCGTGCGTTTTCTGGAGCGCGGTCAGCTGGATGTCGCCAGCACCAACCTGAAGACCATCAACGAATTGATCGACCGCATGGGCCGCATTACCGCCAGCCTGCGCTCCTTCGCCCGTCGTGGTGACGACAAAGGCCAGGCCTGCCTCGGCAAAGCCGTGGACGCGGCCTTGCAACTGCTCGGCAGTCGGGTGGAAAGTGTTCACCTGCAACTGCATCGGGAGTTTGCCGATGTGCAGGTGCAGATCGACCAGACCCGCCTCGAACAGATTCTGGTCAACCTGATCGGCAATGCCCTCGACGCCATGCAGGCCCAGCCGTTGCCGGAACTGTGGCTGGAAGGCGACGAATTCGATGGCAAATATCGCCTGCGCGTGCGCGACAACGGCCACGGCATTGACGCCGAAGCACGCAAGCACCTGTTCGAACCGTTCTTCACCACCAAACCCGGCGAACAGGGGCTGGGCCTCGGCCTGACCCTGTCCGCCAGCCTGGCCGCCGCCACGGGCGGACATTTGGGTGTCGAACACCCGGCCAGCGGTGGTACCACCTTCGTCCTCAGTTTACCGTTGGTAAGCCCCACTCCTGCCGAGCCAATATGAACAACGACCTTAGTGTGCTGATCGTCGAAGACGACCCTCATGTGCTCCTCGGCTGCCAACAAGCGCTGACCCTGGAAGACATTCCCTGCGTTGGAGTCGGCAGCGCCGAGGAAGCACTGGAACGTGTCGGCGACAACTTCGCCGGTATTGTCATCAGCGACATTCGCCTGCCCGGCATCGATGGCCTGGAACTGCTGAACCGGCTCAAGGCCCGTGATCGCAGCCTGCCGGTGGTGCTGATTACCGGTCACGGCGACATCTCCATGGCGGTCGGTGCGATGCAAAAAGGCGCCTATGACTTCATGGAGAAACCCTTCTCCCCGGAACGTCTGGTGGACGTTGCACGCCGTGCATTGGAACAACGCAGCCTCGCCCGCGAAGTGTCTTCGTTGCGCCGGCAATTGGCCGAGCGCGACTCGCTGGAGGGCAGGATCATTGGCCGTTCGCCGGCCATGCAGAACTTGCGCGAGTTGATCGCCAATGTCGCCGACACCTCGGCCAACGTGTTGATCGAAGGCGAGACCGGCACCGGTAAAGAACTGGTCGCGCGTTGTCTGCATGACTTCAGTCGCCGCCACACCAAACAATTCGTCGCGCTGAACTGCGGCGGCTTGCCGGAGAACCTGTTCGAAAGCGAAATTTTCGGTCACGAGGCCAACGCCTTCACCGGCGCCGGCAAGCGGCGAATCGGCAAGATCGAACACGCCGATGGCGGCACGCTGTTCCTCGACGAAGTCGAAAGCATGCCCCTGCCGTTGCAAATCAAATTGCTGCGGGTGTTGCAGGAACGCACCCTCGAACGC
Source organism: Pseudomonas sp. 3296 (assembly GCF_031456615.1). Taxonomy (NCBI): domain Bacteria; kingdom Pseudomonadati; phylum Pseudomonadota; class Gammaproteobacteria; order Pseudomonadales; family Pseudomonadaceae; genus Pseudomonas; species Pseudomonas sp. 3296. The sequence continues at coordinate 302,221 of NZ_JAVDUY010000005.1, forward strand.
CTCGGCTCGAACCAGAGCGTGGCGGTGGATTGCCGGGTGATCGCAGCCACCAAATCCGACCTCGCCGAAACCAGCAAGACCGGCGAATTCCGCAGCGACCTGTATTACCGCTTGAACGTGGTGACCCTGGAACTGCCACCGTTGCGCGAACGGCGCGAAGACATCCTGCAATTGTTCGAGCACTTTCTGCAGCAGTCCTCCCTGCGCTTTGATCGCGCCGTGCCGGAACTGGACAACCAGACCCTGTCGAACCTGATGAGCCACGACTGGCCGGGCAACGTGCGGGAACTGCGCAACGTCGCCGAACGCTTCGCCCTCGGCCTGCCGGCCTTCAAGAAAACCGGCGCCAGTGGCAGCAATCAGGGCCTGGCGTTCGCCGAAGCGGTGGAAGCCTTCGAACGCACCTTGCTCGGCGACGCCTTGCAACGCAGCGGCGGCAACCTGACCCAGGCCAGCCTGGAACTGGGCATGGCCAAGACCACGCTGTTCGACAAAGTCAAAAAGTACGGGCTGAGCCACTGATGGATTTGATGCTCAAAGCGGCGTTGGGCGCGGCAGTGGTGCTGATTCTGGCGGCGCTGGCCAAGACCAAAAACTATTACATCGCCGGGCTGGTGCCGTTGTTTCCGACCTTTGCCCTGATTGCGCATTTCATTGTTGGCAAAGGGCGCTCGGTGGAAGACTTGAAGACCACCATCGTGTTTGGCATGTGGTCGATCATTCCGTATTTCGTCTACCTCGCGACGTTGTATGTGATGGTGGACCGGATGCGATTGGAGGCTTCGTTGGCCGTGGCGGCGGTGGGTTGGCTGATCGCGGCAACAATCCTCGTCACCGTGTGGGTCCGCCTCCACACCTGACACCCCGCCTCCTACAGGGGATCTCCATCAGGCTCACTGGCCCGGCCCTTGCATTTACCCCGCACAGCCCTCTCGGCCGGCCTTCATGTTTGATGAACCCGGTGTCCGGGAGCGTCCGCCAAGGGTGAATCCTGACCGTGCCTATCCTAGATCCCTACCTGACCTTCACCGTCATCCTGCTGGTCGCCTTTTCCATCGTGCTGGACGTCATCGGCCAGCTCTGTTTCAAGCTCGGCCTGGACCGTTTGCCAGAACTCGAAGGCGGTTTTCGGCTGAACGCCTTCTGGGGCCAGGTGTTCAACGCGCCGCTGCTGTGGTGCGGAATCGGCGCTTATACGCTGGAGTTTTTCGTCTGGCTTGAAGCCTTGTCCCGCGCCCCGCTGAGCCTGTTGTTCCCGGCCGGGGCGCTGGCCTATTGCGGCGTGGTGCTGGCGGGCAACGTGGTGCTGGGCGAAACCGTCAGCCGCCGACGCTGGCTGGCAACTTGGGTGATTACGGTGGGCGTGATGCTCGTGTGTGCCGGCCATGCCTGATTCCAGACCGATGGATTGGCTGCACGGGCGGCTCGGTACCGTGGTGCTGTGGGCGCTGCTGATTGTTCTGGAAAGTGCCGGGCAGATTGCGACCAAGGTCGGTGGCGATCAGTTGGGGCAGATGACGTTCACCCTGCAATGGCTCCAGGCCGTGGTGGTCGACCCCGGTGTACTGAGTGCCGTGGGCTGCGGCATCGGCGCGTTTTTTGTGTGGATGCTGATTTTACGGCGCAGCAGTTTGTCGTTGGCGTTTCCGTTGAGCTCATTGGTGTTTGTCGGGGTTCTGCTTGGGTCGTGGCTGGGGTTGGGGGAGCAGATCAGCGGGCTGCACTGGGTGGGGGTGGCGGTGATTATTGGCGGGATTGCGTTGCTGGCCGAAGGTGAAGAAACCTGACCCGGATCGTTCCCACGTTCCGCGTGGGAACGATCAATCCTTCAGTCGAACTTGTATGCAATAGCTGCCTGCACTTCCCCCTGATTGCTATTCCCGACTGCTTTGACAATGCTGCTGTCCGCCGCCGAACCCGTCAGGCGAATCCAGCTCGCGCTGGTCAGCAACGACCAGTGCGGCGCCAACGGAAACTCAAAACTCTGGATCAACGCCACATTCTGCAATCCGCCCCCTGCGTTGTACGGCCGAATCCCGGAAGCCAAGGACTCATTCCCACTGACACCAAAAAACGCCTGACTCTGCCGGGCATTGGCAACGTGCGCCGTCACATTGGAGCTGCCAATCACCCCGCCCCCCACGGGATACCCCACTTCCCCGCCGACCCGGCCCAACACCCCGCCACGCGCGCCGACGGCTTGCCCGACCGAGGCAAACACCCGCCAGAAGTCAGCCGGCGCGTACTGCACAAACCCACCCACTTCGCCCATGTCCGGCACGTCGTGCAAGCCTTGCAGATTACCGTTGGCAGTCCGTCCCGGCAGGTAATTCACGAACGGTCCGGCGCTGAAACCGTTGGCCTTCAGCGCGTTCCAGGTCAGGCCATCATCCGTGCTCAGGCTGACATCGCCCCAGTCCAGATCGAGGTACGGCACCGGCCGGACTTCGTAGCGACTGCCGCTCGGATCGTGTGGCTGATAGCTGAGGCCCGCCCCGGCCTCTCCGGTAATGCCGGCCGCTGAAACACTGGCCGACAGACTCGTCAGCGCGGCGCATAGAACAACAGTGATCCTCGACATGAGGCCATTCCTTGTACGGGATAGGCGCGCATCAATCCCCGATTCAACTCCCCCACGCAAGCACTCATGTTGTTTGTAGCGACCTACAAAAATTGTAGCTTCGCCACCACCAATTCCTGCCAAAGCCCCCGCTCTGCTGGGCCAAACCCGGTTGGCACAGTCCCTGCTCTATCCCCTTGGCAAGCGCTGACAGCGCGCAACGCCCAATAGGTACTGCAGATGATTGACTGGCATATCGTGTGTGATTTCGACGGGACCATCACCCGCACCGACGTGATCGACAGCATCCTCCAACGCTTCGCCGAGCCGAGTTGGGAAGCGATCGAAAACGAGTGGCAGGCCGGTAGCATCGGTTCCCGTGAATGCCTCAGCCGCCAGCTCGCGCTGGTCAAGGCCACACCCAATGAACTGCTCGGGTTCTTCGACTCCATCGAGATCGACCCGGACTTCCCCGACTTCGTCGACCACGCCATCGGCCTCGGCGCTTCGTTTGAAGTGGTCAGCGACGGCATCGAACAAGGCATCGCCCGGATCCTGGCGCGCCACTACGTCAGCCTGTTGCCGATTCTCGCCAACCGCTTGCGCCAGCTCGACCACGACAGCTGGCGCATTGACTTCCCGCATGCCAGCGACGCCTGCCGCGCCGCCTCCGGCAACTGCAAATGCAAATCCACCCCCAGCACTAAACGCGTGCTGGTGATCGGTGATGGCCAGTCCGACATGTGCGTGGCCGCCACCGCCGATTTCGTGTTCGCCAAGGATCGCCTGGCCGAGCACTGCGAGCGCAACGGCATCGCCCATGCGCGCTTTGACAGCTTCGCCGAACTCCCGGCCCTGTTGGCCCTGCTGCCAAACGCCAGCGCTGCCAATGCCACCACTTTCAACGCAGAAGCACAGGAACTCTTCCACCATGTCTGATATTCGAATCGCGACCCCTGAAGACCAGATCCTCCTGGATAAAGAAGCCAAATACTGCTCGTACGGCGACACCGTTCACTACATCGACCCGCCGCGTATTTTCAGCCGCTGCAAAGGCTCCTACGTCTGGGACACCGAAGACCAGGCCTACCTCGACCTGCAAATGTGGTACTCGGCCGTCAACTTCGGCTACGCCAATCCACGCCTGAACAACGCGCTGAAACAACAGATCGACACCCTGCCGCAAATCGCCAGCCAGTACCTGCACAAAGGCAAGATCGAGCTTTCGGAAATGATCGCGGTCGACGCCAAGAAGAAGTTCGGCGTCGACGGTCGGGTACACTTCAACGTCGGTGGTTCGCAGTCCATCGAGGACTCGCTGAAGGTCGTGCGCAACGCCACCAACGGCAAAAGCCTGATGTTCGCCTTCGAGGGCGGTTACCACGGTCGAACCCTCGGTGCCTCGTCGATCACCTCCAGTTACCGCTATCGTCGCCGCTACGGCCACTTCGGCGAGCGGGCGCAGTTCATCCCGTTCCCGTACCACTTCCGTGGCCCGAAAGGCATGACCAAGGAAGAATACGGCAGCCAATGTGTACGGAATTTCGCCCGGTTGTTCGAGACCGAATACAACGGCGTCTGGGACCCGAAAGTCGGCCAGAGTGAATACGCAGCCTTCTACGTCGAGCCGATCCAGGGCACCGGCGGCTACGTGATACCGCCGATGAACTTCTACAGCGAACTCAAGCATGTGCTGGATCAGCACGGCATCCTGATGGTGGTCGACGAAATCCAGATGGGTTTCTACCGCACCGGCAAGCTGTGGTCGATCGAGCACTTCGACGTCAAACCGGACGTCATCGTCTTCGGCAAAGCCTTGACCAACGGCCTCAATCCGCTGGGCGGCATCTGGGCCAAGGAAGAGTTGATCAACCCGAAAATCTTCCCGCCGGGTTCAACCCATTCGACCTTCGCCTCCAACCCGCTGGGCACGGCGGTGGGCCTGGAAATGTTCAAGATGACCAGCGAGTTCGACTACGGCGCCATGGTGATGAACAAGGGCAAATACTTCCTCGAAGGCCTGAAAGACTTGCAGAAGCGCTACCCGATCATTGGTGACGTCGACGGTCTGGGCCTGGCCCTGCGTTGCGAAATCTGTGGCCCGGACGGCTTCACGCCGGACAAGGCGACCCTGGATTTCATGGTCGATGAAGGCATGAAGGGCGACATCGAAATCAACGGCAAACGCCTCGGCTTGATCCTCGATGTGGGCGGTTACTACAAAAACGTGATCACCCTCGCGCCTTCGCTGGAAATCAGCTATCAGGAAATCGACCTCGGCATCGCCTTGCTCGACCGCTTGCTTGATCGGGCCATGAAACGATGAATGCCGCAGAGATCGACATGGGCGAAGGCAGCGCCGGTTTCGTTCTCGGCTCTGGGGAGGTCGCGGTGTTGTTGATCCACGGCCTCACCGGCACCCCGACCGAGTTGCGTCGGGTGGCCATGGGTCTGGCCAAGGCCGGGTGCACGGTGTATGTGCCGACCCTGGCCGGCCATTGCGGGAACAACGCCGACCTGCAAGCCACCGGTTGGCGCGACTGGTACGAGAGCGCGCGCAACACGTTCGTGGGCGTGCGGCGCAAACACAAGCACGTGTTCGTCGGCGGTTTGTCCATGGGCGCGGTGTTGTCGATGTACCTGGCCGCCGAGCATCCGGGGCAGATCGAAGGGTTGTTGCTGTATTCGACGACCCTGCGCTACGACGGCTGGAACATGCCCTGGGTGGCGAAATTGAGCAGTCTGGTGATGTCGATTCCGTACGGCGTGCACCTGTGTCGCTTCAACGAAAAATCACCGTTCGGCATCAAGGACGAACGCTTGCGCGCGATTGTCGAGCGGCAGATGAAGGCCGGTGAAAGCAGCAATGCCGGGCTGCTGACCATGTCCGGGGTCAGCGTTCGCGAACTGCATCGGCTGGTGGCGGCGGTGAAAAAACGCATGCCGCAGATCACCACTCAGGCATTGGTGCTGCACTCGAAGGAAGACGACATCACCAGCGCCTGGAACGCCGATTACGTGGAACGAAAACTCGGGGGGCCGGTGGTGAAAGTCCTGCTCGACGATTGCTATCACATGATCACCGTCGACCTGCAATACCGCCGCGTGGTGGAGCTGAGCGCCGATTTCATCCAGCACCGTTTCATGCAACAGGGCTACACCCCGCAACCCGTGCGCCAGGATTACCGCCAACTGGCCTGAACACGACCTGTAGCAACTGTCGAAGCCTGCTGCTACAGGGCGAAGTCGGCTACTGTATTGAAACGGTTTATCCAATCGGACCTGCTGCGATAAGCGAAACCCAATGACCCAAGAATCACCCGTCACCGCCCGACCGTTCGCCCTCTCCGGCTGGAGCCTGCAACGCAAACTGGTGCTCGCCTTCTGGTTGGTCAGCGTGATCCCGACCATGATTGCCGCCGAACTGGCGGCCACCACGCTGTCGCAGATTTTCGACAGCAACGTGCGCATCTGGCTGCAGGAATCGACCAAGATTGTCGAAGACGAAATCAGCGAAATTCTCCACGAAAACGCCCGAGCGGCGCAGTTGTTCCTGCGTTATACCCGCCCACCCACGGATCGACTATCGACCCGACACGATCAACTGACCGCCGACATCGCTGACTCGATGGGCATCGACGTGGTGGCACTGGTGCGTAACAGCGATCACAAAGTGCTCTTCAGCACCGTCTCCGACGACATCACCCGCCAGATCAGCACCGCCCCCAAAGCGGTGTTGCAGACCCTGCAAGTCGGCGGCGTGGCAACCGGCACGGTGGTCTCGACCTTCGAGACCGAACAGCAAGGCATCGACTACAAACTGGTGGTCGCCACTTACCTGGACAGCAGTTTCCTCACCAGTGTGGCCGATGTGCATTCCCTTGATTTGCGCTTGTACCTGGCCAAGGCCAATGACTTTTCGGAAGTCTTCTCGACACAGCGCTTCGAAGATCACCCGGCGACTGTGCCGGAGAACATCGAACAGATCCTGCGCACCACCAAGCAACCCATCGAACAATTCACCAACCGCTACAGCGGTATCTATCAGCCGATATTCAACGAAAACGGCCAGTTGCAAGGCGTGATTTTCAGTGGCCTGCTGCGACACACCAGCCTGGTCGGGCTGGTGAACCAGAGCAACCTGTTCATCCTGATTTTTCTGCTCAGCTCGGCGGCGTCCCTGGCGGTCGGCTGGCTGGTGTCGCAGCGACTGACCAAGCCGTTGCGCGGGCTCTCAAAAGGCGTTCAAGCGGTGATCGCCGGCGATTACCGCCAGCGTTTGACCGTCACCGGCGGCGACGAACTGGCGGAACTGAGCAGTACCTTCAACCATATGAGCGAACGCCTCGGCGAATTGCAGCACCTGGAATCGCAGCTGCGCCGTCGCGACCGTCTGCACGCGCTGGGCGAAGTGGCGATGGGCCTGGCCCATGAAATCCGCAACCCGCTGGGCATCATCAAAACCGCCACGCAGTTGCTGCACCGGCGCGCCGACTTACCCGAGACCGACAAGCGTCACCTGGAATACGTGGTCAGCGAAGTCAGCCGGATCAATGACCTGATCACTGACTTTCTCGACTTCGCCAAGCCCAGCGCACCGATGCGCTCGACACAATTGGCGCGTCCGCTGGTGGATGAGCTGATCGGCTTCTGCGCCCCGGAACTGGCCAGCCACCACATCGAAGTGGTCATCGAGGACCGGGCGCCGGCCGCGACCCTATACGCCGATGCGCGGCAACTCAAGCAGGCCGGGCTGAACCTGATCGTCAATGCCATCGACGCCATGCCCGAGGGCGGTCGCCTGACCGTCGGGATCAGTAGCGAACAGCACTACACCGTTATCCGCATCACAGACACCGGCCAGGGCATCGCACCGGACATGCTCGAACGGATCTTCACGCCGTTCGTCACCACCAAGGCGTCCGGCACCGGGCTGGGTCTGGCCAAGGTCTTCTCGATCATGGAAAGTCACGACGGACGCATCGAATGCGTCAGTGAAAAAGAAGCCGGGGCCACCTTCACCTTGTACATTCCGGCCAACGGCGAACCGTTCGACAGGGGCAGTGATGACACATAACGTACTGGTGGTCGACGACGAACCCAAGCTGTGCGACCTGCTGGCATCGGCCTTGAGTCAGAGCGGCATTCAGGTATTCACCGCCGGCAACGGCCTGCACGCGCTCAAGGTACTGGAGGCCGAGGACATCGACCTGGTGATCAGCGACTGGCGCATGCCCGGCATGGACGGCCCGCAATTGCTCGCGGAAATCAAAAGCCGTTATCCGCACTTGCCGGTGATCGTCATGACCGCCTACAGCACGGTGAAAAACGCCGTGCAGTCGATGCGCAACGGCGCCTTCGACTACATCGCCAAGCCGTTCGACATCGACGAACTGGACATCACTGTCAGCAAGGCCCTGCAGTTCCGCGACATCCTCAAAGACAACCAGCGCATGCGCGCCGAACTCGACGAACACCAGCAAATCGACAGCCTGATCGGTGACAGCCCGAGCTTTCGCCGGGTGCTGCACGCCATCGACTCGGTGCGTGAAAGCAACGCTACGATCCTGCTGACCGGCGAGAGCGGCACCGGCAAGGAAATGGTCGCCCGGGCCATCCACAAACACGGCAACCGCGCTGACAAACCGTTTATTGCGGTGAACTGTGCGGCAATCCCTGAAGGCTTGCTGGAAAGCGAAATGTTCGGCCACCGCAAAGGCGCGTTTACCGGCGCGGTGGCGGATCGCGTCGGGCGTTTTATGCAGGCGGACAAGGGCACATTGTTTCTCGATGAAATCGGTGAGATGCCGCTGGCCTTGCAGGCAAAGATCCTGCGGGCGTTGCAGGAGCGGGTGATCGAACCGGTGGGCGATCCGCGTGAGCGCAAGGTGGACGTTCGGGTGATTGCGGCGACGAACAAGAACTTGCTGGAGGCGGTGGCCAACAAGGAGTTTCGCGAAGACCTCTACTACCGCCTAAATGTGTTCCCGATCCCGTTGCCGGCGCTGCGCGAGCGGGTCGAAGACATCGCGCCGCTGGCCCGGCATTTCGCCCACACGCTGGGGGCCACGGCGGGCAAACGCATCACCGGTTTCAGCGCCGAGGCGTTGCAGGCAATGGCCAATTATTCGTGGCCGGGGAATATCCGTGAGCTGCAAAACTGCGTGGAGCGCGCGACCATCGTGGCGTCGGCGGCGGTGATTGAAGAAGATGATCTGCCGGCGTATTTGTTTGCGTCACGATCCGCTGACAGTGGTGTTCTGGTCGCGGAGGGCAGCGTGCCGGCGGACCTGGAAGCGGCGCTGGCGCAAGTGGAGAAGTCCTACATTCTGGCGGCATTGGCGCAGAGCAATGGCGTACAGGCTGCGGCGGCACAGTTGATCGGGATCTCCGAGCGCAGCTTTTGGTATCGGTTGAAAAAGCTCGGCATCCACGTCGACAAAATTGTCAGGTAATGATCGTTCCCACGCGCCGCGTGGCAACGATCGCATCAGTGCGCATACACCTTCTGCAACTGCGCTTGGGTCAACGCATCCTCAAACGGCACCGGCACCGATTTTACCGCCCCGTAGAGATTGCGATAACGCCAGTAACTGCCGTTGTTGGCCAGTTGATAACCGCGCTCGACCACCCGCTGACCATCGAGTACATAACGCAAGGTTTCCTGGGCCGCCGGTGGTGGCGTCGGCTGCATCAGGTCGGTGGCCAGCACCCGCATGGACTCGTCGATGCACTCGTCGAGCACGGCCGTGACCTTTGCCAGGTCAAGACCGCCGTCGTCGATGCATTGACTGCCGCAGCGCCGAATCGGTTGGCTGACCACTTCGATGCGCATGCGATACAGCGCCGAACCGGCGATGTCCTGAACCTGCACCTGATTAATCAGCACAAAACTGCCGCGATCAGGACCGAGCATCAACTTGGGCTCGATCACCAAACGCGCGGTGACGGCCCCCTCGCCCTGCTTGAGCCCGGCCACCTTCGAGGCCTGCTGATAACGCTGTTGCAGACGCTCCTGCAACGGCATGCCGGCGAGCAAGTCGGCCATGGGTCGCGCCTCATCGTGCGCCGCTTTTTCGGCATCGCACTGCAACGTACCACTGCCCATTTGGGTGTTGATCAGGCTGGCGACCAACACGCCAGCAAGCCCGGCACTGATGCCCGAACTCGCCACCCTGTTGTAACTCGACGTCGCGGCGTCCTGGGCAACCTTGGTATCGATTACCGTGCTGGCACCGACAAACGTTGGCGGCAGTTGCACATCGACTTTGAGGCCGTGGGCCTGGACATAGGGCAATGCGCCCTGGTCCTTGAAACCGGCCTCGGGGCCCGGTTTCTGCGCACAGCCGCCCAACATCAGCCACATCAGCGCCGCAGCGGCCGCGCCTGAGCGTTTCATTGTGCGAACGGAGTGATCATTTGCTGACGGCTAGTGTCCATGGCCTGGTAGAAGGCATTGGACAAGTTGGCGTAGTTTGGCTCATCCCACTCGCCTTGGGCGGCTTGCACCGTGGCAAAAGGCTGGAACCACAACAGTTTGTTGTCGGCCAGATCGACCACCATGCCCTGCCCGGTCACCTGGGCCATCGGTGCGCTGGTGGGCACGACGCTGTAGTAGCTGCGAGTGGCGCCGGTGGCGAACACATTGACCAACAACAGGCGATCGACACCGTGAGTCGTTTTGATGGGGGTCAAGTCGCGTGCCGTGTAGCCTTCACGGAAACTGTTTTCCTTGAATTTCTGCAGGTCCAGCGGCTCGTCGATCCGCTTGGCCTTGTAGCCCTTGGCCTGCAACTTGGCGACGATCACATCCGGCAACGTGTTGAGGTCACGGGTCTGCCAGTGCTCGACGTTGTCACTGAGTTTGCTGTTGACGCCACGGTTGATCGCATAATCGATAAGGCCCTGGTTACCGGTCAATGCCAGCACCGGCGCCGGCAGCACCGTGATTGCCACGCCGATGGTCGGCTCTTTGGCATCCCAGAATTGATGGTCCAGCGGTACTGGAGGTTGCACGTGAGCACAGCCCGTGAGGGTCAGACAGGCCAGCAACGTGATGGCAGCCCAGGTACGAAACGCGTAAAAGGTCATGGATCAAGTCCCTATGATTGATAACGATGCTCCCTGTGTCGGCAGCCTTTGTTTCAACTGTAGTGGCACATTGATATTTTCTTCACGCGCAACGCTCTGGCCGGCGTGCTGGCCTCAGTTCACGTGCCCGCCCTTGGACTCGCTCATGATCTGCCGGATCGCCCCGACAAACGTCTCGACCGGCTGCCCGCCAGTGACGGCATACTGCCCGTTGAACACCACCGTCGGCACTGAACTCACGCCACGGGTCAGCCACAATTGCTCTTCCTCAACCACCTCTTTGGCGTATTCATCCGACGCCAGAATCGCCTCGGCCCGTTGCCGATTGAGCCCCACACTTTCAGCAATCTGCGCCAACTGCCCGTGATCGGACGGGTTGCCGCAGTCGGTGAAATACGCCTTGAACAGCGCCTCTTTCAGATTGAACTGCAAGCCTTCCAGCCCTGCCCAATACAACAACCGATGAGCATCAAAGGTGTTGTAGATGCGACTGTTGCCGTCGGTGCGAAACGCAAACCCGACCTCGGCGCCACGGGCGCGGATCATCTCGCGATTCTTTTGGGATTGCTCCGGGGTCGAGCCGTATTTTTCGGTGATGTGTTCGGTGATGTTCTGCCCCTCTGGCCCCATTTTCGGGTTCAGTTCGAACGGCTGGAAACGGATCTCGGCCTGGACCTCATCACGCAGCACTTCCAGCGCGCGGGTCAGCCCGTACAGGCCGACCACGCACCACGGGCAGGACACGTCGCTGACGAAATCGATTTTCAGGGGGGTACTCATCATTCACCTCGCAGGCTTGGGTCGCGCCGGAAAGTTTGAACGATACACCTGACAGGGCCGAGGTGGCAGCCATCCCACAGGGAGTTAGTGGTGTTTTTGGGAGTGTGTTTAGTTCTGTTTAAGGTTACTTCCTGAAAGCTACAGCGCCTTGCGCCGTCGCCTACAACAACGTCAGAATCCGCTGGCTTGTGCGCCTGGGTGGCCGTCGGTAACTTGGTTCGTGTCACTGATTCCCAGTGATCGGGTTTAGTAGCCCGGCCTTTCCAATCCGGACGTACATGCGACATATAGTCAGGCATTCGCCTGCACTTAATGGTAGCTGTGCGCATGGCGTCCTCGGACGCGCCGGTTTTGGATTGGTGGCCGGTCTACTAACTTGCGCACAGCTGCCACCCTTCCGTTTAGTAGCGAGACAGGTTGCGGCTCTATTAACAGGAGTACCAATCCAATGTTCAAGATCACACCAAATCCCCCGGAATCCGACGACGTTTCCCCCTACGAAACCCCGGACTCCAAAAAACTCAACAAAGCCGCCGACCGCGCCCTCGATTTCTACCTCAAACCGGTCATCCCCAAAGACACCCCACGCCGACCCAGCACCATCTACACCATCGCCCCCGACATCGATCACGAAACCCTGCTGGCCAACGCCTGCGAATCCTTGGCCTCAGCGAGCGTGATGCTGAGTGATTTCGCCGGGTTGCTGGAAGGCCCGCAGCGCAACACCGTGCTCGGCATTCAGCAGTCCGTCATGCTCGGTGAACTGGCGGTGAACCGGATGCTGGATAACCTCGTTCCATCGACATAACTCGACTGGAGTGAGGCGCTTTTGTGGCGAGGGAGCTTGTCGGAACGCCGCACCGTCCCGCTCGGCTGCGCAGCAGTCGCAAAACCGGCCAATGTGGTTTGCCTGATACACCGCATGCGCAGGATTGGGGCCGCTTCGCAGCCCAGCGGGAGCAAGCTCCCTCGCCACAGGGTTTTGTCCACAAATTGGATTGGGGATTACAGGAGATTCGGGGTTGGCGCCGGGTCGATCTGCGCCCAATGCGAAGTGTCTTCGCGATGGGTCTGCAAGTACGGCAACACCGCCGCCAGCAACGGCGCCTTGAACGCTTCCTGGAAGCGATGCGCCAACCCCGGGATCAGCACCAACTGACTGCCACGGATATGCGCCGCCAGATGCACGCCGTGCATCACCGGCAACAACGGATCAGCCGTGCCGTGCACCACCAGCGTCGGCACGCGCAAGTGGTTGAGCAAATCCACACGGCTGCGCTCGGCGAGGATCGCCATGATCTGGCGCTTCACGCCTTCGGGGTTGAACGCCCGGTCGTAGGACAGCGCCGCTTGATGCAGCAACGCCTGACGATCATCCGTCACCGAAGGGCTGCCCAACGCCGCCAGCAAATCCGCCTGTTGCTCCAGCGCCACTTCACGATTCGGCGCGCCACGACGCGACAACAATTGCACCAGCGCCGCACTCGGCGCCGGCAAGCCTTCGGCCCCGGAACTGGTCATGATCAGCGTCAGGCTCTCGACCCGCTGCGGCGCCATCGCCGCCATGTGCTGGGCAATCATTCCCCCCATGCTCGCGCCCAGGACGTGGAACTGCTCAATCCTCAACGCATCCATCAGGCCAAAGGCATCGTCGGCCATGTCGGTCAAGGTGTACGGCGCCGACACCGGCAAACCGAGCTTGTAACGCAGCACTTCGAAGGTCAGGTTGGCGTCCACGGGCGCTTGCCGCCAAGTCGAGAGGCCGACGTCGCGATTGTCATAACGGATCACCCGAAAACCCTGCTGACACAGCGCGACCAGCACCTCATCCGGCCAGTGAATCAATTGCCCGCCCAGCCCCATCACCAGCAGCAACGCCGGGTCGGACGCACGGCCGATGCTCTGGTACGCCAGGCTCACCTGCGCCAGTTCCGCCTGTTGGGTGGGAACATTGACATCGCAACGAGACGCCGCCAAAGACGGCAGGCCAAACAACAGCAAGGCCACAAAAATGAATGCACGCATGAAAAAACACCGAAACGCAGAACCCCAGTAGAGCGCGAGTCTGATGAAGTTTGATCAAGCGCGCTGCCACAGTTACGTGACAGTTTGATGAAGAGTGCTGAACGGTCGTGTGAAGCGATGGTGCCTGCCGTTGGTCAGAAATCAGTCTGTACCTGTTATTTCTGACAGTAGCCAGCCTGCACATTTGAGCTTTCAATCAGGCTCTGACGCGCCTTGCCGCCCCCGGCTCGCGCGCTTTCGTGCGAGTCGGAGAACAGCTATGACTGCTTTGTTTACTTACACCCCAGAGCAACTTGCCAAGCTGGAAAAAGAAAGCCCGCAACGACGGGTCGACCTGTTTGCCGACGTCAGGTCGCAGGGCCTGTTCGCAGAAAATGGCGCATTGGTCATATTCCCCATCCTGATTCCCGGTTGGCGCGTGGTCGACTACCCTACCGCCTCCCATGGGGTCAACGCGGACGAAACGGTCGGTCCTGGCCGCGGATGGTGGGTGCTTTTCCCGTCCTACACGTTAATGGCGGCATTTGACACGCTACGCCTGTACATGGGCAAACGCCTTGAGCCCGGTCAGGACCCGGACCCGACCGATCGAGGCACACTGATCAAGACCGAAATCGTCCCCCGGGATCACAACAACGAGGACATCGTCAGCTTCATTCCCAGGATTGCTGTCGAAAAACCCGGCATCCATCGGATGTGGTACACCGTCGAACGCACCAGTGGCAACCTGGACCCTTCAGAAAAGATAAGCGTATGGTTCAAGACAACCTACCCGGACAGCCGCGACCCCACCGGCAACACCGGCGAACGCGTGCCTCTGGAGGCCCCTCGGTTCCCTGCCGTGATTGATAAGGGGATGGTTGAAGTCGGCGTTGACTTCATCATTCCTGCCTGGCCTGTCATGACCATGGGAGACCGGATCGTACTGACGATCGATAACCAGATCGTCGAATTCGTCATCAGTGCCGAACACGTCGGTCAGGACGTCGTGGTGTTTGTCTCCTCGGCGATCCTCAAGCTGATTGGCCCTGCCGACCCGCTGCTGGCGAGTTACAAACTCCATGATCAGGTACACAACAGTAGCCTGACCTCCAACGTCGGCGTCGGTACGCTGGAACCGGACACGACCTATCTTGAAGCGCCTTCAGTGCCTCTCACCAATGGCGATGTCCTCGCAATCGACGATCTCGACGGTGGGGCCATGGATGTTGACGTTCTGGTACGACGCGCAGATGCCGTCGCTGGCGATAAAGTGGAACTGACTCTTTACGACGCTTCTACCGAGTTCAGCGAACGCTTTGGCCCGCTAGATTACAAGTCGGGGGTGGTGACATTCGAGATCCCTTTCGAGCTCGTGAAAAAACTGGCGCCGACTACGACAAGACTGAGCTACGAGCGGATCAGGAGGGTATCGGGCTCGGAGGTGCGGACAGCGTCTTACCCCTATTGCCCAAGACTGATCGGCGAAAAATACCGGGCGCCAGCGCCTACTGCGCCGCAAGCTCATGGGGCGGTTCTGTCGCCGTCTTTGGCAGAGACGGTCGTCTATGCCGGACCTGGGATCGAAGGCCTGGAGGTCGGTGACAAGGTGACACTGACCAGCTTGAGTACCAGCGCCGGCGGCACCACCCGCCTGCAAACCTACGAACGGTTTGTTACCCAGTCCATGGTGATTCCGGGGGTGGGCATCGTTGTACCCTTCGATTGTGAAACCACCCATTTCGAGACTTATCAGAATGGTTCGGTCCAGCTGTCCTATACCGTCACCGGCAAAGGTCATACCACGCCTCTGGAGTCCTACACCCGTCGGCTGCGCATCGGGCAAGTGACCAATATCCTGGGCATCGTCGATGTCGGCAGAGACGAAAACGGCGTACTCGACCCCAAGGATATTCCTTTCGGCACCCCGGCCGTGTGTCCAGCCAAAGCCCACACGCGCATCGGCGACACGGTTCATCTGGAAGTGCGGGGACCCGACGGCAATCTTGTGTTTGCAGACAGGTTGCCCATTACAGCGGCCCACCTCGACAAAGACATTGAATTCCGACTGGCCTACGAGCTGATCGATTCACAGCGCAATCAAGTGATCACGGTGGACTGGTACATCGAGCGCGAGCGCGAACTCCCGCTGACAGCGCCCGAACTGGTGTTGCGAATCGGCGCCAAGGCCTTGGTGCTACCGCCGCCCGAGCTCGTGCAGGCTTCACCTGCCACGATTATCAATCCGCAAAACACTCAGAAACTTGCCACGGTCAAAGTCACCTACACCGGGATGGACCCCGCCCATCGTGTCACCCTCTTCGTCAAAGGGCGCGATGGCTTTGGCAGTCCGGTGCTTGCGACACTTCAAGGAAGCGCCAGCGGAACATTGATCTTCACCCTGCCCCTGACCGCCGTCCCTGCCAACATGGGGACTTTCATGTCCTTCTGGTATGTCGTGACGCAGGAAGGCATACATGATCAAAGCTCCGCCCGCACCCAGTACGAAGTCACCTCGATTCCCAATGAAGACATCAACTACCCGCGCATGACCATTACAGAGGCGCCGGATCACAAGGTCCTGAACCTCAACAATTTCACGGGCGACGCTCACTGGACGCTGATTGCCTGGCTGTTCATCGCCATTGGTACCCGGATGCGGGTGGCCTTGAGTGGGCAAAAATCCGACGGTAGCGAATACGTCATCATGCTGTTCGATGGGGTAATCACCGCTAACCATGTGAGCGCCGGCTTGAGCGGGGTCATCTCCCGGGAACAGCTAAAACTGTTCAAGGACGGCACACAGGTCTATGGATTGTCGATCGCCAGTTTCAGCGATAAGGGCGGTGTTGATACGTTCTTCCCGATGCGCGAGCTGACGATCAAATCGGAAATGCTCGCCCAACCGATGATCACGCAATTGATCGACAATCAAGGGGCTATCACCGGGCAGGTGAGAAATGGAGGCTCGTGTGATGACATCACACCGACGTGTGTCGGTACGGCATCCCCCAATAGCACCGTGATTCTATTCAATGGCACGGTTCAAGTAGGGTCGGCGCCCGTCAACGCAAACGGAATCTGGACGACAGACATCAATGTTGGTCTGGGTCAACATAGTTTGACGGCGAGAACGCAGGATGGCCTTCAGGTATCCCCTCCCTGGGGTGTGACTGTGCAAGCAGACTTGCACTCCGTCACCGACTTTTACAACGGCAACTTCAATGGCTGGACACCCGGCGTTGGCGCACAAACGGGGCGCTTGCTGGGCACAGCGCCTGACTATCTCTTCCATATCTGGACGCCTGGCAAGATTGACAATTCGGGCCTGCTGTTCTCACGTAACTTTCAGTTGGTGATTGGCGCCAGATACGAGTTCTCTTGCCAGATATACAACACCGCCGTGAACGGTTACGACGTCGACCCGAAAATAAGTCTGCATGTCGATAACATGCTCAATACCCCCGTCGTCAATATTTTCAAACATACCGGCTGGATTACGGTTGCAGGCAGTTTTACTGCCTCCGCAGCGACCGCCAACTTCCACATCACCAATCACGAGCGTCAAGACATCGGCAATGATTTTTACATTCACGCACTGACCGTCAGGCAGCTTTCGAATTAACCGATTGATCGACCCGGCATAGTCACCAAAGCCACTGCAACCCCGCTGAACAGGGAGGGTTGAGCGGCTTTGGTCCTACCCGCTTGGCAATGCGATAACTATGTAGTGCCATGGACCCGGACAGATTTTCTTTAATGGCGCTCTTCAAGAGCGGATACGCCGCTCCCTGCACAGAGCCCCGTTGTCATGACAGAAAGTGCGTTCAGCCCCCTGCCCGTCTCCCCGCCAATCACGATGGCGGCCCATCCGCCCCTGAAGCACAACCCCGATGAAAGCTTGTTACTCAGCGCTACGGCACGCTGGCGCGACAGCAGCCAGGGCGTGCAAGCGTTGTTTGCCGCCGCGCCGTTGCGAACCCGACTCCCTGATTCATCGCTCACCCAACGCTGGACGGCCTATTGGGACGCCCGGGCACCCGGTACGCCAGTGTCGCGACGCGAGCGGGCGGGTCAGTTGTACCGCAGCCATTTCGAGGCCTGTGCCCAAGTGGCGTTCGCGCGCAGAACCCTGACGGCAGAGCAGTTGCAGACGCTCGTGCTGATCCCTTCCCCTCCCGATTCCGGTCTGCGTTTGAATGATCAACCCATCCACATCGAGCAGTTGACCCTGATACTGAGCGACAGCGGCACCCTGAAACTCCCGGCGGCCTGGGTCATCAGCGTGGGCGAACACCCACCCGTCGCGCAGTGGCTGTATTTGCCGAGCCGGGCGGTTCCCATTCAGGTCTTCAACCAGCGCAGTGACATGGAAGACTGGTTGTCTGAACAATCTCTCGTCCCGCAGGGCCTGCCCGATGATGACGTGCGCTTTGAATACGGCGCGAAAGATCAGCCTCTGATGGTCGGCATCACTGAGCAACTGCAACACCCGCAGTACACGAACGCCGTCGTTTTCGCTTTACCTCCAGACCTTGAAACCCTGCCGCCAGACAACCCTGCCGGGGAGGATGAACAGCCGCTGTTCGACAGCCTGTTTGCCGATATCCCCTGGCCTCAGCGCCAGGCTTCGCTGAACCGCCAGCGCGATGCACTCGAGACGTTGCTGGGCGATGAACCCGATAGCAACCGTCAACAAACATTCAAAGAGGCCTTGAAGACGCTGGAGACGGCAGAGCACGTCGCCGATACGGCCGCGTCCACCCTGCTTTACAGGGCGCGCACCTTCGACTTCGCGACCATCAACCGCGAGTTCAGTGCGCTCTATCAGGCGCACAAGGATGGCCTGCGTGCCGAGGCCCAGCTGCAACTGGCGCTCAAACAGATCGACAACGATGAATTCAGCCTGCTTGAAGCGGTGTTGGACTCGCCGCTCGCGACCGATCGTGACGCGGCCATTACCGCCGCCAGCTTGACGCTGTCGATGACAGAGGCAAACACCGGCGTCAAAACCGAAGCAATCATCGGCGCTTTTGTCATTACCCGAGCGCCGCTCGATGCCGCATCGCCGCACAGTGTGTTGCTGTACTGGCCCGGCGCCGGCGGCGGTGTGCAACGGTTCGCCAATTGCACAGAACTGGAACGGCAGGTGTTCAAGATTCAGGACGGGGACACGGTTCTGGCCTTGAAAATGAACACAATCGAGACCGACCCGCTGCACTACTGCCTCAACAAACAAACGAGCCATTTCGAAGAACAAGCAGCGCACATACACCAACAATTTCCTGATGCAGCCCAGGCTCAACAGCGTGCAGATGAACTGGAAAAGCTGCGCAAAAAGACGCTGGCTGCCTTGCAAGTTCCGGTGCCGGCCGCCAGGAGCCTGGCCTTCTCTCACCTGCAGGAACAAAGCCGTAGCGCGACCCTTTTCTCTTTGCTGCCCACCTGGCTGGCCAGGTTATCGGGAGCCGAACGCGTTGAGCTCAAGGGGTTGTTCGAGGGCTACATTCTGGCAATGCGCCGTAGTCATGAGCAGCTGGAGATCGCCCTCCCCTCCCGTGATGATTTCACCCGCCAGCAGGTGCTGGCCCGTCTGCGCAAAGACTTCTCGCTCAATGGGCATTTTGTCGTGCAATTGGATCTGCCCGACTCGGTGACGCTGCAAAAACAATTATCCGATGGCGCGGCCCCGGGAACCCCGCAGAAACTCGTCGCAGTGCCCAGTGCAAGCCGCAGCAAAATGTCGCTCGAAGAACTTGTCCAGCTCAACGTCGACAATACGCCCTCGATGCAGCTGGAACCCCTGTCACTGCGATTGGGATTTATGCGACTTGAAGTCACGGCCACGGATGAAACCGAACGCCAGGCGTTGGCAAGGGGTATCACCCAGACCTGGCTGCGCAAGATGCTGCCCGAGCTGGACTTGCCCCAAGCCTACGAAAACCTGATTCGCGATGCCTTCATGGGCTCGGCCAGCGAGACCGCGTTCGTAAAAGAGCACCGGCGTGAATGCCTGATCGAGCCCTGGCGCCTGATGCTGCAATTGCAGGGGACCTGCGCACGCCTGCAAAAGCGGATCAATCAACACGAATGGCAGATTTTGAACATCGCCATTGATGCCGACACCCCGCAGGCGTGGAACGTTGAAGGCAAGCGCATTGTGCTCCTGCCGGCGTACCTGAGCGCCGGTGGCAAGGACACGCCAAACGAGGGCCCCACCACGTTGCTGGGGGTGACGTTCATTCAAGAGCAAGTCAGCGGAATAACCCTGCTGTATCTGCCGGACAGCCCCGACGGCCAGTGCCTGCGTCGCTACGACAATCTTGAGACGGCTCGCCAGGCCTTGTTCAATGCGTGCCTGCGCAGTGAGATGGTTAGCTACCTGGCAGGACGTGCCTTGCAAGGCACGGTGAGCGCTCATGAAAGCCGCATCAACCAGGCCGTGCTCAAGCATTTCAACGCGATGATCGGGATCGGGCTGCCCTGGCCGAAAACCACATCACTGTCGTCCCATTTGCTCAACGCGCACATGGGACGACTGATCGAAGCGCATCGCGCAACCTCCCGCTCCAACAATGCCTTGTACCTGGAACGCTACGCGCTCAGCGGTCCGAGGGCGTTCAACTACATGAAAATGGCCTTGAGCATGGTGCCCTTTGTCGGCGCGGGCATCGCACTCTACGATGCCTGGCACAGCGCCAACCACGCCGTCGCGGCCCTGTTGCGTGGTGAGGCAGGCGACGGCCTGACGGAGATTGAATCAGCGGTGCTGTCACTGATCGATGCCGCCATGGACGTCCTTCCTGGCGCGTCCGCAGGATCCCGCACAGCCAAGGGTGCCCGTTCACTGACACGGCTTCGTCAAATCAACGCATTGGGCAAAAGCGTGGGGGCGCTGCAAGGAAGATCAAGGCGCCAAGCGCGGCATGGCTTCAATCGCTTCGCCGGTTACGATTACCAAAAGCCAATCTCTCTTGCCGGCTTGCAACCGGCCACCCACGGGATGTACCGCAACATTTACCGGCACGCAGACGGCGACTTTATCGTTCGCCAGGGGCGCATCTTTCAGGTTGAACGCAGCACCGATTCACGTAACTGGCGACTGACCGGCACTCATCTAAAAACCTATAAACAACCCATCGGCCTTGATGAAGCGGGTGATTGGGACACTTACTTCGGTGTCTACGGAGTGACCTTCGAGGGTGGCGGACTGGGAGGCGGTGGGGTGCTCGGGCATCTGGCGGACGGGCTAGACCCACTCTGGCCGGCGGCCATTCGCGCACGCCTGCCACGCTGGTGGGCCGATCATGCCTTTCGCCGCCATCACCAATTGACCGAAGCCGCCGATGACTTTGCCCCGAAACTCGATACCCAAGTCCTGCGGACCAATGCCCTGATCGAACAGTACAACGCCAGTACCGCAGCTCATCGCCCGACACTGATGCCCGCGATAGAAGCCGCGTGTATCGGCGACATTGAATTGGCCAGCAGGCACTACCAGACGCTGGCTGAACTCTCGCCCCTCACTCACGGCAACAAAAAACGCGTGCTCCGGGAGATGCAGAGCCATGACGCCTTGTTGATCGCTGACCGGTACAAGCAACGGGTGTTCTTTGCCAATCATCGAGCCGATCCGTTGGTCGACAGGATCGACGATCTCATCGGGCGCCTGGACGCACTGCCGGACTCTGCGCTCAGTGAACGCGTCCGTATTCTGCAAGACGTCAGAAAGGTGCGTGTGGACTTCATGCACGAGCTGGATCAAATCGATGCCGCCATGCGCAATCTCAACCTGTGGTACGAACGCATAACGGTCAGCAGTCACAAGGCACAACTGACCGGCGAAGTCATGATGTTGAACAAGCGGCTCAGCGAGACCAACCTGCTCTACTTGAGAACCGGCCACCTGCTGGAAATCGTCAAGCGCTTTGACACCACCCGGGATATCTCCTGGTTCTATCTGCAAGGACAGGCGGAGAGTCTGCGGGCCAAAGTTGATCGCGCCTTGTTCACCCAATACAGCCTGCCCGAGGTCACCGCCACCAGAACCCAGCGCAACCAGATATTGCTGGAGTGCCTCGATCTTTACAGAGAATTTCGCCGCAACATGAACGCCTGGACCGCCAGCTATCCGCAGCACTTCCACCTGGACGCCGTGGCGCCATTGCTGGAGGGTATCGAGAAAATGGCCGAACGAGCGCGCAGGGCCATCGATCAGCCGGCCCCTCCTTCCCCCGGCGGGCAACGCAGTAAAAAAGTTTTCACCA
The DNA here is from genome assembly GCF_031456615.1 of Pseudomonas sp. 3296. Lineage (NCBI taxonomy): Bacteria > Pseudomonadati > Pseudomonadota > Gammaproteobacteria > Pseudomonadales > Pseudomonadaceae > Pseudomonas > Pseudomonas sp. 3296. The sequence continues at coordinate 323,923 of NZ_JAVDUY010000005.1, forward strand.
CCGAAGATGATCATTTGCTGATCGGGGTGGAGCACTGGGAGTCGACCACCCAGACGCACCGATACACGCTGACGGGGCGGGGCGGACACGAGGAAATCTGGGAACTGGGCGCCAACGGCAAGTCTCGCCTGCTGAACCCGCCTAAACAGACTTCTGGAGCGCCACAAAGAAACCTTCAGGCCTTGGTCGAAGATGCCAATAACCGTCTGAGGTCCCAGGAAACCTACAAGGCCAGGGTTCAAGCCTATGCGGCTCAGGACATGCTTGGGGTCGATCTGGAGCACATGATGGTCAGCGAGGCCAGCGAGCTGAACCGTCGCGCCCTCACTATCGAAGAACTTGCCCCGCACAATTCCATCATTGAGCAACTACGCGACAAGGCCACTGAACTCACGGCGACCGGTCGTCAAATGCGTACCCGCCAGTCGATACGTACGCAAAAACCTACCGATGGCATGCTCGACGACCTGATCAGCCAAAACGCGGTGCAGGTCCGTAAAACGGCACCGATGAAAAAACTCGGCAAACGCCCTGACGGACGGATCGATTACCTGCAGGAGTACCAAGTGTGGGACCTGACGGCAACGCCGCCCAAGGTGCTGTGGTACGCCCACTTCCACTACAGCAAGCCCGCACCGGCATTCGCCGAATTCGAGAAAGCTCACTTGAAACTGCCCGAGCACCGGTATCTGACCCACGCCGACAACGCGGCCCTTCCCTACGCCGATATCGGCAAAGGTTCAGTAGCGCTAAAGCACTTCGAGCCACTGTAGAGCGCAAAACGGGAGCGGTTAGTCCGCTCCCGCTTTGGGCTTTTTATGCCAACTGGCTACGCAGTTGTCGCGCCGCCGCCACCATATTCACCAACGCGGCTTCGGTCTCCGGCCACGCTCGGGTTTTCAATCCGCAATCGGGGTTGACCCACAAGCGATCGGCCGGAATACGCTTCACGGCTTTGCTCATCAACTTGACCATCTCGGCGGTGTCCGGCACCCGTGGCGAGTGGATGTCGTAAACACCCGGCCCGATGTCGTTCGGGTAGTCGAAGGCTTCGAAAGCTTCCAGCAACTCCATGTCCGAACGCGAGGTTTCGATGGTGATCACGTCAGCATCCATGTCGGCGATGGCCTTGATCACGTCGTTAAATTCGCTGTAGCACATGTGGGTATGGATCTGGGTTTCATCCCGAACGCCAGACGCGCTCAAGCGGAACGCTTGCACCGCCCAATCGAGGTATTCCTGCCACTGCGCCCGGCGCAGCGGCAAGCCTTCGCGGAACGCGGCTTCATCGATCTGGACGATTTTGATGCCGGCGTTTTCCAGGTCCACCACTTCATCACGCAGGGCCAGCGCCAACTGCTGCGCCTGGATTTTGCGCGACACGTCTTCACGGGGAAACGACCACATCAGCATGGTCACGGGACCGGTGAGCATGCCTTTCATGACCTTGTCGGTCAGGCCCTGCGCATAGGTGATCCAGTCGACGGTCATCGCCTTCGGACGGCTGAGGTCGCCGTAGATGATCGCCGGTTTGACGCAGCGCGAACCGTAGCTCTGCACCCAGCCGAAACGGGTGAACAGGTAGCCGTCCAGTTGCTCGGCGAAGTACTCGACCATGTCGTTGCGCTCGGCTTCGCCGTGCACCAGCACGTCCAGCCCCAGGCGCTCCTGGATTTGCACGGCGTGGCGGATTTCACTGTGCATGGCGTCGGTGTAGTCGTTGGCCGACAGCTTGCCTTGCTTGAACGCCTGACGCGCCAGGCGAATCGAACCGGTCTGCGGGAACGAACCGATGGTGGTGGTCGGGAATGCCGGCAATTTCAGGCGAGCGCGTTGCTGTTCGATGCGCTGGGCAAACGGCGAATGGCGCTGGCTGTCTGCTGCACCAATGGCGTTGATGCGCGCCTGCACGGCGGCTTTATGGATACGCGGCGACTCGACGCGACTGGTTTGAATCGCTCGGCTTTCGGCCAATGCGGCGTGTACTTTGGGCGATTGCGGATCGTTGAGGGCGTCGCGCAGCACGGCGATTTCGCCACACTTCTGCACGGCAAAGGCCAGCCAGCTTTTCAGTTCCGGGTCGAGTTTGTCTTCGCGCTCCAGATCCACCGGGCTGTGCAGCAACGAACAGGAACTGCTGACCCACAGGTTGTCGCCAAAACGCTCCTGAGCCGGTTGCAGTTGCGCCAACACTTGTTCCAGTTCACAGCGCCAGACGTTGCGACCGTTGACCAGACCGACCGAGAGAATCTTGTAGGTCGGCAGACGATCGAGCACCTGACCGAGTTGATCCGGGGCGCGCACGGCGTCGATGTGCAGGCCTTGCACCGGCAGGCCGACGGCCAGGCCGAGGTTGTCTTCAAGACCGCTGAAGTAGGTCGCCACCAGTTTTTTCAGCGGCGAATATTGAAGGATGTGGTACGCGCGCTCGAACGCATTTTTCCAGGCTTGCGGCAGGTCGAGGGTCAGGATCGGTTCGTCGATCTGCACCCACTCCACGCCTTGCGCGGCAAGGCGGCCGAGGATTTCGTTGTACACCGGCAGCAGGTGTTCCAGCAGGTCGAGCTTGTCGAAGTCGTTGCCTTTGGCCTTGCCCAGCCACAGGTACGTCAGCGGGCCAATGATGACCGGTTTGACGTTGTGACCGAGGGCCTTGGCTTCATCCACTTCGTCGAACAACTGTTCCCAGCTGAGTTTGAATTGTTGGTCAGCGCTGAATTCCGGGACCAGGTAGTGATAGTTGGTGTCGAACCACTTGGTCAGTTCCTGGGCGTATTGCGCGATGCCGTGGTCACCGCCGCAGCAGTTCGCGCTGGCACCTCGGGCCATGGCGAACAGGGTGTCGAGGGTCGGCTGGCCGTTGGCATCCCTGGCGCTGTCGAAACGCTCGGGGATCACGCCGAAGGTCAGGGAATGGGTCAGCACCTGGTCGTACCAGGCGAAGTCGCCGACCGGCAGCAGGTCGATGCCGGCGTCTTTCTGCAGTTGCCAATGGGTGGCGCGCAGTTGCCGGCCGACACGGTTCAGCGCGTCCTGATCGAGATCGCCCTTCCAGTAGGATTCGAGGGCTTTTTTCAGTTCGCGGTCCGCGCCGATGCGTGGAAAACCGAGGGTGTGGGCCAGCGCCATGGTGAATTGCTCCTGTAAAAGATGGCGCTATTGTCGACAGCCAAGTCAACATGAGACAAACTCAACCTTTTCGTGTTGATCACAAGTTTTACTCATGGAGCCATCCGGTGCTTGAAATCCGCCACCTCAAGACCTTGCACGCCTTGCGCGAAGCCGACAGCCTGGTCGATGCCGCCGACCGTTTGCACCTGACGCAATCGGCCTTGTCCCACCAGTTCAAGGAACTGGAGGAGCGCATGGGCATGCCGCTGTTCGTGCGCAAGACCAAACCGGTGCGCTTCACCAGCGCCGGCCTGCGCCTGCTGCAACTGGCCGACGCCACCCTGCCGCTGCTGCGCGGCGCCGAGCGTGACATCGCGCGATTGGCCGGTGGCACCGCGGGGCGTTTGCACATGGCGATCGAATGCCACAGTTGCTTTCAATGGCTGATGCCGACCATCGACCAGTTCCGCGATGCGTGGCCGGAAGTCGAACTGGACCTGGCGTCGGGCTTCTCCTTTGCGCCATTGCCGGCACTGGCCCGTGGCGATCTGGACCTGGTGGTGACCTCTGACCCGCTGGACATCGCCGGGATCACCTACGTGCCGTTGTTCACCTATGAAGCCATGTTGGCGGTGGCCAACCAGCACTGCTTGGCGAGCAAGGCGTACATCGTGCCGGAAGATTTACTCACGGAGACGCTGATCACTTATCCGGTGGAACGAGATCGACTGGACATCTTCACCCGTTTCCTCGAACCGGCCGACATCGAACCGGCGCAGGTCCGCACCTCGGAACTGACGGTGATGATGATGCAACTGGTGGCCAGCGGTCGCGGCGTGTGTGGCATGCCGCATTGGGCGCTGCATGAATACAGCTCGCGGGGTTACGTGAAAGCCAAGCGGCTGGGTGAAAAGGGATTGTTTGCGACGTTGTACGCAGGGATACGCGCGGACATGCTGGATGCGCCGTACATGCGCGACTTCTTGCTGACGGCGAAAGACACGTCGTTCTCGACACTGGATGGTGTGAGCGCCGTCAGATAACACAACACTCCTACAGGGGAATTGCGGTGGGTTCAGATCTCCCGCCACATGTGGATTTTGTCGAAGTATTCCTCGCCCACCCGCACCGCCAACGGTTCCAGGCCGAACTGGATAAAGCCGCAACGCTGGTACAGGTTGAACGCCGCGTCATTACCGGCAGTGACGGTCAGCTGAATCACCTTCAGCCCCGGATGCTGCTGCGCCTCGGCCAATGCCGCCTGCACCAGTTGAGACCCCAACCCGCGCTGGCGAACCGTACCGGACACGTACATGCCAAACAGTGTCGCCTTGTGCCGGGCCTTTTCCCGAGGCTCGAAGGCGAGACCGACGATGCCGGCCAACGTGCCCTCCTCGAATGCCCCGAACACCACATCCAGCTTGCTGGTCAGGCGCCCTTCCCACCAGCTCAGCGACAGGGCCGCGCGCTCGCGCACACTTGACGTGAACGCTTGCGGATGCCGGTCATAGGCTTCGAGCATCAACTCTCGATAAGCCAGCGCATGACTGGCGTCCAGCCGTTCGATCCACATGGTCAAGCCGTCCTGCGTTGCTCAAGCATCAGCCGCACCGCCAGCGCCGCCAACACAAACCCCATGACATAACGCTGCAGCGCCAGCCAGGTCGGGTTCCTGACGAACCACGAGGCGATGCCCGCCGCGAACAGCGCAATCAGCAGGTTGACGCAAAAACTGACGCTGATCTGGGTCAGGCCGAGGATGATGCTTTGGCTGAACACCGAACCGTGCTCAGGGTTGATGAATTGCGGAAACACCGACAAGTAGAACACCGCAATCTTCGGGTTCAGCGCACTGGTGAGAAAGCCCATGGTGATCAGTTTGCGCGATGAATCCGGTAGCAACTGCTGCGGCTCGAACGGTGAACGGGCACCGGGTCTGACTGCCTGCCAGGCCAGCCACAGCAAGTACAACGCCCCCGCCCACTTCAACACTTCATAAGCCATCGGCACGGCCAGGAATACCGCGGTCAAACCGGCCGCCGCCGCGAACAAATGCACGAAGAACCCCGCGACCACGCCGAGCAAAGACGTCACACCCGCCTTGCGCCCCTGGCAGATCGAGCGGGAGATCAGGTAGATCATGTTCGGCCCCGGCGTCAGCACCATCAGCAACGCGGCAGCGGCGAAAATCAGCAAGTCTTGAGGCGGGATCATGGGCAATCCTTCGTCCGGAAATGATCAGGCAGGTTCGGTCAGCGATGCTCGATAAAACGGCAGGATCAGGTCCCGTGTCAATGGCGCCAGCGTGACATCACCGTCGGTGGCCGGGTCGATCCAGATCACTTCTTCGATCTCGGCAGCGGGGGTGACGTCCACATCAATGCTCAGCAAAAACAGCTCGGCCTGTACGACAAACCCTGGCTCGTTGGCCGCCGGTGCCGAGAATTGCCCAAGGTAACTGGCGTGCGCGGGATCGATGAACAAACCCAGCTCTTCTTCCAGCTCGCGGGCCAGGGCGTGAACCGGCTGCTCATGGGCTTCGATCTTGCCGCCCGGTTGCATGAAGGCTTGGGTGCCGCGCTTGCGCACCAGCAATGTACGGCCGTCGGGGCCGATCAACAGGGCGGCGGCGATGCGGATGATGCGTGGCGAGTCAGTAGATGGAAGGGTCATGGATCAGCAATGGCCTTGAATGCAAAGGGGCCAAGGATCACATGAGTATCGGTGCGTCGTCACGCCGAAAAACCCGTTCAAAGCACCGCCCGCCCCTTGCAGGAGCGAGCTTGCTGGCGATGAACCTGAGAATCTAACCTGCTTCGAGAATCGCGCCAGCGTCTTCTTCCGGGACTTTTACGAAAATGCTGTATTTCGCGCCTTCCATGGCTTCGAAGGCGATCAGCTTTTCCACCAGGGGTCCGTTCAGCACCTTACCGGCATTGAGCAGCAGCATGCCATTGTCGGCGTTGAGGTTACGCGCCAGGATCATCCCCGCCGCCACTTCTCGTGTGGTCAGGACCTTGACCATCGGGTCGGCCAGGGAGGCATCGCTCAAGTACGCGGCGCAGACCTGAATGAAATCCTCCACCAGCTCGGGGTCGTAAAGTCGACCGGCGTAGCTGCGGATATAGACCAGCGCTTCACCGCTGTTCATCTGGCGCTCCAGGATCAGCCCGCGCTGCAATTCGATGAAATCCACCGCCAGTTTCAACAGCCGAGAACCGAGCGGGATCGCCTCGCCTTTGAGCTTGTCGGGAAAACCGCTGCCGTCCCAGCGCTCCTGATGGTGAAGTATCAGACGGGCGGCATCCTTCATTGGATCGAGCGTCATCAACAGCGATTCGCTCTGCTTTGGATAACTGCGATAGCACTCGCGATCATTGTGGTGCAGCAGGTCCGAAGGCGCAGTCATCATGCTGTCGGTCCAGCTCAACTTGCCGATGTTGTAGAGCGCCGCGGCCATGCTCAAGTCGCGACTGGTGCCTTCATCCAGGCCATGCAGTTTGCAGTACACCCGCACCAGTTCGATGATCTGGCGGTTGGTCTGCTTGGCCGGCGGAAGACGCAAGTTGGCCAGCAACGAGAACACCTCGGTGCCGGTAACGTAGCTGCGCTTGAGTTCTTCGTAGGACAGGTCGAGCATGTCGGCGGTCTGCTGGAGCTCAGCGGTGCGGGCCGCGACGTGTTTTTCCAGGGTGATATTGAGCGATTTCAGCTGGTCATTCTGCTGCCGCGTCAACTGCAACAGGCGTTGGCGTTCGCGCTCGGAATGCTGATGAGCCAAAGCCTGGCGCAAGGTCAGGAGCATTTCCTCGTCGTTCCAGGGTTTGCTGATATAGCGGTGGATCTGCCCTTCATTGATCGCTTTGACAATCGTCGTCAGATCGGCGTAACCGGTGAGCAGGATGCGGGTGGTTGCAGGGTGGCGCTGATGGATATGCGCCAGCAGCGTGGCGCCATCCATGTTGGGCATGCGCGCGTCGCTCATCACCAGGTCGATGGGTTGTTGCGCCATGATTTCCAGCGCCTGGGCACCACTGGTGGCCAGCAGCACGTCGTAGGACTGGCCACGTAACAGGCGGCGCAGGCTGTTGAGGATCGACTCCTCGTCATCGACCAGCAGCACTTTGGGTTTATCGATCAACGGTGTGGGGATTTGCTCTTCCATGGCATGACCTCAAGTGAAACGGTAAAGCATCGTGACAAGCGCCGCGCAAACACCCCCTGTTGCCGGGACCTGACCTACAGGCTAGATGACTTCTCGTCCCTCAACGAAATGATTCGTCTCAGCCAGCGCCGCGAAGTCGTGGTCGGGCGACTATGCTCACTTCACTCGGATCCATTATCTGTACCGGTTCGGCCAGTTGATCAGGGAAAGGATGCCCAATGAAAACGCCGCACAAAACCGCTGTCGGCTCCCGCGCATGTCAATGAATACGCTGTTGGTGCGGGCCAACCGTCGGATTCTTATCGTCGACGACACGACGTCGATCCATGAGGACTTCATCAAGATCCTCAGCCCGCCAGCGTTCGATGACGACAGCCTGACCAGCGCTGAACACGCCCTGTTCGGCACGACTGCGGCGATATCGTTGCAAAGCTTTGTGCTCGACTCGGCGTTTCAGGGCCTCGAAGCCCTGGACAAGGTCGAGACGGCGCTGGCCAACGACCTGCCCTACGCGATGGCCTTCATCGACATGCGCATGCCACCGGGCTGGGACGGCCTGGAGACCATCGAACGGCTGTGGCAGGTCGATCCCAAACTGCAAGTGGCTCTCTGCACGGCCTATTCCGACTATTCCTGGGAAGACATCGACGACCGCCTGGAACTGGGCGATCGCCTGCTGATTCTAAAGAAGCCCTTCGATGCCATCGAAATCCGTCAGATGGCCAGCACGCTGACCGCCAAGTGGCAAATGACCGAAGACGCGGCGCTGAAAATGTCACTGCTGGAACAAGCGGTCGAGGAACGCACCCGTGAGCTGTCCGATGCGAACATTATTGTGCAGAACAGCCCGACCATACTGTATCGGCTGCGGGGCGAACCATCGTTTCCGCTGATGTATATCTCGCACAACATCACCAAATACGGTCACATCGCAGCAAACCTCGTGGCGTCGGCCAACTGGGCCCAGGAGCTCATTCATCCCGACGATCAATCGAAGGTCGACACTGCCATGGCCCGGGTGCTGGACCGCCATGCGGCAGGTGCTTCCATCGAATTTCGGATGCGCACCGCAGACGGAGCCTGGCGCTGGGTCGAAAATCGCTATATCCCGGTGCGCGACGATGAAGGCCGCCTGCTGGAAGTCGAAGGCATCATCATCGACGTCACCGAGCGCAAGCTGGCCGAGGAGAAAATCGCCCTGCTGGCGCGCACCGACGGGCTGACCGGGCTGGCCAACCGAGCGACACTGATCGAGCGACTTCACCAGGCTTTCGCTGCTGCGCGTCGGGGCGCGTCACCGTTCGCCATGTTTTACCTGGACCTGGACCACTTCAAACGCATCAACGACACCCTGGGTCACCCGGTAGGGGACTCGTTGCTGCAGGAAGTCTCCCGGCGGATCAAGGCCTGTGTGCGCGAAAACGATGTGGTCGCCCGCCTCGGTGGCGACGAGTTTGCGATATTGCAACTGGACGTCAGCGACCCGACCCACTCCGCAGCCCTGGCCACCAAGGTCCGCGATGCACTGGTGCAGCCCTACTCCCTGGCCGACAACGATGTGCGAGTCTCCGTCAGCATCGGCATCAGCAGTTACAGCCCGGCCAGCACTAGCGCCGACAGCCTGTTGAGCCAGGCGGACATGGCGCTTTATCGCTCCAAGGAAAAGGGCCGCAACCAGTACCACTTCCACTCCGAGGAGATCAACCAGGAGGTGGTCGAACGTATGGCCATTGCCAGCGACTTGAGAGCGGCCATCGAACACGAAGAACTTGAACTGCATTACTGGCCGGAAGTGGACCTCTCGACCGGTAAGATCCTCGGCATGGAGGTGATGGTGAGCTGGAATCACCCCGAACGTGGTTTGCTGGAAGCCCCGGCGTTCCTCCCAGCCGCCGAAAAGACCGGCACGATCATCGCCCTCGGTCATTGGGTCCTCGATCGAGCCTGCCGGCAAATGCGCCAGTGGCGTGATGAAGGCGTCGCACCACCGGTGATTGCGATCAAGCTGTCGTTGGCTCAGCTCAAGAGTGGTCCCGAACTGATCTATGACGTGCTACGCACCACCGCACGCTGGGAGCTCTGCGCCTGGGACCTGCGTTTCGACGTCACCGAAGCGACGCTGGCCCAGACCAAATGGACCCACAACGATGTGCTGCCGCGCTTGCGTGAACTGGGGGTGAAGATCGCCATAGACGATTTCGGCACCGAATATTCATCGTTCGACTACCTCAAGACCTACCAGGTCAATCACCTGAAACTCGCTCAGGCCTTCATCGACACCGCCGCCCGCGACCCGGCCAGCGCCAACACCCTGCGCGCCATTATCAACTTCGCCCGGGATGTCGGCATCGGCATCATCGCCGAAGGCGTCGAAACCCAGGAACAACGCAGTTCGCTGATGGCCACCGGCTCACCCATGAACGCGCAGGGTTACTACTTCAGCAAAGCCGTCAGCAGCCAACAGGCTGTCGAGTTGCTGAAGGCCGGCAGCATCGTACCACCGAGCACCGACATCGGGCCGATCCGGGACAACCCGCAACGGTCCACGGAGGACAAAGGATGAAAGCGCCTTTCGTGCGGACCAACCGGCGCGTTCTGATCGTCGACGACACGCCTTCGATTCATGATGATTTTCGCAAGATCCTCGGCCCCGAGACCGAAGATGAACAGACCCTGGCCGGCACTGAAGAAGCCCTGTTCGGCACGCAACAACCGGACAGGCTGACGTTCCAGCTCGACTCGGCCTATCAGGGTCAGGAAGCCCTCGAACTGGTCAAGCTCGCACTGGCCGAAGGACGTCCCTACGCCCTGGTGTTCACCGACATGCGCATGCCGCCGGGCTGGGATGGGCTGGAAACCATCGATCAACTGTGGAAGGCCGACCCGCACCTGCAAATTGCGCTGTGCACGGCGTATTCGGATTACTCTTGGGAGGCCATGGCCGAGCGGCTGGAGTTCGGCGATCAGTTGCTGGTGCTGAAAAAGCCCTTCGACAGTCTGGAAATCCGCCAGATGGCCAGCGCCTTGACCTGGAAGTGGCAGATGGCGCAGGACGCGGCGCAGAAGGTGCTGAACCTGGAGCAAACCATCGAGGCCCGGGTTCACGAATTGCTCAAGGTGTCGCACCTGTTGCAGTACGACGTATTGACCGAACTGCCCAACAGCACCTTGCTCGGTGACCGGTTGAATCAGTCACTGGCCCTGTCCCGACGCCATGACAAACAGCTGGCGGTGATGTTTCTGGGGCTCGATCGCTTCAAGCGCATCAACAATGCCTTGGGCCATCCGGCCGGTGACGAAATCCTCAAACGGGTCGGGAGAAACCTGGTGGCCACGGTGCGCGAGTCCGATTCGGTGTTTCGCTACGGTTCCGACGAATTCGTGGTGATCCTCGCCGACATCCGCCATCCGCAGCAGACCAAGGGCATCGCTGACAAACTCTTGAATGCCATCCGTACGCCCCAGCACATTGCCGGCCACGATCTGAGCGTGACCGCCAGCCTGGGCATCAGCATTTACCCCGAAGACGGTTTCGATGCCATCGCACTGATCAAGAAAGCCGAAACCGCGATGCGCAACATCAAGGAAATCGGCCCGAACGATTTCAGTTTTTTCATCGACGAAATGAACCAGCGCGCACGGGATCAGCAAAGCATTGAAACGGGCATTCGCCTGGCGCTGGAAAGGAAGGAATTTGTCCTGCATTACCAACCCAAGCTGGACCTGGTCAGCGGCCAGGTGGTGGGTGCCGAGGCCTTGATCCGTTGGCAAAAACCGGGCGTCGGCCTGGTCTACCCGTCGGAGTTCATCGGAGTGGCCGAAGACAGCGGGTTGATCGTGCCGTTGAGCAAATGGGTGCTCGCGGAGGCCTGCCGACAAGCCTGTGCCTGGCAGGCAGACGGGCTGCCGAAAATCTGCATGTCGGTGAATATGTCGGCCATCGACTTCCGTCAACGGGACTTTGTCGACGGTATCGAACAGACCCTCGAACAAACCGGTCTGGAGCCCGCCTTGCTGGAACTGGAAATCACCGAAGGCGTGTTAATGCAAAACATCGATGCCACCGTCACCTCCCTGAATCGGCTCAAGGCATTGGGGGTGCGGCTGGCCATCGATGACTTCGGCACGGGTTACTCCAGCCTGAGTTACCTGCGCCGGTTTCCCATCGATGTGCTGAAGATCGATCAGTCGTTCATTCGTGGTTTGAGCAACGACAGCAATGACGCCGCCCTCGTCAGCACCATCATCAGTATGGGCCGCAGCCTCAACCTGACCATCATCGCCGAAGGGGTGGAGACCCTTGAGCAATTGGACTTCCTCAAGGCGCATCAATGCGAGGAAGGCCAGGGTTACTACTTCAGCAAAGCCGTGGAGCCGAGTGCCTTCGTCCAGTATCTGAGGTCGTTAAACCCGCCACCCCCCACCGTCTAGTGAACGATACGCAACGATACTCAGGCCGTCAGCCAAGGAATCACCCGATGTCGCTCTCCTTCCATCACCTGCTCCTGGTGCCACTACTCGGGCTTTGTCTGAACGCCGTCGGCGCGCCGCTGGATGAACCGCTCAAACCGCTGCCGACGGTGCCACCGCTAGATCCGCAGCGGGTCGAGCTCGGTCGCCAGTTGTTCAACGAACCCCGCTTGTCGATCAACGGCAGCCTGTCCTGCGCCAGTTGCCATCAACTGGAAAACGGTGGCGCCGACAACAAGGCGTTTTCCATCGGCTTCGCCGGCCTCCCGGTGACGGTCAACACCCCCAGCGTATTCAACGCCAGTCTGAATTTCCGGCAATTCTGGAACGGTCGCTCCGACACCCTGGAAAACCAGGTCCACGAAGTGGTACAGAGCCCCGGCGAGATGGGCAGCAACTGGGAACATGTAGTGCAAACGCTGTCTGCCGATCCGGCTTATCAGACCTCATTCGGCGACGCCTACCCGGACGGCGTGACCATGAGCAACGTGCAAAACGCCCTCGCGAGCTATGAACGCACGCTGATCAGCGCCAACTCGCGTTTCGACCAATACCTGCAAGGCAACACCGAGATTCTCACGACCGACGAAAAGTACGGATATCAGCGCTTCAAGGAGTACGGCTGCATCGCCTGCCATCAGGGGGTGAACATCGGCGGCAACATGTACCAGAAGTTCGGTGTGATAGGCGACTACTTCCAGGCCAGGGGCCACCTGATCGAATCGGACCTTGGACGTTACCTGGTGACCAAGGATGAAGAGGATCGCTATGTGTTCAAGGTTCCGAGTTTGCGCAACGTCGCCGTGACCGCGCCCTACTTTCACGACGGCTCGGCCAACACCCTCGAAGACGCAGTGGACGTGATGTTCAAGTTCCAGCTCGGGCGTGTCCCGACGGGCGAGGACAAGACCCTGATCGTCAAATTCCTCAAGACCCTGACCGGTGAATGGGAAGGCAAACCGTTATGAAAATGTCCCGTCGCCGCAGCCTCGTGCTGCTGAGTGTCGTGGCCCTGATGCTGGCCTCGACGCTGCTGTTCCTGTACCTCAAGTCCAACTCGAACCAGACAACCAGCTATGCCGAATCCCGAGACCTGATCGGGCGCATCAAACAGCTGAACGCGCAATGGGAAACCGAGATCCTCAAGGCCCGGATCGCCGCCCAATACAACTACGATTCGCTGGTCACGCTCCAGACCGAGATAACGCAGCTGTGGGAGCGGTTCACCCGCCTCGAATCGCACCACGGCCGCAACGAGTCACCCGTCTGGCGAGCCAGCTATGAGGCGTACCTGACGGCCATCCAGGAAAAGACCCGGTTGGTGGAACAGTTCAAGTCGCACAACGCGGTGCTGCGCAACTCCCTGGCCTACCTGCCAAATGTCGAAGACGACATTCAGCAGCAACTGGCCCAGTTGGTGGATGGCGACAAACTGCAGCTGCAAAACATCGCCACCGACACCTACGACTTGTTACTCAGCAGTCTGGAGTTTTCACAGCTCACTTCTGACGACAGGGCGGCCGATATCCTGTTGGGCCTGAACAAACTCGGGGTGAACAAGCAGCGATTGCCGGAGCCGTTCCACACGCCGATCGATGTGCTGAGCAACCACATCGCGTTGATCCTGCGTGAACAACCGGTGGTGAATCGCTTGCTGGAAAACATCGAGGCCATCCCCGTGGCCGAACGCCTGGACGACATCACCCGACTGCTGAACACCGACCAGCAGCAAGTCGTCGCGGTCGACCAGCGCTATCACTTTTATATGCTGGTGTTTTCAACGTTGTTGGTGCTGTTGCTGGTGTATCTGGCCATTCACCTGATGCGCAGTTTCACGGTGATCAATCGCGTCAATAAAGCCCTGCACACCGCCAATGACGACCTTGAGCTACGCGTTGAAGAGCGCACCCGTGAACTCAGGGATACACAGAGCGAACTGCTCGACTCCGCGCGCCAGGCGGGCATGGCCGAGATCGCCACCAATGTGCTGCACAACGTCGGCAACGTGCTCAACAGCGTCAACATCTCGGCCGACCTGGTGAGCCGCAAACTGCGCGCGAGCAAGGCGCAGGGCCTGCGCAAGGCCATGCAGTTGATCAACGAGCACCCCGATGACCTCGGTGCCTTTCTGACTCAGGACCAGAAGGGCAAGTTGCTGCCCGGCTACCTCAATCAACTGGTGGAGGCCATTGCCCTGGAACAACAGGGCATGACCGACGAACTCGCCCAACTGAGCAAAAGCGTCGACCACATCAAGGACATTGTGGCCACGCAGCAATCCTACGCGGGCGCCAACAGCCTGCTGGAACCGCTGCACATCAGCGAACTGCTGGAGGACGCCCTGCGCATGAACTCCGGGGCACTCACCCGGCATCACGTCAGGGTGATCAAGGAGTACGGCGAGGTGCCGCTGTTCATGGGCGACAAGCACCGCTTGCTGCTGATTTTGATCAACCTGATCAGCAACGCCAAATACGCCATGTCCGGCCTCAGCGACCGTCCGCGACAAATGACCCTCGGGGTCAAGATCGTCGACGACACGACCCTGCAAATCAGCGTCAAGGACGACGGAGAAGGTATCGCCGAGGAAAACATGACGCGCATTTTTGCCCACGGTTTTACCACCCGCAAGGAGGGCCACGGCTTTGGCCTGCACAGCTGCGCCCTGGCCGCCATCGAGATGAATGGCCACCTCACCGCCCACAGCGACGGGCCGGGCAAGGGGGCGCAATTCACGTTGCAGCTCCCGTTGAAAACCGTCATGGAGCAAGCATGAGCGAGCTTTCCAACCGACGCATTTTGCTGATCGACGATACCCCATCCATTCACGAGGACTTTCGCAAGATCCTCACGCCCACGCTGGCCCGGCACGTCGAACTGGATGTGATGGAGGCCGCGCTGTTCGGCGCAGAAGCAAAATCTGCCCGTGTCCTGTTCGAACTGGATTCGGCGTATGGCGGCCGGGAGGGGCTGGGCAAACTCAACCAGGCCTTGCAGGACAAGCAGCCCTATGCCATGGCCTTCGTCGACATGCGCATGCCTGAAGGCTGGGACGGCGCGCAGACCATCGAACACTTGTGGCAGGAGGACCCGCGCCTGCAAGTGGTGGTGTGTACCGCCTACTCTGACTATTCCTGGGATGAACTGCTGGACCGTTTGCAGGCGCATGACCGGCTGCTGATTCTGAAAAAACCTTTCGACAACATTGAAGTCCAGCAAATGGCCAATACCTTGCTGACCAAATGGGACATGACCGAACGGGCCTGTGTGCAGATGAGCCATCTGGAGCATCTGGTGGACCAGCGAACGACTCAATTCAAACAGGCCAGCGAGGCGCTGCAACGGGAAATCGACGAGCGCAAACAGCTTGAATCCCAATTGGTGCAATCGGAAAAACTCGCTTCACTGGGGCAATTGGCGGCCGGCGTCGCCCATGAAATCAACAACCCCATCGGCTTCATTTCCTCCAACCTCGGCACCCTCGAGGGCTATTTCAAACAGCTGCAGGAAATGCTCGATGCCTATCGGGAAGCAGAAGAGGCGATTGGCTCCAGCGAGCTCCTTGAGCGTCTGCGTGACTTGCGTGACCGGGTCGAACTGGAATTCCTGCGCGACGACATTCCGCTGCTGATCAAGGAATCCAAGGAAGGCATCAGCCGGGTCGGGCAAATCGTCAAAGACCTGAAGGACTTCTCGCGGGTGGACTCGAACCAGGAATGGCAGTGGGCCAATCTGCAGCAAGGCATCGAATCGACGCTGAACATCGTTGCCAATGAACTGAAGTACAAGGCCGATGTGGTGAAGGATTATCAGGACCTGCCCGACATCGAATGCCTGCCTTCGCAAATCAACCAGGTGATCATGAACCTCATCGTCAACGCGTCACAGGCCATCGGGCCGGATCGCGGCACCCTCACCCTGCGCACAGGGCTTGAAAATGAAACCGTGTGGATCGAGGTCGCCGACACCGGCGCCGGCATCCCGCCGGGTAGCCTGCAGAAAATTTTCGACCCGTTCTTCACCACCAAACCGGTGGGCCAGGGGACAGGACTGGGGTTGTCCCTGTCCTATGGCATCGTGAAGAAACACCGGGGGGAGATTTCGGTGGTGAGTGAAGTCGGGGTGGGCAGCACGTTTCGCGTCGAACTGCCGATTCACCAGACAAAACCAGCCGCCTGAACACCAGCGCATTCCTGTGGGAGCTGGCTGCCCAGCGAAAGCTATCTCAAGAGCAATGTAACTCTCCAGGCTCCTACAAGGGGTTCGGCCTGCCTTAGATGGCTTCCGGAAAATCCATCTCCGGTGGCTGACGACGGAAACCGCCAGTCAACACCGCCAGGTACACCACGCCCATCGCCAGCCAGCTCAGGCCCAGGTAAATGGCCAGGTGATCGAGGCTGACCATCAGCCACAAATCCGCCACCAGGCCGATGAACGGGAACACCAGGAACAGCAGCAGTTCACGCGGGCCTTTTTTCTCGCCACCGATCCAGTAGTGAAAGATCACCGACAGGTTGACCAGGCTGAAGGCGAGGAATGCGCCAAAGTTGATGAACGAGGTCGAGGTGGTGACGTCCAGTTTCAGCGCCAGCAACGCGACGACGGCGCACAACAGGATGCTGTTGACCGGCGTGCCAAAGCGTTCGTGCAAGGTGCCGAAGAACGATTTCGGCAGTACACCGTCGCGGCCCATGGCGAACAACAGACGTGAACCACTGGCCTGCGCCGACAAGCCCGAGGCGAACTGGCCGACGATCAGGCCGATCAGGAAAATCGAGACGAACAGGTCGCCGCCGACGTTGCGGGCGATTTCATAGGCCGCCGAGTCGACGTTGTCGAACTGGAACGACGGGTGTGCGACCTGTACGAAGTAGGAGACGCTGACGAAGATCAGTCCGCCGATCAGGGTAATCAGCATGATTGCCCGCGGGATGGTGCGGCGCGGGTCGCGGGTTTCTTCGGTCAGGGTGCTGACCGCGTCGAAACCGAGGAACGAGTAACAGGCGATGGCTGCGCCGCTCATGATCAGCGGCATCTGCATGTCTGCATTGAAGAACGGTTTGATCGACCACAACGGCGTGCTCGCATCGCCACCGACGTAGTGGATGCACAACACGACGAAGGCGATCAGCACCAGGGCCTGCACCAGCATCAGCAAGGCGTTGATGCCGTTGGCCAGCTTCAGGCCGACGATGTTGATCGCGCTGGTGATGCCGATGAACGCCAGCACCCACAACCATTGCGGCACCGCCGGGAACGCGGAGTTGAGGTAGGCGGCGCCGATCAGCCAGATCGCCATCGGCAAAAACAGGTAATCGAGCAGCACCGCCCAACCGGCGATGAAGCCGAGTTTCGGGCTGATGGCTTTGCGCACGTAGCTGTAGGCCGAGCCTGCGACGGGGAATGCCGAGGCCATTCGGCCGTAGCTCATGGCGGTGAAAAACATCGCCACCAGTGCCGCGAGGTACGCGGCCGGCACCATGCCGGCGGTGGATTGAGCGAGGATGCCAAAGGTGCCGAGCACAATGATCGGCGTCATGTAGGCAATGCCGAACAGCACCACCGAACCCAATGACAGGGTGCGTTGCAAACGAGCCATGAGCGACTACTCCGAATTTATTAGATTTATGGCAGAGCCGAGTTCGGCGCTAAATTTCGGGGGTTACTTTGTTGTTTTGGGTGATCGGTCAAACAGGTGTGTTGTCTATTCGGGCCTCATCGCGAAGGAATCAGCAGCTCCCGAACCCCGGAAGCATGCTCAACGGTCTCCCCCGGCAATTTCAGCCGTTGATCATCCAGATACCGGTAGTCCTTGCGTGCCGCCTCCAACCGGTTGAAATCCAGCTCAACCGTAAATTGCCCTTCATCGCGCCCCGCCTCGAACAACAGCGTGCCCAGCGGATCCACCAGCGCACTGCCGCCGGCGAACACCAACCCGTCATCGCCCGCTTCCACACGATTGACCATCAGCGCAAACGCCTGGTTTTCCTGGGCGCGAGCCATGATCGCGGTGCGATGCGTCGGGCCATAGGGGTCCATGTTGCCGTTGGTGACGATCAGCAATTCGGCGCCCAGTTGTGCGAGAGCACGGGCGGTTTCCGGGAATTCGATGTCGTAGCAGATCAGCAGGCCGACCCGCACACCGTTCCACTCGCAGGTGGCGTAACGGTCGCCGGGCTCGAACACGCCGCGATCCGAGGCCCACAAATGCGTCTTGCGGTATTTCAGCGCAATGCCTTCGGGGGTGATCAGCAGCGTGGTGTTGTAGAAGCGACCGTTGTCGTTTTCGGCCATGCCGATCACCACCGCGATGTTGCGCTCACGAGCGACGGCGAGCACTGTGCTGACGGTCGGGCCATCCAGTGGTTCGGCGGTTTGCGCCACGGTGTCGGCGGTCGGAAAGCCCATCAGGTGGGTTTCCGGGAAGACGATCAGTTGCGTGTCGGCAGCGCAGGCCGCAATCGCCACCAGGGCGCGTTCGAGGTTGTACGCGGTGCCGTTGTCACGGCCCGCCAACTGGGCGAGTTCGACTTTCATCGGTATTCCTTGTTCTTGGGGAGGCCGGGCGGCAGAAAGATTGCCCGGCCGGTTTCTGTGCGCCAGTATGCGCAGCAAGCCAGCGGCCGGGGAATCACGCCGCTGGGGTAACCCGATAGGGGTAGAGGCATGACACTTTCGCTGGACGACATCGCTTGGCACCGCTCGGTCGGTCAACTGATCGATGCCCTGGACAAGCCCAATTTCTGGACGCAACTGGTGCGTCTGCTGGATCAGTACGTGACCTTCGACAGTTGGGTGGCCCTGCTTTTCAGCGCCGACCAGCACCCGCAAGTGTTCGCCGAATGCCCGGGCGAGGACGGCAGCCCGGATCAGTTGTTTCAGGATTACCTGCGCGGTTTGTACCTGCTCGACCCTTTCTACATCGCGTGCCGCGAGCAGTCGCGCACCGGCCTCTATCGCCTGTCGGAAGTGGCGCCGGAACACTTCGAGCTGACCGAGTATTACCAGCGCTACTTTCGTCTGAATGTGGTCGCTGATGAAATCCAGTTCAATTGCCAGCTCGAAGGCGACCGTACGTTGTGCCTGTCATTGGGCAGCAAGCAACGTTTCAGTGGCCAGCAGATAGCCTTGCTGTCGCTGATCCAGCCGTGGGTGCTGGGCCTGTTGCGCCAACGCCTGCCCTATGAAATCAACGAAGTCGTGGCCCTCGCGCCGTCGCCACCGCAACCCGACTGGCGCGTACAGCTGGAAGCGTCGGTGCAGCAACTCAAAGGCGCGCAACTGACCGCTCGGGAACTGGATGTCGGGCGGTTGATGCTCAGCGGTTGCTCCAGTAAAGAAATCGCCCGTAAGCTGGAAATCTCCGTGGAAACCGTGAAAGTCCATAAGAAACACATGTACAGCAAGCTGGGGATCAAATCCCAGTCCGAGCTGTTTTCGATTTTTCTGCAAGCGCAGAATGCCTGATACACCGCTTTCCTACAGAGATCTCTGTGGCCACAACCGAGTCCGACCCCAAGGAAACCGTATGAGCCTGTCACTCCTGAGCCGCTACGCCTTCTTTGCCGCTTGCGTGATTTTCACCCTAGCCAGCCTGCCTTTCCTCGAATACGACTGGCTCTGGCCGATCACCGCCGTCACCGGCGTGCTCAGCCTGATCGGCCTGTTCGATCTGCTGCAAAGCCCCCACGCGGTGCGCCGCAACTACCCGATCCTCGGCAACATTCGTTACCTCGTGGAAGGCATTCGTCCGGAAATCCGCCAGTACCTGCTCGAATCCGACAGCGATGCCCTGCCTTTCTCCCGAGCCCAGCGCTCGCTGGTCTATTCGCGCGCCAAGAACGAAAGCGCCGACAAGCCCTTCGGCACACTGATCGATGTGTATCAATCAGGCTTCGAGTTCATCGGCCATTCGATGCGCCCAGCGCCGTTGAGCGATCCAAGCGCCTTTCGCGTGATCGTCGGGGGCCCGCAGTGCACGCAACCGTATTCGGCCTCAGTGTTCAACATCTCGGCCATGAGCTTCGGCTCGCTCAGCGCCAACGCGATTCGTGCGTTGAACCAGGGCGCCAAGCTCGGCAACTTCGCCCATGACACCGGCGAAGGCAGCATCAGTGCTTATCACCGGGAAAACGGCGGCGACCTGACCTGGGAACTCGGCAGCGGCTACTTCGGCTGCCGCACCGCTGACGGGCGCTTCGACCCGGAACGCTTCGCCGCCCAGGCGCAAACCCCGCAAGTACGCATGATCGAAATCAAGATGAGCCAGGGCGCCAAACCCGGCCACGGCGGGATTCTGCCCAAGCACAAAGTCACCAAGGAAATCGCCGAAACCCGCGGCATCCTGATGGGCGAAGACTGCATCTCGCCGTCGCGGCACAGCGCGTTTTCCACGCCGATCGAACTGATGCACTTCATCCAGCAACTGCGAGAACTGTCCGGCGGCAAACCGGTGGGCTTCAAGTTCTGCCTCGGTCACCCGTGGGAATTCATGGGCATCGCCAAGGCCATGCTGGAAACCGGCATTCTCCCGGACTTCATCGTCGTCGACGGCAAGGAAGGCGGCACCGGCGCCGCGCCGGTAGAATTCACCGACCACATCGGCGTACCGATGCGCGAAGGTCTGTTGTTCGTGCACAACACACTGGTCGGCCTGAACCTGCGGGACAAAATCAAACTCGGTGCCAGCGGCAAGATCGTCAGCGCTTTCGACATCGCCAGCGTCCTGGCCATCGGTGCCGACTGGGCCAACTCGGCACGCGGCTTCATGTTCGCCATCGGCTGCATCCAGTCGCAAAGCTGCCACACCAACAAATGCCCAACCGGCGTCGCCACCCAGGACACCTTGCGCCAGCGCGCACTGGTGGTCCCGGACAAGGCCCAGCGGGTGTTCAACTTCCATCGCAACACACTCAAGGCCCTGGCTGAAATGTTGGCGGCGGCCGGTCTCGATCACCCTTCGCAGTTGTCGGCCAAGCATCTGGTACGACGCATGTCGGCGACCGAGATCAAGTTGTTCTCGCAGCTGCATGTGTTCCTGAAACCGGGGGAATTGCTCACCGGTGAAGTGAATGGCGAGTTTTACTCGCGGATGTGGCAGATGGCGCGGGCGGACAGTTTTGAGCCTAATGAGGTGGCCGCTGCGTAAGAGCGGCTCCGTATGCCAGCCTCGCAGCAAGGCTGGCATTTTTCACCCCCGGACCAACGGTCGATTACCACTGCAATGTGGTGACCCGGGGCGGTTCTTTCATGACGATAAAGCCGTAATCCCCCAGCAGATAAATGCGATAGAACAGGCTGTCCACCAGCGGTGGATAACCCTGGTACCCCACCCACGTGGCGTTGCGCCGTTCCTTTTCCCTGACCACGTTGGTGATGCCTGTTTTCGGCAGGTTTTCCGCGAGCATGTAGAAGTCGATGTTCAACAGGTAGTGCAACACCGGCAGTTGCTTGAATGACCCGGCGGCGGCCACCAGCCAGTGATCCGAATAACTGACCGACAGGTAAATGCGCTTGGCGTTGCGCAATGCGGGGCGGGAGGCGATGTCGGCACTCAAGGCGTACAGCGCGTTGGTGCTGAAGGTCTTTTGCAAGGTCAGCACTCGCCCATAAGCGAAGGACAACGAGAGCGTCGCCAACAGCGGGATCAACAACAGCAAGGGCAGCTTTCCATGCAATGAAGCCAGCACCCGATGACTCAGGTAGAACAATAAAACCAGGACAACGCCAAAGCCCATCAAGGTTCGGGCGCCTTCATTGAAGTCGCGGAAAAACAAGGAGGCGCCGGGTACCAGCAACAGCAAAACCGGCAGGATTAAAAGACACGCGATACCGATCACCGCTTTGTGCAGGCCCGTATCCCACCGCGCCAGCACACCCCGCCCCACGCACACACCACCGGCGATGGCGCACAACAACAGCGCGCCATACACCCAGGCGAACCCGCCATGAAACAGCAACACGACTTTTTCCAGGACCCGGCCGGCATTGATTTCAACTTGCAGCAACGGCGCGGCCGCACCGTTCAACATCGAGGTGCGGGTTTGACTCATGCAGGCAAACGCCGTGGCGTAATAGATCAAGCCTGCCAGCACCAACTGCGCGACTTTCCAGCCGAGCAATCGGCACCACGCGGGCCACGATAATCGATCGTTGGCGCCCCGCAGCAGCTCCAGGCAACAGAGCCCGAGAAACACATTGATGCTGACCTGATAAAGGCCGATGGCCAATGCGATCAGCAGTGCCGGAACCGTGAGTTGCTGGACGCGTGAGAGGCTGCGGAAGGTGATCGCGTAGATCACCGCCACCACGCTCAGCGCCATGGTCGGGCCGTCGTATTGGTACGACAGGTTTTGCAGGAAAAACGGGTTGTACCAAAGTGGCAGCAACACCAGGCAATGGCCGAACGTCGGTTCGGGGAAATAGTGGAACGTCAGGCGCGTCAGGGCGGCGCTCATGGCCAGGGTGGCAATCAACAGGGGCAACGGAAAAATATTGGGCGCGGCACCGCTGAAGGTCAGCAGGTAATAGAACCATTGCGCGAACAGGCGGCCCTCCTCCGTCCACGCCGCACCGGCGGCGAGGGAGCGCCAATTGTCATCGATGTAGGGGTAATCCGCGAGGATCAGCGGCAGGGCATACAGCAGCGTCGCGAGAAGAAACAGCAACCAGACCTGACGGCCTGCGAGTTCTTTGTCGAGCCAATCGCGGATCTTCATGCCGGCGCCTCATTGGATTTCCGCCTTCAATCGATAAAGCTTTGAATCCCGACGGTAGCCAGAGATCGCGGGGCCGCGCGTCTTTTAGACAGGCGGTTATCGTTCGACGATGCTCAGAGACATTCGGTAATACCCGGACTTTTGCAATTACCCTTGAATCACGGCACCCTGCGCGCCGCCGATGTGCGGCGCGCTACCTTTTGTGGCGCCGTTCGCTCCTACTTCAAAACCGTTCAAGAGCCCGCCGCCATGACGACTGAACGCGATCACCGAATCGACTTTTTCCGAGGCCTGGCGCTGATCTTCATTTTTTGGGATCACGTGCCCCACAACCCCCTGGGTCAAATCACCCTGCGCAATTTCGGCTTCAGCGATGCGGCGGAAATCTTTGTATTCCTGGCCGGTTATGCGGCGGTCCTGGCCTACGGCAAGATCCTCGCGCGCGACGGTTATCTGATCGCCTGCGTGAAAATCCTGCGCCGCGCCTGGGTGCTGTATGTGGTGCACATTTTCCTGCTGGCGATGCTGATGGGCATCGTGTTTTTCGCCAACAGCCATGTGGAAACCCGTGATCTGGTCGAGGAAATGGGCCTGCACCACTTCATCAGCAACCCGCAGCAAGCATTGACGGATGAACTTCTGTTGCGTTTCAAGCCGAACCTGATGGACCCGTTGCCGCTGTACATCGTGCTGCTGGCCGGGTTGCCGCTGGTACTGCCGATGCTGGTGCGCAAAGCGTGGGCGGTGGTGGCGGTGTCGTTGACTGTTTACCTGCTGGCGCCTTCGTTTGGCTGGAACCTGGCCGCGATCAAGGACGGCGTGTGGTACTTCAACCCTGTCACCTGGCAACTGCTGTTTGTGCTCGGTGGCGCGGCGGCGATTCACGGGCAAAAGCCCCGGGCGGCCGAGACGCGTCCGCTGCTGCGCCAGCCGTTGTTTGTCGGTGCGGCGATCTATGCGGTGCTGGCCGGGGTGATCACCGTGTCCTGGCGCTGGCCGGAAATACATGATGCCGTGATGCCAACCCTGCTAAGTAATCTGCTGTACCCAATCAGCAAGACCGACCTGTCGCCGGTGCGCCTGCTGCACTTTCTGGCCCTGGCGTATGTCACCGCGAAACTGTTGCCGGACACGGGCTGGACGCAACACTGGCTGGCCCGGCAATGCTCGCGCATGGGGCGTTATTCGCTGGAGGTGTTCTGCCTCGGCGTGTTGCTGGCGCCGTTGGCCGACATGGTCAACGCCCTGACCGACGATGCGTTTGCCATGCAGATTTTCACCGCGCTGGTGGGGGCCGGGATGATGGGGTTGTTGGCGGTCTGGCTGGAGTTCAATAAACGCCTGACACGATCACCGCAAAACGCAATCGCCTGAAACCAGAAAGCCCCGGTCATCTCGACCGGGGCTTTTTGCATTTCAAACGTTACGTCTTACGAAGCCGAATGCACCGCACCTTGCGACACATTGGTCGGTTGCAACTTGAACACGTAGAACAACACCGTCAGCAGCACCAGGAACGCCGGGCCCACATACAGCGCCACGCGGGTGTCCGGGAAGTACGCCATCAGGCCGACCACCAGCACCAGGAACGCCAGCGCCAGGTACGAGCTGACCGGGTACAGCCACATTTTGTATTTGAGGCCGGCACGTTCGCTGGCGCTCAGGCCTTGGCGGAATTTCAGCTGGGCCAGCAGGATCATCACCCAGGTCCAGATCGCACCGAAGGTGGCAATCGCGGTGACCCAGACGAAGACCTTCTCCGGCACCAGGTAGTTGAGCAACACGCCCAGCAGCAATGCGCCCATCGACAGCAGCAAGGCGCGACGCGGCACGCCGTTGCTCGAGGTCTTGGCGAAACCGGCCGGGGCCTGGCCGTTCTGCGCCAGGCTGTAGAGCATGCGTCCGGTGCTGAAGATGCCGCCGTTACAGGACGACAGTGCGGCGGTGATCACCACGAAGTTGATGATGCCGGCGGCGGTCTTGATACCCAGACGCTCGAACGTCATCACAAACGGGCTGCCCTGGGTGCCGATTTCGTTCCACGGGTAGATCGACAGAATCACGAACAGCGCGCCGACGTAGAACAGCAGGATCCGCCAGAACACCGAGCCGATGGCATCCGGGATGGTCTTCTGCGGGTTCTTCGCTTCACCGGCGGTCAGGCCGATCATCTCGACGCCAAGGTAGGCGAACATCACCATTTGCAGGGACATCAACACGCCTTGCACGCCGTTGGGCATGAAACCACCGTGGGCCCAGAGATTGGAAATCCCCAGCGCCACGCCGTCGTTGCCGAAACCGAACGCGATCACGCCGATACCGCCCACCACCATCGCAATAATGGTGACGATCTTGATCAGGGCGAACCAGAATTCGAATTCACCGAAGGCTTTGACCGCGATCAGGTTGATGGTGCCCATGCTGATCAACGCCGACAGCGCCCAGATCCAGCGCGGCACATCGGGAAACCAGACGCCCATGTACACCGCTACCGCCGTGATTTCCGCGACGCAGGTTACCAGCCACAGGAACCAGTAATTCCAGCCGGTCAGGAAGCCCGCCAAGGGGCCGAGGTAGTCTTGGGCGTAACGGCTGAACGAGCCGGCGACCGGGTTGTGCACGGCCATCTCGCCGAGGGCGCGCATGATCACCAGGATCGCCAGACCGCCGATGATGTAGGAGAGCATGATGGCGGGGCCGGCCATTTCGATGGCCTTGGCCGACCCCAGGAACAGACCGACGCCGATACAGGCACCGAGTGCCATCAAGCGAATATGCCGTTCGCCGAGTTCGCGTTTAAGCGGGCCGCCCTGAGCGGTCTCGCCGTGGGGCAGGTGATTGCCAGCAGGCATAGGGACATCCTCGTCTTGTTATTGGATATAGCCACCGAGTGTCGAAGCGCTGACCGATAAGCCATTGCTTGCCTGAAACCGGCCTTGCTTCGTGAGCAGGACCGTCCTGTAGGACAAAACCTCCAGGATCAGCGGGACGTGCAGTATAAAAAGCATTGCCCAGGTGTTTTCACTCTATAAATCACAAAATGCAGCCACAACTCTCGGCAAAAGACGGTTTTACGGAGAGGGTTTAACTGGCTAAAAGTGATTTCACCCGTGACAGAAAACGGCGCCGAGTATTGCACAGCATTGGTGCATCGTCATGCCCAGACCTTCGCCGCATTTACCCGGCGACGTGTCTGGCTCAGCCATTTCAGACACCAACCCCCTGTGGCGAGGGAGCTTGCTCCCGCTCGACTGCGTAGCAGTCGCAATTCTGTGTTCAAAGGATTATCTGAAAGAACGTCATTGCGCTTATTGGTCTGCTTCGCAGCCCAGCGGGTGCAAGCTCCCTCGCCACAAAAAACAAAACAGATTGGAAAATTGTGCACGCACAATTTTTTCACCATCCCCAACCACCGTCTAAGCTTCAGACAAGTCAGATCAATCTGCGTGAATGGATCAATCGGCTATGGGCGCTTTGTGGCAAACCGATACGAGTAAAACTGTGGTCCCGACTGAACGTGTGGATGAAGCGCCGTCACCTGAAAAACCTCGCACCCGTCGTGTCAAACACGGCTGGAAGGCGTTTTGGTTGCTGCTGCTGATCATCGCGATTGTCGTGGGACTGGCGGCCGCCAAGGAAATGCGCACTTCGAAATTCCAATCCCGCGAAGTCAGCAAATTTGCCGCCTCCCTGAGC
Organism: Pseudomonas sp. 3296; assembly: GCF_031456615.1. Classification (NCBI taxonomy): domain Bacteria; kingdom Pseudomonadati; phylum Pseudomonadota; class Gammaproteobacteria; order Pseudomonadales; family Pseudomonadaceae; genus Pseudomonas; species Pseudomonas sp. 3296. Next base: position 350,083 of record NZ_JAVDUY010000005.1, read on the forward strand.
TATTCCCTGGAACCAGGCCCCAGCGATGCCATTCGTTACCCTGGCGCCGGCCCTTTTGATTTGCGTCTGGGCTACAGCTCACTGGATGAGTTCCTGCCCCGGCTGCTCAAGCGCGATTACGTGATTGCCGCCCAAACCCGTTTTTCCAAAAAGTTGATGGACTACAGCGGCAAGGGCCTTTTCGTGCCCTACTCCGAGAAAATCCAGGCCGGCCTGTCGATCACCGACTGTCGCGCGATGCCGCTTTACCAGTTCAAATACCCACAACAGCTTTATTCAAGCTTTGATGCGATCCCGCCGGTGGTGGTCAACAGCCTGCTGTTCATCGAGAACCGCTTTCTGCTTGACCCCAAGCAACCCTTGGCCAACCCCGCCGTGGACTGGCCGCGCTTCGGCATGGCCGCATGGTCGCAGGTGGCCAAGTTGATTCACCTGCCGGGTCAATCGGCAGGCGGCAGTACCCTGGCGACACAGCTTGAAAAGTATCGGCATTCGCCCGATGGCCTGACGGTGTCGGGTGCGGAAAAGATCCGGCAGATGATCTCCGCCACCGTGCGGGCCTATCAGGCAGGTCCGGACACCCTCGAGGCCCGGAAAAATGTGGTCCGCGACTACCTCAACAGCGTGCCGCTCTCCGCCGTGCCTGGCCACGGTGAAGTGCATGGCATGGCTGAAGGGTTGCGCGTCTGGTACGGCGCCGACTTCGACAAGGCCAACGAAACGCTGGCCAGCCCTGCCACCGATCCAAAGACGATGGCCGCCAAAGGTCTGGCCTTGCGTGAAATCCTGTCATTGATGATTGCCCAGCGTCGCCCTTCCCACTACCTGACCAAGGGCCGTGATGAACTGGCTGACCTCACCGACAGCCACATTCGCCTGCTCGCCCAGAACAACGTGATCGATGCGCCTTTCGCGACAGCAGCACTGGCCAGCAAGGTGACTTACCGCGACTGGCAAACCCAGCCGACCATTCAGCCGATCGAAACCAACAAAGGCATCAGTGTGGCGCGCAGCCGGTTGGGCGGATTGCTCAATCGTCCGCTATACGACCTCGACCGCCTCGACCTGTCCGCCACCAGCACCCTGCAAGGCGACCTGCAAACCAAGGCCACCGAGTACCTCAAGCATCTGGCCGACCCGGCGTTTGCCACGCAGATCGGCTTGATGGGCGAACGCCTGCTCACCCCCACCAGTACCACTCAGGTGCGCTACAGCTTCACCCTGTTTGAACTGACGCCGGACGGCGCGCGCGTGCGGGTCCAGACCGACAGCACCGACCAGCCGTTCGACATCAACGAAGGCAGCAAGCTGGAACTGGGCTCCACCGCGAAAATGCGTGTGCTCACCACCTACCTGCAAATCATGGCGGAACTGCACGATAAATACGCTGGGATGAGCATCCCGGAACTGAAGAAAGTCGATGTCCCCGAGCAGGACCGCCTGAGCCGCTGGGCGGTTGACTACCTGATCGAAAACAAGGATCGCAACCTGCCGGCGATGCTCGGTGCCGCGCTGGATCGCAAATACTCGGCGAGCCCCGGTGAAGCGTTTTTCACCGGTGGTGGGTTGCACGTGTTCCATAACTTCCGCAAGGAAGACAACGGCCGCATACCGACCCTGCGCGATGCCCTGCGTGAATCCATCAACCTGCCATTCATTCGATTGATGCGCGACCTGGTGCGCTACACCACCTATTCCGGCCCCAACAACAGTGCCGAACTGCTCAAGGACGACCGCGATCCCCGGCGTCAGGAATACCTGGCCGATTTCGCCGACAAAGAAGGCACTTCGTTTCTGCTGAAGTTCTGGAAAAAGTACAAAAACAAGGACACCCAGGCACGGCTCGACACCTTCCTCGATAGCATGCGCCCGACGCCGATCCGCCTGGCGGCAGTGCACCGGTATCTGCTGCCACAGGCCAGCCAGGAAAGCTTTAACACCTTTGTGCGCTCGCACCTCAAAGGCGCCAAGCTCACTGAAAAACTCACTGACGAACGCCTGCAACGGCTGTACGAAAGCTACAGCCCCGGCACCTACGACCTGCCGGACCAGGGCTTTATCGCCAAGGTTCACCCGCTGGACCTGTGGCTGATGGGTTACCTGCTGAACAACCCTGACGCCAAGTGGGGCCAGATCGTCAAAGCCAGCCAGTTCGAACGTCAGGAAGTCTATAGCTGGCTGTTCAAAAGCAAGCACAAGGGCGCCCGCGACAGTCGTATCCGCACCATGCTCGAGATCGAGGCATTCCTCGACATCCACCAGCGCTGGCAGAAAGTCGGCTATCCGTTCGATCACCTGGTGCCGTCGCTGGCCACCGCCATCGGCAGCTCCGGCGACCGCCCGGCAGCGCTGGGCGAGTTGATCGGCACCATTCTCAACGATGGCGTGCGCATGCCGACATTGCGCATCGACACGCTGCATTTCGCGGCGAATACGCCATACGAAACCAAACTGATCAATGACCCGGTCGCCGGCAAACGGGTGATGCCGTCCGAAGTGGCCACGGCCATGCGCGAGGCCTTGTCGCAAGTGGTGGACGCCGGTACCGCCAAACGTGTTTCCGGCAGTTTCATCACCCCCGATGGCAAACCCCTGGCGATGGGCGGCAAGACCGGGACCGGGGATAACCGCATCGAAGCCATTGGTTCCGGCGGGCGGATTCTGAGTTCGAAGTCGATCAACCGCACGGCCACCTTCGTGTTCTATATCGGTGATAGCCACTTCGGTACGTTGACCGCTTTCGTGCCCGGGCGCACCGCCGAGGCCTTCACGTTCACCTCCGCGCTGCCCGTGCAGGTGCTCAAGGGCATGGCGCCGATTCTCACGCCCTATCTGCAACCGGGTACGCATACGCAATGCCTGCCGGTGGAGGTCGCACGGCGCTGAAAAAAAGGTGGTAATTACCTATTTTCGGCATTGGTAATTCCAATGTTTTTGGGCGGCTGACACTGATTAAGCAGCGGTAATTCAGGCTTTTACTTTGAGCCTCGGGCGTTAGGCTGGTCACTCCACTTAACGCTCAAGGTTTATTAAAAGCATGACTGACTTACACGGACGTATATCAGCGCGACCGACACCGGGGGCCGATGACAAAAAAGGTCGCCACTACGATTTCATCAAAAGCCGTATCCACCCCACGTTCAAGGACGCATCAGTGCGGCGGATCCGGGAACTGAGCCTCACGCAAACGGCTTCAGGGTATTGGATACAGAACATCAGGGGGCTGGATCACACCCCGCTACAACATGCCAACCTCGACCTCTGGTCCGCTCAAAACACCGTCGACCGGGTCATGGACAAGGTCCAAGGCGTTGACGAGTTCGCCGAACCATTGCTGACCAGGGCATTGCTGGATCAGTTCGGTGTCGACGTCGATGTAAAGACCACTTACCTGCACCTTTATCTACCCAAACAGCTTCCCTGGTATGCCAGCAACCTCAACGGCGTGGTGACCCGCACCGTTTCACTGCTGGACGCGGCGCTGCACAACTTCGCGAGCAAGGAAACCTGCGAGCCAGAATCGGACTTTATCAGCCAGCCCGATGCCCGCGGGCATTTCGACATCCTGCCGATCAAACGCAAAATGTCCATCGCCCAGTTCCAGACCCTGTGTCGCACGCTGGACATTGGCGCGCGCTACACGAAATACCTCGAAGAACAGTTGCGGCCCAGGGATGGCCTCGCCCAGGTGGTTTTAAAACACAAGATCATCGAGAACGAGAAAGCCGCGTTTAAAGCCGCCGCCAGACTGGCCGTCCTGAAAGGCGACATCGACGCCGATGCTGGTGACCTGATCCTGATGATGCTCGATGGCCAGCGCAACCTCACACGCAAAGGCCGAATCATGCAGTTCGCCAAACTGTCCATGCTCGACAGCCAGCTGACCGGCATCGTCTTGATTACGCCGGATCTGAACCGGGTCCATGAGGTGGTGCCGATCTTCGCGTATGTCCCACAAGACCCCGAACACCCGCTGAAAGAGTACCCCTCGACCCTCGCGCTGATGAAAGAACTGACGCGTCAGCTGCGCGACAACGATGTCATCTCCTCCACCGGCATGACCTACCAGCAATTCTTCAGCCGGTTCGTCGATCAATCCGATCGGGGGCATTTTTTCGGCGGGCTGCAACAACGCCTGTTCCAAGTGAAATGGCATCGCAAAGAGCCGCTGGACCCGAGGCCGAGCTGGCGCGAAGAGGCTGTCACTGCTCCTCGTCTGCAGTTCAACACCGCTCCGATCACCGGCGAACTCTGGCAGTACCTGTTCGAGCAAAAGCTCAACAAGGTTCTCAATGACGCCCGTCACATCGCCGTGTCCACCGCCGATGCCGATACCCATGCACGATGGGCCTGGTGGGAGAACTTCAAGAAAATCGTCTCGGACATCTTCAACATCGCCCTGATGGTCGTCACGCCGTTCGTGCCCGGACTGGGTCAGCTGATGATGGGCTACATGGTTTATCAGATGGCCAGCGACGCCATCGAAGGACTCGTCGACATGACCCTGGGGCTGTGGACCGAAGCCACCGAACACATTGTCGGCGTGGTCACCGACGTTCTTCAGCTGGAAGCGTTCGCCGCCGGTGCGCAGATCGGTGCGCTGGCACGCCTGAAACTGTCGCCGCTGATCGAAAGCATGAAACCGGTCACGCTGCCCAACGGCGAACCCCGGTTGTGGCACCCCGACCTCAAACCTTATGAATGGCCCGATGTGCAGATATCGCCCGACGCCAGACCTGACGCGCTGGGGCTTCACGCTCACGAGGGCGAGGCTGTTCTGCCGCTGGATGACAAGCACTATGCCGTGCAAAAGGATCCGCAAACCGGCAACTACCGGATCAAACACCCGCATCGCGACAATGCTTACCTGCCCGAGTTGAAACACAACGGCCTCGGCGCCTGGACCCATGAAGCCGAGACCCCGCGAGCCTGGGATCGTCCGACGTTGATGCGCCGTCTCGGCCACGCCGTGGAAGGCTTCAGCGACGCGGAACTCGAAGCGGTTCGTATTGCCAGTGGTATCGACGACGGTGCGCTGCGCCGGATGTACGTCGACAACACGGCCCCGCCACCGTTACTCGACGACAGCCTCACCCGCTTGAAGATCCAGCGCCAGACCCGCCAGGCCATCAGGAGGATTCGCTCAGGCCAGCCTCTGGATCCTTCCTCCTACTGGTTTGAACCGCTGGCGACTTACCTGGACGGCTGGCCCGCGGATAAAGCCCTGAAGGTCTACGAAAACGCTGACACGAGTGGCCGGTTCCGCCAGTACGGCAACGCCGATGCGACGGCCGAACAGACCCTGTCCACCAGTTTGTCCAACCTCATGAGCGAGCAATTTGCGCCCGACCTTGCCGGGTTTCTCAACGAAGAAGAGCTGCACGCCGTGCTCGGTCGGTCCACCGCCCAACGTGAACGGGTGCAAGCATTGCGCAATCGACTGGCGGACGAAGCCGATCGAATGACCCCAGACATCATCAATCAGCTTTACCTGGGGGCCCAGGCGTTCGACGATCCGCCGCTGCGACTCATGCGCCACACCTTTCCCGAGTTGCCGTCCCGTGCCGCAACGACGCTGCTGAACACCACCGACGCTGCCGACCTCAAGCGCATGACCCAAACGCAACGACTGCCCTTGAGCCTCAAGAGCCGCGCCCGTGAGGCGGCCTTCGAAGCCCGGACCAACCACGCCTATGAAGGCTTCCATGACGGCGCGCAGTGGGTGGCCGAAACCGAAAGCCTGGTGCTGAACGCCTTGAGGATTCATACCGACACGTTCGCCCAATTGCGCATCGAGGTTCGCGCAGGCAACGATGCCGGCCCCTTGCGTAGCCGAGTGGGTGCAGAGGACGCATCGATGGTCCGGGTGTTGGTCAAGGACGATGGCAACCGGTTCGAAGTCTGGGACGGTGACAACCGAAAACTGCTCGACGCCACTGATTTTTACGAAGCCGTTCTCAACGCCTTGCCGAAAAACAAACAAGCGCAGTTGGGTTATCGGCCCGGCCAGGGGGGGTTCTTCAAGCAATGGGTGATGGCCAAGACCGAGACACCGGCGCAGCGCCGCACCGCGCTCGCCGCACCGCCGATCCGTCCGCTGGCTGACCATGAAGACATGATCCTGTTGCGCGGTCCCGGCTTCTCCACCGTTGCCCCCACGCTCACCGAACGGGTGCAGGATATTTACCCTCACTTCAACGACCGCGAGGTCAATACCTTCGTTCGGTCCCTCGGTTCGCAGGAGCAAGGGCACCAGACACTGACCCGACTGGACCGCGAACTGGACGACCTGCGAGTATTGTTCAATCGCTGGCGCTACCAGCAGCCAGATACCTGGGGCCCGGATCAACGCGGGTTCGTCAACAGTGGCGGCTTGCACATTGCTGAACGGTTAATCGATTGTTTCAAACGCAAGCCCACAGTCTTTGGTGAACGCAGTATCACGGCCGGCGGTGGTTATGCGCTGGACCTGTCCACAGAGTTCAATTTGCTTGACCTCGAACGCTGGTGGAAGGAACTGCCGGATATCAAGCGCTACCTCGATCAGATCAGCACCTTGAATCTGGACCGCACGACCTTTTTTGAAAGCGGTCCCGGCCTGCTCAGTGACTTCCCTCATCTGCAGCAACTGAGTGCCCGCAGTTGCGGCTTGACGCGACTCCCCGACGCCATCGGCAAGATGCACCACCTGCGCACATTGCGATTGATGAACAACAACATCACGTTGACTCCGTCGGCCGTCGAGCAACTGCGAAACCTGACCCGCATGGAAACCCTCAGGCTCGATGACAACCGGCAGTTGGGCCTTCTCCCGGACGTCGCACGCATGCCCAGACTGAGTATCCTGAGTTTGAGCAACACCGGGGCCACCACCTGGCCCGATGGCCTGTTCGGGCCTGCCAACAAACGTCGACCGCGCGGCTTCTTTCTGGATTTGCAGGAAAACCCGATCAGCGTCATTCCCAAGGTCGTGCCCGGCTCGGAAGATGCCTTCCTCCTGGCGCGGACCCGCTTGTACGACGAGCGGCTCTCGGAGGCCAACCGGATCACCTTCAAAGCGTATCGACGATCCGTCGGCATCTCGCCCGAGCAGGTCTACGCCAATGCAGCACGGGACGCGATGTACCTGTGGCCCATTAACGACGACTCGGCATGGTGGAGTGCCGAGGTCTCAGGGCTGGGTACTTTCCGGGTGGAAGCCTGGCACGACTTGATGACCGAGCCTGGCTCCGAGGATTTTTTTGCATTGATCCAGAAACAGACCCGCTCGGCCGATTACAAGGCCGGTGGTGATTTGCGTCAGCAGCTCAGCAACCGGGTCTGGCGCATGATCGAAGCCATCGACCTGGACACCGGATTGCGCAAGGATCTGTTCGAAATGGCCAGGGCGCCTACTACCTGCGCCGATGCCGGGGCTCAAGTATTCAACCACATGGGCATCAAGGTGCTCGCCTCCGAAGCCTATGCCTTGTCGACGTCCAACGCCGTGCTTGAAAGCAAGCTGTTGAATCTGGCCAAGGGTGCTGCTCGCCTCGCGCGCGTGGATGACATTGCCCGGGCCGATTTCGGTAGACGCCCGGGCAACCCCGATGAGGTCGAGGTGTATCTCGCCTACGAAACCGGCCTGGCTCAACGCCTTGGTTTACCGTGGCAATCGGAGTCGATGCTGTTTCGCCCCATGGCCGGCGTGAGTGCCAAAACACTCGACACTGCCTTCGAGACGGTGATGTCGATGGAGGGCGGCGATGGGTTGGTCAACGACATGATCGAACAGCCGTTCTGGCAGAAATACCTGCAGGACACGTATCCGAACGAGTTCCGGCGCAATACCCGGTTTTACGAAATCAGGAGCGACTTGCTCGATGAGTTACGCGAAGTCCAGCACGCCTGGACCCGTTCCAAGGGCCAGCAAATTGCACAACGACGAGCGCTCAAACAGCGCCTGCAAGACCTTGCCAATCGCCTGAATGTCGATGAAAGGGTGGTATTGACGGACCAGGACATGACCGATGAGGTCTACGGCCAATTGCTCCACGACATGGGTTACGAAGAAAAAGAGCTGAGCCGCAAACTCACCCGCGCAGCGCTGCAAAAACACGCACAGCAATAAACGGCAATCCCTGATGCATCGGGTGATGCATCAGGGTTCACGCTTAACCCACCTGCGAATCCCAAACCACCGTGACAGTGCCCGAGTACGTTCTGGCGACACCGGGCTTGATCATCTCCTCGACCTCATCCTGCGCAATCTCGAAGTGCAACGTGCCCGGTTTGCGATCGACATAAAAGCGCGGCTGGAACAGCTCGGTGCCACTGCCATCGCGCCGCAACGGCCGACGGCTGACCGGTTGATCGATGGCATCCACCAGGCCATTGGGCAGGGTCAGGCTGACGTCGAGCGGCACGACATGACCCGAAGCCGGGTCGCGTACCGAACAACGGTTGCCATCGGTGCTGTACTGGCAGTCCAGACTCATCTTGAAGCGACTCGACGACGAGAGATTGAACGTCTGATCACGAAACAACCGTGTCGGCTTGCGCCCCTGCGTCAGCCAGGCTTGCCAGCCGCCCTGCGGGACCAGTTCGACGCGATTGCCACCAGGGGGAATCTCGACTTTAAGTGTGTGTTGCACATCCAGATTGAAATTCAGCGTGAGCGCTGAATCGCTTGGCTGCATGACGTCACCCATGTCGAAATCGCCGTTCGGTCCGACGCTGTAGGTCAGCGTTCCTGAATAACGGCCCGATGACATACCCAAGGGGTTCGGTGTGATCAGTTCATAGGCGAAATCCAGATAGCTGTAACGCAACCAGGGCACGTTGAACCGGGCCTGCTTATCGCAACTGGCCTCGAGGGGTGTTTTCCAGAAAAAGGCATAGCTCGTCTGCCCGAAAAGCCCTACGCCACTATAAAGACAGGGGGCGGGCGCATACACCCAACTGGCGCCCCACAGCTGAGCGTGCGCAAGTTGATAGCTGCTACCTCCACCGACTAGGCTGAGAACGTCCTCCGTCACATACTGGGAGCCCAGACCTGCAATTCGAACCTTGACCGTCTCGGGCTCCCCCGTCGCCTCATGCACCACGGACAACTCGCGCCACTGCGCCGGGACTTTGAAAGTGGCACCCTGGCGCGACGACGGGTGATTCGCCTGGATCGGCGCATTGGAGTTGAACTGAATCGGCACGCGCAGGCTGAACATCTCGTTGTCACGGCACTCGGTGGGATAACCCGCGCAATAACCGCTGGGAGGTGTGTCATTCCTGAATTTGTTCTGCTGAGGGTTTGCCGAATCCGGCCTGAACGATGCCAGGATCGAGACTTCTTCCGACCAGGCTGAAGAACAGGTGAGCAACGATAAAATCCCGATCCCGACACAGCAACGCAACTGTCGCCCCGGGCACAGTGAGTACTTCATGTTTTTTTCCCTGAAACGAGTGAGATGGACAGCCGATCGTTCATGGCATCACGCCCCCGGCAGCACTGCGTTGAAAACCATGTTGACGCTGCCAAAATAGCTGCCGGGTTTATAAACCCCATCGGCGGGTGGCACCGGCACGATTTGCAGCAAAACCCGCTTTCCCGGTGCCGCTTCACTCAACGAAACCACCTCGCTGCTTTGCCCTTCGCTCAACAACTTGTCGTTGAACAGCACGCGCAAACCGATGTCATGGGCATCCGTCCCGTTGGACAAGTAGGGCCTGCCCTCCAGACGGGCTTCGATGGAGCCGGCTTCGTTCTTCACATCGAAATACTTGCGCAAGCTGCCCAGGGTCGAGGTCGCCAGGTTCCACGGTAATTGCTGTTCGCGATGAATCCAGCCGGGGTCTGAGGGAATGACGTAGAACGCCTGGCTCGGGATCGTCACGAATACTTCGAAGTGTTGTACTTCGCGGGCGGCATACGCTGAATGGCAGGCCACCGCCAACACCATCAGGACCGTCAGTTTTCTGAACATAGTCATCAGCCTTTCACATCAAGTTTCTTGCGGCTCTCGCCTTCCACCAGGGTGAAGCGGTACTCGCGACCGGCCTGTTTCTCGAACTCGAAAGTGCGGCCCGCCAGAATGTGATGCTTGGTAGTGGGCTGGCAGTCCTGGTCGTTCTTGACTGAGCAATCCTTGAACTCGTCGATCACCACCACGGTGTTGCCGGTATTGCGGATCCGGTACCTGGCCGCCACGTTCTCGATCACGCTGGCGTAGCGCGAGTCCTTGGGGCGGACGAAAAACACCGCGCCATAACCGGCCAGCACCGTAACTCCGGCGGACAGGGTTTTCTTGTATTCCTCGCGCTCTTCAACGGAGACCGCAAACTCGTCCTCTTTCTCGGGCACCACCGGCACGAAACGCACGCGGAAATAGCGCTCCTTGTCGCGCTCGCCCATGTACAGCAATCGCGTGCCTTGCATGCCGTTGGCCGGCACGATCAGCCGCGCCGGGCTGGCCATCAAGCCATCACGGGCGCTGCCATCGGCCTGAGCCTTGAGCGGTACTTCCTGTGATTTGCCATCGGCGTCGTACAGGATTTCGAGAATGTTGACCTTCACAAACGCGGTGCTGTCGCCACCGTTGAAAACCCGCTTCAGGTAGGTACTTTTGTCCCCGTCCAGATAGTCGTACACCGTGCCGATATTGATGCTCGGTCCGGCGTGCGCCGTCTGAGTGAACAAACAAAAACCAATCAGTGCCAACCGACGTTTCATCGTCATTTACCTCATAAAAAAGTGCGGGGTGCCGGGCATCAGCCTGCCGTCGGCGTCTCAAGCGTCAGGTCCGCCAATGTGTCTGGCGTGCAGCGCAGATCGCCGATCATCAGCACGTTGTTTTCCGTGCGGCCACGGCTCGGGTCGAGCCGGAACTGGCACAGCAGCTGGTTGCCGTGGCGCACTTCCAGGGTGGGTGAACCGGCGTTCATTTCCATCGAGAAGAAACCGTCCACCTCACTCACCCCGCGACTGGCGTGGTTGATGATGTGATGGCCCTTGAGCGGGTTGCCCTGAGGGTCGATCAGGCGGCCGAGGACCGTGAGGGTTCGCATCACACGAATCTGGCGATAATCCACGCCCCCCTTGTTCAAGTGATAGCTGGAACGCGCCGGCTGAATGGTCGCGGCCGGCACGTGGTTGCCTTCGAAATCGAAACTGACAGAGCTGCTTTTGTAGGCCGTGATCGGCACAAAATTGCGCCCGGGCTTGAGGACCGCGCTGCCGCCGCTCAAATCGTCCGCGCGCAGGGCGATGTCTTCGATATCCGATTCCACATCGATGATCATGCCCGCGCCGTTGCGATGGTACTGGCTGGTCACGACCATTTTCCGTGCGCCGACGGCCACGGTGCTGTCCAGGTTCAGGCCACCGGTAAAGTTGTTGTTGAAGGACGAGCGTTGAATGAAACCATCGGCATTGAGCAGGTCAGATTGCATCGTTGCCATGGTGTTCAGACCGATGCCGTAGGTGTCCGTGATGGCTGTGGCGGACACGTTTTGCAGAATGTGATCCTGCAGGTCTTTGCGGTAGGTGACCGAGGCGTTGTTATCCCGGCCACCGTCGCGGGCCGTGCGGGTGCCGATGCTGCCGGAGATCTGTTCACCGGGGCCGCCCAGGGCAATGTTGACGCTCAGGTCTATACCACGGTTGCGGTCGTCATCCGAACTGATGCTGCCCGGCCGATCGAACAGGGACAATCGCCAGTTGGCATCGCTGTCAAACAGCCGGGTGCGCTGGGTCCAGCCCAGGTCCACGCCCGTGCCATTGGTGTTGCCCTCGCTGTGGGATACCCGCGCATTGACCGAACTTTTGCTGGTCAGTCGATGGTTGATCGACAACGAAGAATTGCTGGTTTGCCCGATAAATACGTTGGGCTGACGCACCCGCGTGCCATCGGGCAGGGTGTCATACAATTTTGTGGTGTCGAGCCAGCTGCGGTTATAGCTGGCGACGAGGCTGCCGCTGGCGTAGGAATACAGGCCCTGCACGTCGAGACCGGTGCCGTAGTCTTCGGTCTGGTAGACGTTGGCATACAGGCTGGCATTATTGACGATGGCCCAGTCGACCGACGTACCGAGTTGCAGGCTATCGCTCACTTGTCGACCGCTCAGGCCGAGAATCACTCGCGGGTGCAGCAAGTAGTTGAGCGCCGCGCCGGCGGTCATATCGCCATCGTCGGGTTGATCCCAGTTGCTGAGCAAGCCCGATTCACGGCCGGCGAACAGGTTATAGCGCCAGCGCTCGTCGTGATTGCGCCAGTTGTTCGGCTTGTAGACCAGTTCCTGAGTGCTGGAAGTGATCTGGCCGTCCTCGATCAGGCGCACTTCCACTTCGTAAATTCCCCCCGGTAGCGGACGGGTATCGAGGGTCTGCAAACCGGCAGGCATTGCCTGGGTATTGATCAATAGACCGTCGCGATAAATCTCCACGGACCCCTGGCGATTGGCGGTGACGTAAATCGGATAAACCGCCGGTTTCGGGTTATTGATGGCCAGACTGTCGGAGCTGCCATACATCACGCCCAACGCCGTGTCGGGGCTGGTACCAAAGGTGCGCGGTTGGCGAGTCAGGCCCTCGGATGAGGGGGTGAAATAACCCAGGCGCAGAAAATTGCCTTCCAGTTCGCGTTGGGTATAAAGCTCATTGACGGCGTGGTAGAGCGTGTTATCCATGCCGCCCAGTCGCGACAGCTGAATATTGACCGCTTGGGTCCAATTGCCCAGGCTGCTGCTGGCTTCCAGACCGTAGCGCCCACCGAGGTCCTGGTCCTGGCCGCCATTAAGGTTGAGTTGGTTGCGCACGATCAATCCGGTGCTGCCCCCCTCAGGCAGGTTGTAATAGCGTTGCACCTGGTCGTCACGCTCAGCATTTTGCGTGAGAATCGAGACCAAGGAGTTTTCGAGGCTGTAGTGCACGGCCAACAATTGTTCGGGACATTTGGCCTCGCAGGTGCCCAGGGCCACACCTTGTTTCAGATACCCAGACCAAATGTCGCGCTCACTGGGTTTGAACTGGCTGTCGCTGACATCCGTGAAGTCGACGAGGGTAATGCGATCATCGCGTGTCAACACAACCATCGCCTCACCCAGAAACTGTTGATCAAGTTCCACACGCACTGCCAGCGGCACATCGAAGAAGTGTTCTTCAAACTCGGTCGGCAAACCCTTGGCTTGTGCCAACAGACTTCGGGGGGTGTACGCATTATCTGCTGGCGCGGCCAAAGCGGTTGCGCAACAAAGCAGGGCAAGCGCCGTCGCGATGGGAGTCATCGGGAACATGAACGAAATACTCTGAATATAAGCACGTTAAAACCCGGTCGACAGAAGTTGCCTGTCGACCGGCAAGTGTTATCTAAATAGGAACGAGCATTACTTCATAACGGTGTTACGGGATGCGCGGCATGGCATCGAAGACTACGACTGGATTGGCGGTGTAAAGACCGGTCTGAGTGGCGGTCGGTTTGGCAGCGGCAATCACCAGATCAGCCCGCATGCCACCGTTGGATTCGGTATCGCCGACCACTTCCTGGGAAGCGCCAGTCAAGGTTACGCCGTTGAAGGAGTAGGTCAGCGGGATGTTGTTGCTACCGTTGAAGAGGGGTTGCGGACCACCTTCTACATAAGCATTGACAGAACCGTTAGTGTGGCGAATATCGTAGGTAGCACGCAGCGGGTTCAAGGTGCCAGCCACCAGGTTGTAGGCCATTTTTTCATCTTTACCGAAGTCAGGATTCACCGGTTGGGCGTGGAATACCTGGGTTGGGATCGTGGCGCTGATGTTGATGGAGGTGCGTGCTTCTTCCGCAGCGAACGCCACCGAAGAGCTGAGTGCCAAGAGGGTCATCGGGACGGCGATTGCAAACTTATTGAGCATTGTTGAGTACCTGTCTTTTCAAAGGATTGGGCCGAAAAAGTCTGAACAAGCCAGTGCGATTCATCGTGTACCGGCTTAACTTTCGACGCCGGAGCATGATCGACCAACCCCCAAAGAAAGTAAGTACGTAAGTTCCGAAGAACATGTAGTAACAATGGCCTTCGAACAACAGGAAAAAAGACAGAAAAACACTAATTGCGCTGTTTGACCCTCAGAGAAGTACTACACACAGCTTTGACTAAAAACCCACACAGACGACAACTAATCAAACTTCCGTAAGATCAATACTACTCACACACTAATAAGCCCTTGATAAACCTTCAAACTCGCCCGATTAGTTTTATTACTCTAAAAGAGTACGATTCCTGCCTGCCGCTCCTCGCACGCGCCTCCCTCACCATGACCGTTCGTCCTGCAACCTTGCTCTCGCCACAAGATATATCTTAAGTTGTATCTAAACACGACGAGAGAAGACGCAAAAATGAGAGACCATCATTCCCACCGAGACCACGGCGATAGCCGCGATGGCTTCGAAAAACGCCCTGGCCCCGGCCGTGAACGCGGTGGCCGCGGCCCCCGGGTGTTCGCCCCCGGCGACCTGAAACTGCTGCTATTGGCGTTGATCGCGGAGCAGCCCTGCCACGGCTATGACCTGATCCGTCAGATCGAAAGCATGTTCGACGGCGCCTACTGCCCCAGCCCCGGCGTGATCTACCCGACCCTGACCTTTCTCGAAGAAAGCGAAATGATTCTGGGCGATGCCGAAGGCGGCAAAAAACGCTACACCATCACCGACGCCGGACGTGTGTCATTGACCGAGCAAGCGATTGCGCTTGACGGCGTGCGGATGCGCATCGAGGTCAGCAAACGCTCGTTGCGCGGTCATGACCGCCCTGCAGAGATCCACGAGGCGGTACACAACTTGCGTCACGCCTTGCAGATGCACCACGGCCGCTGGAGCCCGGAAGAAATCCTGCGGGTGCGAGACCTGCTCAACAACACCGCCAAGGCCATCGTCGACGGCCCTGCCGTTCAACCCGTTCAGGAGCAAGCCGAATGAGTGAAGTGATCGTGCAATCCATCCACCGTGTCATGCATGAAATCAAACGCCGTCGTCTACAAGTGTTGCGCGTGGTCGACCTGACGCCGCGCATGCGCCGGATTACCTTGGGTGGGCCGGATCTGGCCGGTTTCGTCAGCCTCGGTACGGACGACCACGTCAAACTGCTGTTCCCGCAGACCGCGGCGGAACACGCGGCGCTGGAAACGCTGGTACTCGGCGCGGGCAAGGACAACGGGCCGATGCCAGCGATGCGCGACTACACACCACGACGTTACGACCTCGACACGCTGGAACTGGACATCGATTTCGTGCTGCACGGCGACGGCCCCGCCTCGACCTGGGCCGAGCAAGCCAAACCCGGCCAGTTCCTGCACATCGGTGGGCCACGCGGCTCGATGATCGTGCCGGACATGTTCGACAGCTACCTGCTGATCGGCGACGAAACAGCCCTGCCCGCCATCGCCCGTCGCCTTGAAGGCCTGGCGTCCAATCGCCGTGCGCTGGTAGTTGTGGAAGTGGAGAACGGCGCTGAACAACAACGCCTGGAAAGCGCCGCGCAGGTCAATGTGATCTGGGTGTTGCGCGAAGGTGGCAAGGACAACCTGCTGACCACCGTGAAGCAACTGCAAGTGCCGAGCGGCAATTTGTATGCGTGGGTGGCGACGGAGACCAAAGTGTCGCGGCAGATTCGGCGGGTGTTGCTGGATGAGCATGGTTTGAATGAGCAGTTCGTCAAAGCGGTCGGCTACTGGCGGCTGGATGACAGCGACGACGAGTGACTCGTGAAGGCGGCGTTACTGGCGCCGCCCAAGCTTGCGATCAATTCCCAACAATAACAAAGCAACCACCACAAACCCGACCAGCAACCCACCCGCATTCACAAACACCTGTGGATAACCCAACTTGTCGACATCAATAAAGGGATAGGGATAAACCGCCAGCAGGTGCCCGCGCCACAATACGTAGGCGAAGTACATCAATGGATAGATCATCCACAACGCGATGTGCCGCAAACACAGGGTGCCTTTGGGCACGCAGAACCACCAATACGCCAGAAACAGCAGCGGCATGATGTCGTGCAGCACTTCATCCGCCAGAAACTGCCAGCCTTCGGGGTGCCACAAATGCCGCAGCAATACGCTGTACACCAACCCCACCACAGCGATGCTCACTGCAATCGCGCTACTCACCCACGGCTGCAAAAACCAGCGTCGGGCCGCGGACTCGCGGGACGTCCATTCGCAAGTCAGTACCGTCGCCACCAGCGTGTTGGTCAGCACCGTGAAATAGCTGAAAAAACTCACCACTCCCCCAATCAAACGGGCGTCAAGAGACCAGCGTGAGTAGAGAATCAGGTACAGCTGAACGCTCAACCCTACCCAGCCCAACACCGCAGCCACGGCAACAAAACGACGCCTTGCGGCAGAACCTGGCGTCAGTTGCAGAGTCATGATCAGACCGGTCGCTTGGTGCGCATCAACTTCACGTACAAACGCTCGACCTTCTCCCGGGCCCACGGGGTTTTGCGCAGGAACGTCAGGCTCGACTTGATGCTCGGGTCGCTCTTGAAGCAGCGGATATCAATGCGCTCGGCCAGCCCCGACCATTCGTAATGTTCAACCAGGGCGTTGAGGATCTGTTCCAGCGTCACGCCATGCAGCGGGTTGTTGTTCTGTTCGGTCATGCCGGGCCTTCGAGCGATGTAAGGAGTGGGAAGCCGCGCACCTTAGCCGAGGGTGTGATCGGGTGGAAGCGCTGCGTGCGCTATCAGTCAATGTAGGTGATGTTGAAGATCACCGCCCGACACTGTTACCAAATCTGAAACGATCCATGTCCATAAAAGCCCTTTCTCTATTTGTAACAGAACATTATCCTTGCGCCGCCCAGCTGAAACGCTTCTGCCAACTGCTTTACGCCCTGCTGCACTCCATAACTTCCTAGAAAAAGACCAGAATTTCTTCTCTATGCCTTACTTTCAAACTTCGCGAGACAGCGCTGTCTGCGCAGCTATCGCCAGCCGAAAAGCCCTGAATCTGATCGGTGGATTCACCGCACTGGGCTTCGCCACCTGCACCCAGGCGACACCCGCCTTCGATAGCGATTCACCGTGGATGCTCGGCGACTGGAACGGCACGCGCACCGAACTTGCGGAAAAAGGCTACGACTTCAAAGTCGATTACACCGGCGAAATGGGCAGCAACCTGCACGGCGGCTACGACCATGACCGCACCGCGCGCTACAGCGACCAGTTCGGTTTCGGCACGCACCTGAATTTGCAGAAAATCCTCGGTTGGGACGACGCTGAATTTCAGTTGACCATCACCGAGCGCAACGGCAACAACATCAGCAACGACCGCATCAACGATCCGCGCGTGGGCGGCTTTACCTCGGCCCAGGAAGTCTGGGGCCGTGGGCAAACCTGGCGCCTGACGCAGATGTGGTACCAGCAGAAATTCTTCGACCAGAAGCTCGACATCAAGGCCGGTCGTTTTGGCGAAGGCGAAGACTTCAATAGCTTCCCGTGCGACTTCCAGAACCTGGCGTTCTGCGGCTCCCAAGTCGGAAACTGGGTCGGCGACATCTGGTACAACTGGCCAGTCAGCCAATGGGCGTTACGCGTTAAATACCACCTGACACCGGAGCTGTATGCGCAGGTCGGTGCCTACGAGCAAAACCCGTCGAACCTGGATCGCGACAACGGTTTCAAGCTCAGCGGCAGCGGCACCCAGGGCGCAATTTTGCCGGTGGAACTGGTGTGGACGCCGAAACTCAACGGCCTGCCGGGTGAATACCGCGCCGGTTATTACTACAGCAGCGCCAGCGCCACCGATGTCTATAAGGACAGCAATGGTCAGCCGGCAGCCCTGAGTGGCGAAGCCTATCGCAGTGCATCGAGCAAACACGGTGTGTGGCTTGGCATTCAGCAGCAGATCACCAGCGTCGCCAGCGATAACAGCCGCGGTTTGAACGTGTTTGCCAACGGCACGATGCACGACAAGAAGACCAACGCCATCGACAACTACGTCCAGGCTGGCGTGGTCTACAAGGGCTTGTTCGACGCGCGCGCCAGAGACGACATCGGCTTCGCCCTGGCCCGGGTTCACGTCAACCCGGCTTACCGCAAAAACGCCGAGGCGACCAATCAGGCCCGCGCCGTCTACAACTACGACGATCCGTCGTACCTGCCGCCGCAAGACACTGAATACAGCGCTGAACTCTACTACGGCGTGCACGTCACGAACTGGCTGACCGTGCGCCCGAACCTGCAATACATCCGCCATCCCGGTGGCGTGGACCAGGTCGACGACGCCCTGATTGGCGGGATCAAGATCACCTCGTCCTTCTGACCCACACCACACCCCCTGTAGGAGCCGAGCTTGCTCGGTTACTACAGGGGAATGCGTCAACCAAACACTTTTTATATGAACCATGCCCACGCCAGATCGTCATCTACAGTGAACTTGCGCGGGACTACTTAAAACGTCACGGAGAACCACACTATGAGCACTGATGGTGCTTTGAGTCGAAGCCGTCTGTTGCCGAGCCTGCTCGGCATCCTGCTTCTGCTAATGGGCCTGGCCATGCTGGCAGGCGGGATCAAGCTGAGCATGCTCGGCGGCTCGCTGTATTACCTGCTGGCCGGTATCGGCCTGACGCTGACCGGCGTGCTGCTGATTATGGCCCGCCGCGCTGCGCTGGGCCTTTACGCACTGGTGCTGTTCGCGAGCACCGTTTGGGCACTGTGGGAAGTCGGCCTCGACTGGTGGCAACTGGTGCCGCGTCTGGCGCTGTGGTTTGCGCTGGGTATCGTCATGCTGCTGCCATGGTTCCGTCGCCCGCTGCTGCGAGAAGACGCTGCACCGATGGGCACCGGCGCCCTGAGCGTCGCCGTGGTCGTGGCGGGGGTGGCCGCATTGGCCAGCCAGTTCACCAACCCCGGTGAAATCAAGGGTCAATTGGACCGCGACAGCGTGCCCGGCATGACCAACACCGCGCCGGCCATGCCCGACGGCGACTGGAACTCCTACGGCCGCAGCGCCCACGGTGATCGTTACTCGCCCCTGGCACAGATCACCCCGCAAAACGCGCACAAACTGGTCCCTGCGTGGACTTACCGCACTGGCGATCTGCCGGGCCCGAACGATCCGGGCGAGACCACCGCTGAAAACACCCCGCTGAAAGTCAATGGCATGCTCTACGTGTGCACGCCGCACAGCCAGGTGATCGCGCTGGACCCGGACACCGGCAAGGAAATCTGGCGTTTCGACCCTAAGCTCTCCACGCAAAACGCGGCGAACTTCAAGGGGTGGGCGCACATGACCTGCCGTGGCGTGTCGTACCACGATGACGCCGTCTACGCTTCCGAGCAGAGCCCGACCGGCAGCGCCAGCGCCGCTGTCACCAACGCCTGCCCACGCCGGATCTTCCTGCCGACCGCCGACACCCGTCTGATCGCCCTCAACGCCGACACCGGCAAGATGTGCGAAGACTTCGGCGACAAGGGCCAGGTTGACCTGCGTGCCAACATCGGCGGCTTCACCGCCGGCGGTTACTACTCCACCTCGCCTCCTGCGGTCACCAAAGACCTGGTGGTGATTGGCGGCCACGTCACCGACAACGTCTCCACCGACGAGCCAAGCGGCGTGATCCGTGCGTTCGACGTGCACACCGGCAAACTGGTGTGGAACTGGGACAGCGGCAAGCCGGACGACACCACGCCGATTGCCGAAGGCCAGACCTACACCCGCAACTCGCCGAATATGTGGTCCATGTTCGCGGTCGACGAAAAACTCGGCATGCTCTACCTGCCGATGGGCAACCAGACCCCGGACCAGTTCGGTGGCGAACGCACCCCTGAATCGGAACTGCATGCCGCCGGCCTGACCGCGCTGGACATCGCCACCGGCAAAGTGCGCTGGCACTTCCAGTTCACCCACCACGACCTGTGGGACATGGACGTCGGCGGCCAGCCAACCCTGATGGACCTGAAAACCGCTGACGGCGTGAAGCCGGCGGTACTCGCGTCCACCAAGCAAGGCAGCATCTACGTGCTGGACCGCAGCACCGGCAAAGCCATTGTGCCGATCAACGAAGTGCCGGTGCCGCAAGGCGCTGTCACCGGTGATCACACCTCGCCGACCCAACCCAAGTCCGACCTCAACTTCATGCCGCCGCCGTTGAAAGAACGCGACATGTGGGGTGTCACGCCGTTCGACCAACTGGTCTGCCGGATCACCTTCAAATCCCTGCGTTACGACGGCCCGTTCACCCCGCCATCGCTGCAAGGTTCGATCGTTTATCCGGGTAACTTCGGCGTGTTCGACTGGGGCGGAGTCTCGGTGGATCCGGTGCGTCAGATCCTGTTCGTGAACCCGGACTGGATGGCCTTCAAATCGAAGCTGATCCCGGCTGCGGAAATCGCCGCCCAAGGCCCGCGTAAAAGCGAAACCGAAGGCGTACAGCCAAACAAAGGCGCGCCGTACGGCGTCGTCCTCGAACCCCTGCTGTCGCCTATGGGCCTGCCGTGCCAGGCACCGGCGTGGGGTTACGTGGCCGCGGTCGATCTGACCACCCATGAAAAAATCTGGATGCACAAGAACGGCACCGTACGCGACAGCTCACCGGTTCCGATCCCGTTGAGCATGGGCGTACCCAGCTTGGGCGGCACCTTCACCACCGCCGGTGGCGTTGCGTTCCTCAGCGGCACCCTCGACCAATACCTGCGCGCCTATGACGTGAAAAACGGCAAGCAACTGTGGGAAGGCCGCCTGCCGGCCGGCGCACAAACCACACCGATGACCTACACCGGCAAGGACGGCAAGCAATACGTGCTGGTCGTTGCGGGCGGTCACGGGTCGCTGGGCACCAAGCAAGGCGACTATGTGATGGCGTACAAACTGTCCGAGTAAGTTCTAGCGGCGGTCAATGGAAAGGCGACTCTTGTGAGGGGGTCGCCTTTTTTTGTGGCCACTATTTTTGTCACCTCACTCCTACAATTGGACCGGGTTCATCTGCTACTGCTAGGTTGGCTATCAGGCGGGCAAGTTGGCTCGGTGCATCTACACTGGACAGGTCAATAGGCTCAGCTGTCCAGACCCTGAACACACAACTTGAAATATCCCGTGCCATTGAAACCGCCCCCCACCTGCCCCATCTAACACCCATACCCCATTGCGCAGGTGCCCCATGAGCGACCAGCAAGACTTCCCCGAAGACCCGAGCGAGTACAACGAAGCCGAGCAAATCGAACACCACGCCACCGGCAAAGGCCTCGCCCTGCCCGGCCAGAACCTGCCGGACAAGGTGTACATCATCCCGATCCACAACCGCCCGTTCTTCCCGGCCCAAGTACTGCCGGTCATCGTCAACGAAGAACCCTGGGCCGAAACCCTCGACCTGGTCAGCAAGGCCGATCACCACTCCCTGGCCCTGTTCTACATGGACACGCCCCAGGAAGACCCGCGCCATTTCAACACCGGCGCACTCCCCGAGTACGGCACCCTGGTCAAGGTGCACCACGCCAGCCGTGAAAACGGCAAACTGCAATTCGTCGCCCAGGGCCTGACCCGGGTGCGCATCAAGACCTGGCTCAAGCACCATCGCCCGCCGTACCTGGTGGAAGTCGAATACCCGCACCAGCCCACCGAGCCGACCGACGAGGTCAAGGCCTACGGCATGGCGCTGATCAACGCGATCAAGGAACTGCTGCCGCTCAACCCGCTGTATAGCGAAGAGCTGAAAAACTACCTCAACCGCTTCAGCCCCAACGACCCGTCGCCGCTGACCGACTTCGCCGCCGCCCTGACCTCCGCCACCGGTGGCGAACTGCAAGAAGTGCTCGACTGCGTGCCCATGCTCAAGCGCATGGAAAAAGTCCTGCCGATGTTGCGCAAGGAAGTCGAAGTTGCGCGCCTGCAGAAAGAGATTTCCGCCGAAGTTAACCGCAAGATCGGCGAACATCAGCGCGAGTTCTTCCTCAAGGAACAACTCAAGGTCATCCAGCAAGAGCTGGGCCTGACCAAGGATGACCGCAGCGCCGACATCGAGCAGTTCGAGCAACGCCTCACCGGCAAGGTGCTCTCGCCGCAGGCGCAGAAACGCATCGAAGAGGAAATGAACAAGCTGTCGATCCTCGAGACCGGCTCGCCGGAGTACGCGGTCACCCGCAACTACCTCGACTGGGCGACCTCGGTGCCGTGGGGCGTGTACGGCGAAGACAAACTCGACCTCAAGCACGCTCGCAAGGTACTGGACAAACACCATGCCGGCCTGGACGACATCAAGGACCGCATCCTCGAATTCCTCGCAGTCGGTGCTTACAAAGGCGAGATCAGCGGCTCTATCGTGCTGCTGGTCGGCCCGCCGGGCGTGGGTAAAACCAGCGTCGGCAAGTCCATCGCCGAATCCCTTGGCCGGCCGTTCTACCGCTTCAGCCTTGGCGGCATGCGCGACGAAGCCGAGATCAAGGGCCACCGCCGCACCTACATCGGCGCGCAACCGGGCAAACTCGTGCAGGCGTTGAAAGACGTCGAAGTGATGAACCCGGTGATCATGCTCGATGAGATCGACAAGATGGGCCAAAGCTATCAGGGCGACCCGGCCTCGGCGCTGCTGGAAACCCTCGATCCGGAACAGAACGTCGAATTCCTCGACCACTATCTGGACCTGCGTCTGGACCTGTCGAAAGTGCTGTTCGTGTGCACCGCCAACACCCTGGACTCAATCCCCGGCCCGTTGCTGGACCGGATGGAAGTGATTCGCCTGTCGGGTTACATCACTGAAGAAAAAATCGCCATCGCCAAACGTCACCTGTGGCCGAAACAACTGGAAAAGGCCGGCGTGTCCAAAGGCAGCCTGAGCATCAGCGACAGCGCGCTCAAAGCCTTGATCGACGGTTACGCCCGCGAAGCCGGCGTGCGCCAGTTGGAAAAACAACTGGGCAAACTGGTGCGCAAAGCCGTGGTGAAATTGATCGACGACCCCGAAGCCGTCATCAAACTCGGCCCCAAAGACCTCGAAACCTCACTCGGTCATCCGGTGTTTCGCAACGAGCAAGTGTTGTCTGGCATCGGCGTTATCACCGGTCTGGCCTGGACCAGCATGGGCGGCGCGACCTTGCCGATCGAAGCGACGCGTATCCACACGCTGAACCGTGGCTTCAAACTCACCGGGCAATTGGGTGATGTGATGAAAGAGTCGGCGGAAATCGCCTACAGCTACGTCAGTTCCAACCTGAAATCGTTTGGCGGCGATCCGAAATTCTTCGACGAAGCCTTCGTCCACCTCCACGTCCCGGAAGGCGCCACCCCGAAAGACGGCCCGAGCGCCGGCGTGACCATGGCCAGCGCCCTGCTCTCGCTCGCACGCAACCAGCCGCCGAAAAAAGGCGTGGCCATGACTGGCGAACTGACGCTGACCGGGCATGTCCTGCCAATTGGCGGGGTACGCGAGAAGGTGATTGCGGCGCGGCGGCAGAAGATCTTCGAGCTGATCTTGCCGGAGCCTAACCGTGGCAGCTTTGAGGAGCTGCCGGATTATCTGAAAGAAGGGATCACCGTACATTTCGCCAAGCGCTTTGCGGATGTGGCAAAGATATTGTTCTGATCGTTATGTAGTGCCTGGACCACCTCTTTCGCGAGCAAGCTTGCTCCCACAGGGTTATTGCAATCCATTGTGGGAGTGGGCTTGCCCGTGAAGGCGTCTGCACTGACGGCGCAAATCCCCAGCGCTGTCACACTTTGTCTCATCTTCAGTTATGCTCGCCGTTCGTCGTGAACGCCGGAGCCGCTGACCCTATGTCCCCCACTCGCTTGTTTGTCCCCCTCGCCCTTTCCTTGCTGGCCGCCTGCGCCACGCAGCCGAAACAGAACGTGACCGTGGAAAAACAAAGCCAATGCCCGGTGAAACTCAACAACGGGCAAAACCTGATCCTGACCTTGCCGAGCAACCCGAGTACGGGTTATCGCTGGGCGATCCAGGATTCGGCCGGTGGTGTGCTGCATGCGCTCAGCCCCGAGGTGTACAGCAACCCCGAGGACGCCGGCATCGTCGGCAGCGCCGGTATTTCGACCTGGCGCTTTCAGGCATTTGCCGCCGGCACCGGGCGTTTGCGCCTGACCTCGCAGCAGCCTTGGGCGCCGGAAGTGTTGCCGGTCGACACCTTCGATTGCGCGATCTCGGTCAACTGATCGTGGGCTGGCTGATTCTGGCGCTGATGGGCGCGGTGACCTTCCTGTATGGCGTAAGCGTGCACGCGACGTTGCTCTGTCTACTGGTCAAACCGTTGCCAGTGCTGGCCCTGCTCGGCTGGCTGCATGACGCGCCGCCCAGCGACTATCGACGCTGGATCAGCCTTGGCCTGATTTTCTCGCTGCTGGGCGATGTGTTGCTGGCCTGGCCGGGGGATCTGTTTGTGTTTGGTCTCGGGGCGTTTCTGGTTGCACACCTGGCTTATCTCAAAGCCTATTTGAGCGATTGCCGGCGGTTGGCGGTGTTGCCCTTGGTGATTGCCCTGGGCGTCGGCGCAGTATTGTTGGGGATTTTGATTTCCCACGGTCTCGGCCCATTGCTGGTTCCGGTGATTGTTTATGGCCTGGCCATCAGCGCAATGCTCTGGCGGGCACTGGCTCGCTTGGGCACGGATGTGCCAAAACGCTCGGCACTGCTGGCGGCGGCAGGTGCGCTGGCGTTTGTATTCTCCGATAGCGTGATTGGTATCAGCCGCTTTGTGGCGCCGTTCGATGCGGCGCCTTACGTGATCATCGTCAGTTACTGGCTGGGGCAGTGGGGGATCACGGCGTCGGCGTTCGGCCCCAAGTTTGAAGAACGCCACACTCTGTAGCAGCTGCTACAGGATTGCGTACTCCTTTGCGCGGTTTATCAGACAACCCGCGCATCCCCCCGTCAATTTGGCTAAAATGCCGGCCTTTTCCACCAACGCCGCTGGAACCGCCGTGAGCAAAGAACCCGATCGCCTTTTCGCCCAGCCTCTGGCCCAGGTGCCTGACTTCGCCTTTAACGAGGACGTGGTGCGGGTGTTCCCGGACATGATCAAGCGTTCGGTGCCAGGTTATCCGACCATCGTGGAAAACCTCGGCGTGCTCGCCGCGCAATTCGCCCAGCCCAACAGCGTGCTCTACGACCTCGGTTCGTCGTTGGGCGCCGTGACCCAGGCCTTGCGCCGGCACGTGCGCACCGACGGTTGTCGCGTTATCGCTGTGGATAACTCGGCGGCAATGGTCGAACGCTGCCGCGAATACCTCAACGGTCAGGACTCGATGTTCCAGGAGTTGCTACCGGTGGAGGTGATCGAAGGCGACATCCTCGCCCTTGAGTTTCAGCCGGCCTCGGTGGTGGCGCTGAACTTCACCCTGCAATTCATCGCCCCGGACCAGCGCACCGCATTGCTCTCGCGCATCCGCCAATCGTTGTTGCCGGGCGGCGCGCTGATCCTGTCGGAGAAGCTGCGCTTCAACGATCCCGAAGAACACGCGCTGCTCACCGATCTGCATGTCGCCTTCAAACGCGCCAACGGCTACAGCGAACTGGAAATCGCCCAAAAGCGCAGCGCCATCGAAAACGTCATGAAGCCCGACAGCCTCGAAGAACACCGCGAGCGCCTGCTGGCCGCCGGGTTCTCGAAAGTCGTGCCGTGGTTCCAGTGTCTTAACTTTGCCTCGTTGATTGCCTTGCCATGATTGATCTGTCCCCCCTCGCCCGCCGCCTGGCCGGTACACCACTGGCCGCCTGGGCCAACACCCTGCAAGCACAACTCGACAAGAAAATGGAAAAGGGTCATGGCGACCTGGAACGCTGGCAGAGTGCACTGGATGCATTGCCGAAGATTCAGCCGAGGGTCGTCGACTTGCTCAACGGCCTGATGCTGGACACCGAGTGCGACGACGAAACCCGCGCACAGATGCGTACTGCGCTGATGGGTTTGTCGCCGTGGCGCAAAGGTCCGTTTGATTTGTTTGGTGTGCACGTCGACACCGAATGGCGTTCGGATTGGAAATGGTCGCGTGTTGCGCCGCACCTGGACCTGAAGGGCAAACGCATCCTCGATGTCGGCTGCGGTAATGGTTACTACATGTGGCGCATGCTCGGCGCCGGTGCCGACAGCGTGATCGGCGTTGACCCGAACTGGTTGTTC
This sequence comes from Pseudomonas sp. 3296, assembly GCF_031456615.1. Classification (NCBI taxonomy): domain Bacteria; kingdom Pseudomonadati; phylum Pseudomonadota; class Gammaproteobacteria; order Pseudomonadales; family Pseudomonadaceae; genus Pseudomonas; species Pseudomonas sp. 3296. Next base: position 376,159 of record NZ_JAVDUY010000005.1, read on the forward strand.
TTCTGCCAGTTCCAGGCGGTGCAGCGTTACTTGTCAGAGCCGAATGCCTGGCACCTGCCATTCCCGTTCGAAGACTTGCCGTCGGAGCTGGAAGGCTTCGATACGGTGTTTTCCATGGGCGTGTTCTATCACCGCCGTTCGCCAATCGAGCATTTGCTGGCGCTGAAAGATTGCCTGGTCAAAGGCGGTGAACTGGTGCTGGAGACGCTGGTGATCGAAGGCGATCAGCAGCAGGTGCTGGTGCCGGAAGACCGTTATGCGCAGATGCGCAACGTGTGGTTCCTGCCGTCGGTGCCGGCGCTGGAATTGTGGTTGCGCCGTGCCGGGTTTACCGATGTGCGTTGCGTGGACGTGAGCGTGACCACGGTCGAGGAACAACGCGGGACGGAGTGGATGAAGTATCAGTCGCTGAGCGACTTCCTGGATCCGGACGATCACAGCAAAACGATTGAAGGGCTGCCGGCGCCGATGCGTGCCGTCATCGTGGCCCGCAAGTAAAACTATCAAACACCGCATAACCCTGTAGGAGTGAGCCTGATCGCGATAGCAGTCTGACAGTCACCTCAATATTGACTGTCAGACCGCTATCGCGAGCAGGCTCACTCCTACATTGGGCTCTGTGTTTATTCAGTGGGTTTGGCGCGTCTAGCCTTGAAAAACTCACTAAGCACCGCCCCACACTCCTGCGCCAACACCCCGCCTTCAAACAACACCCGGTGGTTCAAAAAACCTTGGGTGAAGAACTGCCCCTGACTCTGCACAATCCCGGCCTTGGGCTCCAGCGCGCCATACACCACCCGCGCAATTCGCGAGTGCACGATCAGCCCGGCGCACATGCTGCACGGCTCCAGCGTCACGTAAAGCGTGCTGCCCGGCAGGCGATAGTTGCTCGCGGCCAAGGCTGCGGCGCGGATCGCGACCATTTCGGCGTGGGCACTCGGGTCGTTGCCGCTGATCGGGCAATTGAAGCCGCGACCGATGATTTCGCCGTCCTGCACCAACACAGCGCCCACGGGCACTTCACCCAACGCTGCGCCTTGTGCAGCCAAGGCCAGGGCTTCGCGCATGAAGTCGCGATCACGGCTGCGATCGATGATCGCGGCGGGACGTATCTGTCGCATCAGGCCACCTCGATAGCGGCCATCAGGCCGGTTTCCATGTGATCGATAACATGGCAATGGAACATCCAGATGCCCGGGTTATCCGCTACCAGCGCCACTTGCGCACGCTCGTTCTTGCCCAACAGATACGTGTCGGTGAAGTACGGAATGACCTTGTGCCGGTTCGAGGCAATGACCTTGAAGCTCATGCCGTGCAAGTGAATCGGGTGCTGATACTGAGTCATGTTCTTCAATTCGAAAATGTAGCTCTTGCCCTTCTCAAGCTTGGCAATCGGGCGGTCGGCACAAGTCTTGTCCGTGATGTCCCAGGCCTTGCCGTTAATCTGCCACAGGCTCGGCGGTTTACCGTTGTCGACGTTGACCGACACCGAGCCCACCCACTCGAAATTGAAGTTGAGTTTCTCGGCGTTGGCCAGGTCCGGCTCGGCGATCGGGTTCGCAGGCAGTGCCGGCGGCCATGGTGTCGGTGCGTCGGTATTCGCCACTGAGCGCAAGGTGCCCAGGCGAACCGGGCCGTTGCGCAGGGACAATTCCTCGCCGGCCGGCGGTGCCTTGATCGCCAGGCAAATACGCATGCCGGGGCCAAGCCAGTATTCCTTGCCCAGCGGACGCGGCTCGATAGGATTGCCGTCCAGTGCGTAGATCTGCGCTTCGACACCGGGGATGTTGAGGCGATACGTCAGCGTGTTATCAAGGTTGAGCACGCGCACGCGGGTGATCTGCCCGGCGGGCAAGTCGATCACCGCCTGCGAGACGCCATTGATGGTCGACAAACGTCCCGCCGTACCGCCGCGCGCGGCTTCACGAGGAATGCTGAAGGCAACGAAAGCGCCCTCTTCATCGACGTGCCAGCTCTTGAGGCTCAGGGTTTTCTCGTACTTGAAACCGGTCGGCTCACGCTCTTCGATGATCAGCGGACCGACCAGCCCGCGACCGAGTTCTTCGCTGCTGTTCACGTGCGGGTGATACCAGTAGCTACCGGCGTCGGGCACACGGAACTTGTAGTCGAAGTATTCACCCGGCAGCACCGGCAATTGCGAGACGTACGGCACACCGTCCATTTCCAGCGGCAGGCGGATGCCGTGCCAGTGAATGGTGGTCGCCACAGGCAGGTGATTGATGAAACGCACTCGCAGCCAGTCGCCCTGGCGAACCCGCAACTCGGTGCCCGGTGCCGACGGGCCGAACGCCCAGGCCTCGGTCTTGTGCCCGGCCACCAGCTCGACGTCCAGCGGCGCTGCGATCAGCTCGTAGTCGTGCCCTGCGTCAGCGTCAGCCATCTTGCCCAGCCAGTACCGCGACGCGCCCCCCGCTCCGACACCAACGACAACAAGACCGGCCAGGCCACCGAGGATTTGGCGACGGGTAAACGACATGAACTTAACTACCTCACGTATCAGCGACAGGCACGAGGGCCTGAAAAGGCGAATACGATACACCTGCGGTTGAGAAACAGTAAGGGTGGAGCGGCGGATGGCCGCTGCAGACGCAATCGTTGCGTGCCCCTACACGGTCACGAAAGGCATGTGGGCATAACTATGTAGTGCACTTGCCCTGAGCAAACGGGTCATCCTCACGACCCATTTCTCAAGGAGCGAGAGCATGCCTGTTGATCAGAGTACCGAAGCGTTACCCAATGCTGCCGACAAGGAGCGGCTGAAAACGATTGCCCCCGTCGTTGTGACCGCCTGCCCGGGTTTGAAGGAAGAAGCCCACGCGGTCGCCAGCGAAATCCTGCAAAAACACGGCATCACCGGCCTGGACCCGGATCAGGTCTGGTGGCACCGGTTCGATAACGTCTCGGCCAGCAGCACCAAGGCCTTTCTGGGTTGGGAGCACGCCCCCAAACCCTGTGAATCCCTGACCCTGACGCAATTGGTGATCCAGGGATACCGCGTCACCGATCAAGACGACGCCCTCGAACTGAACAGTAACGGCGGGTTTTACACGGCAGATGCAAGCGCCAGCATCTTCAATGAAACCAACGAAGTGCGGATGTATCCCAGCAAGGTCCTTACGGATCTGTGGGACAAGAACCTCAGTGAACGCTATCTGAATAAACTGAACGCATTCTGGGCGACTCATTTCGATGACTTCCGGACCCTGGCCAAATCCAACTACCTCAGCAAAGCCGTCGAGGCGCGGCAAAACGGCCAACTGCAAGAGGAGGATTTCCAGACCGTCGTCAGGGCCGTCGTCGGTGGTGCAACCTGGCCGATCACCCTGGCGACCCTGCAGTCCCAAACCGCTTCGCCTGCAGATCTTCGTATCTGCGCGCTGGATGTCGCAGGTCATGTCGCCACCGATATTCTGCGCATCGTTGACCGCAGTGGTCGGCAGATCACTTACGTTCCCGGCGCCGCACAGGCGTTCCACGTGCAGCCGACAGCGACGGATATGCACTGGTGGATCTTGCTGCAAATGAATGAAGAGCAACCGCGCACTGAGTTCATGACCCATTTCCCGCTGTCGGTACGCAAGGAAGTCCACGACAACATCACCCCGCTGATGAACCAGTTGGTCGGCACCTGGGGAAAATACGACCACCATTTGATCAATCAGAAAAACATTACCATCAGCGGCGATCCCTTCACCTGGCAGAGCCGGGCGGTCCAGAGCACGATGCTGGAAGAGGCCGATCTGACGCTGGTGACCCACGGACAAATGCGCAAACAACTTTGGCTGGGTTACCTGACTGCCGGGCTGCATGTATTTGGCCCCTTGGCGGTGATGGGCTGGCCAATCGCGTTGCCGGTGATCGGGGCCAGTATCGCCGCGATGGGCTTGAACATCGACAAGGCGGTCAATGGCAAAACGGCGGCGCAACGCAAGGCTGGCATCATCGGCGCGGTGCTCGATGGCATCAATGCCCTGTTCAATATCCCGATGCTCAAGGAAGCCAGTGTTCTGGAAGAAGTCGGGGCTTCAGTGGATGCCGCCGAAGCCGTCGAAATGGCTTCGCTGAGGGAGTCGGACGCCGCTGAATCTACCGTCACGGAAGATCCGCGTGAGCCCGATGGCGCAGAGTCGAGTCGCCCCCAACCCGACGGGTCACCTATATCGCCGAGAGAACCGGTTGAAGTGCCTGAACAATGGCAATGCCATGAGCCGCTGGAAAGCGAAATGCTGTCTGCCCAGAGCGGAAAATTTCAGGGAATCTATTCGCTCAATTCCAACCCATCGACCGCGATCAGGATGAACGACGTAGCCTATTACGTGCGCTTCGAAGCCGACGCCAACGGTGGCGGCAAATGGGCAATTATTGATCCAGAAAACCCCGCCGCTTTCTCGGGCTCGCTTCCCGTTCGCCTGAACGCTGACGGTCAGTGGGAACTGATGCCCCGGACAGGACTGAAAGGCGGAATGCAATCGCCGCCCACCAGCCAGTTGGGTGAGCCCTCTCTCCACCAAGACGGGGCATGGGCGCAGGAACCCGGTACTTATGTAAAAAAACTGCGAACTCCCCGCATGAGGGAATGGGCGCTGGGCGGTCCGGATGAGTTTATTACGGTTATTGAGGAAGAAGGACAGCAAGTACGGACCAGTCGATTTGCCTGGCATCAGCGTATTGCTCGTAACCGGCTGATACACGACGCCGAAGCCTATTACGAAGCTCATCCACCGTTGCCACCCGTGCAAACTTCTTCCCCCCCTCCGTTCAAAACGGCGGCAGAGCTGTTTCAAACAGTATCCGAACAAAAGTCCGGGCTGGTCTTGGGTCAGACACCGGGCAGCATCGCCGGTAGAAAATTGTTGATCGAATATATGCCGACACTGGCGAAACTTGGGTTCAAGAGGCTCTATCTGCAAGAGCTGCTGACCAACGCCAATCAAATGGATCTGGACACTTTCGCTCGCACCGGGGAAATGCCCGCAGAACTCGAAGACTACCTGCAGAATCTCGATCTCAAGACGGGTCACGACCCGGAGGGCAAGTTCACTTCCCTGGAACTCGTGAAGGCCGCCAATGCGCAGCATATCCGCGTTCAAGCCGTCGACTGCGCGATTACTTACAACATCAACGGTCATGTCAGCCTCGAGCCGCAACAACAAATGGCACGAAGTTTTTTTGCCAGCGAAGTCATTCAACTCAATGAGCAGGCGCACGGATCAGCCAATTGGGTGGCGTTGGTCAATCGGGAAAACATGAGCACCTTCAGGCGTTATCAAGGCATCAGTGAACAGGTGGGTGCAGTGAGCGTGCGCATCGATGAGGTGAGCCCCGGACTGGCGGATCCCATTACAGCCGATTCCGGAGCAGCGGTGGTGTATGAGGACTCTGCGGACACGCCTGTCTATGATCTTCAGGACGCCCCCTTTGAGGACTCGAACACCGTAACCTCATCCATCAAAGGCGATTGGCGGTTGCAAGTGGAAAACCCCTGGACCTATAGATCCTCGACAAACCTCAAAGCCCTGTTGCCGGAGCCAGGCATGTACACCTTTCAGCGTTCGGACAGTGCCGTGCTTTTGGTCTATCGCAATGGCAACAAGCAGATAGAAGAAACCATTATCAAAACGATGCCCGGCGGATACATCGAACTCGATTCCCCTATATGGCCGGACTTCGTCTTCAAGCCTTTCAATAATCTTGAAGCGCTGAAGAATGCACTGGCCGCAAAGGGCATGAGACTCATGGGTTGGCCTGCTCAACCGTCCAAAGCGGTGGATACCGTTGAACAAGCCGTAACTCGGAACATAAGCTCCGAGGCATCAGGGACAAGCGAGGTGCTCGAAACGCTCATTCCGACTCTGCCTGATATCGAGCCACAGGCCTCGGTGCCGGAGCACTGGCAGTGTAATGAAATTCTGGAAGGCCAGGACCTTCTGGCCACCGACGGAAAATTCAAGGGCATTTATTCGCTGAACTCAAACCCGTCCACCGCAATCCTGATGAACGATCAGGCTTACTACGTTCGCTACGAAGCCGATATCAATGGAGGCGGCACTTGGGCCATCATCGACCCGGCTAACCCGCATGCCTCCACGGGGTCAATGCCGGTGCGATTGAATGGCGAGGGCGAATGGGAGCTGGCGCCCGATGCGGGATTGAAGGGTGGCGGCAAAAATCTCAGCAAGCCTGTTCCCGGCCCCTCGAAGCCGACAAATCATGTCCGGCCGACGTCTGATTTTTCCAGCCACTTGACGAGATACGACGCCCCCAATGGACGCTCGCTGAACTTCCTGGCTCTGGGAAAGCCCGAAACCCATATAAAAGTCGTTGCCGCACCTGGCGGGGTCCTCAGAGGGGTTTCTCCCTATGAAGAGTATGTCGCCGGGCGTCGAGCGGTCCTGATCAGGGATGCCATCGGATTCCAGATCCCGAAGAATTTTTTTGCCTCGTTACCGGCCCGCCCGATTCAGCCCGTCATCACGCCCTCCACGACCGTTACGGAACTCATCGAGAAAATATTCAACACCGCGCCCGGTCTGGTAATTGGTGAGAGTCAGGACCGCATTGCAAGCATGCGGTTCCTGATCGAAAACATGCCGACGCTGGCGAAGCAAGGCGTCAAGACGATCTACATGCATCGCCTGCTCAACGACTTCAATCAAGTCGACCTGAACCATTTCGCCGAAACCGGGGACATGCATGGGATGCTGGGGAAGTACCTGCAAAAACTGCCAGGCGATCCTGCAGGACAGTTCACCCCCCTCGAAGTCGTCAAGACCGCCCAACAGAACGGCATTCGAATCCAGGCCACCGATTGCCTGGCCAGTTATCGCTATACAGACTCGAATTTCCGCGCCATCTCACGGCAATCCGTCAGGACCTACCTCACCCATACCATCATGCAGGCGACTCAAGCCCGCAATGGTGGCGGCAAATGGGTGGTACTCACCGACCAGGAGAGTACCAACACGTTCAGGGGAATGGCCGGCATCAGCGAAACCGAGGGGGGTATCGGTCTACGCATCGAAGAAGTGGGCCCTGACCAGCGCCTTCACCTCGACATCGACCAAGGCACCGAAGTCGGCCGTGAAGTGACAGAAATCGCACCCCTGATGGGCGGTAATGTCGACACCCTTTATGCCGACATCAGCCTGCAGATTCCAACTCAGTTCATCCAGCGATCACCCGAGCAAATCAATGAGCTGCTGTTCCGCCAAGGCATGTTCACCATTGAAAGTTCGGAAGACACGTTGACGCTGATTCATCGCAGCCGGACCAACCAGATTGTGCGAACGATGATTGCGCGAACGGCGGATGGCGGCTTTCTGATTAACCGTCCTGCCTGGACTGCCGTGCATCAGATCACCTACGCGAATCTGATCAACCTTGTCCACGCACTCAACCGCATGGGCCTGACCCTTGAAGGGCGCCTGCCCTCTGTAGCGGCCTGATCGCAAAAAGGCCCCGTGAACTTTACGCTCACGGGGCCTTTCAGGTGTTACGGACGATCAGTTGAAACCGGGATCACTCCCACTCGATTGTCGCTGGTGGCTTGCTCGACACGTCATAGGTAACGCGGGAGATGCCTTCGATTTCGTTGATGATGCGGCCGCTGACGGTTTCCAGCAGTTCGTAAGGCAGGTGCGCCCAACGCGCAGTCATGAAGTCGATGGTTTCCACCGCACGCAGGGCCACGACCCAGGCGTAACGACGGCCATCGCCCACAACGCCAACCGATTTCACTGGCTGGAACACCACGAACGCCTGGCTGACCTTGTGGTACCAGTCGGCTTTGCGCAGTTCTTCGATGAAGATGTGGTCGGCACGACGCAACAGGTCGGCGTATTCCTTCTTCACTTCACCGAGGATGCGCACGCCCAGGCCCGGGCCCGGGAACGGGTGACGGTAGACCATGTCGTACGGCAGGCCGAGCTCCAGACCCAGACGACGGACTTCGTCCTTGAACAGTTCACGCAGGGGTTCAACCAGCTTGAGGTTCATTTCTTCCGGCAGGCCGCCCACGTTGTGGTGCGACTTGATCACGTGAGCCTTGCCGCTTTTGGCGCCAGCCGACTCGATCACGTCCGGGTAGATGGTGCCTTGGGCTAGGTACTTGATGTTGTCCAGTTTGTTCGACTGGGCATCGAAGACGTCGATGAAGGTACGGCCGATGATCTTGCGTTTCTTCTCTGGATCGCTTTCGCCAGCCAGATTGTTCAGGAACTGGTCTTCTGCGTTGGCGCGGATCACCTTGACGCCCATGTTCTCGGCGAACATGGCCATCACTTGCTCGCCTTCGTGCAGACGCAGCAGGCCGTTGTCGACGAAGACGCAGGTCAGTTGGTCGCCAATGGCTTTGTGCAGCAGCGCGGCAACCACCGAGGAGTCAACGCCACCGGACAAGCCGAGCAGTACGTTGTCGGTGCCGACCTGGGCGCGGATGTTGGCAATGGCGTCTTCAGCAATCTTCGAAGGCGTCCACAGGGCTTCGCAGCCACAGATGTCGAGGATGAAGCGCGACAGGATGCGACCGCCCTGCTTGGTGTGGGTCACTTCCGGGTGGAACTGCACACCGTAGTAGCCACGAGCGTCGTTGAACATACCGGCGATCGGGCAGCTTGGGGTACTGGCCAGGATGTGGAAGTCCTGCGGCATCTTGGTGACTTTGTCACCGTGGCTCATCCACACGTCGAGGCCGAACAGGCCGTCGGCGTCGATATGGTCTTCGATGCCGTCGAGCAGGCGGCTCTTGCCGACGACGTCAACGCGAGCGTAACCGAACTCACGCAATTCGGAACCTTCGACCTTGCCACCCAGCTGTTCAGCCATGGTCTGCATGCCGTAGCAGATACCGAAGACCGGTACGCCCAGGTCAAACACCGCTTGCGGGCAGCGCGGGCTGTCAGCGACGTGCACGGACTCGGGGCCGCCGGCGAGAATGACGCCTTTTGGAGCGAATTCGCGGATCGCTTCGTCGTCCATGTCGAACGGATGCAGTTCGCAGTACACGCCGATTTCACGCACGCGGCGGGCAATCAGCTGGGTGTACTGGGAACCGAAGTCGAGGATCAGGATGCGGTGGGCGTGAATGTCGAGGGCCATGAAGTCAGTCTCGTCTATGTAGTTCAGAAACAACTCGGGGCTGAATAAAACAGCCCCGGTTACTTAACTTTTTGCTTGAAGCCTCAACCTACGCGGTAGTTTGGCGCTTCTTTGGTGATTTGTACGTCGTGTACGTGGGACTCGGCCATGCCAGCGCCGGTGATCCGCACGAACTCAGGCTTGGTGCGCATTTCTTCGATGTCGGCACTGCCGGTGTAGCCCATCGAGGAACGCAGGCCGCCCATCAGTTGATGGATGATGGCGCTCAGGGTGCCCTTGTAAGGAACACGCCCTTCGATGCCTTCCGGAACCAGTTTCTCGGCACCTGCCGAGGAGTCCTGGAAGTAACGATCGGAGGAACCTTGAGCCTGGGACATGGCGCCCAGCGAACCCATGCCACGGTAAGCCTTGTACGAACGCCCCTGGAACAGTTCGATCTCGCCCGGCGCTTCCTCAGTACCGGCGAACATCGAGCCCATCATCACACAGGAAGCACCGGCAACGATGGCCTTGGACAGGTCACCGGAGAAACGGATGCCGCCGTCGGCGATCAACGGAACGCCAGTGCCTTCAAGGGCAGCGGCGACGTTGGCGATGGCACTGATTTGCGGGACGCCGACACCGGCGACGATACGGGTGGTGCAGATCGAGCCAGGGCCGATACCGACCTTGACGGCGTCAGCGCCGGCTTCGGCCAGGGCCTTGGCCGCAGCGCCGGTGGCGATGTTGCCGCCGATGACCTGCACTTCAGGGAAATTCTGTTTGACCCAGCGAACGCGGTCGATCACGCCTTTGGAGTGACCGTGAGCGGTGTCGACCACCACCACGTCAACGCCGGCATTGACCAGGGCTGCGACGCGATCACCGGTGTCTTTACCGGTACCGACTGCAGCGCCTACACGCAGACGACCTTGATCGTCCTTGCTGGCCAGCGGGTAAGCCTTGGCTTTTTCGATGTCGTTGACGGTCATCATGCCTTTGAGGGCGAATTTGTCGTCGACGATCAGTACGCGTTCGATGCGGTGCTTGTGCAACAGCTCGCGAACGTCGTTCTTGTCGGCGCCTTCCTTGACCGTGACCAGACGCTCTTTAGGCGTCATCACTTCACGGACGCAGACGTCCAGGCGGTTCTCGAAGCGCACGTCGCGGGAAGTGACGATGCCGACCAGGTCGCCATTGTGCAGTACCGGAACGCCGGAGATGTTGTGCATGCGGGTCAGTTCGAACAGTTCACGAACCGTGGCGTCAGCCTCGATAGTGATCGGGTCCTTGACCACGCCGGCTTCGTAACGCTTGACCTTACGCACTTCGGCAGCTTGCTGCTCGATGGTCATGTTCTTGTGGATGATGCCGATGCCACCTTCCTGAGCCATGGCAATTGCCAGACGGGCTTCAGTAACGGTGTCCATGGCGGCAGAAACCAGAGGAATGTTCAGCTCGATGCCACGGGTTAGGCGGGTCTTGAGACTGACTTCGTTAGGAAGTACCTCGGAATAACCGGGCACTAGGAGAATGTCGTCGAATGTCAGAGCTTCTTGGCTGATACGCAGCATCGCGGGGGCTCCCGAGCGGGAAAATGGAAGCGCGCCATTATAGTCAGACACCCCCTCGGGTTCAATGTAAAACTCTGTCTATTATTAGCATTACTGATATACGGGATTTCTCGCGGCCTACAATTCAACTTTGACCCAACTCACCGGCTGATCCAGCCAATCGGAAAATTCGTCGATAAAGCTCTGCTTGAACCCGGCTTCTGCCCAGTTATTGAAAATGAATCCGAGGTTGGAAAAACCGCATTCCTGCAGGAACAGGAACCCGTTGATGTCATCTTCATGCCCGCATTCGGGACAGGTGAAGTTATCGGTGCGGCCGGGCATCCAGTCTTCCAGGCTTTCGAACAGCGCTTCGCCGACTTCCTTGCGGCACTCGGCGCAGCCCGCCTCGCTCAAGAAACCTTTGGCCGGCGTGTAGATGCAGCGCTTGGTGATGATCTCCAGACCATTGATTGGCTCGCCAAATGGCAGCGCTTCGGGGTGCAGGACCACAGCGCGGGCACCGTCGGCGATGGCATGGCCCATGCGATTGCCGGTGCGGCCGCACGTCGTGAGCTCTTCCTTGATGATGTTTTTGCGCACCAGCCACCGCACGACCGCCCGGGCCCGGGGTTCGTGCACTGGCAGCGTGGAAATTTTCGGGACGATGATGCTTTGGGAGTTCATGGCACAGCCCTGCAAATACTGAATATTCACCCTTGTAGGATTTTCGGGTGGCAGCTTAATCCCTGACACTCTCAGGTCAAGTGCTCAGATAGCGCCCGATCAAGGCAATCCCGCTGGCCAACACCAACCAGGTCACCAGTCGCACAAACGCTTCGCGCGATAACCTCATGGTCAATCGCCGCCCGATCCATAGCCCCAAGGCCATGGCCGGCAACAAACATAACGCCAATACCAACAAGGGTAGCTCGGCGTACACACCTGCGACGGCAAACAGGCTCAAGCGCACCACCGTGCTGCAACTGATCAGCGCGCTCTGGGTTGCGCGGGCCGCCTCTTTGGGCAGGCGACTGTTCAAATAGATCGCATACAAAAAGCCGCCACTGCCAAACAACGCCCCGAACATCCCGCCCACCGTGCCCATCGGTACCGCCCACCCGGCGGATAACTGTGTCGGACGGGTTTTGACCCACAGGCTGTAAATCGCATAAGCACTGATAAATAGCCCCATCAGCAGCAGCAATACGTCGGATTTCAGGTTCAGCAGAAAGATCACCCCCAGCGTGCACCCCACCGCCATGCACGGTAGCAACCGCAGCAACTCGGGTTTCGCCACATCACGCCGCGAGGGCAGCAGATTGCCGAACGCCGCGACAAAATCCAGCAGCACCAGCAATGGCACGATCTTCGACAACGGCATGAACAGAATCAGAATCGGCCCCGCCACCAGCGCGGTGCCGAAGCCGGCAATGCCGAACACGATATAAGCCAGAGCGATGCCCAGCCCGATGACCAGCCAATCCGTTGTGCCGAAGGGCCATTGGTGCAACATCTCAAACAGGTTCATCTGCACGCCTTCATTAAATACCTGTAATGACTTTAGCCAGCGCCGAGTCTTGCGACTAATATCTTCAAAGTCGCCCTCTCATCTCAAAAAGGCATGCCTCGTGCTTTCAACCCGTCAATTGCGTTACTTCGTGGAAATCGCCGAGTGCGGGAGTTTCAGTGCAGCCGCTGAGCGTTTGTTTGTCGCACAGTCAGCCTTGAGCCGGCAGATCAAGGACATGGAAACCCGTCTGCAAACCCCCTTGTTCGAACGCACTGCACGCCTGCCCCGGCTGACGGCGGCCGGTGAGGCCTTCCTGCCCAGGGCCAGAAACCTGCTGATCGAATTGACCAAGGCCAGTGAGATGGCGACCCAGGTCGGAAATGGAGAACTCGGCACCTTGCGTCTTAGCCACTCAAGCACCGTGCCCATGAGTGGCCGCCTGCTGCGAGGCATCAGCGGCTATCTGAGCCAGCATGTCGGCGTGTCCATGGAGATCGCCAAGCTGTCTTCCGAAGCGCAACTTGAAGCGTTGGCCGACAGTCAGCTGGATGTCGGACTGCTGCGGCTGCCGGTATTGCGCCAATGTGAAGGCGTGCAGATTGTTCCGTTGTACAGCGAACGCTTGCTGCTGGCCGTTCCCCCCAATCATCGACTGGCTGTGGATAACTGCGCTCAGGGCATCGATCTGGCGCAACTGAAGGATGAAGCCTTTATCTCCATTCCTCATCCCCAGCGCGGCGGCCTGAGTTATCTATCCGCCGAGCTGTGCATGCGTCAGGGTTTCTTCCCGAGAGCGGCCCGAGTGGTGTCGCGCAAAACCACACAACTGCAATTGATTCAGGCCGGGTTCGGCATCGCCCTGCTGCCGGAATCGATGCGGGACATTGCGCCATCTGACATTCACTTCCTGCCCCTGGCAGACCCGGATTGCCACAGCACCGTCGCCCTCGCCTGCCGGCAGAATCCCACGACGCTGGTTCAACACTTCATCGATGTCTGCACTGATCATTGTGGGAGCGAGCCTGCTCCCACAGGGGATTTGCGCTGACTCATGGAGATTCGAAGTCGAATGCCTTTAAACTGCGCCCCATGATTAAAGATCCCTTTGCAAGACTCGGCCTGGACCGTGAAGTCCTGACTGTCAGCCAGCTCAACGGCCGCGCGCGGGTGTTGCTCGAAGACGTGTTCAGCAATATCTGGGTCGAAGGCGAAATCTCCAACCTCGCCCGCCCGGCGTCCGGCCACGTGTATTTCACCCTCAAGGACAGCGGCGCCCAAGTGCGTTGCGCGCTGTTCCGGCAGAACGCTGCGCGGGTTCGCCAAGCCTTGAAGGATGGCCTGGCGGTCAAAGTCCGCGGCAAGGTTTCGTTGTTCGAGGGGCGCGGCGATTATCAGCTGATCCTCGACACCGTGGAGCCGGCCGGTGACGGCGCACTGCGTTTGGCCTTCGATGCCTTGAAGGAAAAGCTCAGCGCCGAAGGTCTGTTCAGTGCCGAGCGCAAAGTGCCGCTTCCAGCGCACCCGCAACGCATCGGCATCATCAGTTCGCCGACCGGCGCAGTGATTCGCGACATTATCAGCGTGTTCCGCCGCCGTGCTCCGCAGATCCAGCTGACGCTGATTCCCACCGCCGTGCAAGGTCGCGAAGCCACCGCGCAGATTGTCCGCGCGCTGAAACTGGCGGACGCCCGTGGTTTCGACGCGCTGATCCTGGCCCGTGGTGGTGGTTCGCTGGAAGACCTCTGGTGCTTCAACGAAGAAGCGGTGGCCCGCGCCGTTGATGCCTGCGTCACACCGATTGTCAGCGCTGTCGGTCACGAAACCGACGTATCGATCAGTGACTTCGTGGCCGACGTTCGCGCCCCGACGCCCTCCGCTGCCGCCGAACTGCTCGCCCCGGATTCCAGCGATCTGGTGCGCAGGGTCGAAAGCCTGCATCGCCGGCTGGTGATGCGCATGCGTGACCGCTTGATGCGCGACCGCCTGCGTCTGGAAGGCATCTCCCGGCGCCTGCGTCACCCCGGCGAACGTCTGCGCCAGCAAGCGCAGCGCCTGGATGATCTGGACATGCGCATGCGTCGTGCATTCGAACGCAGCCTCAACACCCGTCGCGAACGTTTGATTCGCCTGGAAACCCGCCTCGCCGGGCAACATCCTGGCCGGCAACTGGCGATGCTCCGCCAGCGCCTCGACAGCCTCGCCGAACGCCTGCCCCGTGCCATCCGCGAAGGCCTCAAGTCGCGGCGCCTGCAACTGCAAAGCCAAGTGCAGACGTTGCAGGTGGTCAGCCCGCTGGCGACCCTTGCCCGTGGTTACAGCATTCTGCTGGACGAGCGCGGCAACGCGATCCGCAGCGCCGAACAAACTCATAACGGTCAGCGCCTGAAGGCCAAGCTCGGCGACGGCGAACTGCAAGTTCGGGTCGAAGACAATCACCTGACGCCTGTCACCCTTTCTTTACTGGATTGATCCATGCCGCGTTTTTTAGCTCCGCTGCTGTTGCTGTGCCTGACCTTCAACGCCCACGCCGACAGCTACATCACTCGCCTGTTGAACAAACCGGTGCCGGGCGGCGTGGCCGTGGTGGATCTGGGCGCCGCTGCCCAGGCGCCAAAAGCCAGCTATCAAGGCAAACCGGTGCTGGTGGTCAAGGAACAGAACAACTGGCTGGCGATTGTCGGCGTGCCGTTGACCGTGAAACCGGGCACGCAGCAGATCAGCAGCGGCGGTCGCAGCCTGACTTTCACCGTCGGCAACAAGAAATACCCTGAACAGCACATCACGCTGAAAAATACGCAGCAGGTCAATCCGAACCCGGACAACCTCAAGCGCATCGAAGGCGAACTGGCCGAGCAGATCCAGGCCTACCGCAGCTTCAGCCCGAACACTCCGAGCAACCTGTTGCTGGACAAACCGGTCAACGGACCGCTGTCGAGCAAGTTTGGCGTGCGCCGCTTCTTTAATGGTGAAGAGCGCAATCCGCACGCGGGGCTGGACTTCGCCGTGCCGGCGGGTACGCCGATCAAGACGCCGGCCGCGGGCAAGGTGATTCTGATCGGCAACTACTTCTTCAACGGCAACACGGTGTTTGTCGATCATGGCCAGGGCTTTATCAGCATGTTCTGCCATATGTCGAAAATCGATGTGAAGGTTGGGCAGCAGTTGGCGCGTGGTGGAGTGGTCGGGAAAGTCGGGGCGACGGGCCGTGCGACCGGGCCGCATATGCACTGGAATGTCAGCCTGAATGATGCGCGGGTGGATCCGGCGATTTTTATTGGGGCCTTTCAACCCTGAATTTTGTGGAAAGGCTGATGGTCTCTTCGCGGGCAAGCCCGCGATGGCGGCATCACAGACGCCTTCTATTCAGCTTCAAGATCCTCAATCCCATGGGCTTGCCGGTCCGCCAGGCAATGCCTGATCCATTCCTGAGTCTCCGCCGAGAACCCCGCCAGTTCCTCAGACGTAATCAACTCCCGCGCGCACAACCCAAGCAAGTGCGAGCGCGCCTCATGCCGTGAAAACCTGAACACACCAAACGCCCAATACAGCTCCTTTTGCCTGCACTGAAGCAGCTCTTCAGTGGCTTCAATCCGCTCGTAAGGCGTCAGGCTTTTATCCGCCACGGTGCGCTCGACCTCCTCCATGATCCGGATACACATCCGCTCATGGGCCAACGGCCGCAACGCGCTATACCGCTTCCAGTCCGACTCGTTCATGTCCGACTCCTGCCTTGATCAGGCTTTAAGCATAGCCGCGCTCAAGCGGTCGCCATCGCAATTCTACAATTGCGCAGGGCTCAAACCTCGCGCAATCATCAAAACAATCAGCGCCGCTCACAGCAATAAAATCTCGATAAAACTGCCTTTTCGGGTATTCCTCTCAATTTTTTTCGACCGCTTGCCATCCTTCACCCTCGCGGTTAGGGTTGAAGGCATGAAAACCTTTCACACCCTCATTCAGCTTCGCCAGCACCGCAGCTTGTGCCTCGTCAGCGCACGACTGCCAGGCTGAATCGCGGTGCCTCGCCCCACGCTTTTCCCCAAGAACATTTGATCCACCGGCAGGCCGCCTTTTTTCGGCCCACACAATAAGGATTACCCCGATGAGCATGCTCAAAGACCCGTCTTCGAAATACCGCGCGTTCCCGACCATCGATATCCCTGATCGCACCTGGCCGTCGAAGACCATCACCGCCGCTCCGATCTGGTGCAGCTCTGACCTTCGTGATGGCAACCAGTCGCTGATCGAGCCAATGGATGCGGTCAAGAAGCTGCGCTTCTGGAAAACCCTCGTGGCTGTCGGCGTGAAAGAAATCGAAGCCTCGTTCCCGGCCGCATCGCAAACCGACTTCGATTTCGTGCGTACCCTGATCGAAGGCAACCACATCCCGGACGACACCACCATTCAGGTGCTGACCCAGGGCCGTGAAGACTTGATCGAACGCACTTTCGAATCCTTGCGTGGCGCGAAGAAAGCCATCGTTCACCTGTACAACGCGACCTCCCCTTCCTTCCGCCGGATTGTCTTCAATCAGGACAAGGACGGAATCAAGGAAATCGCCGTCAGCGCTGCCAAGCTGTTCGTCAAATACGCCGCCCAGCAGCCAGACACCGAGTGGACCTTCGAGTACTCGCCAGAAACATTCAGCGCTACTGAACTGGAATTCGCCAAGGAAGTCTGCGATGCCGTGATCGAGGTCTGGAACCCGACGCCTGAGCACAAGATGATCCTCAACTTGCCTGCCACCGTCGAATGCGCCACCCCGAACATCTATGCCGACCAGATCGAATGGTTCGGCCGTCACATCAACCGTCGTGACAGCGTGATCATCAGCCTGCACACCCACAACGACCGTGGCACCGGTGTTGCCGCTACCGAATTGGGCCTGATGGCCGGCGCCGACCGTGTCGAAGGCTGCCTGTTCGGTAACGGCGAGCGTACCGGTAACGTCGACCTCGTGACCGTGGCGCTGAACCTCTATACCCAAGGCGTGCACCCTGAGCTGGACTTCTCCGACATCGACGGCGTGCGCAAGGTCGTCGAAGAGTGCAACCAGATCCAGGTGCACCCACGTCATCCGTACGTTGGCGACCTGGTGCATACCGCGTTCTCCGGCTCCCACCAGGATGCGATCCGCAAGGGCTTCGCTCAGCAGAAACCGGATGCCCTGTGGGAAGTGCCGTACTTGCCGATCGACCCGGCCGACATCGGTCGCAGCTACGAGGCGGTGATCCGCGTCAACAGTCAGTCGGGCAAGGGCGGTATCGCTTACCTGCTGGAACAGGAATACGGCATCAACTTGCCGCGCCGCATGCAGATCGAGTTCAGCCAGGTTGTACAACGTGAAACCGATCGCCTGGGCCTGGAAATGACCGCTCAGCAGATCCACGCATTGCTGCATAGCGAGTACTTGCAGGCCAACACCCCGTACGCGCTGGTCAGCCATCGCTTGCAGGAAGAAAACGGTCACAGCGCCGTGGAAGTGGAAGTCTCCAGCAAAGGTCAGGGCGAAACCAACCTGCACTGGCGCGGCAAGGGCAACGGCGCGCTGGAAGCCCTGGTGGCCGGCCTGCCGATTCCGGTGGAGATCATGGACTACAACGAACACGCGATCGGCGCGGGCACCAATGCCAAGGCAGCGGCCTACATTGAACTGCGTGTGAACGGCGAGCGTGCGGTGCACGGTGTAGGTATTGATGAAAACATCACCACTGCCAGCTTCAAGGCTTTGTTCAGCGCGCTCAACCGCTCGCTGAGCCAGCCGGAAGCGAAAGCGGCGTAAACCTTCGCCGAAATGCAAAAGGCCCCGGGGTGCGAACCTCGGGGCCTTTTGTTTGCTTTGATCGTTCCCACGCTCTGCGTGGGAATGCAACCCGGGACGCTCCGCGTCCCATCAGAAGCTGAACGCAGAGCGTCCGTAGAGACATTCCCACGCAGAGCGTTTTACGTGAACTCGAAGGTATCGGCATCCAGATTCGCCGGAAACCGCGTGCGATAAGCTTGAAGGTCGGCTGCATTCAGAACAACCTGAAACACCCCATCCGCCTCGCCTGCGCTAAGCAAGGTCTCCCCCTGGAAATCCAACACCTGGCTATCACCGGTGTAGGCAAAACCCTTTCCGTCAGTACCCACGCGATTCACCGCCGCCACATAGCAAAGGTTCTCGATCGCTCGCGCTGGCAGCAAACGATTCCAGTGCTGACGCCGGGCCCCCGGCCAGTTGGCGGTGTACAGCAGCAAATCAGTGTCCTGGGCATCGCGGCTCCAGACCGGAAAGCGCAGGTCGTAACAAATCAGTGGCCGCACGCGCCAGCCCTTGAGTTCGAACTGCACCTGACGCTCGCCCGGCGTGTAGTGGTTATGTTCGCCGGCCATACGGAACAGATGGCGCTTGTCGTAGTGCCACACCTCCCCGTCCGGCCGCGCCCACAGCAGGCGATTGCGATGACTGCCGTCTGCGGCTTGAACAATGATGCTGCCGGTGATGACCGCGTCGAGCTTCGCCGCCTGAACGCGCAGCCACTTGCTGGTCGGACCGTTTTCCGCCTCCGCCAGCGTTTCCGACGCCATGGAGAAACCGGTGGTGAACATTTCCGGCAGGATAATCAGGTCCGCGCCGCGCGCCTGTTCCAGCAACTGTTCGAAATGCTCCAGATTGGCTTGCCGGTCGTGCCAGGCCAGCGTGGTCTGGATCAACGCGACATTCAGATTGGGCAGTGCACTTAGATCACGCATAGTTTTGCCGCTGCTTCGCGCAGGGTCTCCTCGCGTTTGGCGAAGCACAGGCGCACCAGGCGCTGGCCTTCGGGTGGGGTCTGGTAGAACACAGAGATCGGGATGCTCGCCACGCCATGTTCGCGGGTCATCCACAGCGCCACCTCGACGTCATTGAGGTCCGGGCGGATCTGCGAGTAGTCGACCAACTGGAAATAAGTGCCGGTCACGCGAGTGAAACTGAAACGCGATGGCGCCAGCAGGTCGCAGAACAGATCACGCTTGGCTTGATAGAAACCTGGCAACTCTTCGATGTGTTCCGGGTGCTCCGCCATGAAGTCGGCCAAGGCAAATTGCAGCGGAGTAACGCCGCAGAAACTGACGTATTGATGTACCTTGCGCAGCTCGGCAGTGAGCGCCGGTGGAGCGACCACATAGCCGGTTTTCCAGCCGGTAACGTGATAAGTCTTGCCGAAGGAACTGACCACGAACGCGCGCTGATACAGCTCTTCGTGATTGAGCACGCTGACATGAGGCACGCCGTCGAACACCAGGTGCTCGTAGACCTCATCGCTGACCAGATAGATGTCGCGACCGCGAATCAAATCCGCCAACTGATCCAGCTCGGCCCGGCTGATCAACGCCCCACTCGGGTTGTGCGGCGAGTTGAGCACAATCATCCGCGTGCGCGGGGTAATGGCGTCAGCCAGTTTCTGGAAGTCGATGGAGAAATCGTTCAGCCCGAGCTGCACGTGCACGCAGCGTCCACCGGCCAGTTCCACCGACGGTTCATAACTGTCGTAGCAAGGATCGAACACGATGACTTCGTCGCCGTTGTGAATAACCGCCTGAATCGCGCAGAAGATCGCCTGCGTGGCGCCGGGAGTGATGGTGACTTCGTGATCGGCATCGACGTTGATGCCATAGCTGCGAGCGATTTTCGCCGACACTTGCTGGCGCAGCGCTGGCAGGCCGGTCATTGGCGAATATTGGTTATGGCCCTTGGCGATGTGCCGGCCAACCGCATCGCACAGGGCTTGCGGGGCGTCGAAATCGGGAAAACCCTGGGACAGGTTGATCGCCCCGGTTTGCGCCGCGAGTTGAGACATCTGAGTGAAGATAGTGATGCCGACATTCGGCAGCTTACTGGTGATCATCGGTAGCCCCTGCAGGTGAACTGCAAGTTTCCAGCGACAAGCTGCGAGCGGTCAAGCCTCAAACCTTCAGGCACAAAAAAGGGTCCCGAACAGGACCCTTTCTTGCGTTAACTTGCAGCTTGAAACTTAAAGCTGCTTCTATTTCTTATCGCGACGCTTTTTGTCGGCCTTTTTGTGGTGCGACATCATGCGACGCTTCTTGTTGACCTGGCGGTCGGTCAGCGTGGTCTTTTTGCCTTCGAACGGGTTCTCGCCGCCCTTGAACTCGATGCGGATCGGCGTACCAACCAGCTTCAAGACACGACGGTACGTGTTTTCCAGGTAACGAACGTAAGACTTCGGCACCTTCTCGATCTGGTTACCGTGGATCACGATGATCGGCGGGTTCGCACCACCCAAGTGGGCGTAACGCAGCTTGATCCGGCGGTTGTTGACCATCGGTGGCGCGTGCTCGCCGACCGCATCTTCCAGAATCTGGGTAAGGCGGTTGGTCGGCCAGCGGGTCACGGCGGACTTGAACGAGTTCTGTACCGAGGCGTAGAGGTTGCCCACGCCCGTGCCGTGCAGGGCCGAGATGAAGTGGATGTCGGCGTAATCAACGAAGAACAGTCGGCGTTGCAGCTCGACCTTCACGAAGTCGCGCTCGCTCGGCGTCATGCCGTCCCACTTGTTGATCGCGATCACCAGCGCGCGACCCGACTCAATGGCGAAGCCCAGCAGGTTGAGGTCGTGGTCCACCACGCCTTCGCGGGCGTCCATGACGAAGATCACCACGTTGGCGTCTTTGATCGCTTGCAGGGTTTTGACCACGGAGAACTTTTCAACTTCTTCGTGGATCTTGCCGCGCTTGCGCACACCGGCGGTGTCGATCAGCGTGTACTTCTCTTCGTTACGCTCGAACGGGATGTAGATACTGTCGCGGGTGGTGCCGGGTTGGTCATACACGATTACCCGGTCTTCACCGAGCATGCGGTTGACCAGAGTCGACTTGCCGACGTTCGGGCGACCGATGATGGCGATCTTGATACCGTCTTTTTCGCTTGGGCCAGGAATGCGCTTGGCTTCCTCGCCTTCGGCAACGATCTCTTCTTCGCCGTCTTCCGGCTCTTCCTCGTCTTTCGGGAAATCGCTCAGGGCGATTTCCAGCATCTGGGTGATGCCACGACCATGAGCACCGGCGATAGGAATCGCGTGGCCCATGCCCAACGGGGCGAACTCGGCGCGGGCCATTTCAGGGTCGATGTTGTCGACCTTGTTGGCAACCACGTAGGAGCGCTTGTTACGTTTGCGCAAATGCTCGGCGATCATCTGGTCGGCGGCGGTGAAACCAGCCTTGGCATCTACCAGGAACAGAACGACATCCGCTTCTTCAATGGCCAGCAGCGACTGCTCGGCCATTTTTTCGTCCATACCGTGCTCGTCACCGGAGATACCGCCGGTGTCGACCAGAATGTAGGAACGCCCTTGCCACTTGGCCTCACCGTATTGGCGATCACGGGTCAGACCGGACAAGTCGCCGACGATGGCGTCACGAGTCCTGGTCAGGCGGTTGAACAAGGTGGACTTGCCGACGTTCGGTCGGCCCACCAGGGCGATTACGGGAACCATGCGGCTCTCCACTTCGTTATTTCAGAAAATACAAAAGCCGCTGCGAGGCAGCGGCTGGTGCTCGGGGCAACGCTTGAGGGCGCTGCGAACCCCGTACAACGGGGCTGCCTGGGGATTAACCCCAAGCATAGTCAAACCTTTACTTAATGGTCAGGGCTTCCAGTTTGCCGCTGTTGCCATACACATAAATCGTGTCACCCACCACCAGCGGACGGGCACGCAGGCCGTCGCTGTCGATCTTTTCGCGGCCGACGAAACGACCATCTACCTGGCTCAGCAGGTGCAGGTAGCCTTCCATGTCGCCGACTGCAACGTAGCTGGAGAACACTTCCGGAGCCGACAGTTGACGACGGGCCAGCGAATCGTTGCTCCACAATGCAGTGGTGGAACGCTCGTCGACGCCTTCAACGGTGCCCGAAGACAGGCTCACGTAGACATTGCCAAAACCCTGGGCGACACCGGCATAGCTGGAAGCATCACGCTGCCAGAGCTGACGACCGCTTTCCAGGTCCAGTGCCGCAACGCGACCCTGATAGCTGGCAACGTACAAAGTACCGCCGGACAGCAGCAAGCCGCCGTCGATATCGACCACACGCTCCAGCTCCGAACGACCTTGTGGAATCGCCACTCGCTGTTCCCACACCGGCACGCCGTTGGTGATGTCCAGAGCAACCACTTTACCGGTCGACAGGCCAGCCAGCACAAGGCGGTTGGTGACGATCGGTGCGCTGGTGCCGCGCAGGGTCAGGACCGCAGGGGTGCTGTCATACAACCAGCGCTGGTTGCCGGTCGCGGCATCCAGACCGATCAGACGGTCATCCTGAGTCTGAACGACAACCACGTCACCGTTGTTGGCCGGCGGTGCGAGGACTTCACTGGTCACGCGAGCGCGCCATTTCTCTTCACCGTTGATCGCGTCCAGGGCAACGATTTCGCCTTTGAGCGTGCCGATCATGACCAGCCCGTAACCCACGCCAACGGCGCCGGATACAGGCAGTTCGAGATCTTTCTTCCATTTCACGTCGCCATTGCTGCGATCCATCGCGACCACCACACCAGTGACGTCGGCAGCATAGATGGTGTCGCCATCAATCGCCGGTACCAGCATGTTGTAGGTTTCGCCCTGACCGTCACCGATCGAACGACTCCACTGCTTGTGCAAGACCACTTCTTCTTTGAAGTCGACGAGCTCGGCAGGCGGCAATTCTTTTTTGCTGTTGCTGCTGCAACCCGCGGCCAAAATGGCCAGGGCCAGCAATGCTGCATGTTTCCAACGAATCACGTCACGCATCCCCTTTGGCCAGATCGTCCAGCTTGATTTGTAGGCCGCCGACCGCCGCTTCATCCGACAGGGCTGCCTTGGCTTTTTGATACGCCGTGTTCGCTTCGTCGGTACGACCCAACTGCACCAGCAGGTCGCCTTTGAGTTCTTCGCGAGTGGCCAGGAATGCTTTGTCGGCATCGCCTTCGAGCAACTTCAGGGCTTCATCGGCCTTGTTCTGCGCGGCCAGTACCTGCGCCAGACGCTGACGGGCGATTTCACCCAGCGCCGGGTTGGCCGGTTTGGCGACAATGGCTTTGAGCTCGGTGG
Source organism: Pseudomonas sp. 3296 (assembly GCF_031456615.1). Classification (NCBI taxonomy): domain Bacteria; kingdom Pseudomonadati; phylum Pseudomonadota; class Gammaproteobacteria; order Pseudomonadales; family Pseudomonadaceae; genus Pseudomonas; species Pseudomonas sp. 3296. Next base: position 399,391 of record NZ_JAVDUY010000005.1, read on the forward strand.
CGGCGTCGTCCAGCTTGGCGCTGTCGACCGCGACTTTCGCCACGAACAGGCTGCCGTATTGCGCGTAGGCACTGCCGGCGAACTCGCTGTTGAGCTTGCCAGCCAGGTCGGCAACACGGGCTGCGTCAGGCTTGCCGTCAGGCGTCAGCGTGGTTTCGAGCAGTTGCTGATAGAGCATCGAGGCGCCTTGCGACTGATTGCTCTGATACTTGTGAAAGGCTTGCCAGCCGAACACGATGACCAGCGCCAGCAGGCCGCCAGTAACCAGGGGCTTGCCGTTGCGTGACCACCAGTCCTTCAAATCCGCCAGTTGTTCGTCTTCGGTACTCGACACCCCAATACTCCTTAATCGCTAAATCGGCTGTTTGACAGCTTCAACCCTGCACGACGCAGGTGGCCAGGTGTGCAGCAAGCGCATCCCAGGCAATGCTTTGTTGTTCGCCCTGGCCACGCAGGGGTTTGAAACCTACCACTTGCTGGGCCATCTCATCGTCACCGAGGATCAGCGCATACAGCGCACCGCTCTTGTCGGCCTTCTTGAACTGGCTTTTGAAGCTGCCGGCGCCGGCATTGACTTGCAGGCGCAGGTTGGGCAATTGATCACGAACGCGTTCACTCAGGGTCAGGCCGGCGAGTTCCGCCGCTTCGCCGAAGGCGCAGAGGTAGACATCGACCTGACGGGAGATTTCTTCCGGGATCTGCTCCAGGGTCTCAAGCAACAGCACCAGACGCTCAATGCCCATGGCGAAACCAACGCCCGTGGTTGGCTTGCCGCCCATCTGCTCGACCAGACCGTCGTAACGACCGCCGGCACACACGGTGCCCTGGGCGCCCAACTTGTCGGTGACCCATTCGAAAACGGTCTTGCTGTAGTAATCCAGCCCGCGAACCAGCTTCGGGTTGATCACGTAAGGAATGCCGGCGGCGTCCAGACGAGCCTTGAGGCCCTCGAAGTGCACGCGGGACTCGTCGTCCAGGTAGTCGGCCATTTTCGGCGCGTCGACCAGGATCGCTTGGGTGTCGGCGTTCTTGGTGTCCAGAACCCGCAGCGGGTTGGTCTTCAGACGGCGTTGGCTGTCTTCGTCCAGCTTGTCCAGATGCGCGGACAGGAACTCGACCAGCGCTTCGCGGTAGCGACCACGGGACTCGGCAGTGCCCAAGCTGTTGAGCTCGAGCTTGACCGCATCACGGATGCCCAACTCGCCCCACAGGCGCCAGGTCAGCACGATCAGCTCGGCATCAATGTCCGGACCGTCGAGGTTGAACACTTCGACACCGATCTGGTGGAACTGGCGATACCGGCCTTTCTGTGGACGTTCGTGGCGGAACATCGGGCCGATGTACCAGAGTTTCTGCACCTGGCCACCGCCGGTGATGCCGTGCTCGAGCACTGCTCGCACGCACGCAGCCGTGCCTTCCGGACGCAGGGTCAGGGAGTCGCCGTTGCGATCTTCGAAGGTGTACATCTCTTTTTCGACGATGTCGGTCACTTCACCGATGGAGCGCTTGAACAACTCGGTGAACTCGACGATCGGCATCCGAATCTGCTTGTAACCGTAGTTATCCAGCAGACGCGAAACAGTGCCCTCGAAATGACGCCACAGGGGAGTCTGTTCGGGCAGGATGTCGTTCATGCCACGAATGGCTTGCAGAGACTTGCTCACAATAAATCCTTAAATTGGTTCGGCTCTTGAGCCCGGCTCAGCCACGCGCAATAACGGCAGCGTCAGCTTCGACCTTCTCGGCCGCTTTCTGGCGGATCAAGCGTTCAAGCTCATCCACCAGATTGTCATTCGTCAGTTTCTGCGACGGCTTGCCGTCGATGTAAATCAGGTTTGGCGTGCCGCCGGTCAAGCCGATATGGGCTTCCTTGGCTTCACCCGGCCCGTTGACCACACATCCGATGACCGCAACATCCAGCGGCACCAGCAGGTCTTCGAGGCGCCCTTCCAGCTCGTTCATGGTCTTGACCACATCGAAGTTCTGCCGCGAGCAACTCGGGCAGGCGATGAAGTTGATGCCACGGGAACGCAGATGCAGGGATTTGAGAATGTCGTAGCCGACTTTCACTTCCTCGACCGGGTCAGCCGCCAACGAGATGCGAATAGTATCGCCAATCCCTTCGGCGAGCAGCATACCGAGGCCCACGGCGGATTTCACTGTGCCTGAACGCAAACCACCCGCTTCGGTGATACCCAGGTGCAGCGGCTGGACGATTTCCTTGGCCAGTAAACGGTAGGCTTCGACCGCCATGAACACGTCAGAGGCCTTCACGCTGACCTTGAAGTCCTGGAAATTCAGGCGTTCGAGGTGCTCGACGTGACGCAGGGCAGATTCAACCAGCGCTGCCGGGGTCGGCTCGCCGTACTTCTTCTGCAGGTCTTTTTCCAGGGAACCGGCGTTGACGCCGATGCGGATCGGAATCCCGCGATCACGGGCGGCATCGACCACCGCGCGGACGCGGTCTTCGCGACCGATGTTGCCCGGGTTGATCCGCAGGCAGTCCACACCCAACTCGGCCACGCGCAATGCGATCCGGTAGTCGAAGTGGATGTCGGCCACCAAGGGCACTTTGACCAGTTTCTTGATCTTGCCGAAGGCTTCAGCGGCATCCATGTCCGGCACGGAAATGCGCACGATATCGACGCCAGCGGCTTCCAGACGATTGATCTGGGCCACGGTGGCGGCGACGTCATTGGTATCGCTGTTGGTCATGCTCTGCACAGCGATAGGCGCATCGCCGCCAACAGGCACGTTACCGACCCAGATCTTGCGGGATTCGCGACGTTTGATTGGAGATTCGCCGTGCATGACTTATTGACCCAACTTCAGGCGAGCAGTCTCGCCACTGGTGAACGGAGCGACATCAACCGCCTGGCCGTTGTAGCTGACCTGCGCACCACGGGCGAAGCCCAGGCGCACGGCAAACGGCGGCTTGCCGCTGACGGAAACGCTATCGCCTTTACGCTTGAGACCACTCAACAGCACCTTGCCGGTGCCATCGGTCACTTGCGTCCAGCAATCGGCGGTGAACTGCAGCTGAACCTGGCCCTGGCCGGCCACTGGAGCTGTTGCAACCGGCGCTTGTACGGCAGGAGCAACCGGAGCGGTCACAACCGGTGCCGGAACCGCTGGAACAGCCGGCGCTGGAGCCGTCGGCGTCGCAACCACTGGGGCGGTGTTGTGGGCTGGAGCAGCAACAACAGGAGCGGCGTTGTGCGTCGGAGCCACCGGTGTCGATACTACCGGAGCAGCCGGTACGGTTGCTTCAGCTTCAGCCGGTGCTTCAGAGGAGGTCTCGGCTTGTGGCAATGCCAGCGACGTAGTGCCTTCCGCCTGACCTTCCGCGACGGCCTGGTCTTCCGGCTCGTCCAGCGGATGGATCTGGGTGGTGCCGTCGGCGCCTTCAACTTCCACATGTTCCGGGGCGAGGCCGATCGAATCCTTGGTGCGCAGCGAGGTTTGATCCTGCCACCAGACAAAACCACCACCAATCACCGCGATAAGCAGCAACAGGCTGACGATGCGCAAAATAGTATGGGAAACCCGCACCGGCTCTTCGATGCGCCCCAGGCTGTGAACGCTGCTGCCCTGGGAATCGGTGCCGGTGGACTGGTCGAACTGCTGGACGAGAACGGCCTGGTCCATGCCCAGCAATTTGGCGTACGCACGGATATAACCGCGAGCAAAGGTATGCCCAGGCAGCTTGTCGAATGCGCCGGCTTCAAGATTGCTCAAGGAGGTGACGGTGAGGTTGAGCTTGAGGGCCACTTCGGCCAGCGACCAGCCATTGCTTTCGCGGGCCTGGCGCAAAGTCTCACCGGGGTTAACGCGATTCGCTGCTACAACTTCGGGATGCGCCGCTTTCATCATTGCTCCGACAGGTATTGCTGATATTCCGGCGTACCGGGATAGAGTCGTTTTAGTTGCAGGCCTGCACTTGCAGCCTTGTCGCGATCTTCGAACACTTTTGCCAGCCGAACGCCGAGCAATAGACTACGTGCATTTTGCTCGGCCAGCAGGCTAAAACGATCGTAATAGTCACGCGCGGGCACATAATGCCTGTCTTCGAAGGACAACTCAGCCATTTCGAGCAATGCACGTGGCTGTTGGCGATTCAAACGCAGGGCTTTTTCAAGTTGCTGCTGTGCAAGATCACGCTCGCCCAGCTTTGAAGCGGTCATGCCCAGGTTCTCGAATACTCGCGAACGCTCAGGATACAGCGTATCGGCGGCGGCCTGTTCAAAGCGCTCGTACGCCTCTTTATAGCGTTTTTCCTCGAAGAGGAAACTGCCGTAATTGTTCAGGATTCGTGCGTCGTTGGGGCGGGAAGACAATGCCTTGCGAAAATGCTGGTCGGCCAGTTCCGGCTCCATTTCAGCCTGGAACACCAGACCCAGCGCGGCGTTGGCATCAGGGTCCGAGTCATCCAGCTCCAACGCCTTTTTCAGCGGGACCTTGGCGCGTTCGGTCATGCCCTGCTGCAAATACCCCAGACCCAGCTGTACATAAGCCACACGCGCTTCGTCGCGCCCCTTGCTGGTCTTCATCGGGTTGAAATCGCCCGACAGAACACAACCAGCACATAGGCTGGCCCACAGCAAAAGCAGCGCGAAGCGCAGGGACATAGAGATCCTCTCTTTAATTATTTCGCGGCGTTTGTAGCCATATCGTTTTCGGCGCTCAACTCGCGCACGGCGATATAACGTTCGCTGCGACGGGTGCGATCCAGCACCTGCCCTACCAATTGGCCACACGCGGCATCGATGTCTTCACCGCGGGTGGTGCGTACGGTGACATTGAAGCCTGCATGGTGAAGCTGATCCTGAAACCGGCGAATCGCGTTGTTGCTCGGGCGCTCGTAACCGGAATGCGGGAACGGGTTAAACGGAATCAGGTTGATCTTGCACGGGATGTTCTTGAGTAGCTCGATCATCTCAACGGCATGTTCAACCTTGTCGTTGATGTCCTTGAGCAACGTGTACTCGATGGTCAGCACACGCTTTTCGCCCAGGGACGACATGTAGCGCTGGCATGACTCGAGCAGCATCTTAAGCGGATATTTCTTGTTGATCGGCACCAATTGGTTACGCAATGCGTCATTTGGTGCGTGCAGCGACAACGCCAGGGAGACGTCGATGTGCTTGGACAGCTCATCGATCATCGGTACCACGCCGGAGGTCGACAAGGTCACACGGCGTTTGGAAATGCCGTAGCCCAGATCGTCCATCATCAGGTGCATGGCCGCGACGACGTTGTCGAAGTTCAGCAGCGGCTCACCCATGCCCATCATCACCACATTGGTGATGGCACGGTCGGCGGTTGCCGGGATGCTGCCAAACGATTTATTGGCAATCCACACCTGACCGATGACTTCGGCGGCGGTGAGGTTGCTGTTGAAACCTTGCTTGCCGGTGGAGCAGAAACTGCAATCCAGGGCACAGCCTGCCTGGGACGAAACGCACAGAGTGCCGCGTTTGCCCTGGGGAATGTACACGGTCTCGACGCAGCTGCCGGACGCCACACGCACCACCCACTTACGGGTGCCGTCGGTGGAAATGTCCTCGCTGACCACTTCAGGACCGCGAACTTCAGCAATCACCTTGAGCTTGTCGCGCAAGGCTTTGCTGACGTTCGTCATGGCGTCGAAATCATCGACGCCAAGGTGGTGAATCCATTTCATTACCTGACCGGCACGGAAACGCTTCTCCCCGATCGAGTCGAAGAATTTTTCCATTTCCTGTTGAGTCAGACCCAGCAGGTTGGTTTTTACAGTCGATGTAGTCATGGATTCACCTTCACTCTTAAGCCAATGCTTAGCGAGTGGTTACTTCAGTAGCTGCGAAAAAGTACGAGATTTCGCGAGCAGCAGCGGCTTCGGAGTCCGAACCGTGTACAGCGTTGGCGTCGATCGAATCAGCGAAGTCAGCACGGATGGTGCCGGCAGCAGCTTCTTTAGGGTTGGTAGCGCCCATCAGCTCACGGTTCAGAGCGATAGCGTTTTCGCCTTCCAGAACCTGAACGACAACCGGACCGGAGATCATGAAAGCAACCAGGTCGTTGAAGAAACCACGAGCGCTGTGCTCAGCGTAGAAGCCTTCAGCTTCAGCTTTGGACAGTTGCTTCAGTTTCGAAGCTACAACGCGCAGGCCTGCTTTTTCGAAACGAGTGGTGATCTCGCCGATGACGTTTTTAGCAACAGCGTCAGGCTTGATGATGGAGAAAGTACGTTGAACAGCCATGGTGTAACTCCAGAAACGGTAATTTGTGAAAAATTAAACCCGCGAATTATACGCGGGTTCTTGGGTATTGCCTAACTGCGTACGGTGCAGACTTAGTCTGCTTCTTCGATCCAGGCGGCCTGAATGGCTTCAAGCACCTTCTCGCCACCGCGGGTCGGATCATCACTGAACTCCGGCAATGCCAGCACCCATTTGTGCAGATCGACGAAGTTCACATAGCGCGGGTCCACTTCCGGCTTGGATTCAGCCAGCTGAATCGCGATTTCCAGCACATCAACCCATTTCAGACTCATGTCACTTCCTTGAATCAGTGCGGCGCTTCGGCTGCGTGGTTGAGCGAGTACTTCGGAATTTCGACGGTCAGGTCTTCCGTGCCGACTCTGGCCTGACACGCCAGGCGGGACTGAGCTTCCAGCCCCCAAGCCTTATCAAGATAGTCTTCTTCCAGCTCGTCAGCCTCTTCCAGTGAATCAAAGCCTTCACGAATCAGGCAATGACACGTGGTGCAGGCACAGACGCCACCACAGGCACTTTCCATCTCGATATGGTGCTCATGCGCCAGTTCGAGGATGGAGATGCCGGGGGCAGCCTCCACAACCATGCCATCCGGGCAAAACTTCTCGTGTGGCAGAAAAATGACCTGCGGCATCGTTATTCCTCAATCTCATTCAGGTTGCGCCCCGCCAGCGCGGCTTTCACCGTCGAGTCCAGGCGGCGGGCAGCAAAGGCGTCGGTCACTTGCGACAGACGCTTGGTCTGCTGCTCGATGGCGTAACCATCAGTACCTTTCATCAGTTCGGTCAGTTCCTGCATCTGCAATTCGATGACCATGCGCTCTTCGGCGTCGAGCAGGCGCTCACCGTCGACATCAAGGGCGGCCTGCACCGCCTCGATCAGGCGCTGTGCATCGACTTGCTGCTCACGCAGTACACGGGCGACTTTATCGTCATTGGCGTGCTGGAACGAATCCTTGAGCATTTTGGCGATTTCGCCGTCGGTCAGACCGTAGGACGGCTTGACCTGAATGCTCGCTTCAACGCCCGAACCCAATTCACGGGCCGAAACGCTGAGCAGACCGTCAGCATCAACCTGGAAGGTCACGCGAATCTTCGCCGCACCGGCCACCATCGCTGGAATGCCGCGCAATTCGAAGCGTGCCAGGGAGCGGCAGTCGCTGATCAGCTCGCGCTCGCCCTGCAATACGTGGATCGCCATGGCCGACTGGCCATCTTTATAAGTCGTGAAGTCCTGGGCGCGAGCGACGGGAATGGTGGTGTTGCGTGGAATCACCTTCTCCATCAGGCCGCCCATGGTTTCCAGCCCCAGGGACAACGGAATCACGTCGAGTAACAGCAGTTCATCGCCATCGCGCTTATTGCCAGCCAGCGTATCGGCCTGGATCGCGGCACCGATGGCCACCACTTGATCCGGATCGATTTCAGTCAGCGGCTGACGACCAAAGGCTTCAGCGACCGCTTCGCGAACGCGAGGCACACGCGTCGAACCACCGACCATGACCACCGCATGCACTTCTTCCAGCTCGACACCGGAATCACGCACGGCGCGGCGGCAGGCTTTCAGGCTGCGAGCAACCATCGGCTCGATCAGCGCATCAAAGGCTTCGCGGGTCAGTTCGGCTTTCCAGCCGCCATGAGCCACTTCAACCGACGACGCGGTGGTCAGCGCTTCTTTGGCGGCACAAGCCGTTTGCAACAGTTGACGCTGCGCCCCCGGATCGAGGTCGGCGGACAGACCGGCGCTCTCGATGATCCAGCCAGCAATCGCGTGATCGAAGTCATCGCCGCCCAGCGCGCTGTCGCCGCCGGTAGCCAAAACTTCAAACACGCCGCCGGTCAGGCGCAGAATCGAAATATCAAAGGTGCCGCCGCCCAGGTCATAAATGGCGACCAGGCCTTCAGCGTGTTGATCCAGACCGTAAGCCACAGCGGCGGCGGTTGGTTCATTGAGCAAACGCAACACGTTAAGACCGGCCAGTTTGGCTGCGTCCTTGGTGGCTTGACGCTGCGCATCATCGAAATAGGCGGGAACGGTGATCACCGCGCCGACCAGTTCGCCACCCAAGGTCGCTTCAGCGCGCTGACGCAGCACTTTGAGGATATCGGCGGAGACTTCGACCGGGCTTTTCGGCCCCTGCACGGTGTCGATGAACGGCATGTGCGACTCGCCACCGACAAAGCGGTACGGCAGTTGGTCACCCAATTGCTTGACGTCGGACAGACCACGACCCATCAAGCGCTTGACTGACAGCACGGTGTTCAAGGGATCTGTGGCGGCAGCCAGTTTGGCGGACTCGCCGACTTCGACGCGATCCGCGTGATAGCGCACGGCAGATGGCAGGATGACCTGCCCGTCAGCGTCGGCCAGAGGCTCGGAAAGTCCACTGCGCAACGCAGCGACCAGCGAATTGGTAGTGCCCAAGTCGATCCCCACAGCCAGACGACGCTGGTGCGGTTGAGGACTTTGGCCGGGTTCGGCGATCTGCAGTAGGGCCATTGGTATCAGGACTTATCTGTATATCAGGCGTGCGACCGGAGCGGCACTGGGTTAATCGTCGAGGCGCTCTTCTAACTGGCGCACTTCGTAGGTGAGCTTGTCGAGGAACTGCATGCGCCGCATCAGGCGTTCGGCCTGCTCACGGTGCGCCGCATCATTCCAACAAGCCGCGAAGCTTTGGTTCAGTACATCCTGGGCAGTTTTCAAGCGACGCTTGAACGCTGCAACACCGGCCAGATCGGCACTGTCTTGCAGGTCTTCGAGCTCTTCACGCAGTTCCATCTGCTGCAGCAAAAACTCCGGATCATGCACCGTAACCTCCAGCGGCAGCTCACCACCGTTCAAGGCGAGCAGGTAACGCGCGCGCTTGGGTGGACTTTTGAGCGTCTGGTAGGCCTCGTTGAGGCTCGCGGATTGCTCTAGCGCCAACCGCTGCTCACGCTCGGAAGCGTCAGCAAAACGGTCCGGATGAACACTGCGCGCCAACTCACGGTAGCGCGTAGCCAGCTGGTCGAGGTCCAGATTGAAACTCGGTTGCAGCTCAAATAAAGCGAAATGACAAGGAGTACCCACGACAAGCCTCAGATGTTGAAGCTTTCGCCGCAGCCACATTCACCGCGTACGTTGGGGTTGTTGAACTTGAAGCCTTCGTTCAACCCTTCCTTGACGAAATCGAGCTCGGTGCCGTCCAGGTAGGCCAGGCTTTTAGGGTCGATAATCACTTTTTCACCGTGACTTTCGAACACCTGATCCTCTTCAACCACCTCGTCGACAAACTCCAGCACGTAGGCAAGGCCGGAACAGCCTGTGGTGCGAACACCCAGACGAATCCCTTCACCTTTGCCGCGCCCGTCGAGGGAGCGCCGCACGTGTCGAGCAGCCGCTTCTGTCATGCTGATAGCCATCGGTGACTCCTTACTCGTCGCCAAAACCTGAAAGTCAGATCAAGCCTTTCTTCTGCTTGTAGTCACGAACGGCCGCTTTGATAGCGTCTTCAGCGAGTACGGAGCAGTGAATTTTCACTGGCGGCAAGGCCAGTTCTTCAGCCAGCTGAGTGTTCTTGATGGTCTCGGCTTCGTCCAGGGTCTTGCCCTTCATCCACTCGGTAGCGAGGGAGCTGGAGGCGATAGCCGAACCGCAACCATAGGTCTTGAACTTGGCGTCTTCGATGATGCCTTGCTCGTTGACCTTGATTTGCAGGCGCATAACGTCGCCGCACGCCGGAGCGCCAACCATGCCGGTGCCGACATCAGGATCTTCCGCGTCCATCTTGCCGACGTTGCGCGGGTTTTCGTAGTGGTCGATGACCTTTTCGCTGTAAGCCATGATGCTTAATCCTCACTCATCAGAGAGTCGCTCTTAAAGCCCTGCCAACCTTGGTTTACAGGGCCGGTTCGCGGCGACTTGAAATCAGTGTGCCGCCCACTCGATTTTCGAAATGTCGACACCGTCTTTGTACATGTCCCACAGCGGCGACAGAGTGCGCAGCTTGGTAACGGCCTCGCAGACTTTCTGCGCGGCGTAATCGATTTCTTCTTCGGTGGTGAAACGGCCGAAGGTGAAGCGAATAGAGCTGTGTGCCAGTTCGTCGTTGCGGCCCAGGGCGCGCAGTACGTACGAAGGCTCAAGGGACGCCGAGGTGCAGGCCGAACCCGATGAAACAGCCAGGTCCTTGAGCGCCATGATCAGCGACTCGCCTTCAACGTAGTTGAAGCTCAGGTTCAGGTTGTGCGGTACGCGGGCGGTCATGCTGCCGTTGATGTACAGCTCTTCCAGGCCTTCGACCTGCTTGAAGAAGCGGTCGCTCAGGGCTTTGATGCGCACGTTTTCGGCAGCCATGTCTTCTTTGGCTACACGGAAAGCTTCGCCCATGCCGACGATCTGGTGGGTCGCCAGGGTGCCGGAACGCATGCCACGTTCGTGACCGCCTCCGTGCATGGTCGCTTCGATGCGAACACGCGGCTTGCGGCTGACGTACAGTGCGCCGATGCCTTTAGGGCCGTAGGTTTTGTGGGCAGAAAACGACATCAGGTCGACTTTCAGCTTCGACAGGTCGATGTCGACCTTGCCGGTGGACTGAGCCGCGTCGACGTGGAACAGGATGCCCTTGGAGCGGGTCAGTTCACCGATGGCCTCGATGTCGTTGATGGTGCCGATTTCGTTGTTCACATGCATGACCGAAACCAGGATGGTGTCGTCACGCAGGGCCGCTTCGATCATGGCCGGCGTTACCAGACCATCAGTCTGAGGCTCGAGGTAGGTCACTTCGAAACCTTCACGCTCCAGTTGGCGCATGGTGTCGAGGACAGCCTTGTGCTCAATCTTGGTGGTGATCAGGTGTTTGCCTTTGGTCGCATAGAAATGCGCCGCACCCTTGATTGCCAGGTTGTCGGATTCGGTGGCACCGGAGGTCCAGACGATTTCACGCGGATCGGCGTTGACCAGGTCTGCGACCTGACGACGGGCGTTTTCGACAGACTCTTCAGCTTTCCAGCCGAACACGTGGGAACGGGACGCCGGGTTACCGAAGTTTCCGTCGACCAGCAGGCATTCACTCATTTTTTGCGCAACACGCGGATCAACCGGGGTGGTCGCAGAGTAATCAAGGTAAATCGGCAATTTCATGGACTATCTCCTAAATCAGGCTGGCTGGCGTGCCGTTAGCTCTTTGGCTGTCATTCGACGGCGGACGCTTCAATCTTGTCCAGGCGTGGCGCCTTGCTGTTGCAACGGCGCTGGTCCTGACGCTGGGCTATGTCTTGTACCTCACGGCGAGTCACAAGGTCAGCCAAGCTGATACCGCTCAGAAATTCGTGAATCTGCAGGCTCAAGTCACACCACAAGTGGTGAGTCAGGCAGGTGTCGCCTGAATGGCAATCGCCCTGGCCCTGGCATTTGGTGGCATCTACTGATTCGTTCACCGCATCGATCACCTGGGCGACCTGGATGCCCTGCATCTCGCGGGACAGCTGGTAGCCACCGCCCGGACCGCGGACGCTGGACACCAGATTGCTGCGGCGCAATTTGGCGAAAAGCTGTTCGAGGTAGGACAGGGAGATGCCTTGGCGCTCAGAGATATCGGCCAGGGACACCGGCCCGTGCTGCGCGTGCAACGCCAGATCGAGCATGGCGGTCACGGCGTATCGGCCTTTTGTAGTCAGTCGCATGGACAATTACCACGGAGTTCGGAATGGGGCGAGTATGCAATTCCCGAGTATTTAAGTCAACTATAAGACCTAGTACTTTAGTCAGGTTTACCCGCAAAATAGCGGCCGCATCATAGCAAAGGCTGGAGGGTTACAGCCAGTAATTGCGCGTCATCGCTCTTCGCGAGCAGGCTCGCTCCTACAGGGGAACGCATTTCAAATGTAGGAGTGAGCCTGCTCGCGACAAGGCCAACTCGGTCTAGCCGGCCTTGCTTTCGTCCTTGCCCTTCACACAGGCGAAGTCTTCCTCGCGCAGTTCAGGCAAGTCCTTGGCACAGTAATTACTGCCCAGATCCTTCAGTGCACCGCACATCCCCTCCAGGCGACCGTCGACCGCCTGCAAGTGATCCAGCAACTGACCAATGGCACGCGCTACCGGGTCCGGCATGTCTTCGCCGACACCATAGGCATCGAAGCCGATCTTCTCGGCCATGGCCTTGCGCTTGGCATCCTGCTCGTCATCGGACTTGACGATGATCCGCCCTGGAATACCGACAACGGTCGCGCCGGCAGGCACGGCCTTGGTCACCACAGCATTAGAACCGACCTTGGCGCCCGCGCCGACGGTAAACGGGCCCAGCACCTTGGCACCCGCCCCCACCACCACGCCATCTTCAAGGGTCGGGTGACGCTTGCCCTTGTTCCAGCTGGTGCCGCCCAGCGTCACACCCTGATAAAGGGTGACGTCATTACCGATCTCGGCGGTTTCACCAATAACGATGCCCATGCCATGGTCAATAAAGAAGCGACGACCGACCTTGGCACCCGGATGGATCTCGATCCCGGTCAGCCAGCGGCCGAAGTTCGATACCAGTCGCGCCAGCCATTTCAGCTCCGCGCGCCATAAGGCCGCCGACAGACGGTGAATCCAGATGGCATGCATGCCCGGGTAGCACGTCAGAACTTCAAAAGCGTTACGGGCCGCCGGGTCTCGATGGAATACGCTTTGGATATCTTCACGCAAACGCTCAAACATCATTAATCCTTCCGCTTTAGAAGCTCGCCACGGGCCGCTTTTTGGGTTTCCGTGAGGATGCCACGCAATATGTTCATTTCCGCCCGGCTGACCGAGCTACGTCCGTACAACCGGCGCAGGCGCGCCATCAAGTGCCGTGGTTTTTCCGGATCGAGGAATTCGATGGCCACCAGGGTTTGTTCCAGATGCTCATAGAATCGCTCCAGCTCATCCATGGTCGCCAGCTCACCACTTTTGGTGGACGCCACTTCATCCTTCTCGACCTTGCTCGGCTGCCCTTGGGCCGCGAGCCAAGACATGCGCACCTCATAGCCCAGCACCTGCACCGCCGCCCCAAGGTTCAGCGAACTGAACTCAGGGTCTGATGGAATGTGCACGTGATAATGACATCGCTGCAGCTCTTCATTGGTCAGGCCGGAGTCTTCACGACCAAACACCAAGGCAATCTCGGCGCCCTGCCCGGCTTCTTCCACCACTTTCACGCCACATTCGCGGGGATCAAGCAGTGGCCAGGGAATGCGCCGGTCGCGGGCGCTGGTGCCGAGCACCAGGTTGCAGCCGACCAAGGCATCTTCCAAGGTGGCGACGACTTGCGCGTTTTCAAGGACATCCCCGGCACCGGAAGCACGAGCGTCGGCTTCGTGATGCGGAAATAGCCGCGGTTCGACCAGCACCAGCCGCGACAGGCCCATGTTCTTCATGGCACGCGCAGCCCCGCCGATGTTGCCGGGATGGCTGGTATTGACCAGGACGACACGAATGTTATGCAGCACGGAGGCGTTCTCGAACACAGAATTAGGGAGCCGAATCTTACAGTTCCTACTACCGTTAAGCTATGAAAGCGAACACCGACCTTCACCTGTAGAAAAGTTCTGATAGAATGCCCGGCTTTCTTTAACAACCTTAGGTGACACATCCATGCAGCCCATGCTGAATATCGCGCTGCGCGCCGCCCGCAGCGCCAGTGAATTGATTTTCCGCTCCATCGAGCGCCTGGATACCATCAAGGTCGACGAAAAAGACGCCAAGGATTACGTATCCGAGGTGGATCGCGCCGCCGAACAGAAAATCATCGATGCGCTGCGCAAGGCCTACCCGAACCACTCGATCCTGGGTGAAGAAACCGGCATGCACGCCGGCAACGGTATCGAAGGCGAAGAATACCTGTGGATCATCGATCCGCTGGACGGCACCACCAACTTCCTGCGCGGCATTCCTCACTTCGCTGTCAGCATCGCCTGCAAATATCGCGGCCGCCTGGAACACGCTGTTGTTCTGGACCCGGTTCGCCAGGAAGAATTCACCGCCAGCCGTGGTCGCGGCGCTCAACTGAACGGTCGTCGCCTGCGCGTCAGCGGCCGCACCAGCCTGGACGGCGCCCTGCTGGGTACCGGCTTCCCGTTCCGTGACGACCAGATGGACAACCTCGACAACTACCTGGGCATGTTCCGCGCCCTGGTTGGCCAGACTGCCGGCATCCGTCGCGCGGGTTCTGCGAGCCTGGACCTGGCCTACGTGGCTGCCGGTCGTTTCGACGCGTTCTGGGAGTCGGGCCTGTCCGAGTGGGACATGGCTGCAGGCGCCCTGCTGATTCAGGAAGCCGGTGGTTTGATCAGCGACTTCACCGGTGGTCACGAATTCCTCGAGAAAGGCCATGTCGTTGCCGGTAACACCAAATGCTTCAAGGCAGTTCTGACGGCGATTCAGCCGCACCTGCCGGCCTCGCTGAAGCGCTAAGCCTCCAGCGAAAGAGAAAGCACCCTTCGGGGTGCTTTTTTTACGCCCGCGATTTGTGTATTACCCCCAATCCCTGTGGGAGCCGGGCTTGCCCGCGATGGCGGTTTCGCCTGCACCATTGAGGTGACTGACACACTGCTATCGCGGGAAAGCCCGGCTCCCACAAGGTTTTAGGCGTTCCCACTGTCGTATTCCAGGCACAAAAAAAAAGCACCCCGAAGGGTGCTCCTTTTTAAATCTCAAACCTGAACATTTAGCGGTTTTCTTCGTTCTGCGACAGGACCAGCTTGCCTTCCTTGTCGACCGGGATCTGGTTGCCCGGATCACGATCCATCCGCACTTTGCCTTCCTTGCCATCCAGCGAATAACGAACGTCATAACCAACAACCTTGTCGCTGATGTCATTCACTGTATTGCAGCGAGTTTGAGTCGTGGTGTAGGTGTCACGCTCTTGCATGCCTTCCTGAACCTTGTTGCCTGCATAACCGCCACCGACAGCGCCTGCGACCGTAGCAATCTTCTTGCCGGTGCCACCGCCGATCTGGTTACCCAGCAAACCACCTGCTAATGCACCGACCACCGTACCGGCAATCTGGTGTTGATCCTTGACCGGCGCTTGCCGAGTCACTGCGACATCCTTGCAGACTTCACGTGGTGTCTTGATCTGTGTCTTGACCGGTTCAACGGCTAGTACTTGCGCATACTCAGGGCCGCTTTTTACCAGGCTGTAGGTGGCAACAGCACCCCCGGCAGTTACACCGACAGCACCCAATACCGCACCAACCAGCAACGACTTGTTCACATGAACCTCCTGACCATCACATGCGGGACAAACCCGCGCTTCTCCCAGCCTTGGAGCATAAAAAAAGGCGCGAGTTCAACTCGCGCCTTTTTTGGCAGACAGCGGGAAGGCGATGGCCGTTATGGACGGTCGTCGACTTCCTTCTCGGTCGCCGCAGGAGGAATCAGATCCTCGCTATTCAGGTTCAGCCAGATCAGCACCACGTTCGCGATGTAGATCGACGAGTATGTACCTGCCAGAACACCGACGAACAGCGCAATGGAGAAGCCGAACAGATTGTCACCACCGAAGAACAGCAGGGCCGCAATCGCCAGCAACGTGGAGATCGAAGTTGCCATGGTCCGCAGCAGAGTTTGCGTGGTCGAGATGTTGATGTTCTCGATCAGGCTAGCCTTGCGCAGTACCCGGAAGTTCTCACGAACCCGGTCAAATACCACGATAGTGTCGTTGAGCGAGTAACCGATGATCGCCAGTACCGCCGCCAGCACCGTCAGATCGAAGGTGATCTGGAAGAACGACAGGATGCCGATGGTCACGATCACGTCGTGGATCAAAGAAACGATCGCACCGACCGCAAACTTCCACTGAAAGCGGAATGCCAGGTAGATCAGGATGCCGCCCAGCGCCATCAGCATGCCGAGGCCGCCCTGGTCGCGCAGCTCTTCACCGACCTGCGGGCCGACGAACTCGACGCGCTTGACCGTCGCCGGGTTGTCGCCGCCGACTTTCAGCAGCGCTTCTGCCACTTGATGACCCAGTTGCGGATCTTCACCCGGCATACGCACCAGCAAATCGGTAGTTGCACCGAAGCTTTGCACGATGGCTTCGTGATAACCCGAAGTCACCAGTTGCTCACGCACCTTGGTGACGTCAGCCGGACGCTCGTAGGTCAGCTCAATGAGCGTACCGCCGGTGAAGTCCAGGCCCCAGTTCATGCCCTTGTGGAAGACGCTGAAAATGGCCAGCGCCGTAAGGAACAATGTGACGCCGAACGCAAAGTTGCGAACGCCCATGAAGTTGATTGTACGTAACATGGCAGCCCCTTAAATCCACAACTTCTTGAAGTCACGACCGCCGAAGATCAGGTTGACCATCGCGCGGGTCACCATGATGGCCGTGAACATCGAGGTAAAGATCCCGAGGGACATGGTCACTGCGAAGCCTTTGACCGGGCCGGTGCCCATCGCAAAGAGAATCCCGCCGACCAACAGTGTTGTCAGGTTGGCGTCGAGAATCGCGGTGAATGCCCGGCCGAAGCCTTCGTTGATTGCCCGTTGTACGGTCATGCCCGCCGCGATCTCTTCACGTATCCGCGAGAAGATCAGAACGTTGGCGTCGACCGCCATACCCATGGTCAATACGATACCGGCGATACCCGGCAGGGTCAGCGTTGCACCCAGCAAAGACATCAAGGCCAGCAGCAGCACCATGTTCACCGCCAGCGCGACGGTGGCGATGATGCCGAAGAAGCGGTAGATGGCGATGATGAACAGCGAGACAAACAGCATGCCCCACAGCGATGCATCGATACCCTTGACGATGTTGTCGGCACCCAGGCTTGGACCAATGGTGCGCTCTTCAGCGAAGTACATTGGTGCAGCCAGACCACCGGCACGCAGCAACAGCGCCAGCTCGGAAGACTCGCCCTGGCCGTTCAGGCCAGTGATGCGGAATTGAGCACCCAGCGGCGACTGGATGGTCGCCAGGCTGATGATCTTCTTCTCTTCTTTAAACGTCTGGACCGCAACGTCTTTCTCGACGCCGTTGACCATTTGCTTGGTGTAGGTGGTAACAGGACGCTGCTCGATGAAGATCACCGCCATACTGCGACCGACGTTGCTGCGAGTCGCACGACTCATCAGCTCGCCACCGTGGCCATCCAGACGGATGTTCACTTCTGGCGTGCCGTGCTCGCCGAAGCCAGCCTTGGCGTCAGTTACCTGGTCACCGGTGATGATCAGGCCACGCTCGATCTGTGCCGGCGGACGCTTGCCTTCACGGAACTCGAAGGTTTCGGAAGTGGCTTTCGAAGCACCCGGTTCAGCCGCCAGACGGAACTCGAGGTTGGCCGTCTTGCCGAGGATACGCTTGGCTTCTGCGGTGTCCTGAACGCCCGGCAACTCAACCACAATGCGGTTGGCCCCCTGACGCTGAACGATCGGTTCGGCAACACCCAGCTCGTTGACGCGGTTACGTACCGTGGTCAAGTTCTGCTTGATGGAGTATTCGCGGATTTCCGCCAGCTTGGCCGGGGTCATCGCCAGACGCAGCACCGGTTGACCATTCAGATCGGCCGGAACAATGTCGAAATCGTTGAAGTTCTTGCGGACCAGCGCACGGGCCTCTTCGCGGGCTGCTTCATCACTGAAGCCCAGCTGAATGGCACCGTTGAGTTGCGGCAGGCTGCGATAGCGAAGTTTCTCTTTACGCAACAGGCTCTTTACATCGCCTTCATATACTTTCAAGCGTGCGTCGAGGGCTTTGTCCATGTCCACTTCCAGCAGGAAGTGCACACCACCGGACAAGTCCAGACCCAGCTTCATCGGGTGCGCGCCGAGGCTGCGCAGCCACTGCGGCGTGGTTTGTGCCAGGTTCAGTGCGACGACGTAGTCATCACCCAATGCCTTGCGCACGACGTCTTTGGCCGGCAGCTGATCTTCAGCCTTGGTCAGACGAATCAGACCGCCCTTGCCATTGGCCGCCAGCGTGGCTGCCTTGACGTTGATCCCGGATTCCTTGAGCGCAGTGCTCACACGATCCAGATCAGCCTGATTGACCAACAGCGCAGTACTTGCACCGCTGACCTGAATGGCCGGGTCATCAGGATATAGATTGGGAGCGGAATAAATCAGACCGACCGCCAGCACCGCCAGGATCAGAATGTATTTCCACAGAGGGTATTTGTTCAGCATCACGCCGCCCGTTTATGACGCGGGGCGCCTTGCGCGCCCCGTCGATTGAATATGAAGTTGAAACTTAGATCGCTTTCAGCGTGCCTTTTGGCAGCGTCGCGGCAATAGCGCCCTTCTGGAACTTCATTTCGACAGTGTCGGAAACTTCCAGAACAACGAAATCGTCTGCCACTTTAGTGATCTTGCCGGCGATACCACCGGTGGTCACAACTTCGTCGCCTTTTTGCAGGCTGCTCAGCAGGTTCTTCTGTTCTTTGGCGCGCTTGGCCTGTGGACGCCAGATCATCAGGTAGAAGATGACCAGGAAACCGACCAGGAAAATCCACTCAAAGCCGCCGCCCATTGGGCCTGCCGCAGGTGCAGCAGCGTCAGCCATGGCATTAGAGATAAAAAAGCTCATTTAGCACTCCAGTTGCAAATGTTGAATCTTGGGGTCAGAAAACTCAGTCCAAAGGCGGAACAGGTAACCCGCGTTTGGCGTAGAAGGCATCGACAAAGGCGGCCAATGTACCCTGTTGAATAGCCTCGCGCAAACCAGCCATAAGCACCTGGTAATGGCGCAAATTGTGGATGGTATTCAACATGCTACCCAGCATTTCGCCGCACTTGTCCAGATGGTGCAGATAAGCACGGGAGAAGTTCTGGCAGGTATAGCAATCACAGGTCGGATCCAGCGGCGAATCATCATGGCGATGGAACGCGTTACGGATCTTCAGCACGCCGGTGTCAATGAACAGATGCCCATTGCGGGCATTACGGGTTGGCATCACGCAATCGAACATGTCCACACCGCGGCGCACACCCTCAACCAGATCTTCCGGTTTGCCAACGCCCATAAGGTAACGAGGTTTGTCAGCCGGCATCTGACCCGGCAGGTAATCCAGCACCTTGATCATCTCGTGCTTGGGCTCGCCCACCGACAGACCGCCAATGGCCAAGCCATCAAAGCCAATCTGGTCGAGGCCTTCCAGGGAGCGCATGCGCAGGTCCTGGTGCATGCCGCCCTGGACGATACCGAACAGCGCCGCCGTGTTGTCGCCATGGGCTTCTTTCGAACGCTTGGCCCAACGCAACGACAACTCCATCGACACGCGAGCGACGTCTTCGTCGGCCGGGTACGGGGTGCACTCGTCGAAAATCATCACGATGTCTGAGCCCAGGTCACGCTGGACCTGCATCGATTCTTCCGGGCCCATGAATACTTTGGCGCCATCAACCGGGGAGGCGAAGGTCACGCCCTCCTCCTTGATCTTGCGCATGGCGCCCAGGCTGAACACCTGAAAGCCGCCGGAGTCGGTCAGAATCGGGCCTTTCCACTGCATGAAATCGTGCAGGTCGCCGTGCTTCTTGATCACTTCGGTGCCAGGACGCAGCCACAAGTGAAAGGTGTTGCCCAGAATGATTTCCGCGCCGGTGGCGACGATATCCCGCGGCAACATGCCCTTGACGGTGCCGTAGGTGCCCACCGGCATGAAGGCCGGGGTTTCTACGGTGCCGCGTGGAAAGGTCAAACGACCGCGACGAGCCTTGCCGTCAGTAGCAAGCAACTCAAACGACATACGACTTTGGCGACTCATTCTGTTTCCTCTGGGCCACGTGGTGCGGGATTACGGGTGATAAACATCGCATCACCGTAGCTGAAAAAGCGGTATCCATGCTCGACGGCCGCTTTATAGGCAGCCATGGCTTCGGGATAACCGGCGAACGCCGAAACCAGCATCAACAGCGTGGATTCAGGCAAATGGAAGTTGGTGACCAGGGCATCGACCACATGGAACGGTCGGCCCGGGTAGATAAAGATATCGGTATCGCCACTGAACGGCTTGAGCACGCCATCGCGCGCAGCACTTTCCAGCGAACGCACGCTGGTGGTCCCCACGGCCACCACGCGACCACCGCGAGCGCGACACGCCGCCACCGCATCCACCACATCCTGGCCGACTTCCAGCCATTCGCTGTGCATGTGGTGGTCTTCGATTTTCTCCACGCGTACGGGCTGGAACGTACCGGCGCCGACGTGCAAGGTCACGAACGCCGTCTCGACGCCCTTGGCGGCAATCGCCTCCAGCAGCGGCTGATCGAAATGTAGCCCCGCCGTCGGCGCCGCCACCGCGCCCAGGCGCTCGGCGTAGACCGTCTGATAACGCTCACGGTCCGAACCTTCATCCGGACGGTCTATATAAGGCGGCAACGGCATGTGCCCGACGCGATCCAGCAGCGGCAACACCTCTTCGGCGAACCCCAACTCGAACAACGCATCGTGACGCGCCAGCATCTCGGCCTCGCCACCGCCATCAATCAGGATCTTCGACCCCGGCTTCGGCGACTTGCTGGAACGCACATGCGCCAGCACGCGATGACTGTCGAGCACGCGCTCGACCAGAATTTCCAGCTTGCCGCCGGAAGCCTTCTGGCCAAACAGCCGCGCCGGAATCACCCGGGTATTGTTGAACACCATCAAATCGCCCGGGCGCAAATGCTCGAGCAAATCAGTGAATTGACGGTGCGCCAGGGCGCCGCTGACCCCATCAAGGGTCAACAGGCGACTGTTGCGACGCTCGGCCAAAGGGTGGCGAGCGATCAGCGAATCAGGGAGTTCGAAAGTAAAGTCAGCAACGCGCATGATGGGGTTCGTCTAGCAGGGGCCGGAAGTCTAGCCGAAATAGTGAAAATTCTCTATGTACCTGATTGACCGACGGTAATCTCATCTCTATACTTCGCCGCCATTGAGCCCTGATGGCGGAATTGGTAGACGCGGCGGATTCAAAATCCGTTTTCGAAAGGAGTGGGAGTTCGAGTCTCCCTCGGGGCACCAAAATTAAGAAAGGTCTTGCTTAGCAAGGCCTTTTTTTTCGTCTGCGATAAAGTGGCTGACACCCCGCCGACCTGTAGGAGCCGGCTTGCTGGCGATGCTTTTGATCTTCTCGTTCTCGGTTGGTACGACAATTCTCAAGGATTCACCCCATGGAACTGCTGCTGGAAACTGTTGCTTTGTTCTGTCTCAAGCTGGCTTATGAGACGGAGGGGTCGAGTCCGATTCTTCGGGATGATTTGCTGATGAGCGATTATGAGCGGGAGGTTTTTGGGTTGCTGGTGCGCAAGGGGGATGTCGAGGTAATTCAGTCGAAAGTGGATGAGTGTGTGGGGTTGGCGCTGGAAGCCATCGGTGGTGCGGATAAACCGTTGGGGCGGGAATTGCAGAGGTTGGCCGCTGAATTTTCCAGTATTCAGACGATGGAGCAGCTTGATGCCCCGCTCGTTGCGCTCAAGGATTATCTGAAAGACATTCAATGAATGAACGCGAGCGGACTAAAAAGGAACGCCCGATTGCCGAACCGACGACGACCTGTCCCCTTTTTCGTTTTTCGAATAGAAATCAATCCCTTTTTGCTTGTCCCTATTCGCTTTTAGCTTTGGCTCACTTCGTTACTCCAACCCTGACGGAAACATTTAACCTGTAGCACGATACCAATAAAAATAACTGTATCCATATACAGCCAGCAATACTCATTTCTATTAATTATGAATAGGTCACGCAATGAGGATGGCAAATTGCTTGCACTCTCATATGCCACCGTGGCTTCATAGCGCGCAGAAACAGTCAGGGATGACATTCTAGGTGTGTGTCCTCCTAGCTGTAATAGTGTATGCACACCTTGAGATGAGTTATGGCTAGTGACAAGACATTCATGGAGCAAACCGCCGCACCAGGTGCGAGTGCGGGATTCGACTACCAGTACTATTATTTCCTGTATCGTTTGCTGAACTTGAAAAAAGGCCAATCCATTGGTCTCGAAATCAAGGACGACGTGCACACCGAACTGGACAACGATGTTCAAATGTTGTTTCAGCTCAAGCATACAATTCAGAAGCAAGCTGATGGTAGTCCTATTGCTTTGACAGAACTGGATGGAGACTTATGGAAAACTCTGCACAACTGGGCGAAGGTAATTTCAGATCCAAATGATAAACGCAGCACAGAACCCGAACAAATTAACTTTATAAGAAAGACGGAATTCCATTTAGTCACCAATAAAAGTACAAGCAAAACAAATACCTTTACGACACTGATAACTTCATACATTGAAGATACAACCCCTGAAAACGCCTCCAAAATCAACTCCAAACTTGACGCTCTAGAAAAATCCACTACTGACGCTACGATTAAAGGCTACATAAACACCGTCAAAGCCCTATCAGACTATGCAAAACGGGAGTTCTTCAAAAAAATAATATTCAATATTGGAGAGTCTGACATTATCCAAAAAATCAAAGACACTATTGAATGTAAATTCATAGAAAAGAGCAAGATCGATGAAGTGTACGATAGAATAAATTCGAACGTCCGAGATGATAGTTTTATTTCCATTACAGCTGGATCTGCCACCACAATCCTTTTCGACGACTTCAACAAAAAGTACCAAAAAATATTCAAGGACGCACGTAGCAAACGCCTTTCAACTCTACATTTTGAACCTGCCCTTCCTTCCGACTTGCTCGCGCAGAGATTTGTCAACCAACTCATAGCTGTTGATGATATCTGCGAGCAAGATGATGAGATTATCACAGAATACTCAACGTATAAGGTCCGCCTAGCACGAAGCCTGGAGCAATGGCTACAAGCGGGAGAAATTGTTGCGGATGAGATAGATGCACTCCACAGAGACGTGCATCTAAGGTGGCGAAACAGCCATCGCGCGGCGTTCCGCAAGTGCAGCGAAGAACAAATCAAGGAGAAGGGACTTAGTATCGTCGACAATATGCGTATGGATAAATACTTGCT
This sequence comes from Pseudomonas sp. 3296, assembly GCF_031456615.1. NCBI lineage: Bacteria > Pseudomonadati > Pseudomonadota > Gammaproteobacteria > Pseudomonadales > Pseudomonadaceae > Pseudomonas > Pseudomonas sp. 3296. The sequence continues at coordinate 422,563 of NZ_JAVDUY010000005.1, forward strand.
CGGCGATGATGAACTCAATACGGAATACTCCAACGGTGAACTGTACGTACTTTCCGACAACAACACCATTGGATGGCACCGCGACTGGGATAAAATTTGACCATGGAATACGGATCAAACATCCAAACCACCTGGAGTGGTTACAATAATGCTGGTATCGCCGCCGTCGCTATTGGATGCACACTGAGTCACTGTGCATCTTTAAGCCTCGCCAAGGCGTTAACTATCATGCCTATAGTCATGCATGCACCCACACTGAAGTTTTTAGCAAACGCCAACACTCGCTCACGAGAAATTGCCTCACTCATAGCAATGCGGCCAGATTTCGCCCAAAACTTTAATCAGCGCTTTCACGCAAGCCTACTTCATTCAATAAATGGTATACAGCTACTAAACGAACTCGGCTTTATTACATTTGACAACACTCTTTTCAAACTGAAAGACTTTGCCGTGAATTCTAATCTCGGCAAACGCTCGCAGCTAATAAATACTGCTTCAGCTGAAATTGCGGCGCTTCTAGACTCATCAGAAGAAGAACTTTATTTGAATCTTAGGATACAACTGTGAAATTCGGCATCGACAAAATTCGCTTATGGTCCACACATAACGAAACCAGAGACATCGAGTTCAAACGCGGCCAAATAAATGTATTAACCGGCAGTAGCAATAGGGGAAAAACCTCACTACTTCATATAATCGATTATTGCCTGCTCGCCAGTGAACACAAACTCCCCCATGACGTTATCAACGACAACGTGTCATGGTACGGCATTCAATTTTACATTAACGACAAAAATTACACGATTGCACGAAAAAGTCCGACCGCTCAAAAAGTTTCTGACCAGTTATATTTTTCAAGTATCGGTGCCCTACCAGAGATACCAACTCCCAACGCAGTGAGTGATGATGTAAAGACTATTCTGCAAAGCGAATTCGGGCTAGATGCTAGCGTAGTTCTTTATGGCGGACGCGGAGTAAAACAAGGAACTCAAGTCTCTTTCAGGTATTTTTTACTATTCAATACTATTTCAGAAAACATAATTACCAACAGCGACGTTTACTTCGACAATCAAACTAAAGATAGATATCGTGTCGCCCTGCCCCGCGTTCTCGATTTGGGACTAGGTGTCGATAACTTAGAAAATATTTCATCGCGGGAGCGCGCAGAGGACTTACAGCGAGCTATCGACAAACTCGAAAAGAAAAAAGACGTACTCTCAAATGGTAGACACTTATTTGAAAGCGAAGCTCGAAAAATAGCTGCTTCAGCCGCCGAGTATGGCTTGATCGATAAAGTACCAAAGAAAGTATCAATTGATTTCTTAAAAGAAGTATTTGATAACGACCCTACCCCAGACGCACTGGGCCAGGACGCTAAACGACTGGCAGATGCAAAAGCTCAATTGTTTGAAATCAACCGCCGGATGCGGAGGCTTAGGGAGTTTTCTGATGAACACAAGGAATACAAGGCAACACTCAAGGTAACTCTTGACAGCCTAAAACCTCTTGAAACTCTTCTAGCACAAGCAGATCAAGTTTTAAAAACCGAAATATTTGATGACCTCATAAATTGCCTTACGGTTGATTTGCTGGCCTTAAAAAAATCCACAGCCTCCAAGCAACCTGCTGATACCCAAGTCAGTACTATGATGAGGGATCTGGAAAACCAAAAGAAAGGCATTGAGGAACTAATCGAATCACTACCTCAAAAGCCAAAGTCATTTGAAGCGTTCATTGACCTGGTCAGATTTGTTACTCGCGTCAAAACCCAATTGGAGACATATGGAGATGTTGTCAGTGATGACAACACTAGCTATGAAGGTAAAATTCAAGAACTATTAGAAGAACTTGAAAGCATCAACGTAGATGATGTTAACGACATCCGAACCAATACAATAAATCAGATCAATGATATTGCACTTGCACTACTCAGTGAAGCAGCTGCAGCAATGGACAACTATGCTTCTTACCAAGTATCCTTCAACTACAAAGATAAAAAACTACAACTCAGAAAACCTCGCTCAGCGTTAGTAGAGAACGTTGGCAGTAGCTCAAACCACATGTTCATGCACCTTTTCCTTTTCCTTGCACTGCATGAAGCTGCGATTAGCAAAGATTCCATATTCGTTCCTGCGTTTCTATTCATTGATCAGCCAAGTCGGCCCTATTATGGAGAGGAAAAAATCACAGACGAAAGTCATATCCAAAGCTCAGACGCGGCCAAAATCAGTCAGGTCTTTGATCTATTAGGTAATTTTGTGAAGCGGATGAAAAAAACCTATGGTGCCGAGTTTCAAATGATTGTACTAGAACACGTTCCGGTTACTCTTTTTGAGAACGTAGCAAACGTGCACGTTCTCCCTGAGTTCCGTGAAGATAACGCACTTATTCCGCCAAGCTGGAAGAACCGTCATTAGACAGAGCTCGCATGACTGACCCGCCTAAGCCAAATTGGTATTAGGCGGGTAGTTACAGATTTATTTTCGCTCTTAAACTTATCATTAAAGAGAAAGCTAAACCTGAGGATAAATCTTGCGTGCCAGCTGTGGATAAGGTGCTATTCCCTTTATCATAGAATCAATTTCGCACTCAATGTAATTGTATAGTGCACCTCCACGTTCCGCGACTATCGTTGGGGCATTCCCCCTCCCCTTAGAATGTTTATATAGGGTAACAACTGCACACCGATCGAAACGATAGAAGCTCGTGACAGGTGTCTCATCATGAATCCAAACACTAAAATCCAGTTTATCATTACCCACCGACGCAAATAGAGCTATATATTCCTTAATAGCCTGCCTTACTCGACCCTGCATCGTCGCAGCATCATTAGCATTAAACCTTTTTGCCAGATCTTTCATTATCTCCTCATTATCAGGATCCGGCACTATCAATCTAATTCTACTACCTCTTTTGGCGGCCAAAAATTTTAAATCTTCTTCAAATGTTGCTCTCCAAGTGTTGGCATAACATACAAACATATCAAGCCTCTCACACGCTCTAATCAGCTTGGAAAAATTTGGACCTTGTACAGGGTTCAATGATATCCCCGTCACACCGACGGTTCTAATGTCTTCGGCTAAGCCAGTTTTCGCCAGCAGCTCCTCCAAGAATGATCTTTTCGAAAAGAGCTCCCAAAGCATTGCAATCGATACCGAAGCAATAAGTAGCGCGCCGATATTTGATAGTAGTGACTTTACCCACAAATACCCCTCAGAGAATGCTGACCTTTCGCTTATAGCAAGCAATAAAACCCCACCAACGAACACAACGACAGATGCAACATAAGTTCTAAGATTTGTTATTTGTTTAAGTTGTTCAATCATTATCCGACGCTCCGTTACCAAGCCATCCCAAACGTATTTTCAGTCAACTCACTTCGCATTTTAGTCAACAGCACGCAAACACGCGTTTTTTTTCAAGGGCCGTCAGCACAGCACGGCAATACTACAACCGTCGCCCAACTAACTTCTTTTGGTCATTCATCGCATATTTCCACCATCAAAAAACAGAGCGTATCTCGCCATGATAAAAAACGGGAATGAAAGGATAGCTTCCAGGAGTAGTTATAAAAAACCAGCCACCTAGGCGAGCAACTAGTAATTAAATAAAAAATGACGTACCACGTTATTCATTGAAATGCTATGCACGCCGCCTTTCTATCGTTAATACTTCACCCTGGAAGCAGTAGATCATTATATTTAGCTGGGAGCAAAGACACTTCCCCCCAAGCCAAACCTTCAGCAGCCAAACCAATCCCATTAGTTGTAATTTTCCCATAAAACATCACAATACGATCTTTCGCGTTATCATTTATATTTTTATCTCGCGAAAAACCATCGGTCAATTTCAATGTAAAGTCTTTTACAGCTTCACCACACTTAAGCCTTGTCATTCTCGTCGACCCCGAATAAGAGCCAGCATTCCACGAGCGAGCAATCCTACCAAAATATAGTTTTGGAACTTGATCTACATCCATGATGTTGTAGTCCACATCGGCGACATTAACTAATAGCTCCGCCAAATTTATAGCGTGTTTCGCCTCAGGCAAATAAAAGTACTTCTGAAGATTTACTTCAAAATTACGGCAGATGCCAGCAACGGTAGATATTTTGCTGGGAAGTTGAAATGACTCTCCATGATGGCGTCCAATCGGAACGGGAGTATCGGGGCCGTTCTCATCTTCAACGACCGTTTCATCATACTCAGTTGAAGGTGGAACTATTACCTCAGGCTTAGCTTGAAGAAACTGACTAATAATAGAAAGCTCCTCGTGATCTATAGCGCGCTTAGCTTCCTCCCAACTATTATAACGTTTACCAAGCGGCTTTTTCGCCCTCAAGTAGCAAGCTATATGCTTCCATTTCGATAAATGACGGAAAAATGCTTCTCTATTATTAGCAAAGAGATCTTTTCCCTTCGGGGTCCGCTCGATATTAGTACAGCAGCCGGGACAAAATAGATTACCAGCCATTTCCGGCTCATATTCTTCAGCAGTAACCTTCCTATTATTCTTTAATACTGACTTATCGCCCCCAATAAATCCCCATCCTGGAGATAGATATGCAAAATTTATTTTCCTTTTAACTGGCATGAGACACATCCTAAGTCAACATTTCCACCGATAATGGCATATAGCCCACGCCATCAACAAGCCCAAATTCCTTTTAACTGTTATTTCTTTTAAACATCAATAATTTAACCTTCTTACGAACCATGTCGCGCATTCGGACAGAGCGAAGAAGAGATATGAATAACGTTTACTCCGCTAGCAAGGGCGTAAGCTTTATCTATTCAAGGACCTTCCTAGCGAGAAACACGTATAAAAAGGCGGAAAATAAAAAAGCGGACTACCTACATTATGCTCACCAAGAATGGTTTGAGGTCGAAGCTTTCAAAGGTTGCAGGGAAAGTGTCTGCACGCTACGCTTCCACCGTCGCTGCCAATTCAGCGACCGGGTGTGGAAACCCGTGTAATTCAAGGCGCAACAGCGCCCCCATCACGTCTGCCGGCGCTTTTTTTGTGTCTGCGGCGTGAGTTATGGCGGCTGTGCGTGGGACGTCTTCGGGCGTGCCGGTTTCCTTGATTCCCGGTTTTCCACCCTGCGCACAGCTGTCACCCATTCGTGTGGAAACGGATGCGGCAGCTTCACATATCAAGGAGTCTGATAATGCGCAGCATCAATCCGTACAAATTTTGGCTTTTCCTTCAGCGCGACTCTCAGTTGCGTAACGACCCACTGTCCACCCTCTCCCACCGCCTCTCCTTCATCGGAGGTGGCCAATGACCGATCAACCAGAACTCCAAACCATCGGCCTGACTCCCGCCATCTACTGCGCGGATCAACCACTCTTCCACGTCACTCGCGGCGTTCCCCTCGGCGATGCGTTATCCATGGCTTCTGACTTTCTGTTTCTCGCCAAGAAGCTGAATGAAGATGCTGCGTATGCCACAGACACTGACCGCCATGCCTGGGCTGCGCATTATTTGACGGCGATGGGTAAGGCGGTGGTTGATGATGTGGCGAAGGTGCTGACGCGGGATCGAACTGTTGCACCGATGTCCAAGTGGGCATCGGAAGCTAAAGAGTAGCTTTTAGGTTCTAGAAATAAGGTCTAGCGCATGTAGAGTGGGTTTGGGCGCGAGGGGCTTGGGCATTCAGCGCGAGTGGTGGTTGCCTTGAGTTTTTCGCGAGCAGGCTCGCTCCTACAGCTGGTGGTTGGAACGGCTTTGGAAGAGTTGGTTTAGGCAACTTCCATGTTCCATAAACAAGAAGGCCCGAACGTAATGCCGGACTAAGCCAGCACCAGAGGATCGGGCGCGATTGGGATTGATGCTGTCGAAGACGGATGGCTATGTCAACGTCGACGTCACGTAAAACACTGGTTTGTGCCTAAACCCAAGCGGATGGCGGCGATGGCTGAGAGGGTGTGGCTAGCTTCCAGCATTGATGTTGGCTGGGCTGGCGCTATCGCCAGCAGGCTGGCTCCCACAGGGGTTTTGTGGGGTGGTTGGGATTTTGGATTTGCCTCGAGGTTTTTCGGGGCTTTTTGTTATTCGGCTCATGGTGGAAGGCTTTCGGTTATAGCGGGATAGATCAACGCATCTGCTCCCTGAATTGCCCACGAATCTGATGCTGTTTCTCACCTGCGATGCTTGCTATACATCCCCCATCGACAAGCCCTCAGGGCATTAGGCCGGTGAGTAAACGCCCCGCGCGGCTCTCATCTAGACTTAATGGAGAGTCGTAGGCAGAACCGAACACGTCGCTTTGGTGCAGTTCGATCAATAGCAGCGTGGCAAGCTGCCCTTTATGCCCAGTAGAGGTGCGGCGAAGACCGTGCCGGGCACAACAAGATGCCCGCTCAGGGTGCCCTGGCCAACGGCCTGACAATGCCACGATACCGTGACGTGGTGTGAATGCCGCAGCCGACACTTTCGGACGACCGACAACCGCCTGGTTTGTCCGTGACCGTGAGGAATGCTGTATGCCTGATGAGATGTTGCAATTGCCTATGGTCAACAGCGTGCTGGAGCGCCACAAGGGCTCTGCGGGTGCACTGTTGCCCATCCTTCATGAGATTCAGGCCGGTATCGGTTACATCCCCGATGCCGCCATCCCCGAGATTGCCCACGCCCTCAATCAGAGTCAGGCCGAGATTCGCGGCGTGATCAGCTTCTACCATGACTTCCGCACCGCGCCTCCGGCCCGGCATATCCTGCGGCTGTGTCGGGCGGAGTCCTGCAAGAGTCGTGGTGCCGAGCAGTTGGCCGCGCAGTTGCGTGATCGCCTGCAACTGGACGATCACGGCAGCAGCGCCGACGGCAGCATCAGTTTGCGTCCGGTGTATTGCCTCGGTGCCTGCGCTTGTTCGCCGGCACTGGAGCTGGATGGTCAGGTGCATGCGCGGCTCAGTGCCGAGCGTCTGGATGCATTGCTTGACGCTTGCCGGGAGGACGTATGAGCCTCTATCTATCCTGTGATTCCCTGGCCCGTGCCGTGGGTGCCGATGCGGTGGCGTCTGCCCTTGCCAGCCAGGACCTGCAACGCACCAGCTCTCGCGGCCTGTATTGGCTAGAACCCTTGCTGGAAGTGGACACCCCGCAAGGCCGTATCGGTTTTGGCCCGCTGACCGCTAGCGATGTGCTGTCCGTGCTCGATGCGCTGGAAGGCGACCCGTCCTCGCACCCACTGGCCTTGGGCCTGGTGGAAGAATTGCCGTATCTGAAGTCTCAACAACGTTTGCTGTTCGCCCGCGCCGGCATCACCCGGCCGTTGTCGCTGGACGACTACCGGGCCCATGGCGGTTTCGAGGGTTTAACCAGGGCCGTCACTATTGGCGGTGATGAAACCGCGACCGCGGTGTTCGATTCGGGCTTGCGTGGCCGTGGCGGCGCCGCCTTCCCCGCCGGGATCAAATGGCGCACGGTGCGCGCCACCCAAGCGGTGCAGAAATACATCGTGTGCAACGCCGACGAAGGCGACTCCGGCACGTTCGCCGACCGTATGTTGATGGAAGGCGACCCTTTCCTGCTGATCGAAGGCATGGCCATTGCTGGCATCACCGTCGGTGCCACTTACGGCTACATCTATGTCCGCTCGGAATATCCACAGGCCGTCGCCACGCTGAATGAAGCGCTGGAGATTGCCCGGACCAACGGTTACCTCGGCGCCAATGTCGGCGGCAGTGGTTTGGCCTTCGATATGGAAGTGCGTGTCGGGGCCGGCGCTTACATCTGCGGTGAAGAAACCGCGCTGCTGGACTCCCTCGAAGGCAAACGCGGGATCGTCCGCGCCAAGCCACCGATTCCTGCCTTGAAGGGGCTTTTCGGCCTGCCGACGCTGGTGCACAACGTGCTGACCCTGGCCTCGGTGCCGCTGATTCTGGCCAAGGGTGCGCAGTTCTATCGCGATTACGGCATGGGCCGTTCACTCGGCACGATGCCTTTCCAACTGGCAGGCAACATTCGTCGCGGCGGTTTGGTGGAACGGGCCTTTGGCCTGACGCTGCGGGAGTTGGTGGAAGATTACGGCGGCGGCACCGCCAGTGGCCGGCCGTTGAAGGCTGCGCAGGTGGGCGGCCCGCTCGGCGCCTGGGTGCCGCCATCGCAATTCGACACGCCGCTGGATTACGAAGCCTTCGCCGCCATCGGCGCGATGCTCGGTCACGGTGGTGTGGTGGTGGCGGACGACACTTTGGACATGGCCCACATGGCGCGTTTCGCGATGGAGTTCTGCGCCGAGGAATCCTGTGGAAAATGCACCCCTTGCCGCATCGGCTCGACCCGTGGCGTGGAGGTGATCGACCGCTTGCTGGCAGCGCCTGACCAGAAGGGTCGCGATGAGCAGGTGATCATCCTCAAGGACCTGTGCGACACCCTGCAATACGGTTCGCTGTGCGCGTTGGGCGGCATGGTTTCCTTCCCGGTTGCCAGCGCCCTCAAGCACTTCCCCGCCGACTTCGGCTTGCAGCCCTCGGAGGCCGAGCAATGATCACTCTCTTCGACCCGAACACCGATATCGACCTCGGCACTCCTGCCCGTGAAAGCGAGGTGCAAGTCACCCTGAGCATCGACGGCCGCAGCATCAGCGTGCCCGAAGGCACTTCGGTGATGCGTGCCGCCGCGCTGCTGGGCACCACCATTCCGAAACTCTGTGCCACCGACAGCCTGGAAGCCTTCGGCTCCTGCCGCATGTGCCTGGTGGAGATCGACGGCATGCGCGGTTATCCGGCGTCCTGTACCACGCCGGTCAGCGAAGGCATGAGCGTGCACACCCAGACACCAAAACTCGCGACCCTGCGGCGCAACGTCATGGAGTTGTACATCTCCGATCACCCGCTGGACTGCCTGACCTGCTCGGCTAACGGCAACTGCGAACTGCAAACTGTCGCCGGTCAGGTCGGCCTGCGGGAAGTGCGTTACGGCTATGAAGGCGATAACCATCTGGCCGACGTGAAGGATACCTCCAACCCGTACTTCGACTACGACCCGAGCAAGTGCATCGTCTGCAACCGCTGCGTGCGTGCCTGCGAAGAAACCCAGGGCACGTTTGCCCTGACCATCACCGGACGCGGTTTCGAATCCCGGGTCGCGGCCGCAGGTGGCGAGAATTTCCTTGAGTCGGAATGTGTGTCCTGCGGCGCCTGTGTGCAAGCCTGCCCTACCGCGACGCTGATGGAAAAAAGCGTGGTCGAACTGGGTCAGCCCGAACGCAGCGTGATCACCACGTGTGCCTATTGCGGCGTGGGCTGCTCGTTCCGCGCCGAGATGAAAGGCGATCAACTGGTGCGCATGGTTCCGGACAAGAACGGTCAGGCCAACCACGGCCACTCTTGCGTCAAAGGGCGCTTTGCCTGGGGCTACGCCACCCACCCGGATCGCATCACCACGCCGATGATCCGTAAACACATCAACGACCCGTGGCAGGAAGTCAGCTGGGATGAAGCGGTGACCTACGCCGCCAGCGAATTCCGCCGGTTGCAGCAAAAATACGGCCGCGACTCCATTGGTGGCATCACCTCCAGCCGCTGCACCAACGAAGAAACCTACCTGGTGCAAAAACTGGTGCGCGCCGCCTTCGGCAACAACAACGTCGACACCTGTGCGCGGGTCTGCCATTCACCGACCGGTTATGGCCTGAAACAAACCCTGGGCGAGTCCGCCGGCACCCAGAGTTTCGACTCGGTGATGCAGGCCGACGTGATTCTGGTAATGGGCGCCAACCCCAGCGACGCCCACCCGGTGTTCGCCTCCCAGCTCAAACGTCGCCTGCGTGAAGGCGCGCGATTGATCGTCATCGACCCACGCCGCATTGATCTGGTGGACTCGGTGCATGCCCGCGCCGAACTGCACCTGGCCCTGCGTCCGGGCACCAACGTCGCGATGCTCAACGCCTTGGCCCACGTCATCGTCACCGAAGGCTTGCTCGATCAAGCCTTTATCGACGCCCGTTGCGAGGGCAGCGATTTCGCTCGCTGGAGCGAGTTCGTCAGCCGCGCAGAAAACTCGCCGGAAGTGCTGGCCGCTATCTGCGGCGTAGACGCTGCCGACATCCGTGCCGCCGCCCGTTTGTATGCCACTGGCGGCAACGCGGCGATCTACTACGGCCTCGGCGTCACCGAACACAGCCAAGGCAGCACTGCGGTCATGGGCATCGCCAACCTGGCCATGGTCACCGGCAACATCGGCCGCGAAGGCGTGGGCGTGAACCCGCTGCGGGGGCAGAACAACGTTCAGGGTTCCTGCGACATGGGCTCCTTCCCCCACGAACTGCCCGGTTACCGCCACATCTCCAACGAGGTCGTTCGCGCAGAATTCGAACAAGCCTGGAATGTCACCCTGCAACCCGACCCGGGCCTGCGCATTCCCAACATGTTCGAGGCGGCGTTGAGCGGCAGCTTCAAGGGCTTGTATTGCCAAGGTGAAGACATCGCCCAGAGCGACCCGAATACCCAGCACGTCACCGCAGCCCTGTCCGCCATGGAATGCATCGTGGTGCAGGATATTTTCCTCAACGAAACCGCCAGATTCGCCCACGTGTTCCTGCCGGGCAGTTCGTTCCTGGAAAAAGACGGCACCTTCACCAACGCCGAGCGACGTATCTCCCGGGTGCGCAAGGTCATGGATCCGCTGGGCGGCAAGGCTGATTGGGAAGGCACGGTGGCTTTGGCTAATGCCTTGGGCTACCCGATGAACTACACGCACCCATCGCAAATCATGGATGAAATCGCCAGCCTGACGCCGACCTTCACCAACGTCAGCTACGCCGAACTGGATCGCCACGGCAGCCTGCAATGGCCGTGCAACGCCGCAGCACCGGACGGCACGCCGACCATGCACATCGAGGAATTCGTGCGCGGCAAGGGGCGCTTCATGCTCACCGGCTACGTGCCCACCGAGGAGAAGGTCAACAATCGCTATCCGCTGCTGCTGACCACCGGACGCATCCTCAGCCAGTACAACGTCGGTGCTCAGACCCGGCGTACCGAAAACGTCGCCTGGCACGACGAGGACCGTCTGGAAATCCACCCGACCGACGCCGAAAGCCGTGGCATCAACGAAGGTGACTGGGTCGGCATCGGCAGCCGCGCCGGTCAGACCGTGCTGCGTGCGCGGGTCACCGAACGGGTCGCGCCGGGCGTGGTGTACACCACGTTCCACTTCCCGGAATCGGGGGCCAACGTGATCACTACCGACAACTCCGACTGGGCCACCAACTGTCCGGAGTACAAGGTCACCGCCGTGGAGGTCAGCCGCGTCTACCACCCTTCCGAGTGGCAAAAACGCTATCAGGCCTTCAGTGATGAACAGGACCGTTTGCTCAAGGAACGCCGGCATGCCCGTGGCGCTAAAGCGGAGGTGCGCCGATGAGCACTGAAAACCTGATCAAGATGGCCAACCAGATCGCCCAGTACTTCGCCACCGAACCGGATCAGCAAGCGGCCGTGCTCGGCGTGCGCAATCACCTGCAGATGTATTGGACGCCCGGCATGCGCAAGGAATTGCTGGCCTGGCAGACGGAGCATCAAGGGGCCGACATGCACCCACTGGCGCAGGCAGCCGTCAGTGGGGCAGGCTGGGCGGCATAGGTCTGGATTGACCTTGAAGATCACCCAACTTGTGGTGAGGGAGCTTGCTCCCTCATTACATTGGATTCGCGCTGCGACTCAATCAAATCGATATAAACCCACAACCTCCTTCAGCTCAGAGCCACTGATTTGATATCGTGCCTGCCATCGCCTCACCTCAACAAAGACCCACGACGTTGTTAACAGGGAAGATGGAATGCAGTTAATCAGTATGTTGATGTTCTTCGCTGCATCAGCAGGGATGTGGATTTGGGTTGTGAAGAGCCGTGGCCCTTTGAATATCTGGCTGGCGAACCTCTCGGGTGCCGTGGCCAGTTTCATTGTCGGGACTGCGGTGCTGATTCTTTGCTCGAGCTGGTTAACCCCGGACGCCCCCGTCTCGCGAGCCCCGGCCTTTGCGCTTTATACGCTGATGGCATTTATGGGCACTCTGATCGGGACCTGGCTCTTGGTATTCACCAAGTGCAACCAGGAACAATCCCCCGCTTATCGACATTTTGCTGCGGCAGCGTGCAGCCTGGTGGCCGCACTGGTTGCGCTGGTGGTGTCGGTCACGATCTTTCCCCTCAAGTGACTCTCTCGGGCAATTGATGAAGGGCAGCCAGAACTCTGCGTTATCATCGCCGACCTGTGCGCCAAGAGCCTTGAACCCGGATGTCCGTATCTCTGCCATTGCCTGACGAATGCCACTCTCTGCCACCGGTGCTGGTCGGCCCGTTGTTGCGACGACTGGAACCTGCACGGCTGGTCATGTGGCTCGTGGGCTCCCGGCCGCTGTCGCTGACGCTGCGCCTGCAAGATCACGACATCCGACTGGATGCCGGACAGTGCACCGTCATCCCGATCGGTACTCACGCGTTTATTCACTTGATCGATGTGCCGCTGGCGACCGCCCTGCCCTGCGACACCGTGATCGAATACGACCTGTTGATCGACGGGACGGGCATCGCTGAGTGGGCCCCGCATTTGCTCTACGGTGAAGCGCGCAACCCGAACTTCGTCCTGCGCTCGCGCATCGATCAATTACTGCATGGCTCCTGCCGTAAACCCCATCACCCGGCCACCGATGGCTTGCTCTGTGTCGACGGTCTATTGGCCAAGGAACATGACGCATCGCAGCGCCCGGCGCTGTTGATGATGACCGGCGATCAGGTCTACGCCGACGATGTGGCGGGACCAATGTTGCGGGCGATTCACGCCCTGATCGAGCGGTTGGGCCTGTTCCAAGAACACCTCGAAGGCGCCGTAGTCAACGACAGCGCCAAGCTTTATGAGCACCCGGCCAGCTACTACCACCGTGCGGATTTGTTACCGGCGCTCAAGAGCAATGAAACCCTGCGTGATCGATTTTTCGGCGGCGCGCGCAAGCCGATCTTCACCAGCAGCAGTGCCGACAATCACCTGATGACGTTCGCTGAAGTGATGGCCATGTACCTGCTGGTCTGGTCGCCGACGCCGTGGACATTGATCGCCCCGCAACCGCCTGCGCTGACGCCTGAAAGACGCAAGCGTTATGCCGCTGAACAGACCCATATCGATGGCTTCAAGGCCGGTCTGGGCGGCGTCGCTCGGGCCATGGCGCATCTGCCGTGCCTGATGATTTTCGATGACCATGACATCACCGACGATTGGAACCTTTCCGCGCAATGGGAGGAAACGGCATACGGCCATCCGTTCTCCAAGCGCATCATCGGCAACGCCTTGATCGCCTACATGCTGTGCCAGGGTTGGGGCAATAACCCCGACGCGTTCAGCGATGTGCTGGAAAAAACCCGTTTGCTCAGCGTCACCGGGGCCGACCGTTACCTCGACAGTCCGGTGCAGGATGACTTGATCGATGCGCTGTTGAGCTTTCAGCAGTGGCATTACGTGCTGCCCACCACGCCCGCCCTGGTGGTGATCGACACCCGCACCCGGCGCTGGCGCAGCGAGATGAACCTCAAGCAACCGTCGGGCCTGCTCGACTGGGAAGCCCTCAGCGAGCTGCAACAGGAACTGCTCGATCATCCGTCGGCGATCATCGTGTCACCCGCGCCGATCTTCGGCGTCAAACTGATCGAAACCGTACAGAAAGTCTTCAGCTGGTTCGGTTATCCCCTGCTGGTGGACGCCGAAAACTGGATGGCCCATCGCGGCGCGGCGCAAGTGATCCTGAACATCTTCCGACACTCGCGCACACCGGGTAACTACGTGGTGCTGTCCGGTGATGTGCATTATTCCTTCGTCTACGAAGTGCTGATCCGGCACCGTAAGGCCGGCCCGAAAATCTGGCAGATCACCAGCAGTGGCATCAAGAATGAATTCCCACCGAGGCTGCTCGAATGGTTCGACCGCCTCAATCGCTGGCTCTACTCGCCGCGCTCGCCCCTGAACTGGCTGACCAAACGCCGACGCATGCGCATCGTCCCGCACATCCCCGAACACGCCGAGGCCGGAGAACGGTTATGGAACTCGGCGGGTATCGGCCAGGTGTACTTCAATGATAAAGGGCAACCCCAGGCTATTTATCAGCACAACTCAAACGGCTCGCCCAAGACCCGGATGGTTGCGCCTGAACATGACGACTGAAACGGCGAGTCACCATGAACCTCACCCGCACGCTGATCATCGGCAACTCCGGCGCCGGCAAAAGCTGGCTGGCGGAACGATTGGCCGCACAACTCAAGGTGCCATGGATCGATCTCGACCTGATTTACTGGGTGTCGGACGAACACAGCATCGCCCGCCCATATGCCGCGGCACTGGACATAGCGCGGGTGGCGGCCGCTGAAGATCAGTGGGTGATCGAAGGTGTTTATGGCTGGATTGTCAGAGAACTTATCCACAGGGCAACGGCGCTGATCTGGTTGTGTGTGGATGACGACAGCTGTGTGGCCAATATTCGTCAACGAGAACATAGACCGGACAATGACGAGTTGCTGATAGCGTTGGTCGAATGGGCCGCCAGTTATCGGATGCGCGAAGACGCCAGTGGGTTTACCGTACACCGGCAATTGTTCGCAACGTTCACGGGCTCAAAAATCAAACTCATGGATCGAGGCGAGATCAGCGCTTTCGCCAAATCCTCCCACACGGTTTAACAAGGATAGGTATGTTTGCACGGAGCAAGTTGGTCCCCGAACTGATGGTCATCGACCTCAAGAACAGCCTTCATTTCTGGACCTCATTGATCGGTTTCAAGATTGCTTACGAACGCCCGGAAGCGGGTTTCGCCTACCTCGATAACAACGGCGCACAGATCATGCTGGAGCAATATGCTCCGGATGACGGCCAGTGGATGACGGGCGCATTGGAAGCACCGTTTGGTCGAGGTATCAACTTTCAGATCACCGTCGATCTCGTCGAACCGATACTTGAGCGATTGTCGGAAGTCGAATGGCCACTGTTTCGCCCGTGCGCCGATGTCTGGTATCGCGCCGATGCGGTGGAGGTCGGGCAACGCGAATTTCTGGTGCAGGATCCAGATGGGTATCTGGTTCGGTTGGTGGAAAGCTTGGGGGAGCGGCCGTATTCAGATCTGTCTGCTGCCGAGGAGACGGCCTATCTACTACGCTCTCCTGCTAACGCAGAACGCCTGATCAAATCGATTGGTAGCCTGCGCGCGGGGAAGACTAACGCCGGAAAACTTATAGAAGAGTGAACATTTGATCGTTCCCACGCAGAGCGCGGGAACGATCGGGAACGTGTGTCAGGCAATGGTCACGGCCCGACAAACGCCTCTGACAACCATCTCCACTTCCCGCTCATCAATCGTCAACGGCGGCAGCAAGCGAATGGTTTTCCCGCGTGTCACATTGATCAGCAAACCGTGATCGCGCGCGGCGATCAGGGTCAGGTCGCGGATCGGTTGCTTGAGTTCGATGCCGACCATCAAGCCTTGACCACGGATTGCCAGGACGTTCGGATTGTCCGCCAATTCGCTGCGTAATCTGGCGAGCAGACGTTCGCCCTGAAGCCTGGCGTTGTCCAGAAGACCTTGTTCTTCGATGATGTCCAGCACGGTGCAACCCACACGGCAGGCCAGTGGATTGCCACCAAACGTGCTGCCATGGCTGCCCGGAGTGAACAAATCGGCGGCTTTGCCCCGGGCCAGGCAGGCACCGATGGGGATGCCGTTGCCCAGCCCTTTGGCCAAGGTCATGACGTCCGGAACAATACCCTCGTGCTGGAACGCGAACCATTGTCCGGTGCGACCGATGCCGGTCTGGATTTCGTCGAGCATCATTAGCCACGAGCGCTTGTTGCAGAGTTCGCGCACCGCTTTGAGATAGCCCGGCGGCGCCAGCTGCACACCGCTTTCGCCCTGGATCGGCTCCATCAGGATCGCCACGATTCGTTGGCCGTGGGCTTGCTGAACGGCATCCAGTGCACTGAGATCTCCGAACGGTACTTTGACGAAATCCCCCGGCAACTCATTGAACCCCAAGCGCACAGCCGGGCCATCGCTGGCGGATAATGTGCCCAGCGTCCGACCATGAAAAGCGTTTTCCATGACCACCACCAGCGGTTGCTCGACGCCTTTGTGCCAGCCATAAAGCCGTGCGAGTTTCAGCGCGGTTTCGTTGGCTTCGGCACCGGAGTTGTTGAAGAACGCCCGCTCCATGCCGGACAACGTTGTCAGCCGTTGCGCCAACCGTTGTTGCCAATTGATGCTGTAGAGGTTGGACGTGTGCAACAGCAAACCGGCTTGCTCAGTGATCGCCGAGACGATTCGAGGATGGGAGTGGCCAACGTTGGTCACCGCCACGCCCGCCACGGCGTCCAGGTATTCACGACCCGCGTCATCCCAAAGGCGCGTGCCCACCCCTTTGCTGAAACTCAGGGCCAGCGGTTGGTAAGTGCTCATCAGGCAGGCGGCGGTCATGGCATCAAGCTCCATCAATGGTCGGTGTTTTTGCAGTATGGTTAGCCACCTGAGCTGGATAAACGCTGCAATACTTCAATCATCTTAAAGCCGGGCTTGATAATGGATTTGTTCCAGGCAATGACCGTTTACGTACGCGTAGTGGAAGCCGGCAGCATGACCGCCGCCGCGCAGCAGTGTGAAATGTCCACGACCATGGTCGGCAATCACCTGCGGGCACTGGAGCAACGCCTGGGTGTACGCCTGCTCAACCGCACGACACGGCGCCAGCGCCTGACGGAATTCGGCTCGGCCTATTACCAGCGCTGCCTTGAAGTATTGGGATTGGTCGCCGATTCCGAACGCCTGGCCGAACAGAGTCAGGACGCGCCCAGTGGCACTTTGCGCATCACGGCACCACTGACCTTCGGCACGGAAAGACTCGCGCCTGCGCTCAGCGAATTTTCGCTTCAATGTCCGCAGGTCAAACTGGACGTGGTGCTCACCAACGGGCGCCCTGACCTGCTCGAAAACGGCCTTGATGTGGCGTTTCGCCTGGGCACCATTGACCCATCGAACCTGATCGCCCGGCCGCTGACCGACTACACCCTGACCATGTGCGCATCACCGGAGTACCTGGCACGCCGATCAACGCCGGAAAAACCCGAAGACCTGCAACATCACGACTGCTTGTCCTTTGCCTACCCGGTCGGAGACGACTGGCAATCGGTCGAAAAACAGTGGCGCCTGAGCGGACCGGAAGGCGAAGTGATGGTGGCCGTCAGTGGTCCGATGTTGATCAACAGTTCGGCGGGGTTGCATCAGGCGGCCCGAACCGGAATGGGCATCGTGATGTTGCCCGATGCACTGGTGGAACAAGACCTGCTCAACGGAAAACTGGTGGCATTGATGCAGAACTATCAACTGCCGAGCCGGCCCATGCACCTGGTGTACGCCCAGGATCGCTACCGGCTGCCGAAACTACGCCACTTCGTCGACTTTGCCATGCAGTTGTGGGGCAAACACTAGCCGTGGCAATGCGCCATGAACTAATCTCGACGCCAGGCGAATCAATCGATATCTGTGCGTCAGGGAGAGCGGTGATGGGGGAAGCATCAAATATCACGCCGTTGAAATTCAATGTGTCAGATTTTAGCGAAGACCTGCTCCACACCATTCTGGAGCTGGTCAGCGATGGCATTTGGGACTGGAACGCCAACACCGGTTTTGTTTACCGCAACCCTGGTTGGTACAAGATGCTCGGCTATGAGCCTCATTCCTTGGACAACACCGCGTTGACCTGGGAAAACCTCATCCACCCTGACGATTACCCCCGCGTCATGGCCGTGTTTGATGACTACCTGAAACAGCGCGCCCCCACCTATCAAGCCGAATATCGCTGCCGCATGCTCGACGGCAGCTACACCTGGATCGAAGACCGCGGCTATGTGGTGGCCCGCAATGCCGACGGCACGGTGGCGCGGATGGTCGGCGCGCATCGCAGCATCGACGACAAACGACGTCTGCTCGAGGAACTGGAACGACGCGCTCATTCCCTTGAAGCCATCGTTGAAGAGCGCACTCGGGAATTGTCCCGGGTCAATCAGCAGCTGCAGATTCAACTCGAAGAGAACCGCAAACTCGCGGAAACCGACACACTCACGTCCATCGCCAATCGCTACCTGATGGAAAAAAGCCTGCCTCAGGCATGCGAACGCGCCCAGCGCTTTCGACGTCCCCTGTCCCTGATCGCCATGGACATCGACGATTTCAAGATCATTAACGATCACTACGGCCATGCCTTGGGTGATGCCGCCATCGTGCAGGTGGTCGAGGGCGTGAAGCACTTCGTGCGCGAAGGCGATCTGCTGGCGCGATGGGGCGGTGACGAGTTCATCATGATCCTTCCCGATACCCCGTTGGCTGACGCCAGAATCCTGGCCGAGAAAATCCGCGATGGCCTGTCGCGCCTGCCACCGGTGGGCGCGTTTCAAGTGACCATGAGTTTCGGCGTGGTCCAGCGCTTTGAGGAAGAACAGCAGACCGGGTTGCTGGCTCGGGCTGATCAGGCGCTTTATCGGTCGAAGGTGTCGGGCAAGAATATGATTTCGGGGTAACCCCCCGTTATCGCTTCCACTCACATCCCCGCCTTCACCAACACCGGCTTCTCCTGATAACGATCGGGGTACAACTGCTTCAACTGCGCCACTTTCGGTAGATCGTTGATCACGATGTACGGATAGGTCGGGTGCTCGGTCAGAAAATCCTGGTGCTCCTCCTCCGCCGGGTAGAAGGCGTTGTAGGTTTCCAGCTTGGTCACTATAGGTTTGTTGAACAAATGAGCAGCGTCTAGCTGGGCAATGTAAGCCTGGGCGACGCGTTGCTGTTCGGTGTTCTCAGTGAAAATCGCCGATCGGTATTGAGTGCCGCTGTCGGGGCCTTGGCGGTTCAGTTCGGTGGGGTTGTGGGCCACCGAAAAATAGATCTGCAGCAGCGTCCCGTAACTGACCTGAGTCGGGTCGAACGTGACCTCGACGGACTCCGCGTGGCCGGTATCGCCCTCGCTGACCCGTTCATATTGGGCGGTGTTGGCCGCACCGCCGGCGTAACCGGAAACCGCTTTCTTCACCCCTTTAACGTGCTGAAAAACGCCTTGGACGCCCCAAAAACACCCGCCGGCAAACACCACTTTTTCGCTGTGGGCCTGGGTCGTTTCATCCAGCGCCGGCGGAGGGATGACGACGGCTTCTTCGGCTCCGAACGAGAACGCCGAGCACTGACTGATAATGCCGGCAGCGGCCATTCCCAACAGGGTGCGGCGCCAGGTGAACAGGGTTTTCATGGAGCAGACTCCTCAACAAATGAAATGACTTCAACCGAACGTAAACGCGTACGCCGAAACACCCGGATCGAGAAACTCGATGCTGAACGTGCGGTCGGTCACGCTGCCGCTCTGGCGTACCAATTGATACAAACGCTGTGAATTCACGCTGCCGCTGCCATCGGGTGCCACATCGGTGCCGTGGGCATCGCCTGGGGCTTTGCCGTCAATGAGCACTTTGAATCGCACCGGTTTACCGTCGGCACCGGGGCCGAGCACCAGGTGCAGATCACGGGCATGGAAGCGATAAACAATGCGACTGGCTGGCGCACTGGAAGTCGCACGCTCTGAACCGACATTCCACTTTCCGTCCAGGCTCCAGTCGTTGAGTGCCAGCTCGGCGGGAGGGCTGTACGCGGCCACTTTGTCAGGCACAAGGCCGGTTTCAGGGACGAAATGCTCCGTCCGCTGGAAACCGACATAGGTTTCCGGTGATTGCACTTCGCTCATGTCCGACGCGAGTTGAACCCCTGTCGCCTCAGCGTTGATCAAACCGTCCGCGACGTTCACCGTGCCCGCTTCACGCAGCAATTGTTGGATGACCCTTTCCGATTCGGCGTATTCGCCTTCACCAAAGTGGTGATAACGAATGCGCCCCTGAGCATCGGCAAAGTAGTGAGCCGGCCAGTATTCGTTGTTGAAGGCACGCCAGATCTTGTAGTCGTTATCGATGGCCACCGGGTAGTTGATGCCAAGGTCCTTCATGGCCTTGGTCACATTACCGACGTCGCGCTCGAAGGCGAATTCGGGGGCGTGGACACCGATCACCACCAATCCCTGATCGCGATACTTCTCGGCCCAGGCTTTCACATACGGCAAGGTGCGCAAGCAATTGATGCAGGAGTAAGTCCAGAAATCCACCAACACAACTTTGCCCTTCAGGGCCTGCGCAGTCAGGGGCGCTGAGTTGAGCCATTGCACCGCGCCATCCAGCGCAGGGAGATGGCCTTCGATCGGCAACGCGCCCGACGCCTTGTTACTCGATTTCATCAGGCCACCCGCGGCCATCATCGCCCCGCTGTTGTTCGGCGACTTGCCCGCCAATCGACCCACCAGGGCTTGCTCGATCCCGCCGGAGGACGCGGTCGAAACCCGTGCCAGAATCCCGGTATCCAACCCCAGGGCAATCGCGGCGACACCCGCCAGCATCGCTGCCCCCAGACTGCGCCGAACCCATTCGCCCGCGCCAATCGAGCGCTTCATTGCCGCGAAGACTTTACCGCCGAGTAGCAGTGCCACGGCGAGCGACGTGGCGGCACCGGCCGCGTACGCCAGCAGCAACAGCGTGGTTTGGATGCTTGCCCCTTGCAGCGCCGCCCCGGTCAGCAACAGGCCCAGAATCGGCCCGGCGCAAGGCGCCCAGAGCAAACCCGTGGCGACACCGATCAGGAACGAAGCGCCGGGACGCGGCCGGGCATCGGCGCCGGCGGCTTCCGACAATCGACTGCCGGCCGCCACCAGTGGCCGAGTCAGACGCTCGGCGAGTCGTGGCAACAGCAGCGTCAGTCCGAACAGTGCAACGAACAGCAACGCGAGCCAGCGACCGTACTGATTGACTTGCACCACCCAACCGCCGCCCACCGCCGCCAACGTGGCGACCAGGGCGAAGGTCAACGCCATCCCCGCCAACAGCGGCAAGCCACTCTTCATAAACGGCTGCCCGGTTCGAGCGAAGACAAAGGGCAGCACCGGCAGAATGCAGGGGCTGACAATCGTCAGGACGCCACCGAGATAAGCGAGAACCGAAAGCCACATAACGTCGACCTGCATCAAGTGAGTGAAAGGAAATGCCCATGAATCAAGCCGCCTGTGGCTCGAACGTCAGCGCCAGACCGTTCATGCAATAACGCAGGCCGGTAGGCTTGGGCCCGTCATCGAAGACATGCCCCAGATGACCGCCACAGCGCCGGCAGTGGACTTCTTCACGCAACACGCCAAAGGACCGGTCCTGACGAGTGGCCACCGCTTTGTCCAGGGGGGCCCAGAAACTCGGCCAGCCGGTGCGACTGTCGAACTTGGTATCGGAAGAGAACAGCGGCAGATCACACCCGGCGCACGCGAAAACGCCCTCGCGATGCTCATTGTTCAACGGGCTGCTGTAGGCCCGCTCGGTGCCCTCCTTACGCAGGATTTCGTACTGCTCGTCACCGAGCATGGCGTGCCATTCGCTGTCGCTGTGGGTCACCTCGAATACCTCCGCGGCACTGGCATCACTGACCAGTGCGGTACTGGCAGCAAATTTTGGCAACACACCGATCACCAAGGCTGCAGCGCCCAGCCCGCCGCCCGCTACAAGAAACTGTCGCCGTGAAAACATGGCCTTCTCCAAAATTCCCGATGCCTGATAAGGAACACAGCCTAGGCTTGGGTTGATCGCCAAATCCTCACGAGCAGTTAAACAATTCGTGATAACTCGGACTGAGGAAAACCCGCACAATGTGCCCATTGCGCTACAAAGGATTGAGCTTTATGGAACAGACCAAACGCGTCCTGGTGGTCGAGGACGACCTGCACATCGCCGACCTTATCTGCCTGCATCTTCGCGATGAGCAGTTCGAGGTGGTGCACTGCGCCGACGGTGACGAAGGCATGCGCCTGTTGCAGCAAGGAAGCTGGGACGCGTTGATCCTCGACCTGATGCTGCCCGGTGTCGATGGCCTGGAAATCTGCCGCCGGGCACGGGCGATGGCCCGCTACACCCCGATCATCATCACCAGCGCACGCTCCAGCGAAATGCACCGGATCCTGGGGCTGGAACTCGGCGCCGACGATTACCTCGCCAAACCCTTTTCGATGCTGGAACTGGTCGCCCGGGTCAAAGCGCTGCTACGCAGGGTCGACGCCATGGCCCGCAACCTGAAGATGGACTCGGGCAGCCTGATGACGGACGGCTTGTCCATCGACCCGATCACCCGCGACGTTTCGCTCGACGGTCGTCGCCTGGACCTCACGCCACGGGAATTCGACCTGCTGTATTTCTTCGTCCGCCAACCCGGCAAAGTCTTCTCGCGCATGGATTTGCTCAATGCGGTCTGGGGTTACAGCCATGAAGGTTACGAACACACGGTGAACACCCATATCAATCGTCTGCGGGCCAAGATCGAAGCCGATCCGGCGCTGCCCGCGCGCATCCTCACGGTGTGGGGCCGAGGCTACAAATTCGCCGTCAAGGAGGAGCAGCCATGAGGCTGACCCTGACACAACGTCTGTCCCTGGTGTTCGCCATTCTGTTGCTGGTGTGCTGTGGCACATCGGCCTGGATGCAAGTGCGCTCCAACAAGATGCATGAACTGGAGGTGGTCCAGGGGCTGTCGCGCGATCTGGCGCAACACATCGCCCATGACACGGTGCTGATGGACAGCAGCGGCCTGATGCCCAATGCGATCCGCGAATTGTTCAGCAAACTCATGCAGGTCAATCCCAGCGTTGAGGTTTATCTGCTGGACACCGAGGGCAAGATTGTCGGAAGCGCCGCACCGGAGGGACGGATACGTCGGGAGCGGATCGATCTGGCCCCCGTCCAGCGCCTGCTCAAAGGAGATGCCCTGCCGATTCTCGGTGATGACCCGCGCAGTATCGATGGCCGCAAGGTGTTCAGCGCCGCACCGTTGCGCGTCAACGGCCAGCCCGCCGGTTACCTGTATGTGGTACTGCTCAGCGAAGAACACGACCGTTTCGCCGAACGCGGTGCCACCAGCGCCGCACTCAATACCGCCCTGTTGTCCATCGGTCTGGTGGCATTGCTGTGCCTGATTGCCGGTCTGACGGCATTTGCCCTGATCACCCGACCGCTGCGACGCTTGACCGAAAGAGTCAGCCAGTTCGACATCGACGGCGTGCCCTCCACACCGCCCATCTCCGAGCCGGTAGAGAAAGCCGCCAGTCACGATGAAATTGCCGTGCTGGACGCCGCCTTCCGACAAATGCAAACCCGCCTCAACGAACAGTGGCGCTCGCTGACGCGTCAAGACCAGGAACGCCGCGAACTGGTGGCGAACATTTCCCATGACCTGCGAACACCACTGGCCTCGCTGCATGGATACCTGGAAACCCTGTCGCTCAAGGACGCCACGTTATCCCCAGCCGACCGGCGTCGCTATCTCGGCATCGCTCTGGATCAAAGCCGCAAGGTGGGTGGCCTGGCACAGTCGCTGCTGGAGTTGGTCAGGCTGGAACACGGCTTCGTACAACCGGTGCTGGAGCGCTTCTCCCTGACCGATCTGGTGCAGGACATTTTTCAGAAATTCGAACTGACCGCCGAAGCGCGCCAGATCGAACTGAAGGCCACTTTCGCCCCTAACGTTTCCGCGGCCTGCGCCGACCTTGGATTGATCGAGCGCGTGCTGACCAACCTGTTCGACAACGCCCTGCGCAACACCCCTCAAGGCGGAGAAATCGAGCTGAGCCTGCGCCCTCAGGGGCCATTTATAGAAGTCACGGTCAGCGACACCGGCCCCGGCATCGCTGCACCGCTGCGCGAAGGCTTGTTCCTGCGCCCCTTCAACATTGGCGGTGCACGGCGCGATGGCGGGTTGGGGCTGCGCATCGTGCATCGGATCCTGCAGTTACACGGACGCGAGATCCAGCTGATCGATCTGCCCGGGCGGGGGGCCACCTTCCGCTTCTCCTTACCGGTAGATCAGCAAACCGCGGAACAATGGGCGGTTCACTCAATGAATCTCAATTCGATGGGAAAATAGCCGACGTTCCGGCAACGCACCAAAATGCCTTCTCGCAAAAATCATGACCAACTGCCTGTTCATCCGTGACAACTCCGCGTGGGTCCAATAGATTAGTCGACCTGAAAAGGCCCTGTGCTTTCTCGCCTCAATTCAAGTTAAAAGAAGTAGTGAAATTTCAATGTCCGATTCCAACACCGCTGAATCCGTAGTCACCCTGTCGTCCAAAGCGGAATACGAAAACTCCATCAATCTTTCACAGCATGTGCCACAGGCCAAGACCATCAGCGAGATGGTCCTGGACGCTTTTCAATCCACCCGGGAAAGCGATCAGATCCGCGAACTGCGCGCCGCCATTCGCCAGGCACATGACAGCTTCGACGACGATAAAGCCTATGAACTGATGGGCGAACTCAAGCAACTCAAGGACGCGGAAGCGGCCGACATTGCCGCTCTCGAAGACCTGAGCAGCAAATTCCCGATCAGCCGGATTCTCTCCAGCTTCAAGGATGACCCGGCGTTTCAGGAAATCGTCTACGGCCTCGCGCTGAAAGTGCTGAACCAGACTCACCAGGCCATCAGCAACCCAAGCAGTGGCAAAAGCAAAGTGGCTCGCGCCAAGAAAGATCTCGAAGTCTTCACCATCAGCAAGGACGGCATAAACGTCACCCTGCCGCTGCGCACCCCGCGTTCAAGCCTGAACGTTGACCGCAAGGCGCTGGAGTTCCTCGGCTTTACCTTCGTCGGCGAAGGCGATGACGCCGTGATTGAAAGCGAGACGTTCCTGGATAACGCCGGCGTCGAACAAGCGGTCAACCGCAAGAACATCATCACCGCACTGCAGCAACAAACCGCGTTCGACGGCTACAGCATCGCCGCGCAGTAACACGTTCCACCCAAAAGCCCCGCCCTTGCAGCGGGGCTTTTTATTGCCTGCAAAAATCAGGAAATCGAAGGATGCAGCGCCGCAATCATGTCCACTTCCACCGGCGCGTTTTTCGGTAACTGGTAAACACCGACTGTCGTGCGCGTATGTCTGCCGGCATCGCCCAACACCTGGGTAAAAACATCCGACGCGCCGTTGGCCACCTCACTGAGGTCGACGAAATCGAACGTGGATTTCACATAAACGGTGACACGAAGCAGGGCCTTGACGTTATCCAGTGAACCGACGGCCTCGCGGATCAATGCCAGACCGCGTATCGCGCTGATGCTCGCGGCCTCTTGGGCATCGGCCAAATTGAGCTCCAGGCCCACCCGGCCCGGGTACTGGATTTTGCCGTTCATGCGCGGTACCAGGCCACTGACATACAGCTCATCGTCATGCCGAAGCAGTGGCGCGTAATGCCCCCCGGCCGCGTTCTCGTCGTAGATATCGAAGCCGTGCTCTTTCGCCATCTCGAGGAAACGTTCGTCGCGGGTTGTTTGCCTAATCATCTACTGAGCCCTCTTGATCCACCATACAAACGCGATTTTGATGGTAGAGACAGACGCTTCTCTTGATCAGGGCAAGTTCGTATAGAATCCAGCGAACTTTACTGCCAGTGAGACCAGTAAAATGCAGGCTCAACGCGCTGTGATCGCCGCCATCGAGTTCCAGCCAGGGGTGCCGCTGGTGCAGCAGATTGTCGATCAGCTGTCCGAAGCCATCGGCCAGGGAGGCCTGCCACACGGGGCCAAGTTGCCACCGATTCGCGAACTTTCCGAATTGATGAACGTCGGAAAATCCACCGTGGTGGACGCCCTCGACCGATTGCGGGCCAAGGGACTGGTGGTCTCACGCCAGGGTTCGGGGCATTACATTCACCGGGCAAGCCCCCAAACCCCAACCGCTGCTGCCCCGGACCTGCAACCGCAAGACACCCTCAGCCGTGTCCGCCGTGCGATTCTTGTGGATAACGGCGCGCTGCGTCCCGGTTGTGGATTTCTGCCCGGCTCATGGTTGCCCGCCGAAGATCTGCTCAAAGCCGTGCGCGGCACCCTTCGTGCGACATCACTGCGCATGGGCGAATACGGTGAGGTCGGTGGTTATCGGCCGCTGCGCGAGGCATTACGGGTGAAGTTGTCGGGCTTCGGCATCGAAGTGCCGGTGGAGCAGATCATCACCACGGCCAACACCATGCAGGCCATCGACCAGCTGATGCGCCTGTTGATAAAACCTGGCGATACGGTGCTGCTCGACGATCCGTGCTACTTCAACCTGCACACCAATCTGGCGTTGCACGGCGCCAAGGTCATCACCGTTCCCCGCGATTGCAGCGGGCTGGATCTGGAGACGTTCGAGCACCTGCTGATCGTCCACCGCCCCGTGCTCTATATGACCAACAGCACCTTGCATAACCCGACCGGGCACTCGTTTTCGGCGGCGCAGGTGTATCGCCTGCTGGAGTTGAGTCACCGCTACGGTTTTCACATTGTTGAAGATGACCTGTACGGCGATCTCCAGCAACGACGCACCCCCCGCCTGGCCGCCAGCGGGCTCGACAATGTCAGTTACGTGTCCGGTTTCTCCAAGACCCTGACGGCCAACAGCCGGGTCAGCTATGCCGTGTTGTCACCGCAACTGGCGGCCAGAATGATCAACCTGAAGATGAGCATCGGCGGCGTGACCTCGGAACTGGCGGAGCAGATCACCTGCACCATGCTCAGCAACGGCAGCTACGCCAAGCACATCCGACGCACGGTGGATCGCTTGTATGAGTCGAACAGTCGCGTGGTGCGCTGGCTGGTGGAGGCCGGATGCTCAGTGTCATCTGTACCGGGCGAAGGATTGTTCATCTGGGCGCGTCTGCCCGGCGGGTTGCATGCCGAAACCCTCGCCAACAAAGGCCTCAAGAATGACCTGGTACTGGCGCCCGGAGCGATGTTGAGTAAAGCGGCCGACGCCAATAGTTTTCTGCGCTTCAATGTTGCGCACAGCGATGATCCGCAGGTGCGGGAACGGTTTTTGCGGGTGCTTGATCGCTGACATCAGCCCAGGATCAAAAGATCGCAGCCTCGTTTCACTCGACAGCGCCTACAAAGGATCCGCGCAATTCTGTAGGAGCTGTCGAGTGAAACGAGGCTGCGATCTTTTGATGTAGCAACAAAAAGCCCAAGCCCGCAACCGAAATAAAGTGACTTACGGCCGCATGCTCTTCATTGATGCAAATGATGTCGCCAAGTTCCTATATATCAATTCATCACCCTTATCAACATCCTGATCACCGTCTGCATCTATTGTATCTATGATAGTGCGATATCTTCCTTGCGGGTCGAGATTTGTCGCTTTCACAATAAAGTCAGGATTGCTTAGATCTCTATTTCCTTTTTTATAATGCATAATATTGACATCTGTTTCACTACCCTCACAAAACGCAATTAAAACCCGATCAAATAATCTATTACTTTCATCCATTGGGCTTAGGGTAGCCATTTCTGCTACCAGTTTAGCTGCGAGCAAGTAGTAGGATTGGTCATCTTCATCATGGTCACCATCACCATCCGCGTCGTTCGTTGCGGAGGTCATGTCATACTTCCAGTCGTCATTAGAAGAATATATTGTAATCCTGGCATTTGGACTATCCAGTCTGTAATTCCCTTCATCATAGCGAGACATCACAACTTCTGGATTCCCAGCGCCGTCCGTATCTTTGAATTCATAGAGTTGTTTATGCTTCATATCAACACCCCGACTTTCCATGTGGTTTTTAAATGCCTTCCTTTAAAAAATACCCCGCTCCCCCCTTTAGCATCTACTGTCAAAGTTGTCAGGTGGATATCTAACCAGCAGTAGGGTAAACACTTCAATGCCCTAACAAAAAGCCCCGCGCTTCTCTCGAAGGCGGGGCTTTTGTTTACAGCATCCGACGCTTAAGGCGCGTACGTCAAAAGCAGCTCGGTCGGCACTTTGAAGTCCAGGGACATCATCACGCTCAACGCGGTAATGGTGAAGATCGAGAACACGAACAGCTTGCGTGCCCAGACCGTGTCATCCACTGCCTTGTAACCGGTCCAGGCCATGTACAACCAGTACATGCCCATGGCCGCGGCGACGGCGAGGTAGCTCATGCCGGCGTAGCCACTGAAGGTCAGCATCAAGGTCGCCACGAGGAAGGCCAGGATGTAGATCAGGATGTGCTTCTTGGCCACCTGGATTCCGCGCTTCACTGGCAGCACCGGAATCGATGCGGCCAGGTAATCGTTAAAGCGGAAAATCGCGATGGCGTAGGAATGCGGCATCTGCCACAGGCTGAACATCACCAGCAACGTCAGTGCGGCCATGTCGAAGCTGTTGGTCACAGCGACGTAGCCAATCACCGGCGGCATGGCGCCCGACAGACTGCCCACCAGCGTGCCGTGAACCGACTTGCGCTTGAGGTACAGGCTGTAGAAGCCGACGTAGATGACGAAACCGATCACTGCGAACAGCGCGGCCAACGGGTTAGCCACCTTGTACAACAACGCAACGCCGGCAACACCCAGGACGGTCGCAAAGGCCAGGGCCAGTTTCAGGGAGATCAAGCCCTGGACCAGCACCCGGTTCTTGGTGCGTTCCATCTTCAGGTCGATGTCGCGGTCGATGCAGTTGTTGAACACACAACCGGAAGCCACCACCAGGGACGTGCCGATCATGGCGGCCAGGAAGATGGCCAGATCGACATGCCCTTTCGAGGCCAGGAAAAATCCGCCCGCCACAGAAAGCACGTTACCGAAAATGATCCCCGGTTTGGTGATTTGGATAAAGTGCTTAAAGGACATCCGGACTTTCCTCAGTGCGCCATCATGACGGTGTGGATGCTGAACATGATCCACAGCGACAGGCCTACCAACAGGACGATTACCAATGCAGCGAAGACAAACGCGATCACGTTGTTACGCTGGGCAGCGGAGCGGTCCAGGTGGAGGAAGTACACCAGGTGCACGAGCACCTGGATCACGGCGAAGGCCAGTACGATCCACAGGGTCATGGCTTTCGGCAGCGACGGGTACATCACCAGGCCGAAAGGAATGATCGTCAGGATCACCGACAGGATGAAACCGATGGCATAGGACTTGACGCTGCCGTGGCTGTCGTCGTGGCCGTGGCCATCGTGGGAGTGTGCATTAGCCATTACAGGGTCCCCATCAGGTAAACAACGGTGAATACGCAGATCCACACCACGTCCAGGAAGTGCCAGAACAGGCTCAGGCAGCTCAGACGGGTCTTGTTGGTCGCCGTCAGGCCGTTTTTCTGGACCTGATACATCATGATCGCCATCCAGATCAGACCGCTGGTCACGTGCAGACCGTGGGTGCCGACCAGGGTGAAGAACCCGGACAGGAAGCCGCTGCGGTTAGGACCGTAGCCTTCGGAGATCAGCATGTGGAACTCGTTGATCTCCATGCCGATGAAGCCCAAGCCGAACAGGAAGGTGATGGCCAACCAGCCCAGTACCGCCTTCTTGTTGCCCTTGAACAACGCCAGCATGGCGAAGCCGTAGGTGATCGAACTGAACAACAGGCAGGCGGTTTCGCCCAGCACGTATGGCAGCTCGAAGATGTCGTGGCCCGACGGGCCACCCGCTACGTTGTTAACCAGTACCGCGTACACCGCGAAGATCGACGCAAACAGAATGCAGTCGGTCATCAGGTAGAGCCAGAAACCGAATACGGTCATCTCGCCCGAGTCGTGGTGATGGTCATCGTGCCCATGTCCATCGACATGGGTGTGTCCAGCATTGGTCACTAAGTTCGACATGGTTTAAGCCTGTTCCAACGAGGTTTCAACACGGGTGGCAGTGGCCGGGATTTTCCCTGCGGCTACCAGACGTTTGCGCTGCTCGGCTTCGGTGCGCTCGATCACGTCGACCGGCACCATGTAGCCCTGGTCATCACGGGCAGCGTGGATCACGAAGTAGATCACGGCGCCGGCGAGGCCGAAGATGGCCATCCACCAGATGTGCCAGATCATCGCGAAACCGAACACGGTCAACAGAGCACCCATGACCAGGCCGGTCGCGGTGTTGTTTGGCATGTGGATCGGCTCGTACTTGACCGGAGTCTGGTACGCAGTACCGTCTTCCTTGGCTTCAGTGAACGGGTCGATGCAGTCGGCTTTTGGCAGTACGGCAAAGTTGTAGAACGGTGGCGGCGACGAGGTCGACCATTCCAGCGTGTGGGCATTCCACGGGTCACCGTGTTCGCACATGTTTTCCGGCTTCTTACGGTCACGGACACTGACGTAGAGCTGGATCAATTGGCAGGCGATACCGCAGGCGATCATCACCGCACCGAACATGGCCACGTACAGGTACGGCACCCACTCAGGGTTGGTGGTGGCGTTCAGACGACGGGTCATGCCCATGAAGCCCAGAGCATAGAGCGGCATGAACGCGACGAAGAAGCCCGAGATCCAGAACCAGAACGCTGCCTTGCCCCAACCTTCGTGCAGCTTGAAGCCGAACGCTTTAGGGAAGTAGAAGCCGAAACCAGCGATGTAGCCGAACACGGCGCCGCCGATGATCACGTTGTGGAAGTGAGCAATTACAAACAGGCTGTTGTGCAGGACAAAGTCAGCACCCGGAATGGCCAGCAGTACGCCGGTCATGCCGCCAATGGCGAAGGTCACCATGAAACCCAGGGTCCACAGAACCTGGCTGGTCATGCGCAGACGGCCCTGGTAGATGGTGAACAGCCAGTTGAATAGCTTCACCCCCGTCGGGATCGAAATCAGCATCGTCGCCAGACCGAAGAAGGCGTTGACGTTGGCACCCGAACCCATGGTGAAGAAGTGGTGCAGCCAAACCATGAAGCCCAGGATCGAGATCGCGCCCGAGGCGTAGATCATCGAGTGGTGGCCGAACAGTTTCTTGCCGGAGAACGCCGAGATGACTTCGGAGAAGATCCCGAACGCCGGCAGAATCAGGATGTAAACCTCGGGGTGACCCCACGCCCAGAACAGGTTGACGTACATCATCGGATTGCCACCAAGTTCATTGGTGAAAATGTGGAAATCCATGTAACGGTCAAGCGTCAGCAATGCCAGGGTAGCGGTCAGGATCGGGAAGGAAGCGACGATCAGCACGTTGGCCCAGGTGCAGGTCCAGGTGAAGATCGGCATGTCCATCAGTTTCATGCCCGGGGTACGCATTTTCAGCACGGTGGCCAGGAAGTTGACCCCGGTCAGCGTCGTACCTAGCCCGGATAGCTGTAGCGCCCAGATGTAGTAGTCCACACCCACGCCAGGGCTGTAGCCCAGTTCCGACAGCGGTGGATACGCCACCCAACCGGTACGGGCGAATTCGCCGACACCCAGGGACACGTTCACCAGCACGACGCCAGACATCAGCAGCCAGAAGCTCAGGGAGTTCAGGAACGGGTAGGCAACGTCACGCGCGCCGATCTGCAGCGGCACTGCAAGGTTCATCAGGCCGGTGAAGAAAGGCATCGCCATGAAGATGATCATGATCACACCGTGAGCGGTGAAGATCTGGTCATAGTGTTCAGGCGGCAGGTAGCCCGGCGAACCTTCGGTGGACAGGGCCAACTGGGTACGCATCATGATGGCGTCGGCAAAACCGCGCAGCAGCATGACCATGGCGACGATGATGTACATCACGCCGATTTTCTTGTGGTCGACCGACGTCAGCCACTCGGACCACAGGTAGGTCCACTTCTTGAAATAGGTGATTGCAGCGAACACGCCCAGACCGCCGAGCGCGATCATGGCGATGGTCACCATCACGATCGGTTCGTGGAACGGGACCGCTTCCCAACTTAATTTACCAAACATCGTTTACTCCTCTGCCCCGGCAGCTGAATGCGAACTCATGTCCATCCCTTCCATCTGGGCCACTTCTTTCTCTTTCTTCTCGTGGTCCACTTTCGGACCTGGTTTCATGCCTTCGTACTTGTCGACGATGGTCTGGAACAGGTTCGGCGTGAACGAGGAGTAGAGCGCTACTGGATTGTTCTGGCTTGGTTTGGAAAGGGCTTCGTATTCAGCTTTTTCAAGCTGTTTAGGTGCCTTCTTGACATCACTGACCCAGGCATCGAAGTCCGCCTGAGAGGTGGCGATAGCTTTGAACTTCATGCCGGTGAAACCCGCGCCGCTGTAGTTGGCGGAGATCCCGTCGAATTCAGCATTCTGGTTGGCGATCAGGTGCAGCTTGGTCTGCATGCCCGCCATCGCGTAGATCTGACCGCCCAGGCCCGGAATGAAGAACGAGTTCATCACGGTGTCGGAAGTGATCTGGAAGTTGATCGGCGTGTTGGCCGGGAAGACGATCTTGTTGACCGTGGCGATCCCTTGTTCCGGATAGATGAACAGCCACTTCCAGTCCATCGATACTACTTGAATGGTGACCGGCTTGACGTCGGATTCCAGTGGCTTGTACGGGTCCAGAGCGTGGGTCGACTTGTAGGTGACATAACCCAGGGCAATGATGATCAGCACTGGAATTGCCCACACCGCGATTTCAATCTTGGTGGAGTGCGACCACTTCGGCGTGTAGACGGCGTCAGTGTTGGAGGCGCGATATTTCCAGGCGAACAGGAAGGTCATGACGATGACCGGTACCACGACAAGAAGCATCAGCAGCGTTGCGGTGATGATCAGGTTTCGCTCGTCCAGGCCAACCTGGCCCTTGGGATCGAGCAAGGTCATGTTGCAGCCTGACAGCAACAATGTGCCAATCAGCGGCAATAAGCCTAGTAGTCTGGGGTACCTGTTTTTACTCATCTCACGACCTCTAAAGCAGCTTGCGCAATGCAGTTGGGTTTTGATCGCCAACACTTCACCCTGCCAAGGGTTGGCATTTTTCTTGGATTGAATAAGGGCCGCCCGTCGCGCGTCAGACGCTGCTCGACAAATCCTGGGACAGCGGTAAGTTCTTATTCGAATTCGTGGTCAAAGGCCTTGTTACAGACCAATTCCATTTGGTGCGGATAGTTGGAAGGCTCCGACACCTGGGAGTCGCATGAGGCGTTCAAGCCCCTCGACGCCCTACTTTCTGCTCATGATGAGCAGTGCCGGGAATTCAGTGCGGGCGATTGTAGATATGTAACGATTCATAAACCATGTCTCATCCCGAAATAATTTTTATCCATTCCAGCAACAATCATTAACGGATTTCGCAAAAGTCCGGCATGGTATCGAAATTGATTCTCAACAAAAACACTAAAAATAGTAGGTCTACCTAGCGCAGTTCAGACAGCTTCGGGGTTACTGCGCCCTCCCCCGACCCTGCTCAACCCCCTATGTGACAAGGGCTTTGGCAATTTGCCAGCCCCTGTTAAAACTGCCTGCTCCAGCATTTCAGGGATCAGATGAAGGGCCGCCGCAACAGACCAATTTTGTTGCCCGACCCCATGCCAATTCAGCCCCTTGAAATGCCTTGCGACACTCACGCTGTGACAACATGTCGCACACGTGCCGCACCCTTGCTTGTCGCGCATCAAGGGCTTTTTACCTGGCCTCTGAAAATGCAAAACGCCCCGGCCCCCTCAACGAGGGCCGGGGCGTTTTTATCGATGACGCAGCAGTGCGGCGAACCGCCTCAGCGCAGCGCTTTACGGTTACGCGAAGTGAGCAACGGCACCAGAATCACGATCAGCACGAACGCTACCAGCGCCCATTGCGCCAGCGACAGACCGAGGATCGGCGGGTACGGCGTGGAACAGAAGCCATCCACCTGGAAGCCCAGCGGGAAGATCTTCGCCAGCGGCAGACCATCGACAATCGGCTGCAGCACATCGATGCCGCAACTGACCGCAGGGTAGAACTGGGTGTAGACGTGATGCCCGGCCACCGCGGTGCCTGCCAGGGCACTGATGACCACCAGCGTCTCGAACACGGTAATGCTGCGACGGGTACGCGTGGCCGCGCCGATGAAGGCAAACACCGCGATAAACAACAACGCGTAGCGCTGGAGAATGCACAGCGGGCATGGCGCCTCGCCCAACACAATTTGCATGTACAGCGCGCCGCCGATCAGCGCCAGGCAGATGATGCCCAGTAACACCAGATAGCGCCGTTCGCGCCCCAATCGCATTGTTTCCTCGCTCATCGCGTTTCCCTTTTAGATAGCAGTTGCCGCCAGTCTACACGCAGGCTCGGAGGTTTGAGAGCCTGGCGCGTGCCGGTGGATTTGGGGGAATAAACGATAGTCCGGTTAAGAAGGGATTAACTTTTCTGACTGTGATCAAGAATTGAGACCGTGGTGCGGCCATCGCGAGCAGGCTCACTTCTACAGGGATTTGGGTGAACACACATTTTGTGTACACCCAAATCCCTGCAGAAGTGAGCCTGCTCGCGATAAAGGCGACTCGGTCTCCCGAGCCGCCACATTCGTTTACTCCAACGCCGAAGCCGGCCCGAAGAACTCATAACGGCTCTGCTTCTCCGGAACCCCCAACGCCTTGAGGTGGCGCTTGATCGCCGCCATGAACCCCTTAGGCCCCAGGAAATAAGCATCCAGGTCACGCTGTTCGGGCAACCACTCGCCCAGTTGCTCCCGGCTCAACAAACCGACTTTATCCGCTGCCGGACTCACACCGTCATCTTCCGCATAGCAATAGAAGCGCTTGAGTTGCGGATGACGCTCAGCCAACCCATCGATCCAGTCGCGGAAGGCATGCACGCTGCCGTTTCGCGCGCAGTGGATAAAATGCACCGGGCGCTCGGTGGCCAGCGCGGCTTCGAGCATCGCCAGTGTCGGAGTAATGCCGACACCGCCGCTGATCAGCACCAACGGCTTTTCGCTGGCTGTCAGGGTGAATTCACCTGATGGCGGGAACAACTGGATGCTCGCCCCGACATGCAACTGATCGTGCAAATGGTTGGACGCCCGCCCACCGGTTTCACGCTTGACGCTGATGCGGTACTCGCCCTTGTTTGCCAGCGCCGACAGTGAGTAGTTGCGACGGATCTCTTCGCCGTCGAGGATCAGTTTCATGCCAATGTACTGGCCAGGCTCTGCCTCAAGAATCGGGCCTTTGTCGGCAGGTTCGAAGTAGAACGAGGTGATTTCCGCGCTTTCTTCAACCTTGGC
This sequence comes from Pseudomonas sp. 3296, assembly GCF_031456615.1. NCBI lineage: Bacteria > Pseudomonadati > Pseudomonadota > Gammaproteobacteria > Pseudomonadales > Pseudomonadaceae > Pseudomonas > Pseudomonas sp. 3296. The sequence continues at coordinate 457,570 of NZ_JAVDUY010000005.1, forward strand.
CGTGACGATGAATTCCCGCGCCCCGCGCCAGCCACCAGGCGCCTGCTCTTTCTGATCGTAGATGCTGGTTTCAGCACCGATCAGAATCTCGGCGAGTTGCCCATAAGCCGCGCCCCAGGCCGCGATGACTTCAGGGGTGGCGATTTCTTCACCCAGCACTTCGGCGATGGCACGCAGCAGGCAGGTGCCGACAATCGGGTAGTGTTCTGGCAGGATTTGCAGGGCCACGTGTTTGTTGATGATCTTGGCCACCAGGTCGCCCAACTGATCGAGCTGGTCGATGTGCCGTGCGTACATCAAGACACCGTTGGCCAGCGCGCGCGGCTGATCACCACTGGCCTGGTGGGCCTGGTTGAACAGCGGGCGGACTTCCGGGTATTCGGAGAGCATCATGCGGTAGAAGTGAGTGATCAGCGCTTCGCCGCCGCTTTCCAGCAACGGTACGGTGGATTTGACGATGGCACGGTCTTGAACGCTCAGCATAAGGACGACTCCGGAGCTTGATGTGTATTTCCTTAGACATATCAGTTTCCATGCCAAGTATTAAAATTATATAAATCAATAGTTTAATAACATCGTAGTCATATCGACACACACTGCTTTATAGTCATGTCGACTACACGGAGTCACTATGACTGCAAAATCCCTGCTCACCGCATTGCTGCCTCTGGTCTCCGACCTGTCCCGCGAACTGCCCGAAGGCGAGCGTTATCGACGCTTGCTCGAAGCCATGCGCGCCCTGCTCCCCTGCGATGCCGCGGCCCTGCTGCGCCTTGATGGCGAATGGTTGGTGCCGCTGGCCGTCGATGGCTTGAGCACGGACACCCTGGGCCGGCGCTTCAAAATCAGCGAGCACCCGCGATTCGAGGCCTTGCTCAGCAGCCACGGCCCGACCCGTTTTGCGGCCGACAGCGACTTGCCCGACCCTTACGACGGACTGGTCGAGGGTCTCGCCGATCATCTGGAAGTCCACGACTGCATGGGTTGCCCGCTGTTCATCGACGAGCGCCCCTGGGGTTTGCTGACCCTCGACGCCCTCGACCCGGAGCAATTCGAACCGATCGAACTGGATGCCCTGCAAGCCTTTGCCAGCCTCGCGGCGGCCACGGTCAACGCCGCCGAGCGCATTGAGCGCCTGGCCAATCGCGCCGAAGACGAACACCAGCGCGCCGAGGTTTACCGCCAGGCCAGCGGCCAGCAGAACCGCGAAATGATTGGCCAGAGCAAGACCCACAAACGCCTGGTGGAAGAGATCAACCTGGTGGGCGGCAGCGACCTGACCGTGTTGATCACCGGCGAAACCGGGGTCGGCAAGGAACTGGTCGCACAGGCGATTCACGCCGCCTCTGCCCGCGCCGACAAACCGATCATCAGCCTCAACTGCGCGGCACTGCCCGACACCTTGGTCGAAAGCGAATTGTTCGGCCATGTGCGCGGCGCGTTCACCGGCGCGATGAATGATCGTCGCGGCAAGTTCGAACTGGCCAATGGCGGCACGCTGTTTCTCGATGAAGTCGGTGAGCTGTCATTGACGGTGCAAGCCAAGCTGTTGCGGGTTTTGCAAAGCGGTCAGTTGCAGCGCCTCGGCTCGGACAAGGAACACACAGTGGACGTGCGCCTGATCGCGGCGACCAACCGTGACCTGGCTGAAGAAGTGCGCAACGGTCGCTACCGTGCCGACTTCTACCATCGCTTGAGCGTTTACCCGTTGCTGGTGCCCGCACTGCGCGATCGCGGGCGGGATGTATTGCTGCTCAGCGGCTTCTTCCTGGAGCAAAATCGTTCACGCATGGGCCTCAACAGCCTGCGTTTGAACAGCGACGCCCAGGCGGCCTTGCTGGCCTACAACTGGCCGGGGAATGTGCGGGAGCTGGAGCATTTGATTGGTCGCAGCGCGCTTAAAGCGCTGGGTAATTGCAAGGATCGACCGAAGATTCTCAGCCTGAGTGCGGCGGATCTGGATTTGCCTACTGGCAGTGTCGAGGTGCTTACCGAACAACCCGTCGTCAGCCCTGTGACATTGGTAGCCGGTGATCTGCGTGAGGCCACGGAGAATTATCAGCGGCAATTGATCAGCGCTTGCCTGGAGCGGCATCACAACAACTGGGCGAGCGCGGCGCGAGAGCTGGGTCTGGACCGCGCGAATCTTGGGCGCATGGCCAAGCGATTGGGGATGAAATAACTCGGTCCCTGTAGCAGCTGCCGAAGGCTGCGTTCGCGGACGCAGTCCTCGCAAAACCATCGACTGCGTTGCAACTGATGCAACAAGGATTCAAGGTTTACGGCTGCTTCGCAACCGGACGCAGCCTGCGGTAGCGGCTACAAAAAATGCATTCACCGGCACGCGACGGAATACCCCTAAAGCCTGCCCACTACAAGTCGATAACCCGATATCGATAGTTTTTGGCAATCCCGCGATCGCCCATCACCTTTTTCCAGAAGGTACATATGTCTTCCAACAAAGCCCGCGCAGATTCACTTTCGCTTTTGCTGTTTACCTTGCGCAGCGGCAAGCTGATGGCGATCAACCTGCTCAAAGTCAGCGAAATCATCCCCTGCCCCCCGCTGACCCGGCTGCCGGAGTCGCATCCTCACGTTAAAGGCATCGCCACCCTGCGCGGCGCTTCGTTGTCAGTAATCGACCTGAGCCGTGCCATCGGCGAACGCCCGCTGGAAGACCCGAACGGTGGCTGCCTGATCGTCACCGACGTCAGTCGCTCCAAGCAGGGCCTGCATGTTCAGGCCGTGAGCAAGATCGTCCACTGCCTCACCACCGACATCCGCCCGCCACCCTTTGGTTCCGGCGGCGTGCGCTCGTACATCACCGGCGTGACCTCGGTCGACGGCACGCTGGTGCAAGTGCTGGACATCGAAAAAGTCATCCACGGCATCGCCCCGGCACAGATCGAAACGGCCCCCACCGAACTGAGCATGGAAGACGCTGAAGTACTGGGCAGCGCACGCATTCTGGTGGTTGATGACAGCCAGGTCGCCCTGCAACAATCCGTGCATACCCTGCGCAACCTCGGCCTGCAATGCCACACCGCCCGCAGCGCCAAGGAGGCCATCGACTGCCTGCTCGACCTGCAAGGCACGGCCCAGCAGATCAACCTGATCGTCTCGGACATCGAAATGTCGGAGATGGACGGCTACGCCTTCACCCGCACCCTGCGCGAAACGCCGGACTTCTCGCACCTTTATGTGCTGCTGCACACATCGCTGGACAGCGCGATGAACAGCGAGAAGGCGCGACTGGCCGGGGCTAACGCGGTGCTGACCAAGTTTTCTTCGCCCGAACTGACCAAATGCCTGATCGAGGCGGCCAGGGCTGTCGCTGAACAAGGTCATTAAGTGGTGGCCGAGCACTTTTGCTATTTGATGCGGCGCAACCTCGCCGAGGCTGTGCCGGCGATTACCTGGCCTGAAGGCATCGTCCTCAGCCAATACCGCCCAGAATTGGCAGTCGCCGTTCATCACTTGATGGAACTGGGTTACCAGGACGGTGGCGGTCGCGTCCCGACACTGGAGGTGTGGCAGCAGCGGTTTGAAACCGATCCCGAATACGATCCTGCCCTGTGTTTCATTGCACTGGATGCCGACGGCGTCGTCGGTGTATGCCAGTGCTGGACCAGCGCCTACATCAAGAACCTGGTGGTCCACCCGCGGGCGCAACGCCTCGGGCTGGGACGCGCCCTGCTACTGCAGGCGTTTAACGTGTTTCAGCAACGTCGGGAAGGGTTTGTCGATTTGAAGGTATTGGAAGACAACCTTCGGGCGCAGCGGCTGTATGAAAGTGCCGGGATGTATGTGGTCCGCCGGGAACCGGTTCCCGTCTGAACCACCGCCATCGCGAGCATTAACAATACCAACCCTTCAGGCATACTCGGCCAATCAAGCCCAACGGATGCCCGAACAATGAAAGCCGCCACCCTGACCTTCCTCTGCCTCACCGCCCTCGCCTCCCAGGCCCACGCCTCCAGCCCCGACGCCTGGGCCGCCTACGACAAAGCCGTCCTCACCCATTGCACCAAAGCCAGCGGCCTGAAAAACGCCAGGCCCGTCGGCAACCCTGCGCAATTCGATGACCGGGTCGACTACACCGCCCTCCTGCTGCAAGGCCAATACCCGCAAAAACACATGAAAGGCCAGCAAGGCACAGAGCTGTGCCTCTACAACAAGAAAACAAAAACCGCCTACGTGACCGAATGGGACTCCGTTCGCCCCACCGCCAAGTCTCAGTGAATGGCGCATAACTTGCTTCATCGCTGAGCAGTGCGGTGACATTCTGTCGCCGTTTCTTGCCCTCACATCCGGCCCAACGATCAATGAACACAACGTTTTCCTGCGTAGGTTGTGGCAAATGCTGCACCGACCACCACGTCCCCCTGACCCTGGCGGAAGCCCGCATGTGGGCGGCCGATGGCGGTCAAGTGATCGTGCTGGTCGAGGGTTTTCCGGGTAACGGCCTGGGCTTGCCGGTGCAGCAACGCGAACACGCCGAACGTCGTTCGGTGCTGGTTCGGAGCGGCGCGTCCGAGGCTTACGTGGCGATCACCTTCGCCGCCTATAACGTCGGTCCCTGCCGGAATCTTGACGAAGACAACCTGTGCCGCATCTACGAGCGCCGACCGCTGGTGTGCCGCATCTACCCGGCAGAAATCAACCCGCACATCCCGCTGAACACAGCGATCAAGGATTGCCCGCCCGAGTCATGGGAACAGGGCCCGGATTTGATCATCGGCGGTCAGGTGGTGGATCAGGGGCTGGTGGAGTTGATCCAGCGTTCTCGCCAGGCGGATCGCGATGATGTTCAGGCCAAGGACGCGATTTGCGGGTTGTTGGGGATTCGCACGACAGCGCTGAAGGGCGATGGGTTTACCGCTTATCTGCCGGACATGAACGCGTTTGCCACGGTCATTGATCAGGTATCAGCGCAACCGCTGGCGGCGCCGGAGAGTGACTGGTTGTTTCATGTGTCGGGGGAAGACATTGCCGGCCAAGTGCAGGCGGCGGGCGCGCAACTGGTGACTGAAGCACCGGTGAACTATGCGTTTATTTCGTTGCGGGCGGCTTGATTCAGGATTGATGTCGCCAGGTATGGCCCCATCGCGAGCAAGCTCGATCCCACAGGTACAGCGGTGTCCTTGTGGGAGCGAGCTTGCTCGCGATGACGATCGATCAGGCGCCGCAGAAATTTAATCCTAGCGCTTACCCATCGACCGACGCGTACCCGGAGGCGCCGCCCCAGGCGTCTTGGTATGGCCATTTTTCGCGCCATTCTTGTACCAAGGCTGACTGGCGTTCTTCGCGGCCGCCAGATCACCTGGTTTGAACGGGAATTTGAACGCCGGGATCGCGGCTTTGGTTTCGCTGTCTGCGCTGGAGTCGACGCTGTCTGGCAGATCTGCCTGGTCGTCGCTCAAAGCGTCGGCAACCGGCGGTTGTGTCGGGGAAGTCATGAAAGCTCCGGGTGATGCACATAGAGTCGGGCCCGGTCAGCGAGCCGCGAAAGGCGGCAGTATACCTGTGTCGAGAGCCGCAAGCTTCACACCGCACGTGAGTCCGTCGGGTTTTGTGCTGGCTACCCCACCGCTGCTGATTTAAAAATCTCAAACTGACAGCCCCGTCAGTTAGCAGTCACCTTCCTGACGGGCTGACAAGGTTATAAAGGAGGGTATAAACCTGAAAATACCCCAACCTCCCAGCCCGGCGTCCCACTCGCATGCGAATTCAGAAAAAAACCGCCTTGATCGCAGGTCTGCTAATGGCCATGGCAGCGCTGGGCACCTGGTACCTCGTCAAACCGGCCACGGCAAAGCTCGCTGCCCCGACCGCCATCCCGGTGCGTGTGGTCAACGTCGTTGAGAAAGACGTGCCGCGTTATGTCAGCGGCATCGGGTCGGTGTTGTCCTTGCACAGCGTGGTGGTGCGCCCGCAGATCGACGGCATTCTCACAAAAATCATGGTCAAGGAAGGCCAATTGGTGAACAAAGGTGACCTTTTGGCCACCATCGACGACCGCTCGATCCGTGCCAGCCTCGATCAGGCCCGCGCTCAACTGGGAGAAAACCAGGCGCAGTTGCAAGTGGCACTGGTCAACCTCAAGCGTTACAAATTGCTGAGTGTGGATGACGGCGTGTCCAAACAGACCTACGACCAACAACAAGCGCTGGTCAATCAACTCAAAGCCACCGCCCAGGGCAACCAGGCTTCAATCGACGCCGCTCAGGTGCAGCTCTCCTACACACAGATTCACTCGCCGGTCACCGGGCGCGTCGGTATTCGTACAGTGGATGAAGGCAACTTCCTGCGCATGACCGACGCCCAGGGCCTGTTCACCGTGACGCAGATCGATCCCATCGCCGTCGAGTTCTCCCTGCCGCAGCAAATGTTGCCGACCCTGCAAGGGCTGATCGGTGACCCGCAACGCGCCCAAGTGAAAGCCTACATTGGCGCCGACACCGACGGTGAAACCGGCAACTTACTCGGCGAAGGCCACTTGACCCTGATCGACAACCAGATCAACGCCAACACCGGGACCATCCGCGCCAAGGCCGAATTCAACAACCCCGGGCAGAAACTCTGGCCGGGCCTGCTGGTGACGGTAAAAATTCAGACAGCATTGGAGAAAGATGCGCTGGTGGTGCCGCCCACCGTCGTACAACGCGGTCTCGATCAACACTTCGTGTACCGGGTCAACGGTGACAAAGTAGAAACCGTGACCGTGCAGGTGGTTGCCCAAGGCAGCGGCCAGGACATCATCAAAGGCGTGAAACCGGGCGATGTGCTGGTCAGCGATGGCCAGTCGCGGCTCAAACCGGGGTCGACGGTGCAGGTCATGACCGATCCGCCACAAGTGGTGCAATCGGGGTCGAAGCCATGAAGGGCCACGGCTCGGTCTCGGCCTGGTGCATCGATCACCCGGTCGCCACCATCCTGCTGACCTTTGCGCTAGTGCTGCTCGGCGCCATTGCCTTCCCGCGCCTGCCGATTGCACCGCTGCCGGAAGCCGAATTCCCGACCATTCAGGTGGCCGCGCAATTGCCCGGCGCCAGCCCGGAGACCATGGCGTCGTCGGTGGCCACGCCGCTCGAAGTGCAATTCAGCGCCATTCCCGGCGTGACCCAAATGACGTCGAGCAGCGCCTTGGGCTCGACCAATCTGACCCTGCAATTCACCCTCGAAAAAAGCATCGACACCGCCGCCCAGGAAGTCCAGGCCGCGATCAACACCGCCGCCGGCAAGCTGCCGAAAGATATGCCGACGCTGCCGACCTGGCGCAAGGTCAACCCGGCCGACAGCCCCGTTCTGATCCTCAGCGTCAACTCCACGCAAATGCCCGGCACCGAGCTCAGTGACCTGGTGGAAACCCTGCTGTCCCGCCAGATCAGCCAGATCGAAGGCGTAGGCCAGATCAACATCACCGGTCAGCAACGTCCGGCGATTCGCGTTCAAGCCTCGGCGGACAAACTCGCGGCAATCGGCCTGACCCTGGCGGACATACGCCTGGCGATCCAGAACACCAGCCTCAACCTGGCCAAAGGTGCGTTGTACGGCGAGTCGAGCATTTCCACGCTGTCGACCAACGACCAGTTGTTTCACCCCGAGGAATACAGCCAACTCATCGTTTCCTACAAGGACGGCGCCCCGGTTCACCTGAGGGATGTCGCCAAAGTCGTCAACGGTTCGGAAGATGCTTACGTTCAGGCCTGGGCGGGCGACAAGCCGGGGGTGAACCTGGTGATCTCCCGGCAACCGGGGGCGAACATCGTCGAGACGGTGGATCGCATTCAAGCCGCGTTGCCGGCGCTGGAAGCCATGCTCCCCGCCTCGGTGCAGGTCAAGGTACTGGTCGACCGCACCCAGACCATCCGGGCGTCTTTACACGAAGTGGAAATCACCCTGCTGATCGCAATCATGCTGGTGGTGGCGGTGATGGCGCTGTTCCTGCGCCAATGGTCGGCGACATTGATCGTGTCCGCAGTATTGGGCGTTTCGCTGATCGCCAGCTTCGCCCTGATGTACATCATGGGCTTCAGCCTGAACAACCTGACCCTGGTGGCGATTGTGGTGGCCGTGGGGTTTGTGGTCGACGATGCGATTGTGGTGGTGGAGAACATTCACCGCCACCTTGAGGCCGGCGACGGCATGCGCGAGGCGGCGATCAAGGGTGCGGGCGAGATTGGCTTTACCGTGGTCTCGATCAGTTTCTCGCTGGTAGCGGCGTTTATTCCGCTGCTGTTCATGGGCGGCGTGGTCGGGCGGCTGTTCAAGGAATTCGCCCTGACCGCGACCTCGACGATCATGATTTCGGTGGTGGTGTCGCTGACCCTGGCGCCGACGCTGGCCGCGCTATTCATGCGGGCGCCGGTGCACCACGCCCACAGCAAACCGACCTTCGGCGAACGCTTGGTGGCCGGCTATGAAAAACTGCTGCGCCGCGCCCTCGCCCATCAAAAATTGATGATTGGTGTGTTTGGTCTGTCCCTGTGCCTGGCCATCGTCGGCTACATCTTCATTCCCAAGGGCTTCTTCCCGGTACAGGACACCGGTTTTGTCCTCGGCACCACCGAAGCTGCCGCCGACATTTCCTACGGCGACATGGTGAAAAAACACCTGGCGATGGCCGAGATCGTCGCGGCGGATCCCGCGGTTGCAGCGTTTTCCCACTCGGTCGGGGTGTCGGGCAGTAACCAGACCATCGCCAACGGGCGCTTCTGGATTTCCCTGAAAAAACGCGGCGACCGCGACGTCTCGGCCAGCCAGTTCATCGACCGGATTCGCCCACAACTGATGAAAGTCCCCGGCATCGTGCTGTACCTGCGCGCCGGCCAGGACATCAACCTCAGCTCCGGCCCGAGCCGCGCCCAGTACCAATACGTGCTCAAGAGCAACGACGGCGCGACCCTCAGCATCTGGACCCAGCGCCTCACGGAAAAACTGCGCAGCAACCCGGCGTTCCGCGACATTTCCAACGACCTGCAACTGGGCGGCAGCATCACCCACATCAGCATCGACCGCAGCGCCGCGGCACGTTTCGGCCTGACCGCCAGTGATGTCGACGAAGCGCTCTACGATGCGTTCGGTCAGCGTCAGGTCAATGAATTCCAGACCCAGATCAACCAGTACAACGTGATTCTGGAACTGGACACTCGCCAACGCGGCAAGGCCGAAAGCCTCAACTATTTCTACCTGCGCTCGCCCCTGAGCGGGGAAATGGTGCCGCTGTCGGCACTGGCCAAATTTGACGCGCCCACGGTCGGTCCGTTGTCCATCGCCCACGACGGCATGTTCCCGGCCGCCAACTTGTCGTTCAACCTCGCCCCCGGTGTGGCGTTGGGCGATGCGGTGATCATGCTCAACCAGGCCAAAGCCGAGATCGGCATGCCGGCGGCCATGAGCGGCAACTTCCAGGGCGCGGCCCAGGCATTCCAGAGTTCGCTGGCCAGCCAGCCGTGGCTGATTCTGGCGGCGCTGGTGGCGGTGTACATCATTCTCGGCGTGCTCTACGAGAGCTTCGTGCACCCGCTGACCATCATCTCGACACTGCCGTCGGCGGGGCTCGGCGCGGTGATCATGCTGTGGATCTGCGGCCAGGACTTTTCGATCATGGCGCTGATCGGACTGGTGCTGCTGATCGGGATCGTGAAGAAGAACGGCATCCTGATGATCGACTTCGCGCTGGACGCCCAGCGCAACCGTGGCTTGCCACCGGAAGAGGCGATTTTCCAGGCCTGTATCACGCGGTTCCGACCGATCATCATGACCACCCTCGCCGCCCTGCTCGGTGCGCTGCCACTGATGCTCGGCTACGGCACCGGCGCCGAACTGCGCCAGCCACTGGGTATCGCGGTGGTTGGCGGCTTGCTGGTGAGCCAGGCGCTGACGCTGTTCACCACTCCGGTCATATACTTGTGGCTTGAGCGGCTATTTCACAGGCCCAAACCTTCGCCGGTACCGGCGTTGGCGACCACAGACTGAGGCGGGGTCATGCGCGTTCTGATTATCGAAGACGAAGAAAAAACCGCGGACTATTTGCACCGCGGCCTGACGGAACAGGGGTACACCGTGGATGTGGCGCGGGACGGCGTTGAAGGCCTGCACCTGGCGCTGGAAAGTGACTACGCGGTGATCGTCCTCGACGTCATGCTGCCGGGCCTCGATGGCTTCGGCGTGCTGCGCGCCTTGCGTGCGCGCAAGCAAACCCCGGTGATCATGCTCACCGCCCGCGAGCGCGTCGAAGACCGCATCAAAGGCCTGCGCGACGGTGCCGACGATTACCTCGGCAAACCGTTTTCCTTCCTTGAACTGGTGGCGCGCCTGCAAGCGTTGACCCGGCGCAGCGGCGGTCACGAACCGGTACAAGTAAGCATCGCCGACCTGTGGATAGATTTGATCAGCCGCAAAGCGACCCGCGCCGGCACACGCCTGGACCTGACCGCCAAAGAGTTCTCGCTGCTGAGTGTGCTGGCCCGTCGGCAAGGCGAGATCCTCTCGAAAACGGCGATTGCCGAGATGGTCTGGGACATCAATTTCGACAGCGACGCCAACGTCGTCGAGGTCGCGATCAAGCGTCTGCGAGCCAAGCTCGACGGGCCGTTCGACGAGAAACTGCTGCACACGATTCGTGGCATGGGTTATGTGCTGGAGAGCCGTGGTGTCCAGTAACTCCATCGCGCTGCGCCTGAGCGGGATGTTCACGCTGGTGGCGCTGCTGGTGTTTTTGTTGATCGGCTGGGCGTTGTATCAGCAGGTCGACAAGGGCCTGGGTCTGTTACCCGAAGCCGAGCTGGATGCGCGGTACAGCGTGCTCGAATCCACCGTCGGCCGTTATGGCACGCCCGAGCATTGGGTGAAGATCAATAACAAGCTCAAGCTGCTTGGCGAGGAAGACAAACGCATCAGTTTCTGGATTATCAGCGGCGATACGCAGTACGAATATGGCAACCCGACACCGCAGATTCGCGCCTTCGCCGAAGGGCCGCTGGGCATGCGTGACTTGCAGTTGCCGGATCATCCTTATCCGCTGAAAGTGCTGGTGAGCCAGTTCCCGGCCAAGGATCAACGCCCGCCGCTGCGCTTCATGATCGGCATCGACACCGAAACATTTTTCGAGACTCAGCATCACCTGCTGATCGCGCTGATCAGCCTGGCGATTGTCGGCGTGTTGCTGGCGTCCGCGTTAGGGTATTGGGTGGCGCGCATTGGCCTTAAACCCTTGATCAAGCTGTCCCAGGAAGCCCAGCGTCTGGCGCCGCCGCTGCGTTCCGGACGCTTGCGCCTGTCGTCGCTGCCGCCGGAGTTGAATCAATTCGTCAACTCGTTCAACTCCACACTGGAGCGGGTTGAGCAGGCCTATTCGCGGCTGGAGTCGTTCAACGCCGACGTCGCCCATGAATTGCGCTCGCCGCTGACCAACCTGATCGGCCAGACCCAGGTCGCGCTGACGCGCGGGCGCTCGGCCGAACACTATTTTGAAGTGCTGCAATCGAACCTCGAAGAACTGGAACGGCTGCGCTCGATCATCAACGACATGCTGTTTCTCGCCAGCGCGGATCAGGGCAGCAAGGCCACCAAACTGACGTCCACCTCCCTCGCTGATGAAGTGGCGACGACGCTGGAGTATCTGGATTTCATTCTTGAGGATGCACAGGTTCAGGTGCAGGTCAGCGGCGACGCGCAGGTGCGGATCGAGATCGCGCATCTGCGCCGGGCGTTGATCAATTTGCTCAGCAACGCAGTGCAGCACACTGAACCCGGACAAGTGATTCAGGTGCGGATCGAGGTTGAGGAGCACCAGGTGAGCATTGGTGTGGCCAACCCTGGATCGCCGATTGCCAGTGAGCATCTGCCACGGTTGTTTGAACGGTTTTATCGGGTAGATGCGTCGCGCAGCAACAGTGGCAACAATCACGGATTGGGGCTGGCGATCGTCAAGGCGATTGCGCTGATGCATGGCGGCGATGTGTTTGTGCGCAGCGACCACGGCATGAATACCTTCGGTATTCACCTCCCCGTCTGACCCCACCCATGATCATTCCCACGCAGAGCTTGGGAATGATCACTGGCAAACTGTTGCTTCTGGCGCAACAGTCCTTTCTTCGATTGGCTCTGTTTCCCATCGGCCAAGATCCTTATCTTTGCCCGCACCAAACAGCACTTGCCAAGCAAGAAGGTTTAAAAGATGTCCAACATTACGGGTATTGCCAGCGCTTTCGTTTTGTCCTCATTGTTTCTGTCTCCGTTCGCAATCGCGGAAGAGTCGCAGACGTTCGTCGCGCAAAATGCTGCACGCGCCGCCGCCTACGATCAGAGCGAAATGACGGCCAAGGCTCAAGACGCCGCGCAAACCCCTCAAGCGTCCACTTCCGCCACCCAGCAACGGGTTGAGAAAGACAGCTGACTCATCGAACGACTGTTTCCCTCGACACTTTTCATCGGCTCTTCCCTTTGAAAAGTTGTCTTCAAAGCCGCTGCTATCAGCGGCTTTTTTTCATTGGGGGCAACGCAAGTGCGTTCCCGCTCAATGTCTTCTACGCTTGAATAAGTAAAGGCCAGCGCGTTTTGCTGGCCTTTTTTATGCTCTTCAAGCAGACAAACGCCCCATGCCAGTGAGCCCCACTCAACACCTTTCAGGCAAGACCCGTCGACCTGAGCTCATGGTGATGCTTGGCAGCCTGCTGACGGTGATCGCGATTCTCAGCATCGTCGCGTTTCTGCTGATCCGCGAACACGCCAACGCCCAGCAGGCCGCCACCCGTAGCGCGACGACCATTGCGCAGTTGATCGACGCTGATGTGCTGCGCACCGTCGAGCTCTACGACTTGACCCTGCAAGGCTTGATTGCCGCCTCGCAGCGCGAAGACCTGAAACAGGTTTCGCCGCAGATCCGTCATCTGGTGCTGTTCGATCGCTCCACCACCGCGCGTTTCAAGGGCGACATTTTGTTGTTGGACAAACACGGGGACGTCCTAGCCGACTCATCGATGATCGATCCCAAGCCCGGCAACTTTGCAGACCGCGACTATTTCCTCGCCCATGCGTTTAACAGTGACACCGGCATGTTCATCAGCCGGCCATTCAAGCCCCGCTGCGACTGCGACGACAGCGAGGAATGGCGAATCAGCTTCAGCCGACGCATCTCCTCGTCCACTGGCGAGTTTCTCGGCGTCGCCGTGGCATCGATGCGCCTCGCGTACTTCGAACAATTGTTCAACAGCCTGGACATCGGCAACGACAGTACCCTGAGTATCATCAATGACGACGGCATTCTGCTCGCACAAAAACCTCATCTGATCAACGACCCCATCGGCAAGAACTTCGCCGGCAGGCCCAATGTCATGCGCATCCTGCGTGAGGGCGCGGGCAGCTTCGACAGCGTGTCGAGCGTCGATCATCTACAACGCCTGTACACCTTTTCCAGGGTCGGCAACCTGCCGCTGACGGTCATCGTCGCGCTCTCCGGCAACGAAGTGTTCGCCACCTGGAAGCGCACCGCGATTGTCATCAGCGGTGCTACCGGCGTGCTGTGCATTGGCCTGCTCTGGCTGACCTGGATGCTGTGCCGCGAGCTACGCCTGCGCCATCACGCCGAACAGGAGTTGGCGCTTTTGGCTGCTACCGATGCCCTGACCGGTGTCGCCAACCGCCGCACCTTGGATCAGACCCTGCGCCATGAATGGTTTCGTGCTCAACGCTCGGGTAAGCCGCTGTCGGTGCTGATGGTCGATGCAGACCACTTCAAGGCGTTCAACGATCGCCATGGCCATCAGGGTGGCGATGATGCGTTGCGGGCCGTGGCCAGGGTGATCTGCGCCAATGTACGGAGGCCCGGGGACCTGGTGGCGCGGTATGGCGGTGAGGAGTTCTCGGTGATCCTGGCGGAAACGGACAATGCGGGAGCCCGGCAGATTGCCGAAAAAATCCGCGTGGCAGTGGAGCAGATGCCATTGGTGGCGGGCGCTGAAACGCCGATTACTGTCAGTATCGGGATCAGTACCTGGACGACGGAAAAAGAAATCAGTCTGGAACAGTTGCTGTTTATGGCGGACAAGGCCCTGTATCAGGCCAAGGAAGGTGGGCGCAATAGGGTGGTGACTGCGCAGTGAGTCCTGCGTTGCAGCGGAGGGCCTCATCGCATTGCTTTCCCAGGGGCATAAAAAAAGGCCACCCGAAGGCAGCCTTTAAAAACTAGAGAGGTTTTTTGCTTACACGGCCGCGACGGGACGCATGTAAGAGATCGGTGCAGTGCTGGCGTCTTCGAAAGTCACGACTTCCCAAGCATCTGTCTGCTCAATCAACTTGCGCAGCAGCTGGTTGTTCAATGCATGTCCGGACTTGAAGCCCTTGAACTCACCAATCAGGCTATTGCCCAGCAGGTAGAGGTCACCAATTGCATCGAGGATCTTGTGCTTCACGAATTCGTCTTCATAGCGAAGACCGTCTTCGTTCAGTACGCCATCCGCGTCGACCACAATAGCGTTTTCAACACTGCCGCCGAGTGCGAGGTTGTGCTTGCGCAGGTACTCGATATCACTCATGAAACCAAAGGTACGGGCGCGGCTGACTTCTTTTACGAACGAAGTGCTGGAAAAATCCACGCTTGCACTTTGTGTGCGGTCACGGAAAACCGGGTGATCGAAATCGATCTCGAAGCTCACCTTGAAACCTTCGAAAGGGACGAAAGTGGCGCGCTTGTCGCCATCTTCCACTGTCACTTCCCGCAGAATCCGGATGAACTTCTTGGCTGCGTCCTGTTCTTCCAGGCCGGCCGACTGAATCAGGAATACGAAAGGTCCAGCGCTACCATCCATGATCGGTACTTCGGACGCGGAGAGCTCGACGTAGGCGTTATCGATGCCCAGGCCAGCCATGGCCGAGAGCAAGTGCTCCACCGTGTCCACTTTGACGTCACCGTTAACCAGTGTGGTCGACATAGTGGTTTCGCCAACGTTTTCTGCGCGAGCAGGAATCTGCACCACAGGATCGAGGTCAGCACGACAAAACACGATGCCGGTGTCGATAGGCGCGGGCTTGAGGGTCAGGTATACCTTCTCCCCGGAGTGCAGGCCTACACCTGTGGCACGGATAATATTTTTCAGTGTGCGTTGTTTAATCATGGCTTGGGCCGCTTCAGCGCAAATTGCGAACTGGTATCAACAAAGGCTGGCGATGATAGCAGACCAGACCTTTGCTGAACACCAATCAACTTCATAGCCCTGATACATTCCATCAATCAGCCTGACGACGCAGGAAAGCCGGGATGTCCAGGTAGTCCAGATCATCTTGCGGATTCATCTTCGCGGCAGTCGCAGCACCGGCCTGAGCCTGGTTGCGCATGACAGTCGGACGGTCCAGGTCACGGTAGTTCACCGCTGGCTGTTCCTGACGAGCGGGCGCCGATTGTTGCGGCTGGGAGGCCATCGAGGTGTGAACGGTGTTGTCGATGACCTTCACAGGCTTCTCGATTTTCGCGCCCAGACCGGTCGCAACCACAGTCACGTGCAGCTCGTCGCGCATGTCCGGATCGATAACGGTACCGACCTTGACCATGGCGTGCTCGGAAGCGAAGGCTTCGATGATGCTACCCACGTCGGAGTACTCACCCAGGGACAGGTCAGGACCGGCGGTGATGTTCACCAGGATGCCGCGTGCACCTTGCAGGTTCACGTCTTCGAGCAACGGGTTGCGAATGGCCGCTTCGGTGGCCTCGCGTGCACGGTTCGGACCGCTGGCGCAGCCAGTGCCCATCATCGCCATGCCCATTTCGCTCATCACGGTACGGACGTCGGCGAAGTCGACGTTGATCATGCCCGGACGCTTGATGATGTCGGAGATACCGCGAACGGCACCGGCCAGTACATCGTCAGCCTTGGCGAATGCGGACAGCAGGCTTGCGTCCTTGCCAAGGATGGTCAGCAGTTTTTCGTTGGGAATAGTGATCAACGAGTCGACGCTTTCAGACAGCAGACGGATGCCTTCGTCGGCGATCTGCATGCGCTTGCGGCCTTCGAACGGGAACGGACGAGTCACCACCGCAACGGTGAGGATCCCCATTTCCTTGGCCACTTCGGCAATGATTGGCGCCGCACCGGTACCGGTACCGCCGCCCATGCCAGTGGTGATGAACACCATGTTGGTGCCCTGCAGGACTTCGGCAATGCGCTCACGGTCTTCGAGAGCGGCCTGACGACCTACTTCAGGGTTGGCGCCGGCGCCCAGACCTTTGGTCACACCGGTACCCAGTTGCAGGATGGTCCGCGCGCCGATGGATTTCAGCGCCTGGGCATCAGTGTTGGCGCAGATGAATTCAACGCCTTCAATGTTGCTCTTGACCATGTGGTTGACAGCGTTGCCGCCGCCTCCGCCAACACCGATAACTTTAATAACCGGGCTTGCGGGGATGTTGTCTACGAGTTCGAACATTTTCCCTCTCCTTTACGTTCTCTAGTTTTTTCGCCTACTGCCTGTATCTACAACGGTGCTGCGATAAATCTTTAGAAGTTGCCTTGTACCCAGCTCTTGATGCGATCGAGCAAGGCGGCTTTCGGTTCTTCATTGCTGTAGCTGTCACGGCTGCTGATGCCCGAGAACGAAATCCCGTCGGATTGCTTTTGCAGGCCGTACATCAACAGGCCAACGCCAGTGGAATAAATCGGGTTGCGGACCACGTCGTCCAGGCCCTTGACGCCATGGGGCACGCCCAGGCGGACCGGCATGTGGAAAATCTCTTCAGCCAGTTCGGTGGCGCCTTCCATCTTCGACGTACCGCCGGTCAGCACGATGCCGGCCGGGATCAGGTCTTCGTAGCCGCTGCGACGCAGTTCGGCCTGGATCAGCGTGAACAGCTCGTCGTAACGCGGCTCGACCACTTCGGCCAGGGCCTGACGGGACAGCTCGCGTGGAGGACGGTCGCCAACGCTTGGGACCTTGATGGTTTCACCGGCACCGGCCAGCTTGGCCAGGGCGCAGGCGTAGCGAATCTTGATTTCTTCGGCGTACTGAGTCGGGGTGCGCAACGCCATGGCGATGTCGTTGGTCACCTGATCACCCGCAATCGGGATCACCGCAGTGTGGCGGATTGCGCCTTCGGTGAAGATGGCGATGTCGGTGGTGCCGCCGCCGATGTCCACCAGGCACACGCCCAGTTCTTTTTCGTCGTCGGTCAGCACCGAATAGGCCGAGGCCAGCTGCTCAAGAATGATGTCGTCGATTTCCAGACCGCAGCGACGCACGCATTTTTCAATGTTCTGAGCGGCGTTGACGGCGCAGGTGACCACATGGACCTTGGCTTCCAGACGCACGCCGGACATGCCCAATGGCTCGCGAACGCCTTCCTGGTTATCGATCACGTAATCCTGCGGCAGGGTGTGCAGCACGCGCTGGTCAGCCGGGATCGCCACAGCCTGGGCAGCGTCGAGAACGCGCTCAAGGTCGGCCGAGCTGACTTCGCGATCACGAATCGCCACGATGCCGTGGGAGTTCAGGCTGCGGATGTGATTGCCGGCCACGCCGACAAACGCCGAGTGAATGCGGCAACCGGCCATCAGCTGCGCTTCTTCGATAGCGCGCTGGATCGACTGAACGGTGGACTCGATGTTCACCACCACGCCTTTCTTCAGGCCACGGGACGGATGAGTACCGATCCCGACGATTTCCAGCGTGCCGTCGTCCGCAACCTCACCGACCAGCGCCACCACCTTGGAGGTGCCGATATCGAGACCGACGATCATTTTGCCGCTTTGCACGTTTGCCATGGGTCCTGCCTCTTCTTAATTCTTCGCGACAGCGGGTTGGGCTGTCGTGGGCGCTACAGGTTCCCGCCAGCCAACAGCAAGGCCGTTGGCGTAGCGCAGATCGATGCGCGCAATGTTCGTAATCTGTTCTTTGAGCGTCTTGTCATAGATGGCAATGAAACGGCGCATCTTCTCCACCAGGTTGCCACGCCCCAACAGCAGTTCGATCCCCGGGCCGGCACTGCCGGCGCCGGTGGTCAGGAACCAGCTGCCGCGTTCACGCAACTCCAGGCGTGCAATCGAGAATCCCAGCGGCCTGAGCATCTGGCTCAGCACCTGGTATTGCTGCATGACCTGCTGTTGAGCCCGTTGTGGGCCGAACAGCTGTGGCAAATGTTCGTAGTTCGCCAGTTCACGCGGGGTGAACGCCTGGCCCTGGTTGTTCAACAGCGACTCATCGCCCCAACGGGCAACCGGCAGTTGTTCTTCCAGGCGGATCACCACCTGATCCGGCCACACCCGACGCACTTCGGCATGGGCAATCCATGGCATCGTCTCAAGCTCGGTGCGCATGCTCTCCAGGTCGATGGTGAAGAAGCTCGACGCCACGTACGGGGCGATCCGCTGCTGCACGGCTTGCTGGCTGATGTAACTCAAATCACCCTGCACGTTGATCTTGGTGATCGGCCGGTCGGCGTACGGCAGCAAACGCTGCGCGCCTTCGTAAGTGCCAAACCCCAGTGCAACCAACAGCACGGGCCAGAACAACGCTTTGAGAAAACCAAAATTGGCTTTCGGCAGGCGCATCGACATCGGCTCTTTGGCCACCATTCGGCTGGCACCCCGTGGCACCGGCTTGCGGCCGGGTGCGGGTGGAGGCTGATGTCTTAGCTGCGCGCCTTGCATGGTCTTACCCTCGCGGCTCGTTGTTGCCGGCAATGCTGGCGGCCAAAATCGCCAGGACCAGTTGCTGGAAATCCAGACCGGCGGCACGGGCCGCCATCGGCACCAGGCTGTGATCGGTCATGCCCGGCGCAGTGTTCACTTCCAGGAACCAGAACTGCCCGTCAGCGTCCTGCATCACGTCTGCCCTGCCCCAACCGGCAATACCCAGCGCCTCGCAGGCTTTCGCCGTGAGGTCCATGAGTTCCTTTTCCTTGGTGCTGTCGAGCCCGCACGGAATGCGGTACTGGGTATCGTTGGCGATGTACTTGGCGTCGTAGTCGTAGAAGCTGTGCGTCGTGCCCAGGGCAATCGGAGGCAACACCTGGTCACGCAGGGTGGCGATGGTGAACTCCGGACCGTGAATCCATTGCTCGACCAACACTTGCGAATCGTAGGTACTGGCCGCTTTCCAGGCGTCGATCAACTCGGACGCAGAACTCACTTTGGCCATACCGATACTTGAACCTTCATGCGCCGGTTTGACGATCAAAGGGAAGCCCAGTTCCGTCGCAGCAGAAATACAATCGGCCTCGCTGCTCAACACGGCATGGCGCGGCGTCGGAATACCCAGACTGTGCCAGACCTGCTTGGTGCGCAATTTGTCCATGGCCAGTGCCGAAGCCAGAATGCCGCTGCCGGTGTACGGAATGCCCAGGCATTCGAGCAGGCCCTGCATGCTGCCGTCTTCACCGCCACGACCGTGAAGAATGATGAAGGCGCGGTCGATTTTTTCGTTGAGCAAACGCTGCAACAGGTCATCGCCGACGTCGAGGCCGAACGCGTCCACACCGGCACTTTGCAGTGCAGCGAGGACCGCGTTACCGGACTTCAGCGAAACCTCACGCTCGGCACTCTTGCCGCCGAACAGCACGGCGACGCGCCCGAAGTCTTTCGGCGCGACGGTGGAGACGAGGTTGGCGTAAGCAGCAGTCATTTCAACTTCCCCACGGCAGGTGCAGCAACGGCACCGGCGAACAACGGACTGTTCAACAGTTTTGGTGCGAGACCGCCGATATCACCGGCGCCTTGGCACAACAGGATGTCGCCGGCACGCAGCAGCGGCTTGACCAGCGGCGCGAGGTCGACACCGCGCTCGATGTAGATCGGGTCCAGCTGACCGCGCTGACGGATGCTGTTGCACAACTTGCGGCTGTCAGCGCCCGGGATCGGCTCTTCGCCGGCCGGATACACTTCCATCAGCAGCAGGACGTTGGCGTCGGCCAGTACATTGACGAAATCGTCGTACAAGTCGCGGGTGCGGCTGTAACGGTGCGGCTGGTAAACCATCACCAGACGGCGCTCCGGCCAGCCACCGCGCACGGCCTTGATCACGGCAGCGACTTCGGTCGGGTGGTGACCGTAGTCGTCGACCAGCATCACGTTGCCGCCTTCGACCGGCAGTTCGCCGTAGACCTGGAAGCGTCGGCCGACACCCTGGAACCCGGACAGGCCCTGGACGATGGCTTCATCGCTGACGCCCTCGTCAGACGCGATGCAGATTGTCGCCAGCGCATTCAAAACGTTGTGGTTGCCCGGCATGTTCACCGAGACATCCAGCGGATCGCGTTCAGGGCGCAGCACGGTGAAGAAGGTCTGCATGCCCTGCTGACGCACATTGATCGCGCGCACGTCGCAGTCATCGCCGAAGCCGTAGGTGACGGTCGGACGTTTGATCAGCGGGAGGATTTCACGCACCACCGGATCGTCCAGGCACACCACGGCCAAACCGTAGAACGGCAGGTTGTGGAGGAACTCGACGAAGGTTTTCTTCAGTTTGTTGAAGTCACCGTCGTAGGTCGCCATGTGGTCGGCGTCGATGTTGGTGACCACGGCCACCAGCGGCTGCAAGTGCAGGAAACTCGCGTCGCTTTCGTCGGCTTCGGCGATCAGGTAACGGCTGGTGCCGAGCTGGGCATTGGTGCCCGCGGCATTCAGTCGGCCACCGATGACGAACGTCGGGTCCAGGCCTCCGGCCGCGAACACCGAAGCGATCAGGCTGGTGGTGGTGGTTTTACCGTGGGTACCGGCGACGGCGATGCCGTGGCGGTAGCGCATGAGCTCGGCCAGCATCTCGGCGCGCGGTACCACCGGGATACGGCGTTCCAGCGCAGTCGCGACTTCCGGGTTCGAGGTGTTGACGGCGCTCGACACCACCAGCACATCGGCAGCCGCGGCGTTTTCGGCGCGGTGGCCGATAAAGATATGCGCGCCGAAAGATTCCAGGCGCTCGGTAACCGGCGAGGCCTTCAAGTCGGAACCGGACACTTCATAGCCCAGGTTCAACAGCACTTCGGCGATCCCGCACATGCCCACGCCGCCGATACCGACGAAGTGGATTTTACGGATGCGGCGCATTTCCGGTTGCGGCATGGCTTTCTGATTCTCAACCATGGGCCACCTCCAGGCAGGTATCGACCACGTTACGGGTGGCATCGGGTTTGGCCAGGCGGCGTGCCGCGGTAGCCATATCGTTGAGTCGTTGTGGTTGCATCAGGACCTCTGTCAGGCGAGCGGCAAGATCCGCTGCGCCAGTCGTTCTTTGCGGCATCAGGAAGGCAGCGCCTTCACGGGCCAAATAATCGGCGTTGCGGGTCTGGTGATCGTCGATCGCATGGGGCAAAGGCACCAGCATCGAGGGCAGACCGGCGGCGGCCAGTTCACTGATGGTCAGCGCGCCTGCGCGGCACACCACCAGGTCGGCCCAGCCATAGGCTTGGGCCATGTCTTTGATGAAAGGCTGCACTTGCGCCTCGACGCCAGCCGCGCGATAGCGCTCTGCAGTCACTTCATCGTGGTTTTTACCGGCCTGATGAAACACTTCCGGACGCAGGTCGGGGGCGACTTGCGACAAGGCTTCAGGCAGCAATTTGTTCAACGGTTCTGCGCCCAGGCTTCCACCCAGAATCAGCAAACGCGCCTTGCGACCGGCCAGGGCTGGTCGCGCCGTTTCGAGGAACAGCTCGGTGCGCACCGGGTTACCGGTGGTCCGACGGCTGTCCGACAGGGTAAAGGTGTCGGGGAACGCTTCACAGACTCGGGCGGCCAACGGCACCAGCAACCGATTGGCGGTACCGGCCACGGCGTTCTGTTCGTGAACGATCACCGGCACACCGGCCAGTTTGGCGGCAACACCACCAGGGCCGGTCACGTAACCACCGAAACCCACCACACACACTGGCCGCAGCTGACGAATGATCGCCCGCGCCTGCCAGACGGATTTGAGCAACATGAACGGTGCCTTGAGCAGGGACAATTTGCCCTTGCCGCGCAAGCCACTGGCGTTGATCCGGTGCAGCTCGATCCCGGCCATCGGCACCAGGTCGTTCTCGATGCCGCGCGGCGTCCCGAGCCAATGCACGGTGTAACCGCGGGCCTGGAATTCGCGCGCGCAGGCCAGTGCCGGGAAGACGTGGCCCCCGGTGCCGCCCGCCATGATCAATACGTTAGCGCCCATGGGGTGGCTCCTCGGCGAAGTCACTTTCATGGAACTCCATCTCCTCACTGCCCAAGTGGGTTCGACTCTCCCACTCGATGCGCAGCAACAAGCCAAGACAGGCACCGCAAATCACCAACGAACTGCCGCCGTAACTGAGGAACGGAAGGGTCAATCCTTTGGTCGGCAGCAGGCCGACGTTTACGCCGATGTTGATCAGGAACTGACCAATCCACAGGAACGACAGGCCATACGCGATGTAGGCGGCGAAGAACTGCTTGGCCTTTTCGGCCCAGTAGCCGATGTACATGCCACGAATACAGACAAAGACGAACAGCGCCACGGTGCACAACGAGCCCACGGCCCCCAGCTCTTCAGCCAGCACCGAGAACACGAAGTCGGTGTGGGCTTCTGGCAGGTAGAACTGTTTCTGCACGCTGTTGCCCAGGCCAACGCCCAGCCATTCGCCGCGACCAAACGCGATCAATGCCTGGGACAACTGATAGCCGGCACCAAACTGGTCGGCCCACGGGTCGGCAAAGTTGGTCAGACGCGCCATTCGATACGGCTGCACTTGAATCAACAGCACCACCGCCGCGACGGCAAGGACCACCATCAAGGAAAACCGGAACAGTCCGACCCCGCCCAGGAACAGCATGGCTGCCGCCGCCCCCATCATCACGACGGTGGCACCGAAGTCCGGTTCCATCAGCAACAGGCCGGCCATTGGCAGCAGCACGATGAATGGCTTGAAGAACCCCATCCAGCTTTCGCGCACTTCTTTCTGGCGACGCACCAGATAGCCGGCGAGGTAGATCACCACAAACACCTTGGCGATCTCGGAAGGCTGAACGTTGAAAAAACTGAAGCCAATCCAGCGCATCGAACCGTTCACTTCACGGCCGATCCCGGGAATGATCACCATCACCAGCAAACCGAATGCACCCAACAGCATCAGCCAGCCCAAGCGTTGCCAGGTGGCGATCGGGATCATCATGGTGATGACGCAGGCACCCAGGCCAAGAACGATGTAGATAAGGTGGCGAATCATGTAATACAGGGCACTGCCTGATTGCACTGCGGCAACTTCGGTCGAGGCCGATGCAATCATGACCAGCCCCAGGCCGATCAAGGCCAGGCAACCGGCGAGCATCGGAAAGTCGAGGTCGACCCCGCGCCCGGTGATGATCGGCGACGGATAAGGCTTGATGATGTTTCTCAGGCTCATGCCAGTTCCTCCACGGCTTGGACGAACTGGTGACCACGGTCTTCGTAGTTCTTGAACATGTCGAAACTGGCGCAGGCCGGTGACAGCAGCACCACGTCACCGGGGTGGGCAGCCGCGCGGCATTGCTCCACGGCTTCGACCAGCGAACCGACGCGGATCCGCGGCACGGCATCGCCGATGGCCTCGCCGATCTTGTCGGAGTCACGGCCCATCAGGATCACGGCGCGGCAGTTGGCAGCCACCGGATCACGCAGGTCATTGAACTCGGCACCCTTGCCGTCGCCACCGGCGATCAGCACGATCTTGCCGTCGATGTCCGCACCCAAACCTTCTATAGCCGCCAGGGCCGCACCGACGTTGGTGGCTTTGGAATCGTTGTAGTAGCCAACGCCGTCCAGATCACGCACCCACTGGCAGCGATGCTCGAGGCCGGCAAAGCTGCGCAGGGCCGTGAGCATGGCGTCGAATGGCAGACCGACGGCGTGGCCCAGTGCCAAAGCCGCGAGGGCGTTGGACTGGTTGTGGGCGCCACGAATTTTCAACTCGCGCACCGGCATCAGGTTCTGGAATTCGAAGGCCAGGTACTTCTCGCCGTCTTCTTCGCGGATACCGAACGCCTTGAAATCAGGTTTGCTCAAACCGAAGGTCCAGCATGGCTGGCCCTCGCCCATCAGCGGACGGCTCAGGGCGTCCTGACGGTTGACCACAAACTGTCTGGCGCCACGGAAAATCCGGTGCTTGGCCAGGTGATAGGCCGGCAGACCGCTGTAACGGTCCATGTGGTCTTCGCTGACGTTGAGCACGGTCGCCACTTCGGCGTTCAGTTGATCGGTGGTTTCCAGCTGGAAGCTCGACAGCTCCATCACGTACAGCTCGATGTCATCGCCGAGCAGGTCCAGCGCCGGCGTACCGAGGTTGCCGCCGACGGCCACACGCTTGCCCGCCGCGACAGCCATCTCGCCAACCAGGGTGGTGACGGTGCTTTTCGCATTGGAACCGCTGATGGCGACAATCGGCGCCTTCGCGTTACGCGCGAACAGCTCGATATCACCGGACAATTTCACGCCACGGGCGGCGGCAGCCTGCAGGGCCGGGGTCGCCAGCGCCAGGCCGGGGCTCACGTAGAGCTCGTCGGCACGGCACAGGAACTCGACGTCCAGCTCGCCACAACGCACTTCCACGTGCGGATAGTCACGCTTGAGCGTGGCCAGTTCCGGTGGATTTTCCCGCGTATCGGCCACAGCAAACGACGTGCCCCGGTTCGCCAGGAAGCGAACCAGGGACATGCCGCTCTTGCCGAGGCCGACAACGATGCGGAAGTGGTCAGAAGCGATCAGAGACACGAGTTTCTACCTCAGCTTCAGGGTGGCAAGGCCGACCAGTACGAGAATCACGGTGATGATCCAGAAACGGACGATCACGCGTGGCTCAGGCCAGCCCTTGAGTTCAAAGTGGTGGTGAATCGGTGCCATGCGGAACACGCGGCGACCGGTCATTTTAAAAGAAGCAACCTGGATGACCACCGACAGGGTCTCCATCACGAACACACCGCCCATGATGAACAGGACGATTTCCTGACGGACGATCACCGCGATGGTGCCCAGCGCAGCGCCCAGCGCCAGTGCGCCGACGTCGCCCATGAACACTTGGGCCGGATAGGTATTGAACCAGAGGAACCCGAGGCCCGCCCCGATCAGCGCACCGCAGAACACGATCAGTTCACCCGCGCCCGGTACATAAGGAATCAGCAGGTATTCAGCGAATTTCACGTTACCCGACAGGTAGCAGAAGATCCCCAGACCGCCGCCGACCATCACGGTCGGCATGATCGCCAGGCCATCGAGGCCGTCAGTCAGGTTGACCGCGTTGCTCGAGCCAACGATCACGAAGTAGGTCAGGACGATGAAGCCTGCGCCCAGCGGAATGCTGTAATCCTTGAGCATCGGCAAAATCAGGGTGGTTTCTACCGGGGTGGCCGCGGTCATATAAAGGAAGACCGCAGCGCCCAGACCGAACACCGACTGCCAGAAGTACTTCCAGCGACTCGGCAAGCCACGGGAGTTCTTCTCGATCACTTTGCGGTAATCGTCGACCCAGCCGATGGCACCGAACAGCAACGTCACCAGCAGCACGGTCCAGACATAACGGTTGCTCAGGTCAGCCCAGAGCAAGGTGCTGACGCCGATGGACGACAGAATCAACGCGCCGCCCATGGTCGGCGTACCCGACTTGGACAAGTGCGACTGCGGACCGTCGTTGCGAACGGATTGGCCGATCTGACGGTTCTGCAGGGTGCGGATCATCCACGGGCCATAGCACAGCGACAAGACCAGCGCGGTCAGCACACCGAGAATCCCGCGCAGGGTCAGGTACTGGAAGACCGCGAAGCCTTTGTAGAACTGTTGCAGATACTCCGCTAGCAGCAGCAGCATTAATGTTTCTCCAGACTGGACCCGCACAAAGCGGCAACGATGTTTTCCATCGCAGCGCTGCGCGAACCCTTGATCAAAATGGTGGTATTGGTGTCTTGCTCGGCGCCCAGCGCCTTGATCAGTTCAGCCTGAGTGCTGAAGTGAAAGGCCTGTGGACCGAAAGCGTTTACGGCGTGAACCATCATGGGTCCGACGGCATACAGCGCGGATACTTTGCCGCGGGCGTATTCGCCCACATCGCGGTGCCCCTGCTCCGCCCAATCGCCCAACTCGCCGATATCCCCGAGCACCAGAACGGTGCGACCGGAAAAGCCGGCGAGTATATCAACGGCGGCGCACATGGAGGTCGGGTTTGCGTTGTACGTGTCATCAATCACGCGCATGCCGTTGGTGGCCAATTGCGCGACAGAGCGGCCCTTGACCGGTTGCACGGCGGCCAGGCCGGTGGCGATGCCGAACAGCGACACGCCCAAGGCATGCGCGGCTGCGGCAGCGGCCATGGCGTTGGCGACGTTATGCGTACCGAGCAAATTCAGCTGAACACGCTCCACACCGTCAGGGGTGTGCAGGTTGAACGCCGGGCAACCGCGAGCGTCGCGGTCCAGGTCGCTGGCGTAGAAATCGGCGCTGAGGTTGCTCAGGGCGAACGTCAGCACTTTGCGACCGGCAGCGCGGGTTTTCCAGATTTCAAAAGCCTTGTCGTCGAGATTAAGAACGGCGATGCCATCGGCCTCAAGCCCTTCGATAATTTCGCCTTTGGCTTCAACGATTTTTTCCGGCCCGCCAAACTCGCCAACGTGGGCAGTCCCGGCGTTGTTGAGGATGGCCACGTGGGGTTTGGTCATGCCCACGGTGTAGGCAATTTCGCCAAGACGCGAAGCACCGAGTTCGATCACGGCGGCAGTGTGTTCCGGCGCGAGTTCGAGCAAGGTCAGCGGCACGCCCAGATCGTTGTTCAGGTTGCCACGGGTGGCCAGTACCGGACCGCGCGTGCGCAAGATGCTCGCAAGCATCTCCTTGACCGTGGTCTTGCCGCTGGAGCCGGTGATGGCTGCAACCGGGTGGGTGAACGCGGCACGGTTCAAAGCGCCCAGCTGACCGAGCGCTTGACGAGTGTCCTTGACCAGCAGTTGTGGCAACGCGCTGTCGGCAACTTCACGCTCGACCAGTGCGGCCACCGCGCCTTTACTGGCCACGTCGTCCAGGTAGTCATGACCGTCGAAACGCGGGCCGGCCAGGGCAATAAACAGTTGGCCGGGCTTGATCGCACGACTGTCGATGCTGACGCCCTCAAACGTGGCATCGGCATTGAGCAGTTGGCCATTCAATGCGCCGGTCAGCTCGCTCAGTTTCAAGGCTTTAAGCATGAGCCACCTCCCATGCGGTCAGGGCGTGATCGGCCTCGACCAGATCGGAGAAGTCGAGACGCTCGCCGTTGATTTCCTGATAGTCCTCGTGGCCTTTACCGGCCAGGACAATCACGTCATCCGCCGACGCACCGGCGATCAATTGGGCAATCGCCTGGCCACGACCGGCCACGAACGTCACTTTATCCACAGCCGTGAAACCGGCTCGGATGTCATCGAAGATCACGGACGGGTCTTCGGTGCGAGGGTTGTCATCGGTGACCAGCACGCCGTCGGCCAGACGCTCGACCACTTCGGCCATCAGCGGACGCTTGCCGCGATCACGATCACCGCCGCAGCCGAACAGGCACAGCAACCGACCCTTGGCGTGCGGACGCAGGGCCATCAAGACTTTTTCCAGCGCATCCGGGGTGTGGGCGTAATCGACCACCACCAGCGGCTGAGTGCCGCCACCGAGACGCTGCATGCGACCGGCCGGGCCTTCGAGCTTCGGCAGGACGTTGAGAATTTCGTCCAGCGCATAATCCTGACCGAGCAACGCGCCGACGGCGGCCAGGACGTTGCTCAGGTTGAAGCGACCGAGCAAGGTGCTGCGCAAATGGTGTTCGCCCTGCGGCGTCACCAACGTGGCGCGCACGCCTTCGTCGTCGAATTGTGCTTCACGGCAATACAGGTAGGCGCTGCTGTCTTCGAGGCTGTAGGTGATCAAACGCGACTCACGCTTTTCGGCGGCCAGTTGCCGACCGAATTCGTCGTCGAGGTTCACCACCCGGCACTTCAAATCGTTCCAGGCAAACAGCTTGGCCTTGGCTTCGCCGTAGGCCTGCATGGTGCCGTGGTAATCAAGGTGATCGCGGGACAGGTTGGTCATCACCGCCACATCAAACGCCAGCGCAGTAACGCGGCCCTGATCCAGACCGTGGGACGAGACTTCCATGGCGACCGCTTTGGCGCCGGCCTTTTTCAGGTCGGCCAGGGTCGCTTGCACGGCGATTGGATTCGGTGTGGTGTGCAGGCCGCTTTCCAGCGCGCCGTGGAAACCGGAGCCCAGCGTGCCGACGATGCCGCAATGTTGGCCAAGCAGATCAAGCGCCTGGGCCACCAATTGGGTCACGCTGGTTTTGCCGTTGGTACCGGTCACGCCCACCAGGTTCAAATGACGGCTCGGGTCGCCATAAAAGCGCCCGGCGATGTCCGACAGCTGTGCGGCCAGGCCTTTGACCGGAATCATCGGCACGTCGGTAATCGGCAATACGGTCGAGCCTTCGACTTCATACGCCACAGCGGCAGCACCGCGTTGCAGCGCGTCGGCGATGTGCGCGCGACCGTCGAAACGCCCGCCAGGGACAGCGAGAAACAAGTCGCCAGCGCGCACGTTGCGGCTGTCGAGCGCCAATTCGCGGATCAATAGATCGCGGCCAGCGTGGGCGAAAATTTTATTCAGACTTAGAGACATCAGCCGCGCCCTCCATTGGCTTTCAGCGGAACAACGGGAGTCGCGTTCGCGGTTTGTGTCGGCGGCAGGTTGTCCGGCGTAATGTTCATCAGGCGCAGCGTCCCGGACATCACTTTGCTGAACACCGGCGCCGAGAC
Source organism: Pseudomonas sp. 3296 (assembly GCF_031456615.1). Taxonomy (NCBI): domain Bacteria; kingdom Pseudomonadati; phylum Pseudomonadota; class Gammaproteobacteria; order Pseudomonadales; family Pseudomonadaceae; genus Pseudomonas; species Pseudomonas sp. 3296. The sequence goes on from NZ_JAVDUY010000005.1 coordinate 486,303, forward strand.
CAGACCACCGAAGTAACCGGCCTTGGTCGGTTCGTCGATCACCACGACGATGGCGTAACGCGGATCGCTCATTGGGCCGAAGCCGGCGAACAGCGAGCGGTAAGAGTTCTCGGCGTAGCCCTTGGTGCCCACCGACGTTTTACGTGCAGTACCCGACTTGCCGGCCACGTGATACGCCGGCACCTGCGCACGGAACACACCGCGCGGCGCTTCGATCACCTGGGTCAGCATGCCTTGCATGGTTTTCGCGACGGCTTCCGGCAGCACTTGCGTGGTCTGCGGCGCCTTGTCGGTTTTGATCAGGGTCAGCGGCGCGAGGCGACCGTTGTTGGCCAGCGCCGAGAAGGCGTGAACCAGCTGGATCGCCGTCACGGAAATACCGTAGCCGTAGGACAGCGTAGCGGTTTCAGCCTTGCGCCATTCGCGGTAGTTCGGCAGGTTGCCGACGCGCTCGCCCGGGAAGCCGAGACCGGTGTCCTGGCCGAGGCCGACTTTTTGCGCCAGACGGAAAATCGTTTCGCCGCCGATATCGAACGCGACCTTACTCATGCCGACGTTACTGGAATTGATCAGAATCCCGGTCAGGTCGAGCACCGGGCCTTCGGTCTTCGAGACGTCCTTGATGGTGTACTTGCCGATTTGCAAGGAGCCTGGATACACCTCGACGGTGTCGCTTGGTTTCCAGCGGCCGGTCTCGATGGCGGCGCTCATCGAGATCGCTTTCATGGTCGAACCCGGTTCGAACACGTCGATCATCGCGCGGTTACGCATCATCGCCGGTTGCAGGTTGCGACGGTTGTTCGGGTTGTAGGTCGGCTGGTTGACCATGGCGAGGATTTCGCCGGTCTTCACGTCCATGATCACCAGGCTGCCGGCCTTGGCGCCGTTCTCGATGATCGCGTTACGCAGCTCGCGGTTGGCCAGGTATTGCAGGCGCAGGTCAATGGACAACGCCAAGGGCTTGCCGGCCTTGGCGTTTTTGGTGACCTGGACATCCTTGATCAGCCTTCCGCGCCGGTCCTTGATGACCTGACGCTTGCCGGCGACACCGGCGAGCCATTCGTCATACGCCAGTTCGACGCCTTCACGACCGTGGTCATCGATGTCGGTAAATCCAACCATGTGCGCGGTCACTTCACCGGCCGGGTAGAAACGCCGGAACTCTTCAATGCCGTAGACGCCCGGTACTTTCAGATCGAGCACTGACTGGCCCTGCTCAGGGGTCAGCCCACGCACCAGATAGATGAATTCTTTATTGGCCTGGGCTTCGAGACGTTCAGCCAGGGCTTTCGGGTCCTGACCCAGCGCCGCCGCGAGTGCCGGCCATTTTTCCTTGGCCGTTTGCATTTCCTTCGCGTTGGCCCACAGCGTGGTGACCGGCGTACTCACGGCCAAAGGCTCGCCGTTACGGTCGGTGATCAGACCACGGTGAGCCGGGATAGGAATATGACGAACACTGCGCGCATCACCCTGACCTTTAAGGAACGCACGATCGATGACTTGCAGGTCGATGATGCGCCAGGAGATTGCCGCAACCATGATGCCGAGCAGCCCCAGCACCACGCGGAAACGCCATGGGAACATTGCCCCTTCGAGTTTCATCATGGCGTCACCATCTGCACTTCAGCGGCGCCTGGAATGCGCATCTTCAGTTGTTCGGTGGCCAGCACTTCGATACGGCTGTGGGCGGTCCAGGTGCTCTGCTCGAGAATCAGTCGACCCCACTCGGCCTGCGCCTTGTCGCGCACGCTCAACTCGTTGTACAGCGAGTTCAACAGCTGACGGTTCCAGTGAGCGCTGTACGACACGCCGATCGCTGAAACAAGCACGGCCAAGAACAGCAGCAGCATGAAAAAGCTTCCGCCGGGCAGTGGCTTGGCGAAAAGCTTGCTCACCGCAGCTTCTCCGCGACGCGCATGACGGCGCTACGGGAACGTGGGTTGGCTTTGAGTTCGGCCTCGGAGGCGGACTGCGCTTTGCCATGGATTTTGATGATCGGTTCGAAGGCGACGTGACGCACCGGCAGATTGCGCGGCAGGTTGTCGGCTTCACCCTTAACCAGTTTGCGCATGAACAGTTTGACGATCCGGTCTTCCAGCGAGTGGAAGCTGATGACGACCAGGCGGCCGCCGACTTCCAGGCATTCCAGCGCCGCTTCGAGGCCGGCTTCCAGATCGCCCAATTCGTTGTTGACGTGAATGCGCAGGCCCTGGAATGCACGGGTCGCCGGGTTCTTGCCCTTTTCCCACGCCGGGTTGGCGACTTTCAGAACTTCGGCCAGATCGGCGGTGCGTTCGAACGGCTTGATGTCGCGGCGCTCGGCGACGGCGCGGGCCATACGACCGGAGAAACGTTCTTCGCCGTACTCTTTGAACACACGAGCGATTTCTTCAACCGGCGCGGTGTTGACGAACTCGGCAGCGCTGATCCCGCGGGACGGGTCCATGCGCATGTCCAGCGGGCCGTCATTGAGGAAGCTGAAGCCGCGCTCAGGGTCGTCGAGCTGCGGCGAAGACACGCCGAGGTCGAGCAAAACGCCGCTGACCTTGCCGGCCAGACCGCGTTCGGCGACTTCCGAACCGAGTTCGGCAAAGCTGCGCTGCACAACGACAAAGCGGCCGTCTTCGGCCGCTAGCGTCTGCCCGGTGGCAATGGCTTGAGGATCCTTGTCAAATCCGAGCAACCGGCCATCAGGCCCCAGCTGACTCAAGATCAGCCGGCTGTGACCGCCGCGTCCGAACGTACCGTCCAGATAGCAGCCATCAGGACGTACGGCGAGAGCCTCGACGGCTTCGTCAAGCAGTACGGTGATGTGGTTAAAGCCGCTATCAATAGTCACAGGATCAAATCACGCAGTTCATCAGGCATGGCGCCCGGTTGTTGAATAGCAGCCAGGTCAGCGGCAGAAACCGCATCCCAGGCATCCTCGTCCCACAATTGGAACTTGTTCAGTTGGCCTACCAACATCGCGCGCTTATCCAACTTGGCATATTCACGAAGACGCGGTGGAACCAGAAAACGACCACTGCCATCGAGCTCGAGGTCGACGGCATTACCAATCAGTAAACGTTGCAGGCGGCGGTTCTCTTCGCGAAGCGAAGGCAGTGCGCGCAGTTTGGTTTCAATAATTTCCCACTCATCGAGGGGGTAAACACACAAACATGGATCAACGGCATCGATTGTGACGATTAACTGACCGGAACTACGCGAAACGAGCTCGTCACGGTACCGGCTCGGCATGGCGAGACGGCCCTTTGCATCGAGACTGATAGCGTTAGCTCCGCGAAACACGTCAGCGTTTCTCCAAATTTTAGCGTTTTACGTTCAAAAAACCCACTTCATGCCACTTTCCGCCACTTGCGCACACTATAGGAATGCGGCCACCGCACCGTCAAGGCGCGGATTAAAGGAAAACCCTTACAGAACTGAGATTTAGGAGCACAGAAGGAGGTGTTACGGGAATCTGACGTGTCATTCGACCCAATAACTTGAATCAGCACGGATGGCTGCGTTCGAAAGTTAAAGTAGTTTGTTAAGAGTAAGATTTTTTTGGTATTACGAAAGTGCTTCTGCTGATGATTCTGAACGGAGGGAAACTGCCATCACTGGCGCCCTGCTCAACGATTCAAACAGGGAGGGGAAAAAGGTGGAGAGTCGATCTGTAAGCCGGGTTCTGTCTTGAACAGTCATTCGTCTACGATGGCCATCACTGGACATCTTTAGCAACCTACCCGGTCCCAGCGCGGGCCACGCCTTGGGACCCTATTTGGTCTTGCTCCAAGTGGGGTTTACCTAGCCACGAACTGTTGCCAGACGTGCGGTGCGCTCTTACCGCACCTTTTCACCCTTACCGGCGCCGAAGCGCTTAGGCGGTTATTTTCTGTGGCACTTTCCGTAGGCTCACGCCTCCCAGGCATTACCTGGCACTTCGCCCTATGGAGCCCGGACTTTCCTCCCCCCCCTAATTTTCATAGAGGGCAGCGACTGTCCGATCGACTCTCCGCCGCGAAGGTTAACGGCAGAGCGGCCGAAGAACAAGCGCTAAACGCCTTTGACCCCTCCTGCGCGTCGGGTTTTACTCGCCTTTCTGCTTATCCAGTGCGACCTGATACAGCACATTCTTGCGCTCGCCGGTTATTTGCGCCGCCAATGCCGCCGCACGCTTGAGCGGCATCTCCTCTAACAACAAATTGAGGATGCGCATCGCTTCGCTGCTGACGGCGTCTTCGGTCTCAGGCGCAGCCCAGCCAGCCACCAGCACCACACACTCGCCGCGCTGCTGATTACTGTCCGACTCGACGAACTCGCGCAACTCGGCCAATGGAAGGCCTTTAAGGGTTTCAAAGGTTTTGGTGATTTCCCGAGCCAGCAACGCGTGACGCTCACCACCGAACACCAGCTCCATGTCTTGCAGGCATTCAAGGATGCGGTGTGGCGCTTCGTAGAAAATCAGCGTGCGTGGTTCTTCCTTTACAAGTTCAAGACGAGCGCGGCGACCGACAGCCTTGGCCGGCAGGAAGCCCTCGAAAATAAACCGGTCGGATGGCAAACCCGCCGCCGACAACGCCGCGATCAATGCGCAGGCTCCCGGCACCGGCACCACATTGATCCCCGCAGCACGGGCCTGACGCACCAAGTGATAACCCGGATCGGAAATCAACGGCGTGCCGGCATCGGAGATCAGCGCCACATCGTCGCCAGCCAGCAGACGAGTGATAAAGCGACTACCTTCATCCCGCTCGTTGTGTTCGTGACAGGCAGCCAACGGTGTCGGGATGCCGAAATGCTGCATCAAACGCTGAGAGTGACGCGTGTCTTCAGCAGCAATCAATGCGACGTCGCGCAGGATCTTCAGCGCACGCGCACTGATATCGTCCAGGTTGCCGATGGGCGTCGCCACCACATAAAGCGAGCCAGCAGCGGAATTCAAAGCACCTGGAGCAGTCAAAGCGCACACCTCATGATCGGTAAAAGGCGACATTGTAGCGCGTAGCGGCGCTTGCGATACGCCTGGCCCTTGACGGGTTTTTCCGCCATTTGTGCAGTGCTGCAACATTTACACGAGCTAAATTGATCGATTCACGCGAGTAACATCGCGCCCCGGCCAGTGCTTGGGTACAATTCCACGCTAATTTGATCGAGTATCAGGAACACTACATGATCGCTTGCCTGCGGCTGTTCACTGCCCTCTGCCTCGCTGCCTTGCTGGCGGCTTGCGCCAGCTCGCCCTCTTCCAGCCTTGGCGAACTTCCACGGACCCCGGATGCCAGTATCGAGCAACTGCTCGAGCAGGCGAATCAAAGCAAGGATCCGGAAAAAGCTGCCCTGTTGCGCCTGAGCGCTGCAGATGCGGCCTACCGCCAGGGAAATGCCGGCCAGTCCGCGCAAATCCTGCAACAGGTTCCGGTCGAGCAACTCAAGCCAGGCCCCCAAGTCTTCGCCAGTACGCTGGCGGCGGAACTGGCGATGGTGCGCAACCAGCCCAAAGCGGCGCTGACTGCCTTGAGTCATCCGAGCCTGCAACACTTGAGTGAATTGCCCGTCGAGCAACAGGTTCGCACTGGCACTGTTCACGCCCGCGCCCTTGAAGCCGATGGCCAGACGCTGGCCGCCGCACGGGAGCGTATTTTCATCGCGCCGATGCTGAGCGGTGAAGCGGCCAGTAAAAACCACGAAGCGATCTGGACCCTGATCGCCTCGCTGCCTACCGATCAACTGCAACCCACCACCTCCGACGACCTCGGCGGCTGGATGGGTCTGGCGCTGGCCGTGAAATCGGCCGGTACGCTGGAGCAACAGCAAGCCGCAATCGATAACTGGCGCGCACAAAACCCTAAGCACCCCGCCGCCATTCATTTGCCGCAGGCACTGACCAATCTCAAGGAACTGGCCAGCCAGCCTCTGAGCAAGATCGCCTTGCTGCTGCCACAGGACGGCCCACTGGCTTCGGTCGGCAAAGCGCTGCGCGAAGGTTTCATGGCGGCTCACTACCAGGCTCAACAAGCCGGGCAGAAGCCACCGGCCATCGAGTTTTATGACAGCTCGAAACTGACGTCGATGGACGAGTTCTACCGCAAGGCCCAGGCCGATGGCGTGCAACTGGTGGTCGGCCCACTGGAAAAACCACTGGTCAAACAGCTCAGCTCGCGCCCGCAACTGCCTATCACCACACTGGCGCTGAACTACAGCGAAGGCGAACAAGGCCCGGCCCAACTGTTCCAGTTTGGCCTGGCGGCTGAAGACGAAGCCCGCGAAGTGTCTCGCCGCGCTCGCGCCGATGGCCTGCATCGCGCCGCCATCATGGTGCCGAAAGGCGAATGGGGCGATCGTGTTCTCCGCGCCTTTAGCCAGGACTGGCAGGCCAACGGTGGCAGCATCGTTGCCACCGAACGCGTCGACCAACCGGTTCAACTGGCCCAGCAGATTGCTGACATGTTCCAGCTGCGCCAGAGCGAAGGCCGCGCGAAAAGCCTGCAAAGCACCGTAGGCTCGCAGGTCGCTGCCCAGCCTTCACGTCGCCAGGACATCGAGTTCATCTTCCTGGCCGCGACACCGCAACAGGCCCAGCAGATCAAACCGACCCTGAACTTCCAGTACGCTGGCGATGTGCCGGTTTACGCCACCTCCCACGTGTTCAGTGCCAGCGGTGACGTCAATCAGTACAACGACATGAACGGTATTCGCTTCTGCGAAACCCCGTGGTTGCTGGATGCCAATGATCCACTGCGCAAACAAGTGACGGCACAATGGCCACAAGCCGGCGGCAGCCTCGGTCGCCTGTATGCCATGGGCGTCGATGCCTACCGCCTGGCGCCACGCCTGGGGCAACTCAAGGCCTTGCCGGACAGCCGCATCTCGGGCCAGTCGGGCAGCCTGGGCATGACCCAGAACCAACGCGTCGTGCGCCAGTTGCCTTGGGCCCAGTTCGTCAACGGCCAGGTTCAACGCCTGCCTGACACCCCGAACTGATGCCTGACAGGTCACGCCAGCAAAGCGGTCAGGATGCCGAGCGCCATGCGCTCGAGCATCTTCAACAACACGGTCTGCGCCTGCTGGCGCAGAACTGGTTGTGTAAACGCGGCGAGCTTGATCTGGTCATGCTTGATGGCGATACAGTAGTATTCGTTGAAGTCCGCTACAGAAAAAACACCCAATGGGGTGGCGCGCTCGATAGCGTCGATGAACGCAAACGGCAGAAACTGATTTTCGCCGCGCAGTATTTTCTTCAGCGCGAGTCGCGTTGGGCCAATTCCCCTTGCCGCTTCGACGTGGTTGCCATCGACAGCAACCTTGATCAGTTGAACTGGATTCAGAATGCCTTCGACAGCTGATCGCTCGCGCCCCGAACCGGACACCTACACCCAACACTTTTGCTCTTTGCATTGCGGGCTGCACATTCATGTGCCAAGTAGCCGCGCTAATTAAGGTCACACAGATGGACATGCAATCCCGAATTCGCCAGCTTTTTCAGGCCAGTATCGACACCAAGCAAATGGCGATGGACGTACTTGCACCGCACATCGAGCAAGCCAGCCAAGTGATGGTCAACGCCCTGCTCAATGAGGGCAAAATGCTTTCCTGCGGCAACGGCGGTTCCGCCGGCGATGCCCAGCACTTTTCGTCGGAGCTGCTCAACCGCTTCGAGCGTGAACGCCCGAGCCTGCCAGCCATCGCGCTGACCACCGACAGCTCGACAATCACCTCGATTGCCAACGACTACAGCTACAACGAAATCTTCTCCAAACAGATCCGCGCCCTCGGCCAGCCAGGCGATGTATTGCTGGCGATTTCCACCAGCGGCAACTCGGCAAACATAATTCAGGCAATCCAGGCCGCACATGATCGCGAAATGATTGTCGTAGCATTGACCGGTCGCGATGGCGGCGGCATGGCGTCACTGCTATTGCCCGAGGATGTCGAGATTCGCGTACCGGCCAATGTCACCGCACGTATTCAGGAAGTCCACCTGCTGGCGATCCATTGCCTTTGCGATCTGATCGACAGCCAACTGTTCGGGAGTGAAGAATGACCCCTAATCGCCTAGGCCTGATGGCCTTGACCCTGTGCCTGATCGGCATCAGCGGCTGCACCTCGGTGGTTAACGCCAGCCGTGAAGCGCCGATTGAAGATGACCGTGGCACGCGCACCTTCGGAAGCAAGATCGACGACTCCCTGATCGATACCAAAGTCGGCGTCAACGTGGCCAAGGCCGACCCGGCCCTGGACAAGGATTCGCACATTGTCGTCACCAGCTTCAACGGTGTGGTGCTGCTCGCCGGGCAGACGCCCCGTGAAGACCTCAAGGCCAAGGCCGAGCAGGCCGCTGCCGCTGTGCAACGGGTAAAAACCGTGCACAACGAACTGCAGATCCTGCCGCCCTCCTCGCTGCTGGCACGCCAGAACGACGCCTGGCTGACCACCAAGATCAAGACCCAGATGCTCGCAGACGCCAACATCCCCGGCTCGCGCATCAAGGTGGTGACCGAAAACGGCATCGTCTACTTGCTGGGCCTGCTGACCAAACAGGAAGCTGCTCAAGCGACCAACCTGGTACAAGGCGTTTCCGGCGTGCAGAAGATTGTGAAGCTGTTTGAGTACATCGACTGATACCCTTCCTGCAGGAGCACGGCTTGCCGGTGATGGCGTCTTTGAAATCGCCATCGCGAGCAAGCTCGACTCCTACGCAAGTAATAAAAAAGGCGATCCATCCGGATCGCCTTTTTTATTACTTCACCACTTTCAAACTGGGTCGACCGCTGGGACGCGGCGGCTCGCTGTCGGGCGGCGGAATATCATCATCCGGCTCAATCGCTTCTTCGTCTTCCATAGGCGATTCCAGATCGAACACCATGCCCTGACCGTTCTCCCGGGCGTAAATCCCCAGGATCGAGGCGATAGGCACGTACAGGGTATGCGGCACCCCGCCGAAGCGCCCTTCGAAGCTGACCGCCTCGTTGTCCATGTGCAGATGCCGCACAGCCTGTGGCGACACGTTCAAGACGATTTGACCGTCACTGGCAAAGCCCTGAGGCACCTGCACCGATGGGTATTCCGAATTGACCAGCATGTGCGGGGTGCAATCGTTGTCCACAATCCACTCGTAGAGCGCGCGGACCAGATAAGGTCGACTGGAGTTCATAGCGGCTCCTTAAGCCTTAGCGCATATCGCGTTCGACGCCAGACAGACTTGCCTGGAAAGCCTCACGCGCAAACGAGCGCTCCATATAATCAAGCAGCGGCTTGGCAGGCCGCGGCAGTTCTATACCCAAAATCGGCAAGCGCCAGAGTATGGGTAATAGGCAGCAATCCACCAGACTTTGTTCCTCACTGAGGAAAAACGGCTTGTCGGCGAACAGCGGCGACACACCTGTGAGGCTCTCGCGCAGCTCTTTACGAGCGACGACGCGGGCTGCTTCCTTGGTCTTCGAATCCAGGATCAGATCCACCAGGCCACACCAGTCGCGCTGAATACGATGAATCAGCAGACGGCTGTTTGCACGCGCCACAGGATAAACCGGCAGCAAGGGCGGGTGCGGGTAACGCTCATCCAGATATTCCATCACCACGGTCGACTCCCACAACGCCAGGTCACGATCGACCAGGGTGGGCAGGCTTCCGTAAGGGTTCACCTCAATCAGTTTAGGCGGCTGGCGACCAGCTTCCACGTAAATGATCTCGGCGCTGACACCCTTCTCTGCAAGTACGATACGCACTCGGTGGGAATAGTGGTCGGCGGGGTCGGAGTAACAGGCCAACCGATTGGTCACGCCCATGGCGGTCCTCCTCGCTTGTTGAAATTATCGAAAGCGGAAAAACGAGCGCGCCCAGAGGGCGCCTCCCGTAACGCCTGGATCACCAGACTCGTTACACCTTCAGAGGCGCCCTTGGGCGCGCGCGATTAACAGCAACTGCTTGAATCTTTATCAGTGCACATCTTTCCAGTATTCGCGCTTGAGCAGATAAGCGAACACGAAGAAGAACGCCAGGTACAGCAAGACGTAAGTACCAATGCGCTGATGTTGCAACTTAACCGGGTTAGCCGAGTAAGCCAGGAAGGTTACCAGATTCTTGACCTTCTCATCGAACTGCTCTTCGGTCAGGGCACCCGTTTTCGGCACGATGGTCATTTGATCACAAGCTTCATGCGTCAAAGGCGTACCGGTCAGCGGGTCAAACTGCTTCTTGCCGTCTTCGACGATCTGAACCTGCTTGCAACCGATGATCTGACGACCTTGCAGGCCCGCCAGGACGTTAGGCATACCGACGTTCGGGAAAACCTTGTTGTTCACGCCCCATGGACGCGACGGATCTTCGTAAAACGACTTCAGGTAGCCATAGAGCCAGTCAGTACCGCGAACACGAGCCACCAGCGTCAGATCAGGCGGAGCCGCGCCGAACCAGGCCTTGGCGTCTGCCGGCTGCATGCCGATGCTCATGTGATCGCCAATCTTGGCACCGGTGAATACCAGGTTCGAAAGCATCAGCTCATGGGGAATGCCCAGGTCATCCGCAACGCGCTCGTAGCGCTGGAACTTGGCGCTGTGGCAGCCCATGCAATAGTTGGCAAAGGTACGTGCACCATCTTGCATGGCAGCCTTGTCGGAAACGTCGATGTCGACCTTTTCCAGCTCGGGACCACCATGTTCAGCCGCGAACGACAGGACAGGCAAAGCAGCAAAAATCAGCGCAAAAAATAACTTTTTCATCAGCCAGTCACCCTTTCCGGAACCGGTTTGGTCTTCTCGAGCCTGGTGTAGAACGGCATCAGAATGAAGTAGGCGAAGTACAGGAAGGTACAGACCTGCGACAGCAACGTCCGCTCAGGAGTCGGGGCCAACACGCCCAGCACGCCAAGGATCACGAACGAAATGCAGAACACCCACAGCCAGATCCTGCTCAGCCAGCCTTTGTAGCGCATCGACTTGACGGGGCTACGGTCCAGCCACGGCAGGACAAACAGCATGGCGATCGACGCACCCATGGCAATAACGCCCATGAGTTTGTCCGGAATGGCCCGCAAAATCGCGTAGAACGGAGTGAAGTACCAGACCGGAGCGATGTGCTCTGGCGTCTTGAAGGCGTTCGCCACTTCGAAGTTCGGTTTCTCGAGGAAGTAACCACCCATTTCCGGGAAGAAGAACACGATCGAGCAGAAGATGAACAGGAACACCACCACGCCGACGATATCTTTCACGGTGTAGTACGGGTGGAAGGCAATGCCGTCCAGCGGTACGCCGTTTTCGTCCTTGTGTTTCTTGATGTCGACGCCGTCCGGGTTGTTCGAACCGACTTCGTGCAACGCCAGAACGTGCAGCACCACCAGACCGAGGATCACGATCGGCAACGCAACAACGTGCAGGGCGAAGAAGCGGTTCAGGGTAATCCCGGAAATCAGGTAGTCACCACGGATCCACTGGGTCAGGTCGTTACCGATGACCGGTATCGCACCGAACAGAGAGATGATCACCTGGGCACCCCAGTAGGACATCTGACCCCACGGCAGCAGGTAACCCATGAAGGCTTCAGCCATCAGCGCCAGGTAGATCAGCATGCCGAAGACCCACACCAGCTCACGCGGCTTCTGGTACGAACCGTAGAGCAGGCCACGGAACATGTGCAGATAAACCACGATGAAGAACGCCGAAGCGCCGGTAGAGTGCAGCAGACGCAGGATCGAGCCGTACTCGACGTCGCGCATGATGTATTCGACGGAAGCAAACGCCTCTTCTGCCGACGGGGTGTAGCTCATGGTCAGCCAGACACCGGTAACGATCTGATTGACCAGAACGAGCAGTGCGAGGGAACCAAAGAAATAGAAGAAGTTGAAGTTCTTCGGGGCGTAGTACTTGCTGAGATGGTCTTCCCACATTTTGGTTGCGGGAAAGCGCGCATCAACCCAATCCATGAACTTGCTCATCACGCTTTCTCCGTATCGACGCCGATGACAATGATGTCGTCGGTCTCATAGGAATGCGGGGGAACTGGCAGGTTCAAAGGCGCAGGTTGCGACTTGTAGACGCGGCCAGCCAGATCGTAGTGGGAACCGTGGCACGGGCAGAAATAACCGCCTACCCAGTCCTTGCCCAGATCAGCAGGTGCCACTTCGGGACGGAAGGTCGGCGAGCAACCCAGGTGTGTGCAAATACCGATCAGCAGCAGAACTTCTGGCTTGATCGAACGCGTTTCCGGGTCGACATAAGTCGGTTGTGTCGAGTTCTTGGAGGTTGGGTCAGACAACTGGCCCTCGATCTTTTTCAGATTCCCCAGGATTTCCGTAGTACGGCGGACAATGAACACCGGCTGGCCGCGCCACTCAGCAATCATCTGCTGGCCTGGCTCGATTTTGCTGACATTCACTTTCACCGGTGCACCTGCGGCTTTCGCCTTGGCACTGGGAAACCATGACCCCACGAACGGGACCGCAGCCCCCACCGCTCCTGCAGCACCCACCACGGATGTGGCTGCTACCAAGAAGCGACGCCGGCCTGCATTCACGCCGTCATTGCTCATTCAGTCCTCTCCCATCAGCTTTTGTGGCCTGTTAAATCAGGCATCTACTAAGTAAATCTATGTACTTATAAAAATTTTGCCGAATGGTAATGAAAAGCCCCAATTCTGACAAGGTAATTACCCAAGGGCTCCACTGCCAAGCCTTGCAGTATAGGGGCTCTACGGCTGTGGCAAGTTGTCACAGCGCAATTCTTTGATAAATCGCGCGCATAAAAAAACGCCCAGCTCCGCGAGGAGGCTGGGCGTTCTTTTTTGAACGTGAAAGCGAATTAACGCTTCGAGTACTGCGGACGCTTACGCGCTTTACGCAGACCGACTTTCTTACGTTCAACTTCACGAGCATCGCGAGTAACGAAGCCAGCTTTGCGCAGAGCGCCACGCAGGGTTTCGTCGTACTGCATCAGTGCGCGAGTGATACCGTGGCGGATTGCGCCAGCTTGACCACTTACACCACCGCCGATCACGGTGACGTAGATGTCGAACTTCTCGACAGTCTCAGTCAATTCCAACGGCTGACGAACTACCATGCGGGCAGTTTCGCGGCCGAAGAAATTATCCAGCGAACGGTTGTTGATGGAGATGTTACCAGTACCCGGACGCAGGAAAACGCGTGCGGTTGCGGTCTTGCGACGGCCAGTGCCGTAATTTTGAGTCGCCGACATAATGAACTATTCCGTTAAAACTTCAGTTCTTGGGGCTGCTGAGCAGTATGAGGGTGTACAGCGCCCGCATAGACTTTCAGCTTACGATACATGTCGCGACCCAGCGGGTTCTTAGGCAGCATGCCTTTGACCGCGGTCTCGATCACGCGCTCAGGGGCTTTAGCGATCAGCTTTTCGAAGTTGATCGACTTGATGCCGCCCGGGAAACCGGAGTGGGAGTAGTAGATTTTGTCGGTGGTTTTAGCACCGGTTACACGAATCTGCTCGGCGTTGATAACGACGATGTAATCGCCGGTGTCAACGTGAGGAGTGTACTCAGCTTTATGCTTGCCACGCAGACGGCTCGCGATTTCGGTGGCCAGACGACCCAGGGTCTGACCTGCAGCGTCGACGACAAACCAGTCGCGCTGTACTGTTTCCGGTTTAGCAGTAAAAGTTTTCATTCTTTATAGCCTCAGGGGCCGCCCTGTAAATTAGACGGCGGATCTTACTGAATAGTGCGTACTTTGACAAGTCAAAGGCAGCCGGATACAGACGCTTTCGGGGGCTCGGGTCGGCGCGTCCGTTCAACGGCAAGATTCTTCGGCGGCGGCGCATCACTTCCACTGCAGAAAGAGGTGCGCAATTATGCAGATTGCGAAAAATAATTCAACCTGCTTTTATGATTGTTTTGCCCAAGGAGTACCCGATGGACTATCGCCAGCTAGGCAGAACCAATCTGAATGTGAGCGCCATCTGCCTCGGAACCATGACCTGGGGCGAGCAAAACAGCGAGGCTGAAGCCTTCGCGCAGATTGAACGGGCCAAAGGTGCCGGGATCAATTTCATCGACACCGCCGAGATGTACCCGGTGCCGCCCAAGGCCGAAACCTACGCCACCACCGAGCGCTACATCGGCAATTACTTCAAAAGTCGCGGCGATCGCGCCGACTGGATCCTCGCCAGCAAGATCGCCGGCCCGGGCAACACCATCGACTACATCCGCGACAAAAACCTGCGCCATAACCGCCAGCACATCACCGAAGCCGTGGACGCGAGCCTGAAACGCCTGCAAACCGACTACATCGACCTCTATCAACTGCACTGGCCGGAACGCAGCACCAATTTTTTCGGACAGCTGGGCTACAAGCACAAGAGCGAAGCCAATCTCACGCCGCTGGAAGACACTCTTGAAGCCCTGGACGAGCAGGTCAAGGCCGGCAAGATCCGCCACATCGGCCTGTCCAATGAAACACCATGGGGCACCATGCGCTTCCTCGCCCTGGCCGAAGCCCGTGGCTGGCCGCGCGCCGTGTCGATCCAGAACCCGTACAACCTGCTCAACCGCAGCTTCGAAGTCGGCCTGGCAGAAATTGCCATTCGCGAACAATGCGGCTTGCTCGCTTATTCGCCGCTGGCGTTCGGTTTCCTGTCGGGCAAGTACGAAGGTGGTGCTCGCCCACCAAAAGGCCGCCTGAGCCTCTACAGTCGCTTCAGCCGCTATTTCAACCCACAATCGGAAGCAGCATGCAGCCGTTACGTGGCACTGGCCCGTGAACACGGCCTGGACCCGGCGCAGATGGCATTGGCATTCGTGACCCAGCAACCGTTCGTCACCAGCAACATCATTGGTGCGACGACGATGGAGCAACTGGAGAGCAACATCGCCAGCTTCGACTTGAAACTGTCGGATGAAGTGCTGGAGGGGATTGAGGCGATTCACAAGGATCACCCGAACCCTGCGCCTTGATTGATCTTTAGATCCATTCGCGAGCAGGCTCCCACAGGGGAACACCGTCACCTGTGGGAGCCTGCTCGCGCAAGCGATCTGACAGTCACCGCCGCATCAAAGCGACCGCGCAATAATCTCCTTCATGATTTCATTGGTCCCCGCATAAATCCGCTGCACGCGCGCATCCGCCCACGCCCGGGCAATCGGGTATTCCCACATAAAGCCGTAGCCGCCATGTAACTGCACGCACTCGTCGAGCACCTTGCATTGCAGGTCCGTCCCCCAATACTTGGCCATCGCCGCCGTCGGCACGTCCAGCTTGCCTTGCAGGTGCAAATCCAGACAGCGATCGACGAAGACCCGGCCAATCTGAATCTCAGTGGCCATCTCCGCCAGCTTGAAGCGCGTGTTCTGGAAATCGGCAATCGCCTTGCCGAACGCCTTGCGTTCGCGGGTGTAGTCCAGCGTCCATTGCAACGCAGCCTCGGCCGACGCAAGCCCGCCGATGGCCACGGTGAGGCGTTCTTGCGGCAATTCCTGCATCAGGTAAGCGAAGCCCATCCCGGCCTGCCCCAACAGGTTTTCCTTGGGCACCCGAACGTCCTGGAAGAATAATTCCGACGTGTCCTGCGCCTTCATCCCGACCTTTTCCAGACGCTTGCCCTTGTCGAAACCGGGGGTGCCGGCCTCGACCAGAAACAGGCTGGTGCCCTTGGCGCCAGCCTTCGGATCGGTCTTGGCCACGACAATCACCAGGTCCGCCAGAAAGCCGTTGGTGATGAAGGTTTTCGAACCGTTGATGACGTACTCGTCGCCATCCAGCACCGCCGTGGTCTTCACCCCTTGCAGGTCAGAACCGGCCCCCGGCTCGGTCATGGCGATCGCCGTGACCATTTCGCCGGACACCAGTTTCGGCAGGTACTTGTGCTTCAGCGACTCACTGCCGTAATGCAGGATGTAAGGCGCCACAATGTCCGAATGCAGGGAGAAACCGATCCCGGTCAGCCCCAGGCGCCCGACCTCCTCGATCACCACCGCGCTGTACAAAAAGTCCGCGCCCAACCCGCCGTATTCTTCCGGCAGATGCGAACACAACATCCCCGCCTCCCCGGCCTTGTTCCAGAGTTTTCGGTCGATATAGCCTTGTTTTTCCCACTGCGCATGGAACGGAACGGCCTCTTTTTCAAGGAACGTACGCACGCTGTCGCGGAAAAGTTCGTGCTCGGAACTGAACAAGGTTCTGGGGATCATGCGGCACCTGTCGTTATTGTTAGAGGAATGGCCCTTCAGAGACTAAGCCTCACCTCCGACACAGGACACTGGACACATCAGACAAAAAATAAGACGATCCAGCCGTTTGATGACCACTTTCCCTTATAAAAATAAAGTTGAATTATGTCTAAGCACGTCTCCACGCCCCTGCGGCGCGTCAGCATCCTGGCGATCGACCGGGTTTTCGCTTCCACCCTCCTGCAAGCCAAAGATTTCTTCCATCTGGCCAGCCTGCGCTATGGAAAACAGCTGGGCCAGGGCCTGACACCGGCGTTTGAAACCCGGCTGGTCAGCCCCGACGGCAAGCCAGTGAACAGCTTCAGCGACGTGATCATCCCGGTAGACGGCGGCCTGGAAAACGCCGACATCATCATCCTCCCCGCCTTCTGGGACGACTTCGAGACGCTCTGCAAACGTTATCCTCAGGTCTTTCCGTGGCTGCGCGAGCAACATGCACGCGGTGCGGTGTTGTGCGGCGAAGCGACAGGGGTGTTCTGGCTGGCCGAGGCCGGCCTGCTCAATGGCAAGGAAGCGACCACGTACTGGCGCTTCTTCAACGCGTTCGCCGAGCGCTACCCTCAGGTTCAACTCAATCAGGACAAACACCTGACCGACGCCGACAACCTGTATTGTGCCGGCGGTACCACGTCAGCCTGCGATCTCTACATCTACCTGATCGAGCGCTTCTGCGGCGCCAACGTATCGCAGGCCGTGGCGCGGGATATCCTCTACGAAGTCCAGCGCAGCTATTCCCCGGGACGGATCGGTTTTGGCGGCCAGAAATTGCACCAGGACGTGATCATCCTGCAGATCCAGCACTGGCTCGAAGAGCACTTCGCCGACAAATTCCGCTTCGAAGACGTCGCCCGCGAACACGGCATGAGCATCCGCAACTTCATGCGCCGCTTCCAGACCGCGACCGGCGACAAGCCGTTGCACTACCTGCAACGCCTGCGCATCGAAACCGCCAAGGGCTTGCTGTCCGGCAGCCGCAAGAGCATCAAGACCATCAGCTATGAAGTTGGATACGACGATGCAAGCTTCTTTGCGCGGCTGTTCCGCCAGCACACGGAACTGTCGCCGAACCAGTATCGGCAGCAGTTTCAGCAGGCGGCGTAATACTCAAATCCAACACCTATCCACGCTCGCTCCCACAGGGTCCGCGCTGGATTCAAGGTCTGCTCAAGGCATAAAAAAGGGCCTGCAAATGCAGGCCCTTTTTTTGTGTCCGAATCGTCCTACGGCTTGTGTGCCCGGGACAGGAATTCGTGCGACTGCATTTCCAGCAGGCGGCTGAGCGTGCGCTGAAACTCGAAGTTAAGGCGACCGCCGGTGTAGAGGTCTTTGAGCTCGACTTCGGCTGAAATGATCAGCTTGACGTTACGGTCATAGAACTCGTCGACCATGTTGATAAAGCGACGGGCGATGTCATCCGTGGTGACGCTCATCTGCTCGACACCGCTGAGCAGCACGGCGTGGAAGATCTTGCCCAGTTCGATGTAATCGTTCTGGCTGCGTGGGCCGTCGCACAGCTCGCGGAAGTCGAACCAGGCCACGTCATCACACGTACGTACCGCGCGGATGGCGCGATTCTCGATCATCAGCACGTCATTTTCGACCGCCGCCGTGCATTCCGGCGTCAGCGCGCGGAAGCTCTTGCGCAGGCTTTCCTGGGCGGCTTCGTCCAGCGGAAAGTGGAACAGTTCCGCTTGCTCAAGATGACGCAGACGGTAATCGACGCCGCTGTCGACGTTGACGATGTCGGTGTTCTGCTTGATCAGCGCGATGGCCGGCAGGAAGCGCGCGCGTTGCAGGCCATCCTTGTACAGGCCGTCCGGCACGATGTTCGAGGTCGCGACCAGGGTCACGCCGTTCTTGAACAGCTCTTCCATCAGCGTGCCGAGAATCATGGCGTCGGTGATATCGGAGACGAAAAACTCATCGAAGCAGATCACGCGCGACTCATCGGAGAAACGCTTGGCGATGATGGTCAGCGGGTTTTTCTCGCCGCCGAGGGTCTTCATCTCTTCGTGCACGCGCTTCATGAAGCGGTGGAAGTGAGTCCGGGTCTTTTCCTTGAACGGCAGCGCTTCGAAGAAGGTGTCGACCAGGTAAGTCTTGCCGCGACCCACGCCGCCCCAGAAGTACAAGCCCTTGACCGGCGCCTGCTCTTTCTTGCCAAACAGTTTGCCGAACAGGCCCGGCTTGCTCTGCGAGGCCGCGACCAGATCGTCGTACAGGCGCTGCAAATGGCGCACAGCAGTTTCCTGCGCGGCGTCATGAAAGAATTCCGGGCGTTTCAGATCAGCTTGATATCGTTCTAGGGGCGTCATAATTCGTTAGCAAGGCAACAAAAACGGGCCGTCACTGTAGCGACGGCCCGGAGGAATGGCAATCGGCCCTTGGTCGGGTCGAGCCGCTGATTTATTCCTGAACCGGCGTCAACGCAACGCGCAGGGCGTCGATGGCGACGTCACGCGTGGCGCTGTCGGCGAATGCCGGGCTGTCTGCCACACACTCGCCTTCCAGCCAGACACTGAAGCTCAGGTCTTCGCTGCGCACGTCCAGAGGCTGGCCCGCTTGCAGTTGCTTGGTCACTTGCCCGGCGGTTTTGCCGTCGGCAAAGTTGCGCGACAACAGCAGTTGCTCGCCATCTGCCGCCAACAGACGGAAGCGGAAACTGCCGTCGTCTTCACGGAAGCTGACAAAACGTGCTGCTTTCGCGGCTTTTTTCTTGGTAGTGGCCGCGACTTGAGTCTGCGCCACGAAAGAACGCAGGCCAACCGCTTCACGCAGTTCGTGAAGGAACGGGGTCGCCACGGCACGGGCCTTTTTGGCGCCGACTTGCAGCATGTCTTCCAGGTCCGCCGGGCGTTCGATCAACTGGTGATAACGCTCGCGGGACTCGCCTAGTTCGCTGTCCAGCAACTGGAACAGACGATTCTTCGCCTCGCCCCAGCCCAGGCCCTGCAACAGTTCGCTGCGGAACTCGTCGGACTGCACCGGGGTGGCAAATGCCTGGAACAGTGTGAACAGGTGTGAATTGTCCGGGTCTTTGGCTTCGCCCGGCGCGCGCGAATCGGTGACGATCCGCGAAATCGCGTCCTTCATCTCTTTGGCGCTGCTGAACAACGGGATGGTGTTGTCGTAGCTCTTCGACATCTTGCGACCGTCGAGGCCAGGCAGCGTGGCAACACTTTCTTCAATCAGCGCTTCAGGCATGGTGAAGAATTCTTTGCCCTGACCGAACAAATGGTTGAAGCGCTGACCGATGTCGCGGGCCATTTCCACGTGCTGGATCTGATCGCGACCGACCGGCACTTTGTGCGCGTTGAACATCAGGATGTCCGCGGCCATCAGCACCGGATAGCTGTACAAGCCCATGGTAATGCCGGCATCCGGGTCTTCGCCGGTCTCGACGTTCTTGTCCACCGAAGCCTTGTAGGCGTGGGCGCGGTTGAGCAGGCCCTTGGCGGCGACGCAGGTCAGCAGCCAGGTCAGCTCGGGGATTTCCGGGATGTCGGACTGGCGATAGAACGTCACGCGGTCCACATCCAGGCCACCGGCCAGCCAGGTCGCGGCGATTTCCAGACGCGAGCGCTGGATGCGCAGCGGGTCATCGCATTTGATCAGGGCGTGGTAGTCGGCCAGGAAGTAGAACGAATCGGCATTGCTGTCACGGCTGGCGACGATCGCCGGGCGGATGGCGCCGGCGTAGTTGCCCAGGTGTGGCGTGCCGGTGGTGGTGATGCCGGTGAGGATACGGGTACGAGTCGTCATGGGTAATCGCTTGTCAGACTGCAATCAATTCGAAAGACGCGGCAGGATCAGATCCTTGAGATCGGTCAGCTTGCCATGAAAAAAGTGTCCGCATTCTGCCACTTTCAGCAGCTCATGGGGACGCTCGAGTTTTTCGGACCAGTCGTAGACGACTTGCGGGTCGATCACTTCGTCGGTTTCCGGCTGGATCAGGGTCAATTCGCCGTGTTGCGGCAGTTGATCCTGATCGCCCAGGCGCATGACAGCAGGCGCGACCATGAACACATGTTTCAGCTGTTCGCCCTTGGCTTCCAGGCGTCCGCCGAGACTGGCGGCAACAAAACCGCCGAAGGAGAAACCGAACAGGGTCAGTGGCAAATCTGGATGTTTGGCCCGCAGCCATTCGGCCACCGCCTCGGCATCGTCGACTTCACCGGTGCCCATGTCGTGGGTGCCTTCGCTGGCACCGACGCCACGGTAGTTGAACCGCAAGGTAATCAAACCGGCATCACGCGCGGTGCGCTGCAGGGTCGACACCACTTTGTTGAGCATGGTGCCGCCCTGCACCGGGTTCGGATGGCAGATCAGCGCAATGCCGCGTGGCTGCTCATTATCGAGGTAAAGGGCTTCCAGTTGACCCACCGGGCCATCAATCACTACAGGGGTTTCGCGCATAAGCAAGGAAGGAACTCCGTGACCTCGAATCGGGTCGACTCGTCTAGCAATTTGTCTGTGCCAATCTATTGCGAGTGAATCGCGGTATACAGCGCAGGTTCGAGCCGTTAACGTAAAGCAAAGCCGTTTATAGAGGAAGGACTCGTGGAACACTCGCTCTTAGTTTGGTTGTTACCGACTCTTGCCCTGGTTGTGGGTGTCGCCATTGGATTCCTGATCGCTCGCCTGGTGCCAAATGCCGCGCCGAGCAGCACGCAACGTCAGCTGGACGACATTCAGGAACGCTTCGACAGTTATCAAAATGAGGTGGTAACCCACTTCAACAGCACGGCCACCCTGGTCAAGAAGCTGACTCAGAGCTATCAGGAAGTGCAGGATCACCTCGCCGAGGGCGCCAACCGCCTGGCCTTGGACGAGCAAACTCGCCAGCGCCTGCTGGCCTCCTTGCACGCCGATGCGGCAACGGCCCCGCGTGAACGCCTGACGCCGCCGCGCAACCAGGAGCCGCCTCGCGATTACGCACCAAAATCCCCGAACGCGCCGGGCATGCTTGATGAGCATTACGGCCTGAAGAAGTAATCAGGATTCGCGCAGCACAAAAAGCCCTCGGACGAGTGATTGTCCGGGGGCTTTTTTGTTGCTGATGTTTGGGTTGTCAGCACTGGCCTCATCGTCGGAACAATTCACACAAAAAAGCCCGCCCGGTCTGTTGAGGATCGGGCGGGCTCTTTTTTTACGCCTGGGGTTCAGTCAGGTTGGTAAAGGTAAAACGGTTATTGCTGAGGATACTGCTGACCCGGAATCGCTTTCAAGTTGACTTCAACGCGACGGTTCTGTGCCCGACCATTGGCATCACCGTTGCTGGCAATCGGGTTATCCGGGCCGGCACCGCGAGCCGAGAGGTTGGCACCGCTCACGCCCTGCGACGTCAGGTAAGTCGCCACGCTCTGTGCACGACGCTGGGACAGGTCCATGTTGTGCTGACGCGCACCGGTGCTGTCGGTGTAGCCGACGATCTCGATCTGGTTCTGGTTGAACTCCTTGAGCGAGCCCGCCAGGTTGTTCAACGGCTGATAGAAGCTTGGGGCGATGTTCGCCGAATCGGTGGCGAACGTGATGTTACCCGGCATGATCAGCTTGATCTGATCGCCCTGGCGCTGCACTTCAACCCCGGTGTTGGCCATGCTGGCGCGCAGCTTTTTCTCTTGCTGGTCGGCGTAGTAACCGTAACCGGCGGCGGAAGCGCCCACCACCGCAGCTCCGATCAGCGCGCCCTTGCCACGGTTATCGTGGTTGATCGCGGCACCGGCCAAGGCACCCGCCAAGGCACCGAGACCGCCGTATTTAGCGGTTTTGCTCATACCTTCGGAGCCAGTATCAGCCTGCCCCTGAGGCTGGCCATTGTAAGGGTTGGGCGAAGCACAGCCCGACAGCAAGGCCACTGCGGTAGCGACAATAATCAAAGGACGCATGGTGAACATTAAGAGCTCCTATTTTTTGCATTCTGTGGTGCAACGGACTTAAGCATTGGACCTTTGCGGGCGTTGGATCGTCGCGCCGGTCAAAAATTCCCTGTATTACAAATCAGGCCCGCACGAACGGGTTCTCGCGCATTTCCTCGCCCAGGCGCGTGTCCGGACCATGCCCGGTGACCACGGTCGCTTCTTCGTCGAGGGTATACAGCCGCTGCTTGATCGACCGCACGATGGTCGCCTGATCGCCGCCCCACAAATCCGTGCGCCCTACCCCGCGCCGAAACAGCGTATCACCGGCAATCAGCAGCTTAGCCTCTGAAAACCAGAAGCTCATGGAACCTGGCGTATGCCCCGGCGTATGGATCGCCACACCGCAACCGCAAGCCAGTTCTTCGTCATCGGCCAGCCAGCGATCCGGCGACGGAACCGACGCATAAGGCACTCCGAACATCTGGCACTGCATTTCCAGGTTGTCCCAGAGAAACTGATCTTCTTTGTGCAGGTGCAAGGTCGCGCCGGTTTTCTCCTTGAGCTGACCGGAGGCCAGGAAGTGATCCAGGTGCGCGTGGGTATGGATAATGCTGACCACCTTCAAGCCCAAGGCATCGAGGCGCGCCAGAATCATTTCATGATTGCCGCCCGGGTCGACCACGATCGCTTTTTTGCTGATCGGGTCGCCGATGATTGTGCAGTTGCACTGCAACGGGCCGACGGGGAAGGTTTCGCGGATAAGGGCGGGGTTTGAAACGGTCATGGGAAATCGAT
Organism: Pseudomonas sp. 3296; assembly: GCF_031456615.1. Classification (NCBI taxonomy): domain Bacteria; kingdom Pseudomonadati; phylum Pseudomonadota; class Gammaproteobacteria; order Pseudomonadales; family Pseudomonadaceae; genus Pseudomonas; species Pseudomonas sp. 3296. The sequence goes on from NZ_JAVDUY010000005.1 coordinate 509,132, forward strand.
GGCCTGTATTGGACAGAAGGCATTGAACATGGCTTCAGGATTCTACGCCACTCGCCGATACAGTTCTCCAGACCAATTACTTGACGTCAGCAAAAGAAAAGTAGTGGCCATATGATGTCAACCATACCGATTCTAGTGCAGAATTGTATTTTTGTAGCGGCCGCATTCAGGAAGGGCCGCAGCGCACTCAGGAAATCAACATGCCTACGCCGTCGACTTACTCGTTTACTTTTGCGTCAACGCTGACTGGTGTCAAAGCCATCGACAGCCTCATTTCGGGCGCTTACTGGCTCGGGGAAAACTGGAGCCCTCTTGGCCCAACCAACCTCAGCTACAGCTTCATGGCACCCAATACTTCGTACTTTGTCACCAATTACAGTCCTGACAATGAGTACAAGGCGCTGTATGCGCTGACGACGGCTCAGCAGACCGCGATTACCAGCGCATTGAGCATGTGGAGTTCGGTCGCCAATATCAATTTCACGCTGACCAGTGACACCATCAGCAATGTCGGCGACTTGCGATTTGGCGGTTACCAGTTGATGGATAACCAGACCGCGGCCTGGGCCTATTTTCCGACCAATGCCCCCAGCGGCGGTGACGTATGGATCGGCCCGCAAACGAATGATCCAAATCCCTTCAAAGGCACCTACGACTACATGACGTTTGGGCATGAGATCGGCCATGCACTGGGGCTCAAGCATCCGTTCGACGTGAGCTCGACCAATACCACGCTGCTCGATACCGCGCTGGACGATGTTCACTTCACGGTGATGAGTTACAACAACTCGTACTCTTATCTGCCTACGACCCCGATGCCACTCGACATTCTGGCGATCCAAAGCCTGTATGGCGCCAACAACCTTTGGCAAACCGGGGATAACGTTTACACATGGGCCGCGGATCAGTCGATTTTCGAGACGATCTGGGATGCCGGCGGCAACGATACGATTGATGGCAGCAACCAGTTGTCCGCCGTGTCCATCAACCTGAACGAGGGCACCTACAGCCAGATCGGCAAAGCGTTCGTTGATTATACAAACATGACGGCGGTCAATGACGGGCTGGCGATCGCATTCGGCGCCAAGATCGAAAATGCCATTGGCTCTGTTTATAACGACAGACTGACCGGGAATGCACTGAACAACGTTCTGGATGGCCGTGGTGGCGCGGACATCATGGACGGTGGTGCCGGCAATGACACCTATCTGGTCGATAACGCCGGCGACACTGTCATCGAACAAAACGCTTCGCCCAGCGAAATCGACACGGTGCTCTCCTGGACCCACTACACCCTGAGCGCCAACGTCGAAAATCTTACGCTGCTGGGCGCTGACAGCATCAGCGCTGCCGGCAACGAATTGAACAACACGCTAATCGGCAATGCCGGCAACAACGTGCTGGACGGTAGGGGCGGCGCCGACACCATGGATGGCGGCGCGGGCAACGACACCTACCTTGTCGACAACTATGGCGACAAAGTCATAGAGAGTGGTACATCGCTGACTGAAATCGATACTGTCCTCTCCTGGGTCGACTATTCCCTGGATGCCAACGTCGAGAACCTGACATTGCTGGGCGCAGGCAATATCAGTGTTGCCGGCAACGAATTGAACAACACGCTGATCGGCAATGCCGGCAACAACGTACTGGACGGCACGGGCGGCGCTGACACCATGGACGGCGGCGCGGGCAACGACACCTACCTGGTCGACAACTACGGCGACACCGTCATCGAGCGCGGCACTTCGCTGACCGAAATCGATACCGTGCTCTCCTGGGTCAACTATTCCCTGGGCGCCAACGTCGAGAACCTGACATTGCTGGGCGCAGAAAGCATCAGCGTTGCCGGCAACGAACTGAGCAACACGCTGATCGGCAATATCGGTAACAACATACTGGACGGCAGGGGCGGCGCCGACATCATGGACGGTGGTGCGGGCAACGACATTTACCTGGTCGACAATATCGGCGATACCGTCATCGAGCACAGCACTTCACTCAGCGAAATCGACACAGTGCTTGCCTCGATCAGCTATTCTCTGAGCGCCAACATCGAAAACCTGACACTGCTGGGCGCAGAAAGCATCAGTGGCGTCGGCAATGAACTGAACAACACGCTGACCGGCAATGCCGGCAACAACGTGCTGGATGGCATGGGCGGCGTTGACATCATGGATGGCGGAGCCGGTAACGACATGTACCTGGTGGATAACATCGGCGATACCGTCATCGAGCACGGCACTTCACCCGCCGAAATCGACACCGTATTCTCCTGGATCAACTATTCCCTGGGCGCCAACGTCGAAAACCTCACGTTGCTGGGCGCCAACAACACCAGCGGCATCGGCAACGAACTGCGCAACACGCTGACTGGCAATGCTGGCAATAACGTGCTGGACGGCAAGAGCGGTGCAGACATCATGGACGGTGGTGCCGGCAACGACATGTACCTGGTGGACAATATCGGTGACACCGTCATTGAGCATGGCACCTCGCTGACCGAAATCGACACCGTGTTCTCCTGGGTCAATTACTCCCTGGGGGCCAACGTCGAGAACCTGACGATGCTGGGTGCCAAGAACATCAATGGCGCCGGGAATGAGCTGAACAACACGTTGATCGGTAACGCCGGAAACAACACCCTGAGCGGCGGGGCCGGGGCCGACACCCTCACCGGGGGTGCGGGTATAGACACGTTTGTGTTCCGCGCCGTCAATGAAATGGGGATTAGCGCCAATCGTGACGTCATCACCGACTTCAACAGCCTGCAGGGCGACAAGATCGACCTGACCGGCTTCGACGCCAACCTTCCGAATGCCGGGTTCGACAAAGGTTTCACCTTCATTGGTACTGCCGACTTCACCGGTGCCGGACAAGTACGCTTCGTTGACCATGTGCTTTCTGGCAATGTCAGCGGTGGTACGGGAACGGACTTCGAGATCCAGTTGGTCGGTGTGAACACCTTCAGCGCCAACGATATGGTGGCCTGACGGGTTCACCGCCAGAACCACTTGCGGCCTCTAAATCAGGCCGCAAGAAAAAAAAAACGCCCCGACCGCTCGGGGCGTTTTACGTTGTGCGCTGTGGTGAGCGTCGATCCGTGTGCTAAACCAGCAAGCCCATCTCTTTCGCCCGCGCCACTGCCTGCGTACGCCGCTCAACCCCAAGCTTGCTGTTGATATGGCTGGCGTGGGTCTTGACCGTGTGCAGCGAGATGAACAGTTGATCGCTGATTTGCTGGTTCGAACAACCTTCGGCAATCAGGCGCAGTACCGCCAGTTCACGGGCGCTGAGCTGTTCTGCCGTCGCACATGACTCCACGACCGGGCGAACGGCCACGCTCGGTAAATGCTCGGCAAGGTTTTGTGAAAAAGCGGTCTGGGAACAGAGTTGCAATTGCCCGCGCAGCCACTCCGAATGTCCTGCGAGCAATCCGTCGAAGGGTTGCAATACACCGCCAGCCGCTGCTTCCAGCGCCTGGGTCAGCGCCTTGCGGGCCTCGGGCTCCCGTCCGCCGGTCAGCAACAAGGTCACTTTTTGTGTCAGCGCCATTGCACAAAGCAATTGCCGTCCGGTTTGCTGCCCATGTTCAAGCAACGCATTCAACCGCCCTTCGGCGAGCATCGGTTGCCCTTGAATGACTTCCAGCAAGGCCTGCTGTAACTCGATATGCAGCGGCAGCTGTGGATGAAACTCCGGCGGCGCGGCCGCGTGTTCGCCGTTGTAGGTCTGACCCAGACGCGCCAGCCAGGCTTCGGCCAGGTCGGTGCGTCCCTGGGCCAGCCAGAGCTCGCATTTGACCAGGGTGATCATCGCCAGGTAGTAAATCGGTGGCACGTCCCAGATGTGCATCAACCGCTCGGCTTCGGCCAGTTCGGCGAAGGCTTTGGCGAACTCGCCGCTGTTGCCCTCAAGCCGCGCGATCACGCAATGGCCGAGCAATACGCTGATATCGCGACAGGCCCTTGCTTCACTCAAACCGGTTTGCAAGCGTGCCCGCGCGACTTGTGGTTGCAGGTGCATGGCCAGCAGGAAACCTTCATACAGGGTCAGCCGTGCGCGTACGGCATAAAGCCGTTGCGCAGACAGCCCTTGCAAGCGTTGCAGGCCCTGACGGACTTCTTGCAGCGAACGCAGGATTTCCCCACGCGCCTGCAACACACGGGCGCGGTCGTAATGGGCCAGTGCTTCAAACAATGGATTGCCGACACGCTGCGCCAATTCCAGCGACTCACGGTTCAAATTGCGCGCACGCCACAAATCGCCGTCGGCGATGGCCAGGTTGGACAGGGTCGAGAGGCACATCAAGCGTTGCCCGTAGCGTTTGGCCGGCAGGCTCTGCAGCGCTTCAGTGCAATAAAGAAGCGTCAGATCACGGTTGCCGCGCCCGCGAGCGATGATGCCGCTCAGCGCCAGCCACTGCGCCAGCATCGACTTCTGCGCCGTGGCCGAAGGGGCCGGCAGGAAGCGGCTCAAATGGGCAGCCAGTTCCTCGGCGGCATCCAACTGACAGGCCAGCCCCAACGCCCAGCTATAAAGCACGATCAATCGGGGGGTGCTGATCAGCAGGCTGTCGGGCAGGTCCATTTTCCAGCGCAGCAGCATGCCGACGTTCTGCTCGGCGAGCAGTTGTTCTTCAGAGAGGTTTTGCACCAGGTTCGCCGCAACGTCCAGATGCCCGGCACGCAACGCTTGCTCCACCGCTTCGTCGAGCAGCCCCTGCGCATTGAACCAGCGACATGCGCGCAAATGCAGGCTGGCCGGGGGCACTATCGTCTGCGCGGTGGGTCGGGTGCGCAGCAGGTCGGAAAACAGATGGTGATAGCGGTACCAGTGGCCGTGCTCGTCCAGTGGCACCAGGAACACTTGATGTGCCTGGAGGAAACGCAGGATTTCGGCACTGTCATGAGCTTCGCGAACCGCGTCGCAGAGCTCGCTGCAAAAACGTTCCTGGGGGGCTGTGTCGTAAAGGAACTGCTGCACTTCGGCCGGCAGGCAATCGATGACTTCTTCGAGCAGGTAATCGCGAATCAGCCCTTCCCCGCCGTTCAGCGACTGCGGCAACGCACCTTCAGTGCCCGCCTCGGAGGCAGCCAGCAACCAGAATCGCAGCCCCGCAACCCAGCCTTCACTGCGTTGAATCAGGCTTTCCAGCGCCTCGCCGCGTAATGAACTGCTGTGGCGATCAAGCAACGTGAGGGCTTCATCGTGGGTCAGTCGAAGGTCCTGTTCATGCAGTTCGAGCAGTTGGCGCGACAGCCGCAAACGGGCCAGGTGCCAGTCCGGGCGCTGTCGACTGGTGACCATGACCAGTAAGCCATCCGGCAAATGATTGAGGAAAAATTGCAGGCAACGATCGAGCACCGGGCCTTGCGCAAGATGGTAATCATCGAGCACCAGCAGTAAAGGCGTACTTGGCGACAGATGAATGGCCAGCTCGTCCAGCAAACCGTCCAGCCATTCTTCAAAAGCGAACGGCTGATGGCGCTGGCGCATTTTCAGCAGCCCCAACGCCTGGCTGCCCAGCGTCGGAAAGTAATCCTGGAGCCCTTCGAGCAACCGCTCAAGGAAACGCCCCGGGTCGCTGTCTCGCGGACTCAACCCCAGCCACAGGCTTTGCCAGGACGGTGGCAACCCCTGACAGAACTCTACCGCCAAGGAACTCTTGCCAAACCCGGCGGGTGCGCTGACCAGCAACAGCCTGCCACCGAGGCCAGCACTCAGGCGCTCGCACAGACGAGGCCGCAGCACATGGCCGTTGGGCAGCGGAGGCCTGAAAAAGCGCCCGTCCAATGCGGCGACGGAAACGCTTGCGGGGCCCGGGGGTGGGGACAGATCAGTCATGGCCGGCTCTTGTTTGAATTGCGGATGGCGGCGTTGCAGATGTCCGCAGACTAGCGGTAAACGGATAGGGAATGAAGGTTATTGCTACAAATGGCTACAAAAAGTCCGTAGGAGCATGGCTTGCCCGCGATTGGGTTGACGCGGTGTATCGGCAATCATGCAGTGATGAGACGGACGCCATCGCGAGCAAGCTCGGCTCATACAAAAAAAACGCCCCGAACCAGTCGGGGCGTTTTCGAGGATGCGGCCTCTGTTCAGTACAGGTTAACGAACCCCGTCCTGACGCAGTGCTGCTGGTGTGAAGTCACTGGTGGTAGCGGTGAAGCCGAAGTCATACGCTTGCTTCTCTTCGTTCTTCATACCCAGCGCCAGGTAACGGCCCGATTGCAGGTCGTACAGGGTTTCCAGGGTGTACCACGGCACTTGCACGTTGTAGTACTGCTGGGAGTGAGCTTCCGCCACACGCCACAGTTGGTTACGACCGTCGTAGTGATCGATCACGGCGGCTTGCCAGGTGTCTTCGTCAATGTAGAAGTCACGTTTGGCATAGATGTGACGCTGGCCTTCCTTCAAGGTTGCAACCACATGCCAGACCCGGCGCAACTCGTAACGCGTCAGGTCCTGGTTGATGTGACCGGCCTTGATGATGTCGGTGTACTTGAGGTTCGGCGAGTCGAGCTTGTAGCTGTCGGAGGCAATGTACATCTCTTTCTTGCCTTCGAGCTTCCAGTCGTAGCGATCCGGTGCACCGTTGAACATGTCCAGGTTATCGGAGGTACGCAGGCCATCCGCCGCAGTACCCGGCCCGTCATAGGACACTTGTGGTGCACGACGCACACGACGCTGACCGGCGTTGTAGACCCACGCCGAACGCGGTTCCTTCACTTGGTCGAGGGTTTCGTGCACCAGCAGCACACCACCGGCCAGACGTGCCGGCGCGGTCACTTTCTGCTTGAAGTAGAACAGGATGTTGCCCGGGTTTTTCGGGTCGTAGTCCTTCATCTTGTCGCGGAACACGAACTGGTCCTGGAAGTACACCAGGCTGAACGAGCCGTTCGGCTGTGGCGTGGCCTGGGTCACCAGACGGGTCACGCTGCCGCCGCGATAGCGGGTGATGTGGTTCCAGATGACTTCAACGCCGCTTTTCGGAATCGGGAACGGTACGGCAGTTTCGAAGTTTTCCAGGCCGTTGCCGCCGGACACGAGGGTAGTCGTGGTGGCGTTCTTCTTGATGGCGGCGAACACGTCATCCGGCACGGTGGAACCGCGATGGGACGGGTAAACCGGCATCTTGAAGGTTTCCGGGTAGCGCTTGAACATCGCGTACTGGCCCGGGGCAAGTTTCTCTTTGTATTGGTCGACGTTCTGCGCAGTGATGGTGAACAGCGGCTTTTCACTGGCGAACGGGTCGGACAGGAAACCCTTGCTGTCGACAGTGCCGGCGTTTTTCGGCATGGGCTTCCAGGCCGGAATCGAACCGTCGGCGTTGCCCGCCATCTCGGCACCCATCGGCGTCAGGCTCTTGCCCAGTTTGTCGGCTTCGGCCGCAGGGACCGCCGCCATCACGCTGGTCGCCAACAGCGAAAACCCCAAGACACCGGCGTGGAACAGACTCTTTGTTATTTTCATATGTGTGTTCGTCCTCAAAAAACAGTGCTTAGAAGTTCACGCCGACGCTGAGCGCAACAAAGTCGCGATCATCTACGGTGGTGTACTTGCCGTCGAAGAAGTTGGTGTAGGCCAGGCTCGCGGTGTAGGTGTTCTGGTATTCGGCATCGACACCCAGGCTCACTGCTTTACGACCTTCCTCGAAGTTGCCGCCAGGGCCTGGCGAGTAACCGCTCACGTCGTGGGACCAGGCCACGTTCGGCTTGAGGTTCACGCCGGCGAACACGTCGTTGTATTCCCAGATCGCACGACCGCGGTAGCCCCACGAAGTCGCCGTGGTGAAGCCTTCGTCGGTGCAGTTGCGGCTGCGGTTGTTGGTGGCAGCACCCGCGCCGGCACCGTTGATGGTGCTGGTGTTGAGTGCAACACAGGTGTCCAGAGCGCCCGAAGCAGGCAACTCACCCGGACCGTAGACCGGATCGCGGCCATAACGAACGTCAGAGGTGCTTTCCAGGCCACCGACATGGGTCACGCCCACTTCGCCGACCAGTGTGAGACGACTGGCACCCATGACTTGATCGAAGAAGTGCGTCAGGGTGGTCTGGAACTGGGTGACCTCTTTACGACGATAACCGTTCAGGTCGGTGCCCGGTGCGGCCGACAGCAACGAAGCGTTGGTCAACGGATTGTTCGGATTGTTGTTGCCCAGAGGACGAATGCCCGCGAACAGAATGTCGGTGGAGTTCAACTGCACCGGTGCATTCGGACGGTAGCTGATCTCACCGCTCCACGCCGTACCGGTAGGCAGGGTGGTGGAGAAGCTCAAACCGTAGAGGCGAATGTCTTCAGGGTATTCGATGAAGTATTTCGAGTTACCCGCGACCAGCAGCGGCCCCAAAGCCTGGAACGGGCCTGGCAATGCCGCCACGCCATTGTAGACCGACTGTGGCGCACCGGTGGCGCTGAAGATCGGCGCACGGCTGTGGTAGTTCATGAAGTAGGCACCGAACTCGGTGTCCAGCGGGTCGAACATGTACTTGAAGGACGCGCCCCACTGGCCGCTGTCGCGTGCATCACGATCGCCGCCACGCTGGACCAGAACACCTTCTTCGTTGACGTTGACACCGTTGGCTGCCAACGGGCCCAGCGCGATGGCTGGAATCGTCGAGCGCTTGTTCAGCACGCGCAGGTTGTTGTCGCAACCGTCGGCGACGATGTCTGGCTGAGAGAAGAACGTGCCGCAGTTGTCGACAACGGTCTGGTCCCATTCCAGCTGGTAGAAGGCTTCGGCCGAGAGGTTTTCGGTCAGGCTCTGGGACACGTAGAACATGTTGACCGGGATCAGGCCTTCCTTGATCTCGGCACCCGGACGACGGAACGCAGACACGTCAATCGGGTTGATCGAGTTGATGCCGCCGCCGATGAATGTACTTTCACCCCAGCTCACGACCTGCTTGCCCAGACGCACGGAGCCCGGCTCATCGGCAACGGTGTAGTTGTGGTAGATGAAGGCGTCGAGGATTTGCCCGCCGGAGGACTTGGCGCCCTCTTTGCGGCCGTCGTTTTCGACGTTCTTGAATTCCAGATTGGTATCTTGCAGCGCGAAGTCGTACCAGTATTTGCCCCGGACAAACACGCCGGTGTCGCCGTATTTCAATTCAAGGTCATGGATGCCCTTGAAGATCTTCGAAAACGCTTGCCCGCTCTTGAAGTTCAGGTGACCGTCATCGGAGGTCTGGGACAGGCCATGCCCGCCGTTGTTGACGCCGATCAGGTTCTTGTTTGGCTGTTGGGTCGAGATACTCATACCCAGGGACAGCGACGAGTCGAACTGACCTTCGATTTCACCAACGTTGAAACTGACGCCGAATGCAGGCCCGGCGAGCGAAGAGGCGAGACTGACCGCCAGGGGCAATTTCGCCCGGCGCCAGAACTTGTTTACTGATGTCATCGACGCTACTCCATGTGCATTATTGTTATGGCAGTGAGCACTTCTAAAAACGTTGTGGGTGACGGGGAGCCAAGACGTCCCGAAGTCACTCCAAAATTGCATCGCCCCGTTTTGTGCGTTTGCTCCGTTCTTAAAAATCCTTGAGCGGACTATAGCCAGCAGGTAGTAGAGCTTGATCCCTCTAAAGTGTGATTTGCAGCTGCCGGCCACTCTGGAACAGTCCTTTCGCCAGTCCGACACATGTCGGCACGGCAAGGATGGCTGAAAATTCGGATTACACAAGCCAAGCGCTTGCTTGGTGGGGCTGGCGTGCCCTTTCGGGCACACCGGAGGACGCTTAAAGCGTCGAGAGGAACGCGCTGTTGTTGGCCTGCCATTCAGTGATGTCGAGGCGGATACGCTTCTTGTCGAGCTTGCCGACGCTGGTCTTGGGAATTTCAGTAACAAGGGCAATCTGGCTAGGAATGGCCCACTTGCTCAGGTGCCCCAATTCCACGAACGGCTTGAGGTGTTCCTTGAGTTCCCGGGCCCCGATCTCATGCCCTTCGCGAAGCACCAGCAGGGCGAACGGGCGCTCCCCCCACTGCGGATCGGCGATGCCCACCACTGCTACTTCGCGTACCGAAACGTGGCGACTGATCAAGTCTTCGAGGTCCAGGGACGAGATCCACTCGCCACCGGTCTTGATCACGTCCTTGATGCGGTCTCGAATGTCGATCACGCCCATGGCATCCAGCGTCGCAACGTCGCCGGTATGCAACCAGCCCCCGGCCCAGAGCTCGGCGCCCTTCTGCGGTTCGTTGAAGTAGCCTTCAGTAAGCCATGGCGCACGCAGCACGAGCTCGCCCTGGGTTTCGCCATCGGCGGGCAGGAAATTGCCGTCGGTGTCGACGATCGCCGCTTCCACCAAGGGCCCCGGCACGCCGGCCTTGATGCGATAGGTGGTACGTTCATCTTCGCTGCCGGCCATCAACTCATCATTGAGGTGAGCACACGACACCAGCGGCCCGGTTTCCGACATGCCGTAAGCCGCGGTCAACTGGATGCCCTTGGCCTTGGCTGCTTCGTACAGCGTGCGGTTCAGCGCACTGCCGCCGATGACGATTTTCCAGCCGCCGAAATCCGTGCCTTGCGCCGCTTTGGCGTTGAGGATCATTTGCAGAATGGTCGGTACGCAGTGGGAAAAGGTGACCTTCTCCTTGTGCCACAGCTCCACCAGGTATTCCGGGTCGTAGCGGCCGGGATACACCTGCTTGAGCCCGAGCATGGTCGCCACATACGGCAAGCCCCAGGCATGCACATGGAACATCGGGGTGATCGGCATGTACACGTCGCTGGTGCCCAGCAGGCGCACGCTGTCGATGGAGCCCATGATGGTCGACACGCCCATGGTGTGCAGGACCAGTTGCCGGTGGGTGAAATACACACCTTTGGGATTGCCGGTAGTACCGGTGGTGTAGAACGTGGTCGCGACGGAGTTCTCGTCGAAGTCCTGGAAGTCGTATTGCGCACTGGCAGCCGCCAGCAGTTGCTCGTACTCGCCGATCAGGTTCGGCAGGTCGGCGGCTTTCTCCGGCAGATCAGTCAGCAGCAGGGTTTTCTCGACCGTGGTCAAGTGCCCGGCAATCGCCTGGTAAAGCCCCACGAACTCGCTGTTGACCAGTACAAAGCGGTCCTCGGCGTGGTTCATGGTGTAGAGGATCTGTTCTGGCGACAGGCGAACGTTGATGGTGTGAATCACCGCGCCAATCATCGGGATGGCGAACATGCATTCCAGATAACGATGGCTGTCCCAGTCCATCACCGCCACGGTATCCCCGGCCTTGACCCCGGCGGCCGTCAGCACGTTGGCCAGCCGCGCGACCCGTTCGATGAGGGTCGGATAGCTGTAGCGCAACTGGTCGCGGTAAATGATCTCGCGGGTTTTCTCATAACGAGCGCCGGACATCAGCAGCCGCTTGATCAGCAGCGGATACTGGTAAGCGCCTTCGGCTGGGGGGATAACGCGAGTCTGCAACATATGAATCCCTTTTCTGGCTGCACGGTGTTGGCTGAATGAAAGCACTTTAGTGCCCTTCAATGTCAGCCAAATCAGCCAAAGGAATGATTTGCAGAGCCGTACAAATGCTAGCTTTGCGCCAGCATTTGCAGGATATCGAAGATCAGCCCGCTATCAATGCATCTCGGTGAACGCGAGTTTCACGCCGATGGCGATCAGCACCACACCCATGGTGCGGTCGAACCAGTGGCCCATGCGGGCGAAACCGGCGCGCACACGCTGTTGGCTGAAAAGCCGCGCCACCAGGCAAAACCACAGCGCCGTCGCCGCCGCGAGGTAGACCCCGTAACCGGCTTGCACCGCCAGCGGCGTGTGCGGGTTGATCACCACGGTAAACAACGACAGGAAGAACAGCGTGGCTTTCGGGTTCAGGCCGTTGGTCACAAAACCGGAGGTGAACGCGCCCCGAGCGGTGCGCTCGCCGGCTTCCTTGTGCAAGTTGTCATCGACAGCCTTGGCCGGTTGCGCGCGCAGGGCCTTGTAGCCGATGTACAGCAGGTATGCGGCGGCGGCCCATTTGAGCGCGTTGAACAGTACGATCGACTGGGACACGATCAGGCCGATGCCCAGCAGCGAATAGCCGACGTGCAGGAAAATGGCGGTGCCGACGCCCAGCGCCGTCCAGGTGCCGGCGCGCCGACCGTGGGTCACGCTTTCACGCACCACCACGGCAAAGTCCGGGCCGGGACTGGCCACGGCGAGCAAGTGAATCAGGGCAACGGTCAAGAACTCTGTCCAGTACATGAGGGCTCCTTTTGGGCAGATCGGTCGAAAAGAAAAATTTCAGGCTGACAACATCCCTGTAGCAACTTCGCCACTTGGTGCACTGCGTAACCATTTGTTTCATCTGGTAGGCTCGGCAGATTACGCCTTCCGTTCAATGCACAAAAGGTACAGTTGATGACGAACTCTCGCCGCGCCGTTTTCCTCGACCACCCGTCCCTGGACCTTGGCGACCTCGACCTCAACCCGCTGCGTGATTGCTTCGACGACTTGCAGCTGTTCGCGCAGACCCGGCCAGATCAAGTGATCGAACGCCTCAAGGGCGCCACGGTGGCCATCAGCAACAAGATCCTGATCAATGCCGACGCCATCGCCGCCAGCCCCGACCTCAAGCTGATATTGATCACCGCCACCGGCACCAACAACGTCGATCTCGCCGCCGCCCGCGCCCATGGCGTTACCGTTTGCAACTGCCAGGGTTACGGCACGCCGTCGGTGGCGCAGCACACGATCATGCTGCTGCTCAACCTGGCGACGCGCCTGGCCGATTATCAAAAAGCCGTGGGTGAAGGTCGCTGGCAGCAGGCGAAACAGTTCTGCCTGCTCGATTACCCGATCGTCGAGCTGGAAGGCAAAACCCTCGGATTACTCGGCCATGGTGAACTCGGCGGCGCCGTCGCACGACTGGCCGAAGCATTCGGCATGCGCGTGCTGCTGGGTCAGATCCCGGGGCGCCCTGCCCGGCCGGATCGCTTGCCGCTGGATCAACTGTTGCCGCAGATCGACGCCCTCACCCTGCACTGCCCGCTCAACGAACACACCCGCCACTTCATCGGCGCCCGTGAACTGGCCTCGATGAAACCCGGCGCCTTCGTGGTCAATACCGCGCGCGGTGGTTTGATCAATGAGCAGGCGCTGGCCGATGCCCTGCGCAACGGTCATCTGGGCGGCGCGGCCACCGATGTACTGAGCGTAGAGCCACCGACGGCGGGTAATCCTTTGCTGGCCGATGACATCCCGCGCTTGATTGTCACCCCGCACAACGCCTGGGGCAGTCGCGAAGCGCGGCAGCGAATCGTGGGGCAGTTGACCGAAAGCGCGCAGGCTTTCTTCAGCGGTACAGCGCTGCGGGTCGTCAGTTGATAAACTGCCGCACTTTTTTTCAAGGAGCAGAGTATGGATCCGCGCAGTGAAGTACTGCTTCGTCAGCCCGAGTTATTCCAGGGTTCGGTGTTATTGGCCGGTTTGCCCGCCGACGATCTGCTGGGCCGACTGCCCGCTGCACACGGTTGGTGCTGGCACGCCGGCGACCAGGCCGCGCTGGACGCCCGTTTCGCCGAGCGCAGCCATTTTGGCGTGAACGCTCCCGAGCGTGAGTTTGAAACCGCCGTGGTGTTTTTACCCAAGTCCAAGGACCTGACCGACTACATCCTCAACGCCCTCGCCTCGCGCCTGGCCGGCCGTGAGCTGTACCTGGTCGGTGAAAAACGCAGCGGCATCGAAGGCGCCGCCAAACAACTGAACCCGTTCGGCAAGCCGCGCAAGCTCGACAGCGCCCGTCATTGCCAGCTCTGGCTGGTTACCGTGGCCAACGCGCCAGAAGCCAAGTCGCTGGAAAGCCTGGCGCAGACCTATGAATTGCCCCTGGCCGAAGGGCCATTAAAAGTCATCAGCCTGCCGGGCGTGTTCAGCCACGGTCGACTGGATCGCGGCAGCGCACTGCTGCTGGAGCATCTGGACAAGCTGCCGAGCGGCCACTTGCTGGACTTCGGTTGCGGCGCGGGCGTGTTGGGCGCCGCGGTGAAGCGTCGTTACCCGCACAATCAGGTCACCTTGCTCGACGTCGATGCGTTTGCCGCGGCCAGCAGTCGCCTGACACTGGCGGCCAATGGTCTGGAAGCCGAGGTTATTACCGGCGACGGGATCGACGCTGCACCAATGGGTTTGAGTGCGATTTTGAGCAACCCGCCGTTCCATGTCGGGGTCCATACCGATTACTTCGCCACTGAGAACTTGCTGCGAAAAGCAGCCAAACATCTGAAAAACGGCGGCGAACTACGACTGGTCGCCAACAGCTTCCTGAAGTACCAACCGCTGATCGAGGAGCACCTCGGCGTGTGTGCAATCAAGGCTGAGGGGCAGGGTTTCCGAATCTACCGGGCCAAACGAGGCTGACAAATAAGTGCTTGCCTAACGGATTTTGCCTAGGCAGAATCCGCTCCGTCCTAGGGGAGTAGTCTCCCACGAGCGCCATGCTCGTCCGGCATACGTCAACATACTTGGTCCTCAGACCATGGCGTATGCGACCCAAGCGTCCACATCAGACGGTACGCAGGGTTTGACAAGACCTATGACACGAACACCTTACCCGGGGCGGGAAGGCTGTACGTGTCATAGCCGTGTCGACCCGCCCCTTAGGAAAAACCCTGATGATGCTGGATTCACTTCTCGTTCCGACCGCAATCGTTGCCTTGGCCGAAATCGGCGACAAGACGCAACTGCTCGCGCTCATTCTCGCAGCCCGTTTTCGCAAGCCATGGCCAATCATCGCCGGCATCGTCGCCGCGACCCTGGCCAACCACGCCGCCGCCGGCGCGGTCGGTGCCTGGTTCGGCAGCTTCTTCTCGAATGCGACGTTGCACTGGATTCTGGCCGCCAGCTTCACCGCGACCGCCTTGTGGACCCTGGTGCCGGACAAGATGGACGACGACGTCAGCACTGCGCGCAAATTCGGGCCTTTCCTGACCACACTGATTGCGTTTTTCCTGGCGGAAATGGGTGACAAGACCCAGGTCGCTACCGTGATGCTGGCGGCGCAATACCCGGACTTGTGGCTGGTCATCATCGGCACCACCGCCGGCATGCTGATTGCCAACGTACCGGTGGTGCTGGCGGGTAACTTTGCGGCGGACAAATTGCCATTGACCCTGATTCGTCGACTCGCGGCCTCGGCGTTCTTCATCCTGGCGATTGTTGCGGTGTATAAGGCGATGCAGAGCAGCGGCTGGGTTTAACCCGGAGGTCGGCAGACCGCGTTATAGCTCTTCGCGAGCAAGCTCGCTCCCACAGTTGACCGCGGTCTGATGTGGGAGCGGACATGCTCGCGAAGTCGCCAGCAGCCTCACGACAGTTTCAGGATTTACGCGCGTTCTCGTACAACGGCATCACCTTCGGAATCGCCCCTTGCAACGCTGCGGTCCGGCTGCTGGAAGAGGGGTGAGTGCTGAGAAACTCCGGTGGAGCCCCCTCGTCCGCCTTGCTCATTTTTTCCCACAGGGTAATCGCCGCATTCGGGTTGTAACCCGCACGCGCCGCCAGTTCCAGACCGATCAGGTCGGCTTCGTTTTCATTGGTGCGGCTGTTGGGCAGGGTCATCAACAGGTTCACGCCGTTATTCCCCACCTCGACAATCGCTGCCGGCGCACCTGCCGCAACGGCCAACTGTTGCATCAGATTCACGCCATAGGCTTTGGATAAAGCTTCACGGCCGTGCTCGCGCAAGGCGTGGGCGATTTCATGCCCCATCACCGCGGCCAGTTCGTCGTCAGTCAGTTGCAGTTTCTCGATCAGCCCGGTGTACACAATGATCTTGCCGCCAGGACCGCAGTTGGCGTTGAGCTCATCATTTTTGATCAGGTTGACCTCCCACTGCCATTGCGCTGCATCCGGGCGAAACGTGGGCGCCTGGGCGATGAGCCGATCGGCAATCGCCTGAACACGCGCGGCCTCGGTACTGGTCTTGTCGAGGATGTTTTTGTTGGTCGCATCCCCCACGGTCTGCTTGTAGTCCTGTGCGTAAGCCTGATTGACCTGTTCACTCGACAACAATGTGGTCATGTGTTGTTGGCGCACCACACCGACTTCACCTGCACTGGTCGTGTTGACGGTCTCGCAGCCGTTCAGCAGTAAAGCCGATCCCAACACGCACGCCACCAGAGACTTGTTCATCACGGCACTCCTATAAAGCCGTCACCCGACTCGGGACGACGGCAGTAGCAAAAAATTCATACAGCACTGACTGCCTTGCCGCACAAAGGTTCGGCACCTTTCTGATTGCGACACGGGCACGTCCAAAACAGTCATTTCGCCTGCCCCCGCTCATGGCTGTCCGCCCCGCTGCCGATACACCACCGCAGACGTCCTCTTGCGTGCGGAGCACCCATGAAATTCAAGTCGATCCAGTTTTCCGTGGCCGCCCTCGCTGGTGCCATCGTACTTAGCGTAGTCGCCGCACTGGTGCTGTACGCGTTGTTTTCCGGCGCACGGACGCAAGACATGGTCCAGCAACGGACCCAGGCGCAATTCGAGCAAGTCATCGAACAGCGCCTGACGTCGCTGGCGCAAACCCAGGTCAGCCAGATCCAGCGTGAACTCGAAGCACCCCTGCTGATCGCAGGCGGGCTGGTGCGGGTCAACGCCTTGATCGGCACGCAGGGGCCCGACGGCCAGCCGCTGTTGAATGTGAGCCGCGAGCAGTTGATCAGTCTGATCAAGGAAAACGTGGCCAAGAACCCGAAGATCCTCGGCACCTACATCGGCTGGGAAAAGAACGCTCTCGACCACAACGATGCCGCCTACGTCGATACCAAAGTGACCGGCATCGATGCCAGCAACGGGCGCTTCCTGCCGTGGTGGTTCCGCAACGATGATGGCACCCTCGGCCTGGACAAGCTGGTGGACGTCGACGACCAGAAAACCCTGTCCACCGGTGTGCGCGCCAGCGAGTACTACCTGTGTTCCAAGGAAACCAAAAAATCCTGCGTGATCGATCCGGCGCCTTACAAGGTCGGCGATAAAGTCGTCATGCTCGCCTCCTTTATTGAACCGATCATGCTCAACGGCGCCTTCCAGGGCATCGTCGGCGCCGACCTGTCGGTGAACTTCATTCAGGAAATGCTCCTGGGCGCGAACCAGAAACTGTACAGCGGCGCAGGGGAAATGGCGTTGATCGGCGGTAACGGCCGGATCGTGGCCTACACCAAGGACCCGAGCAAATTCGGCGAGAAGGTCAGCGACATCCTCGACAGCCAGCAGATCGCCAACATGGGCAACCTCAAGCGTGGCGAAGTGACCTACACCGTCGACAAGGTCCACGACCGGATCGAGTTGTACCTGCCGTTCGGCATCGGCCAGACCGACGCGCGCTGGACCCTGATGCTGCAATTGCCACTGAATGCGGTGATGGCCGACCTGCAAAAACTCCAGGGTGATCTGAATGCACAGCGCAAATCCGACACCTTCGGCATGGCCATGGTCGGTTTGTTGATCGCCGGTATCGGCTTGTTGGTGATCTGGCTGGTGGGCCACGGCATTGCCCGGCCACTCAAGCAGATGGTGGCGATGCTCGATGACATTGCCAAAGGCGAAGGCGACCTGACGCGCCGCCTGACCAGTGATCGCGCTGACGAACTGGGCTCGATTGCCAAAGGCTTCAATACATTCCTCGCCAAGTTGCAGGCGATGATCACCCAGGTCGTGACGTCAGTGCAGAGTGTCAGCGATTCATCGGAACACACCGCCGACATCGCCATCCGCACCAACATCGGCGTACAGAAACAAATGGCCGAGATCGATCAGGTAGCGACGGCGGTGCATGAAATGACCGCCACCGCCCAGGACGTGGCGCGCAATGCAACCCAGGCCGCGCAAGCTGCCAGCCATGCCGACCAGGCGGCGGCGCAGGGCATGCAGATCGTGCGGGACACCTCGAATTCGATTGGCGTGCTGGCAATAGAAATCGGCAAGGCTGTGGGTGTGGTGCAAACCCTGGCCAAGGACAGTGAAAACATCAACGCGATCCTCACGGCCATTCGCGGGATCGCCGAGCAGACCAACCTGCTGGCCTTGAACGCGGCCATCGAAGCGGCCCGTGCCGGCGAACAGGGCCGTGGTTTTGCGGTGGTGGCCGATGAAGTGCGCAACCTGGCGCAGAAAACCCAGAAGGCCACCGAAGAAATCCAGACCATGATCCAGCAACTGCAACAAGGCACCCGCGATGTGGTGCGAGTCATGGAGGACAGCCAGAACCGTACCGACGAAAGCGTGCAGCACGCGGCGAAAGCCGCCGAGGCGCTGGAGACGATTACTCAGGCGGTGTCGGTGATCAACGACATGAACACGCAGATTGCCAGTGCGGCCGAGGAACAGAGCGCGGTGGCGGATGACATTAACCGCAACGTGATCAACATTGGGCAAGTGGCCAATGAAGTGGCTGGCGGTGCGGATGAGTCGAGCGCGGCGAGTGCGGACCTTACCAAGCTGGCTGAACAGCAGCGGCGGTTGATCAATCAGTTCAAGGTTTAGTGTGCAGTGATCGTTCCCACACTGCGTGGGAACGATCAATCAACCCGGAGTCAGACACTCCGGCGCATTCAGCTTCGGATCATTCACCAGATTCGCCAGCACCCGCTCGCGCAATGCAGCAGGTTCGCTGGCCAGCAAGGCCTGCAAGGTATGCAACGGCGTCTCCGGATCCAGCCACGCCGCCTGCCCCGCCTCGTCCAGAATCAACGGTCGACGCTGACTCGCCGCCGGCTGCGTGATCACCGCTGTGCTCAACCACACTTGCTCCTGCACCGGGTACGCCTCCCAGATCGCCGCAAAAAACAACGAAGAGCCCTCCCCCGGCGTCAGCCAGTACGGGCGTTTGCGCGTAGTGCCGCGCCATTCATAGAAACCATTGGCTGGTAGCAGGCAACGGCGCTCGCGAAAGGCCTGGCGAAACATCGGTTGCTCGGCAACGGTTTCGGCCCGGGCATGGGCGGGGGTACGGGACAGGTCGGTCAGCCACGGAGGCGTCAGGCCCCAACGGGCGCGGGCCAGTTCACGCTGGCCGTCTGCACCGGCACGCAGCATCAACACCGAATCGTTGGGGGAAATATTCCACTGGGCCTGCTGATCGGCAGGGAAACCGGGCAGGGCCGCGAAGGCGGGGTTCCAGCGAAACAAGGCATAACGTCCACACATGGGGCAACACGACTCTGAATAAAACGTACGTCAGCCTAACAGACCAGCGTGCCGGGAAAGCTTTCCGGTTCATCGCCGGGCAGCGGCAGCGCGGCATTGTACGCGGTGATCAGCTCACGGGCGTATTCGGCCTGGTCGTTATCGACGGATAACCCGAGCAGGCCGAAGATCGGCAACTCGCCCGAGCCCCCCAGCAAGTCGCGGCCCACCAGGTGCGCCTCGATGCCTTCGCTGGCGAGCATGCCTTGCAGCAATTCACCTTCCATCAGGTTTTCCGGCTCGTAGATCCGCTGCATGGGCGCCCCTCATTCGTTCTCGCTGAAGACTTCCAGAAACCAGTCCTCGCCATGAACCTGCAATACGAACGTGATCGGCCGACAACACACCTGACAGTCCTCGATGTAGGTCTGATCGCCGCCGGACAGGTCCACCGTCGTCTCGACCTCTTCACCACAATACGGACATTCATACAGTGCGCTTTCCAGCATCGCGGTCTCCCAGGTGACTTGTGCGTATAATCGCCGGTCTATTTGCAGGGCTATTTTTGTCTGGCTATTTTTTCAGACCGTGCCCTGCCGGTTTTTGATCAAAACCTTTACTTACCCTAGCCGTTTCTAACAAGAGAGCATGATGGGCGAATTCGATGCCATCCGACCTTACGACGACAGCGAAGTCCCAGCGGTACTGGACAGGTTGCTTGGCGACAAGGCGTTTCTAGATATCCTCACCCACTTCCGCTTCCCGCGTTTTGCCGGTGCTTTCGGCTGGATGCTCAAACCTCTTATAGCTCATCGGCTGCGTCGCGAGTTCGCTGGCGTGCATTCGGTGGCCACATTGCAGGACAAGGTCGAGATGTACGTCGACCACACCATCGAGCGCGCCACCGACGGTGTCACCTACACCGGCGTCGAGCAGTTCAAGTCCGGCAGCGCCTACCTGTTCATCGCCAACCACCGCGACATCGTGATGGACCCGGCCTTCGTCAACTACGCCGTGTACCACGCCGGCCTGCCGACACCGCGCATCGCGATTGGCGACAACCTGCTGCAAAAACCGTTCGTCAGCGACCTGATGCGCCTGAACAAGAGCTTCATCGTGCACCGCTCGATCACCGGTCGCCGCGAGAAGATGGCGGCCTATCAACTGTTGTCGGCCTACATCAACCACTCGATCCGCAACGATTGCGCCTCGATCTGGATCGCCCAGGCTGAAGGCCGGGCGAAGGACGGCGACGACCGCACCGAATCGGCCATCCTCAAGATGTTCCACATGAGCCGTAAGGACGAGCCATTCGGCGAAGTCATTCAGTCGCTGAACCTCACCCCGGTGTCGATCAGCTATGAATACGACCCGTGCGATCAGGCCAAGGCCCGCGAGTTGTACATCCGCGCCACCACCGGCAGCTACACCAAAGTGCCGGGCGAGGACGATGTGAGCATCGCCAAGGGCATCACCGGCTACAAGGGCCGGGTCCACGTGAACTTCGCCGCGCCCATCACCGAACTGTTCGAAGACACCAAGCAATTGGCGATCGAAATGGACAAGCAGATCCTCGGCGGTTACCGCTTGTTCCCGGTGCACTACCTGGCTTACGCGCAGTGGAAAGACGCCGACCCGCAATTGCAGGTGCCCAAAGCGTCTGAAGTGTTTGCGGCCGACGAACTGGCCAAGGCGCAGGAAGAATGGAACAAGCGCCTTGAGGGCTGCCCCGAGGAACATCGTCCGTTCCTGGTGCTGCAATATGCAACGCCGGTGCGCAATCAGTACCGGGTGAAAGCCGGGTTGCCGCTGTAAGGTTTCAGGCTGGATACGACAACGGCGCCCTAGGGCGCCGTTGTCATTGCTGCAGTCTTTGCTGTCAGACCCGCGTGCTGATCCAAGACACCAGCAACGCCAGCCCGAGGCAGGCGAAACCGAAGCGATAGAAAAAGCGGTTCATGCGCAACGTCGCCCAATCGAGGGTCGGCTCGACGCTGGGCTGGCTCTGGCGCTGAGCCACGATACTGGCCATGGCGCGCTGTTCGCGGCGACGAGTGGCGTGCAGCAGCCAACTGCCGGGGAAGGCCAGCAGCAAGGCCAGCAGGTTGACCAGTTTGGCGGGATGGGCGGTAAACAGCGTCATCAAATGCAGCGACATCACGGACCTCAAACAAAACAGGTGTGGCAGGCGCCGAACCGACGACTGCGGCGCGGATTCTACCGAAAGCCTCCCCTCCTGCACCCGCTTTACGACAAATAACTGACCATTTGGCAGATTCCTGACCTGAGTCACAGCTTCGTCATCTGTATCCGTCAGTCTCCCGCCCCACGAAAACAGACACGGATATCGTCATGCTTCACGCTGAAAACCAGGATCGCCTGTACCTCATCTCCCCGAGCGACGAACAACAAAACCTTGTGGGAAGCCTCGCCTTCAATGTTCAGGACCGCCACTGGCTGGTGTATTGCGCCCTGGGCGGGCATCAACATGCGGATTTGCCGGAGACGGACTTGCTGACCGGTGTGAGTGTGCTGGACTTCTACTCCGAAGCCGCCTGACACAACACATTCCTTGTAGGAGTGAGCCTGCTCGCGCCCACAGTTGTTCGGTGGTGTAGGCATAAATGAAAAAGCCCGGGGCCAATGCTGGCTCCGGGCTTTTTTGATTCTGGTGAAAATTTATTCGCCGAGCACCTGACCCACGGTCGGATCCTTGAACAGACGCGTCAACGCATCGCTCAACACATCGCTGACCAGCTTGGTGTTGGTTTCCTGGTTCGGTGCCATGCCGAAACGCTGGTCCAGGGATGCGCCGTAACGGCCGCTGTAACGACGATTGGCGTTCTGCACATCGGAGCGGAAAGTCGCGCCGATGGTCGCTTCAGTCACGTACATGCCTTCTTTAGGCGACTGATATTTCAGCTCGGCCAGGGTCACGGTGATTTGTGGTGCGTTCGGTGCATTGTTGGTCGGGGTAAAGCCCAGCAACCGCACGGCCGCTTCGGCCTGCGCCTGCAGCTTCGGCAGAATCTGCGCGCCCTGCACGGTGATCGCGCTGGTTTCCGGGTACAGGCCGCCGCGCGTGCCCAACGTTGGCGACGGACGACCGTCGACCACGCGCACCACCACTGGCTGGCCATGGCCGACCGGCGCCAGCTGAGTTGTCAGCTTGGGCTCAGGGTTCAGTTGTTGCGGGCTGTGGGCGCAGCCGACGAGGGTCAAACTGGTCACAGTGATCAAACCGAACAACAGGCGTTGCAACATGCGCTTCTCTCCAGAATCAGGCACAAACAGGCTAGCAGTATAGCGGTGGGCCACTGCGGCGAACCAGTGGCCTTCGATCAATACTGAAATGTCTGACAAACCCTTGTGAAAGCGGTCCCTGTCACACATCTGTCATCGCTCATACACTGGCACGTAACGGCTAGTGGGCAAACTCCACTGCAGTCCCCCCATCAGGTACTTCGCCATGCGCTACCTCATCTCGTTGTTCGCGCCACGCCCGTTGCACCGTTGCTTTGCCCTGCTCGACAGCAATGGTCATTGCCAGGCGTTCAAGCAGTGCAGCCTCCAGCCGATGGGCGATAGCTGGGTCGAAATCGAAGAAATCCGCCTCAACTGGCTGCATCAGCCTCTGCCCCCGAGCGCCCGCGTGAGCACCCGCCAGCCACGCGCACGGGTGCAACATCTGTTGACCACCTGACCGAACGCCTAATAAAAGTCATTAAACACGTCCATTTCCCTGCGTTTCTTAGATACAATCTCCCCCCGATTATAAGGACGTCTCCTGATCGGGCCTCGCAGCATCGTCAATGCCTTGGTATTGACACCCCGCACCGCCCACAGAGAGCCGCCCACACAGATCGAGTGAAGCTGGCGCGCTTGCTGTTCCCTGAGCAAAAACCCCGCTTTTCGCGAATCTGCAGAGCTGTCATTACGCTCGGTCACTGAGCTGTTTGCCCGTTTTGCCTTTCATGTACCCCATGACGGCAATCCATCCGGGCACGGTGCCAGGCTGGGACAGCCCTTTTTTGAGGTTCACGTCTTCAAAAGAGCGTGAAAAAAACGGGTTTTCACAACTTCACAAGAGTGTGGCGAGCAAATGAATAGTTTTGCGTCTGAACATGCACCATTAGCGTCTGAAACAGCCCAACGACACAGGACCGAGCGTTCCTCGAATACCGGAGCCTGAAGCCTGTCCGCTACGGATTTGGTTGCACAAACGGATGTATCGACCATAAGTCGAATTGCCAGTCGCGCGTTCAAATGAGTTCATAGACCTCATTGACCCGGCCGGTAGCGTCCGTCGAAGTTGCAAAAAATTGCGAAGATTCGGACATGGCGATACTGACCATGAGTACCAGGGGCATCACTGACACGCCCCGGAACGCCTGGCAGCCATGCCGACAATTTGGTGCTGCAGATTTTGGAGACGCGTTAAATGGCGCATAACGAAGCAGTCGACGTAGTACTGGTTGGGGCCGGCATCATGAGTGCCACCCTGGCGGTATTGCTCAAAGAGCTCGACCCCGCGATCAAGCTGGAAGTCGTCGAGCTGATGGATTCCGGTGCTGCGGAGAGTTCCAACCCGTGGAACAACGCCGGTACCGGTCACGCCGGGCTGTGTGAGCTCAACTACACGCCACAGGCGGCTGATGGCACCGTCGACATCAAGAAAGCCGTGCACATCAACACTCAGTTCGAGGTGTCGAAGCAGTTCTGGTCCTACCTGACCAAGAAAGGCACGTTCGGCTCCTGCAAGTCGTTCATCAGCCCGGTGCCGCACCTGAGCTTCGTGCAAGGTGACAGCGGCGTTTCCTTCCTCAAGGAACGCTTCAAGGTGCTGAGCAAGCACCACGCCTTCGCGGACATGGAATACACCGAAGACAAAGCCAAGATGGCCGACTGGATGCCGCTGATGATGCCGGGCCGCCCGGCCGACGAAGTCGTCGCTGCAACCCGCGTGATGAATGGCACAGACGTCAACTTCGGCGCCCTGACCAATCAACTGCTCAAGCACCTGACCAGCGCGCCCGACGCACAGGTCAAGTACTGCAAGCGCGTGACCGGCCTGAAGCGCAACAACGGCGGCTGGACTGTCAGCATCAAGGACGTCAACAGCGGCAACACCCGTGACGTCGACGCGAAATTCGTTTTCCTCGGCGCTGGCGGCGCGGCATTGCCGCTGTTGCAGGCCTCGGGTATCGAAGAAAGCAAAGGCTTCGGCGGCTTCCCGATCAGTGGCCAATGGCTGCGTTGCGACAACCCGGAAGTGGTCAAGCACCACCAGGCCAAGGTGTACAGCCAGGCCGCCGTGGGTTCGCCACCGATGTCCGTGCCGCACCTGGACACCCGTGTCGTCGATGGCAGCAAGTCCCTGTTGTTCGGACCTTACGCCGGGTTCACCACCAAGTTCCTCAAGCACGGTTCCTTCATGGACCTGCCGATGTCGGTTCGCGCCGGCAACATCGGCCCGATGCTGGCCGTAGCGAAAAACAACATGGACCTGACCAAGTACCTGGTCAGCGAAGTGATGCAATCGATGGAACAGCGTCTGGAATCCCTGCGTCGCTTCTACCCTGAAGCGAAAGCCGAAGACTGGCGCCTGGAAGTGGCCGGCCAACGGGTTCAGATCATCAAGAAAGACCCGAAAAAGGGCGGCGTCCTGCAGTTCGGTACCGAACTGGTCGCAGCCAAGGACGGTTCCCTTGCAGCACTGCTTGGCGCCTCCCCTGGTGCTTCGGTGACGGTTTCGATCATGCTTGAGCTGATCGAAAAATGCTTCCCGACCAAAGCGTCCGGTGAGTGGGCGGCCAAACTGGCGGAAATCTTCCCGGCTCGGGAAAAGGTTCTGGAGACCGACGCAGCGCTGTATCGCAAGATCAATGCGCACAACAACGTCGCGCTGGAACTGGTTGAAGCCAGTAATGAGACCGAAAGCTACGCTTGATTCGGCCCCATAAAAAACGCCCCGTTCTCAGCGAGAGCGGGGCGTTTTTTTATGGCCGCTGAAATGGATGATCCGGGATATTCAGGGCAACAGTTTAACCACGGGCCTTGGCGATCAGCTCGATGTAGTCGGCCGCGTTGCGCTGATCCTTGATCAGGGCGACGAAGTCATTGCCGTGCTCATCCTTACCGTCCAGGTCCAGGCCAGCCTCGACGAAAAACGTCAGAAAACGCTCGAAGTCATCGATGCGCAGGCCGCGGTAGGCCTTGATCAACTTGTGCAGCGACGGCGAAGTGGCGTCGACTGGCTCGAAATCGAGGAACAACTTGATCTGCTCGTCGCCGATCTCGTCACCAATCACTTGTTTCTTATCTTTACGCATTGCCGACTCCAGCTCGCAGACATTACACGGGGCGGGCAGTTTACCCCTGCCTTGACGCCGGGCTCAACGCGCGCGAGTGGCCCCTGTGTGCAAATCAGCCCAGACATGGCCGTTGGCATAGCTGAGAAACTGGCAATACACCGTGTCATTGCGCAACAAGTCGATTACCACACGGTACTGCGCCATCGGGTAAAACAGCGTCAGGGTTTTGCTTTTGTCGTCGTAGATCGGCTTTTTCAGGCTTTTGCTTTCACCATCGAAGTTGACCAGTACCTGACTGATGCTCGCGCCCTTGTTCAAGGATTTGCCCTTGAGGCGGATCATCACCGGTGACGTGACCGGAATCGGCTGTTGATTGGACTGACGCTGACTGCCGATCACCACTGAATACTCGGTGACCTGCAAGAGCTGTTGCTGCTCAGGCTCCGCGTCGCGCAGGGTCAGGTCGTCGGGCGGTAAAAACTGCGCGTGCATCGGCGCCGACGCGGCCGCCAGAGGCAGGCTGAGGCTCAACAACAGGGCGGCACAGCTGCGGATCAAAAGGCTCATGACGAGCTCCGAAGGCGAGGCCGGATACTCTAGCATGAGGATCAACCGTGTGATTTGGCGATATAGGTCAATACTTCGCAGTAACAGGCTGGCCATGCTGGACGAGCTTTCAGCCGTCGTTCAACAGTGCATCGCCTTCTAGGAAGTGTTCATGACGTTCTCCGTACCTCCGTTGTTCGCGGCCTGGCGTCAGACCTGGCGCGCCGGCTACACCCTCAAACGCTTACGCGGCGACATCAGTGCCGGGGTGACCGTAGGGATTATCGCCATCCCGCTGGCCATGGCCCTGGCGATTGCCGTCGGTGTACCGCCCCAGCAAGGGTTGTATACGGTACTGATCGCTGCGCCCCTGATCGCCCTGACAGGCGGTTCGCGTTTCAATGTCAGCGGGCCCACCGCCGCGTTCGTGGTCATTCTGCTGCCCATCACCCAACAATATGGCTTGGGCGGCCTGCTGCTCTGCACCCTGCTCGCCGGCATCATCCTCATTGCCCTTGGGCTGATTCGAGCCGGGCGGTTGATTCAATACATTCCTTATCCAGTCACTCTGGGCTTTACCGCCGGGATAGGCATTGTCATTGCCACCCTGCAATTGAAGGATTTGCTGGGCCTGAACACCACCGGCCATGCACAACACTACGTCGAACAGCTGGGCGTGTTGATTCTGGCGTTGCCCAGCGCCAGGCCAGGGGACGGGATCATCGGCATCACATGCCTGGCAGTTCTTATTGTCTGGCCAAGGTGGGTGCCGAGGATTCCGGGGCATCTGATAGCGCTGACCGTCGGCGCGCTCCTGGGGTTGGCGCTGGAGCACAACGGGTTGGCGGTGGCGACATTGGGTGAACGTTTCAGCTACATGGTCGAGGGCGTCAGCCATCCCGGCATTCCGCCGTTCCTGCCACGCTTTGATTGGCCGTGGAATCTGCCCGGTCCCGACGGCCAACCTCTGCACCTTTCTTATGACTTGATCCGCCAATTGATGGCGCCGGCGTTCGCCATTGCCATGCTCGGCGCTATCGAATCCTTATTGTGTGCGGTGGTGACAGATGGCATGACCGGCAGCAAACACGACCCCAACGCAGAACTGCTGGGCCAAGGCCTGGGTAATCTGATCGCACCGTTGTTCGGCGGCATTACCGCCACGGCGGCGATTGCCCGTAGTGCCACCAACGTGCGCAGCGGAGCCTTTTCGCCACTGGCCGCCATTATTCACAGCGCAGTGGTGCTGATGGCAATACTCGTCCTCGCACCGCTTTTCAGCTACCTGCCAATGGCTGCACTGGCCGCGTTGCTGATGATGGTGGCGTGGAACATGAGCGAGGCCCGGCACGTGCTGCATACCTTGCGCATCGCACCTCGCAGCGATGTGCTGGTCTTGCTGACCTGCCTGAGCCTGACGGTGTTGTTCGACATGGTGATGGCCGTCGCCGTCGGCCTGCTGTTGGCCGCCGGGTTGTTTATCAAGCGCATGAGCGACCTTACCGACACCGCCGAACTCCCCCCCGCCTACCATCAGGCCTTGCAGGACATGCCGGAGCATGTTCGCTGCTATGCGATACGCGGGCCGCTGTTCTTCGGCGCGGCTGAAAAAGCCTTGGGGGTGCTACGCAAATTCAACCCGGAGGTCAAAGTGGTGATCGTCGAGATGAGCGCCGTGCCGATGCTGGACATGACGGCGCTGGCGGCCTTCGACAATATCCTGAGGGATTACCGCACGGACGGCATCGGCCTGATTCTGGTGGCGACCGCTCCACGGGTGCGCCTGAAGCTCAGGCGCGCGGGCATCCATCGGGAACAGCGCAAGCTGGCCTACGTGAACAACCTGGAACAGGCTCGTCGCAAAAGCGAACGCTGGCTGGCCGGGGAAAATTGAGGGTGCGGCTCAATCAAACTGCGCGCGCATCCACGCCTGATACTCGGCCACACCCGGCTCGCCTTCACGCGGTGCCCATGGAGCAAGCTCACCTTCACCCACCGGGCGATACGGCCCGGCTTTGCACTCGAACATCAGGCTGTCGGCTTCCAGCACGACCAGGCCATGGAACACACCGGGAGGAAGATCCACGCCTACCGATTTGCCAGCGGCTTGCAGGACGCGCCTGTGGATAACGCCTCCAGACTCATCAAAAATCAACAGGCCCAGACGCCCCCGCAGCACCAACAGCGTTTCCGCCTTGTCATCACTCAAGTGCCGATGAGGGGGAATATACGTACTCGGCTGCAATCCCACGGCCATACGGTGGCAAGGCTCTTCCATCTGGTGGAAGTTGTGATGCTGGCGCCCGCGCGGATTGGCCGCAGCTTTCTCGGCCAATTCGGTGAACAGCGTTTGATCAAGAAAGCTCGGCGTGGCCAATGATTACATTCCTTTAACAGCAAAAATCCCGTTGGCGTTACGCCAGTAGCCTTTGTAGTCCATGCCGTAACCGAAGATGTAACGGTCGATGCACGGCAGGCCGACGAAATCGGCTTTCAGGTCCGGACGAGCCTTGCGGTCGTGGTCTTTGTCGATCAGCACGGCGGTGTGCACTTTGCGCGCGCCGGCGTGTTTGCAGAAGTCGATGATCGCGCCCAGGGTGTGACCTTCATCGAGGATGTCGTCGATGATCAGCACGTCACGGTCGATGAACGACACTTCCGGCTTGGCTTTCCAGAACAGGTCGCCGCCGCTGGTTTCGTTGCGATAGCGGGTAGCGTGCAGGTACGAGGCTTCCAGCGGGAAGTTCAGATAGGTCAACAGTTTGCCGGAGAAAATCAGGCCGCCGTTCATCACACAGAACACCACCGGATTGCTTTCAGCCATCTGATCGTTGATTTGTGCACCGACGCGGGCGATGGCCGCCTCGACTTCAGCTTCGGTGTACAGGCAGTCAGCCTCTCGCATGATTTGACGGATATGCTCGAGATCAGCGGACATGGCGCTCTCCAAGGGGGGTGGCGGACAGGAAAAGCGGGCAAAGGTACGCATCCCGCACGGCCAGATCAAGCGTTTGTGGACTAACGTACTGTATGTCTATAGGACAACACCCTCGGATAGATTAATCTAGGCCGGTTTTTTTGCCCGCCGCCGGAGCCTTTCCCATGCCCATCCTCGAGATCCGCCACCCGCTGATCCGTCATAAACTTGGCCTCATGCGCCGTGCAGATATCAGCACCAAGAATTTCCGTGAGCTCGCTCAGGAAGTCGGCGCCCTGCTGACCTATGAAGCCACCAAAGACCTGCCGCTGGAAGCCTACGACATCGAAGGCTGGTGCGGCACCGTGTCGGTCGAGAAAATCGCCGGCAAGAAGATTACTGTAGTCCCGATCCTGCGCGCCGGTATCGGCATGCTCGAAGGCGTGCTCAGCCTGATCCCGGGCGCCAAGGTCAGCGCCGTGGGCGTAGCCCGCAACGAACAGACCCTGCAGGCACACACCTACCTGGAAAAACTGGTCCCGGAAATCAACGAGCGCCTGGCGATGATCATCGACCCGATGCTCGCTACCGGCAGCTCCATGGTCGCCACCATCGACCTGCTGAAAAAGGCCGGCTGCCGCGACATCCGCGCCATGGTGCTGGTCGCCGCGCCGGAAGGCATCGCTGCCGTGGAGAAGGCTCACCCGGACGTGACCATCTACACCGCCTCCATTGATGAAAAACTGAACGAACACGGTTACATCATTCCGGGCCTGGGCGATGCCGGTGACAAAATCTTCGGCACCAAGCAGAAGGACGCTTGAGCATGCAGCAAGAGTTCAACGATCCGCTCTGGCGCACGGTGCTGTCGGGTGCACAGATGCTGTTCGTGGCCTTCGGTGCCCTGGTGTTGATGCCGCTGATTACCGGCCTCGACCCGAACGTCGCGCTGTTCACTGCAGGCCTGGGGACGATTCTGTTTCAGATCGTCACCGGGCGTCAGGTGCCGGTGTTCCTGGCGTCGAGCTTTGCCTTCATCACCCCGATCATTCTCGCCAAGGGCCAATTCGGCCTCGCGGCGACCATGGGCGGCGTGATGGCGGCCGGTTTCGTCTACACCTTTCTCGGACTGGCCGTGAAGATCAAAGGCACCGGGTTCATCGACCGCTTGCTGCCACCGGTGGTGATTGGCCCGGTGATCATCTCCATCGGCCTGGCCATGGCGCCGATTGCCGCCAACATGGCAATGGGCAAGGCCGGCGACGGCACTGAGTTGATTCATTACCAGACGGCGATGCTGATCTCGATGCCGGCGCTGCTGACCACACTGATCGTCGCGGTGTTCGGCAAAGGCATTTTCCGCCTGGTGCCGATCATTTCCGGCGTGCTGGTCGGTTTTGCCATGGCCTTCTATTTCGGCGTCGTGGATACCGCGAAGATTGCCGCTGCGCCGTGGTTTGCGATTCCGCACTTCACCGCGCCGGAGTTCAACTGGCAGGCGATTCTGTTCATCGTTCCGGTAGCGTTGGCCCCGGCCATCGAGCATATCGGCGGTGTGATTGCCGTTGGTAGCGTGACCGGCCGCGATTACCTGAAGAAGCCCGGCCTGCACCGCACGCTGCTCGGCGATGGCATTGCTACCACCGCAGCCGGCCTGTTCGGCGGTCCACCCAACACCACGTACGCCGAAGTGACGGGCGCGGTAATGCTGACCAAGAACTACAACCCGAAAATCATGACCTGGGCGGCGATCTTCGCCATCAGCCTGGCGTTCATCGGCAAGTTCGGCGCGCTGTTGCAAAGCATTCCGGTGCCGGTGATGGGCGGGATTCTCTGCCTGTTGTTCGGTTCGATTGCGGCCGTGGGCATGAACACACTGATTCGCCACAAGATTGATCTGGGCGAAGCGCGCAATCTGGTGATTGTGTCGGTGACCCTGGTGTTCGGGATTGGCGGTGTGCTGGTCGGCACCGGGACTGGCCCGGACGACTTCGGCCTCAAAGGCATTGCGCTGTGCGCGGTGGTGGCGATTGCGCTGAACCTGTTGCTGCCGGGGAATGACAGCTGGAAGCACAAGAAGGCGGATGAGCCGCTTCTGTAACAGCTGAGATTGATCGTTCCCACGCTCTGCGTGGGAGCGATCATCACAGGTTGTATCCCTACAGCGCCAACGGCGCTCTTTCGCACAGTGCAGTCAACGCCCGCGCCCATTGCGGGTGATCGTTCAGGCACGGCACCAAAACCAACTCCTCCCCTCCCGCTTCGCGGAATTGTTCCAGCCCGCGATCACCGATCTCTTCCAGCGTCTCGATGCAATCAGCCACGAACGCCGGGCACATCACCAGAATCTTCTTCACGCCGCTCTTGGCCAATTCATCGAGCCGCGCTTCGGTGTAGGGTTCGATCCACTTGGCCCGCCCCAGACGCGACTGAAACGACACTGACCACTTGCCGTCCGGCAAGCCCATGCGCTTGGCAAATTCCGAAGCAGTGCGCAAGCATTGCGCGCGATAGCAGGTGGCCAATACCACTGGCGAAGCGTTCCTGCAGCAATCCTCATTCTTGAAGCAATGCTTCCCCGCCGAATCGAGCTTGGTCAGGTGCCGCTCCGGCAAACCGTGGAAGCTCAACAACAAGTGATCGTAATTCTGCTCCAGATAGGGCTTGGCCGAGGCAACCAATGCGTCGAGGTATTCCGGCTGATCATAAAACGGCTGGAGAATCGACAGTTGGATATCGAGTCCTTTCTCGCGCAGCACACGCTTGGCTTCTTCGATCACCGTCGTGGTGGTGCTGTCGGCGAACTGTGGATAAAGCGGTGCCAGGGTGATTTTTTTGTGGCCTTGGGCGGCCAGCTGCACCAGTTTCGTTTCAATCGACGGCTCGCCATAACGCATCGCCAACTCGACCGGCCCGTGGGTCCACTGCGCCGTCACGGCTTGTTGCAGACGACGGCTGAGCACCACCAGGGGCGAACCCTCCTCCCACCAGATCGACGCGTAGGCGTGGGCTGACTGCTCCGGGCGCTTGATCAGGATCAGCGACACCAGCAAGCGTCGCACCGGCCATGGCAGGTCGATCACATACGGGTCCATCAGAAATTGATTGAGGTAGCTGCGCACATCCGCCACCGAGGTGGAGGCCGGTGAACCCAGGTTAACCAAAAGCAATGCGTGATCGGTCATGCAACGTCCTATTTCAAAGGCGGCTGGACAGGTCGTCCAGGGCCGCGCGCAAATCGGTGAACTGGAAAGTGAAACCCGCGTCCAGCGCGCGAACCGGCAGGGCCTTCTGCCCACCCAGTAACAACAACGACAACTCGCCAAGGCCCACTTTCAACGCCAGGGCCGGCATCGGCATGAACGCCGGGCGGTGCAGCACGCTGCCCAACGTCTTGGCAAATTCACGATTGCGCACCGGTTTTGGTGCGCAGGCATTATAAGGACCGCTGGCGTCATTCTGATGCAGAAGAAAATCAATCAGGGCGATTTGATCGTTGACATGAATCCATGGCATCCACTGCCGACCGCTACCGATCGGCCCGCCCAACCCCAGTTTGAACGGCAGCAACAGCCGCGACAAAAAGCCGCCCTCGGCCGACAACACCAACCCGGTACGAATCAGCACGACACGCAGTCCCAAGGCTTCGGCACGCTGGGCGGTTTCTTCCCAGGCGACGCACAACTGACTGGCGAAATCATCGATGACCGGGGGCGATGCCTCGGTCAGCTCACGCTCCCCCCCATCGCCATACCAGCCCACCGCAGAACCGGACATCAACAGCGAAGGCTTTTGCTCGCGCTTTTCGAGCCACGCCAACAGCGTTTCCGTCAGAGTGATGCGGCTGCTCCAGAGCAACGCCTTGCGCTTGTGCGTCCAGGGCCGATCGGCAATCGGTGCGCCTGCCAGATTGATAATGGCGTCCAGCGGTGCCTGATCGAGGTCCTCCAGCCGGGCAATACCCTTCACCTGAGTGCCGCAGATTTTCGCGACTTTTTCTGGCTTGCGACTCCAGACCGTCAGGCTGTGCCCCTGACTCAACCAGTGTCTGCAGAGCTGACGTCCTATCAAACCAGTACCGCCGGTCAGCAATATGTGCATGACTTCTTCCTCGCGTGGCGTTTAACCCTGATCACTAGTCTATTTTTATAAGCAGGGATCTTTGGTATCGGGCATGTCCTGTGTTTAACAATAGGCCAAGCTGTCAGATCGAGAACGCTAGAAGTTATACCAAAAAACAATATTGTACAGGTTTGACCCACAGCGTAGTCTGTACAGAAAGGTAAACGAGGCCCCTATGACTGTACCTATCGCAATCATCGGCACCGGCATCGCCGGGCTCTCAGCCGCTCAGGCCCTGACTGACGCAGGGCATGTCGTTCAACTTTTCGATAAAAGCCGCGGCAGTGGCGGACGCATGTCGAGCAAACGCAGCGATG
The DNA here is from genome assembly GCF_031456615.1 of Pseudomonas sp. 3296. Classification (NCBI taxonomy): domain Bacteria; kingdom Pseudomonadati; phylum Pseudomonadota; class Gammaproteobacteria; order Pseudomonadales; family Pseudomonadaceae; genus Pseudomonas; species Pseudomonas sp. 3296. The sequence continues at coordinate 542,481 of NZ_JAVDUY010000005.1, forward strand.
CGGGTGCTCTGGACATGGGGGCGCAATATTTCACTGCCCGCGACCGGCGCTTCGTCACCGAGGTTCAGCGTTGGCAAGCCAACGGCTGGGTCGCTGAATGGACGCCACAGCTCTATACCTACCACGGTGGCCAGCTCAACCTGTCGCCGGACGAACAAACCCGCTGGGTCGGCACGCCGCGCATGAGCGCCATCACGAGAGGCCTGCTCGGCGATCTGCAAGTGCAGTTTGCTTGCCGGATCACCGAGGTCTATCGCGGTGAAGAGCACTGGCACTTGCAGGACGCCGAAGGCTTCACTCACGGTCCGTTCAGTCATGTGGTGATCGCCACGCCAGCGCCTCAAGCCACCGCATTGCTGGCTGCGGCATCGAAGCTGGCCGGGGCTGCCGCCGGGGTAAAGATGGACCCGACCTGGGCCGTCGCCCTGGCGTTCGAAACGCCGCTGGAGACCCCCATGGAGGGCTGCTTCGTGCAGGACAGCCCACTCGACTGGCTGGCCCGCAACCGCAGCAAGCCGGGGCGTGACAACACCATGGATACGTGGGTGCTGCATGCGACCAGCGCCTGGAGCCGCCAACACATCGACCTGTCCAAGGAAGCGGTGATCGAGCAGCTGCACGGTGCGTTCGCTGAGTTGCTGCACGATTCCATGCCCGCCCCGAGCTTCAGCCTCGCCCACCGCTGGCTCTATGCCCGCCCCGCCAGCAGCCACGAATGGGGCGCGCTCGCCGATGCCGACCTGGGCCTTTACGTATGCGGCGACTGGTGCCTGTCCGGGCGGGTTGAAGGCGCTTGGCTCAGTGGCCAGGAAGCCGCTCGCCGATTGCATGAGCACCTGCAGTGAACGGCATCAATCCCGATAAATTGCTGCTGTCGAAGTGGACAGCAGCCCATCCGCAACACCGCGAAAAACACTTTCTGGTGACCGAGGTATTCCGTGACGAGGAAGGCACGGTGCTGGAAGTCGAGTTGCAGGCGGTGCTGACCAAGCGCAGTGAACGCCTCGATTGGCGAACCCTCAAGAACAGCGACACCTGGCAATTGGGCTGGAAGTAGAACCGATAGAAGTGAGCGCGCTCCCACAGGGGTCGCCCGGGCGACGATAAAAACCTATACAAAAAAATTGACTTGTACACCTTTGAATCTATGATGAAGACTATGTTGTACAGAGAAGAAACTCTGTACAAGTTTAGATTCGAGGTGCTTCGATGCGCGACCAGCCAGCGACCCGACCAAAAATAGCTATCAGCGCCTGCCTGATGGGCGCCGAGGTTCGCTATAACGGCGGGCACAAGGAATCACGCCTGTGCAGTCGAACCCTTGCTGATCATTTCGATTTTGTCCCGGTGTGCCCGGAAGTTGCCATCGGCCTCGGTATCCCCCGAGAACCGATTCGCCTGGTCGGCAACCCACTGCATCCCGAAGCGGTAGGCAGCGTTAACGCCGAGCTTAACGTTACCCGGCCACTCAAAGAATACGGCCAGACAATGGCGGGTCAGTTAAGCGACATTTGCGGCTACATCTTCATGCAAAAGTCCCCGTCGTGTGGCCTGGAAAGGGTCAAGGTCTATCAGGCCAACGGTGTACCAGTGGAGGGCGGCGGACGCGGCCTCTATGCCGAGGCATTCTGTGCACTGCACCCTGACCTGCCGGTAGAGGAAGACGGCCGACTCAACGACCCGGTACTGCGAGAAAACTTCCTGACTCGCGTGTTTGCCTACAGCGCCTGGCAACAGTTGCTGCAAAAAGGCCTGACTCGCCGCGACCTCACCGAATTCCACTCGCGCTACAAATACCTGCTGATGGCGCATAACCCGGTGCAGTACAAAACCCTGGGTAATCTGCTGGGCAACATGGGCCAGACCGATCCTGAAGAACTCGGCCCACGCTACTTCCGCGAACTGATGGCGGCCTTGAAAAAATGCGCCACGCGGCGCACCCACACCAACGTTCTGCAACACATCAGCGGTTATCTCAAGCAAGTCACCAGCCCTGAAGACAAACAGGAAATGCAGCACGTCATCAGCCAGTACCGCCAAGGCATCGTGCCGCTGGTGGTGCCATTGACCCTGCTCAAGCATTACTTCCGCCAGTACCCGGATCCCTACATTGCGCAACAGGTTTACCTGCAACCGCACCCGGAAAACCTCAGCCTGCGGAACGCGATCTAATGAAATCCCCACTCGACACCAGCGCCAGCGAAGACCTCGGCGACGACTTTAAAAAAGCGCTGGACGAAGGCTGGCTGCCGATCCGTGAAGTGGCACGGCAGACCGGTGTCAACGCCGTGACACTGCGCGCCTGGGAACGGCGCTACGGGCTGATCGTTCCGCAACGCACACCCAAGGGCCATCGGCTGTTCTCGGCCGAACACGTTCAACGCATCCAGACGATCCTCACCTGGCTCAATCGCGGCGTGGCCGTCAGCCAGGTCAAGCAGTTGCTGGACACGCCGCAAGCGTTTAGCGAACCCGTTGAAAACGACTGGCAAGTGTTGCGCCAGACGCTGCTGCACGCGGTGTCGCAACTGAACGAACGCACCCTGGATGACACGGTAAATCAAGCCATGGCGCTGTACCCACCGCGCACCTTGTGCGAACAGCTGCTGATGCCATTGCTGGCAGAACTGGACCAACGCTGGCAGGGCCAGTTTGGTGCACAGATGGAACGGGCATTCTTTTATTCCTGGTTACGCAGCAAATTCGGCGCACGCATCTACCATAACAACCGTCAGTTGCGCGCCGCGCCATTGCTGCTGATCAATCACTCGGATGTACCACTGGAACCTCACCTATGGCTCACTGCATGGCTGATCAGCAGCGCCGATTGCCCGGTGGAGGTGTTCGACTGGCCTCTACCCGCCGGCGAACTTGCGATGGCGGTCGATCACCTGCAAGCCCGAGGCGTACTGCTGTATTCCAGCAAAGCCATGAACCTTTCGCAGCTGCCAAAACTGTTGAATGGCGTCAGTTGCCCAAAAATGATTGCCGGACCAACCGTATGCATCCACCACGCCGAGTTGTCCGCAAGAACTTCCGGAGTCGTTGATTTGTCCTTCGCCGAAGACCCGTTATCGGCGCATCAGGCCCTGGTTCTGCGTGGGCTAATTTAATGAATCGTGCGGACACAACCATGCAATTGATCTGGCTGCGCAGCGACTTGCGCCTACATGACAACACCGCCCTCTCGGCTGCCGCGGCTCGCGGCCCTACGGTGGCGGTATACCTGTTGAGCCCGCAGCAGTGGCTGGAACACGACGATGCGCCATGCAAAGTGGATTTCTGGCTGCGAAACTTGCGTGAACTGAATCGCGCACTGGGTGACCTGAACATCCCCTTGCTGATCCGCAACGCATCACACTGGGATGAAGCGCCGAAAGTGCTGCTCGAAATGTGTCGGCAGTTGAAGGTCGACGCCGTACACGTGAACGAAGAGTACGGTGTTCATGAAAGCCGTCGTGATGCGGCGGTGGCCCAAACGCTGAACGCCAATGGCATCGACTTCCATAGCTACCTTGACCAATTGCTGTTCAAACCGGGCACCGTGCTCACCAGGACCGGCACTTACTTTCAGGTCTTCAGTCAGTTCCGCAAGGTCTGCTACGACAGATTGCGCGGGTCATTGCCGAGCCTGGTCGCTGCGCCGGCTGCTCAGGCGCCACTGGCGATCAACAAAGAAAACATTCCCACAAGCGTCGACGGCTTCGAAACACCGAGTGAAAGCCTGCGCACACTCTGGCCCGCCGGTGAAGCCGAAGCCCGACGCCGCCTCGACACCTTCGCCGACGCTCAGATCGACTACTACAAAGACGAACGGGACTTCCCGGCCAAGCCCGGCACCAGCCAGCTCTCGGCCTATCTCGCCGCCGGGGTGATTTCCCCGCGCCAATGCCTGCACGCCGCCCTGCAAACCAATCAGGGCGAATTCGAAAGCGGCAAGGTCGGCGCTGTCACCTGGATCAACGAGTTGCTGTGGCGCGAGTTCTACAAACATATTCTGGTGGGTTACCCGCGAGTCTCCCGCCATCGCGCCTTTCGCCCGGAAACCGAAGCCCTTGCCTGGCGCAACGCTCCAGAAGAACTGCTGGCGTGGCAAGAAGCGCGCACCGGTCTGCCGATCATCGACGCGGCCATGCGTCAATTGCTTGAGACCGGCTGGATGCACAACCGGCTGCGCATGGTGGTGGCGATGTTCCTGACCAAGAACCTGCTGATCGACTGGCGCGAAGGCGAGCGCTTTTTCATGCGGCACTTGATCGACGGCGATCTGGCGGCGAATAACGGTGGATGGCAGTGGAGCTCGTCCACCGGCACCGATTCGGCACCCTACTTCCGGATTTTCAACCCGCTGAGCCAGTCGGAAAAATTCGACGCCGAAGGTGTGTTCATCAAGCACTGGCTGCCAGAACTGGCCGGGCTCAATAAAAAGGAAGTTCACAATCCGGCCAACCTCGGCGGACTGTTCGGTGTGGCGGATTATCCATCGCCGATCGTCAATCTGAGCACGTCCCGACAACGAGCGCTGGCCGCGTTCAAGAGCCTGCCTTCGCGACAACAGGCCGGAGGACACCATGAGTGATTTCCTGCGGCGTTTTGCCGAGCAGTTTGCGGCCTTGGACAAGCACAACCTGCACCACCTCAATCAGCTCTACACCCATGATGTGCAATTCACTGACCCGCTGCATGAAGTACAAGGCCTGGTGGCGCTGCGCAGCTACTTCACCGATCTCTATACCAATGTCAGTGACCTGCATTTCGAGTTTCACGGTTTCGACCACATCAGTGAGGGCGAAGGCTATCTGCGCTGGGTCATGAGTTACCGCCACCCGCGCCTGGCCAACGGCCAGTTGATACGAGTGGAAGGTTGCTCTCACCTGCTTTGGCGCGACAAGGTTTATCGGCATCGGGATTACTTCGATGCCGGGGCGCTGATTTACGAACATCTACCCGTATTGGGTCGGGCGATTGCCTGGCTAAAAAGGAGAATGGGATGAGCCTGGCAACTCCACGACGCTACTGGTTGACCGGCGCCAGCAGCGGTATTGGCGCCTCGTTGGCCGAAGAAATACTCAAGACCGGCGCTCACGTGGCCGTCAGTGCACGCTCGACAGCCGTGTTGAAGGTCTTGTCCTTGCGCTATCCCGGACAAGTGCTGGTGGTGCCGGGTGACCTGACCAACAGCCAGCAGGTGCGTGAAATCGGTGAGCAGATTGCGCAAGTCTGGGGCTCGCTGGACACCGTTATTCTCAACGCGGGCACCTGCGAATACATCGACGTCCAGCAATTTGACTCATCGATTGTCGAACACGTAGTGCGCACCAATCTGCTCGCCAGCGCCTATTGCATCGAGGCGGCGTTACCATTGCTGCGCAACGGCACCGCGCCGCACCTGGTGGCCGTCGCGAGCTCCGTGACGTACTTGCCGCTGCCGCGTGCCGAAGCCTATGGTGCGTCGAAGGCCGGGCTGCGCTACCTGTTTGAATCGCTGCGCATTGATCTCGCGCCGGAAGGCATCGAAGTCACTATTGTCAGCCCAGGCTTCGTCGAGACACCGCTGACGGCCAAGAATGACTTCCCGATGCCGCTCAGTTGGCCGGTGGGTAAAGCGGCACGGCACATCTTCGCCAAACTCAAGAACCGGCCATTGGAGATCGCGTTTCCGGGCCTGTTCATGGCGGCACTGTGGCCCCTGTCGAAAATGCCCAACGCGGTGAAACTGGCCATCGGCAAACGCATGGTGCGCAGCCCTGCGCCGATCCAGGATCGCCCATGAACATCGCCATCATCGGCAGCGGCATCTCGGGACTGACCTGCGCCTACCTGCTGAATCGCCGGCATGAGATCACCCTGTTCGAGGCTGGCAACCGGGCGGGCGGTCATACCCACACGGTCGACGTGTCGGTCGATGGCCAGCGCTATGCGGTCGACACCGGTTTCATCGTCTTCAACGACAGGACCTACCCGAACTTCATCCGCCTGCTGGGCCAGCTCGGAGTGGGTTTCAAACCGACTGAAATGAGTTTCTCGGTGACGGACCCGGATACCGGTCTTGAATACAACGGCAACAATCTGAACAGCCTGTTCGCCCAACGCCGCAACCTGTTGTCGCCCGGATTCTGGGGTATGTTGCGCGACATTCTGCGCTTCAATAAAGAAGCCCAGCGCGACCTGGCGCAAGGGCGCATCGCCGCCGACACCACGCTGGATGATTACTTGAAGGCCGGACACTACGGCGAGCGCTTTATCCTGCATTACATCGTGCCCATGGGGGCGGCGATCTGGTCAATGTCCATGGCGGACATGCTCGGTTTCCCATTGCAGTTTTTTGTGCGGTTTTTCAAGAATCACGGGCTGTTGTCCATCAACGATCGCCCACAATGGTGCGTGATTGAAGGCGGTTCCAATGCCTACGTCGGACCGTTGACCGCCTCATTTCGCGAGAAGATTCGTCTCAACTGCCCCGTGACCCGCGTCGAGCGTGATGACGCAGGTGTGGTTATTCACAGCGTTGCTGGCAGCGAACGCTTCGATAAAGTCGTGTTTGCCTGCCACAGCGATCAGGCGTTGAAACTGTTGGCCCGGCCGAGCGATGCGGAACGGTCGATCCTCGGTGCTCTGCCCTACGCCGATAACGAAGTGGTGCTGCACACTGATACGCGCTTGCTGCCCGTGGGCAAACGGGCCTGGGCCAGCTGGAATTATCGCCTAGGGGGCGCCGGTCACACACTGGCCGCCGTCACCTACGACATGAACATCCTCCAGGGTTTGCAGAGCGATACCACGTTTTGCGTCAGCCTCAACCAGAGCGCCAGCATCAGCCCTGACAAAGTGCTCGGCACATTCACCTACGCCCATCCGCAATACAGCCTGGCAGCCGTCGCCGCGCAAGGTCGTTGGGATGAACTGGATGGCACACAACACAGCCATTTTTGCGGCGCTTATTGGGCCAACGGTTTCCATGAAGACGCTGTGGTCAGCGCCTTGCGAGTCGCCCGCTCCTTTGGAGAAGTGCTGTGAACAGCGCCCTCTACAGCGGCTGGATTGCCCACCGGCGGTTTGCCCCAAGGCACCACGCCTTCCGCTATCGGATCGGCCTGCTGTACCTGGACCTCGACGAGCAGGACGCCGTGCTCGGCTTGTCGCCCCTGTCCGGTACCAGCCGCTTTGCACCCTACTCGTTTCGCGAAACGGATTACCTGAAAACCTTTACCGGCAAGGGCATGCGCCTGATTGATGCGGTTCGCCAGCAAGTCAGCGAAGTCATCGGCCATGCCCCGCAAGGGTCGATATGCCTGCTGACACAGGTGCGCAGTTGGGGTCTGTCGTTCAATCCGGTGAGTTTCTTCTATTGCCATGAAGCCGATGGGCAATTGGCTGCGATTGTTTGCGAAGTCACTAACACGCCGTGGCGAGAACGTTTTCTCTATGTGTTGCCGGCGAGGTCGCCTGAGAACCGGTTCGATTTCCATCAGCATTTCGTGGTGACCAAGGCATTTGATGTATCGCCATTTTTACCGCGGGATCTCGAGTACCGGATGAGTTTCAGCCCTGTCGCCAACACGCTCGGCGTGCACATGGCGGACTGGCAGGGTGAACTGAAACTCTTCGACGCCACCCTGAACCTGCATCGCGAAACGCTCAACCGCAGCAGCCTGCACCGTTACCTGCGGCATTTTCCCTGGATGACCGCGAAAACCTGCCTGGCGATTTACTGGCAGGCGCTGCGCCTTTTGCTTAAACGCACCCCGGTGTTTGCTCATCGGGTTGCCGTTGGTAGCGTTCAAACCGCCATAGCTCCCTCCAAGGATCGCCGTCATGAAATCCTCTAGCCTCTTGGGCAAAGTCAATTTGTCTGGCCCCCACAGCTTGACCGGAGCGTTGCTGCGCCGCGGCGTGCTACGGCAACTTGCAGCGCTTAAACACGGGCAACTGGTGGTCATCGAGGACGGCGAACGGCATGTCTTCGGCACGGCCGGCAGTCATCTGATCGGGGAAATTCACATCCTCGACGCCGCGGCATGGGGATGGGTGGCGAGCAACGGTTCAATTGGCGCGGGTGAAGCGTTCATCCACGGTTATTGGAGTTCGCCGGACCTGACCGCCGTGGTGCGCGTCTTCGTCAGCAACCTCGACGTGCTGGATGCGCTGGAAGGTGGCCTGGCAAAACTCGGCCGGCCTTTCGTTCAAGGACTGCACTGGCTCAATCGCAACACCCGCAAGGGCTCGCAGAAAAACATTGCCGCCCATTACGATCTGGGCAATGACCTGTTCGAGCAGTTTCTCGATCCGACCATGATGTATTCCGCTGCGCAATTCCTTAGCCCCGAAGACAGCCTCGAACAGGCGCAGTTGAACAAACTCGAAAGGATCTGCCAGAAACTTGCCTTGCAACCCAACGATCACCTGCTGGAAATCGGCACCGGCTGGGGCAGCATGGCGCTTTACGCCGCGCAGCATTACGGCTGCAAGGTCACCACCACCACGCTCTCGAAAGAGCAGTTCGCGTTTACCGCCCAACGAATCGAAACCCTTGGCCTGCAAGGCCAGGTCACACTGTTGCTCAAGGATTACCGCGACCTCACCGGTCAGTACGACAAACTGGTGTCGATCGAGATGATCGAAGCAGTCGGTCACCGCTTTCTGCCGACTTACTTCAAGCAATGCGCGCACTTGCTCAAAAGCAACGGCTTGATGCTGCTGCAGGCGATCACCATTCGCGAGCAACGCTACGAACAGGCCAAGGGCAACGTCGACTTCATCCAGCGCTACATCTTCCCCGGCGGTGCCCTGCCCTGCGTGCAGAAAATGCTCGAGATCGTCAGTCGCGACACCGACATGAACCTGCTGCACATGGAAGATTTCGGTTTGCACTACGCGCGAACCCTGCGCCTGTGGCATGACAATTTTCGACGTGCCCAGGGCCGTTTGAGCGAGTTGGGCTACGACGATTATTTCCTGCGGCTTTGGGAGTTTTACCTGTGCTACTGCGAAGGCGGCTTTTTGGAGCGCACCATCGGCACGGCACAATTGCTGTTGGCCAAACCGTCTGCGATCACCGCGCCGCTGCTGGGCCGTTTCGATGCCTGAACGCGTGGCTAATGCAGTATTGTTTCAGCTTGGCTGGTTTGCCTGCGTGGTCGGCGGCAGCAGCCTGTGGTTGCTGGTGCCACTGGCAGTGCTGGTGATTCATCTGCTGTGGATAAGTCGCTGGACCGATGAAGGTCGATTGATCCTCAGCGTTGTGCTGTTGGGCACCACCGTCGACAGTTCATTGCGCTGGCTGGGCGTATTCGATTTTAACGACGTCGCGCCATTGATTCCGTTGTGGCTGATGCTGTTGTGGGCACTGCTGGCAACGACGTTGCGCCACTGCCTGGCGTGGACCGCCAAACCCTGGTGGCTCGGTAGCCTGCTCGGCGCCGTCGGTGGGCCATTGTCGTATTACGCAGGCGGACAATTGGCGGACGTGCAGTTTCCTTATGGACAATGGCCGACCTTGATCGGCATCGGGCTGCTTTGGGCAGCCCTGTTTCCCGCACTTCACTACATGGCCCAGCGACTCACGTCAGACACCCGCCACTGAGCGTCCGTCCGGCCTTTCACACAGCAGCGGCCCACTGCCTTACACTGCGCCCATGAAAACCATTCCCCACACGCAAATCGCCGAGCCGGCCGTGACGTGCTCGACCTGCGCGGCTTGCTGCTGTCAGCTTGAAGTGATGCTGATCACCGACACGGGCGTGCCCGAACGTTTTATCGATACCGATGATTGGGGCGGGGAAGTCATGCTGCGCCTGGACGACGGCTGGTGTGCGGCGCTGGATCGCAACAGCATGATGTGCACCATCTACGAAAAGCGCCCGCTGATTTGCCGGGAGTTCGAGATGGGCGCACCGGAATGCATCGAAGAACGCCAGGGGATCAGCACGGCGTATCGCTGAAACCAAGACCAGTGAAGAACACATGTGGGAGCGAGCAAGCTCGCTCCCACATTTTTACAACGGCATTGTGTAGTGCAGCGAGTAGCTTTCTACGCCGTCGTTATGACTGGCCATACCCGCATTGGAATAGTGCGTCGCACGAATTCCGACCTCATGCCCGCCGGTAAAGCGCAGGCCGAATCCAAAACGGTCTTCGAACTGGAAAGCCTGGCCAATGTTGTTGTCTTCGACTTCAGTGTGGGAGAACACCGCCACACCAATCCCCGCCTCGAGGTAAGGTTTGATCGACTGCCCGGCAAATTCGTAAACGAACACCGGCGAGAACGACAGGCTGTTGTTGCTGGAGCTCTTGTCACCTTCCCAATAGGTATAGGCGCCACTCCAGTAACCGGTCAGGCGACCCACGTCGCTTTGCCACCAGCTCTGATCCCAGTCGAATTGCATGCCCAGTCGATAGGTCATGGTTGATTCGGTGGTCTGACCGACCCCGAACTCCACGCCTGCCGCCTGTGCGGTAAAACTTTGCCCCATCAAAGCGGCCGCAATCGCGGCCAAGCAGAATAGTCGCTTCACTAGAAACATCCTTTTCCGAACGATTTCGTATGGTTTTTTTGTTACTCAACGCTATAGAAGTCGACGCTTAATCAGAAGTTCACCCCAATTACCCGCACTGCCCCAACTTTTTAGTTAACGCTCGAAGCTTCTCACAATGCCGGCCGTATTCCACAGTATCGGCAAGATATTTCTGAAATGAACCGGATCGGCACTCGTCCAGAACTCGGCAGCACGCGCCGGCCCGTCAGCGAGCAGTTCACGCTCGGCCAACAGACGCTGAAGTTGTCGCGCAACAGCCGCCCCCGTGTCGATCAGGCTGATGTCATCGGGGATCATCTGCTTTAGCAAAGGCTTCAGGAAGGGATAATGCGTGCAGCCCAAAATCAAGGTGTCGCACCCGGCGCCGAGCAACGGCTCGACATACCTGGCCAACAACTGGCGCAATGCCTCGCTGTGCAGATCACCGTTTTCAATCAGTTCTACCAGGCCAGGACACGGTTGAGTGATAACGCGCACATCGGTGGCGAAACGGTCGAGCAACGCGGCGAATTTGGCACTCTGCAAGGTACCGGTGGTGGCGAGCACGCCAACCACGCCACTGCGGGTCGCGGCGGCGGCCGGCTTGACCGCCGGCTCCATGCCGACAATCGGCCACTGCGGATAATCGCGACGCAAGTCAGCGACGCCAGCGACGGTCGCGGTGTTGCACGCCAGCACCAGGGCTTTGGCGCCCTGCTTCTGGAAAAAATCGGCCATGACGCTGCAGCGCTGGCGGATGAATTCCGGGGTTTTCTCGCCGTAGGGAATGTTCCCGCAGTCGGCGACGTACAGCAGTGACTCGTTGGGCAGCAATCGCTGGATCTCGGCCAGCACCGAGAGCCCACCGACGCCGGAGTCGAACACGCCAATCGGCGCTTCACGCATGTGTCGAACCACAGACGCTGCAACCCGGATCACGCTTGACCCGCAACTCACGGAAGCGCGAGCCCAACGCATCGATCAGCAACAGACGCCCCACCAGCGGCTCACCGAAACCGACCAACAGTTTCAAGGCTTCCAGTGCCTGAAGGCTTCCGACCAGTCCCACCAACGGACCGACGACGCCGGCTTCACTGCACGTCAGTTCGGCTTCGCTGCCATGCCCGTATAAACAGTGGTAGCACGGACTTTCCGGACGGCGCGGGTCGAACACCGACAACTGCCCTTCGAGACGAATCGCCGCGCCGCTGACCAGCGGCTTGCCGGCAGCGACGCAGGCAGCATTGACCGCTTCGCGGGTGGAGAAATTGTCGGAGCAGTCCAGCACCAGATCCACCGCGGCAACCGCTGCCGCGAGGGAATCTTCGTCCAGCGAGGTGCGGTGGGCGATCAATTGAATCTCGGGATTGATGGCCGTCAAACGGCGAATCGCCGAATCAACCTTGCTCAGGCCGACGCTATCGGTGTCGTGAACGATCTGGCGTTGCAGGTTGGTCAGGTCGACCGTGTCGAAGTCGGCGAGGTGCAGCTCACCGACACCTGCCGCGGCCAAGTACAGCGCAACCGGCGAGCCGAGCCCGCCGAGGCCGACGATCAATACGCGGCTTTCCTTCAGTCGCAACTGGCCGTCGATGTCGACATGCTGCAACAGAATCTGCCGACTGTAACGCAACAATTCCTGATCATTCAGCACGGCAGGCGCCCCAGGCTGATACGTTCGTGCCCACCCAGATCAATTCGGCTGTGGACATTTTCAAAGCCGCGAGTCAGCAGCAAGTCGCGCACGGCACTGGCTTGATCGTAGCCGTGTTCGAGCATCAGCCAGCCACCCGCTTCCAGATAATCCGGCGCCTGGGCAACGATCAAGCGCAGATCGTCGAGCCCGTCGGCACCGGCCACCAAGGCACTGGCCGGCTCGAAGCGCACATCGCCTTCCACCAGATGCGGATCGGAAGAAGGGATGTAAGGCGGGTTGCTGATGATCAGTTGGAAACGCTGACCAGCGAGGGCGCTGAACCAATGACTGCTCAGCACCGTGGCGTTATTGAGGTGCAGGCGCTGACGGTTGCGCTCGGCCAGGGCCACGGCTTCCAGTACGCGATCTACCGCCGTGACCTTCCAGCCCGGACGTTCGCTGGCCAAGGCCAGGGCGATGGCGCCGCTGCCGGTGCCGAGGTCGAGGACCTTGGCCGGGGTCGCCGGCAACAGCTCAAGCGCGGCTTCGACCAGCAATTCCGTGTCAGGACGCGGGATCAGCGTGTGCGGCGCCACTTCCAGGTCCAGCTTCCAGAACCCTTGCTGACCCAAAATGTAAGCCACCGGCTCACCGCCACGACGACGCTGCAAGTAACTGGCAAACGTCAGCGCCGCTTCGCTGGGAACGATGCGCTCCGGCCAGGTGTGGAGAAAACTGCGCGGCTTGCCCAACGCGGCAGCCAGCAACAACTCGGCATCCAGACGCGCAGTCGGCGAGTCGGGCAAGTCGGCGGCGCGCAACAGACTGGCAATGATCGTCATTTACTCACCTATCGCTGCCAGTTGATCGGCCTGGTATTCGGCCAGCAACGGTTCGATCACTGCATCGACGCCACCGGCGAGGATTTCGTCGAGGGAATACAGCGTCAGGTTGACCCGGTGGTCGGTGACCCGGCCTTGGGCAAAGTTGTAGGTGCGAATGCGTTCGGAGCGATCACCGGAGCCCACCAGCAATTTACGCTCGCTGGCGATGGCATTGGCCGCGGCGCTGGTCTGCTGATCGTTGAGTTTGGCCGACAGCCAGGACATCGCCCGGGCGCGGTTCTTGTGCTGGGAACGTTCTTCCTGGCACTCCACGACAATGCCGGATGGCAAGTGCGTGATGCGGATCGCCGAGTCGGTCTTGTTGACGTGCTGACCACCGGCACCCGAGGAGCGATAGGTATCGACCCGCAGGTCCGCCGGGTTGATTTCGATCGCTTCCTGCTCGTCCGGCTCGGGCAACACCGCAACGGTGCAAGCCGAGGTGTGGATACGGCCCTGGGATTCGGTGGCCGGCACCCGTTGCACGCGGTGCGCGCCGGATTCGAATTTCAGTTTGCCGTAAACGTTGTCGCCTTCGACCCTGGCAATGACTTCTTTATAGCCACCGTGTTCGCCCTCGTTCTCGGAGAGGATTTCCACCCGCCAGCCGCGACGCTCGGCGTAGCGCGAATACATGCGGAACAGGTCGCCGGAGAAAATTGCCGCCTCGTCGCCGCCGGTGCCGGCACGGATTTCGAGGAACACGTTGCGCCCGTCGTTCGGGTCTTTGGGCAGCAGCATGCGTTGCAGGCTGGCTTCGAGTTCGATCAATTGCTCCTTGGCTTCGCGGACTTCTTCCACGGCCATTTCACGCATGTCCGGGTCGCTGTCCTTGAGCAGTGCCTGGGCGCCTTCGAGGTCGCCTTGCACTTTGAGCAACTGTTTATAGGTGCCGACGATGGGCTCGACCTCCGCGTATTCCTTGGAGTAGGTGCGGAATTTGTTCTGATCGGAAATGACTTCGCCATCGCCAAGCAAGGCGGTCAATTCCTCGAAACGGTCCTGGAGGATGTCCAGCTTATTGAGCAGTGACGCTTTCATTGCGGTTTTTTATCCGAAAAGCTATCCGATGAGCCCTCATTCAGGGCAAAGAGCTCTTGAGCCATGGCCAGCGCATCGAGGCGGCCTTCGGCAGAGAGCTTTTTCAATTGCACGCTGGGTGCGTGCAACAGTTTGTTGGTCAGGCCGCGCGCCAATTGCACCAGCACGTCTTCAGCACTGGTGCCGTTGGCCAGCAGACGCTGGGCCTTCTGTAATTCTTCGTCACGCAGGCGCTCGCTTTGCTGACGATAGGCCTTGAGCACATCCACCGCCGCCAGTTCGCGCAGGCGCACCATGAAATCTTCGGCGCCGACCGAGACCATCTCTTCCGCGGCCTGGGCTGCGCCCTGGCGACTCTTGAGGTTCTCTGCCACCACTTCGTGCAGATCGTCGACGCTGTACAGGTAAACGTCGTCGAGTTCGCCGACTTCTGGTTCGATATCGCGCGGGACGGCGATGTCCACCATGAAGATCGGCTTGTGCTTGCGCAGCTTCAGCGCACTTTCCACCGCGCCTTTGCCAAGGATCGGCAACTGGCTGGCAGTGGAGCTGATGACGATGTCGCTGCGCACCAGTTCGGCCGGGATGTCCGAGAGCAACACAGCGTGAGCCCCGAACTGCTCGGCCAGAATGCTCGCCCGTTCCAGGGTGCGGTTGGCGACGACGATGCGCTTCACACCCAAGTCATGCAAATGACGGGCGACCAGGGTGATGGTTTCACCGGCCCCGATCAACAAGGCCTGACTGCGTTGCAGGTCGCTGAAAATCTGTTTGGCCAGGCTGACCGCGGCAAACGCCACGGACACCGGGTTTTCGCCGATGGCAGTGTCGGTGCGCACCTGCTTGGCCGCGTTGAACGTCGCCTGAAACAAGCGCCCGAGCAATGGACCAATGGTGCCGGCCTCACGCGCCACGGCGTAAGCGGATTTCATCTGGCCGAGGATCTGCGGTTCGCCCAACACCAGCGAATCGAGCCCGGAGGCGACCCGCATCATGTGACGAACTGCCGCATCATCTTCGTGCACATAACTGCTCGCACGCAGCTCTTCGAGGCTCAAATGGTGATAATCGGCCAGCCAGCGCAACACGATGTCCGCCGAAAGGTGGTCCTGTTCTATATATAGCTCACTGCGATTGCAGGTGGAGAGGATCGCAGCTTCGCGGCTGTCGGTGAGGCGGCAGAGCTGCTGCAAGGCCTCCACCAGCTGCTCAGGGGTAAAGGCCACGCGCTCGCGGACGTCTACAGACGCAGTCTTATGGTTGATACCGAGTGCAAGGAAGGCCATTCAAGGTCGCTGATGGTGACGTGAAGCCGGCAATTGTCCTACTTCGCCACAGACAGAACAACTACCGCTGACTATTGCCCCAATGTCCTGCCTCTATAAAGGCCTCGATTGAGACTCGGTTATGTTTGGCCGAAGGCTTGTGTCATGATGATCCGACCGCAGGTTAGTCGTCCTCTTCCTATATGAATAGATCTTCCGCGTTGCTCCTCGCTTTTGTCTTCCTCAGCGGCTGCCAGGCCTTGGCACCCTCGTCGCCGGACGGTACGTCGCCGGTGGAAGACAGCACTCCGGCCCCAGAAAAGCCCAAGGTTTATAGCTCATTCAGTGAAGAAACCATCTTCAGCCTGTTGAGTGCCGAACTGGCTGGCCAACGCAATCGTTTCGACATTGCGCTGGACAACTACGTGACCCAGGCCATCAACACCCAGGATCCGGGCATCTCCGAGCGGGCGTTTCGCATTGCCGAGTACCTGGGCGCCGATCAGGCCGCCCTGGACACCGCGCTGATCTGGGCAAAAAACGCCCCCAACGACCTCGAAGCACAACGCGCAGCGGCCGTGCAACTGGCTCGTGCCGGTCGTTATGACGACTCCATGGTCTACATGGAGAAAGTCCTGCAAGGCAAAGGCGACACGCATTTCGACTTCCTTGCCCTGTCCGCCGCCGATACCGACCAGGACACGCGCAACGGCTTGATGAAAAGTTTCGACCGTTTGTTGCAGCGCCATCCGAAAAACAGCCAGCTTATTTTTGGCAAGGCCCTGTTGATGCAACAGGACGGCGACGCCAAAGGTGCGCTGACCCTGCTGGAAGACAATCCGCCAGACGAAGGCGAAATCGCCCCGATCCTGTTGCGCGCGCGCCTGCTGCAAGTGCTCAACCGTGGCGACGAAGCCTTGCCGCTGCTGCAAAAAAGCATCAAGAAATACCCGGACGACAAGCGTCTGCGCCTGACTTACGCGCGAATGCTGGTTGAGCAGGACCGCATAACAGACGCCAAAGCCGAGTTTTCCAGCCTGGTTCAGCAATACCCGGAAGACGACGAGCTGCGTTACTCGCTGGCACTGGTCTGCCTGGAGGCCAAGGACTGGGACGAGGCCAAGAGCCTGCTTGAAGACCTGATCGCCCGCGAAAGCCACGTCGACTCCGCTCACCTGAACCTTGGCCGTATCGCCGAAGAACGCAACGACCCTCAAGGTGCGCTGATCGAGTACGCCAAAGTCGGGCCGGGTAACGACTACCTGCCGGCCCAATTGCGTCAGACCGACATTCTGATCAACAACGGCAAGACCGCCGAAGCTCAACGCCGCCTGGCCGCAGAGCGCGACGAGCAGCCGGATTACGCGATTCAGTTGTACCTGATCGAAGCCGAAACCCTGTCCGCCAATAATCAGGGCGACAAGGCCTGGGCTGTCCTGGACAAAGCCTTGCAGCAGTACCCGGACGATCTGAACCTGCTGTACACCCGCGCCATGCAGGCGGAAAAACGCAATGACCTGGCGCAGATGGAAAAAGACCTGCGCCTGATCATCAAGCGCGACCCGGACAACGCCATGGCACTCAATGCCCTTGGCTACACGCTGTCCGACCGCACCACGCGCTATGTCGAAGCCAAGGCCTTGATCGAACAGGCTCACCAGATCAATCCGGAAGACCCGGCGGTGCTCGACAGCCTCGGCTGGGTGAACTTCCGCCTGGGTAACCTCGATGAAGCCGAGCGCTATCTGCGCCAGGCACTGGAGCGCTTCCCCGATCAGGAAGTGGCCGCCCACTTGGGTGAAGTGCTGTGGGTCAATGGCAAACAGCGCGAAGCCAAACAAGTCTGGGGCAAATTCCTCAAGGAACAACCTGACAGCCCTACCCTGCGCGGCACCATCAAGCGCCTGACCGGATCAGAGACTCTTTAAGATTATGTTTTTGCGCCACTTCATTGTTTTCAGTTTTATCGCCCTGCTCGCCGGTTGCGCGGGCTTCGGCGCTCGCGAATCCGTCGAAGGGCACGGCAATCCGGCCCAATGGCGTGAACACAAACAGCAATTGACCACCCTCGACGGCTGGCAGATCAACGGCAAGATCGGCATCCGCGCCCCCAAGGATTCGGGCAGCGGCACGTTGTTCTGGCTGCAACGTCAGGATTACTACGATATCCGCCTGTCCGGCCCGCTGGGTCGCGGCGCCGCACGCCTGACCGGCCGACCTGGCAAGGTTTCGCTGGAAGTGGCCAATCAGGGACGCTTTGACGCACCGAACCCGGAAATCCTGCTGGAAGAGCAACTGGGCTGGAAATTGCCAGTATCGAATCTGGCCTGGTGGGTCCGCGGGCTCCCGGCACCCGACAGCAAAAGCAAGCTGAACCTGGATGGCGACAGCCGCCTGGCCAGCCTGGAACAGGATGGCTGGCAGGTCGAATACACCAGTTACACGCAACAAAACGGTTTCTGGCTGCCTGAAAAGATCAAGCTGCACGGCACCGACCTTGATGTCACGCTGGTGATCAAGGAATGGCAACCACGCAAGCTGGGGCAGTGAACATGACCGCGCCCCGCTTGACGCTGCCCTCCCCGGCCAAACTCAATCTGATGCTGCACATCCTCGGTCGCCGTGAAGACGGCTACCACGAGTTGCAGACGATTTTTCAGTTCCTCGATTACGGCGATGAAATCACCTTCGCCGTACGCGACGACGGCGTGATCCGGTTGCACACCGAATTCGACGGCGTTCCCCACGACAGCAATCTGATCGTCAAGGCTGCGAAGCAACTGCAGGCACAATCCGGTTGCGCACTCGGCATTGATATCTGGATCGAAAAAATCCTGCCCATGGGCGGCGGCATCGGCGGCGGCAGCTCCAATGCCGCGACCACATTGCTGGGTCTGAATCACCTCTGGCAATTGGGCTGGGACGTGGATCGACTGGCCGCGCTGGGCCTGAAGCTGGGCGCTGACGTTCCGGTTTTCGTGCGTGGTCACGCCGCTTTTGCCGAAGGCGTAGGGGAGAAACTGACCCCTGTAACCCCCGAAGAACCGTGGTATGTCGTGCTGGTACCGCAAGTATCTGTAAGTACAGCAGAAATTTTTTCCGATCCGCTGTTGACACGTAACTCTCCTCCCATTAAAGTGCGCCCCGTTCCCAAGGGAAACAGTCGTAATGACTGCTTGCCAGTAGTAGCAAGGCGTTATCCAGAGGTACGTAACGCTTTGAATTTGTTAGGTAAATTTACCGAAGCAAAACTCACTGGCACTGGAAGTTGTGTGTTTGGGGGCTTCCCAAGCAAAGCTGAAGCTGATAAAGTCTCGGCCCTTCTTACAGAGACCCTTACAGGGTTTGTAGCAAAAGGAAGCAACGTTTCGATGTTGCATCGCAAGCTGCAAAGTCTGCTCTAAAGGAACCGATTACTGGGTAATCGTTGCAACAGATACAGGGGCGTCGCCAAGCGGTAAGGCAGCAGGTTTTGATCCTGCCATGCGTTGGTTCGAATCCAGCCGCCCCTGCCATTTTCCTATACTCATCCAGGTTACCCTCAGCCTTCAGGTACTGCGCGTGTCCAAGATGATGGTCTTTACGGGGAACGCCAACCCCGATCTGGCTCGACGTGTCGTACGTCAGCTGCATATCCCTCTCGGTGACATCTCTGTCGGTAAATTTTCCGACGGCGAAATTACAGCCGAGATCAATGAAAACGTCCGCGGTAAAGATGTCTTCATTATTCAGCCGACTTGCGCTCCGACCAACGATAACCTGATGGAACTGGTAGTGATGGCTGATGCCTTCCGCCGCTCCTCGGCTACTCGTATTACTGCTGTTATTCCTTACTTTGGTTATGCCCGTCAGGATCGCCGTCCGCGTTCCGCACGTGTGGCTATCAGCGCGAAAGTCGTTGCTGACATGCTTACCGTAGTCGGCATCGACCGTGTTCTCACGGTTGATCTGCATGCTGACCAAATCCAGGGTTTCTTCGATATTCCGGTAGATAACATCTACGGCTCCCCTGTATTGGTGGATGACATTGAAGATCAGCGCTTCGAAAACCTGATGATCGTGTCCCCGGACATTGGTGGCGTCGTGCGTGCACGTGCTGTTGCCAAGTCGCTGGGCGTGGATCTCGGGATCATCGACAAACGCCGTGAGAAAGCCAATCACTCTGAAGTGATGCATATCATCGGTGATGTCGAAGGGCGTACCTGTATTCTGGTCGATGACATGGTCGATACCGCCGGCACTCTGTGCCACGCGGCAAAGGCTTTGAAAGAGCATGGCGCTGCCAAGGTTTTCGCCTACTGCACACACCCTGTGCTGTCCGGTCGGGCGATCGAAAACATCGAAAATTCCATGCTGGATGAACTGGTGGTGACTAACACCATCCCGTTGTCCGCAGCTGCACAAGCCTGCTCGCGTATCCGTCAACTGGATATCGCGCCGGTAGTTGCCGAGGCGGTCCGCCGCATCAGCAATGAAGAATCGATCAGCGCGATGTTCCGCTAAGGGCCCTGCCCTTCTCGAATGTCTCGTTGACGAAAAGCGCCCCGCCCCGGCATTCCTGTCGGGGCGGGGCTTTTTTGCCCATATCGCCTTTAGCGCTGGTCGCAAACGCTGGGGCGAATGTGGTTATTTTGGAGATACAACATGAACGATTTTACTCTGAATGCTGAAGTGCGTTCCGACCTGGGGAAAGGTGCGAGCCGCCGCCTGCGTCGTCTCGCAAGCCTGGTACCAGCTGTAGTTTACGGTGGCGAAAAAGCCCCTGAATCCATCAGCATGCTGGCTAAAGAAGTTGCCAAACTGCTCGAAAACGAAGCGGCTTACAGCCACATCATCGAGCTGAACGTTGGCGGCACCAAGCAAAACGTAATCATCAAGGCTCTGCAGCGCCACCCGGCCAAAGGCCACGTGCTGCACGCTGACTTCGTGCGCGTAGTTGCCGGCCAAAAGCTGACCGCTATCGTTCCTGTGCACTTCGTCAACGAAGCTGCTCCAGTGAAGAAAGGCGGCGAGATTTCGCACGTTGTTGCTGAAATCGAAGTGTCCTGCCTGCCAAAAGACCTGCCTGAATTCATCGAAGTTGACCTGGCTAACGCCGAAGTCGGCTCGATCATTCACCTGTCCGACATCACCGCCCCTAAAGGCGTTGAATTTGTTGCTCTGGCTCACGGTAACGACCTGGCTGTTGCCAACGTTCACGCTCCACGTGTTGCTCCAGAAGCTACTGAAGAAGGCGCTGCAGAGTAATTCACTCTGTGAAGCCGGAGTGATCTAGTAACATCGCGGACTGGAACGTAGCGAGAGAGCGGGCGAGAACGCGAAGTTTACTGAATGGTAAATGAGCAATTTTCGTCCACTTTCGCCACACACACTGATTGCGGCGATGTTATCCACCACTCCAAGGAAGGGCCCCTATCGTGACTGCCATTAAACTGATCGTTGGCCTGGGAAATCCAGGCGCTGAATACGAACAGACCCGGCATAACGCAGGGGCCCTTTTTGTTGAGCGCATCGCGAATGCACAAGGGGTCAACCTTGTCGCCGATCGCAAATATTTTGGCCTGACCGGGCGCTTTTCGCATCAGGGTCAGGATGTTCGTCTGCTGATTCCCACCACGTACATGAACCGTAGCGGCCAGGCCGTAGCAGCTCTGGCGGGCTTCTTCCGCATCAAGCCTGAAGAAATCCTCGTGGCGCACGACGAACTCGATCTGCCTCCGGGCGTTGCCAAGCTCAAGCAGGGCGGCGGCCATGGCGGTCACAACGGGTTGCGCGACATCATTGCGCAACTGGGCAACCAGAATACCTTTCACCGCTTGCGGCTTGGCATTGGCCACCCGGGCGTTGCCAGTATGGTTTCAAATTTCGTCCTGGGTCGTGCGCCACGCGCCGAACAGGAAAAACTCGATGCCAGCATCGACTTTGCCCTCGGCGTGCTGCCGGATATCCTCGCCGGTGAATGGAACCGCGCGATGAAAAACCTGCACAGCCAGAAGGCCTGACTCACTCCTCGGGGAAAACACCATGGGATTCAATTGCGGCATCGTCGGCCTGCCTAACGTCGGTAAGTCCACCCTATTCAACGCCCTGACCAAATCCGGGATCGCGGCCGAGAACTTCCCCTTCTGCACCATCGAGCCGAACACCGGTATCGTGCCGATGCCGGATCCACGTCTGGAAGCCCTGGCGGCCATCGTCAATCCAAAGCGCATCCTGCCGACCACCATGGAATTCGTCGACATCGCAGGCCTCGTTGCCGGCGCGTCGAAAGGTGAAGGCCTGGGCAACAAGTTCCTCGCCAACATCCGTGAAACCGATGCCATCGCCCACGTGGTCCGCTGCTTCGAAGACGAGAACGTGATTCACGTCTCCAACAGCGTCGACCCGAAACGCGACATCGAGATCATCGACCTGGAACTGATTTTTGCCGACCTCGACAGCTGCGAAAAGCAACTGCAGAAAGTTGCCCGTAACGCCAAGGGTGGCGACAAGGACGCCGTGGTCCAGAAAGGCCTGCTGGAGCAACTGATCGCTCACTTCACCCTCGGCAAGCCTGCGCGCACGCTGATGAAGAACATGGGCGCCGATGACAAGGCAGTGATTCGTGGCTTCCACCTGCTGACCACCAAGCCGGTCATGTACATCGCCAACGTCGCTGAAGACGGTTTCGAGAACAACCCGCTGCTGGACATCGTCAAGGCCATCGCCGACGAAGAAGGCGCCATGGTGGTTCCGGTCTGCAACAAGATCGAAGCCGAAATCGCCGAGCTGGAAGACGGCGAAGAGAAAGACATGTTCCTCGAAGCCCTGGGCCTCGAAGAGCCGGGCCTGAACCGCGTGATCCGCGCAGGCTACGAGATGCTGCACCTGCAGACCTACTTCACCGCCGGTGTCGAAGAAGTCCGCGCCTGGACCGTCCGCGTCGGTGCCACCGCACCACAAGCCGCTGGCGTGATCCACACCGACTTCGAAAAAGGCTTCATCCGTGCCGAAGTGATCGCGTACGACGACTTCATCCAGTACAAGGGCGAAGCCGGCACCAAAGAAGCCGGCAAATGGCGTCTGGAGGGCAAGGATTACATCGTTAAAGACGGCGACGTAATGCACTTCCGCTTCAACGTCTAAGTTATTTGACGAGACACCGCCCAAGAAAAAGCCGCGTTTGATACGCGGCTTTTTTGTACCTGAAATAAATCCCTCGCCACACCAACAATCCAGTGCAGGAGTGTGTGGGATCAGGCCTTTTTGGTTCTTGGCAGGAAGATCGCCAACACACCCAACAACGGCAGGAACGAGCACAGGAAGTACACGTATTCAATGCCGTGCACATCCGCCAGATGCCCCAGCAACGCCGCACCAATCCCGCCGAAACCAAACATCAAGCCGAAGAACACCCCGGCAATCATTCCGACATTGCCCGGCACTAATTCCTGCGCGTACACCACAATCGCGGAAAACGCCGAAGCCAGGATGAAGCCGATAATCACGCTCAGGACGCTGGTCCAGAACAGGTCAACATGAGGCAGCAGCAACGTGAACGGAGCCACGCCGAGAATCGAGAACCAGATCACCGCCTTACGCCCGATCTTGTCGCCGATCGGCCCACCGAAAAACGTCCCCGCCGCGACAGCCCCCAGAAACAGGAACAGGTGCAGCTGCGAACTGGCCACCGACAGGTCGAACTTCTCGATCAGGTAGAACGTGAAATAACTGGTGAGGCTGGACATGTAGAAGTACTTGGAGAACACCAGCATCCCGAGCACCACCAGCGCACTGATCACCCTGCCCTTCGACAAACCGTGAGTCGCCGCCTGGCCTTGCTTGAGCTTGAACAGGTTCAAGTGATTGGCGTACCAGCGGCTGATCCGGTAGAGCACGAACAGCGCGAACACAGCGAAGAGCCCGAACCAGGCCACATTGCCCTGACCGTACGGGATGATGATTGCCGCCGCGAGCAGCGGACCGAACGCCGAACCGGCATTGCCGCCGACCTGAAAGGTCGATTGCGCCAGTCCAAATCGCCCGCCCGAGGCCAGTCGCGCCACACGAGAGGCCTCCGGGTGAAAGGTCGACGAACCGATGCCGATCAGCCCCGCCGCCAACAGAATCAACGCAAAGGTGCCAACCATCGACATCATCACAATGCCGATCAGCGTGCACACTGTCCCGGCGGGAAGCAGCCAGGGTTTTGGGTGTCTGTCAGTGTAGTAACCGACCCACGGCTGCAACAGCGAAGCGGTCAGTTGAAAGGTCAGCGTGATTAGGCCGACCTGGGTAAAGCTCAGGCCATAGTTGGCCTTGAGCATCGGATAAATCGACGGCAGCACCGATTGGATCAGGTCGTTGATCAGGTGCGCCAGCGCCACCGCGCCGATGATGCGCATGACCAACGGACTGCTTTGTGAAGTCGCGGGTGCCGACGTCGCGCCGGTCTGAGCGTTGCTGATAGCCATGAGAATTTCCGTACAGCGGATGGGTGCACGCAGGCAGGTGCATCAATGTGCCATTTTTCGGTGCAAGAGCGCCATCCCCTTAGCCAGCTAACGAACTAATTTTTCATCGCCCGAGAGGTGATAGCGCAACGCCATGGTCTGAATCTTGCCTTGTTTAACACCTTCAACGCGGGCCTCTTACAAAGGGGACCGAGAATGGGAAGTTTCGCTACAGAGTCGGCCTACAGAGCTGGCGAGGGTGAACTTTCGAGGCCTTTTAAAAGGGCACGAGTCGCGGTCGCAATGGCCTCGACGCACGCCGATGGTGCGTGGTGTCCAGGGGAGTCATGGGGCATGTCGTTTTTATCACCGGGGATCGGCTTGCTGGGGCGTTTTGGCTTCGCACGCAAATTTCAGCTGTTGTTCCTGCTGTTTATCCTGCCGCTGGCCGGCAGCCTGTTGATGATCGGTCAGGATTATCGGGCCAAACTCAGCCTCATCTCCGGCGAACGTGCCGGGGTCAGGCAACTGCTTGCTCTGGATGCTCTGGATAATCTGCTCGCCGCCCAGCGTGATCGCGCGGCTCGCTGGCGCGCCACGGAAACCAATCGCCAACCCACGCCAGCCACCCTCGCCGCCATGGGAGCGTTTGATGCGGTGCAGCCTGCCGTCGCTCAAGCCACCTCAGACCTCGGCAACGCGCTGAAAGTCGAAGGCGCAGAGGGCGAAACGCTGACCCGCTTTCAAGCCCTGCAAACAGCCCTCAACGGCCTCGATTCAAAAAGCCTGAGCGGCGTCGGCTGGTGGCCGGACGGTTACGATCGCTTCACCAATGCCTTGAGCGCCCTGCAAGCCCTGCGCGAACAGATCGCCATGGACAATCGTCTGACGCTCGCACCGTGGCTGGAAACTTATTTGCTGACGCAGATTTCCACCCAGCACGCGCCCGACCTGATTGAACGGGTCGGTCGGCTCGCCGCTGTCGGCCAAGCGTCTGTGGTGTCGGGCCAGTTCACCCTGCAAAGCCGCCTGCAATTGCGTGACTTGCGCAGCCGTATCGGCGATGCCCGGGAGCAACTGGTAAAAACCGCCACGCTCCTGGAAGCGCGCCTGCCCAGTGCGTTGCAGAGTTGGGCCGGGCAATACCATGACAACCTGAAACACCTCGACGCGAGTCTGAAGGTGCTGGATGACGGCGTGTTCGGCGGCAGCATCAGCCTCAAGCCGGAAGAATTCGAACGCAACCTCGACGCCCTGCTCACCGACCTTGCCGCCCTGCGCCAGCAATCGTTGATGTCGCTGGATCAGCGCCTGAATTACTACCACGACTCGGCGATTCGCCAGTTCATTTTGGTAGCGACAATCTTTGGCTGCCTGTTGCTGGCCGCGCTGTACCTGTTCATCTGTCTGCAAGCCTCGATCCGGCGCAGCGCCAGCGGCATCACCCTGCTGGCCGAAGCGTTGCGTGACGGCAATCTGAGCTTGCAAGCCCCGGTGCAGGGCCGCGACGAACTGGCGGCTATCAGCACCGCCCTGAATGTCGCCGTGGTGCAATTGCGCAACAGCTTGCAGGGCGTCGATCACGAAACCTTGCAAGTGAGCAACGCGGTGCGCACGCTCAACCATCACTCCAGCGGCGCCCTCGGCGAAGTCGAAGCGCAACAATTGCAAATCAGCCAGATCGCCGCGGCGGCCACGCAACTGGCGGCGACCTCTCAAGGGGTCGCCCAGAGTTGCGAACAGGCCTCAGGCAGCGCTCAGCACACCCAGCGCATTGCCGCCGACAGCAGCCGAGACAGTCAGCGCACCACAGCGAGCATTCAGCAGCTCAATCAGCGCTTGAACGACACTGCCGCGGCGCTGGGTCGGGTCAGTGAGCAAGGGCAACAGATTCAGCTGGTGGTCGACACTATTCGCGGGGTCGCTGAGCAAACCAACCTGTTGGCGCTCAACGCGGCTATCGAAGCGGCTCGAGCGGGTGAACAAGGTCGCGGTTTTGCCGTGGTGGCCGATGAAGTCCGCAGCCTGTCGCAACGCACCCAGTCCTCCACCGCGCAAATTGCCGGCACGGTCGACAGCCTGCGCAACACCGTGAACGAAGCGGTCAGCCTGATGGAAGCGGCCTGTAGCCAGGCGCAAAGTGACGCGCAATCGGTCACCGGCCTGGGCGAACGCCTGGGGGAAATTGCCCTCGCGGTGCAAGGCGTGACCGACACCCTGGCGCATATCGCGACCGCCGTGGAAGAACAGGCCAGCACCGCCGATGAAGTCAGCGGCAACATTCAGCAAGTCGATCAGGCGGCGGTCAGGTTGCTGGAAGGCGCACGGGCGGTGAACCTGGCGGCCGACACCTTGAGCCAGGGCAGCAAGGCCCTGAGCGCGAATACCGGGAGATTTCAGCTCAGTTGACGCCCTCCTCCGGCCCGATTTTTCGGGTCAGGAGGATAAGCAGTTGAAAGCGTAGAGAAATATTTTAGATTTACGCTTGACACATCATCGTTCCAAGCCAATAATGCGCGCCACTTGGCTACATAGCTCAGTTGGTTAGAGCATAGCATTCATAATGCTGGGGTCCGGGGTTCAAGTCCCTGTGTAGCCACCAAGTACTAAAAACGGCTTACCGAAAGGTAGGCCGTTTTTTTATGCCTCGAGAAAAGTACCCTGAACCCCATGGGTCCAGGGTGATCCGCGTCAGGTACGAATCGTCGGCAATGCCGACAGCGCCCGCTCCCAAATCTGCCACGTCCTCAACCACACCATCGCCTGCCAGTCGCTGTCGGCCGGATAGAATTGCTCCAGCAGATTGAGCTTGATCCCGCGCGCCAGCACCCCCGTCGGATCGCCATGCAGATGCAGCCAGTGGTCATCGCGCAAATGACGATGCACGTCCGCCCCCGGATACGTCCCGCACTCAATCACAAACGGCATCAACCGAACCTGCGGCAATGCGTCGATCAACGCCTGCGAGGTGTAGCCAGTCGCCGTTGCCGCCACACCGGTTTCACTCAAGGTGTCGGCCCCGGTCAGCAGCGTGTACAGCCATGGCCCGTAAATGGCCTGCGCATCGGGCAGGGCCGGATACGCCGCTTCGGTGATGGTCAAAAGCATCGGATGACCGTACTCGCCGGCCCCTGTGTGCAAGTCGAAACACATGGCCACGTCGGCATGGGCAATATGATTTTGCAGGATGGCGTGCAGTGTGCGGTTCGACCAACTTGGCGCCAGCCCACCGAAAAACAGACCGTCGGGATGACTGTGCTGGCCGCCCTCGACAATCGACATCACCGCCGGCCAGCCATGTTGGCGGATTTGCGCGTCGAGCAAGGCATCGGCGCGCTCACGCCCAGGACCTTGCAGCTCGGTGCACGCGTAGATGTCATGCAGCGTCGCGTAAGCCTGATTGTCCGGCAATGGCCGTTCGAAATTCAGGTGATTGCGGTTCAGGTCGATGTTGTCTTCGTTAACCCGCCGCAGCCAGGCGGTGCCCCAGGGATTGATCAGGTGAATGAACACCACGGCCACATCCGTCGGCAGTGAGCGCTTGCCCAAGTCCTGCATCCATTTGATCTGGCAACTCGACCCGTAGAAGCCTTCGACGCCATGGGTGCCGCTCAGCGCAATCAGCAATCGCTTGGCGCCGGGATCGCCCAGCACCGCCACGTCGGTACTCAAGGGCTCGCCGAAAGGCCCTTTGAGCGGATGCGGGTATTCGGTCAATGTCGCACCGGCCTCGGTGGCTGCCGCGAGGAACAGCTCTCGCTGATTGCGGTAACTTGGCTGGGTGGGAAACTCGATCTGCATGTCTGCCTCTTGTTGATCTTCTGGCCCGTCTATTGCTCTCGACCCTACAGAAAATCCGTCGACTCCTGAAGGACAAAAGCAGCTTTACTGTAGGCCCTGGTTTGCGCCATGCCGAGTCGGCCGATAAAGTCCCGGTAACTTTCCCCACGGACGGAGTGCCCCAACGTGTTCTCAGCTTTCCATTTGAGCCGCTATCGCCGCTCGGCCCTGTCGCTGATCGTTGCGACGCTGACCCTCACCGCCTGCAACGCGCCACCCACCTCGACGTTGCCTGTGGCGCCCGAAAGCGCCTCGGGCTATCGCACCGACCTGCAAACCCGGCACGCCTCCAGACACATGGCGGCAGCGGCCAACCCGCTGGCGGCCGAAGCCGGCCGGGAGATGCTGCGTCAGGGCGGCTCGGCGATTGATGCCGCGATTGCGATGCAAGCGGTGCTGACGCTGGTCGAGCCGCAATCCTCCGGCATTGGTGGTGGTGCGTTGATCGTGCTCTGGGATGGCAAGGCGGTGCGCACCTTCGACGGTCGCGAAACCGCACCGGCCGGCGCCACCGAGAAGCTTTTCCTGAAGCCCGACGGCACACCGATGGCGTTCACCCCGGCACAGATTGGCGGGCGCTCGGTGGGTACGCCGGGCGTGTTGCGAGCGCTTGAGTTGGCGCACCGCAAACACGGTCGCCTGCCGTGGGCGAAGTTGTTCGAACCGGCCATCAAACTCGCGGAGCAAGGCTTCGCCATTTCGCCGCGCCTTCATTTGTTGATCGCCTCGGATTCATCCATGCGCAGCTCACCGGACATGGTGGCCTACTTTCTGAATGCGGACGGCAGCCCGAAAGCCGCCGGTACGTTGTTGAAGAATCCGGCATTGGCCGCTGTGCTGAAACGCATCGCCAATGAAGGGCCTGACGCGCTGTACAAAGGCGCCATCGCGCAAGAGATCGTCACCAAGGTTCAGGGCCATACCAACCCCGGCAGCTTGTCGCTAAACGATCTGCAAGGCTATCAAGCCAAGGAGCGCGCGCCGCTGTGCACTGACTACAAACGGTGGCAGGTGTGCGGCATGCCGCCGCCATCATCGGGCGGGATCGCCGTGGCGCAGATCCTCGGCACCTTGCAGGCCCTGGAAACCCGCGACCCGCGTTTCGCCCTCGCGCCGCTGAAACCGCTCAAGACCGAAAAACCCGCCGGCACCGAGCCCGCCCCGCAAGCCGTGCACCTGATCGCCGAAGCCGAGCGCCTGGCCTACGCCGATCGCGCGCAATACGTGGCCGATGCTGACTTCGTGCCCGTGCCGGTCAAAGGGCTGGTTGACCCGGCCTATCTGGCCAGCCGCGCTGCTTTGATCGGTGATCGCAGCATGGGTGTGGCCAAACCCGGTACCCCCCCAGGCATCAAGGTTGCCTACGCGCCGGACCGTTCGCCGCTGCGCATCTCCACCTCACAAGTGGTGGCGGTCGATGATCAGGGCGGCGCCGTGTCCATGACCACCACCATCGAGTCCGCCTTCGGCTCGCACGTGATGGTCCAGGGCTTCCTGCTCAATAACGAGATGACTGACTTCTCGTTCATCCCCGAAGAAAACGGACAAAAAGTCGCCAACCGCGTTGAGCCCGGCAAACGCCCACGCTCCTCCATGGCGCCGACCCTGATCTTCGACCGCCAAAGCGGTGAATTCCTCGCCACCATCGGTTCCCCTGGCGGCTCGCAAATCATCGAATACGTGGCCAAATCCACCATCGGCCTGCTCGACTGGAACCTCGACCCGCAAGCCGCCATCAACCTGCCCAACTTTGGTAGCCGTAACGGCCCGACAGAGCTGGAACAAGGGCAATTCAGCGCGGAGCTGATCCAGGCGTTGAAGGACAAGGGGCACAGCATCAGCGAGATTGACATGACCAGCGGCACCCAGGCGATTGTTCGGGTGAAGGATGCGCAAGGGAATGCGTCATTGGCTGGAGGGGCCGACCCTCGACGTGAAGGACAAGCGCTGGGGGATTGATTCCTACGCGGGAATGAAAAAGGGCTTACCGGGAGGTAGGCCCTTTTCAATCCCGGACGTCACCCCTCGCAAACATTCAGCCTAGCGCGAGATCTTCAACGCCTGTCGCGCCTTGTGCTTGTCCAGGGCGAGATCGATCAAGCGGCTGACCAGATCGCTGTAGGTCATGCCGCTGGCCTGCCAGAGCTTGGGGTACATGCTGATTCGGGTGAAACCGGGCAGCGAGTTGATCTCATTGATCAGCACTTCGCCACTGTCGGTGAGAAACACATCGACCCGCGCCAGCCCGGAGCAGCCCAGCACCTGGAATGCCTCGACGGCCAATGCCCGAATACGCTCGCTGGACTCGACACTAATGTTAGCCGGGACCACGACCTGCGCCGCCTGGGCGTCGATGTATTTGCTGTCGTAGGAATAGAAACCGCTACTCACCACAATTTCGCCACAACCGCTGGCGATCGCGTCTTCGTTGCCGAGCACGGCGCATTCGATCTCACGGCCATTGACGGCGGATTCGATCAACACTTTTTCGTCGAACCCCAAGGCCAGTTCCACGGCCGCCTTATATTCGGCTTCGTCACTGACCTTGCTCACGCCCACGGACGAGCCCTGGTTCGCCGGTTTGACGAACAGCGGCAGTCCGAGTTTGCCCTGCACCTCAGCGAACCCGGTACGCGCTGCCGTGGCGCGGTTCAGGGTCACGAACGGCGTCACCGCCAACCCGGCGTCGCGTAGCAGGCGTTTGCTGATGTCCTTGTCCATGCACACCGCCGAGCCGAGCACGTCGGAGCCAACAAAGGGCAAGTCAGCCATGCGCAACAGGCCTTGCAGGCAACCGTCTTCGCCCAGGGTGCCGTGGACAATCGGGAAGATCACATCGACGTGCCCGAGGAGTTCCTGACCGGAGGTTTCCACCAATTGCTGACTGACTTTGCCCGGCACCACCGCCAGTTCACGGTTGGACTGGTTGAGCGCGATCAGGGCCGGATTTTCCTGATTGAGCAGGAAGTTCGAAGGGTCGTTGAGGTGCCAGTGGCCTTGTTTGTCGATGCCGATCAACACCGGCTCGAAGCGCGAGCGGTCCAGTGCATCGACAATGTTCTTTGCCGATTGCAGCGACACTTCATGCTCCGCCGAACGACCACCAAAAATAATCCCTACCCGCAATTTGCTCATTCAACCCCCCTCAACGATTGGCCACCCGCCAAACAGCAGAGAGAACCTTGCAACATTCGCCCACGGTTTTCCACCCGTCCAGAGGGTTTAATCGCAGAGCAGACAGCCAGTCGATCACTGGGGTAACGTGTTCTTCACCGCGTTCGAGACACCCCCGCCATGGCCAAGCAAACGCCTCCCATCGACTGGTTCCACCGCGCGCCCGACGTGGGCGGCCTGCAACGTTTCGAAGCGTTTTTTGCAGGGCACGGCTACGACCTTCATCGCCACGACACCTACGCCATCGGCCGAACCCTGGCCGGTGTGCAGAGTTTTCAGTACCGCGGCGGATGGCGCCACAGCCTGCCGGGTGGGACCCTGGTGCTGCATCCGGACGAAGCCCACGATGGCGAGGCCGGCACCGAAGCCGGTTTCAAATACCGCATGATGTACATCGAACCGGCCCTGATTCAGCAGATGCTCGGCGGGCAACCGCTGCCGTTCATCAAGACCGGATTGTCGACCGACCCTCGCCTGTTCGCCGCCACCGACGCGCTATTGCGCAGCCTGGATTGCCCCCTCGACCCTTTGGAGGAGCAGGACGCGCTGTACGATCTGGCGCAGGCTCTGAGCAGCGTTTCGGGAACAACTTCCGCCCGCCACCAGAGCTTCGACTACGTGGCTGCGGAGCGTGCGCGGGAGTTCATTCACAGCGCACTGGATCGCACCGTGACGCTGGAGGAGCTGGCGCACCATAGCGGTCGTGATCGCTGGAGCCTGTCACGGGACTTTCGCCTGTTGTTCGGCACCAGTCCTTACCGATACTTGACCATGCGGCGCCTGGACCTGGTGCGTTCTCTACTGCTCCAGGGCCAGTCGCTGGTCAGCGCCGCGTTGATTGCCGGCTTCACCGATCAGAGCCACATGACCCGGCAATTCAGCAAAACCTACGGTCTGTCGCCGGCCCGCTGGATGAAAATGCACCGTCGCTGAGCCACGCACAATCGTACAAGAAGCAGACCTGAGCGCTGGTTATCGTAGGTTCACGATCAACTACGGGAGACACTTCATGTCCGCTTACAAAAGCCTGAACTTCGCTGAAAAAATCGCCCGGATCGATGCGCACTGGGCGCCCCGGGTCATCGCCGAAATGAACGACTACCAGTTCAAAGTGGTGAAACTATTGGGGGATTTCATCTGGCATGACCATCTGGAAACCGACGAAACCTTCATCGTGCTCGAAGGCCAGTTACGCCTCGAGTTTCGTGACGGTTTCGTGTTGGTCAACGCCGGCGAAATGTACGTGGTGCCCAAAGGGGTCGAGCACAAACCGTCCGCCGCGCAGGAAGTGAAGCTGCTGTTGATCGAACCCAAAGGCGTACTGAACACCGGCAGCGAAGGCGGTGAGCGAACGGCGGTCAATGACATATGGGTGTGAGGCGTTACCCCAATGTCTTGCCGTCCACCGGGTCGCCAATCATCAGGAAATGCCCGCCCGCCACATGGTGCAAGGTGCGCAAGGCGTCATGCCCTTCGAAGTGCCAACGACCGTCGCTGAAGACCCGCTCATCTGCCTGAGCGGCAATCACCTCGGCCAGGAACAGATCGTATTGCTGATGATTGGAAGGCTCTGGCAGCAATCGACACTCCAGCCACGCCACGCAGCCCTCGAGCAATGGAGCGTCGATCAGCTCACCGCTGAACGTTTGCAAACCGTAGGCCTGGAACTTGTCCTGACCTTGGCCCTGGGTCAACTCCAGGCCTGACGTCGAGCCAACGGTCTGGGTGATATCGGCCTGCGCCGCGCAAGGTACGTTGAGCACGAACGTTCCCGAGGCTTCCAGTAGTTGCCGGGTCCAGGTGGACTTGTCCAGCACCACGGCAATTTTCGGCGGTTCGAAATCCAGCGGCATGGCCCAGGCAGCGGCCATGATATTGCGCTGGCCATCATGGGCGGCGCTCACCAGGACGGTCGGCCCATGATTGAGCAGACGATACGCCTTGGACAAAGGAACCGGGCGGCGGTGGGAAACGCTCATACTGTCTGCTCCTGGAAAAAGAGCCGATTGTAGCGATTTCCACCGCGATGGCAGGTATCAAGTCGCCAGTTGATTGGCAAACTGTCCGACCGCGTTCACCACTTTCTGCGCACCGTCCTGAATCTCGACGATCACCGTACCGGCCTCCGCCGCCAGCGCCAGGCCTTGTTCGGCCTGGAGTTTGCCGTCGGCCATCAGGGCCACGGCGTTGCGCGCCATTTCCTGGTTCTGACGCACAACGCCGACTATTTCCTCGGTGGCCTGGCTGGTGCGAGACGCCAACTGCCGAACCTCGTCCGCGACCACGGCAAAGCCCCTGCCCTGTTCGCCCGCTCGAGCCGCTTCGATGGCCGCGTTGAGCGCCAGCAGGTTGGTCTGCTCAGCGATGCCGCTGATGGTTTTGACGATGGTGCCAATCACCAGCGATTGCTCGTTCAAGGCTTCGATGCCATCGCCAGCGGTCTGCATATGTTTGGCCAGGTCGCGCATCACGTCGACCGCTTGAGTCACCACGGCCGTACCGCGCTGGGCACTCTGGTCGGTTTGCTGAGAGGTGCTGTAGGCAATGTTGGCCGCTTCGGCCACGGCGTTTTCCTGATTGACCTGATCGGTGATCACGGTGGCGAACTTCACCACTTTGTAGAGCGTGTTGTTAGCGTCAACCACCGGGTTGTAGGACGCTTCCAGCCAGACCAGACGGCCATGGCTGTCGATGCGTTTGAAACGGCCGGCGACAAACTCCCCGGCGTTCAGGCGTCGCCAGAAGTTCTGGTACTCGGCGCTGCTGGCCTCCTGCGGTTCACAGAACGTACGGTGATGTTTGCCCTTGATCTGCGCGAGGCTGTAACCCATGCCGCTGAGGAAGCGGTCGTTGGCCGTCTGCACGTTGCCATCGAGGTCGAACTCGATCACTGCCGTCGAACGCACCAGCGCACTGATCAGGTTCTCGTGTTCGCGGGATGCTTCGATGGTGCGGGTCAAGTCGCTGGAGTAAATCGAGAAATGTTTGATTCGGCCGTCCGCAGAGCGCACCGGCTGCACAATCGAACGCAACCACGCTTCCTTACCATTGCCACGGAGCAAACGCACGGCCCCGGCGAAATGCTCGCCACGGGTCAGCGCGTTCTGGAAGCGGCGGTGGAATTCATCGGATTTGACATGAACCGGGACAATCTCGTCGATGTTCCGGCCGGTCAGGTCGCCGCTCTTGTAGAACATTTCGCCGAGGAAGTTCTGGTTGGCCGATTGAATCCGGCCATCGGGATTAAGGGTCAGGACCAGCATCTCGCTTTCCAGACTGTCCTTCACTTGCTGAAGGCTGGAGAGTTCTTCGCGAAGAGCCGACAGCTCCTGCTTCAAGCGTTTGTTGAACATGGGGAAGCACCGATGGACTGGGAGAGAAAGCGGTATGCAGCCAAGCCATCGGCGGTACGGGGGGTTTCTGAAGTGTGTTTCGGGTTTGTCCTACAAAAATAGTTACGGTCACACGCTGCGATTACATCGCGCCAGCGGCCGCGCAACGGCCGGCTCTGGGCAGGCGTGCGCCAAAATACGCCGCGCTGCCCACACCTACCGCGCCCATGACCGCGCAGAAGATCACGCAGACCCACGGACTCCATGGCATCAGACCAATCAACAACAGCGGTGTGATGCTTGCCCACGCGGCGTAGGCAATGTTGTAAGTGAAGGAAATGCCCGAAACGCGAACCCGCGCCGGGAACAGGCTCACCATCACTGACGGCACCGCGCCGACCACGCCGCAACTCAGACCGGCAATCGCATAGGCCAGACCGATCCAGTGGCCGCCGGTAATCAGGCAGGTATAGAGCACACCGATACCCAGCGGCAGCAGCAGGCTATAAAGCATGACCGTGCGCCAGCCGCCGATGCGGTCGACCAGCAACCCGGCGAGTATGCAGCCGATGTTCAGGAACACGATGCCCAGCGCACTCAGGGCGAAGGTATGGCTGGCGGTCATGCCAAAAGTTTTCTGCATCATGGTCGGGGTGATAACGACAAACACCACCACCGCCGAGGTCAGTACGCAGGTGAGGATCATTGCCGGCAACATCGCCAAGCGATGTTCACGCAAGACCGTGCGCAGCGGCAGTTCGACGGCGGCATCACGCTGGGCCTGCATCGCCATGAACACCGGGGTTTCACTGAGCCAGCGGCGCAACCAGACACCGATCACCCCGAACACACCGCCCAGGAGGAACGGGTAGCGCCAGGCGAAATCGAGAATTTCCACCGGGGTGAACGCCTGTGCGAGGAACGTCGCCGTCAGCGCGCCAATCAGGTAGCCAAAGGTCAGCCCGGCTTGCAGGAATCCGAGGGCATAACCGCGATGCCCGGCCGGCGCGTGTTCGGCAACGAACACCCAGGCGCTCGGCACTTCACCGCCCACCGCCGCGCCTTGCAGCACGCGTAACACCAACAGCAGCAGCGGCGCCCAGTAACCGATCTGCGCGTAGGTCGGCATGATCCCGATCAGCAGGCACGGCAGCGCCATCATCAGGATGCTCAGGCTGAAGACTTTCTTGCGCCCCAGCCGGTCGGCGAAATGCGCCATCAGAATCCCGCCCAATGGGCGCGCCAGATAACCGGTGACGAAGATCCCGAAGCTTTGCAGCAGGCGCAGCCATTCGGGCATTTCCGGGGGGAAGAACAGTTGGCTGAGGGTCAGGGCGAAGAACACGAAAATGATGAAATCGTAGATTTCCAGCGCGCCGCCAAGGGCCGCAAGACCGAGTGTCTTGTAATCCGAGCGGGTAAAAGGCGTCGGGCGCGAAGGGGTGTTGGCAGTCATGAAAAAGAACTCTGCAGCCGGTAAAAAATCAAGGCGCCCATGGTCTACGCAAACGCGCCCATGGACAAGCCGTTAGACCATAGTCCTGTTTTGGTAAAGTTTCGTCACAAAACAAGAGCGGTTGATTTACTGTTGGCGTCTGTCCAGACGGGCCTTTGCAGCCTGAAAGACCACAATAAACATAAAAATTCGAGGTACCCCCGTGGCCGCTGATATCGAAGATACCCGCTCCGCCCGCTTTGCCCTGCGCTGCTCAAGTTTTGCCGAACGCTGGTTCCCCGACTCCTGGGTATTTGCCGCGCTGGCGGTGATCATCGTCGCCGTCGCCACCCTGTTCATGGGCGCCAAACCGACTGACGCCGCCATGGCGTTCGGTGACGGATTCTGGAGCCTGATCCCCTTCACCATGCAGATGGCGTTCGTGGTCATCGGTGGCTACGTCGTCGCCGCCTCGCCACCCGCCGTGAAACTCATCGACCGCCTGGCACGTATCCCGAAAAACGGTCGCTCGGCCGTGGCGTGGGTCGCCTTGATTTCCATGACGGCCTCGCTGCTGAACTGGGGCCTGTCGCTGGTGTTCGGCGGTTTGCTGGTGCGCGCCCTCGCCCGCCGTGTCGATTTGAAAATGGACTACCGTGCCGCCGGTGCAGCCGTTTATCTGGGCCTTGGCGCTGTGTGGGCCCTGGGCCTGTCGTCGTCCGCTGCACAACTACAGGCCAACCCGGCCAGTCTGCCGCCGTCGATCCTGGCGATCACCGGGGTTATTCCCTTCACCCAAACGATCTTTCTGTGGCAGTCCGGCGTGATGCTGCTGACGCTGATCGTGGTCTCGTTGATCATCGCCTACGCCACCGCACCAGGTCCTAACACCGCCCGTGATGCCAAGGCCTGCGGCGTCGACCCGAGTTTCAATTTGCCGCCACTGCAACCACGCACTCGCCCCGGCGAATGGCTGGAGTACAGCCCGCTGCTGACCCTTTTGCTGGTGGCACTCGCGGCTGGCTGGCTGTTCCACGAGTTTTCGACCAAACCGGCGCTCACTGCCATCTCTGGACTGAACACCTACAACTTCCTGTTCCTGATGCTCGGCGCACTGCTGCACTGGCGCCCGCGCAGTTTCCTCGATGCCGTGGCCCGCGCAGTCCCGACCACCACCGGCGTGCTGATCCAGTTCCCGCTATATGGCTCGATCGCCGCGTTGATGACCACGGTCAAAGGCACTGACGCCCAGACCCTGGCGCACCACATCTCGACCTTCTTCGTCAGCATCGCCACCCACGATACCTATGCGCTGCTAATGGGCGTGTATTCGGCGATTCTCGGTTTCTTCATCCCGTCCGGCGGCGGCAAGTGGATCATCGAAGCGCCGTACGTCATGCAAGTCGCCACGGACCTGAACTACCACCTGGGCTGGGCCGTACAGATCTACAACGCAGCCGAAGCGCTGCCGAACCTGATCAACCCGTTCTACATGCTGCCGCTGCTGGGGGTGCTGGGGCTGAAGGCGCGGGACTTGATCGGGTTTTCGTTCGTGCAATTGCTGGTGCACACGCCGTTGGTGCTGTTTCTGCTGTGGGCGCTGGGGACGACGCTGACGTATACGGCGCCGGTGATGCCTTAGCCAGTAACCCTTCTGTCACATCCCGCTGCTAGCGTCCGCCGAAACATATTGCAACAACTTAGCTAAACGGGATTCGGCATGACTGACGATAAAGATGGCATTGACGCTCCTTCTCCCGACTCAGGCGCACCCACCGACACCAGCCGCCGCCGTTTTCTCGGTGGCGTTGCGGTGCTGGGTGTCGGCGCAACGTTGAGTGCTTGCGGTAATCCGGGGGATGAGCCGGGCAAACCGGTTGAACATCTGTTGTCCCCGGCGGAAATCGACAAAGCCCTGCACGACCAGGTGAAAACCGTGGTGGTGATCTATGCCGAAAACCGCAGTTTCAACAATCTGTTCGGCGATTTCCCCGGCGTCGAAAAACCGCTGTCGTCCCTTCAGCCTGGCGAGTATCAACAGCGTGATCGCGATGGCAGTTTGTTGCAGACGCTGCCACCGGTGTGGGGCGGCGTTTTGCAGATCGGCCCGCAAACCCTGGATGGCGTGACCTACCCCAGTGAAACCCAGTTTCAGGAGCAACTGCCCAACGCGCCGTTTGCCCTCAAAGGCCCGAACGCTGAAGACCTGCCGTTTGGCCTGGTGACCCGTGATTTGTGGCACGTGTTTTATCAAAACCAGATGCAGATCAACGGTGGCAAGAATGATGGTTTTGTCGCGTGGGCCGACTCCGGTGGCCTGACCATGGGCCATTACGCGCAGAGTCGTTACTCCCTGCGCTTGTGGGACGTTGCCCAGGAGTTTGTGCTCTGCGATAACTTTTTCCAGGGTGCTTTCGGCGGTTCGTTTCTCAACCACCAATACCTGATCAGCGCCACCGCGCCGTTTTATCCCGATGCGGCCAATTCGGTGGCCAAGGCGCAAATCGCGGTGCTGCAAAGCGACGATCCGGCGGACCCACGGCTCAAGCCTTTGGATAAATCCCCGGCCAGCGCCATGACCGGCCCACCGCAGTTCGGTCCCAGCGCCTTGACCCCGGATGGCTACGGCGTCAACACGCTCGCGCCGCCGTACTGGCCGACATGGATTCGCGACCCTGACCGCCCGGCCTACGCCAAACCAGACTTGCCGAACGTGCTGGTCCCGCAAACCCACGAGCACATCGGCGACAAGCTCTCAAAGAAAAATGTCGACTGGGCCTGGTACGCCGGCGCCTGGCAGGCGACGCTGGATCAGTTCAAGGACTCCGGTGGCATCCCGAAGATCCCCAACTTCCAGTACCACCACCAGCCGTTCAACTACTTCAAACAGCTGGGCCCGGAGAACCCGGCCGAACGCAGCAAACGTCTGCGCGACGCCGGCCTGGGCGATGAATCGAGCACCAACAAGTTCTTCGCCGATGCCGAGGCTGGCAAACTGCCTGCGGTGAGCTTCTACAAACCCCAGGGCAACCTGAACATGCACGCCGGTTACGCCGATGTGGCGTCCGGTGATCGGCACATCGTGCGCGCCCTGAAAGTGCTGCGCGAAAGCCCACAATGGAAAAACATGGTGGTCGTGGTCACGGTCGATGAAAACGGGGGTTGGTGGGATCACGTTGCACCGCCCAAAGGCGATCGCTGGGGGCCGGGATCGCGGGTGCCGGCGCTGGTGGTGTCGCCCTTCGCGCGCAAAGGCACGGTGGACCATACGGTCTATGACACAGCGTCGATTCTGCGTTTGATCACTCGGGTGTTCGGGCTGGAGAAGCTCGACGGGCTCAAGCAGCGGGATGAGGCGATGATTGCTCGGGGCCAGAAACCCATGGGCGACTTGACCCATGCGCTCAGGTTCAGCTGAGCAATTATCGGCCGATCTGCTTTAGTACGGTGGCCTGCGATCCACGCGGGCCCACGCTGAAAAGGATCTGAGCATGCTGAAACTCACAGGACTTACCTTTGCCGCCCTCGCCCTGAGCGCTACCGCCCACGCCGATGTCGATCTGAAACTGGGCAGCACCGAACGCGTCACCCGGCTCTTCGCCTACCCCAACAACTGCAATGTGATCTGCTTTCGCCATTGGACGCTTGAACAGACCGTCGAGCACTACCTGACTCAAAGCGTGCAGCGCGATGGCTACAGCACTGCAAAAGTGCGCGTCAAAACGGATAACCATCAGCTCTACGCCGACATCAGCGGTGTACCAAAGGGTTACGAAAAACCGCTGGCCGCGTTGCTCGATGCCGGCGATCTGGCCTACAGCGGCGCCAAAAAACTCAACACCGACAGCAAATGGGCCTACAACTGGTACTTGTTCCTGCCGTTGGGCATGGCCCTGGAAAACCGTAAGAGTGTCGAATTGCTGCACTTCCCGCCGGATTACTCCCTGACCCAGGCTCAGGATTACCTGCGCTCCGCGACCACGGATCGCTGGTCCACGTTGCTGACGGATAACGGCATCCCCGCCGACCAGACGCCGGGCTATCAGACCATCATCGACATCGCGCCCATTGCCGCGCCGGCCAGCGCTGGCAAGGACCTGGAGGGTGTCTACGGCTACTTCACGGATTACCAGACCACCATGGTCAAGGACGTCAGCCAGAACGCCAAAGGTGCGGCGCTGCCGATGGTCGCCTTTGGCGCGCCAGTGCGTAACTGGATCAAGCAGCAATATGGTGTGACCGTCGACGTGCTGGGGCTGGCGATGATCAGCCCGAAGAAAGGCCTGAACGTGCCGGTATTGGGCTCGAACCATCCGAGTTACATCTGGTACGCCGCCAACCCGGACAGCTATACCGGCGACGATGCTCAGGCGAAAGCCGATGCTGCGGGCTTGGCCGTCATGGGCCAGGATTTGAGCGCCGCGTGCTGGCAAGCCGGCATGGGCAGCACACCGGGCAGCGACCCTGCTGCCCAGCTGAAAAGCTGCACACAAACCTGGCAAGTGACCCAGAAAGAAAAAACCTGCGAGTTGTTCTACACCTCGATCCGCAACCTGACCCCGGAACAAGCCGAGGCCAAGTGCGCGACAACGCCAATCAAGGCCCAGCTGCAACAGCTGCAAGCTCCGGCGCCCGCAACAGCGATTCCGGCACCGGCGCTGTAATCACCTTGCGCGTCAGCAAAGGCTGACGCGCACTTCCCGACCGGCTTAAAGCTTCTCGACCGGGCGCAGACGGTATTGCGGCGGCAGTTGCTCAAATCCGCTGATGGTTGTGTTCAGGCTTTTCCAGCGACCGTCCTTGATCCCGTAAATGCAGCCATGGATCGACAGCGGTTGCCCACGGTGCCAGGCGTTTTGCACGATGCTGGTGTGGCCGACGTTCGCCACTTGCTGGATCACATTGAGCTCGCAGAGACGATCGACCTGTTCTTCTTCGGTCGCCAGCTCGGCCAGCTCTTCGCGCTTTTCGTAATAAAGGTCACGGATCGAGCGCAGCCAGCCGTCAATCAGGCCCAGCTGACGATCCTGCATCGAGGCGCGCACGCCACCACAGCCATAGTGGCCGGTGACCAGGATGTGTTTGACCTTGAGCACGTCCACCGCGTACTGAATCACCGACAGGCAGTTAAGGTCGGTGTGCAGCACCACGTTGGCCACATTACGGTGTACGAACAGGTCGCCCGGCAGCATGCCGACGATCTCGTTGGCCGGCACGCGGGCGTCGGAACAACCAATCCACAAGTATTCCGGCGTCTGTTGGCGGGCCAGCTTGGAGAAGAAGTCCGGATCTTCCTGTTTGATCGCTTCAGCCCAGCGTTCGTTGTTATCAATCAGATCTTGTAATTCGTTCATGCTGTAAAGCCTCAAGAATGATGCGCAGGTTTGACAAACAACCGCCCGTCGAGGTCACGCGCTTGATGCAAGTATGACCGGTGGAATTCTCAGGAGCCCAGTGGGTCAACCCTAGTAAGGCCCACAGTATGAGGAATTGCCATGACTGAATCACGACGTCCGTACGATGCGGTGCAACCTGAGCCGATCGACGACAACGAAGACCGCATGGGCTCGATGCAAGAGCTGGATTTCGATGAGGAAGAACCCAGCGCCAAAATCGGTGACGAGTTGCCCGAAACCGAACGCGAACGGCTGATGCCTCGCGAGCGCGTGCGTGAAGCCGGTATGACGGGGGCTTCGACCGATGATCACGAGTCTACCGATGATGACATGAGCCCGGAAACGTTGATCCATGAAGATGGCGCGCGGGATGCCCATGAAGCGGGTGACGGTGATCAGGCGGATTGGGATTTGAGCATTGTCGATGAAGATGACATTGGCGGGGGAAATGGCCTGGATGAGGCGGAGATGGCGCGGCGGGATCCGATGGATAAGGATCGGTGATTTCTATTGCCTGTTAAGCCGCCATCGCGAGCAGGCTCGCTCCCACAGTGGATTTTTGTCGTACATAAAACCTGTGGAAGCGAGCCTGCTCGCGAAGCTTTTTAAAGGGGTCAGTCGACCAGGGTGCAGGCCATGACCACGGCATCTTCCCGGCCACCCACCGCCGGATAATAATCCCGACGCCGGCCAATCTCGTTAAACCCATACCGCTCATACAAGCGAAACGCCGAGCGATTACTGTCGCGAACTTCCAGAAAGCACTCCCGCGCCTCAGCCTTGTAGGCAATCGACATCAAATGCTCCAGCAACGTCAAACCCAGGCCACGGCCCTGATTTTCCGGCTTGACGGTGATATTGAGCAGATGCGCCTCATCCAGAATGATTTGCACCACGCCGTGGCCGACCTGCTGCTGCCCTTCGAACATCAGCCAGATCTGGTACTTGCCCAGCCCGTCGAGAAAAATCCCGCGGGTCCAGGGATGGCTGTATGCCGCGTATTCGATTTTCAGTACAGCGTCCAGGTCCGCCTCGGTCATCGGGCGGAACGATACAGCGTCACTCATTTGATTCTTTCCAGCGCGCCATCAGCCGACGCATGGCTTGCCAGACATCAGCCTTACGCTGTGGCTCTTCCATTAATAATTCCAGACCCGGCAGGGCCCAGACCGAGCCCAGGCCTTCGACCTGGAGTTCGCGGTTGAACGATTCGGCGTTGGCCTCACCGGCAAATCGCACCGCAGGCAGGCCGATCAGCCACACGCACACGCATGGCGCGTCTTCGATACGCGCCGAGAGAAAGCCTTGCACGAAGTCGCGCGCCGCTTCCGGGCCTTGATCCATGGTGCCGCGAGCCAGCAGCGGCCAGCGCACCGGTTCGCCGACGATCTGCGGGCTGTCCGGCAGACCGGCAGCGCGCAGCATGTCCTTGAGCAATAAATAGGCGGGATCGCGAGTCTGGAACGTTTCGCCTGTGGGTAACTCCACCAGCAGCAGGCAACGACCGGCGCGCAACAATTGCAGGGCGAAGCGCGGTGGCGGCACCTGCACAACCTTGGCGACGACCGGTGCAGCCTCTTCTTCGACCTTGGCGTTGGTGCGCGTACTGGCCAATGAAGGACGCGGCACCTCGATCTTCACCCGTTCGGCCGGTTTGACCAGCGGTTCCACGGGCACATCAGCCACAGGCGCAGGCGCAACCGGAGCCATCGACGCGACGACCAACGGCTCAGGCATCTCCAGCAGCTCGGGGCGCGAGGGCGCGGCAAAGGGCAATTCGGTGCGCGGCAGCCAGTTGACCACCTGCATGGCGGTCAAGTAAGCGCGGCGACGGGACTCGATAAGCAAAGGTCGGCCACTTGTGGATAACTAATAGTGCGGTGATTCTACCGCCCTTCGCTCAAGATCGCCCGCCCTCGATCGATAGAAAAACTACTGTCTGTCCCGAGAGTGAATCGACACGCCTGCGATGCAGTACAATCGCGGCTTTTAATCGTCAACCAGCCGGCCATTCCGATGATCGAACCCAAGCGCGTCTTGCGCGCCCTCGCTGAACACTGGGCACTTCTGGAGCCACTGTGCGAGCACTTCGACCAAGGCACTCTGAGCCTCAACGAATTGCGTTCACAGTTGGCCGTCCAGCAACTCGACAGTACGCCGCAGGACATCACCAGCCTGCTGGACGTGTGGATCCGCCTCGACATTCTGGTTCCCGTGGCGAAAAGCCCGAACCGGTTCGAGCTCAATGCGCAGATTCACGACTTCCTCGCCTACCTGCGTCGTGAGCACCGTCTGGGTCTGTGCCTGGAAATCGAAGCCTACCTGCGTCACCTCGAGCGCCTGGCCGGTTACATTCAGGATGCCTTCGACATTCGCGATGGCCATGATCTGGCGCGCCAATTACGCTTGCTCGATATGCGCGTACGCGACGTACTGAAAAAACTCGATAACGATGAACAAGCATTGGTGGCCGTCGCCGAACGGGCGAAAACCAGCGATCGGCAGATTCCGTTGCGTCAGCGTTACGCTGAAGTGCTGGCGACCTGGGACGAATACGTCGAACCGATGATCGAACTGGTAAACGCCGACGGCGCCTTCGAACAAGGCGTACGCAAGGTCGAAACCGTGCTGCTGAAGATGCTCAGCGAGCAGCAGCGCCTTGGCCATCTGGTCGATGACGACATGCTGCTGCGTACCCACGCCCGTATCCTCGAAATGCAGACCAGCGCCCAATTGACCCTGCGTCATGCCCGCGAACTGTTGCTGCCGCTGCGTGAAGAAGCCCGTCGCCACAATGCCGTGACCCGTGGCGCGGCGCTGGCCCTGTCGGCCATTCGTCGCAAAGGCATCGATGCCGTCCCGCAAGCCGCGATGCCGATGTTCACCCGCCCGCACAGCACGTTCCTCGGCAGTGCGAGTCAGGTCGAAGCCTACGTGTATGCACTTGCCCGATTCGAACCGAAACCGGCGCGTTTCCCCAAGGCCCACAAGACCCAGAAAGGCGAAGCCCCTCGCGCGCCTCGTACCGTTCGCGAAATGCTCGAACGCTGCGAAGACGCCCTGCCGATGCCGGACCTGATGACCTGGCTGCTGGAGCAAGAGCCGGACGGCGCGACCGACGAGTTGCTGTACTGGTTCTCGCGCCTGTCGCGGGAGAAACGCTTCAAGCGCGAGCGCCTGGAGCGCCGCGAATACCACACTCATGAGCATCAGGTCAGCCTGCGCTCCTTCGCCCTGCTCTCGGCCGGCGCCGCCGCCGAGGATTCTGCGAGCATCCCACATGCATCTTGATCTAAACGAACTGTCCCAGCTGGCGCCGATCTTTCGCGAGCTGTTCAAGGGCTACCACGTCAGCCGCCGCGACCCGGAGTTGTACGCGCAACTGTCAAACTTCCAGGACCAGTACCGCACGCTGTTCAAGGCGCTTGGGTTTGAGCTGGTGTGCGACACCCGTGGTTTCTACTACTTCGTGCCTGACCTCGCCGCCGCAGCGGTGAATAAAACCGCGCAACGCCTGGCGCTGTTCACCTTTATCCTCGTCGAGCATCTGGCGGATCAGGGCCGTGACCCGGTGGCCGTGCTCGACGGTGGCAGCCTCGGCCGCGATGAATTGCCTTCCTTGCTGGAAAAGTACCGCGACCTGTTCATCCAGGCCGAAGTGCAGACGGTCGAAGAGCTCGAAGAAAAAATCATGCGCCGCATGACCCAGCTTGGATTCGCCGGCGAAGAAAACGGCATCTACCGTTTCCTGCCGCCGATGCACCGCTTCCTCGATGTCTGCCTGTCGGTCCAGCAAGACCGTGACTTGGCCGCCAGCCTGCACAGCGTTCTGCCATTGCCGGTGCCGGTTCTGATCGACGACGACAGCGACGAAAAACTGCTGCAAACCGATGATCCGCTAGACCTCAGTGACTTCGAAGAAGAAAGCGAAGAAGACGCCATGGCCCGCGCCATCGCCGAAGAACAGG
Organism: Pseudomonas sp. 3296; assembly: GCF_031456615.1. NCBI lineage: Bacteria > Pseudomonadati > Pseudomonadota > Gammaproteobacteria > Pseudomonadales > Pseudomonadaceae > Pseudomonas > Pseudomonas sp. 3296. Next base: position 587,398 of record NZ_JAVDUY010000005.1, read on the forward strand.
AGACCGACGCATGAGCAAGGAACGCTACGGCATTCGCCGTTTTGCCCTTTTGAACACCGCCGGTTACAGCCTCGGCCTGTTTCCGCTGGAAGAGCCGCTGTCGGTCTACGGTGCGAACAACCTCGGCAAATCCGCCTCGATCAACGCCTTGCAGTTCCCGATTCTGGCGCGCATGTCGGACATGAGTTTCGGCAAGTACAGCCTGGAACAATCCCGACGTTTCTACTTCGCCTCGGACACCAGTTACATCCTGGTTGAAGTATCGCTGCCCCACGGCCCGCACGTGATCGGCGTAGTCGGTCGCGGCCCGGGCGGTGGTTTCGGTCACCAGTTCTTTGCCTATGCCGGCAAACTGGATCTGGCGCATTACCAGAAGAACGACACCTGCCTGCGCCAGAAAGAACTGTTCACCAACCTTGAACGCGAAGGCCTCAAAGCCTACGAGTTGAAGCCTGATGAGCTGCGTCGTTTGCTGGTCGGCGGTCACACCTCGATCCCGCTGGACCTGACGCTGATCCCGCTGCGATCCACCAGCGAGCAGAGCCTGAAGACCTTCCGCGCACTGTTCATCAACCTGCTGCACATGCGCGAAATCACCGCGGCCAAGCTCAAGCAACTGTTCCTCGATGCGTTTGAGCACAGCCTGCGTTCCGGCAGCGTCGACTACATCGCCGCGTGCGAAGAAGCGTTCCGCGATGTACGGCGCATGGAGCAGGATTACAACTCGCTGGTCACTGCTGGCCCGCTGGTTGAAGCACTGGCCGCCGGCGTGGCCCAGCGCAATATCCTGCGCGGCAAATTGCACCGCATCTCGCCGCTGCTCGATTCCCTGCTTGGCACCTGGTCGGACTACGCCAGTGCGCGCAAGGAAGAACTGACGATTCAGGCCGAGCATTACCGCAACGAGCAGGACGCGCTGCAAAACGATCAGCGTGGCGGCACACAAGAGCTGATGCGCCTGGAGCGGGAAATCACCGGCATCCAGCGCTGGCTCGGCGAACTGTCGGTGCTCAAACATCGCTTCGCGTTGGTCGATGACGTCAAAGTGCTGGAGCAGCAACTGCTGGCGGCCAAGGACGCGCACGACGAACTGGCCGGTGCACTGGCACAGTCGCGGCAGTTCTCTGCCGAAGACCTCGAAGAGCGTCTGCGCGATCTGGAAAAACGTCTGAAGTCGGTCAAGCAACAACTCGATCACGCCGACAACAACAGCTACGCCCGTCTGCGCGAAGAATTCTCGCAGCAGGACGTCGAGCGCCTGATGCGTCTGTTCAACAGCGCGCTGTTCAGCCTGCCGCTGGGCGAACACGGCATCACGCTGGACGAGGACGGTCAGTGGGTCAAATCCATGGAATTGATCCTCGACGGCTTCAAAGGCGAGCGCTTCGAAGTGCCCGGCCTGTCCATCGACATCTCGCACATCGAGCCGCCCGCGCTACAAGCCTTGGCTGACCGCGCCGCGTTGCGTGATCAGAAAGAGCGTCTGGACAAAGAACTCAAGCAACTCAAGACCCAACAAGCCGTGGCCGCCGACCGCGCCGCGAGCAAGACCCAGACCGAAGCGCTGTACCAGCAAGTGCTGGACGCGCAGAAAGCCCTGGAAGATTTCCGTCGTGCGCAAACCCTGAGTGCCGAGGAAGGCGACAAGCTTGAGCAACTGGCACAGATGGAAGCAGCGCAGGACGAATTGAAGCGTTCCAGCGACGCCTTCACCGAACGCGTCCAGCAACTGTCGGCCAAGCTGCAACTGGTCGGCCGTCAGATCGGAGACATGGAAGCCAAGCAACGCACCCTAGACGACGCCCTGCGCCGCCGTCAGCTGTTGCCGGCTGACCTGCCGTTCGGCACACCGTTCATGGACCCGATCGACGATTCCATGGACAACCTGCTGCCGCTGCTCAACGACTACCAGGACAGCTGGCAGGGTTTGCTGCGCAGCGACGGTCAAATCGAGGCGCTGTACGCGCAGGTCCGCCTCAAGGGTGTGGCCAAGTTCGACAGCGAAGACGATATGGAGCGTCGCCTGCAGCTGCTGATTAACGCGTACGCGCACCGCACCGACGAAGCCCTGACGCTGGGCAAGGCACGCCGGGCGGCGGTCACGGACATCGCCCGGACCCTGCGCAACATTCGTAGCGACTACGACAGCCTCGAGCATCAATTGGCGTTGTTCAACCGCGAGATCAACAAGCGTCAGGTGTCCAACCTGCAAAGCTTCCGCATCGTGCTCGCGCCGAACAAGGAAGCGCTCAAGCACATCGACCAAATCATCCACAGCGCCGGCCAATACGAAGAAGGCGAAACCCTCTCCGTGTTCGACCTGAGCCAAAGTGCCGATCAGGACAACAAGAACGAAGAAGCCAAGGAATACCTGGCGCGGCTGGTAGCGGCCAACCACAACCAGCTGGGCCTCAAGGACTTGTTCGAACTGGCCTTCGAGATCACCAAGGTGAATGGTCAGCCGGTCATCCATACCGACATCGACGGCGCCGCATCCAACGGCACCACGATGACCATCAAGGCGCTGACCAACATGTACCTGTTGCTGCATTTGATGGACCGCGACCAGGCCGGTCGCGTGCGCCTGCCGTACTACCTCGACGAGGCGGCGGACATCGATGAGAAGAACCAGGCAGCGCTGCTGGAAACCAGCCTGCAACTGGGCTTCGTGCCGATCCTGGCGAGTGTGAAGCCGCAGGTTTGCGCCAGTGTCGCGATTGACCTGGAAGGTGGCAGCGGGCCGAACGGGATCTACATCGATGAGGCCGACTGGAAGTACATTCGCCGTCATGACGAGGTGAAGGCAAACGTTGTTGCGCAGGCGGATGAACCGGAGCTGGATGCGGTTTGAGTTAAACCGCTAGATACGAAAAAGGCCGCGATCCAATGGATCGCGGCCTTTTTTATGGGCGTTAGACTACTTGCCGATTGAGATCTTCGGCGCCCAGGTCAGCCATTCATCTTCAAACTTGTCGAACAGCGGGAAGGTCTGTTCAGCTCGCGCCGGGCTGCCCATGCGATCGCCGTCCGGCGTGGCGAAGGCAATGCCGCCCTGAATCAGCGTCTCCAGCGATTCAGTGCGTACGGTTGCGCCCTTGAACAAGCCGTAGTCAAAACCAAAACCGCTGGTGTTCCAGAAACGTGTACCGCTGCGCACCAGCGGCGCGTATTTCGGTTCGATCAGAATGTGCACCAGCACACGATCTGCCGTCTGCCCAAGCTCGTAGCCAGTGACCTTGCCGACAGTGATTTCGCGATACGTCACCGGCACACCGGTTTTCAGCGAACCACGGCGCGCGGCGCTCAGGACCAGACTCAGACCGGCTTCCTGCCTGGCCGTCTCGGGCGGGTTGGCCAACGCTACAAAGTTCTTCTGCGGGCCGAGGTTCTTCGGGGCAGGTTGTACTTCGATGTATTGACCCGTCACCAGCGTTTCCAGATTGCGGGTCTTGATCAAACCCAATTCAGGTTTGACCACCCAGAACTGAGTGCCCACCCGGGCAATGCGCTCCGGCACTTCGGTGATGCGTGCGGTGAGCATCACCGATTGCAGGTCATCGGTAAGGTCAACGTCTTCGATCTTGCCGACGTCCAGCCCTTTGAATCTCACCGGTGTGCCGTTACGCAGGCCATCGGCGCGTTCGACCTTGATAGTGACCACAGTGCCTTTCTGATTGGCTTCGTCATGGTTGGCGAACAGACGGAAACGCGGGATCTTCTTTTGCAGCGGGGCTTTGGCTTCCGGTGTCTCAAAGGCGATGCCACCGGCCATCAGGCTTTGCAGCGATTCACTTTTGACTTGTATCCCGCCCGTCAGTCCGCCCGTGAGCGTGATGCCGCTGGCATTCCAGAATCGGGTAGAGGCGTTGACCAAGCCTTCGTATTCCTTCTCGATGTGAACGCCAATCACCAGTTGTTTCTTTTTCTTGGAGAATTGATAGCTCTGCACCGAACCGACTTTGACCTGTTTGTAGAGAATCGGGCTGCCGACTTCCAGCGAACCGAGGTTCTCGGTGAACAACACCAGGTGCAAGCCCGGTGAACGCAGGTCCAGCGGTGGCGCCTTGGGCCGCGCGACGAATTCGCGCTGTGGCGCGGAGCCTTTATCGCCAGGGCGCACGGCGATGTAGTTACCTTTGACCAACGCTTCCAGACCCGTGATCCCCGCGAGGGAAATCGACGGTTTGACCACCCAGAATTGGGTACCGGTAACCAGGTAATCTTCGGCCAATGGATCGAGGGTCAATTCAGCGGTGGCGCCAGACAGGTCCGGATCGATCTTCAGCGCTTTCAGATTGCCGACCTGGATGCCTTTGTACATGACCGGTGTGCGGCCAGCCTGCAAGCCTTCGAAATCGGTGAGTTTGACCTTGACCCGGATACCGGCGGCAGCGGCGTCGAAGTCTTCGTAGAGACGGAACGGCAGGCTCGGGTCGGTGGGCGGACTGTCCTTGCGGTTCTCCGGAGTGGCGAACGCGATCCCCCCGGCGACGATGCTGGCAAGCGACTCACTGCGAATTTTCACACCGGAGAGGTTGGCGTCGATGCTGATGCCGCTGGCGTTCCAGAAACGCGTGTGTTTGCGCACCAGATTGGCGTAGGTGGGCTCGATGAACACTTTGAGCTCGACCGTACTCTGGTCTTCCGAGAGCACATAGCTTTTGATCTGGCCGACTTTGATCTGCTTGTAGAACACAGGGCTGCCACGGTTCAGCGAGCCGAGGCGATCAGCCTTGATGGTCAGGTGCAATCCCGGTTTGGCGTCGGACAAGGGCGGCTCTTCTGCCAGCGCCTTGAATTTGCGAGTGGGCTCGCCTTCACCGGGACTGATCGCCACGTAATTGCCCGACACCAAGGTTTCCAGACCGGTGATACCGGCCAGCGTCACGCTCGGTTTAACCAGCCAGAAGCGAGTGCTGGTCCTGAGGTATTGCTCGACATCCTTGTTCATCTCGATGGTCGCGATCACGCCTTTGGAAGCGCCTTCGTCATCGAGCTTCAGAACTTTCACCTTACCGACGGACATACCTTTGTAGACGACTTCCGTCTTGTTGGCCTGGATGCCCTCGCCGCTTTCGAAGCGCACCTGAACCTCGATGCCGGTCTCGTTATAGGCACGCCAGCCGAGCCAGCCGCCGATGATCAAAGCGATCAGGGGCAGAATCCAGATGGCTGACCAGTTCGAGGCCGGTCGGGTTTTCGCTGTAGGCAAATCAGTCATGGTCGTCGTCCGACTCCGTGTTATCCCAAATCAGTCGGGGATCGAAAGAAACTGCAGCAAGCATCGTCAAAATCACCACACTGGCGAAGGCGATAGCACCAAGATTGGCTTCGATGCTGGCAAGCCGTCCGAAATTAACGACCGCCACCAGGATGGCGATCACAAAGATATCCAGCATCGACCAGCGGCCGATGAACTCGATAAAGCGGTACATCCAGATTCGTTGGCGAGCCGAGAGTGGCTGGCGGCGCTGTATGGAAAACAACAGTAACCCGATGCCCACCAGTTTGAACGTCGGCACCAGAATGCTGGCAATGAACACAACTGCCGCGATGGGAAACATGCCGTAATGAACCAGGTCAATCACACCGGACATGATGGTGCTGGGGGCGCCCTTGCCGAGTGAGTTGATGGTCATGATCGGCAGCACGTTAGCCGGAATGTAGAGAATCGCCGCCGTTACCAGCAGCGCCCAGGTACGCACCAGGCTGTTTGGGCGACGGGCATGAACCAGCGCACCACAACGGGTGCAGACTTGCTCGTCGGTGTCAGCGTCCTGCTTGTTCAACTCATGGCATTCCGCACAAATCAGAATGCCTGCATCAATCGCCCGCATGGGCATCCTCTCCTGATAAAGCCTGCCAGATCTGATGAGGCGACATCACAACCTCCAACCCGACCTGAACCAACAGCAAACTGATAAAGCACACCAGACCAAGCCCCACACTAATAGCTGCCATATCTGCCAGTTTTACGAACGCGACCAGCACGCCCATGAGGTAAACCTCGAGCATTCCCCAATCCCGTAGATGGTGATAAATGCGATAGAGCAACAGGCCGTAGCTGCGTCCGATATCAAAGCGAATGCTCAACAAGACGGCCAATTGGCAGAGCAGCTTGAGCAGCGGGATTCCCATGCTGCACAGGAACACAATCACCGAGACGCTTTGCATGCCGGTGTCGAACAAGGCTACAACGCCGCTCCAGACAGTGTCCTTCGACGATTGCCCGAGTAGATTGAGTTCCATGATGGGTAAAAAGTTCGCCGGCACGTATAACAATAAAGCGGCGATAACCAGAGCGAGACTGCGCTGTACGACATTGTGCCGATGGGCGTAGAGCTCATAGCCGCAGCGAGGACACAGCGCTTTCTCTCCATGGGCGAGTTCGGGTTTGCGCATCAGCAAGTCGCACTCATGGCACGCAACCAAATCGTCCAGCGGTAATTCTGACAGCCTTGCGGCGTCAACCGGATCTGACATAAAGGATCTGTTCCGAAAATATTGGCCCTATTCTAGAGGCATGAGTCAAAAATAACTGCGCCAATTTGTGCGTTAAGGGCGAGTACTTTTCGCAGACAAAACAAAACCCCTACCTGCATACGCAGATAGGGGTTTCGGAATTTAATCTTGACGATGACCTACTCTCACATGGGGAAACCCCACACTACCATC
>NZ_JAVDUY010000006.1:0-575475 GCF_031456615.1 Pseudomonas sp. 3296
ATGGTAGTGTGGGGTTTCCCCATGTGAGAGTAGGTCATCGTCAAGATTAAATTCCGAAACCCCTATCTGCGTATGCAGGTAGGGGTTTTGTTTTGCCCGCAGGAAAGTTCATACCGTAGTGCTCTATTTCAATTGGGGTGTGAGCCTCATGCTTTAAAGGGAGGTTCTGATGGCGAGCCGCCTGTTCAAGGCTCTGACCATGGCTTCCAAGCCGCGTGGCAGCCCCTGAGACTCGATTCAGGGCTCGCGTGGCGACACACTGCCCCTGACGCTCTCGCAAGCCTCAGATAGCGAGCGGATGCGCAGCCCCTCAGTTCACGCCAAAAACAACGTCATTGTCCGAAGTTGAAAAATCGTCACCCACAAAAAAGCCCCAGACCCTAAGGTCTGAGGCTTTTTCATTTGCAGCGTATGGTGCACCAGGCGGGATTCGAACCCACGACCCCTGCCTTCGGAGGGCAGTACTCTATCCAGCTGAGCTACTGGTGCAAGCGGGCGCCATGATACTCATATGTGCTGCGTGCGTCCATGCTGCTGAATCGCCTGTGTTTTTTGAAAGCGTAACCTGCGTTTGCTACGTTGATCAGAAAAATTAGGCAAATGCGGCGTTTTCGTTCTTTTTTTCGAACAGGCTATTGTCCTTTACCCCCTTTGATCCTAGGATTCGTTTGAGATTTCAAACGCTCTTGTCTGGGTGCTGAACCGCACGGTATCAATCAGTGCGCTATTTATGTGCTTCAGCCCAGTGAATGATTTCCCTGACGGCAGCCTATAGGGCGCCTTTCTACAATCATAATTCGCTCCGCGCTTGCCGCGGTGCTGTTAAGGAAAGCCGACATGCAGCTTAAAGACACCCAGTTGTTCCGCCAGCAAGCCTTTATCGATGGCGCTTGGGTCGACGCGGACAATGGTCAGACGATCAAGGTCAATAACCCGGCAACGGGCGGAATTCTGGGCACCGTGCCGAAAATGGGTGCAGCCGAAACCCGTCGTGCGATCGAAGCCGCTGACAAAGCGCTGCCGGCCTGGCGTGCACTGACCGCCAAGGACCGCGCGAACAAGCTGCGTCGTTGGTTCGAACTGATTATCGAGAACCAGGATGATCTGGCTCGCCTGATGACCCTTGAGCAGGGCAAGCCATTGGCCGAAGCCAAGGGCGAAATAGTTTACGCCGCTTCCTTCATTGAATGGTTCGCTGAAGAAGCCAAGCGCGTCTACGGTGACGTGATTCCGGGCCACCAGCCAGACAAGCGTCTGATCGTGATCAAGCAGCCAATCGGCGTGACCGCTGCAATCACCCCGTGGAACTTCCCGGCCGCGATGATCACCCGTAAAGCCGGCCCGGCACTGGCCGCCGGTTGCACCATGGTGCTCAAGCCTGCTTCGCAAACTCCGTTTTCCGCATTCGCTCTGGCTGAACTGGCCCAGCGTGCCGGCATTCCTGCCGGTGTGTTCAGCGTTGTTTCCGGTAGCGCCGGCGACATCGGCAGCGAGCTGACCAGCAACCCGATCGTTCGCAAACTGTCCTTCACCGGCTCGACCGAAATCGGCCGCCAGCTAATGGCTGAATGCGCCAAGGACATCAAGAAAGTGTCCCTGGAACTGGGCGGCAACGCGCCGTTCATCGTGTTCGACGACGCGGACCTGGATAAGGCCGTCGAAGGCGCGATCATTTCCAAGTACCGCAACAACGGCCAGACCTGCGTCTGCGCCAACCGTCTGTACATTCAGGATTCGGTCTACGACGCGTTCGCCGAGAAGCTGAAAGTGGCCGTGGCCAAACTCAAGATCGGTAACGGTCTGGATGACGGCACCACCACTGGCCCGCTGATCGACGGAAAAGCCGTGGCCAAGGTTCAAGAGCACATTGCTGACGCGATCAGCAAAGGCGCAACCGTTCTGGCCGGTGGCAAGGTCATGGAAGGCAACTTCTTCGAGCCGACCATCCTGACCAACGTGCCGAAAAACGCAGCCGTGGCCAAGGAAGAAACCTTCGGTCCATTGGCGCCATTGTTCCGCTTCAAAGACGAAGCCGACGTGATCGCGATGTCCAACGACACCGAGTTCGGTCTGGCCTCGTACTTCTATGCTCGCGACCTGGGTCGTGTGTTCCGTGTGGCTGAAGCCCTGGAATACGGCATGGTCGGCGTCAACACCGGGTTGATCTCCAACGAAGTCGCGCCGTTCGGCGGCATCAAGGCGTCGGGCCTGGGCCGTGAAGGCTCCAAGTACGGCATCGAAGATTACCTGGAAATCAAATACCTCTGCCTGGGCATCTAAGCCCGGCAGGGCATTGCTTCAAACGCAAAGGGCACGAGAGCGCTGTCCCTTTGCGTGCTTCGAACGGAATATTCTCTGTGGTCGGGAAAGCTGTGGCAGTCGATCATCGCATGCTGCCGTAGTTGCCTCCCCGCCGCATTTTCCTTGAACCACGCCGCCCGATGAGCGGTGAATGAGGACTTTATGAGCAAGACTAACGCATCCCTGATGAAACGCCGCGAAGCCGCTGTACCACGCGGTGTTGGCCAGATTCACCCGATCTTCGCCGAGTCCGCGAAGAACGCCACCGTGACCGACGTTGAAGGTCGCGAGTTCATCGACTTCGCCGGCGGTATCGCCGTGCTGAACACCGGCCACGTGCACCCGAAAATCATCGCCGCCGTGACCGAGCAGCTGAACAAGCTGACCCACACCTGCTTCCAGGTACTGGCTTACGAACCGTACGTAGAAGTGTGCGAAAAAATCAACGCCAAGGTGCCGGGTGATTTCGCCAAGAAAACCCTGCTGGTGACCACCGGCTCCGAAGCCGTGGAAAACTCCATCAAGATCGCCCGTGCCGCCACTGGCCGTGCCGGCGTGATCGCGTTCACCGGCGCTTACCACGGCCGCACCATGATGACCCTGGGCCTGACCGGTAAAGTCGTGCCTTACTCGGCCGGCATGGGCCTGATGCCAGGCGGCATCTTCCGCGCGCTGTACCCGAACGAACTGCACGGTGTGAGCATCGACGATTCGATCGCCAGCATCGAACGCATCTTCAAGAACGACGCCGAGCCGCGTGACATCGCTGCAATCATCATCGAGCCGGTTCAGGGTGAAGGCGGTTTCTACGTCGCGCCTAAAGAGTTCATGAAGCGTCTGCGCGCGCTGTGCGACCAGCACGGCATCCTGCTGATCGCTGACGAAGTACAAACCGGCGCTGGTCGTACCGGCACTTTCTTCGCCATGGAACAGATGGGCGTTGCTGCCGACCTGACCACCTTCGCCAAATCCATCGCTGGCGGCTTCCCGTTGGCCGGTGTGTGCGGCAAGGCCGAATACATGGACGCCATTGCTCCAGGCGGCCTGGGCGGCACTTACGCCGGTAGCCCGATTGCTTGCGCCGCGGCCCTGGCCGTGATGGAAGTGTTCGAAGAAGAGCACCTGCTGGACCGCTGCAAAGCTGTCGGCGAGCGTCTGGTCACTGGCCTGAAAGCCATTCAGGCCAAGTACCCGGTGATCGGCGAAGTCCGTGCCCTGGGCGCGATGATCGCGGTCGAGCTGTTCGTTGATGGCGACAGCCACAAGCCGAACGCTCCAGCGGTAGCCGCTGTTGTGGCCAAGGCTCGCGACAAGGGTCTGATCCTGCTGTCCTGCGGCACTTACGGCAACGTTCTGCGCGTCCTGGTACCGCTGACTTCGCCGGACGAACAACTGGACAAAGGTCTGGCAATCATCGAAGAGTGCTTCTCCGAGCTGTGATCACCCAGTGTGTGACCTGATCCACAAAAAACCCGCTTCGGCGGGTTTTTTTACGCCTCTTGAAACACATTCAGGTCATTTGATTTGTCTCGAGTCGCCAGTGTTGACTATGGTTCTTAGCATTGCGAGGGAGCGTGCTGCATGACTGTCGTTGATTTACCCGCTGCACCGAGGGTTTTGATTGCCGAGGCCGACCCGTGGTCTCGAGACTTGCTCAAGCAGGTGTTGTTGAAAGTGCGCTGCGATGCGCGGGTGGATCTGTGCGCCGATGGCCAACAGGCAATCGACCGGCTGGCGGAAATTCCCTACGACCTGGCAATCGTTGACTGGGAGTTGCCCGGTGTCGATGGCTTGAATGTCTTGCGTAACGTGCGTCAGCGTCGGGGCAATCCACCGCTGCCGTTCATTCTGATGAGTCGCCGAAACGACAGTGGCAGCGTACACGAGGCTTTGCCTTTGGCGCCCACGGCGTACCTGACCAAACCCCTGAACATGGAAAACCTGACCCAACGTCTGCAGGAGTTGTTGCTGAACGCCGGTGAAGAGGTTTCCTGCGAGGTGCCAAAGTTGGCGCCCGGCATGACGCTAGCGGTGTATCTGGAGCGTCGTCGAGAGCTGGCAGACGGTGCGCCGTTGATGACTGACGTACAGAACGCAGTCCAGCGCAGCCTCAATCCCGGTGGACTCGATCTGAAGCGGATGGAAGATGAAATTCGCACTGATCCGCAGATTACCGCTGTGCTGATCGCCGCCGCGAACAGTGCGGCGCATCACCTTGGTGATCCTGTGCAGACCCTGTCCCAAGCGTTGCACCGTTTGGGCGCCGGGCAAAGCATGAATCTCATTCTGGGGTTGGCCCTCAAGCGCAGTGCCCGGCTCGACGATCCGCTACTGGCGGACTATGCCGAGCGTAACTGGGAGTTGTCGCTGCACACCGCCGAGTACGCCCGCACGCTGTCCCGCTTGCTGGATCTGGAACAAGAGCGCTGTTACTGCGCAGGCATGCTGCATCGTCTGGGTGACCTGGCTCTGCTGCGATGTTTGCAAGAGTGGAAGCAGGGCGGAGGTGATCTGGACGAGTGGGAGGACATCGGTGATGCGCTGGCCGAGTTCGGCGCGGCCTACGGCTCGGCGCTGCGCACGCGCTGGCGTCTGCCGCTGGAGCTGCGAGAGCTGATTGCGGCGGTCTATCAGCTCGGTGGCGGGGTTTATTCACGCGAAGCGCTGGTGATGAACATGGCGGCGCAATTGGCGCGCCTGACCGAACATGAGGGCGTGGAAGAATTGGCGAAAAGCCGAACAGCGCGGTTGCTCAAGATTGGGTTGCCGGAACTGATGCGATTACGCAAAAAGTAATCGATACACAATCCCTGGGGGCGTTCGGCGGATTAACCGGAGATGATCCGGTTCTTGCCCTGCCGCTTGGCTTGATACATCGCCGTATCCGCCCTGGCAAACAGGCTGTCGAGGCTTTCGTCCTCGTCGGTGAGGCTGGTCAAACCCTGGCTGACAGTAATGCCAAACGTCTGGTCGTCATGGCTAAAGCTCAATTGTTGAATCTGCCGTTGCAATCTTTCCGCCACTTGCAGGGCCATGTCCGGCGCACAGCCAGGAAACACCGCCGCAAACTCTTCACCACCGATTCGCCCGAACACATCGCCTCGGCGAAGCGCCGCGCGACCGCTCTCTGCGATCTGTTGCAGCACTACGTCACCTTGTGGATGACCGTACGTGTCGTTGATCCCTTTGAAATCATCGATGTCCAGCAGCAGGAACGCCAGCGGTGTGCCTTGTTTGCGTGCCTGCGCAAACTCCTTTTGCGCGCATTCGAAGAAGTGCCGTCGATTGCTGCTTTGAGTCAGCACGTCAGTGGTGGCCAGGCGTTGCAGTTCGGCTTCCATCCGCTTCTTTTCGGTGATGTCTTCGGCAATGCCGACGATGATCACGGGTTGGCCGGGTTCCGCCTGACGATTGATGAAGCATTTGTCGCTGAGCCAACGCACCTGCCCATCGGCATCGATGATGCGGTATTCGCGGTCTTCAACCGCACCTTTGACCAACACGTCGGCCAGGCTGCGCTCTGCATAGTCCAGGTCGTCGGGGTAAATGCTGTCGCGCCATTCGTTGTAGTCGGACAGCAAACTGCCGGCGGAGCGGCCGAAAATTCGCTCATAGGCCGGGCTGACATAAAGCACCTGCCGGGTTTCCCAGTTGAATGCCCACAACACTGCGTTGACACTCACCAGCAGCGAACTGAACAGCTGTTCGCGTTCGCTCAGGCGCGCCACTTCACTTTGGGCATGCATCAGCGCCATCAGGGTTTGAGCTGTGTCGGGCGATTGCGCAAAGGATGAGTCGTGCAGGTTTTTTGGGACCATAGGGACAAATCTCAAAGGGCGTGCGCTGTTCTGGACTCGAAAGCGGCGACAACGAAACCCGCCAGGGGTGGCGAAGTGTCTTTGAGATAGGGGATTTGGAGCTTAGTTCCGAAGGGTGCGCCCGCTGGCGGGGCGCACCGATCAACGGCATCAGACAGCGGCAGGGCGCAGGGAGTAGGTCTTCAACTGGTCGGCGAAGTCACGCAGGGATTGAATCCCGCTGGCCTCAGCTTCATGCACCCAATCCTTGATGGCGGCGAGCATGTCGTGACCATTTGAGCTGGTCTTGACCCAGATCTGCTGCAAGGCCAAGCGTTTTTCGTAAATTACCTTCAGCGCCTGGCTGTGTTCGAGCATGGTCTGGATGCGAACGTGGTGTTTTTCGTCCAGCAAGCTGGTTTCCCGCGAAAGCAGGCGCTTGGCGCGATGGAATTGATGGCGGACCGAGTGATCGACCTTTTCAAGCTCTTGCTTGACCAGAGGCGCGATCACCAATTTTCGGTACTGGGCCATGATCTGGAAGCGGTTGTTGAGGATCGCCATGGCGGTGTCCATGTCCAGGCTGCCTTTGCCTTCAACCCGGTGCGCGATGGGAGCGACCCGCTGGACCTTGGCTAGACGGAAGAAACTGAAGACCTGGATCCAGGCCCAACCGAGGTCGAACTCCCACTTCTTCACCGACAATTTTGCCGAGTTAGGGTAGGTGTGATGGTTGTTATGCAGTTCTTCACCGCCGATCAGGATGCCCCAAGGCACCAGATTGGTGGCGGCATCGCGGCATTCGAAGTTGCGGTAGCCGATGGCATGGCCAAGGCCATTGACCACGCCGGCGGCCCACACCGGGATCCACATCATCTGGATGGCCCAGATGGTGATGCCGATGGTGCCGAACAGCAGCAGGTCGATGACACCCATGATCGCCACACCCAACAGCGGGAATCGGCTGTAGAGATTACGTTCGATCCAGTCTTCGGGGCAGTTCTTGCCGTAGATGCGCAGGGTCTCCGGGTTTTCCGCTTCGGCGCGGTACAACTCGGCACCTTTGCGCAAAACGGTGGAAAGACCTTTGACGACCGGGCTGTGCGGGTCATCGACGGTTTCGCATTTGGCGTGATGCTTGCGGTGGATAGCGGTCCACTCGCGTGTGTTCTGCGCTGTGGTCAACCACAGCCAGAAGCGGAAGAAATGTTTCAGGCCGGCATTGAGCTCAAGCGAGCGATGGGCTGAATAACGATGGAGATAGACTGTGACGCCAACGATCGTGACGTGGGTCATCAGCAGGGTGACTGCCACCAGTGACCAGGGCGACAAGCCGAGTAAACCTTCGTACCACATAGGCTGTAGGGCCCTCGATAAAGAAAAAACAGCCGTTGCATTATCACTAAGCCCACGGATAAAACCAGTCGCCCTTTCAGATAAGAGTGGCTGAATGTGTCCTTGACCTATAATTCCAACCTTTCTGTAGGGACATGGACGCTCTAATGTCTGCCACCTATCGCGACGCCTTGCGGGCAGCGCTGCTTTACCTGTTGCTTTCAGTCGCCTGGATGGCCGTCAGCGGCTATATATTGAACAGTTTCTTCGATAGCTCTGCCGAGCTATTGCGATGGCAACTGATCAACGGTTATTTCTGGGTGGTGCTCAGTACCGGTTTGATCTTCCTTGCCCGGGCCCGACTGTTTAAATGCCTGGGGATCGGCGCCAGGCTGCGCGAGCGGCATGCCGACCGTGAGCGTTTGCGCCAGGCCGCCGCCGTGTTCGATTGCACCCGTGAGGGCGTGTTGGTCACCGATAGCAACGGGCTGATTGTCCATGTGAACCGGGCCTTCATGGCGATCACCGGTTATCAGTGCGATGAGGTGCTGGGCCAGCAACCCAGCCTGTTCAAATCCGGCCATCATCCGCCGGCGTTCTACCAGTCGATGTTCGCGACACTCAACAGCACTGGTGAGTGGAGTGGGGAGATCTGGAATCGCCGTAAAAGCGGTGAAATCTACCCGCAATGGCAAACCATCCGCATCATCCATGACGATCAGGGCCTGCGTAGCCACTACGTGGCGGTGTTTTCCGATATTAGTGCGATCAAAAATTCCGAGCACGAACTCAAGCATCTGGCTCACCACGATCCGCTGACCGATCTGCCCAATCGACTGTTATTCACCGATCGTGTCGAACAGGCGCTGACATCGGCGCAAATCCATAAACGGGGCTGCGCGTTGCTGATGATCGACCTGGATCACTTCAAGATGATTAACGACAGCCTCGGACATACCGTCGGTGATCAACTGCTTAAGGCGGTGGCCGAGCATTTGAATGCCATGTTCGGCCCAGGCATGACCCTGGCGCGTCTGGGTGGTGACGAATTTGCGGTGCTCGCCGAAAGCTGTCCGCAAGTGGCACAAGCCGCGGTGCTGGCTCAGCGAATCATCGATGGCCTGCGGGAGCCGTTCCACATTGAGGGGCATCGACTGTTTATCAATGCCAGTGTCGGCATCAGTCAGTTTCCGAGTGATGCCTTGAGTGCCGAGCAAATGTTGCGCAACGCCGATTCGGCCTTGTTCAAGGCCAAGAGCGCGGGCCGGGATGGCTACGCGCTCTATACCGAAGAGTTGACCGCCCACGCGCAGCAGCGGGTGGAAATTGCCTTTGAACTGCGCCGCGCCCTCCAGCAGCAGGAGTTGCGCGTCTATTACCAACCCGTGCATGACCTCAAAACCAGTCGCCTGATCGGCGTCGAAGCACTGGTGCGTTGGGCGCATCCGCAGCGCGGGCTGGTGTCGCCGGCAGAGTTCATCCCCATTGCCGAGCGTACCGGGCTGATTGCCGAGATTGATGCCTGGGTTATGCAGCAGGCCTGTCAGCAAATGTGCCAGTGGCGAGCGGCGGGTGTGGGGTTGGCGTTTGTGGCGGTAAATGTCTCATCGCGACTGTTTGCCCGGCGCGAGCTGTATCAGCAGGTGGCTCAGGTGCTTGATGCGACGGGGCTTGATCCGGCGCATCTGGAGCTGGAAGTGACCGAAAGTGCAGTGATGGATGATCCGGAGGTAGCGCTGGAGCAGATGCATCGCTTGCGAGAGTTGGGCGTGCGGCTGGCCATCGACGATTTCGGCACGGGTTATTCGTCGCTGCTGCGGCTCAAGCGATTGCCAGTGCAGAAACTCAAGATCGACCAAGGCTTCATCGCCGGGTTGCCATGTGATGAAGACGACGCGGCGATTGTGCGAGTGATCATTGCCTTGGCGCAGAGCATGGGCATGCAAGTGCATGCCGAGGGTATCGAGCAGGTCGAGCAGGCCGGATTCCTGCTCGAGCATGAATGCGATCTGGGGCAAGGCTACTGGTTTGGGCGACCGGTGCCGGCAGAGCAACTGGATTGGATGTGTGCGCCCATTATTCGCTAAGCCCGCGTTCGATCGTTCCCACGTGCTGTGTGGGAACGATCAGTCTTTAAGTTATATAAACATTCTTAAATAGTCTTTTTAAGAATATCTACTCCTCACTACTATTGGTCTCACGCCGCAAGCAGTGCCGCCACTGCCAGGCAACCTCTCAGTTGAAGGAGCAGCATCATGAGCGCATCCCTACGCAGTGTTGATGGCCAAGACGAAGCAACCATTTTGCGTGAGATCCAGAGCGCATTGCGCGATCTGCGCTTTGGGGCTGTGGAGATCACTGTGCATAACGCCCAGGTCGTCCAGATCGAACGCAAAGAAAAATTCCGTTTGCAGAACCCGGGCAACAAACCGAGCTAAGCAACCGGCAATCCGCTTCCCGTCTCCATAAAAAAGCCAACACAAACAGAATTCCAGGAGCTTTCACCATGTCGTCGATTCGTCATTTCGCTTTGGCCGCCCTGGCCAGCGCCCTTTTTGCGGGATCCGCGGTTGCCAAGGATTACGAGCTGCTCAATGTGTCGTACGACCCGACGCGTGAGCTGTACCAGGATTACAACGCCGAGTTCATCAAGTACTGGCAGGCGGATCACGCCGGCGACACTGTAAAAATCCAGCAATCCCATGGTGGTTCGGGCAAGCAGGGCCGCGCGGTGATCGACGGTCTGCGTGCCGACGTCGTGACCCTGGCCCTGGCGGGTGACATCGACGAAATCGCCAAACTCGGCAAGACCCTTCCGATTGACTGGCAGAAGCGTCTGCCAGAAGCGAGCACGCCGTACACTTCGACCATTGTGTTCCTGGTGCGCAAGGGCAACCCGAAAGGCATCAAGGACTGGGGCGATCTGGTCAAGAACGACGTCTCTGTCATCACCCCGAACCCGAAAACCTCCGGCGGCGCCCGCTGGAATTTCCTCGCGGCCTGGGCCTATGGCCTGAAAGCCAACGGCGGTGACGAAACCAAGGCCAAGGACTACATCCAGACCCTGTTCAAACACGTGCCTGTGCTGGACACCGGCGCTCGCGGTTCGACCATTACCTTCGTCAACAACGGTCAGGGCGATGTGTTGCTGGCCTGGGAAAACGAAGCGTTCCTGGCGCTGAAAGAAGACGGCGGCGCCGACAAGTTTGAAATCGTCGTGCCTTCGCTGTCGATCCTCGCCGAGCCTCCGGTGGCCGTGGTCGACAAGAACGCCGAGAAAAAGGGCAACGAGCAGATCGCCGAAGCGTACCTCAAGCACCTGTACAGCCCGGCAGGTCAGGAAATTGCCGCGAAAAACTTCTATCGTCCACGTGACAAGGACGTGGCTGCCAAGTACGCCAAGCAGTTCCCGACCCTGGACCTGGTGACCATCGACAAAGACTTCGGCGGCTGGAAAACCGCGCAACCGAAGTTCTTCAATGACGGCGGCGTGTTCGACCAGATTTATCAGGCGCAGTAGTCTTAAATAGCCATCAACGAGCCCCGATTTAACCGTCGGGGCTTTGCGCGTTCTCAACCAAGGACTTTTATGTCGCGTCGTATCTCCCCCGTCATACCCGGCTTCGGGCTGACGCTGGGCTACACCTTGGTGTACCTCAGCCTGATTGTGCTCATTCCACTGGCGGCGATGTTCGTCCATGCCGCCCAACTCACCTGGGATCAGTTCTGGGCAATTATCTCGGCGCCACGGGTGCTGGCGGCGTTGAAGCTGAGCTTCGGCACCGCGCTCTATGCGGCGATCATCAACGGCGTGATCGGCACGCTGCTCGCCTGGGTACTGGTGCGCTATACCTTCCCCGGTCGCAAAGTCATCGACGCAATGATCGACTTGCCCTTCGCGTTGCCGACTGCGGTAGCCGGTATAGCGCTGACGGCGTTGTACACCCCCACCGGTTTGGTCGGTCAGTTTGCAGCGGACCTGGGTTTCAAGATCGCGTACACCCCCCTCGGCATCACCCTTGCCCTCACTTTTGTGACACTTCCATTCGTAGTACGTACCGTACAGCCAGTATTGGCTGATATTCCGCGCGAAGTGGAAGAAGCGGCGGCGTGTCTCGGGGCAAAACCGTTACAGGTTTTCCGTTACATTCTGGTGCCCGCATTGCTCCCGGCGTGGCTGACGGGGTTCGCTTTGGCCTTTGCCCGCGGGGTCGGCGAGTACGGGTCGGTGATTTTCATCGCCGGCAACATGCCAATGAAAACCGAGATCCTGCCGCTGCTGATCATGGTCAAGCTCGACCAGTACGATTACACCGGCGCCACGTCCATTGGTGTACTGATGCTGGTGGTTTCCTTCGTCCTGTTGCTGCTGATCAACTTGCTGCAACGTCGCATCGAAACCCCATAAGGAGGCGCGAACCATGTCCCAATCGTCTATTGCGGCCGCCTCTTCGGCCAACGCTGCGCGCCGTGGCAGTGCCACTTCGCGAAGAATCCTGATCGGCCTTGGCTGGCTGATTTTTGCGCTGTTTCTACTGTTGCCGCTGTTCATCGTGGTGTCCCAGGGCCTGAAGCTTGGCCTCGGTGCTTTCTTTACCGCGATCTTCGAACCGGATGCACTGTCGGCGCTGAAACTCACGGTGATCGCCGTGCTGATTTCGGTGCCGTTGAACCTGGTGTTCGGCGTCAGCGCCGCGTGGTGCGTGAGCAAGTACTCGTTCCGCGGCAAGAGCATGCTGGTCACGCTGATCGACCTGCCGTTCTCGGTGTCGCCGGTGATCGCCGGTCTGGTCTACGTGCTGATGTTCGGTGCCCAGGGCCTGTTCGGACCTTGGCTGCAGGATCACGACATCCAGATCGTCTTCGCCTTGCCGGGCATCGTGCTGGCGACGATTTTCGTCACGGTGCCGTTCGTGGCGCGTGAGCTGATCCCGCTGATGCAGGAACAGGGCACTCAAGAGGAAGAGGCCGCGCGCCTGCTGGGCGCCAATGGCTGGCAGATGTTCTGGCACGTCACCGTTCCCAATATCAAATGGGGCCTGATCTACGGCGTGGTGCTGTGTACGGCGCGGGCCATGGGTGAGTTCGGTGCGGTGTCGGTGGTTTCCGGGCACATTCGCGGGGTGACCAACACCCTGCCACTGCACGTCGAGATCCTCTACAACGAATACAACCACGTGGCCGCGTTCGCCGTGGCGAGCCTGTTGCTGATCCTGGCGCTCTTCATCCTGCTGCTCAAGCAGTGGAGCGAAAACCGTATTAACCGCCTGCGCGCCAGCGCCGCGGAGGAATAAGTCATGTCGATCGAAGTGCGTAACGTCAGCAAGAATTTTCACGCGTTCAAGGCGCTGGACAACATCAGCCTGGACATTCAAAGCGGCGAACTCGTGGCGCTGCTGGGTCCATCCGGTTGCGGCAAGACCACGCTGTTGCGGATCATCGCCGGTCTCGAAACGCCGGATCAGGGCAGCATCGTGTTCCACGGTGAAGACGTCTCCGGCCATGACGTACGTGATCGCAACGTCGGTTTCGTGTTCCAGCACTACGCGCTGTTCCGCCACATGACCGTGTTCGACAACGTCGCGTTCGGCCTGCGCATGAAGCCGAAAAACCAGCGCCCGAGCGAAAGCCAGATCGCGGTGAAAGTCCACGAGCTGCTGAGCATGGTGCAACTGGATTGGCTGTCGGATCGCTACCCGGAACAACTCTCTGGCGGTCAGCGTCAACGTATTGCCCTGGCTCGCGCCTTGGCGGTTGAACCGAAAGTCCTGCTGCTCGACGAACCCTTCGGCGCCCTCGACGCCAAGGTCCGTAAAGAACTGCGTCGCTGGTTGGCGCGGCTGCACGAAGACATCAACCTGACCTCGGTGTTCGTGACTCACGACCAGGAAGAAGCGATGGAAGTCGCCGACCGGATCGTGGTGATGAACAAGGGGGTGATCGAGCAGATCGGCTCACCGGGTGATGTCTACGAAAACCCGGCCAGCGATTTTGTTTATCACTTCCTCGGTGATTCCAACCGACTGCATTTGGGTGAGGACAACCACGTGCTGTTCCGTCCGCATGAGGTGTCGTTGTCGCGGCATGAACTGGAAGATCACCACGGGGCCGAAGTGCGCGATATCCGTCCGTTGGGCGCGACGACACGGGTGACGTTGAAGGTTGAAGGTCAGAGCGAATTGATCGAGGCGGAAGTGGTGAAAGATCACGACAGCCTGATCGGGCTGGCGAAGGGCGAAACGCTGTTCTTCAAGCCCAAGATCTGACAGAAGCTCGCCAACCTCTAAAGCAAAAGCATCGTCGGAACGCCGCCCGGAGCAAGCCCGCTCCCAACTTGGATCTATGGTGAACATAGAAACCCTGTGGGAGCGAGCTTGCTCGCGATGGCGTCTTACGCCGCAGCGCGATTCGGATTGATTCGCACACCCCCGGCCCGCGCCTCGATCTGCTCTTTCAGGTCATGCCGCAAGCCCAACAAAAACGCCAACTCCGCTGCCACAAACAACGGCCCGACAATCAACCCGGTCACATCATCGACAAACGCCGGCTTACGTCCTTCGTAATGATGCCCGACAAATTGAATCACCCAGCCCACCACAAACATGCCGATACCGCTCGATAGCCAGACCAGCGTGCTTTGCTGTGCCAACAGCTGGCCCGCCCAAACGGACAGCCCCAGCAACACGACCATCAGCACCCCAAGGCGCAACTCCAGGCGCAGGTAAAACCAAGCCGACGCCAACGACACCAGCACCGCCGGCGAAAGCCAGCCTCCGGCCCATTGCGGCCGTGACAGCAGCACCGCAACGGCCACCACAATCAACGGAATACCGATAAAGTGGCTGGCGATGTTGCGCGGATCACGGTGGTAGGCGGCGTATTGACTGAGATGGTCAACGAGGCTTTTCATTGTTATTCCTCCTGTAGGGTGATTGATCATGCCCCGGGTTCACTTTCCGCTCTGTCAGGCAGGCGACAATCTCCAGGAGTTTCCATGGACATGCAGGTTTGGCGCTCGCGCTTGATGAGCGGCCAGTGGTTCAGTCATCTACCTGTTCCCTTTCAGGATAGTCTGCTGGCCGCGGCCCGGCTGCGGCGCCTGTCGTCCGGGCAATTGCTGTTCAAACGCGGCGATCCGCCGTGCGGATTGTATGCGGTGCTTGAAGGCTCGGTGCGCATCGGCGCGGTCAGTGAGCAAGGCAAGGAAGCGCTGCTGAGCCTGGTGGAACCGCCGCACTGGTTTGGTGAAATCTGCCTGTTCGACGGCCAGGCGCGGACCCACGACGCCTTCGCTGTGGGGACGTGCACCCTGTTGCACATCCCGCAAGCGGCACTGCTTAAGTTGCTCGACGAACAACCGGTGTACTGGCGGCAACTGGCGTTGCTGATGAGCCACAAACTGCGCCTGACCTTCATCAACCTTGAACAATTGAGCCTGATGCCTGCCCCGGCACGTCTCGCCCATCGTTTGCTGATGATCGCTGCAGGCTACGGCGAAATCGATCCACCCCGCCGGGTGCTGCAATTGCCACAGGAGCAGTTGGCGTCACTGCTGTCGTTGTCGCGCCAGACCACCAATCAGTTGCTCAAGGATTTGCAGGGCCAGGGAATCCTGAATCTCAAGTACGGCGAGATCGAAATTGTCGATGCCGAGCGGTTGCGGGCACTGGCGATTTTTTAACGCGCGACGTTATTGGTGGGCTTTGCCCGCGAAGGCGCCTAGCCTGTGGCGACGATAATCGAGGTGTGCCATGCGTGTACTGCTAGTGGAAGACGAACCGGAGACCGCCAAACTCCTGGCCAACGGCCTGAACGAGGCGAGCTATTCGGTGGATGTCGCGCTCAACGGCATGGACGGCCGGCGTTTCATCGAGACCGGCGAATACGAGCTGATCATCCTCGACGTCATGCTGCCGGGGCTCAACGGCTGGCAGTTGCAGCAACAGATCCGCAAGCTCGGAGAGACGCCGGTGCTGTTCCTGACCACCAAGGACGGCATCGAGGATCGCCTGCGCGGATTGGAGTTGCATGAGGACGATTATTTGCTCAAGCCGTTTGCGGTGAGCGAGTTGGTGGCGCGGGTGCGCAAGTTGTTGCGACGGGATCGCGGGCGCTGAAGCTTTTTTGTGGTGTCTGATCCGGCCTTATCGCGGGCTTGCTCGCGAAGAGGCCGGGCGAGGCGACCCAATGTCTGGATCAGTCAGCGCAACCCATCCCGAAACTGCCCCGGCGTCATCCCCGTCCAGCGTTTGAACGCGCGGCTGAAGCTGCTGGTATCGGCAAACCCCAGCAAGTAACTGACCTCACTCAACGAGCATTGCGGGTCGCGCAGGTGCAGCAGCGCCAGGTTTTCGCGACTTTCATTGAGCAGCGTATCGAACCGACACCCCTCATCCGCCAAATGCCGTTGCAGGCTGCGCAAGCTCAGGTGCAGGGCCTTGGCGATGTGTTCGGCGCTGGGCTCGCCTTCGGGTAATTGCTCTTCGATGGCGTCGCGGACCTTGCGCTCCCAGGTCAACGGTTTGAGCTGTGCCAAGGCGCGGTTGAGCACGGTTTCGTTGTGTTCAGCCAGTTCCGGGTTGGCGTCATCGAGGTGGCTGTCGAAATCCACCAGGGAAAACTCCACGCGGTCTTCTTCTGCCGAAAAATACACCGGTGAACGGAAGACTTTGTGCCATTGGTGGGCATCGGCGGGTTCCGGGCGGCGCAGGTACACCGCCAGCGGTGCATAGTCCCGACCGAGGCGATTGCGGCAGGTGCGTACGTAAATCGCCGTGAAGGCGTCGATGGCTTCGAACGCAGGTGCCGGGTTGCCCACAGGAATTTTCAGGCGAAAGCGGTAGCGGTCCTCGGTGCGGGTCAGCTCCAGTTCCAGGGCATCGCTGACCACCTGGTGATAACGCACGATGCGTTCGAACACCTCGCGCAAACTGCCGCTGGCCACCAGCGCATAACCGAGCGCATGAAACGTGGTGGGGCTGACGAAACGCGATACGCGCAGGCCGATTGCCGGATCGCCACTGACCTGCACGGCGATTTCCCACAGGCGCGTGGTGCCGGACAACGGGTAACGGGCGTTCGGGTCGTCCATCAATCGCGGGTCGAGCCCCGCCTGCTGGCACAGGGCGGTGCTGTCGAGGCCCAGCGCATCGAGCTGCTTGCGCAGGGCGCGGGTCCAGCTGGCGAGGGAGGTCGGTTCAGTCATGCTGATTGGCGCTTCCGGTCAACAGGTTGGCGTTCATGGCTACCACCTTGTAAACATTCGCAAGGCAGGATGCGAACATCAATAACCAGAGGATGGAAGCATGCACGGTACTTCTGCAAGTCCCCAGCGATTGAATGCAGCGCAGCGATCAGCACATATTCGTGAAGTGGTGCTGGCCAAGGGTGTCGAACTGCGTCAGCGCTACCCGATTCTCAACCATCAGGACGCCCTCGGCGCCGGCATTCTGGCCTTTGCCCTGGCCGGGATGATCGGTTCGGCGGCGCTGTACATGACCGGCCACATGGCCTGGTGGGCGTGCCTGTTGCTCAACGCGTTTTTCGCCTCGTTGACCCACGAACTGGAACACGATCTGATTCACAGCATGTACTTTCGCAAACAGCGCGTGCCGCACAACCTGATGATGGGGCTGGTGTGGCTGGCGCGGCCGAGCACGATCAATCCGTGGATCCGTCGGCATCTGCACCTCAATCACCACAAGGTATCGGGCACTGAAACCGATATGGAAGAACGCGCCATCACCAACGGCGAACCCTGGGGATTTGCGCGGATGCTGATGGTCGGTGACAACATGATGTCGTCCTTCATCCGCATGCTGCGAGCCAAGACCTGGGCGCATAAATTCAGTATTGTCCAGCGCACGCTCAAGGTCTACGCGCCGCTGGCGCTGGTGCATTGGGGCGCGTGGTACGTGTTCCTCGGCTTCCATGCGGCCAATGGCATCGCATCCCTGATGGGCGCGCCAATCGAGTGGTCGGCAACGACGTTGTCAGTGATGCAGGTGATCAACATTGCGGCCGTGGTCATCATCGGCCCGAACGTGTTGCGCACGTTCTGCCTGCACTTCATCAGCTCGAACATGCACTACTACGGTGACATCGAGCCGGGGAACGTGATGAAGCAGTGCCAGGTGTTGAACGCCTGGTGGCTGTGGCCGTTGCAGGCGTTCTGCTTCAACTTCGGCAGCAGCCATGGCATCCATCACTTTGTGGTGAAGGAACCGTTCTACATCCGTCAGATGACCGTGCCGGTGGCGCATAAAGTGATGCGCGAGATGGGTGTGCGGTTCAATGATTTCGGGACGTTTGGGCGGGCGAACCGGTTTGAGCGTAAAGACGCTGCGCAACCTCGGGAGGTGCGTGCTGCTCAGGCGTGAAGGATGAAACCGAAAACTCAAACACGATGTAAGCGATGGCAAAGGCGCCCGTCATCAATTTGACCCAAAGAGGCGATACGTTAAGGCACAAGCAGGCGGTGGGGCCGTCAACGTTTCGCTGATGGCTATATGCGTTTTAGATCTTATAAAGCAATTAAATATTCCTTTATAAGATAATCGTTTTAACCAATCATCGCTTCACAGATTTTGAGTTTCCGGGGCCGTCTCCTTGGCAGGGTGCGGTCCTTTTTTTTGCTCTGAAAAATGCCTTGGCGATGAAACAGTGGGATTTGCTTATTCTATGCGGATCTTAATACATAGCTTCTTATTCCTTAACGAATATAAATCCCCTCCCTATACTCGATCAGGAACAGACACGCAGCAGGAGAGCTCCCCCCATGCGCAACGAATCAATTCGCTACCTGATTGTGCCGGGCTGGCAAGGATCGCCGGAAGATCATTGGCAAAGCCACTGGCAGAACAGCCTGCCGAACAGCGCGCGGGTGGAGCAGGCCGATTGGCTGACGCCGCGTCGGGAAGACTGGGTCGCGGCACTGGCCGAGGCGATTGCCGCCGACAGCACGCCGGTGATCCTGATCGCTCACAGTCTGGGTTGCATCACTGTCGCCCATTGGGCTGCCGCTGCGCCCGTGCAGTTTTTGCGTCAGGTGCGCGGGGCCTTGTTGGTCGCGCCAGCGGATGTCGAGCGCCCGGCGTGTGCGCCGGCGTTGCGTAACTTCGCACCGATTCCCACCGACCTGTTGCCGTTCCCGAGCCAGGTCGTCAGTTCCGACAACGACAGCGCCGTGAGTGCGCCGCGAGCCCTTGAACTGGCGCGCAACTGGGGTGCCGAGGCGGGGATTTTATCGGGGGCCGGGCACATCAATGTGAAGTCCGGTCACCAGCGCTGGGAGCAGGGGTTTGCCTACCTCTATCGCCTGCAGAACCGCATGGAACTTCACGCCCTGCGCCGCGCTTGAACCTTTTCTACTTTGCTTTTGTTTTTTAAAAACAGCGCCCCCCGTCTCCCGGCGGTTTTGGGCGGGAGTCTGCCATGAGCCTTGAACATTTCGGTCAGCCGCTGCTGACCTTTCCCGATGCAGAAAAAAGTCCCCTGAGCATCCGCGCCAAAGCGCTGGTGTTTGTCGATCCGCGCTCGCGCCAGTTGCGCCAGGAACTGGAACAACTGGCACCGCGTTCAATCTCGGTGTTGATTCGCGGTGAAACCGGCAGCGGCAAGGAATTGCTCGCACGGCATATCCATCGTGCCAGTGATCGCGGCGGGTTGTTCGTTTCGGTCAATTGCGGCGCGATCAGCCCGACCTACGCCGATGCTGAATTGTTCGGTTATGCGGCGGGCAGCTTCAGCGGCTCGGCGAGCAGTCGTGCCGGGTGGTTCGGCTCGGCCAACGGCGGCACGCTCTATCTGGACGAGATCGGCGATTTGCCGCTGCCGATCCAGATCAAATTGCTGTCCGCACTTGAGAATCACGAAGTCACCCGGGTGGGTGCACATCAACCGAGCCCGGTAGACGTGCGCCTGGTCGCGGCCACCAGCATTGATCTGGCCCAGGCAGTGGCCGCCGGGAAATTTCATGAGCGGCTTTATCACTACCTCAGTGAAGGGCACCTGGAGCTACCGGCCTTGCGTGACCGGGTGGGCGATATCCTCTCGCTAGCCGAGTATTTCCTCGGCATCTACAGCCAGCGTCTCGACCTGCCCGTCCCGCTGATCAGTGAGACCGCGCAGCAAGTGCTGGAGCGGCACAGTTGGCCGGGCAATACCCGAGAGCTGGAGAACGTCATTCACTTCGCATTGCTGGTGAGCACTGGCGACGAGATTTTGCCCGAGCATCTGAATTTGCTGGAGACGCCGGTATCGCTGGCGCAGATCGAACAGCAGGCGGTTCAACTGATCAAAAACGGCACCGCCACGGAACATTCTGCGCTCAAGCATTTGCTGGAAAGTCTGACGCAGACGCTGGAGCGATCTGTATGAACAAAATGGAATATGAAAGTGAATAAAAGATATTATTCGGGAATAAAAAATATCGGTATTGTCCGCTCCACGCCAGCGATAGCACTTCACTGGCACATTATTTAGCCGTCGTCGACGACGACCGAGATTTTCGATAAGGACACTGCATGAAAAAGGTTCTGTTGTTCACCGCACTGGCGGCTGCCCTGACTGCTGGCCTGGCCCAGGCTGGTGAGAAACTGGTGGTTGCGGCGACCCCGATTCCACACGCCGAGATTCTGGAACTGATCAAGCCAACCCTCGCCAAAGAAGGCGTGGACCTGGAAATCAAAGTTTTCACCGACTACGTTCAGCCAAACGTGCAGGTTGACCAGAAGCGTCTGGACGCCAACTACTTCCAGACCCTGCCTTATCTGAAAAGCTTCAACGAAGGCAAAGGCACTAACCTGGTAACCGTGATCGGCGTACACGTCGAACCGTTCGGCGGCTACTCGAAGAAAGTCAAAACTCTGGCTGAGCTCAAAGATGGCGCGACCATTGCCATTCCGAACGAAGGCAGCAACAGCGGCCGTGCCCTGATCCTGCTGCAGAAGGCTGGCCTGATCGAACTGAAAGACCCGAAAAACGCGTTGGCGACCCCGAAAGACATCGCCAAGAACCCGCACAACTTCAAGTTCAAGGAACTGGAATCGGCCATGCTGCCGCGTGTGCTGGATCAGGTTGACCTGGACATGATCAACACCAACTACGCGCTGGAAGCAGGCCTGAACCCGGCTAAAGACGCGCTGGTGATCGAAGGTGCAGATTCGCCTTACGTGAACTTCCTGGTGGCTCGTCCGGACAACAAGGACAGCGTTGCCATTCAGAAACTGGCCAAGGCTTTGACCAGTCCTGAAGTGAAAGCCTTCATCGAGAAGAAGTACAGCGGCGCGGTTCTGCCGGCGTTCTGATTCGACGCAGCAACAAAACCCTTCAAGGTTTCAAACGCCGACGGCTGATAAAGCGTCGGCGTTTTTATTGGGGGGTATCAGCTGAAGTGGGGGGGCTCTTGTGGCGAGGGGGCAAGTCCCCTCGCCACAAAAATCAAAAGCGAATTCAGGCCCCCCGCACCTTCAACGCCCTGCGCAACGCCATCAATAACTTCACGAAGTCTTGCGGATCCAGTCGCTCTGGCACTTTTACGTCTGCCATTTTCTCTTCCTTGTGAGGGTTCGGCCGAGGGAGTCTGGCCAAAAGCTGTCCGTTCTTGGAGGGGCATTTCGAAAAAAAGATCCCTCCTACAGCGCAAAGGAAAGTAGTCGTCATCCATTGCGACGGCAAATCTGCGACTGGTTTTTTGCGTGATATCTATATGTTTTAACGGTATTTGAATTCTTGCGTTTAAAGTCGGTAGGTGCTGTTCAGTTGGGCCAAACAAAACCTGGGCTACCGTGTGTTGACTCAGGGTGCCGAAGCGCCGATTTCGCCAGCGGCGAAGAAGGGCCATATCGAGCTGCGAAGAAGTACCTGCTCAAGTTGTATGACCACTATGTGCGCAAGGAGCCGAGCGATGACACCAAGCCTGAGAGCGTGATTGTCGAGGGCGGTTTAGAAGTCTCTGATAAGTTCGGCCAATGCCCTCATCAGGCACTCGCAGCCTCTACGACAGGCGTATTCAGCGCCATCCATCACAGTTTTTTTCTTCATAAGCCGGGTGTGCAAGCTTTGAACGCTGTTCTAAGCTCTCTGTCGTATTGCCCATAAAAAAGGCCTAGGAGTTTGCATGGCGGTCACCGGATTGAAAGTCATCATGGCCTTGAGCGTCGTCACTCTGCTGACGGCGTGCGATAAAAAAGAACCCGTCAAGGAATACCTGCCGAGGGTGTTCATACAAGTCGTCAAACCGGCGGATTACGCCGCCGCGGTCACCCTCACCGGCGATATCCAGGCCCGGGTCCAGACCGAGCTGTCGTTTCGCGTGGGCGGCAAGATCATCCAGCGATCGGTAGACGTCGGTGACCGGGTGACGGCCAAACAAGTGCTGGCCCGCCTCGATCCCAAGGATTTGCAGACCAGTGTCGATTCGGCGCAGGCCCAAGTGGTCGCCCAGCAGGCGCTGGTCAAACAGAATGCAGCGGCGTTCGTGCGCCAGGAAAAACTCCTGCCCAAGGGCTACACCAGCCAGAGCGAGTACGACTCGGCGCAGGCAGCGTTGCGCAGCAGTCAGAGCGCCCTGAGCGCGGCCCAGGCGCAATTGGCCAATGCCCGTGATCAACTGAGCTACACCGCACTGATTGCCGATGCGCCGGGCATCATTACCGCGCGTCAGGCCGAAGTCGGCCAGGTGGTGCAGGCGACGATGCCGGTGTTCAGTTTGGCCCGCGACGGCGATCGGGATGCGGTATTCAACGTCTATGAAGCACTGCTGGCCGAGAAGCCGACGGATGACACCATTGTCCTCAGCCTGCTCGACAACCCCGAGATCAAAACCACCGGCAAAGTACGCGAAGTGACCCCGGCAGTGTCCGCCCAGTCCGGCACCGTGCAGGTCAAGGTGGGCCTGGACAGTCTGCCGCCGGGCATGCAGTTGGGGTCGGTGGTGAGCGCCACGGCCAAGGGCGCGGGAAAGTCTTCGGTTGAATTGCCATGGTCGGCGCTGACCAAAAACATCAGTGAACCCGCCGTCTGGCTGATCGACGACAAGGGCCAGGCCCAGCTGCATTCGGTCACGGTAGGCCGCTACCTGACGGGCAAGGTCATCATCAGCAAAGGGCTCACCGGTGGGGAGAAAGTCGTGGTTGCCGGTGGGCAATTGCTGCACCCGGGCATGGACGTCGAGATTGCCGAAAATACTGACAAGGATCTGGGTGGGGGAGCCAAGCCATGAAGCCTTTATGGGCGTTGTTCATCGGGCTGGCGCTGAGCGCCTGCTCCAAAAACGAGCCGCCGCCGGAGCCGATACGTCCGGTGTTGTCGATCAAGGTCCAGGCCCTGAAAGAAGAGGATCTGGGCCGATTTGCCGGCAGTATTCAGGCGCGCTACGAAAGCAATACCGGCTTTCGCGTGGCCGGGCGCATCGCCAGTCGTAATGTCGATGTCGGGACCGAGGTGACCAAGGATACGCTGCTGGCCACCCTTGACCCTTCCGACCAGCAAAACCAATTGCGTTCGGCTCAGGGGGATCTGGCGAAAATCCAGGCGCAGCTGATCAACGCGCAAGCCAACGCGCAGCGTCAGCAGTCGTTGTTTGATCGCGGGGTTGGCGCGCAGGCGCAACTGGACGATGCCCTGACTCAGTTGAAAACCACTCAGGCATCCCTCGATCAGGCCCAGGCAGCGGTCAGCCAGAGCAAGGATCAACTCGGCTACACCGAATTGCGCTCTGACCATAAAGCCGTGGTCACCGCGTGGAACGCCGAGGCCGGTCAGGTGGTCACCGCTGGCCAGCAAGTGGTGACCCTGGCACAACCGGACATCAAGGAAGCGGTGATCGACCTGCCCGACACGCTGGTCGATCAATTGCCTGATGATGTGGTGTTTCAGGTCGCCGCCCAACTCGACCCGAACACCAACACCACCGCGACCATCCGCGAAATCGAACCCCAGGCGCAGAGTGCCACGCGCACCCGTCGCGCGCGTCTGACCCTGGCTGAAACGCCGCCGGGCTTTCGTTTGGGGACTGCGATCAGCGTCACCCTGAGCTCGGCGATCAAGCCGCGCATCGAACTGCCTCTCACGGCGTTGCAGGAGATCGACGGCAAACCCCGTATCTGGGTCCTTGATACACAGAACAAGACCGTGACGCCCAGGGACGTCAAGGTCATCAGCCGCACCGACAGCACCGTGGTGCTGGCCGGTGGCGTCAAAAACGGTGAGCGCGTCATCACGGCCGGCGTAAACAGCCTCAAACCGGGGCAACCAGTGAAATTTGACGAGGACAGTCAATGAAAGGGCCTTTCAACCTCTCCGAATGGGCCCTCAAGCACCAGTCGTTCGTCTGGTACCTGATGTTCGTCGCGTTGCTGATGGGGGTGTTCTCGTATTTCAACCTGGGGCGCGAAGAGGACCCTTCGTTCACCATCAAGACCATGGTGATCCAGAGCAAATGGCCGGGGGCGACCCAGGAGGAAACCCTTAAGCAGATCACCGACCGCATCGAGAAAAAACTCGAAGAACTCGATTCACTCGACTACGTGAAAAGCTACACCCGGCCCGGGGAATCCACGGTCTACGTGTACCTGCGCGACACCACCAGCGCCAAGGACATCCCGGAAATCTGGTACCAGGTGCGCAAGAAGATCAACGATATTCGCGGCCAGTTTCCCCAAGGCATGCAGGGCCCCGGGTTCAACGATGAATTTGGTGATGTGTTCGGTTCGGTCTACGCCTTCACCGCCGATGGCCTGACCATGCGCCAGTTGCGTGACTACGTGGAGCAGGCCCGCGCCGAGATTCGCGACGTGCCGGGGCTGGGCAAGATCGAGATGGTCGGCCAGCAGGACGAAGTGCTGTACCTGAACTTTTCCACGCGCAAACTTGCGGCGCTGGGCATCGATCAACGTCAGGTGGTGCAGAGCCTGCAATCGCAGAACGCCGTGACCCCGGCGGGGGTGATCGAGGCCGGGCCGGAGCGGATTTCGGTACGGACCTCCGGGCAGTTTGCCTCGGAGAAAGACCTCGCCGAGGTCAACCTCAAGCTCAACGACCGTTTCTATCGGTTGGCCGACATTGCCGAAATCAGTCGCGGCTACATCGATCCGGCGTCCCCGGAATTCCGCTTCAACGGCCAACCGGCCATCGGCCTGGCGATTGCCATGCAGAAGGGCGGCAACGTCCAGGCATTCGGCAAGGCTTTGCATGAGCGGATCAACCAACTGACTGCCGACCTGCCGGTGGGTGTCGGCGTGCACAACGTGTCCGATCAGGCGGTGGTGGTGGAAGAAGCCGTAGGCGGTTTCACCAGTGCGCTGTTCGAGGCGGTGATCATCGTGCTGGTGGTCAGCTTCATCAGTCTTGGCGTGCGTGCCGGGCTGGTGGTGGCGTGCTCGATCCCGCTGGTGCTGGCGATGGTGTTTGTGTACATGGAGTACAGCGGCATCACCATGCAGCGGATCTCCCTGGGTGCGCTGATCATTGCCCTCGGCCTGTTGGTGGACGACGCGATGATCACCGTGGAGATGATGGTCACGCGCCTGGAAATGGGCGAGACCAAGGAACAGGCGGCCACGTTCGCCTACACCTCCACCGCCTTCCCGATGCTCACCGGTACGCTGGTGACAGTGGCGGGTTTTGTGCCTATCGGCCTGAACGCCAGTTCTGCCGGTGAATACACCTACACGCTGTTTGCGGTGATTGCCTGCGCCATGTTGGTGTCGTGGGTGGTGGCGGTGCTGTTCGCGCCGGTGATCGGCGTGCACATCCTCAGCACCAACGTAAAACCTCACGAAGGCGAACCCGGTCGCGTCGGCAAAGCCTTCAACGGCGGCTTGCTGTGGTGCCTGCGCAATCGCTGGTGGGCCATTGGCATCACCGTGCTGTGCTTTGCGTTGGCGGTGTTCAGCATGCGTTTCGTGCAGAACCAGTTCTTTCCGTCTTCGGATCGACCGGAAATCCTGGTGGACCTGAACCTGCCGCAAAACGCCTCGATCGACGAAACCCGCAAAGCGGTCGATCGCCTTGAGGCCGAGCTCAAGGACGACCCGGACATCGTGCGCTGGAGCACCTACATCGGTCAGGGTGCGATCCGTTTCTACCTGCCACTCGATCAACAACTGCAAAACCCCTACTACGCGCAGCTGGTGATCGTCAGCAAGGGCAAAACCCGTGAAGCCTTGAGCCAGCGGATTCGCGACATCCTGCGCAAGGATTTTGTCGGCATTGGCGGTTACGTCCAGGCCCTGGAAATGGGCCCGCCGGTAGGCCGTCCGATCCAATACCGGGTCAGCGGCAAAGACATCGACCAGGTTCGTCGTCATGCCATCGACCTGGCCACCGAGCTGGATAAAAACCCGCACATCGGCGAGATCATTTACGACTGGAACGAACCGGGCAAAGTGCTGCGCATCGACATTGCCCAGGACAAGGCACGGCAACTGGGGCTGTCTTCCGAAGACGTGGCCGAGTTGATGAACGGCATCGTCAGTGGCGCGCCTGTGACCCAGGTCGATGATGATATCTACCTGATCAATGTGGTTGGCCGTGCGGTGGATTCCGAACGGGGCACGCCGGAAACGCTGCAGAACCTGCAGATCGTTTCGCCCAATGGCACGTCGATTCCGTTGCTGGCATTTGCGACCGTGCGTTACGAGCTGGAGCAGCCATTGGTGTGGCGTCGCGATCGTCTACCGACGATCACCATCAAGGCTGCGGTGCGTGACGAGATTCAGCCGACGGACCTGGTGCGCCTGCTGAAACCGTCCATCGACGCCTTCGCCGCCACGTTGCCGGCAGGTTACAAGGTCGCCACCGGCGGTACGGTGGAAGAGAGCGGCAAGGCCCAGGGGCCGATTGCCAAGGTCGTGCCATTGATGCTGTTCTTGATGGCGACCTTCTTGATGATCCAGTTGCACAGCGTGCAGAAGTTGTTCCTCGTGGCCAGCGTCGCGCCGTTGGGCCTGATCGGCGTGGTCATCGCGTTGGTGCCAACGGGGACGCCGATGGGCTTTGTGGCGATCCTCGGGATCCTGGCGCTGATCGGTATCATCATTCGTAACTCGGTGATTCTGGTGACCCAGATCGATGAATACGAGAAGAAGGGTTATGCGCCGTGGGACGCGGTGGTCCAGGCCACTGAGCATCGACGCCGGCCGATTCTGCTGACGGCTGCGGCGGCGAGCCTGGGGATGATCCCCATTGCCCGGGAAGTGTTCTGGGGGCCGATGGCGTACGCGATGATTGGCGGGATCATCATCGCGACGTTGCTGACGCTGCTGTTTTTGCCGGCGCTTTACGTGGCCTGGTACAAGATTCGCGAACCGAAGAAAGAGGCGACTTAAAAAATCGAGCGCTTCGCGCTCTATTCGCGAGCAGGCGTCCGAACGGACTATGCAGGCCTGCGCCAAACACTCGCCAACCAAGGCTGCTGCTCCCGCGGCAGCCCCGCTGGCCGGTAGTAATGCTCCAGCTCCACAAACCCCGCCTCGGTCAGCAGTTGCTGCCATGCCGCAAGATCGTGATAAGCCCCGTAACGTGGCCCGTTCCAGCCTTCCTGATTCTCCCCACGTGGATTGGAGCTGAACAACACCCCACCCGGTTTCAACGCCCCACGCAATTCCTTCAACACTCGAGGCAGTTCCTGTCGCGGGATGTGAAACAGCACCGCATTGGCAAAAATCCCGTCGAAGCGCTCGGCTGGTAAATCCAGCTTCAAAAAATCCTGCTGCCAGACTTCGCAACCGCTGTCCTCACGCGCCATCTGCGCAAACTTTTCCGACCCGTCGAGGCCGACGGCCGTATGGCCCATGCGCGTGAACGTTTGCAGATCGCGACCGGGACCGCAGCCGAAATCGAGAATGCTGAACGGCGCTTCGCCCTGAATGTGCCGCAACAGGGCATCGATGTTCTGGCTGACATCGTGATCACGCGTGCCTTCACGGAAACCTTCGGCCACCGAGTTGTAATGGCCCAGGGTGGTGGCGGTGATCTGCTGGAGGTCGTCGGGAGTCTGTTTCATGAGGAGGCTGCGCAGGCAATTGGGGTTTGCCGAATATACGCCATGCTACAAGGTGTATGCCCCTCTCGATTAGCGCTTGTTGAGCCCACGAGCCAACCGATCCCCACCGAGCTGAATGATTGCCACCAACACCACCAGCAACACAATCACCGTCAACATGATCTGGCTGTCAAAACGCTGATACCCATACCGGTACGCAATGTCGCCCAGCCCACCGGCGCCGATCGCCCCGGCCATGGCCGACGAGTTGATCATCGTCACCAGCGTAATCGTGAACCCCCCGACAATCCCCGGCAACGCTTCCGGCAGCAGCACGTGCCAGACGATGTGCCAACGCCGGCAGCCCATCGCTTGCGCGGCTTCGATTAAGCCGAAATCCACCTCGCGCAAGCTGACTTCAGCGATCCGTGCAAAGAACGGCGTTGCAGCGATGGTCAGCGGCACCACAGCCGCCCAGACGCCATACGTGGTGCCGACAATCAGCCGGGTAAACGGAATCAGCGCCACCATCAAAATCAAGAATGGAATCGAGCGGAACAGGTTCACGAACGCCCCCAAGGCGCGGTTCAGTGTCGGTGCTTCGTAGATGCCGCCCTTGGAACTGGTGACCAGAAACACCGCCAGCGGAATACCCACCAACAGCGCGATCAATGACGACACGCCGACCATCAGGAAGGTGTCGATAAAGCCTTGCAACAAGCGATCAAACCACATAACCCAACACCTCCACCTGTTGCGCCCATTGGCTGGCGCGTTGGCACACGTCTTCGGCGTCAAACGGCGAGTCGGTGACCGCCAACAACAACTGCCCCAGCGCATGGCCCTGAATCCGTTCCACGCCACCTTGCAGCAAGCGCACGCGACCACCGAGGGCGCTGAACAAGGCGGCCAGGTCCGGCTCGTCGGTGGCGCTGCCGGTAAACTGCAAACGCAGCACCACCGCCGCCTCCGAGGAGTGCGGCAGCGGGCGCAAACGGCTTTGCAGTTCTTCCGGCAAGGCGTGTTGCAGCGGGGCGAGCAAGGTTTTGCTGACTTCGTGCTGCGGGTTGCCGAAGACTTCCCAGACCGGCCCTTGCTCGACGATTTTGCCGTGTTCAAGCACCACGACGCGGTCGCAAATATCGCGAATCACCGCCATCTCGTGGGTGATCAGGACGATGGTCAGACCCAGGCGCTGGTTGATCTCGCGCAGCAGGCCGAGGATCGATTGGGTGGTCTCCGGGTCCAGCGCTGAAGTGGCTTCGTCACACAGCAGAATCGCCGGCTCATGCACCAACGCGCGGGCGATGCCGACGCGCTGTTTCTGTCCGCCGGACAACTGCGCCGGATACGCGTTGTGCTTGCCTTGCAGGCCCACCAGTTCCAGCAGTTCGCAGACCTTCTGTTCGCGCTTGTCCTTGGACACACCGGCGACTTTCAGCGGCAGTTCGACGTTCTGCCACACCGTTTTGGCCGACATCAGGTTGAAGTGCTGGAAGATCATGCCGATCCGTCGACGCAGCGCCACCAGGCGGTCTTCATCGAACTCGCCGATGTCGACCTGATCGATCAGCACCCGACCGGTACTCGGTTGCTCCAGGCGGTTGATGGTGCGGATCAATGATGATTTACCGGCACCGCTGCGGCCGATGATGCCGAACACTTCGCCATGCTGGATCGTCAGGTCGATGCCCTGCAACGCCGCCACCGGACCTTGCTGGCCGTTGTAGGTTTTGCCCAGGCCAACGAAGCGCACATGAGCCCGATTGAGCTCCGGGAGCAGTTCGGTATGCCGGGCGTTTTTGAGCTCTGGAATCTCCAGTCGCAGTGGAGTGGCGGCTGTCATTCTCAGCTTTCCCAACCGGCTTGGTAGAGCTTGCCGTGGGCCTTGTCCAGGGCTGCACGAACGGCTGGCGAGTGCTGGTAGATGTCGACGAATTTGATCAGGCGCGGGTCGGTTTTGCTCTTCGGCTGGATCACGAACTGGATCACGTATTCCTTGTGGTCGAGGCCGTCGAACAGCAGCGCGGAACCGGCATCGAAGGTCTTCGAAAGACGGATGTAGGCCGGGTAGCCCTGGACCAGATCAGCATCGTCGTAGGCGCGCACCAGTTGTACGGCTTCGACCTGGAGGATTTTGATCTGCTTCGGGTTGGCGATGATGTCGTCTTCGGTGGCTTTGTAGCCGACGCCGGGTTTGAGCGTGATCAGACCAGCCTTGGCCAGCAGTTGCAGGCCGCGTCCGCTGTTGATCGGGTCGTTGGCGATGGCCACGCTGGCGCCTTGCGGAAGTTCGTCGAAGCTTTTGTATTTCTTCGAGTAGAGACCGACGTTGTTGATGATCCCCGGCGCGAACGGCACCAGGTCAAAACCGGACGCGGCCTTGGCGTTTTCCAGGAACGGGATGTGCTGGAAATAGTTCACGTCGATGTCGCCGGCGGCGAGGCTGACGTTCGGGGCGATCCAGTCGCTGAACTCCACCAGTTCGACTTTCAGGCCTTGTTTGGAGGCCTCTTCGACGGCGGCTTCGAGGGGGATGGCGAAGGCGGCGGTGGTGCCGATTTTCAACGGAGCGTCGGCGGCGAATACCGCCGAGCTGAACAGGCCGAGGGCCAGGGCCAGTGCTTTGAGTGGGTGGGTCAGAAATGTTTTTTTCATGTGGAATTTCCAGTCATAAGTTTTTTTGGGAACAACACAGATCAACTGTGGGCGCAGGCAAGCCAGCTCCCACAGGGTTCAATGGCGGTAGGTGGCGCCGGTATGTTGCTCAGGCAAATGCGCCTCACCCTGAAACAGCTTCTCCCGCAAGCTGCCCTGGTCATAAGCAGTCTTGTACGACCCTCGGCGCTGCAACTCCGGAATCACCAGTTCAATGAAATCCACATAGCTTTCCGGTGTGACAATCCGTGTCAGGTTGAAGCCGTCCAGGCCGGTTTCGGCGATCCACGATTCCAGTTCATCCGCCACTTGCTCCGGTGATCCGACTACCGTGATATAGCGGCCACCGAGGGCGTGTTGTTCGAGCAATTTGCGCCGGGTCCAGTCGTTGTTTTGCAGGTTTTTGGTCGCCGACTGGATCGCGTTGCTCTTCACGTACTGGATCGGTTCGTCGATGGCGTATTCGGAAAAATCGATCCCGGTCGATGCCGAAAAATGTGCCACGCCAGCCTCTGCACTCGCGTAGCTCAGGTACTCGGCGTGCTTGGCCCAAGCCTGTTCTTCAGTGGCGCCGACAATCACGTTCAGGCCCATGAACACCTTGATGTCCTCGGGATTGCGCCCGGCCTCGACGGCGCTGGCGCGAACCTTGTCCACCTGGATTTTGGTCGACGGTTTGTTCTGGCCGCTGATGAACACGCACTCGGCATGGCGCCCGGCGAACTGCAAGCCGCGATCCGAACTGCCGGCCTGGAACAACACCGGCGTGCGTTGCGGTGACGGCTCGCACAGGTGATAACCCTCGACCTGATAGAACTCGCCCTTGTGCTCGACCTTGTGCACTTTTTCCGGCTGCGCGTAGATCCGTTGCTCGCGGTCGTTGAGCACCGCGCTGTTTTCCCAACTGCCTTCCCAGAGTTTGTAGAGCACTTCCAGGTACTCGTCGGCCCGGTCGTAACGACGGTCGTGCTCGACCTGTTCGCTCAGGCCCATGGCCTTGGCGGCGCTGTCGAGGTAGCCGGTGACAATGTTCCAGCCGACCCGGCCACGGCTCAGGTGATCGAGCGTCGACATGCGCCGGGCGAACAGGTATGGCGGTTCGTAAGTGAGGTTGGCGGTCAGGCCGAAGCCGAGGTTTTCGGTCACGGCGGCCATGGCCGACACCAGCAACAGCGGGTCGTTGACCGGCAGCTGGATCGACTCTTTGAGCGGCACATCCACCGAGTTCTGGTAGACGTCGTACACGCCGACGATGTCGGCAATGAACAACCCGTCGAACAGCCCGCGCTCCAGCAGTTGTGCCAGTTCGGTCCAGTATTCGAGGGTCTTGTACTGCGTGGAGTTGTCCCGTGGATGGGTCCACAGGCCGTGGTTGATGTGCCCGATGCAGTTCATGTTGAACGCGTTGAGCAGGATTTTCTTTTTGGCGTCGGCCATCAGATGGTCCCTCGTAATGGAGGGTTTTCATCGTTCAGGTAGTAGTTGCCCACCGCGTGATACTTCCAGCGCACCGGGTCATGCAACGTGTGCACGCGCGCGTTGCGCCAGTGCCGGTCCAGCCCGTGTTCGATCAGGGTGGCCTGGCTGCCGGCCAGTTCGAACAGCGTGCTGCCAGCGGCGAGGGAAATCTCGGTGCTGATGGCCCGGGCTTCGGCGACGGCAATCGAGGCGGCGGCGACGGTCTCGGCGTTAGTGTCGGCCTGGGCTTTGTCGAGGAATTCGCCGGAGCGTTCCAGCAGGGCTTCGGTGGCGTGCAGGCGAATGCTCAGGTGGCCGAAACTCTTGATCGTCAGTGGGTCTTCGGTGGCTTTTTCATGGGTGGCGTCGATCCACGGCCGGGTTTTTGTGCGGACAAAATGCAGCGCATCTTCATACGCCGCGCGGGCGATGCCGGTGTCGATGGCGGCGTGGAGGATCTGCGCCAGCGGGCCGACAGTGGTCGGGCGTTCGAACGCGCTTTGGAACGGAATCACGTCTTCGGCCGCCACATACACGTCCTCGAACACCACCGAACCGCTGCCGGTGGTGCGCTGGCCAAAGCCGCTCCAGTCGTCGATGACGGTCAGGCCTTGGCTGTCGTGCGGCACGAATGCCAGTTGCTGTACGCCGTGTTCATCGACCACCGAGGTCGGGATGCGTTGCGCGTAAATCGCGCCGGTTGCGTAGAACTTGCGACCGTTGATGCGATAGCCGTCACCGTCGCGCTTGAGGCTGGTGACGCGGTCGTGAGCGGTTTTGGTGCCGAGTTCGGCGAGCGCATTACCGAAGCGCTGGCCGGCCAAGACTTCGGCGTACAGGCGTTGTTTCTGCGCAGGGCTGCCGTTCACACGCAGCACTTCGAGGGCGTAAAAATGGTTCTGCGGGATTTGCCCGAGCGAGCCGTCAGCCTGGGCAATCAAGGCGATCACTTTGGCCAGCGTCACGTTGGACACCCCGGCGCCGCCGTACTCCTTGGGTACACTGATGCCCCACAGGCCCGAGCGGGAAAACACTTCGAGTTCCGGGGTCGGCAAACGACGCTCGCGGTCGCGCAGCGCGCTGTCGCGTTTGAAGTCGTCGGCCAGGTCGCTGGCGACGACCAGGGCTTGCTCGTCGCTGGTTATGACCGCGACGTGGTGGGAATAAGTCATGTGTTTCTCCAGAGATCTGGTCAAAAAGGGTACGGGGTCGTCAGATCCAGGAATGCCGCGCCGGCAGCGTGCCGTTGAGGCGATAAGTGCCGATGGCGTAATACTTCCAGCGCACCGGGTCGTGCAGCGTGTGCACGCGAGCGTTGCGCCAATGGCGGTCGAGGTTGAATTCGGCGAGGGTGGCGCGGCTGCCGGCCAGTTCGAAAAGTTTTTCGCTGGCCAACAGCGAGATTTCGGTGGTCAGCACTTTGGCTTCGGCCACGGCAATCGAGGCGCGGGCGGCCGACTCGGCTGTGACGGGGGCTGCGTTCACCTGATCGAGTACTTGCCCGGCCTTGCGCAGCAGCGCTTCGGCGGCGTGCAATTCGATTTTCAATTTGCCGATATCGGCAATCACGTAGAGGTCGTCACTGGCCCGTTCAACGTTGGCGTCGATCCATGGGCGCGCGCGGGTTTTCACGAATTCGATGGCGTCGTCGATGGCACCTCGGGCGATCCCTGCGTCGATGGCGGCTTGAATCAGTTGCGACACGGCGCCCTGGAGATTCGGCTTCTCGTTGATCTTCCAGTTGTCCACCACCAGATCGGCGTCGACCCGCACGTTGTTGAGCAAAATGGTGCCGCTGGCGGTGGTGCGTTGACCGAAGCCCGACCAGTCATCCACGATGCGCAGCCCCGGCGTGCCGCGACGGACGAAGGCCAGCACTTGCTTGCCGTCATCGTTCAATGCTTTGACCGCGACCCAGTGGGCGAACAGTGCGCCCGTGGAGTAAAACTTCTGGCCATTGAGGACAAAACCATCACCGTCGGCGGTGATTCGTGCCTTGAGTTCCAGGGTGTTTTTAGTGCCGCGTTCGGGCCCGGCATTACCGATGCGCCAACCGTCGAGCACGCTCTTGAACAGCTGCTTTTTCTGCGCTTCAGTGGCGCTGCCCAGTACCAGGTTGAGAATGCCGAACTGGTTCTGCGGGATCTGTCCCAATGCCGGGTCTGCCGCAGAAATGATCGCGAACACCTCGGCGACGGTGACGAACGAAACCTGTGGACCACCGTACTCACGGGGGATGGCAATGCTGCCTAAACCGCTGCGGGTGAACTGTTCGATTTCCGACCATGGCAACTTGCGCTGGCGGTCGCGTTTGGCCGCATGCAGACGAGCGACTTGCGCCAGTTCATGGGCGGTTTTGAGGGCTTGTGCGTCGTTGCGCAAGACTTGCGCGGGCAACAACAGGGGGGCGATGTCCAGATCACTCTGAACGATTGCATCTGCCAGACTGGACATCAGTGCCGCTCCTTGGCTGCACGCAATGCCCTGGCGATCTGCACTGGGGTGATTGTGTTCCGGACCATACCTACCTCACATCTCATGGGATCGTCGCGCGGTGGCGACGAGTAAAATCAAGAATGTCCGGTGGTCCGGTGTATATACCCTAAACGTGTATAAAAAATTAATAAACTAACTTTTAGGAATATATATAGAAGGGGTGGCGTACACCCATTTGATAAGTGTGCGCATACCCCTGTAGCAGCTGGCGAAGGCTGCAGGATTGAGTTCGCCCAGTGTCAAAGGGGGCTCAGCGTTTACGCGGTTCGGCCGCCATCAACATCTCCTTCTGCCGTACCTTCAGATAGGGATTGGCGCAACCGATGTTCAGCCAGCGAGGTGGTGCCCAACGCGAGTTGTTACCCACGCGGTCGAGGATGCAATAGGTCACTTCCAGCCGCAGGTCTTCGCCGGCTTCGAGAATGATTGCCGGCGGCACCCAGACCTGAATCGGCTGGCCCACCTCGTCGGCCTTGAGCTTGGGCAGGTCCATGCGCACATCGCCCCAGCGCACTGTTATTTCGTCGTCGGCGGCCATGTTCAGGTAGGGCTCGATGGTCAGTGGTACGCCACGCTTGATCTGGTTCGGATTGACCCCTTGGCGGCGAATGGTCTCGGGCAGGCCCACGGGTGCCAGGCTTTGGTTTTCGTCGCCGCACTGGGCCGATAACGGGCCACCAGGGCAGTCCAGTTTGATCTGGACCCGCGTCGCCGGCGACAACGCGGGCCCTTGTCCCACCTGCATGATCTTGTAATGAATGCGTGCGTTACCGTTGGCGATGAAGCTTTCCGGCACGCGCAGGCCAACGACTTCACCGACGTCGTCGGCGCCCAGCACGCGGGAAGCGACGTAGCAGTCGTCCCAGAACAGTTCGATCAGGTCGCCAACGTCCATGCCGGGGTAGGGCGCCACGTCGATCATGAGATGAGCCGCCGAGATCATGTTGACGCCGGCCTTGTGCGATTGCGCCAGGGTCGGGGCCGCAAGTTCGGGTGTGTTCGAAGTGCTTGTCATGGTTTTTCTCCTTGAAACCTTGCAGCGAAGTTCCGTTTCTGAAAGTTCAAAGGCGCGCATTACCCGGCAACAAATCGGCTTATTACTTGAAGGTTTAATAAGGCTGAAGTGCAAAGGTTGGCGCCTGTTGGCGACTAGATAAGAGTGCGCTTGAATAGGTGTCAATAGAGTTGGCTAGTTAAGTGCTGGATCACCTGTTAATCAGAATAATCCTACGTGCTGAAGTTAATAAGCTGCGGCGA
Organism: Pseudomonas sp. 3296; assembly: GCF_031456615.1. Lineage (NCBI taxonomy): Bacteria > Pseudomonadati > Pseudomonadota > Gammaproteobacteria > Pseudomonadales > Pseudomonadaceae > Pseudomonas > Pseudomonas sp. 3296. The sequence continues at coordinate 35,290 of NZ_JAVDUY010000006.1, forward strand.
GCTGTCGAACATGGCTACGCTTTTAGGCACGACATCACGCCGGCGGTGGCCAAGGGTTGCACGTTGTCGAGAGCTGGGTTCGACAAACTTTAGCCGAGAAAGATCTATTGCAGGACATATATATATGTACCGCACCAGAAGTGGGCTGAGTCATTTAAAGTCGTGGGGTAGAAGTAGGCGGGGAGGAGTTCTGTTGAAGAGTTAGTTGTTACTTCCATCCATGGAAGTTAAAAAATGGCGAGGCGAGATTTCAGTGGGTGTTGTTCAAGAACTTGCTGAGGAACTGTTTTGTCCGTTCTTCTTTCGGGTTGGCAAACAACGCTTTTGCTTCGCCTTGTTCAACGATTACACCCTTGTCGAAAAACACCACGCGATTGGCGACGTCCCGGGCAAAACCCATTTCATGAGTGACAATGACCATGGTGCGCTTCTCCTCGGCGAGGCTGCGGATGGCCGCCAGCACCTCACCGACCAGTTCCGGATCGAGCGCCGAGGTCGGCTCGTCGAACAGGATCACTTCCGGCTCCATCGCCAGCGCCCGGGCAATCGCCACGCGCTGTTGCTGACCACCGGAAAGGCGCCGCGGGTAAGCATCTTCCTTGCCCGCCAGGCCAACCCTGGCCAAGAGCTTTTTGCCCAGGGCAACGGCTTCGGCGTGCGGGATCTTCTTCACGATGATCGGGCCTTCGATGACGTTTTCCAGAGCGGTACGGTGCGGGAACAGGTTGAAGTTCTGAAACACGAAGCCGACGTGTTGGCGCAGGCGTCGTACCAGACCTTGCTGCTGGTTCAGCGGGCGGCTGCCATCGATCTCGATGTCGCCGACCTTGATCCGGCCGCTGCTGGGTTCTTCCAGAAAATTCAGACACCGCAGGAACGTGGTCTTGCCCGAGCCGCTAGGCCCGATGATTGCCACGACCTCGCCTTCCTGCACTTCAAGATCGATGCCGTTGAGCACGACTTGACCCTTGAACTGCTTTGTCAGTTTTTCCACGACAATCATGGGGTCAGGACTCCTGGTCGTGCCGATTGACCCGCGCTTCCAAGGTGTTCTGCAGGTGCGACAGCACCGTGGCCAGAATCCAGTAGATCAGCGCGGCGGCAAGATACATGGTGAAGACTTCGAAAGTCCGGGCGGTAATCAGTTGTGCCTGTCGGAACAGCTCCGGCACCTGAATGGTGGCGGCCAGTGCCGTGTCCTTGACCAGCGAAATGAAGCTGTTGCCCAGCGGCGGCAAGGCCGTGCGCATCGCTTGTGGCAGGATGGCCCGGCGCAGGGTTTGCGCGCGGGTCATGCCGATACTTGCGGCAGCTTCCCACTGGCCGCGCTCAATGGAGCTGATCGCGGCACGGAGGATTTCGCAGGCGTAGGCCGCCATGTTCAGTGAGAAGCCGATCAGGGCGGCCGGCAGCGGATCAAGTTCGATACCCAGTTGCGGCAAGCCGTAATAGATCACGAACAGTTGCACCAGCAACGGCGTGCCGCGAAAGAACGACACGTAGATGCGGGCGATCCAGCTCACCAGCTTGAAACGCGACAGGCGCATCAGCGCCAGGCCGAAACCCATCACCAGGCCGAAGAACATCCCGCCGAGGCTGAGGATTACTGTGAAGTACGCGCCCTTGAGCAGAAAGGGCGCGGAGTCCAGTGCGAGTTGGAAAGCTTCTTCCATTATTTGGTGACGTCAGCTTGGAAGTATTTTTCCGAGATCTTGGCCAGGGTGCCATCGGCACGCAGCTCGTCGAGGGCCTTGTTCACGGCTGCCAGCAGTTCTGGCTCACCTTTGCGCAGGGCAATGCCGGACTCCTGACGGGAGAACGCTTGACCGGCAGCGACTGTTTTCGGTGCTTTCTTGGCGTATTCAAGTGCGGCCAGGCGGTCGATCAGGATGGCATCGGTACGGCCATTGTTCAGGTCGGCAAACTTGGTCGGATCATCGTCGTAGGTGCGCACGTCAGCGCCCGGCACGTTGGCGCGGACCCATTGTTCGTAGTTGGTGCCCAGGCCTACACCGACTTTCTTGCCGGACAGGTCAGCGGCGGTCTTGATGTTCAGCGCGGCTTCCTTGTCCTTCAGCACCAACGCCTGAATCCCGGAGATGGTGTACGGTTCGGAGAAGTCATACTTCTTCTTGCGCTCGTCGGAGATGGTGACCTGATTGACCACTACGTCCAGGCGCTTGGATTCCAGAGCAGCAAGAATACCGTCCCACTTGGTTGGTTGAATCTTGGCTTTGACGCCCAGCTTTTTAGCCAGTGCTTCGGAGAGCTCGACTTCGAAGCCGGCCAGTTTGCCGTCGGCGTCAACGAAACTGAACGGTGGATAAGTGCCTTCCAGACCGACGTTGATCACGCCAGCGTCCTTGATTTTTTGCAGTTGCTCACCGGCAACGGCCTGGCCGAGCAAACCGGCGCTCAGCGCCAGGCCCAGCGAACCAACCAGCAGGTTTCGACGTAGTGCGGAAAAATTCATGACAAGCCCCTGTGTTTTCTTATGGAAGACGCTTTAGGAATGTTGGCAAATCCGGGATTTGGACGACTGCGATATCCTGCCCTAAAGCAGCATATGCGTCTCGCTGCAAATTCGCCTGCGGCGCGACTATATGATGATGTACATAGATTGGAAAATACTAAATATTGTTTTTGTTATTCTTTAAGTGCATATGCAGAAGGTGCCCCACGCAAGAGCGTGGGGACGATCAGTTACAAAAAGTCTTTGTAGGCGAACAACGCCGGTGCCCCACCGGTGTGCAGGAAGATAATCGGCCCCTCATCGAATCGACCGCGTCCGATCCCGTCCAGCAACCCGGCCATGGCCTTTCCGGTATAAACCGGGTCCAGCAGCAAGCCTTCCTGACTCGCCAGCAGCTTCACTGCTGACAGTGTTCCGGCATTCGGCTCGCCATAACGCGGCCCGAAATATTCGTCCCACAGTTCAATTGTGAAACTCGCTGGCAACTGTACGCCGAGCAGTTCGGCCGTACGTTCGGCGAGCCCCTGGACTTTCGGGCGCTGGTCCTCATCACTGCGGGAAACCGTGACGCCAATAACTGGCAAATCCGGCAGCGCTTCACTGAGGGCCAACGCCAGCCCGCTGTGGGTGCCAGCGCTGCCCGAGGCCAGGACCACGGCGGCGAATTTCAGGCCGGTGTCCTTGATCTGCTCGGCCAGCTCCAGCCCGGCGCGCACATAGCCCAGCGCGCCCAAGGCATTGGAACCACCAATCGGCACCAGGTACGGCTTCTTGCCGTTATTGCGCAGGCGATCGGCCAAGGCCTGCAATTGCTCGTCGGCGTTGTCGAGGTTTTCCACCAGCTCGACCTTGGTATCGAACAGGTCCAGCAACAGGCGATTGCCATTGCCGAGATAACTGGCGTCGTCGGTGCCCAAAGGGTTTTCCAGCAGTGCGACGCAGCCCAGGCCCAGTTTGGCGGCAATGGCTGCGGTCTGGCGCACGTGGTTGGACTGCAGCGCACCGGCGGTGATGAGCGTGTCGGCGCCTTGTGCCAGAGCATCGGCGGCGAGGTATTCGAGCTTGCGCAACTTGTTGCCGCCCATGGCCAGTGGCGTCAGGTCATCGCGTTTGACGTACACATCGCGGCCCAGCCAGGTCGACAAGCGTTCAAGTTTTTCCAGGGCAGTGGGGTGGCCGAGTAAATCGAGACGGTTAAAGCGAGCGAGCTGTTGTTTGATCATGGGTCCGTACTGGCGGAGAAAGATGACAGGACTATAGGCACGCCCATTTGCCTGGGCAACCGCCAATCGCTTATAGCCAAAGATTCTGAGCTCTGCACAATTGGTTCTTAATTCGGCCTCAAGACCATGCCGTAAAGTAAACGCCGTCAGCGCGGCCAGACAGTCCGGCCGCCCGTGAGGAGTTTTTACCGTGAGCGAGCGTTCCAGTCATTGGCAACTGCAGACCATCGTCAGCCAACTGCGCACGGCGCGTTCGCAGTGGCGTGCACAAAATGGGCGTGCCAGCACCGAGCAGGGCGGGCGCGAATTGCCGTCGCGAGCGGCCATGGCGGAGATACTTGAAGCGCTCTGCGGGGCGTTGTTCCCGATGCGCCTGGGGCCGGTGGATTTGCGCGAAGAGAGTGAAGACTTCTACGTCGGCCATACCCTCGATGTGGCGCTCAATGCGTTGCTGGCCCAGGCACGACTCGAATTGCACTATGCCGCTCGCCACAGCCAGCAGGCGGAGGCCGACATCGAGGCGAAAACCATTCAGATCATTCAGGACTTCGCGCTCGCCTTGCCGGGACTGCGCAGTTTGCTGGACAGCGATGTGCTGGCGGCCTATCACGGCGACCCGGCGGCGCGCAGCGTCGACGAAGTGCTGCTTTGCTATCCGGGCATTCTGGCGGTGATTCACCATCGCCTGGCGCACCATTTGTACCGCGCCGGGTTGCCGTTGCTGGCGCGGATCAGTTCGGAGATCGCCCACTCGGCCACCGGTATCGACATTCATCCTGGCGCGCAGATTGGTCGCAGCTTCTTCATCGATCACGGGACGGGCGTGGTGATCGGCGAGACCGCGATTATCGGTGAGCGCGTGCGGATTTATCAGGCGGTCACGCTGGGCGCCAAGCGCTTCCCGTCCGATGAAGACGGTCAGTTGCAGAAGGGCCATCCGCGGCATCCGATTGTTGAGGATGATGTGGTGATCTATGCCGGTGCGACGATTCTGGGACGGATCACGATTGGCAAGGGTTCGACCATTGGCGGCAATGTGTGGCTGACCCGCAGCGTGCCGGCGGGGTGCAACCTGACGCAGGCGAATTTGCAGCATGATGATGGGACGCAGAAGTAAGTCGCGAAATCTGCGCTGACTGATCCATCGTCTTCGCGAACAGGCTCGCTCCCACAGGGTTTTTGTGGTGTGCGCAGTAGTGCGGACTTACCCAAATCCACTGTGTGAGCGAGCTTGCTCGCGATGGTTTCATGGGAACCGAGATAATCGCATTCCGCTAAATCTCAACTGAACGAATCCTCAAAAAACCTCCTCTTACCCATCCCTGAGCTAGCGTACGAACAGTACCGCCGAGCCCCGGGATTAGTCCTTAGCCCCCTATCCATGTTTAACTTGAACGTTCATTCAAGTTAAACCGGCGGTTCGCTGCCCGCTCACAACAGGAGGCTTGCCTTTGCTGAGTCCGATTTCTACAGCCACGTTTTACACCCTTGAGGTGCACGTTTCATGAGTGCATCGTCCCTTCCTCCAAGCGGCCTGGTCCGCATGAACCCTCCGGTGTTCTACTTCTCCGCGAGCTTCATTCTGCTCTTTGGCATTGTCGTAATCGCCATGCCTGAACAGGCCGGTGCCTGGCTGCTGGCGGCGCAAAACTGGGCGGCCAATACGGTCGGCTGGTACTACATGCTCGCGATGACCCTGTATCTGGTCTTCGTGGTGGTCACCGCCTTGTCCGGCTACGGCAAGATCAAGCTCGGTGCCGACCACGACGAACCCGAATTCAGTTACCTGTCCTGGGCCGGCATGCTGTTCGCCGCCGGGATCAGCATCACGCTGTTTTTCTTTTGCGTGTCCGAACCGCTGACCCACCTGGCGCAGCCACCTCAAGGCACGGCCGGTACACCGGAGGCTGCGCGTCAGGCGATGCAGATTCTGTTTCTGCACTGGGGCCTGCACGGCTGGGGCGTGTTCGCTTTTGTCGGCATGGCGCTGGCCTACTTCGCCTACCGTCACAACCTGCCGCTGGCTCTGCGTTCGGCGCTGTACCCGCTGATCGGCAAGCGCATCAACGGTCCCATCGGTTACGCGGTGGACGGATTCGGCATCATCGCCACGGTGTTCGGCCTCGGTGCCGACATGGGGTTTGGTGTGCTGCACCTCAACTCCGGCCTGGATTACCTGTTCGGCATCGCCCATACCCAGTGGATTCAGGTCGGCCTGATCACGCTGATGATGGGCGCGGCGATCATCGTCGCAGTGTCTGGCGTCGATAAAGGCGTGCGGGTGATGTCCGACATCAACATGCTGCTGGCCTGCGCGCTGCTGCTGTTTGTGTTGTTCGCCGGCCCGACGCAGCACCTGCTCAACACCCTGATCCAGAATATCGGCGACTACCTCGGCGCCTTGCCGATGAAGAGTTTCGACCTGTACGCCTACGACAAACCCAGCGACTGGCTGGGCGGCTGGACGGTGTTTTACTGGGCCTGGTGGATCGCATGGTCACCGTTCGTGGGCCTGTTTATCGCGCGGATTTCCCGTGGCCGGACCATCCGCGAATTCGTCTTCGGCGTGCTGCTGATCCCGCTCGGTTTTACCCTGGCGTGGATGTCGATCTTCGGCAACAGCGCCATCGATCAAGTGCTCAACCACGGCATGAGCGCGCTCGGTATGTCAGCCATCGACAACCCGTCGATGACCCTTTACCTGCTGCTGGAAACCTACCCATGGAGCAAAACGGTGATCGCCGTGACGGTGTTCATCAGCTTCGTGTTCTTCGTCACCTCGGCTGACTCCGGCACGGTGGTGTTGTCGACGTTGTCCGCCAAGGGCGGCAACCCGGACGAAGACGGGCCGAAATGGCTGCGGGTGTTCTGGGGCGCGATGACCGCACTGGTGACCAGTGCGCTGCTGTTCTCCGGCAGCATCGATGCGTTGAAGTCGGCGGTGGTGCTGACTTCGCTGCCGTTCTCGCTGATCCTGCTGCTGATGATGTGGGGGCTGCACAAGGCGTTCTACCTGGAGTCCCAGAAGCAGATTGCGCAACTGCATTCCCTGGCGCCGGTGGCCGGCTCACGACGCGGTGGCTGGCGTCAGCGCTTGAGTCAGGCGGTGCATTTCCCGTCCCGGGATGAGGTGTATCGTTTTCTCGATACCACGGTGCGCCCGGCGATCGAGGAAGTGTCGGCGGTGTTCGTCGAGAAGGGGCTGAACGTGATCACGCAACCGGACCCGGTCAACGACAGCGTCAGCCTGGAAATCGGTCACGGGGAAGAGCATCCGTTTATTTATCAGGTGCAGATGCGCGGTTACTTCACGCCATCCTTTGCCCGTGGCGGCATGGGCTCCAAGCAGCTCAACAACCGTCGTTACTACCGGGCAGAGGTGCATTTGAGCGAGGGCAGTCAGGATTACGATCTGGTGGGTTACACCAAGGATCAGATCATCAACGACATCCTTGACCAGTACGAACGGCATCTGCAATTTTTGCATTTGGTTCGTTAGTAACGCGGGGCCTGTTTCAGGCCTCGGCGCTCAACACCATGAACAGCACCAGCGCCGCCACCGGCACACTGAACACCACCGTGCCGATCCCCAGCTCCGAGCTCAAGGACTGGCCGGCAGTGACCACGCCGATGGCGCCGTTGATCACGGTCAGCGCCAGCCACAGGACCACAAAGCAGAAGGTCAGGGTCTGGCGGCTGAAGCCGATCTTCTCGCCGATGAACAGCATCATGGCGAGGAGGGCCAGGCCGAAGGTGATGATGATGGCTGTGTGCATGGTGGGTTCACCTGGTCGCTGCGGTGTCAGTTTGAGTTTAGTTAAACCAGCCCGCCATTAGCGCGCAAAACCTGCCCGTTGACCCAGGCCGAATCCGGCCCCACCAGAAACGACACTACCCGAGCAATATCCTCCGGCTGACCCAGGCGCTCCAGCGGAGGCATCTTGGCGAAGTTCTGAATTTGTTCCTCACTCTTGCCGTGCAAAAACAACTCGGTGGCCACCGGCCCCGGCGCCACGGCATTCACGGTGATGTTACGCCCGCGCATTTCCTTGGCAAACACCTGGGTCAACGATTCCACCGCCGCTTTGCTGGCGATGTACACCGCGTAACCCGGCAAGTTAAGGCCGACCGTGCTGCTGGAAAAGTTGACGATCCGCCCGCCGCTGTTCAAACGCGTCGCCGCTTCGCGCAAGGTGTTGAACGTGCCACGGGCGTGGATATTGAAGGTCTGTTCGAACAGCTCATCGGTGTGCTGCGCCAGCGGCAGCACCTTGAGGATGCCGGCGTTGTTCACCAGCACATCGACATTCCCCAGCTGTGTTTCGGTCTCGTCGAACATCCGGCGCACGTCGTCGGCGTTGGCCACGTCTGCCTTGATCGCTATGGCTTGATGGCCGGCCTGACGCAACTCCACCACCAGGGCCGAGGCTTCGGTGGCGCTGCTGGCGTAATTGACGACGACGGCGAACCCGTCGCTGGCCAGTTGCCTGGCGATTACGGCGCCAATGCCGCGCGAGGCGCCAGTGACGATGGCAACTTTCTGAGTAGTCATGGTGTTGATTCCTGATGAGGTAGTGGGCTCGGTGTGAAGCCAGATTCACATGTTTACTCAGGCTGATAAATGCACGAGAGTTGCCTTGACTGTTCAATTATCGCCAACAATCGGGAGCCTGCGTGGATCAAGTCAAAGCGATGAAAGTGTTCGTGCGGATCTACGAACGCAACAGCTTCACCTTGGCGGCCGAAGACCTGAACCTGCCGCGCGCCACGTTGACGCACACCCTCAACCAGTTCGAAGCCTGGCTCGGTACGCGGTTGCTGGAGCGTAGTACGCGCAAAGTGCGCCCGACGCTGGACGGCGAGGCGTATTACCTGCGCTGCGTGCAACTGCTGGCAGAATTGGAAGAAGCTGAGTTGACGTTTCGCGGCTGTGCACCGAAAGGCCGGTTGCGTGTCGACCTGCACGGCACACTGGCGAAAAGTTTTGTGATCCCCGCATTACCGCAGTTCATGGAACGCTACCCGCAGATCGAACTGTCCATCAGCGAATCCGACCGCTTTGTCGACTTGATCGCCGAAGGCGTCGACTGCGTCCTGCGCGCGGGCACGCTGAGTGATTCGGCACTGATCGGAAAACGCATCGCCCACCTGCGCCAGATCACCTGCGCCAGCCCGGCCTATCTGCGCAAATACGGCGAACCGAAAACCCTCGACGACCTCAAGCATCACCGCGCGGTGAACTACGTCTCGCGCACCACGGCAAAACTGTTTCCGTTCGAATTCATGGTCAATGGCGAACTGAAGGAAGTCGCCATCGACGGCGCGCTGTCAGTGTTCGGCGCGGAAATCTACGCCGCCTCGGCGATCGCCGGACTGGGGCTGATCCAGTGCCCGCATTACCGGATGGAAGCGCAGATTGCCCAGGGACTGGTGCAGGAGGTGCTCATCGACGCGCCACCCCCGCCGATGCCGGTATCGGTGCTGTATCCGCATAACCGCCACATGTCGCCACGGGTCCGGGTGTTTGTGGATTGGTTGGGGGAAGTATTTGCGGGAGCCAATTGAGAGCAGAGCGTAGGAACGATCATTTGTGAAACGTTTCAGCATTTTGTCGAGTCCGAGGTTTATCGGCGTTTGTCTGGGCGTATGCTGGGCAACTTGCGACGCAGTCGATACCACATTCAAGACCGACAAGAGAGGATTCGATGACCTACACCGCTGCCGAAAACCGCTACGATTCCATTCCTTACCGCCGCGTGGGTCGCAGCGGTCTGGTGCTGCCGGCGCTGTCCCTGGGCCTGTGGCACAATTTTGGTGACAGCACGCCGATCGCCACCCAGCGCGCGTTGTTGCGCACGGCGTTCGACCTGGGCATCAACCACTTCGACCTCGCCAACAACTATGGCCCGCCGTACGGCAGTGCCGAGATCAACTTCGGTCGTTTGCTGCGTGAAGACTTCAAGCAGTATCGCGACGAGCTGATCATCTCCAGCAAGGCAGGTTGGGACATGTGGCCGGGTCCTTATGGGCAGGGCGGTGGCTCGCGCAAATACGTGCTGGCCAGCCTCGATCAGAGCCTGCAGCGTCTGGGCCTGGATTATGTGGATATTTTCTATTCGCACCGCTTCGACCCGGACACCCCACTGGAAGAAACCGCCAGCGCGCTGGCCACCGCTGTGCAACAGGGCAAGGCGTTGTACATCGGTATCTCGTCGTATTCGGGGGTGAAAACCCGTGAGATGGCGGCACTGTTGAAAGAGTGGAAAGTACCTCTGCTGATTCATCAGCCAGCCTACAACCTGCTCAATCGTTGGATTGAAAAGGACCTGCTGGACGTCACCGATGAACTCGGCACTGGCGTGATTGCTTTCACGCCGTTGGCGCAGGGCCTGCTGACCGATAAATACCTCAACGGCATTCCGCAGGATGCGCGGGTCAATCGTCCGGGCGGTGGTTCGTTGCAGTCCTCGCACCTGTCCGAGGCCAACATTGCGCATGTGCGTGGGCTTAACGAAATTGCCAAGCGCCGTGGGCAGAGCCTGGCGCAACTGGCGTTGGCGTGGACGCTGCGCGATCCTCGGGTGACCTCGGCGCTGATCGGTGCGAGTCGGCCGGAGCAGATTATCGAGAACGTCGGGGCGTTGAAGAATCTGAGCTTTAGCTCGGAGGAACTGGCGGAGATTGACCGGTTTGCCCAGGAAGGCGGGATTAATCTTTGGGAGAAGCCTTCGACGGCTGAGTAAGTGTTCGGCGCCAGGTCTCTGGCGCCTGTTCCGCCACCTTCGCGAGCCTGCTCGCGAAGAGGCCATCAAACCCACCAAGGTCTTCAGGCTTCACCGAAAAAAAGGCACATCCCCCAACACTGTCGCCCGCTGCATCACCCGCCGCGCCGGTCGGTAGTCATCTACGGCGTAATGCTGTGTCACGCGGTTGTCCCAAAACGCCACGTCATCCTTCTGCCAGCGCCAGCGAATGGTAAATTCCGGTCGCGTCGCATGAGCAAACAACAATTTCAAAATCGCTTCGCTCTCGGTTTCCGACAGTTCATTGATCTTCGACGTGAAGCCTTCGTTGACGAACATCGAGCGTCGTCTGCTCACCGGGTGGGTGCGAATCACCGGGTGCGATAACGGCGGATTCTTGCGCCGCGCCTCTTCCCACTGAGCCAACGCTTCAGGCGTATTGCCGTAGCGCTCAAGTGGGAACGAACGAGTGAAATCGTGAGTCGCAGTCAGCCCTTCGAGCAAGGTTTTCATCGGCGCCGACAGCGCTTCATAGGCAGCAATACCGCTGGCCCACAACGTGTCGCCACCAAACTCCGGCAGCAACTTGGCACTGAGCACCGCGCCCATGGCTGGGGTCGGCAGGAAGGTCACGTCGGTGTGCCAGATCGCGTTGTCGCGCACGTCGGTGACGGCGGTGTCGAGGATCAGCACTTCCGGTTGTTCCGGCACATTCGGGTAGATGGGATGGATGTGCAGGTCGCCGAAATGGGCGGCGAATCGCGCTTGCTGTTGCGGGGTGATCGGCTGGTCGCGGAAGAACAGCACTTGATGCTTGAGCAGCGCTTGCTCGATGGCGTTGCGTTGTTCCAGGCTCAACGGCTGGCTGATGTCGACGCCGCTGATCTGTGCGCCAAGGGCGGAGCTTAAAGGAACGATGTTCAGGCTATTCATGGTCTTTCTCTTCAATCCGGGGTGCCGAGCTTTTGGGGTTTTTCACATGATGATTTTTCAGTGAGCCTGGCCGTGCCACGGCACCAGTTTGCGTTGCAGGACGCGCAGGCCCATTTCCATGGCGAAGGCAATCAACGCAATCACCAGAATCCCCAGCACCACCACATCGGTGACCAGGAACTGCGCGGCCGACTGCACCATGAAGCCCAACCCGCTGGTGGCGGCGATCAATTCGGCGGCGACCAGTGTCGACCAGCCCACACCCAAGCCAATGCGCACACCGGTCAAAATGTCCGGCAAGGCACTCGGCAGAATCACATGACGAATCAACTGTGCCCGAGTCGCGCCCAGCGACTGCGCCGCACGTAGTTTGGCCGGGTCAACGGTACGCACCCCGGTAGCGGTGGCGATGGCAATCGGGGCGAAAATCGCCAGGTAGATCAGCAACACTTTCGACAACTCACCAATGCCGCACCAGATCACGATCAGCGGCAAATAAGCCAGCGGAGGAATCGGGCGGTAGAACTCGATCAGCGGATCAAGAATGCCGCGCGCGATACGGTTGTGACCGATGGCGATACCCACCGGCACCGCCGTCAACACGGCAAAGCCCAGACCCAGGCCGATGCGGCTAAGGCTCGCGCCCAAGTGCTGCCACAACGTCGAATCCATATAGCCGGTGGTCACCAGCAGCCAGCCCTTTTGCAGCACGGCGGACGGTGGCGGCAGGAACAGTGGTTCGATCATCCCCGTGGCGGTCACCGCCCACCAGATAGCAACGAGCGCGACCAGTGTCAGTACGCTGATCCAGCGTGTGCTCAAACGGCGACGAACCGGAATCACCGTCGAACCGTGTTTTACCGCAATGGCCGGAATTTGATAGCTGCTCATGCGCGCTCCTGCCGCGTGGCGGCGCTGCGTTGGGAGAACACTTTGGCGAGTACGTGTTCGCGGGTTTCGATAAAGCGTGGGTCGGACTTGATGGCTCGAGCGGATTCACCGGCGGCGTAACGCTGACCGAAATCCAGGCTTAGACGCTCGACGATTTGCCCTGGGTTCGGTGCCAGCAGAATCAGGTCGGTGGCGAGGAACACGGCCTCTTCAATGTCGTGGGTAATCAGGAATACGGGTTTGGCGGTGCGCTGCCAGACTTGCAGCAGCAACTCTTGCATCTGCTCGCGGGTGAACGCATCGAGGGCGCCAAAGGGCTCGTCCATGAGCAAGACACGAGGATCGGCAGCCAATGCGCGAGCGAGGCCGACACGTTGCTTCTGGCCGCCCGAGAGTTGCCAGATGCGACGGTGTTCGAAGCCGGTCAGGTCGACCAGGGCGAGCATTTCCCTGGCACGGATTTCGCGTTTTTCCCGGGAAACACCGGCCAGTTCAAGACCGAAGCCAACGTTGGCCAACACGTCCTGCCAAGGCAGTAATGCGTCGTCCTGAAACACCACGCCGCGTTCGGCGCTCGGGCCTTTGACCGGCACACCATCCAGGGTGATGCGCCCGGCACTCGGTTCGACAAAACCGGCAATCAGATTCAACAGCGAAGTCTTGCCACTGCCGGACGGGCCGAGGGCGACCAGCAATTGCTGGGGCCCAAGACTCAGGGAAATATCCGCCAGTACCGGTTCCGGACTGCCGGGGTACTGTGCGCTGACGCGCTCCAGCTGTAGCAAGGCCATCGCAGTGAACTCCCGATCAGTTGGTGATGAACTTGGCGCTGACGTACGGTGCGTAGTCCGGCAGCACGGCTTCGACCTTGCCTTGCTCCTTGAGGAACGTGGCGGTGTCGGTGATGGCCTTGGTGGTCGGCGCGCCGAGGGTGATCACTTGATCAGCCGCCAGCGGGTAGACGTTGCCTTGCAGCAGCAGCGGAATATCGCTGGCCTTGGCGCCGGAGAGTTTCACCAGTTTGTCGACGTTGGATTGATTGGCGAGCCAGGCTTTCGGGTCTTTGCGGTAATCGGCGTAGGCGTCGAGGGTGACCTTGGCGAACGCGGTGACGATTTCCGGGTGCTTCTCGGCGAAGTCTTTGCGCACGATCCAGGCATCAAACGTCGGCGCGCCGAACTTGGCCAGTTCGCCCGAGGTGATCAGCACTGTGCCGTTTTCCTTGGCCACGCCAAGGGCTGGGTCCCAGACGTAGGTGGCGTCGATGTCACCGCGTTTCCACGCGGCGATGATCGCTGGCGGCGCGAGGTTGAGCACGGTGACTTTCGACGGGTCGATGTTCCAGTGTTTCAGCGCAGCCAACAGGCTGTAGTGACCGGTGGACACGAAGGGCACGGCGATTTTCTTGCCGATCAGGTCTTGTGGCGTCTTGATCCCGGAACCGTCACGCGCGACGAGGGCTTCAGCGGCGCCGATCTGGGTAGCGATGAGAAAGGTTTCGACCGGGACTTTGCGGGTGATCGCAGCGGTCAGGGGGCTGGAACCAAGGTAGCCAATCTGCACGTCGCCGGAGGCAATGGCGGCGATGATGTCGGCGCCGTTGTCGAATTTGCGCCAGTCGATTTTAGCGTTGGTGGCTTTTTCGTAAGCGCCGTCGGCCTGGGCAACTTTCGCCGGGTCCACGGTGGTCTGGTAAGCGACGGTGACGTCAGCCGCCTGGGCAAAGAAACTCGCTGCAGCCAGAGAGGCGGCTGCCAGGAGGCGAAGAGGGAAGTGCAGTTTCATTGGGAAGCTCCTTGTCAGGCGACCGAGAGTCGGCGTGAAAGGAGACTAAATGATCTAAGAATACGAAAATAAATAACTTTTTCGTATTAGCTTATGTGTGGAAAACGCTATGCCTGCCCCTGATCGTTCCCACACTCCGAGTGGGAACGCAGCCCTTGAGACATTCCCATGCAGAGCATGGGAACGATCAATGAGCAGGGGACCTGCCTTGGCTGGTCAGTTACTGATCGCCAGAATACTCGCCTGATACGACCCGACAAACACATCGAAATCGCCGACTTCGTTCTGCTCCAGTTCAACCTGTGCTGCCAGCGACGAACGCGCCAGGCTTTCAAACTTCGCCTGGTCTTCACTACTCAAAGGCTCGCTACGGAAATACTCCGCATGCGCCCGGCTCTGACGCAGTGAGAACTGAGCAAAGCTTTCCTCGTGTTCCGCCATCGCTGCCAGCACTTGGGCAGAAGGCGTCAACGATGGATCCTTGACCTTGGCCAACTGCGTATCCAGCGCCTTGCTATGAGCGTCGCCACCATGGCTTTGATCGAGCATCGCGGCCAACGGAGCAATCTGCTCCAGCAACTCGCTGGCCCATTCCTTGAGGTCCACCGGCTGTCCGTCGCGCTGCAATTGCAGGCCAGGGCGGCGACCTTCCTTGACCACGCTGAGGAAGTTCGAGGTGGCGTTGCTGCAGGAAGTATTGGTCAACAGCGGACTGTCGTTCAGGGCGCAATACAGCAGGAACGCGTCGAGGAAGCGCGACTCGGTGAGGTCGATGCCCATCGGCAGGAACGGGTTGATGTCCAGACAACGCACTTCAACGTACTGAATGCCACGGGCCACCAGCGCCTGAATCGGCCGTTCGCCGGTGTAGGTCACACGTTTCGGGCGGATGTTGGAGTAGTACTCGTTTTCGATCTGCAAAATATTGGTGTTGAGTTGAACCCACTCACCGTCCTGATGCGTGCCGATTTCGACATACGGCGCATACGGCGTGGCGACCGCTTTGCGCAGGCTATCGGTGTAGCTCGACAGGTCGTTGTAGCACGGCGTCAGACCGGCCTGGGCGTTGCTCTGGTAACCCAGGTCGCTCATGCGCAGGCTGGTGGCGTACGGCAAGTACAAGGTGTCCGGGTCCAGTTGTTCCAACTGGTGCGAGCGACCCCGCAGGAAACCGGCGTCCAGCGCAGGCGAGGCGCCGAACAGGTACATCAGCAGCCAGCTGTAGCGGCGGAAGTTACGGATCAGCGCGATGTAGGCCGAGGACTGATAGTCGCGGTCGGTGCCGACAAAGCCTTCCGACGCCTTGAGCAACGGCCAGAGCTTTTCCGGCAGGGAAAAGTTGTAGTGGATCCCGGCGATGCACTGCATGGTCTTGCCGTACCGCAGGGCCAGGCCCTTGCGGTAAACGTACTTGAGCTGACCGATGTTGGACGTGCCGTAATAGGCGATCGGAATGTCTTCCTCGGCCGGCAACGGGCACGGCATCGAGGGGCTCCACAGAAACTCGTTGCCGAGCTTGCTGTAGGCAAAGCGATGGATCTTGTCCAGGCTCGCCAGCGTGTCCGCCGGATCGGGCAGGGCGGGCGTGATGAACTCCAGCAGCGACTCGGAATAGTCGGTGGTGATTTGTTCGTTGGTCAGCGCGGAACCCAATTCTTCCGGGTGCGGCGTTTGCGCCAGGCGACCTTCGCCGGTCACGCGCAGGCATTCACGTTCGATGCCGTGAAGGCACTGTTCGAGCAGAGAGAGGTTAGCGCGCTCGCCGAGCAGGGCCAGGCGGCGGTTGAGAAGTTCGCTCAAGTTGGATTCCTTCACGCGTCAGTCGCCCCAATATGGGGGTGGGCAAGACGGTCTACAAGGGTGAAGTTAAAACTGGCGTTTTCGCCTGGTTTTTTCGAGCCGCACAGGCCTAATGCCGGTCAGTCAGGAATTGCACAAACCCTGTGGGAGCTAGCTCGCTCCCACAGGTTGCATTGCGCCGAAATTAACTCAAATCGATGACATCTAGCTACAGGACAGCGAACGTGCCTTGTGCTTTTGCGACCAGTTTGTCGCCTTGCATCACATCGGCCTCGACCACAAGCGTGCGGCGGCCCGGGTGGATCACCCGCGCTGTGCACATCACTTCACCGTCTGAAACAGCACGGATGTAGTTGATCTTGCATTCGATGGTCGCGCTCTGCTGGTCAAAGCCGTGGGTGCTGGAGCAGGCCAGCCCCATGGCAATGTCCACCAGACTGAACAAAGCCCCGCCGTGCAGCTTGCCGCCGCGATTGCGTAGCTCTGGCTCCAGCGCCAGGGCGACGTGCGCCACCCCGGTTTCCAGGCTGTGCAAGCGACACCCAAGCAACTTGAAAAAAGCGCTTTCGGTCAGCCCGGCAGGGATGTCCATCAGCGTTTCTTCAGCTGCTTGGCGTTGGCGAACAACGAAGCCATCGCGTTGTTGCTCGGGGCTGGTGCAGTGGTTTCCTTGCGCGGTGCGGTGTTCTGGGACTGGCGTGGTGCCGACCCTGGACGTGCACCGCGCGCACCGTCGATCTTCTCGCCCGGGGTGTCGCTCATGCGCATCGACAGGCCCACGCGTTTGCGCGGGATGTCGACTTCCATGACCTTCACCTTCACCACATCACCAGCCTTAACCGCTTCACGTGGATCCTTGATGAACTTCTCCGAAAGCGCAGAAATATGCACCAAACCGTCTTGATGCACGCCAATGTCGACGAACGCGCCAAAGTTGGTCACGTTGGTGACCACGCCTTCGAGGATCATGCCCAGTTCGAGGTCCTTGAGGTCTTCGACGCCTTCCTGGAACTCGGCGGTCTTGAACTCTGGACGCGGGTCACGCCCCGGTTTTTCCAGTTCTTGCAGGATGTCGGTGACCGTTGGCAGACCGAAGGTTTCGTCGGTGTACTTCTTCGGATCAAGACGCTTGAGGAAGCTGGCGTCGCCGATCAGTGAGCGGATGTCGCGGTCGGTTTCAGCGGCAATGCGCTGCACCAGCGGATAGGCTTCCGGGTGAACGGCCGACGAATCCAGCGGGTTGTCGCCGTTCATCACCCGCAGGAAGCCTGCGGCCTGTTCGAAGGTTTTTTCGCCCAAGCGTGCGACTTTCTTCAACGCGGCGCGGGTTTTGAACGCGCCGTGTTCGTCACGGTGGCTGACGATGTTCTGCGCCAGGGTCGCGTTGAGGCCGGAGATACGGGCCAGCAGCGCCACGGAGGCAGTGTTGACGTCGACGCCCACGGCGTTCACGCAGTCCTCGACCACCGCGTCCAGGCCGCGGGCCAGTTTCAGCTGCGACACGTCGTGCTGGTACTGGCCGACGCCGATGGATTTCGGATCGATCTTCACCAGCTCGGCCAGTGGATCCTGCAAGCGACGGGCAATCGACACCGCGCCACGGATCGACACGTCCAGATCCGGGAATTCTTTCGAAGCCAGTTCCGACGCCGAGTAAACCGATGCGCCGGCCTCGGAGACCATGACCTTGGTCATTTTCATCGCCGGGTATTTTTTGATCAGCTCAGCGGCCAGCTTGTCGGTTTCGCGGCTGGCGGTGCCGTTGCCGATGGCGATCAGGTCGACCGAGTGCTTGGCGCACAGGGCGGCCAGAACGGCGAGGGTCTGATCCCACTTGTTGTGTGGCACGTGCGGGTGAACCGTGGCGTGATCCAGCAACTTGCCGGTGGCGTCGACCACGGCGACCTTGCAGCCGGTGCGCAGGCCCGGGTCGAGGCCCAGGGTGGCGCGCGGGCCGGCCGGGGCCGACAGCAGCAAGTCGTGCAGGTTGTGCGCGAACACGTTGATCGCTTCGGTTTCCGCGCCATCGCGCAGTTCACCCAGCAAGTCGGTTTCGAGGTGGGTGTAAAGCTTGACCTTCCAGGTCCAGCGCACCACTTCGCCCAACCATTTGTCGGCGGCGCGATTCTGGTTCTGGATACCGAATTGCTGGCCGATCATGCCTTCGCACGGGTGCATGGTGCCCGGCAGCTCGTCGCCGACTTTCAGCGCCGAACTCAGAATGCCTTCGTTACGGCCACGGAAAATCGCCAGCGCGCGGTGCGACGGCATGCTTTTCAGCGGTTCATCGTGTTCGAAGTAGTCGCGGAACTTGGCGCCTTCCTCTTCCTTGCCGGCAATGACGCGGGCACTGAGAGTGGCTTCCTGCTTCAAGTAGCTGCGCAGTTTGTCCAGCAAACCGGCGTCTTCGGCGAAGCGTTCCATGAGGATGTACTTGGCGCCTTCGAGGGCTGCCTTTACATCGGCCACGCCTTTTTCGGCGTTGATGAAGCGTGCGGCTTCGGTGTCCGGGGTCAGGGTCGGGTCGTTGAACAGACCGTCGGCCAGTTCGCCGAGGCCGGCTTCCAGGGCGATCTGGCCCTTGGTGCGGCGCTTCTGCTTGTACGGCAGGTACAAGTCTTCGAGGCGGGTCTTGGTGTCGGCGAGTTTGATGTCGCGCTCAAGTGCAGGGGTCAGCTTGCCTTGCTCTTCGATGCTGGCGAGGATGCTGATGCGCCGTTCGTCGAGTTCTCGCAGGTAGCGCAGACGCTCTTCCAGATGACGCAACTGGATGTCATCGAGGCTGCCGGTCACTTCTTTCCGGTAACGGGCGATGAAGGGAACGGTAGAGCCTTCATCGAGTAGCGCGACGGCCGCTTCGACCTGTTGTGGGCGTACACCGAGTTCCTCGGCGATGCGGCTGTTGATGCTGTCCATAAAACCACCTGACAAATTGTGAAAGCAGGCTCGCAGGCGCAGAATCAAAGGCTCTGCGAGTCTGGTTGAGCGGCCTGGCCTGCGCCGCTGCCTGGATCAAAGGGCACCCCATTGACCCGTGAAATCGAACAATTACTGCGCACGCCCGGGAAATAAATGGCGCCGCTCTGTCGTACCTGTCTGATGTTGCCTGACACAAAAGGCCGCGCATTATAACCAGCGTTCGGCCGTTCGGGGGCATCGCAGACTGGAGGGACAATGGCCGGTTTGCTGGCGGTGGAGGAAAAATCTGCTAACAATGCACACGGTGCGTATAACGGCAGCTACGCCATAATGCGCGCCGAGCTAAAAGGAGCATCTAATGAGCAGCACTGCAAACATTGCTGAAGGCGAAAAAATTCTTATTGTTGACGACGATCCGGGGCTCAGCAGCCTGCTGGAACGCTTTTTCGTCAGCAAGGGCTACCGCGCCCGCGCCGTACCGAACACCGAGCAAATGGACCGCCTGCTGGCACGCGAAGTGTTCAACCTGGTCGTCCTCGACCTGATGCTGCCCGGCGAAGACGGCTTGACCGCTTGCCGCCGCCTGCGCACGGCGAACAATCAGATCCCGATCATCATGCTGACCGCCAAGGGCGACGAGCTGAGCCGTATCAAGGGCCTGGAACTGGGCGCCGACGATTACCTGGCCAAGCCGTTCAACCCGGACGAGCTGATGGCTCGCGTCAAAGCGGTCCTGCGTCGTCAGTCGACGCCTGTGCCGGGTGCACCGGGCAGCGAAGACGAAAGCGTGACCTTCGGTGATTACGAGTTGTCGCTGGCGACCCGCGAACTCAAGCGCGGTGACGAAGTGCACATGCTCACCACCGGTGAGTTTGCGGTCCTCAAGGCATTGGTCATGAACGCGCGTCAGCCATTGACCCGCGACAAACTGATGAACCTGGCCCGTGGCCGCGAGTGGGATGCCCTGGAGCGTTCCATCGACGTGCAGATTTCCCGTCTGCGCCGGATGATCGAACCCGATCCGTCCAAGCCGCGTTACATCCAGACTGTCTGGGGCGTGGGCTACGTGTTCGTTCCGGATGGCGCCGCCACCAAGTGATCGGCGATTTGTAGGAGCGGGTCTTGCGGACAACGGTCAGATGACTTTGTCCGCAGACTCGCGATCCGCAATATGCGAGCATCGCTCGCTCCTGCAAGTGTGTAGCGGTTATCCATGAAAACCCCCGTTTGGTTCCCCCAGAGTTTCTTCTCCCGCACCCTTTGGCTGGTGCTGATCGTCGTCCTGTTTTCCAAGGCGCTGACCCTGGTCTATCTGTTGATGAACGAAGACGTGCTGGTGGACCGTCAATACAGCCACGGCGTCGCCCTGACGCTGCGCGCCTATTGGGCCGCCGATGAAGAAAACCGCGCGAAAATTGCCGATGCCGCCACCCTGATCCGGGTAGTGGGTGCGGGTGTACCGGAGGGTGAACAGCATTGGCCGTACAGCGAGATTTACCAGCGGCAGATGCAGGCCGAACTGGGTGCCGACACTGAAGTTCGATTGCGCATGCACTCACCACCGGCGCTGTGGGTCCGGGCGCCAAGCCTGGGCGATGGCTGGCTGAAAGTGCCGCTGTATCCCCATCCGTTGCGTGGGCAGAAAATCTGGAACGTGCTCGGCTGGTTCCTCGCTATTGGCTTGCTGTCGACTGCGTCGGCGTGGATTTTCGTCAGTCAGCTCAATCAACCGTTGAAACGTCTGGTGTATGCCGCAAGGCAACTTGGCCAGGGACGCAGCGTGCGTCTGCCGATCAGCGATACGCCCAGTGAAATGACTGAGGTGTACCGCGCCTTTAATCAGATGGCCGAGGATGTCGAGCAGGCCGGGCGTGAGCGCGAATTGATGCTGGCGGGGGTGTCCCACGACTTGCGTACGCCTTTGACCCGATTGCGCCTGTCCCTTGAGTTGATGGGGGATCGCACCGATCTCACCGACGACATGGTGCGTGACATTGAGGACATGGACGCGATTCTCGACCAGTTTCTGGCGTTCATTCGCGATGGCCGTGACGAGTCGGTGGAAGAGGTGGACCTCAGCGACCTGGTTCGTGAAGTCGCTGCGCCGTACAACCAGAGTGAAGAAAAGGTCCGTCTGCGCCTGGAGCCGATTCAGCCGTTTCCATTGCGTCGTGTGTCGATGAAACGCCTGTTGAACAACCTGATCGGCAATGCCCTGCATCACGCGGGCAGTGGCGTCGAGGTGGCGGCCTATGTCTCCGGCGATACCAGCGCACCGTATGTGGTACTGAGTGTCATGGACCGTGGGGCGGGGATTGATCCTTCCGAGCTGGAAGCGATCTTCAATCCGTTCACCCGGGGGGATCGTGCCCGGGGTGGCAAGGGGACTGGATTGGGTTTGGCGATCGTGAAGCGGATCGCTTCGATGCATGGCGGGAATGTAGAGCTGCGCAACCGCTCCGGTGGCGGGCTGGAAGCGCGGGTGCGGTTGCCGCTGGGGTTGATGTTGCCTCGGGATGCGGTCTGACGACAGCTGCGAGCGGCAAGCTGCAAGCCTCAAGTGAAAAGCAAGTCCAGCGTTAAGCCGCTGTCGCTTTTCCCTTGCCGCTTAAAGCTTGCCGCTTAAAGCTGCTTCTATCCCTTGCCTTTGGTGCGCGTCATATTCGGCCCACCATTCTTCTCCAGATGCTCAATGATGATCCCCGCCACATTCTTCCCGGTGGTGGTCTCGATTCCTTCCAGACCCGGTGACGAATTCACTTCCATCACCAGCGGCCCGTGATTCGAACGCAAGATATCCACACCCGCCACCGCCAGGCCCATTACCTTCGCCGCACGCAATGCAGTCATGCGTTCTTCCGGGGTGATCTTGATCAGGCTGGCGCTGCCACCCCGATGCAGGTTTGAGCGAAACTCCCCAGGTTTGGCCTGGCGCTTCATCGCCGCAATCACCTTGTCACCGACCACGAAGCAACGAATGTCCGCGCCGCCGGCTTCCTTGATGTACTCCTGAACCATGATGTTCTGCTTCAGGCCCATGAACGCTTCGATTACCGACTCTGCCGCCGTCGCGGTTTCACACAGCACCACGCCGATGCCTTGGGTGCCTTCCAGCACCTTGATCACCAGCGGGGCGCCGTTGACCATGTCGATCAGGTCGGGAATGTCATCCGGGGAGTGCGCGAACCCGGTTACCGGCAAACCGATGCCGCGACGTGACAGCAATTGCAGCGAGCGCAGTTTGTCCCGCGAGCGGGCAATGGCCACCGATTCATTGAGCGGAAACACGCCCATCATTTCAAATTGACGCAACACCGCGCAGCCATAGAACGTTACCGACGCACCGATCCGGGGAATCACCGCATCGAACCCTTCCAGCGGTTTGCCGCGGTAGTGGATCTGCGGCTTGTGACTGGCAATGTTCATGTAGGCGCGCAGGGTGTCGATCACCACCATTTCGTGGCCACGCTCGGTACCGGCTTCAACCAGACGACGAGTGGAATACAGACGCGGGTTCCGCGACAGCACAGCGATCTTCATGCAACACCTGTGGAGGAGGTAGATACCGGGAACACCGGCTTGTCTTGTACGTACTTGATGCCCGGATTGACCACGAGTTGGCCGTGAATCAGGGCTTTGGAACCGAGTAACAGGCGATAACGCATGGATTTGCGGCAGGCGAGCGTGAACTCAACCTTCCAGACCCGATCACCGAGGGCCAGGGTGGTACTGACCACGTAGCGCTTCTGCGCGTGGCCGTTGGAGCTTTTAATGGTTTTCATCGTCACCAGCGGCGCTTCACAGCGTCGATGACGCAATTGCACCACCGTGCCCAAGTGCGCGGTGAAGCGAACCCACTGCTCGCCATCGCGCTCGAACGGCTCGATGTCGGTGGCATGCAGGCTGGAGGTACTGGCGCCGGTGTCGATTTTTGCCCGCAGGCCCGCGACTCCCAAATCAGGGAGCGCCACCCACTCGCGCAGACCGACAACGGTCAAATGATCAAATGTCTTCAAAGTTGCTCAACCGGTAGAAACCGCACGGCCCGCAAGCGGCCGAATTCGCGGTATTCACGCAGAATAATGGTTAAAAGGCGACAGATATCTACGGCCCGGATTTCCAGCCCTCCGAGGAGGTTCTGGAATGCATGCATTGTAATCCGCGCCGGTGCAATTCTTGGTACGACTGAAACGGTAGTACAGTTCACCAATATTTCAGAATGAGGAAATCCCATGGCACAAAAAAACGAAGAGGACGACAAAGTCCGTCTCGATAAATGGTTGTGGGCCGCGCGTTTCTACAAAACCCGAGCCTTGGCCAAGGCTGCGATTGAAAGCGGTAAGGTGCATTGCCGCGGCGAGCGCTGCAAGCCAGGCAAGGAGCCAAGAGTAGGCGACGAATTTGTGATTCGCGCAGGTTTCGAAGAGCGCACGGTGGTGGTTCAGGCATTGTCGATCGTTCGTCGTGGCGCGCCGGAGGCCCAGACACTGTATGCCGAAACCGAGGCCAGCATCGCCAAGCGCGAAAACGCCGCGGCCCAGCGCAAGGCGGGTGCGTTGGGGATGACCACCGATGGCAAGCCGAGCAAGAAGCAACGCCGGGATCTGTTCAAGTTTCGGGGCAGCAGCAACGACGAGTGAGATATCCAGCCATCGCGGGCAAGCCCGCTCCCACAGGGGTATGCGATCTACTGTGGGAGTGTGGTTTGCCCGCGATCGAGTGTGCAGCACCCGCCTGACGCCACCTTATCCCCAGGGAAGACTTGCAATTGCCCGGTCGAGTAACCATATCGGGTGATTCGCCAACGGAGCATCGAGCGGACCAACAGCCACTCGTCGAAAATCACACACAGCCTCTGACCTGTAGGCCATAACCAGAAGGCCAGCAACGCCAGAGACGCAAAATCGCGAGAGCCCAAACCGGCGGACGTTCCACCTTGCTTGGAACTACCCCGGATTGTTCATAAAATGCCGGCCATGCCGAGCACTCGCGATTTTTGCCCGTTGAACCCCATTGTCACCACTTCAGATACCCAGACCTATGACCGACCTACCGGATAACGACTTCACCCAACGCTTCATCTTCGATGACAGCGACACCCGTGGCGAGCTGGTCTCGTTGGAGCTCAGCTACGCCGAAGTCCTGGCCAAGCACGCCTATCCGGAACCGGTCCAGCAACTGCTCGGCGAACTGATGGCGGCCGCCTCGCTGCTGGTCGGCGCGCTGAAGTTCGATGGCTTGCTGATCCTTCAGGCCCGTTCCGACGGCCCGATCCCGCTGCTGATGATCGAGTGCTCCAGTGAGCGCGATATTCGCGGCCTGGCCCGTTACGAAGCTGACCAGATCGCCCCTGACGCGACGCTTGCCGACCTGATGCCGAACGGCGTCCTGGCGCTGACGGTCGACCCGACCCACGGCCAGCGTTACCAAGGCATCGTCGACCTCGACGGCGAAACCCTGTCCGAGTGCTTCACCAACTATTTCGTCATGTCCCAACAGGTCGGTACGCGCTTCTGGCTGTACGCCGATGGCCGCCGTGCCCGTGGCCTGCTGTTGCAGCAATTGCCCGCAGACCGTTTGAAAGATGAAGAAGAACGCGCCGCCAGCTGGCAGCACATCACCGCGCTGGGTAGCACCCTGACCGCGGATGAACTGCTGAGCCTGGACAACGAAACCGTGCTCCATCGCCTCTATCACGAAGAGCAGGTGCGCCTGTTCGACGTGCAGAAACTACGCTTCCGTTGCAGCTGCTCCCGCGAACGTTCCGCCAATGCCCTGGTCAGTCTGGGGGTGGAGGATGCGCAAAACCTGGTCGTCGAACACGGTGGCAACATCGAAATCGATTGTCAGTTTTGCAATCAGCGCTACCTGTTCGATGCCGCCGATATCGCTCAATTATTCGCCGGAGCGGGCGTCGACACGCCGTCAGATACCCGTCACTAAAACGGTTCAGCGCAGGTAAATTCACTGGTTAGCGCCGGTATTACGCCGTTACGACGGGAGGGCCCTACTCTTTTTGGGCTTTTCTGGCATAATCCGGCCCACTTTTTCTCGCGGTAGTAGTGCACGACTTTCTACTACAAAACGTTTGGAGCACTCGGCCACTGGCCGATGGGGAACCTCATGACGCAAGCCAATAACGCCGTGTACACCGATCTGAGTGTTGATGATCTGGTTAAAGAAGCCCTGAATCGCGGTGAAGGCGAGCTTGCCGATACCGGCGCGCTGGTTGTTCGCACCGGTCACCGTACCGGCCGTTCGCCAGTCGACCGTTTCATCGTTGACGAGCCGACCACTCAGGCTGCTATCGCCTGGGGCCCGATCAACCGCAAGTTCCCGGCCGACAAGTTCGATGCCCTGTGGGACCGTGTCGAGGCGTTCAACAACGCGCAAGAGCATTTCGTTTCCCACGTGCATGTAGGTGCGTCGGCCGATCACTACCTGGCCGTGAAAATGACCACCCAGACTGCCTGGCAGAACCTGTTCGGTCGTTGCCTGTTCATCAACCCGGCCCAGTACAACCCGGCTGGCCGTGATGAGTGGCAGGTGCTCAACGTCGCCAACTTCGAATGCGTGCCTGAGCGTGACGGCACCAACTCCGATGGTTGCGTGATCATCAACTTCGCACAGAAGAAAGTGCTGATCGCCGGCATGCGTTACGCCGGTGAAATGAAGAAAGCCATGTTCTCCGTGCAGAACTTCCTGCTGCCGGCTTCCGACGTACTGCCAATGCACTGCGCCGCCAACATCGGCGAAGCAGGCGACGTGACCCTGTTCTTCGGTCTGTCCGGCACCGGTAAAACCACTCTGTCGGCCGACGAAAGCCGTTACCTGATCGGTGACGACGAGCACGGCTGGGGCGAGGGCGTGGTGTTCAACATCGAAGGCGGTTGCTATGCCAAGTGCATCGACTTGTCCGAGAAGAACGAGCCGGTCATCTGGAAAGCCATCAAGCACGGCGCAGTCCTGGAAAACGTCGTTATCGATGACGCCAAGCACGCCGACTACGCTGACGTCAGCCTGACCCAGAACAGCCGCGCAGCCTATCCGCTGGAGCACGTTGCCAAGCGTTCCGAGAAGAACCTCGGTGGCGAGCCAAACGCTGTGATCTTCCTGACCTGCGACCTGACCGGCGTGCTGCCGCCAGTGTCGATCCTGAGCGAAGAACAAGCGGCCTACCACTTCCTGTCCGGCTACACCGCACTGGTGGGCTCGACCGAAATGGGTTCCGGCAGCGGCATCAAGTCGACCTTCTCCACCTGCTTCGGCGCACCGTTCTTCCCGCGTCCGGCTGGTGAATACGCTGAGCTGCTGATCAAGCGCATCCGCGGTTTCGGCTCCAAGGTTTACCTGGTCAACACCGGCTGGACCGGTGGCGGCTACGGCGTTGGCAAGCGCTTCAACATCCCGACCACCCGTGGCGTGATTGCCGCGATCCAGAGCGGCGCGTTGATCGGTGCTGAAACCGAACACCTCGACACCATCAACCTCGACGTGCCATTGGTTGTACCGGGCGTTGAGACCGGCCTGTTGAACCCGCGTAACACCTGGGCTGACAAGGCTGCTTACGATGAAGCCGCTAAAGCACTGGCCGGTTTGTTTGTCGAGAACTTCAAGAAATTTGAAGTGAGCGACGCGATCAAGGCTGCCGGGCCTAAGTTGTAAGCGTTGGTTTGATGTGAAAAAAGCCGCCCTTTGGGGCGGCTTTTTTTTGGGCGTTGTTTCAGGTTTTCAGATGCAGCACGAACGCGCCAACCAGGACCAACACGACGCCCAGCACCTGCACCTTCATCAGTCTTTCCTTGAAGAACACATAGCCCAGAATGGCGGCAATTCCACCGGACAACGTGCTGATCACCGTCACTACCGAAACCGACCCCGCCACTGCGCCCCAGGCGAAAGAGGAGAACCCGCCGAGGTTCATCAGGCTGGCACCGGTCAATGTCATGCAGTTTTTCAATGGCGGAATTTTCAAGCCGTCCTTGATCTTCAACACCATCAATACCAGCACGACCAACCCCACCAGATAGGCAAGCCAAAGCATCGTCACTGGTCCAAGCACCGGAAGAACGAAATGGCCTTGCAGCCAAAAACTGGTGCCATAAAAAACCGCCGCCAGAAGCGCATAGGCAATCGAGCTACTGGACTGAGTGCTGTGTGGAAGCTTTGAATCGGCGTGGATGCTGGAAAGGATGACCCCGATCACGCAGAGCGCGATGCACAATGACTGGATCAGATTGATCTGTTCACCCGCGGCCCAGGACAGCAGCGTAGTGACTACGCCGTAGGAGGTCACCAGCGGCGCGACGATAGATGCTTTGCCGAGGGCGAATGCCTTGGACAACGCCAAGGCACCGGACACGGTGAGCACGGCGGCGACAATGCCGAACAGCCAGACATCAAGCGATGCCGACAATGATTTGAGAATAAAGGCAGGAAAGGCGATCAACAGCACGCTCATGATGCTGAAACCCAACGCCTGACCGAAATATACCGCGCGTTTAACGCCGACCGCACGGGCGTTCAAACCCACCAGAAAATCCGTACCGCCCCACAGCAAGGCAGCCAGTAAACCCATCAATACGTCCACGCTATGTCCTTATAGGTGTGCGCTGCGGACGTTAGAGGCCTTCCAGCGTCTGAGTGTCCCAGCGTTGGGCCTTGATGGCCTGATAGAGCATTGCGATGGTCAGCGGCAGTTTGTCGCCACGTCCCTTGGCTTTGCGTTTGAGGAACACATCGTAGCCTTCGGGTTGGAAGTAGCGATAGTTGTCATAGTCGATGAAGTCGATCCCGAACTGTTCTTCCAGCGCTTCTATCAAATGCCGCGCATCGGCACCGTCGCAACCCAGGTCGAAGTTGATCGAGGTGGTGAGGCTGATGGTTTTGCGTTCGGGCAGACCGAGTTCTTCGTGCAGCAGCTGCATGAGCAGGTGCATGGTGTGGTCGTCGGGGAAGTTGGGGGCGAGGTTCATTACGCAGATGTCTGGTTGGGCTTACGCGGATCTTATTGGGGGGCTGACTTTGGGGGAAGGGTGGATCTGCTTTTGCCTTCGACAAAGGCATTGGAACGATCCCGGTTTCCCCTGGCTTGCCCTTGTAGTGCATCAATTTGGAATTCGCGGGAAGGCCGACGCTCACCTCTTGAGATTTCGTCCATTGATCGTTCCCACGCAGAGCGTGGGAACGATCTTCATCTCACTCGGCGTCAGGCAGGTTCTTTCCAGCTCATCATGCATTGTGGGCGACTTGCATCAGGTCAAAGCCGTCCTGGGTCGGCAGGTAACGCGCGAGGGTAATGTGGGGAATGTCTTCGACGTCGCCGTGTTTGAAGCAAATGCAGTGCAGGGTTTTCAGGAGGTCGCTGGAGGCTCGGATGCGCTGCATGGCAGCTTCGAAGATGTCCTGGGGGTTGGCCTCTGTGTCGATTATCAGGGGCGGGGAATCGGTGAGGTTGGTTTGCAGTGGGAGATAGCGACCGCTTGTGGACGGGTTCCATGTCTTCATTTTATGTATTCTCAAATGCATTAGATGAAGCCGCTACCATCGTGACCAAGCGATGGAGGCGGACTGTGTTCGGGTTGGTCAACCGTTGGAACCCATAAAGGCCGGCACGCCTGAAGGCGCCCCAAACACAGCCACCATATAGCGTGCACATACTTGCCGAAATAACTATCGATTGGTGGCATTCAGGCCTACCGCGTTATCGTTCATCGCGGGCAAGCCCGGCTCCCACAGGGATTTTCATCCGGGCATTAACCAGAGGTGATTTTCGGCAGGCGCTGGCGGGCGATTTCCAGCAGCTCGTCGCCGTCTTGGGTCAGCAGGTACAACGCATTCACGATGTTGGGGATGTCGCCTGTGTCAGCTTGTTTGAAACACAGGCAATAAAGGGTTTCGAGCAGGCCGCTGGCGGCGTGGATGCGTTGGCGGGCAGCGTCGAGTATTTCGTGAGGATCTGCGGCAGTGTCGATGACCAACACGGGTGTTTCGCTGTAACTGGTTTTGAGTGGGCGATAGCGGTCTTGCATGAGGTCCGTCCTGTTTTCAGCGGCGCGGCAAACTATAGGGGCGTGCATCCAGGCCTCGCAATACCGCGCAAATGGACAGGGTTTGTAGGGGATTTACTGTGGGTGTCGCCTTTTGCCTACGCACGGTCCGAGGTTTTTTTCACCAATACCCTTGGGAGGCGAATTTCCTACGGGATCGTCAGGCGCCGCGCTTCAAGCGCCGGAAGAGAGGGCGTCAGAATCTGTAGGAGGTTTCGAAAACGCCTGTGCAGCGCTTGAGGGGAATCAGCCCGGCTCATGCTGCGTGGGCGAGCAAGAGCCGGGCACTTGACCCGCAGTTGTCAGGAAGTTCGCCAGGCTAATTGGGCCGAACACTCCAGAGTGTCGTACACAGCGAGCAACGGTGGCTCCGTAAGTGGTCCATCGCAGGCACTCAGCAGCAGGGAAGTCAGGATCAGCGCAATGGCAACAATCGATTTTTGGAGCATGGTCATTCCTTATTCAAATGCCGCGCCATCAGGCGTCCTGCCGTGATGTGAAGTGCGCGGACAGCTATTTTGCGAGAAAGACCTTACCGTCAGAGCGAACGGCACGGCGAGGAACAAAGTGTTTCGTTTGTTTCATTCTGTGGCCAAGCCCCATAGGGCGACGCTGTATCATCCCGTATCGTTTTGGTCCCGACCTTTTCTCGACTCGCTGCGTTTGCCGGCTAGGCTTTGGGCTTCGCAGCGGTCAACGGAGTGACAGCTTATGCACAACACCCTGGAACAGGTTTTCGGTTATCCACAGTTTCGTCCCGGTCAGGAGGCGGCTGTCAGCGCGGTGTTGGCCGGGCGCTCGGCGGCGGCGATTTTCCCCACCGGTTCCGGCAAGTCTCTTTGCTATCAGCTGCCGGCCCTGTTGCTGCCGCACCTCACGCTGGTGGTGTCTCCGTTGCTGGCGTTGATGCAGGATCAACTGGCGTTCCTGCAACGCCACGGTGTCGCGGCGGGCAGTATCGATTCGGCGCAGAGTCGCGATGACGCCAGCGAGGTGATGGCTCGGGCCAAGTCAGGCGAGTTGAAAATTTTGATGATCTCGGTGGAGCGCCTGAAGAACGAGCGCTTCCGCAACTTCCTGCAGCAAGTCCCCATCTCGCTGCTGGTGGTGGACGAGGCGCACTGCATTTCGGAGTGGGGCCACAACTTCCGCCCCGACTACCTCAAGCTGCCCGACTACCAGCGTCAGTTCAATATCCCGCAGGCACTGCTGCTGACCGCGACTGCGACGCCCAAGGTAATCGCCGACATGCAGGCCAAATTCGCCATCGCCCCGGACGATGTCGTGACCACGGGGTTCTACCGGTCAAACCTCAATTTGTTAGTCGAGCCCGTACGCGGTCAGGACAAACGCCGACGCCTGGTTGAATGGATGAGCGAACGCCCCCATCAGCCGAGCATCGTCTATGTCACCTTGCAAAAAACCGCTGAGCACATCGCCGAACACTTAGGGCGCAACGGCATTCAGGCTGAGGCCTATCACGCCGGTTTGCCTCACGATCAACGGGAAGCGATCCAGAAACGGTTCATGGCCGGGCAGTCGAATTGCATCGTCGCCACCATTGCGTTTGGCATGGGGATCGATAAAAGCGACATCCGCAGCGTGGTGCATTTCGACCTGCCCAAATCCATTGAAAACTACAGCCAGGAAATCGGCCGCGCGGGGCGTGACGGGCAGCCCTCCGACTGTCTGGTGTTGGCTAACCGTGACAGCCTCAACGTGCTGGAAAATTTCGTCTACGGCGACACGCCAGAGCTGGACGGGATCCGCTGTGTGCTCGATGAAATACTCGCCGCCGCGCCTGAGGGGCAGTGGGAGTTTTTGTTGGGGCCGTTAGCCGATCAAAGCAACATTCGCCAATTGCCGCTCAAGACCTTGCTGGTTCAATTGGAGCTGCGTGGTTTGATTGCCCCGCGTTACGCGTACTACGCTGAATACCGGTTCAAGTATTTGCAAGAACCGGAAGCCTTGCTCGCGCGCTTCGAGGGTGAGCGAAGGGACTTCGTCGCCGCGATTATCCAGACCTCCAGCCGCGCGCGAACCTGGGCAACAGTGAATTTCGACGCGCTGTATGAACAGCATCAGGCGGAGCGCAACCGGGTGGTCAAGGCGCTGGATTATTTCCAGGAGAAGGGGTGGGTCGAGCTTGAAAGCAAGCAGATGACCGAGGTCTACAGCCTGCTGCAAACGAGCTTCGACAGTCAGGCCCTGAGTGCCGAATTGCACGCTTACTTCACCCAACATGAACGTACAGAGATCGCCCGGATTCACGCCATGCTGGATCTGTTTGCCACAGACCACTGCCTGGGTTATCGCCTGGCCGAATATTTCGGCGACGAAAACGCACCTCGGCAATGCGGGCATTGCTCGGTGTGTCACGGGCATGTAGCGAGGTTGCCTGCGCCGCCGGAATTGCCAGCGCTTGTGGATAAAAATTTCGCAGCGTTGTGCGGTGATTTTATCCACAGGCATGAGCAACACACGGGCAACGTCCCTTCGGCTGAACGGGTGACACGTTTCCTGTGCGGGATCAGCGTGCCGCTGTTTACCAAGCTGAAAGCGCGGACTGTCCCAGGGTTTGCGGCGTTGGAAGATTATCCGTATGGCGAAGTGCGTGAATGGGCAGAGCAACATCGCTCAGGCTGAACCGTCTCCTGTGAAAGCAGGTCTGTGGCCACATCCATCCGCTGAATGTTGCTCATCACAGGAATAAATTTCAAAAACCCACGATGCCTGACTATGGTGGGGGCTGTCTTTGGATCGCCAACAAGAGAGCAAATCATGAGCCAGACGCCATTCAATATTCAGCGCGCCGCCGTCATCGGGGCGGGCACCATGGGCCGTGGCATTGTCATGTGTCTGGCCAACGCCGGGGTGCCGGTGCAGTGGGTGGATAACAATCCGCAGATGCTTGAACAGGCGCTGGCGACCGTCGCCGACACCAACGCTCACAATGTGCGACAAGGGCGTATCGATCAGGCCGAGGCCGATGCACGCACTGCGCGTGTGACCGCAGCGGCGGATTACGCAGCGATCCGCGAGGTCGATCTGGTGATCGAGGCGGTGTACGAAAACCTGGAGCTGAAACAGAAAATTTTCCGCGAGTTGGACGGTCTGCTCAAACCCGAAGCGATTCTGGCGAGTAATACATCGGCGCTGGATATCGACGCCATTGCCGCCGCCACTCGCCGTCCGCAGCAAGTGTTGGGCCTGCACTTCTTCAGCCCGGCCCACATCATGAAACTGCTGGAAGTCGTCCGTGGCGCCCAGACTGCACCGGCGGTGCTTGATGCGGCATTGGCGCTAGGCAAGCGCATGGGCAAGGTCAGCGTGGTGGCGGGCAACTGCGACGGTTTCATCGGCAACCGCATGCTCAATACCTATGTGCTCGAAGCACGCAAAATGCTGTTGGAGGGCGCTTATCCGTATCAAGTGGATGCGGCGCTGCAAGGGTTCGGTTTCGCCATGGGGCCGTTTCGCATGTACGACGTGGTGGGCGTCGACCTCGGGTGGCGCGCTCGGGAACTGGCGGGTACAGGCCAGGATGCACCGGAGGTTCAAGTGGACAACCGGTTGTGCGAACTCGGGCGTTTCGGTCAGAAGAGTGGCAACGGTTATTACCACTACGAGCCCGGCAGCCGTCAGGCCGAGCACGATGTGGAAGTCGATGCGCTGGTGCTGCAGGTCAGCGAAGGATTGGGCTTCCAGCGTCGTGAGATCAGCGCTGAGGAGATTTTGGAGCGTTGCTTGCTGGCCCTGGTCAACGAAGGGGCGAAGATCCTTCAGGAAGGCATTGCGCAGTCAGCGCACGATATCGATCTGGTGTACCTCAACGGCTACGGTTTCCCGGCGGCGAAGGGCGGGCCAATGGCCTGGGCGGATCAGCAAGGCCTGGCAGACATCCACCAACGCTTGATGGCCCTGGAAACCCGGCAGGGCGACCACTGGAAGCCGGCACGCCTGATCGGTGAGCTGGCAGCGGTGGGTAAAGGCTTTGCGGATCGGTAGACTTCAGCCACTTCCAGACGAGAGTTGCGCATGAACCAACGCACCGACTACCCGCACTTCCAGCCGATCACCACGCGCTGGCACGACAACGACGCTTACGGTCACGTCAACAACGTCACCTACTACAGCTTCTTCGACACGGCGGTGAACACCTACCTGATCGACGTCGGTGGTCTGGATATCCATGACGGTGAGGTGGTGGGTTTTGTCGTGAGTTCAGCGTGCGATTACTTTGCATCCATCGCCTTTCCGGACCGGATCGAGATCGGCCTGCGGGTCGGCAAGCTCGGCAACAGTTCAGTGCAATACGAATTGGCGGTGTTCAAGCAAGGGGAAGACGAAGCCTGCGCGGCCGGGCGTTTTGTGCATGTGTTTGTCGATCGTGCTTCGACTCAGCCTGTATCGATTCCGTCAGGATTGCGTGAGGCGCTGGAGCGCCTGGTGGTGTAAACCAGGCAAAAAAAAATCGCAGCCCAAGGGCTGCGATTTTTATGTACCGGCCAACGAGGCGATAGAAGCCTCAGTCGCGATAGCGATGGTGATGCTTACGGTGGCCATAGGCATGACCGCGGCCTGGGTGGCCGTCACGGTAGTAGCCACGATCACCATGACCACGATAGGAGCGACTATCGTTGTCGCCCTCATCATCGTATTTGTTGCCCATGTAGTTACCCAGCGCGCCACCGGCACCGCCGCCTGCTGCGGAGCCGATCAGGCTGCCGGTGGTGCCGCCCATGCTGCGGCCGACCACGTTACCGCCTGCTGCGCCCAGCGCACCACCAATGGCGGCTTCGCCACGGCTGTGTTTGTTTGCGCCGACTGCGCTACCGCCCGCGCCGCCCAGGGCCGCGCCGATGGTGGAACCAGTATTGCCGCCCAGCGATTGACCGACGACCGAGCCAAGAACCCCGCCCAATGCGCCGCCCACACCTGCTTCGGTGGTGCCGCCAGCAGAAGCAAGGCCACTGAACAAGCCAAGGGACAACAAGAGAATCGAGGAGAACTTCATGGAGGAACCTCAAGGGGATGACGGCGCGATCCTGAGGCTGTGTCGGGGCGGTGACAATCGAAATCCGACGAGTAACACGACTTCAGCACATTTCTATAAGTTACTGTTTTTTAGACGGAACTTAACGGTTTTTCGCCGGTCTTTAATTACTTCGCACAGGCCATTTCTTTATAGAAACGGCCTTTTTTGTGGGCGATTGGAAAGTGGTTGGTCCGGAAAATCCAGTTAGTTTGATAGCGCTAGATCTGACGAAACGTTAAGCCGACTTGGCCAATATCAATCCAGTCTCACTCGCCATTTCCAACCGGATCGCCACAAACTTCGACGTCGGCGTATGGCTGCCATCCCCGATGCTTTCCAGCGGCACCAGCGGATTCACTTCCGGGTAATAAGCCGCCGCTTGCCCCGCGGGAATATCAAACGCCAACAATGTGAAACCCTTCACGCGGCGCTCACGCCCGTCATCCCAGATCGAAACGATGTCAGTCTTCTGCCCCGGCTTGAAACCCAGGCGAATGATGTCGGCCTCGTTCACAAACAACACATCGCGCTGACCCTTTACGCCACGGTAACGGTCATCAAGACCATAAATCGTGGTGTTGTACTGATCGTGGGAACGCATCGACTGCATGATCAGATCCGGCAACACGCCCGTCGCGCGGGTGCGTTCGTGCACCAGGTCTTTGGGCAAGACATTTGGACGGAAATTCGCGCGCCCCGACGGGGTATTCCACTTGCGTGCACCAGCACTGTTGCCGAGGTAGAAACCGCCCGGATTCTTGATCTTCTCGTTGAAGTCCCGGAAGCCCGGGATCGTGTCGGCAATCAGGTCGCGGATACGGTCGTAATCGGCCACCAGCCAGTTCCAGTCCACCGGTTTGCTGCCCAGCGTGGCGGCGGCGATGCCGGCAATGATCGACGGCTCCGAGCGCATCTGGTTCGACAGCGCCTGCAACTGGCCGTTGGAGGCGTGGACCATGCTGAACGAGTCTTCCACGGTCACCGCTTGCGGGCCTTCGGTCTGGATGTCGATGTCGGTACGGCCCAGGCACGGCAGGATCAGCGCCTCTTTGCCGTGGGCCAAATGGCTGCGGTTAAGCTTGGTGCTGATTTGCACGGTCAGGTCGCAATTGCTCAACGCCTGGAAAGTGCGCGAGCTGTCCGGCGTGGCTTGGGCGAAGTTGCCACCCAGGCCGATGAACACTTTGGAGCGACCGTCGGCCATGGCGTGAATCGCTTCGACGACGTTGTGGCCATTGTCACGCGGCACCTTGAACCGGAAGCGACGCTCCAGCGAATCGAGGAACGCCACCGGCGGACGCTCGTTGATGCCCATGGTCCGGTCGCCCTGCACGTTACTGTGGCCACGCACCGGGCACAGACCGGCGCCCGGTCGGCCGATGTTGCCGCGCAGCAGCATCAGGTTGGCGATTTCCTGGATGGTCGCCACCGAATGGCGGTGCTGGGTGATGCCCATCGCCCAGCACATGATCACGTTCTTGGCCTTGACGTACATACGCGCCGCTTGCTCGATCTCCACCAGAGGCAGGCCGGACTGTTCGACGATCTGCTCCCACGGCGTATCGTCGACGGCAGCCAGGTATTCCAGGACATTGGCGCTGTGTTCGTTGAGGAAGTCGTGGTCGAACACTGCAGGCTCACCGGCCTTCTGCGCATCGCGTTCCCACTGCAGCAGAAACTTCGCCATGCCGCGCATGATTGCCATGTCGCCGCCCAATGCCGGACGGAAGTACGCGGTATTGGTTGGTTTGTCGCCGTTGGTGAGCATTTCGATCGGGTGTTGCGGATGCTGGAAGCGTTCCAGGCCGCGCTCTTTGAGCGGGTTGATACACACCACCTGCGCACCGCGTTTCACCGCTTCGCGCAGTGGTTCGAGCATTCGCGGGTGGTTGGTGCCGGGGTTCTGGCCCCAGACGAAAATTGCATCGGCATGTTCGAAGTCGTCGAAGGTCACGGTGCCTTTGCCGACGCCAACGCTCTGCGCCAATGCCACACCGCTGGCCTCGTGGCACATGTTCGAGCAGTCGGGGAAGTTGTTGGTGCCGTAAGTGCGCACGAACAATTGATAGAGGTACGCCGCTTCGTTGCTCGCCCGGCCCGAGGTGTAGAACTCGGCCTGGTTCGGGCTCGACAGGCCCTGCAAATGCTTGGCGATCAAGGCGAACGCGGCTTCCCAGCTGATCGGCTTGTAACGATCGGTGTCGGCGTCGTAGCACATCGGCTCGGTCAAACGGCCCTGGTACTCGAGCCAGTAATCACTTTGTTCCAGCAACGAACTGACGCTGTGCTTGGCGAAAAACGCACCATCGACACGGCGTTTGGTCGCTTCCCAGTTCACCGCTTTGGCGCCGTTCTCGCAGAACGCCACCATGCCGGCTTCCTTGGAATCGCCCCAGGCGCAACCCGGGCAGTCGAACCCACCGTTCTTGTTGGTCTTGAGCATCATGCGCAGGTTTTTCAGCGCGTTGTCGCTGGTTAACCAGGCCCGGGCAACGCTGGCCAGCGCGCCCCAACCACCGGCCGGACCTTTGTAAGGCTTGTAACGAGGAACAGGTGT
Organism: Pseudomonas sp. 3296; assembly: GCF_031456615.1. Taxonomy (NCBI): domain Bacteria; kingdom Pseudomonadati; phylum Pseudomonadota; class Gammaproteobacteria; order Pseudomonadales; family Pseudomonadaceae; genus Pseudomonas; species Pseudomonas sp. 3296. Next base: position 71,701 of record NZ_JAVDUY010000006.1, read on the forward strand.
CTGGTCGGCTTGACGGTGTTGACTCACGCTTGATTCTCCAAAGCCGGGCTGTAGACCCGTGGCGCATTCTTCTGGGGCAGATGGATGAGGTTGAGGTTGTGACGACGGGCCCATTGCACGGCAAGGCCCGTGGGCGACGACAGGCTGACCAGGGTCTGGATGCCGGCGCGTAATACTTTCTGGATCAATTCGAGGCTGCAGCGGCTGGTGACAATCGCCAGGCCGCCAGTGGTCGGGATTTTCTGGCGGATCAGTCCGCCAATCAGCTTGTCGAGGGCGTTATGGCGGCCGATATCTTCACGGCCCAGTAGCAGTTCGCCCTGACCGTTCATGAACACCGCCGCGTGCACCGCACCGCAGTGCTGACCGAGCGGCTGGAAGGCGCCGATGCGCTGGCGCAGGCCGTCGAGCCATTCGGCGGGCGGCAGTGGCGCGCCCGGCAATACCTTGAGATCGGGCAATGCCTGCTCGACCGCTTCCACGCCACACAGCCCGCAACCGCTGGTGCCGGCCAGTTGTCGACGCTGCTGCTTGAGGTTCCAGAAGGCGCGATTGGCGATGGTCACTTGCGCGTACTGCGCCGACCCCGAGCCGCTGAGTTGCAGGTCATAAATGTCGGTGGCGTCTTCGATGATGCCGCTACCCAGGCTGAAACCGACGATGAAGTCTTCAAGGTCAGTCGGCGTCACCAGCATCACCGCCTGGCTGATGCCGTTGTAGGCGATCGCCAACGCCACTTCCTCGGCGAGCGCGGTGCTGGCTGATTCGGTGTATTGGAGGTCGCTATAGCTGTAGGTCTGGCTTGCGTCTGGCGCGGGCGTTTCTAGGGCTGGCGCCGCGCAGGAAGGGCGCTTGGCGTTCATGGCATCACCGACGGTTGGGTCAGGCTTAAGCCTAGGCGCGTCAATAGGTCGCGTCTAATCGCTATTACTGATCTACCGATAGATGACGTCGATCAAGAGTCGGTCGGTGATTTCTGGTAGATCGCGAAACAGGCTTCCGCCAGGGCCGAACGCGGCGCGCTTCGACGCATGATCAGCCCCAGCCGGGCGAGGGTTTGCGCTTTTTCGATGGGTTGCAGGCGCAAGTGATCGGTGAGGTTTTCCAGGCCACCGTCCAACGGCATCACCGCGCAGCAGAGGCCGCCGTGCACCGCTTGTAACAATTGGTGGACGGCATCGGTTTGCAGCAGGGGTTGGGGTGTGAGGCCGCGGCTGTGGAAGTTGTGGTCGATGGACTGACGAAAGTGCATGCCGCTGGTGAGCATGCCCAGGGGCAACTCGATCAGCGATTCCCATGTGAGCGGCGCTTCGCCGAAACTGAAGAAACGACGATCGTAGAGCAGGCCCATGCGGGTTTCGCTGAAGGCCAGCGAATCGAAACGCTCGCCGTCCAGGCGTTCCAGATAGGACACGCCAAGGTCGAGTCGGTTGTTCGCCAGTTGTTCGAGGATTTGCTCTGAGCTGAGCGCCGAGAGTTCGAAACGCAGGTTCGGGTGTTCGGCATGCAGGCGTTGCATCAGGGGTAGCGGGTCAAAACTCGACAGCGGCACCACACCCAACCGCAACGTGCCGACCAGATTGCCGCGACACGCCGCGGCTTCAGCCTGCAAACCGTCGTAAGCGGCCAAAACCGTGCGCGCCCACGCCAGCACCCGTTCACCTGGTGCCGTGAAACCTTCAAAGCGCTGACCGCGATTGACCAGCGGCAGGTCGAGTTCCTCTTCGAGACTGCGCAGGCGCATGGACAGGGTTGGCTGCGTAATGTGGCAGCGCGCAGCGGCCTGGCCGAAGTGCCGGGTTTCGTCGAGGGCGATGAGGAATTTGAGCTGCTTGATGTCCATCTTCGCTCCAGGGCGCGGTGAAGGAGGGGATTCTAGCGCTTGCGCCGGACCAGCGTCATTGGTCGGGTTGGAACCGGGGATGACAAGCTTGGTCTAGTCTTTTGCGTCTGGAACCTGAAACCCAAGGAGAGTGCACCATGAGTCTTTTGAGCTTTGTGAAAGAAGCAGGCGAAAAACTGCTCGATTTGCTGACCCCCGGCAACGCCAATGCCAGTGAACAATTGAAGGAGCACATCAGCAAGGTCGGCCTGGGTAACCCGAATGTGCAAGCCACGGTGGACGGCGACAAAGTGACCGTGACCGGGGAAGTCGGCAGTCAGGAAGAGAAGGAAAAGATTCTGCTGGCGATGGGCAATATTGCCGGTGTGGGCAGTGTGGATGACCAGATCACAGTGACCGGGCCGGTGGCTGTGGCCGCGCGATTCGTCGTGGTTGAGAAGGGCGATACCTTAAGTGCGATTTCGTTACGCGTTTACCATGACGCCAACAAGTATCAGAAAATCTTTGAGGCCAACAAGCCGATGCTCAAGGATGTGAACAAGATCTATCCGGGGCAGTCATTGCGGATTCCTGAGTAATCCTCAAGACCGTGTGATGGCCATCGCGGGCAAGCCACGCGCCCACAGGTTTTGTATCTTCTGTGGGCGCGTGGCTTGCCCGCGATGCAGTCGATAAGGTCTAAAGCCCTGCAATAAGCTCCCGATAATCCCCCACCGCCGCAAACTCCGCCGTGTCCTTGGGTCCTTTGCGACTGTCCGGCTCACTCACCGCCAACAGGTGCGCTACGCCAAAACGCTGCGCACTGCGCAGGATTGGCAACGTATCGTCGATAAACAGACTGCGCGCCGGGTCAAAACCGATATCGGCCTGCAACGCCTCCCAGAACTGCGGATTCTCCTTCGGGAATCCATAATCATGCGAGCTGATCAAACGCTCGAAATACGGCGCCAGTTCAATCCTTTCCAGCTTCAATGACAGCGAATCGCGGTGCGCATTGGTGATCATCACCACCCGCTTGCCTGCTTGTTTTATCGCCGCCAGAAACGTATCCGCATCCGGGCGCAAGGCGATCAGGTGCGCGGTTTCCAGTTTCAGTTCGCGCACCGGCAGTTTCAATTCGGCGCTCCAGAAATCCAGGCAGTACCACTGCAACTGGCCGGCATTGCGTTCGAACAGCGGCTGCAATTCCATCTCGGCCATGGCCCGGCTCACTCCGTGCAACTCGGCGTAACGCTGGGGCAAGTGCTCCATCCAGAAATGGTTGTCGTAATGCAGGTCCAGCAGCGTGCCGTCCATGTCCAGCAGAACGGTGTCGATGTCGCGCCAGGGCAGCAGGGACATAAAAAACTTCTCCAGCGGTAAAAGAGATATCCGAGGTCAACAATCAGGATAGGCCGGGTATAGTAACGCGTTCACGCCCAGGAGCTTTTCATGCGCCAGAAACCCACCGTACTCGCCCGCGAGATCGTCGCCACGAGCCGTTTATTTTGTGTCGAAGAGCTCAAACTGCGCTTTTCCAATGGCGTGGAACGCACGTACGAGCGTTTGGTCGGCAAGGGCGCGGGTTATGGCGCGGTGATGATCGTGGCGATGCTCGATGCCGATCACGCGGTATTGGTCGAGGAATATTGCGGCGGCACCGATGAATACGAGCTGTCATTGCCCAAAGGCTTGGTCGAGCCGGGTGAAGATGTGCTGGCGGCGGCCGAGCGAGAGCTCAAGGAAGAAGCCGGGTATGGCGCGCGGCAGCTGGAGCATCTGACCGAGTTGTCACTGTCGCCCGGTTATATGAGCCAGAAGATCCAGGTGGTGCTGGCCACCGATCTGTATGAAGAAAGCCTTGAGGGTGACGAACCCGAGCCAATGGGCGTGGAAAGGATCAACTTGCGTGAGTTATCCGCGCTGGCTCAGAACCCGCGTTTCACCGAGGGGCGTGCCTTGGCGGCGCTGTATCTGGCCCGTGACTTACTGACCCAGCGTGGGGAGTTTTTGCCATGAATTCGAATTTCCCGCATCCGTTGATGGCGCCTGTGGTTGAGCTGGCGTTGAAGGCGGGCGAAGTGATTCTGCCGTTCTGGCGCATCGGTACAGCCGTGACGGCCAAGGCTGACGATTCTCCGGTGACCGCTGCCGATCTGGCGGCTCACCATTTGATTTTGGCCGGGTTGACCGCGTTGGACCCCAGCATTCCGGTGCTGTCCGAAGAGGACGCCAACATCCCGCAAAGCGTGCGCGCTGGTTGGCAGCGCTGGTGGCTGGTGGACCCTTTGGACGGCACCAAGGAATTCATTTCCGGCAGCGAGGAGTTCACCGTCAACATTGCGTTGATCGAGCGGGGGCAGGTGGTGTTTGGCGTAGTGTCGATGCCGACCAACGGCCGCTTTTACGTCGGTGGTGCCGGTTTGGGCGCCTGGCGTGGCGACAAGGACTGCTCGCCTTTGCCAATCCAGGTTCGCGAAGTGCCAGCGGCGGGGGAAGCGTTTACCGTGGTCGCCAGCCGCCGGCATTCCAGCCCGGAGCAGGAGCGCTTGCTGTCCGGGTTGAGCGATAGCCTGGGTGAGTTGCAATTGGCCAACATCGGCAGTTCGCTGAAGTTTTGCCTGCTGGCGGAGGGGGCGGCGGATTGCTATCCGCGCCTGGCGCCGACTTCGCAGTGGGACACGGCCGCGGCGCAAGGCGTGCTGGAAGGTGCCGGCGGCGAGGTGCTGGACTTGAGCGGTGCGCCGTTTTGCTATCCGGCGCGGGAATCGTTGCTGAATGCATTCTTTTTGGCGCTGCCGGCGAAAGCTGCGTGGCGCGAAAAGCTGCTGGAACTCGCCCGTAGTTAAGATCGTACGCAAAACCCCTGTGGGAGCTCGCTCCTACAGGGTTTTGTGCTGGCCTCTACTCAGCGGTGGAGGACGTACTGCCCGGTAAACCTCACCGCATCCTCATCGCTGTCGACATTCACGATCCTTGAATGCAGCGTCAACCGCGCCCGTCCATAGCGCTGATACATCGCCAGAAACTTCTTCCACACCGCCGCACTCGGCGCCTGGCAAATTGCCGTCGCGTCCATGGTCACCGGCAGTGGATAGTTGATCTGCCCTTCCTGAATCACGATGTGCCCGTCTTCAATCCCTTCTTCACGCAAGCGCAAATGCAGCCAGCCCCACCCCGCCAACACCGCGCCGCAATACAGACTGCCGCCGAACATGGTGCTTTTGTGGTTGACGTTGGCTTCCAGCGGCAAGTACAGGCGTAGTTGCTGGTCGTGCCAGTCGAGCACTTTGACGCCCATCGCCTGCGTCAGGGGGATGTCGTGATGGAGAATCGATTCCAGGTGACCACTGTCGCGGTTCATGCACAGACCTCTTGTTTGAAAGTGATGATTTAACGTTCGCTCAATCGAGATCGTCGCTCGTCCCGCTGGCGCCACCTGCGAAGTTCAGCCCGTGTTTGCGCAGCTTGTCGTGCAAGGTTTTGCGCGGGATGCCTAGCGCTTCGGCGAGGCTGCGCACGGAGCTGTGAGAGCGCGCCAGTTCGGCGGCGATCAGGCTCTTTTCGAAGTTTTCCACTTGCTCGCTCAAACCGCCGCTGACCCCTTCGACCGGTGTACTGCTTGCGCCATCCGGCGTGTTGTTGTCCAGCGCCAGTTCCAGGCCCAGAGCAAAGCGTTCGGCGGCGTTTTGCAGTTCCCGTACGTTGCCGGGCCAGGTGTGGCGCAGCAACAGGGCGCGTTGCCCCGGTTGCAATTCATGGAGCGGTAAACCGTGACGAGCGCTGGCTTCGTCGGCGAAATGCTGGAACAACATCAACGCATCCTCGCCACGCTCGCGCAGGGGGGGAATGCGTAGCGGTGCGACGTTCAGGCGGTAATACAAGTCAGCGCGGAAACGTCCTTGATCGGCGGACTGGCGCAGGTCTTCCTTGGTCGCGGCGATGATGCGGATGTCCAGCGGGATCAACTGATTGCCGCCCAAACGCTCGACGACGCGCTCTTGCAGCAAACGCAGCAATTTCACCTGCACGTCCAGGCTCATGCTTTCGATTTCATCGAGAAACAGCGTGCCGCCGTTGGCGAATTCAAACTTGCCGATGCGACGTTTTTGCGCCCCGGTGAACGCCCCCGGCTCATGGCCGAACAACTCGCTTTCCACCACCGACTCGGCCAATGCGCCAGCGTTGATCGCCACGAACGGACCGTTACGACGGCTCGACAAATCGTGCAGCGCACGGGCCACGACTTCTTTACCCGCGCCGGTTTCACCGAGGATCAGCACGTCAGCCTTGGTCGCGGCCAGTGCGCCAATCTGCTCGCGCAGGCGCAGCATCGGCGCCGATTGCCCGACCAGTCGGGTGCTCAGTTCGTTGCGATCACTCAGGGCCAGACGCAGGCTGCGGTTATCAAGCACCAACCGGCGCAAGGCCAGGGCGCGGCGCACGCTGTCGAGCAGGGCGTCGCTGGCGAACGGTTTTTCGAGGAAGTCATAAGCCCCGGCGCGCATGGCTTGCACCGCCAGCGGCACATCGCCGTGGCCGGTGATCAGCAGTACCGGCAGCTCCGGGTCCTGGGCATGCAGTTCGGTCAGCAACTCGAGACCGTCCATGCCCGGCATGCGAATGTCGCTGACTACCACGCCCGGCCAGTCGCGCTCCAGTTGCGCGGCCAGCCCTTTGGCTTCGGCCAGCGGCAGGATTTTCAGGCCGGCCAGGTCCAGCGTCTGACTCAAGGCCTGGCGCAGGTGGGGATCGTCGTCGATCAATACGACCTGAATGCGATTGTCGATGGTCATGCACTTCGGTCCTCGGACGGTTGCAGGCTCACGCCCGGTGCGCCAGCGCGCAGCTTCAGGGTAATCAGGGCGCCACCTTCCTTGTGGTTGGCGAACGACAGTTCACCACCGAAGGCACGCATCAGGGTTTCGCAAATCGCCAGTCCCAGCCCAAGCCCTTGTGTGCGGGTCTTGGTGGTGTAGAAGGGTTCGCTGGCGCGCCCCAGGGCTTCCATGCAAAAGCCCGGGCCGTTATCGCGAATGTACAAAGTGACGCCGTCGGCGGTGGATTGGGCACTCAACCAGAGTTTACGCGGCGGACCCTTTTCGGTCAGCGCATCGAGGGCGTTGGCCAACAGGTTGCCGAGCACCTGACGCAGACGGGTTTCCCCGGCCTCGACCCACAGCGTGGCGGCGGGCAAGTCGCGGATCAATTCGACTTCCATGCTGCGTCGGCGCTTGGCCAGCAACGCCAGCGCGTCATCCAGCGCCGGTTGCAGGGCCACGCTTTCCGGCGCGTGGCGATCACGGCGGGCGAAGGCGCGCAGGTGAGCGATGATCGAGGCCATGCGCCCGGTCAATTCGCTGATCAGTCTGAGGTTGCCACGCGCGTCGTCGGTGCGCTGATGATCGAGCAGTACTTCGGCGTTTTCCGCATAGCTGCGAATCGCCGCCAGCGGTTGATTCAGTTCGTGGCTGATGCTCGCCGACATCGTGCCGAGTGCCGACAATTTGCCCGCCTGGACCAGATCATCCTGGGCGCGAACCAGTTCCTGCTGGGCATGCTCGCGCTCCAGTACTTCCTGTTTCAATCGGCGGTTGAGGCCTTCGAGATCGCTGGTGCGCTCGGCGACCCGGCCTTCGAGTTCGCGCCGGGCCTTGGCTTCGAAGGCGATCCTTTCAAGGTAATGGCGCCGGCGCTGCATCATTAGCCCGAGCAGCAACATCACCACCAACAGCGTTGCGCCACCAATGGCGACCACTGTGCGCACCGGGCGGTCGATGAGGGTGCGCGGGGCGAGGATGCTGACGTTCCAGCCGGTTTCTGCGATCTGCTGGGTCTGTGTCAGCCAAGCATTGGGGTTGAGCTTCAACGGCTTCGGATCGCGGGTCGGATACGGTTGGATCGCGGTAATGGCCTGGTTTTCTTCATCGCTCAACGGGCGAGTCGAGCGAAAGCGCCACTCCGGTCGCGACGTGAGAATGACCACGCCGTTGTGGTCGGTCAGCAGCAGTTGTTCCGGGGTTTTGCCCCACAGGCTTTCGGTGTGGTCCAGATCGACTTTGACCACCAGCACGCCGATGACTTTCTCGCCATCGCGTACCGCCGCGGCGAAGAAGTAGCCGCGTTTGGCCGAGGTCGTGCCCAGGCCGAAAAACCGTCCGAGCCGCCCGGCCATGGCTTCGCTGAAATAAGGCCGGAAGGAAAAGTTTCGCCCGACAAAGCTGTCGTGCTTGTCCCAATTGGACGCCGCCAGTGTCTTGCCACGGGTGTCCATCAGGTACATGACTTCGGCCCCCGTCTGGGTGCTGATGTTTTTCAACAAGCGGTTGGCGTTGCCCTGCGTGACGCTATCGTCTGGCGCACCGAGTACGGCGCGCAACGCTGGCAGATCGCCGAGGATCTGCGGCAAGACTTCATAACGGTGCAACGTGCCCAGCAGGTTGGCGACATACAAGTCGAGAGTCTGACGGTTCTGCCCGGCCAATTCGCTGCGGTAATAGCGCTCGGCCAAATGCTCCAGCGGCCACAGCAGCGGCGCCAGGCAAAGCGCCAGCAGGGCGAGGCTGCGCCAGCGGGGTCTGCGAGGGAGGGTCGGAGTCATGAGCATCGGGCGCCTGTGGGTACAGGCGCATTATGCCTAGGCTTGATGGCGCAGTCTGCGCGCCTTGGCCAAGTCGTGGTTGCGACGAAGATGCAGGCAGGTTTCAGGAAAAGACTTCAGCGTCCTTGAAGAACGCGGCTGTCTGGTCTTTGCCGGACAGTTGCGGTGCTTCATCCAGTTGCCAATCGATCGCCAGGTCCTGGTCGTCCCAGCGAATGCTGCGCTCGGCGGAGGGGGTGTAGTAGTCAGTGGTTTTGTAGAGGAATTCGGCGAATTCACTCAGCACCACGAATCCGTGGGCGAAACCTTCCGGGACCCAAAGTTGGCGATGGTTGTCGGCGGACAGACGCACCGCTACCCATTTGCCGAAATGGGGTGAGCTACGACGAATATCCACCGCCACATCCAGCACTTCACCGGCCGTCACGCGGACCAGTTTGCCCTGGGTATTTTGCAGTTGGTAATGCAGGCCGCGCAGTACACCTTTTTGTGAACGGGAATGGTTGTCCTGGACAAACTGTGTGTCCAGCCCCGTTGCTTCTTCGAAGGCCCTGGCATTGAAGCTCTCATAGAAGAAGCCGCGTTCGTCACCAAAAACCTTGGGTTCGATGATCAGAACACCGGGCAGGTCGGTGGTGACTACATTCATGGTGCTTCTCCAGAAATGGCGTTGATGGGGGACATTCTTGCGCAAAGTGCCGAGTGAGGCGAGTACGACTTGATTTTTCCTGGCCCGTTCACTGGTCATGTCGAGTGTCAGGGCCGGTCAGGCGATCAAAAGGGGGTTGCGTATCGCGTCGGGCAGTGGCGATATAAGCGCCTAATAAAATTTCAGAGGTCGTTGTATGCCGCTCGCCACGTTGATTCACCGCGCCAGTTTGCCCAGCCCGCAAGTGTCTGCGCAGCAAGCGTTAGAACTGCTGGAAGGGCATTACGGACTGAGCGGAGTGTTGCAGGCCCTGGGCAGCCAGCAGGATCTCAACTTTCGTGTCGACAGCGACCGGGGGCGTTTCGTCCTGAAAATCTGCCGTGGTGAGTATTCGGCGCTGGAACTGCAAGCCCAGCACGCGGGGCTCAAGCATTTACGGGAGCAGTCCGGCGTGAAGGTGCCGCGAGTGATCCCGGCCAAAAATGGTGCTGATCTGCTCACGCTGGATGTCGCGGGTCAATCGGTGCACGTGCGCCTGCTCGACTACATCGAAGGTCAGTCGCTCACCCATCTGGATCACCTGCCGGGTGCCGTGGTGGCGGGTTTCGGTCAACTGTGCGGCGAAATGGACCTGGCCTTGGCGGCGTTCGACCATCCGGGCCTTGAGCGCACGTTGCAGTGGGACGCCCGTCACGCCAACGCATTGATTGGTCATCTGCTGCCGGTGATCAAGGATGACGCGCAACGCCGGTTGATCGCCGAGGCCGCCGAACGCGCCGAGCGTCATCTGCAACCGCTGGTGGACAAGTTGCCGGTGCAGGCCATTCACATGGACATCACGGACGACAACGTGGTCTGGCAGCGCGATGTGCATCGCCAGTGGCAATTGCAGGGCGTGATCGATTTCGGCGACCTGGTCCGCACCTGGCGCATCACCGATCTTTCGGTGACGTGCGCCGCGCTGCTGCACCACGCCAACGGCGACCCGTTCTACATTTTGCCGGCCATCGAGGCCTATCACGCGGTCAATCCTTTGCAGCGTGAAGAGTTGCTGGCGCTCTGGCCGCTGATCGTCGCGCGTGCGGCGGTGCTGGTGCTCAGTGGCGAGCAGCAAGTGAGCATTGATCCGGGCAACCAGTACAGCCGTGACAACCTGACCCATGAGTGGGAAATTTTCCGCGTGGCCACCTCGGTGCCGCTGGAACTGATGGAAGCGGCGATCCTGGCGTGTGTTGGCCAGAGTCTGCCGAGCATCGGCAGCGAAGGGTTTGCACCGTTGTTGCCAAGCCTGGTGGGGCGCGAGTTTGCGCTGATCGATCTGGGTGTCCTCAGCCCGCATTTCGAGGCGGGCAACTGGGAGCAAGAAGGCATCGATCAGCGACTGCTGACGGAAGCTGCTGCGACCCACGGCCTGGCGGCCAGTCGCTATGGACAATACCGGTTGTCGCGAACCCGGCCAGACACTGCGGACGAGCCGGACACCTGCCCGTTGCACGTCGAATTGCGAGTGCCCCACGGCACGGCAGTCGAATCGCCGTTTGCCGGTGTGGTTCATCAGCCCTCGGCGGGTGTACTGCAACTCGACGGTCCGCAACTGAGCGTACGACTGTGGGGCGTGACCCCGTCGCTGCACGTCGGCGCGGCGCTGGTCAAAGGCCAGGTGCTGGGCGCGGTCAGCGGGCCGTTGATCGTGCAGTTGTGCCGAGGCACGGCGTTCGATGCGCCGCTGTTTTGCACGCCATCGCGTGCCCTGGCCTGGCAAGCCTTGTGCCCGTCGCCAGCGGCATTGCTGGGGCTGGCCTGTGACGCTGAAGAAGAACTGGATTCGCAGACACTGCTGGCACGCCGCAGCGCCAGTTTCGCCCGGACCCAAAAGCACTATTACGTCGACCCGCCGCGCATTGAGCGCGGCTGGCGCAACCACCTCATCGACATGCAGGGCCGCTCCTACCTCGACATGCTCAACAATGTCGCGGTGCTCGGCCATGGTCATCCGCGCATGGCGGCGGTCGCCGGTCGTCAGTGGTCGCTGCTCAACACCAACTCGCGTTTCAACTATGCAGCGGTTGCCGAGTTTTCCGAACGCTTGTTGAAACTGGCGCCGGACTCCATGGACCGGGTATTCCTGGTCAACAGCGGCAGCGAGGCCAATGACCTGGCGATTCGCCTGGCGTGGGCCTACAGCGGCGGGCGCGACATGCTCAGCGTGCTGGAGGCTTATCACGGCTGGACGGTGGGCGCCGATGCGGTGTCGACCTCGATTGCCGACAATCCCAAGGCCTTGAGCAGCCGCCCAGACTGGGTGCATCCCGTCGTTGCGCCGAACACGTATCGCGGAGAATTCCGTGGCCCGGACAGCGCGCCGGACTACGTGCGCAGCGTCGAACACAACCTGGCAAAAGTCGCTGCGCAGGGACGCAAACTGGCCGGTTTCATTTGTGAACCGGTGTACGGCAATGCCGGCGGAATCTCGCTGCCACCGGGCTATTTGCAGCAGGTCTACGCCATGGTCCGCGCCCAGGGCGGTGTCTGCATCGCCGATGAAGTGCAGGTCGGTTACGGGCGCATGGGCCATTTCTTCTGGGGTTTTGAAGAGCAGGGGGTGGTCCCGGACATCATCACCATGGCCAAAGGCATGGGTAACGGTCAGCCGTTGGGCGCAGTGATCACCCGCCGGGAAATTGCCGAAGCGCTGGAGGCCGAAGGTTATTTCTTCTCGTCGGCGGGCGGCAGTCCGGTCAGTTGCCAGATCGGCATGGCGGTGCTGGATGTGATGGAAGAAGAAAAGCTCTGGGAAAACGCTCAGGTGGTGGGCGGGTATTTCAAGGCGCGCCTGGAAGCGCTGATCGATATTCATCCGCTGGTGGGCGCGGTACACGGTTCCGGGTTTTATCTGGGCGTCGAGCTGATCCGCAATCGCGACACGCTGGAACCGGCGACCGAAGAAACCACGGCGCTGTGTGATCGCCTGCGTGAGTTGGGGATTTTCATGCAGCCGACCGGTGATTTCCTTAACGTCCTGAAGATCAAACCGCCGATGGTGACGTCGCGCCAGAGCGTGGATTTCTTCGTCGACATGCTCTCGAAGGTGCTCGCGGAAGGCCTGTAAACCCATAACCCTGCAGGCGTGTTAATTCGATAGATATCGGCTTTTTAGCAAAAAAATATGACAGAAGGTTTGTAGGTGGCTTCTAAAGCCGATATTTATCGGCTATAAAGTCACCGCTGCCTCGCTGTGGACGATCCATGCCCAGCGCTTTCCATTTCTGTCACGGGTCGATGCCACACTCGACCCCAAGCCTTTGCTCAGGAGCCGATTCATGAGCCGTATCGTTACCGTCGCCGCTACCCAGATGGCCTGTTCCTGGGACCTTGAAGCCAACATCGAAACCGCCGAGAAGCTGGTTCGTGAGGCGGCAGCCAAAGGCGCGCAGATCATCCTGATCCAGGAACTGTTCGAAGCCCCGTACTTCTGCCAGAAGCCGAACGCGGATTATCTGCAACTGGCCACAGCTGTTGAAGACAACGTCGCGATCAAGCACTTCCAGAAAATCGCCAAAGAGCTGCAAGTGGTGCTGCCGATCAGCTTCTACGAATTGGCCGGTCGCGCGCGTTTCAACAGCATCGCGATCATCGATGCCGACGGCTCCAACCTCGGGATTTATCGTAAAAGCCACATCCCGGACGGTCCCGGTTACCACGAGAAGTACTACTTCAACCCGGGCGATACCGGTTTCAAGGTGTGGAACACCCGTTACGCGAAAATCGGCGTGGGCATCTGCTGGGACCAGTGGTTCCCGGAGTGCGCCCGCAGCATGGCGTTGCAAGGCGCGGAAATCCTGTTCTACCCGACCGCCATCGGCAGCGAACCGCACGACAAGACCATCTCGTCCCGTGATCACTGGCAGCGCGTGCAACAGGGCCATGCCGGCGCCAACCTGATGCCGCTGATCGCCAGCAACCGCATCGGCAACGAAGAGCAGGACGGCTACGACATTACCTTCTACGGCTCTTCCTTCATCGCCAACCAGTTCGGCGAAAAAGTTCAGGAGCTCAACAAAACCGAAGAAGGTATTCTGGTGCACACTTTCGACCTCGACGAGCTGGAGCACATTCGCAGCGCGTGGGGTTCGTTCCGTGATCGTCGCCCGAACCTGTACGGCGCACTGAAAACTCTCGACGGTTCCCTGGAGTCCTGATTCTCATGACCACTTTGCACACCACGCCTCGCGCCGACGGCTTTTACATGCCGGCCGAATGGGCGCCACACACCCAGACCTGGATGATTTGGCCCGAGCGCCCGGACAACTGGCGCCTGGGTGGCAAACCGGCGCAAGCCGCACACGTGGCGGTGGCCAAAGCCATCGCGCGTTTCGAACCGGTGACCGTCGCGGTTTCCGCAGGCCAGTACGAAAACGCCCGCGCCCGCCTCGATGTGCCGAATATTCGTGTGGTGGAAATGTCCAGCGATGACGCGTGGGTGCGCGACACTGGTCCGACATTCGTCATCAATAACCGTGGCGAAGTCCGTGGTGTGAACTGGGACTTCAACGCGTGGGGCGGTTTCGACGGTGGCCTGTATTCGCCATGGAACCGTGACTCGCAGGTCGGCGGCAAGATCCTAGAGATCGAGCGCAGCCAGCGTTACCGCACCGAGGGCTTCGTGCTCGAAGGTGGTTCGATTCACGTCGATGGCGAAGGCACTCTGATCACCACCGAAGAATGCCTGCTCAACCGCAATCGCAATCCGCACCTTGATCGTGCAGAAATCGAAGCGGTGCTCAGTGCGAATCTGGCTGTGGATAAAATCATCTGGCTGCCGGACGGTTTGTTCAACGACGAAACCGACGGCCATGTGGATAACTTCTGCTGCTACGTGCGCCCGGGTGAAGTATTGCTGGCCTGGACCGATGACCCGCAAGACCCGAACTACCCGCGTTGCCAGGCGGCCATGAAGGTCCTGCAAAGCAGCACCGACGCCAAGGGTTGCCCCTTTACGGTGCACAAGATGCCGATTCCGGGGCCGCTGTATGCGACCGAAGAAGAGTGCGCGGGTGTCGACCCCGTGGACGGTACTCAGGAGCGGAATCCGAGCGTTCGTCTGGCCGGTTCCTACGTGAACTTCCTGATCGTCAACGGCGGCATCATCGCGCCAAGTTTCGATGACCCGCTGGACGAGCCGGCAAAGGAAATTTTGCAGACCCTGTTCCCGCAACACGAAGTGGTGATGGTGCCAGGCCGGGAACTGTTACTGGGAGGCGGTAACATTCACTGCCTTACCCAACAGCAACCCGCGCCGCACAAGGAATGAGTGGGGTTGTAACAGCCTGAGTCGATTGCAGAATCAGCTGAGCAGCGGTTAACCCTCTCCACGCCCTGAAAAGCCCGCAGCCCTTATGGACTGCGGGCTTTTTTGTATCCGCTTGTCGACAGCACAGACACATTGGCACAGCTCTTGTATCTGTCACCGCGTGATACAGGGAGGGGGAGAACTGCGATGTTCTGTCATAAACCTTGGATAAGTTAGCCGCTCACGAACCAGGAGAGAGCGCTGAAATGAACGCCGAAGTGAACGTAGTGAGCGAGCGGGCGTTGCATCCCCTGGCAATTAATAGCGAATCGCTCCAGGTCCTTGCGCAGTGGTTCAAGTCCAATGGAACGCGTCAGATCAGTGAACCTGATCCGCGCCGGATGATGATCGAGCGCTACCCCGCTGGTTTGTTCAGCGAAGCGGAACTGGAAGCGTTGTGGGATGTGATGGAAGGATAAGAAGAATAAACAAAGGATTGATAAAGCGCTGCCAGGATGGCGGCGCTTTTTTATGGGCGATTGTTTTTCAGGCCCCCTACAGATCAGAGATCTGACCGATCCACGAAACAGACTGAAAGCCATTCCAGCGTATTTCCGCAATCACTTGAGGATTAGTCTGCCGGCATTGAATTTTCCTACTTTAATGCCGGAGCCTTCCGATGATCCTTCATTACATTTACGACCCATTGTGCGGCTGGTGCTACGGCGCCAAACCGTTGGTGCAGGCAGCCCAAAGCGTGTTGCCGGTGATCGCCCACGGCGGCGGCATGATGACCGGCGCCAACCGTAAAGTTGTTTCACTACAGTTGCGCAATTACGTAATGCCCCACGACCGACGCATCGCCGAGTACAGCGGTCAGCCCTTTGGTGAGGCGTATTTTGAAGGTCTGCTGCGTGATGAAACGGCGGTGTTCGATTCCGCTCCGCCAATTGCGGCAGTGCTGGCAGCCGAGCAAATTGCCGGGCGCGGGATTGAGTTGTTGGGGCGTTTGCAAACGGCGCATTACGTTGAAGGTCGGCGCCTTGCCGATGAATCGGTGCTGCTTGAATTGGCAACAGCGATCGGCCTGGAACCCCTGGCCTTCGAAGCGGCCTTTCAAAGCGCCAATACCGAACAGCACATCAACGACAGTCGCGCCCTGTTGGCCAAGGTCGGCGGGCAAGGTTTTCCGACGCTGGCGCTTGAGCGAAATGGCCAGTTCACGCTGGTCGATGTCAGCCCGT
Organism: Pseudomonas sp. 3296; assembly: GCF_031456615.1. Lineage (NCBI taxonomy): Bacteria > Pseudomonadati > Pseudomonadota > Gammaproteobacteria > Pseudomonadales > Pseudomonadaceae > Pseudomonas > Pseudomonas sp. 3296. Next base: position 87,307 of record NZ_JAVDUY010000006.1, read on the forward strand.
GGCTCGGTAAGCCCGAGGCTTTTGCGACCTGGCTGGCTCAGCTCGCTTAGACGTTTTTCATCTATCTATAGTCAATTCATCAAATTGACACAGCAATATGGGCGCGACTAGGATCCCGCCCCAACGCCTGTGGCTAACCGCCACGACCCACAAAATAATAAAAGGTCCGCCACGATTTTCTCGTGCGCGGACCTTTTTGTTTTGGGGTGAAAAAAGAGTGCGATAGCGCCGTTTCAGCCGTTCGACACAGCGCGTTTCAACCCGAAATAAGGAAAACAAAATGTTGAACAAGCGAATCAGCCTGATCGCTCTGGGGATGTTGAGTGCTACACAGGCCATGGCTAACGACCAGGCCGAGTCCAAGGGTTTTGTTGAGGACAGCAGCCTCAAAGTGCTGCTGCGCAACGCCTACATCAATCGTGATTACAAAGACGGCAACCCGGATAAATCCGAGTGGGGCCAAGCGGCCATCGGCACGTTCTCGTCCGGCTTCACCCAAGGCACCGTCGGTGTTGGAGTCGACGCTTTCGGTCTGTACGCCCTCAATCTGGAGCGCAGCGAAGACCGTAGCGGCGCGCAAGGCATCGACTTCTTCAAAAAGGGCGACAGTGGCCAGCCGGCTGACGACCTGTCCAAGGGTGGCGCCGCGATCAAGTTCCGCCTGTCCAGCACCACGCTGACCTACGGCGACCAGATGCCGGCCCTGCCGGTGTTGAATTACGACAACTCGCGCCTGCTGCCAGAAAGCTACACCGGCACCTTGATCACGTCCAAAGAGATCAAAGGCCTGCAGCTGGACGCCGGTCGATTCACCGCCGAATCGCGTAAAAGCGCTGAAGGTCGTGACAGCGGTGGCCTGAAGTCGATCAACGTCTTGGGCGGTAGCTACCAGTTCACCGAACAATTCAAAGGCGCGCTGTACGCTTCCGACGTCGAAGACGTGTTGAAGAAGCAATACGTGAATGCCAACTACATTTTCCCGATCGACAAGGATCAGTCCCTGACCCTGGACTTCAACGGCTACCGCACCAAGCTGGACGATGCCTACGTTCGCGAAAACGCTATCACCGGCGACGACAACAAGATCTGGAGCCTGGCAGCGACCTTCGCCACTGGCCCGCACTCGTTCACTCTCGCGCACCAGCGCAGCACGGGCGACAGCAACCTCGGCTACGCCTACGGCGGTTATCAGAAAGACCAAGGGCGGGTGGGCGACGGTGGCAACACCATCTACCTGGCGAACTCCTACTGGTCCGACTTCAACGCCGAAGACGAGCGCAGCTGGCAGTTGGGCTACGGCCTGGACTTCAGCGCGTTCGGCGTTCCGGGTCTGACGTACAACGTTGCGTATGTGCGCGGTGACAACATCACCACGTCCACCAGCGAAGGCGGCACCGAGCGCGAAATCTTCAACCAGTTCAAATACGTCGTGCAAAGCGGCCCGGCCAAAGATCTGAGCGTGAAGCTGCGCAGTTCGGTGCTGCGTGTGTCGCAGAAGTCCAGCGAGTACAACGTCAGCGGTAACGAACTGCGTGTGTTCGTGGATTACCCGATCAACGTCTTCTGATGATCGATCAAGCGTAAAAAAATCGTAAATCCCTCGACTGGCTCGGGGGATTTTTTTGCCTGGTGACGGTTAAAAAGCGCTAAAAACCGCTGTTTTCAGTCGCAAAACGTCAAATTGAAGCAACTTCAAACTCCGTTTCAAGCAACGCTTGATATGCCTGAAATTCTTTCTCATGGACGCAAATCCTGTGCTCTCTAGATTAGGTTGCTAAATGCACGGAGATTTTGAAAATGCTCGTTTTGAACAAAGAAGTGGGCGAATCGCTACGGCGCGACAAATACGTCAACGTCAAAAGTAGTGACTTCAATCTGTTCGGTCACTTCTCCGACTTCATCAGATTGACCAGAAGTTGGGAAAACATGGAGCCCGACAGTTACTACGGTCAGGCCGAGGCGGGCAATCGGTACCGACGCTACAGCGATTTCGAATACAACCCGGTGACCCGCGAACTGACGCAGCTGGAGCACCGCGCCTACGTCCAGTCCAAGGCCAACAACGCCTACGTGGGCGGAATGGTCCGGCACTTCCAGGATTTCTCCGATGAAATTATTCATTCGCCGGTGATGCGCAGCCTGATCGACACGGATTTCGAAGTGTACAAAAACGTTCTGCCGCCGGAACTGCACGACGAAATCTGGCAATGCCAGATTCACCAGATCCGGATCGAGATCAAACCAGGCAAGCAACTGGAGATCACCCCGGAAGGCATTCACTGCGACGGTTACCCGTTCAGCGGCGTGCATTTCTGGGGACGCAATAACGTGGAGGGCGCGGAAAGCCGCTTGTACAGTGCCCATGAACAAGAGCATCTGGCGTCGACGATTTACACGGACATTCTCGACACCACTTACTTCCTGGATCGGGACATGCGCCACTACGTCACGCCGGCGCGCAACACCCATTCCCACGCCATGGCCTATCGGCAAATTCTGGCGATTTCCTTCTCGCGGCCCGGGACCGCTTTCGACATTGTTCGCTGAACAGTACAACGCCGCGATCAGCCTCGCCGAGTGCCCTGCACCGGTGATGTTGAGGCGTACGACAGCCAAGGATGCCCAGCGCCTGGAGCGCTTCTTCCGGCAATTCGAAGAGGTGTCTTTCTGCGAATGGCAGGACGCCAAGTGCCTGCGTGGTGTATTGGTGCAGAAGACCACCACCGCGTTCATCGCGCTGGACACCCGCGGCGAAATCGTCGGCGCGGTGCTCGGCGGCATGCTGGGCAGTCGTGGCACGATCAACCATTTGGCGGTGAGCCCGTTGTATCGCAGCCAAGGCGTGGGTCAACGGCTGGTTGAAGCGGCTTCGGCGGACATGAAACGCGTGGGCGTGCTGCGCATGTTCCTGTTTGTCGACGATGCCAACCTCGCCGGGAAACGTTTTTGGAGTGCCCAGGGTTTTTGCGAACCGCGTGGCGAAAGAACATTTGAGAGGGATCTATGAATGAGACGTCCAGCAGCCGGCCGCTGATGGTCGGGCCACAACAACGTTCGCGCACCTTTGCAGAAGCCAGCCCGGTGGTGGCAGGTTATTTCACGGTGTCGTTCGTGTTCGGCCTGATGGCGGTCAATGCCGGGATGCCCGTGTGGTTGCCAGTCGCGATGTGCCTGTTTGTCTACGCCGGTGCTTCGCAGTTCGCCGCGCTGGCACTGATTACCAGTGGCGCGTCGCTGACCACCATTGTCCTCACCACATTTTTGATCAACGCGCGGCACATGCTGATGTCGGTCTACATGGCCAAGGCGTTACAGGCCATGGGGCTCAGTCGTCTTGAACGCTGGTGTTATGCGGGTGGTTTGACCGATGAGTCGTTCGCCTTCCACAGCGTCAAACTGGGCAAGGGCGCGCCGGTCAATGTGCGCTACCTGATCGGCTTTAATCTGTATTGCCACACCTCGTGGGTGCTCGGCGGTTTGCTCGGGGCGGTTTGCGCGCAGTACGCGGCGCACTTGATCAAGTATCAGCTCGATTACGCGCTGACCGCGATGATGCTCTACGTGCTGGTGTCGCTGTGCAATACGCGTAACAAACTCATCGGCGCACTGGCCGCTGTCGCCTGCATGGGCGCACTGAGCCTGGTCGGCAGCTCGCCATTCAACGTATTCATCGCCACCTTTGTGGGCTGCGGGGTGGGTGTATGCCTGACCAAACGTTCCTGATTCTGGTCGTCGTCCTGATGATGGCCGTGACCTTCCTGCCACGTGCGTTGCCGCTGCAAGTGAACACCGACCATTGGCCGCCCTTCGTCGCCCGTGCGCTGGAATACTTGCCGGTGGCGATCGTCGCTGCCATCAGCGTCACGCCGTTGTTGATCAAGGATCAGCACGTGCAGCTCGATCGCCCGGAATTTTATGCCGCGATTCCGACGTTGTTATGTGCGTACTTCAGCAAAAACCTCTTTCTCTCCGTTGCGGTGGGAACGGCTGCGTACATTGCGCTCGGTTCGTTCATGTAGCGGCAAGTCGACCACATCGTGCAATGCCTGGCCCGACAACTCAGGGTTATTGACCGCCAACCGCACTTCGAGGGCATCCTCGAAGCCAGGAAAAATGGTCAAGCCGTTACGTTGGGCCGCATCGCGAGACACCATGCCGAGGCCATCCATTTGCGTGATCAGCGACAACGTCAGCGTTTCACTGCAGGAGTAGACCATCCGCTTGTTCGACTCGTAATTGCCCAGACCGGCGTCGAGAAAGCGCAAGAAGCTGTGGGAATACGGACAATCGTCAGCCGGACGCACCTGAAACTTGTTGCCAAGCATCACCAGCGGATCATGTTCCTGGCCGCAATGGGCACCGACCACCTGCACCTGAACCTCGGGCAGGATAATGCTTGGTAATCCCGGCTGCTGCGGGCCGATCAACACCGCGAGGTCGAAGTCTTCGTTCTTCAGCTTGCTGAGGTTTTCCATCGACTCGGCGTAGCTGAATTCCAGCTGATAGTCGGGAAACACCTCAATCAGGCGTCCGATCATTCGCCGATTGAAGTCAGACGAAAGCGTCGTGTTCAGCGCCACCCTGAGCGTGCGCTGCCCAGGCTCTTTCAACGCCGCGACTTTTTCTTCGAGTTGCCGCGTGGCCACTAACACCTTGTCCATGAAAGGCGTGAGTTCCGTGCCCTGCGTGGTCAGGGTCAACCCCTTGTTGGAGCGACGAAACAACCGAAAACCAAACTGCTCTTCGACCTTGTTCAACTGTGCAGCCAATGCCTGCACCGTTAAACAGGAATGCTCTGCCGCCGCCGACAATGAGCCGGTCTGCACAATGCGCATCAGGTTGCGTAGGGTTCTGCTATCCATTGGGTAATGCCCTCTAAAGTGGGCTGGCTATTGTTGAGTACCTGGCCGTCGGTTGGGCGATACGTGCTGGCTATAATCCTGCACCTGAACCCGCTTGTCCCGAGTTTAGTAGCGAATTGATGCTGGCGTCCGATGGTTGGAGGGTTGCGCAGGATCGCGGGTTTCTGGGGGAGGGTGGGTGATCGGGGTCAAAGAATGCTCGGACCGGGAGGTTTGTGCATTTTTTTGGGGTGGGAACGGGGTTGTCAGTGCGGGTTTCGTGCTGCTGGGACTTCGAAAGGCGGTCGGCCTCGAAACGTTTTTATGCAAAAGTACGGATTTATGATCGTTTTTGAGCGCCGAAACTCGTTTTTATGCGTTTAGGGTCAGGGCCGGATCAATCTGACGCGTCTGAAATGTTCGTTTTTATGCAAACCCATCAAAAAATAATCGTTTTTATGCAGCAAAACCTGATTTTGATCGTTACTCTCCATTTGTAGGCATTTTTGATTTCAGCCGAGCTGTTCAAAGGAGTGTGACCGTGAGCGAGTTTCCCGTAGACCCCATCGGTGCTGCCTGGCTAGCGACGACATTCGGCGTGCTGCCGATTGCGCGGCTACCCGTGTTGAGTCAGGTGGGTAGCCGGCGGTTAACTCAAGTCGAAGACGGGTTTCGTCTTGAGACGTATACGGAGAATATGCGCCCCGATCCGGACCTCTCATCCCATCTGCAATTTCATCTGCGGCATGAAGTCCCGAACCTTGAATTCTTGAGTCGGCTGTTTACCAAGGTGGGTCCGGCACCGGTGCAAGACTGGTTAAATGTTGAGCCCACTGGCCAATATGCACGCCGGGCAGCGTTCCTGTTTGAGTGGCTCACCGGCGAGCAATTGCAAGCGCCCGAGCCCATAGGCGGTAAGTATGTCGACGCCATCAACGCCGATCTGATGGTGGCGGCGTCACCCGAAGAGGCGGTGAAAGTGCCGCGTTGGCGAGTGACTGACAACTTGCCAGGCACACGCTACTTCTGCCCAGTCGTCGTCAAGACAGGAGCAGTCCAGTCAGCAGCGGACCTCGATGTGCCTCACCTCTTTGGTCAACTGACCGCAGAATTTGGCGAGGCGCTTCTGCTGCGCGCCGCGGCATGGATGACGCTGCGGGAAAGCAAAGCCAGTTTCGCGATTGAAGGGGAGGCGGATCGCTCTACGCGTATCCAGCGATTTGCAGACGTGTTGGCGCGACGAACCGGTCAGGGCGAATTGCCGCTCACCGATGCGGCACTGGCTGAGATGCAGGAAGAGATCCTTGGCGCAGTGACCACCCTGACCCGCCTGGGAATTCGGCAATCGCCGGTGTTTGTTGGAGAGACGGTTCGCTATCTGGAGATCGTCCATTATGTCGCGCCACCGGAAAGTGATCTGGAGCGGATGTTAGAAGGGATTCACGTCTTTCTGAATCGCACTCAAGGGCAATCCCCGGTCATGCGCAGCGCTGTGGCGGCGTTTGCTTTCGTCTATATCCATCCGCTGGCTGATGGCAACGGCCGGGTCCATCGCTTCCTGATCAACGACATTTTGCGTCGTGATGGAGCCATTCCAGATCCGGTGATTCTCCCGATTTCAGCGGTTATCACCGACGACTTGGCCGAGCGGCGCCTGTATGACAGCGTGCTGGATCAGGTTTCAAAACCGCTCATGCAGGGCATACGAGACCAGGTAACGTTCGCCAGTACTCGCACGCAATACCCTGACGGCGTGGTCTCGAACATTGAATTCACGGGGCAGGAACAGGCACGCCCGGTGTGGCGATATCCCAACCTGGGGCCACACGTCGTGTTCATTTCGAACGTCATTCGCCGCACGATCACCGAGCAGATGCGTGAAGAGTCGCGGTATTTACGCAGCCACATCAGGGCCAGACAGGCGATCAAGGAGATCGTTGAAATGCCGGATCCTCAGGCTGATCGACTCTTGCGATCCATGGAGCAGAACGAAGGGAAGCTGAGCAACATCCTGGCAAAGGAAATGCCGGTGCTGACAAGGCCGGACATTTGGGACGCCATTACTGAAGCGGTGGCTCAGTCGATGCGGGGGGAAGAGCCGATCGAGAGTGGCGTGAGTGATCGATATCAGCCTAATCAGCCTGTAGGCAGATGATGGATCTACGCACAAAGCCCCGATTGAATCGGGGCTTTGTGCGGCCTGGATTATGAGGCGACGTTACTGGCGCGGTTGTTACACGGCGCGGCTAGCACCTTCACCACGTCGTCGATGATTGCCTTACTCATGTCCTGCAAATAGTGCGACGCCCATACATGCCGGTCGGTGTCGCGATCCATCGCAGCGTCTGATGCGAGGAGTTTGGCGATGTGGAGCAGGTCGGAAGCGTGGGAAAGGGCCTGGATCACCGGGACGCCGGCGTTGATGCGAAACAGTGCATCGTTGGCGTGGTAGGAGAAAGGGGTAAGGCCGATGGTTTTCAGGTCTTGAGGGTTGGTCATTGGGCACCTCCGGTTTTTGGGCGGTGGTGGGTGATGACAGGCGTAGCAGAGATGGAAGTTTTGAACGGATCAATAGCGTGCATTGCAATACTCCAAAAACAAATTAGAGCTGTCACGTTCGTTCTCAGGCGAATGGGTGGCAGCTATGCGCAGGCTGAGAAACCGGTATGCACGACCCGGCAGACCCGAAGGTCTCCCACGCACAGCCGCCATTGCACGGAAATGCAGGCACAAAAAAACGCCGGCAATCGTGATTTAGGGCGCTGGTGCGCGCGCATATTACCCGGGTTCTCAGGCCCGGTCGCTGAATTGGCAGCGACGGCTTGAAGGTAGCTTGAGAGGGAAGGATGCGCAATCGTGGCTAGGTGGTGGCGTGGGGGAACGTTTTCGTGATTTTTATGGCTGGGTGATTTTCATAACTCCGGCAATCAACTCCAACGGCTCTAGACTTGGGCTGTAGCTAAATTGAATTTTGTTCGATGATGGAGTGGATATGCATAGCACCCAGCGTCAGGTCCGATCAGACAAACGTGCATTGCTCAGCTATACGGCAAAGCCGTATAGTCACGCCCATGTTCACGATTATCGAAACCGAAATTTTCAAGCGTCATGCTGAATCCATCTGGGATGATGGCGAACGTCATGAATTCATCACTTGGCTAGCGGCTAACCCGTTGGCCGGCGATGTGGTTCCTGGCAGCGGCGGTCTACGCAAGTTCGTTGGTCCCGTAGCGGGATGGGCAAACGAGGTGGTACACGTGTCATTTACTACAACACGCTTTCAGAAGGCTCTATCTGGTTGTTGATCGCCTACACCAAGGCGAAATTCGACAATTTACCCGCAGCCTTCCTCAAGCAACTGAAGGAGGAAATCAGCGATGGTCAATGAACTGGAGCAATTCCAGCAGGACTTGCTGGACTCTGTGCGGCAAATGAAAGCCGGCAAAGCGGCTCGCGTGACTGAGGTGCCTCTGTCAGCGGCTGCCGAAGCGCGCGCCAAAGTGGGTGTTTCTCAAAGCGCGTTCGCCAAGCTGATTGGAGTCAGTTTGCGGACGTTGCAGGATTGGGAACAGGGGCGTCGGCAACCGACGGGAGCGGCTCAGACATTGTTGCGTGTTGCGAGCCAGCATCCTGAAGCGTTACGTGATCTGTATGTAGCTTGAGAAAATATAATGATTTTCTGAATTGAGAGTTCTGGCACTCTGAGAGTGCCAGAATTTGCTACCTACCTTTAGCGTTTACGACGAATAAAAATCCGAAACGGCGGGCCGTTAGCTCGCCGAATCACCTTTCCAGTCTTGGTGCGAATCGTTATACGATAAATGACCTCGCAGCCTTCGTCCTGTTGGCTGAATCATTACACCAAGTAACTAATGATGTTCCCGCCCCCACCTTTATCCCCTACAGCTAACTCCCTACATTGAGCTCCAACGCCTACCCATTCATTCCGAAGGGCAGGTCACTTGGAGATTCCCTCATGCCTTTTGTCAGCGTTCGCATTACCCGCGATGGCGTTACCTCAGAGCAGAAAGCTCAGGTGATCGCCGAAATCACAGAAACCCTGGAACGCGTCCTCAAAAAGGATCCGCACCTGACCCACATCGTGATCGAAGAAGTCGACACCGATAACTGGGGCTACGCCGGCATCACCACCACTAAGTACCGCAAGCAACTGGCAGAGGCGGAGGGCAAGTCATGACCGCGTCCGTCTCCATCGACTTCATCTCCGACGTGGTGTGCCCGTGGTGCGCGTTGGGCGCGACGGCACTGGAGCAGGCGATCGAGAACGTGGCTGGTGAAGTTTCGGTGGCGCTGACCTACAAGCCCTTCGAGTTGAACCCGGACATGCCAGCGGTCGGTGAAAAAGCCGTCGAGCATTTGATGCGCAAGTATGGACGCACCGCCGAAGACGTTGCCGCCGGCAAAGCGATGCAGATCGAACGTGGCGCGGCCATCGGTTTCACCTTCGATCTGGAGAAGCGCACGCACTTCTACAACACGTTTGATGCGCACCGATTGCTGTTGTGGGCGTTGCAGGAAGGGCGGCAGATCGAGCTGAAGAAGATCCTGTTGTGCGCTTACTTCACTGACGGCCAGAACCCGAGCAACCGCGAAACCCTGGCTCGTCTGGCCGGGGAAGCGGGACTGGATGTGGCCGCTGCGCAAGAGGTGTTGGCATCCGGAGCGTTTGCGAAAGAAGTGCGCGAACTTGAGGCGTTCTACCGCCAGCACGGGATCAACTCGGTCCCGGCCATGATCCTCAACGGTCGTCACCTGGTGTCCGGTTCGCAGTCGGTCGAGTACTACGAACAAATGCTGAGACAAATGGCCAAGGCTCCCACCGAAGCCTGATTACTTACTTTTTTAAATCATCTTTTAATTAGCAGAGGTTCATCATGAGCAATTCGAAAAAAGTCATCGTCATTACCGGCGCGTCCCAAGGCCTCGGCGCAGGCATGGTCAAAGCCTTCCGCGATCTGGATTACAAAGTTGTCGCCACTTCGCGTTCGATCAAGCCGTCTACCGACCCGGACATCCTCACCGTGGCGGGCGACATCGGCGACCCGGCGGTTGCGCAGCAAGTGATCCGCGAAGCCATCGCCCGTTTTGGCCGCATCGATACTTTGGTTAACAACGCCGGGATCTTCATCGCCAAGCCGTTCACCGCGTACACCGCTGAAGACTACGCCAATGTGTTGTCGGTGAACTTGAATGGCTTCTTCTACATCACCCAGCTCGCGATCAACGAGATGGAAAAACAAGGCAAAGGCCACGTGGTCAACATCACCACCAGTCTGACGGACCACGCGGTTGATGGTGTGCCATCGGTGTTGGCTTCGCTGACCAAAGGTGGCTTGAACGCGGCGACCAAATCCTTGGCGATTGAATACGCCAAGCGTGGGATTCGGGTGAATGCGGTTTCGCCAGGCATCATCAAGACGCCGATGCATGGTGAGGAAACGCATGAAGCGCTGGGGAATCTGCACCCGGTTGGGCATATGGGCGAGATCGGTGACATTGCTCAGGCGGTTGTTTATCTGGATAGCGCCAACTTTGTTACCGGGGAGATTCTGCACGTGGATGGTGGGCAGAGCGCTGGTCACTAAGAGCGGGTTTTTCAAACGCCAGAAACAACAAAGCCCTCGTATTTCTACGAGGGCTTTGTTTTGTGTGGTGCCGGCACCAGATGGAACATTGAATCCGTGCCCTTTTTTCTACAGGCAAGAAAGCTCCACATCTTCGTCGTCAGGGACTTCGTCCGTCACAATCACTCGTGCGTGCGCGCTGTGCTCGTCCTCCATGCGCAACCCGAAGTAGCGGGTATCGTTGGCGTCCCAAAATGCCTCTATCTGTGACATGGGTGCATGTTCAAGCAGCACCTCGGCGCTGTGCTCCAAGATGATCGAGTAACGTCGTTCGGTGTTCATTACAAAGGGGCTCGCAACGGCGGAGAGGGTTGTGCATAAGCACTGCTGTCATTATGCCGTCTCACAGCTTTTCGACCGTAACCGCTCATCGTTTCGGGGAGGGATGTAGATGCGCGGTACCAGAATGGGATGCGGCGATTCGCGATCCTTCAGCGAGAGGGGCGAGCGTAGGACCCATAAACAAAAAAGGCCCACCTTTCGGTGAGCCTTTTTTGATATTGCGTATGGTGCGGCACCAGGAGTCGAATTTCAGCATAACTATCTGAATAAAAGGATTTTTTTTGTTAGTCACAAAAAATCTACCTCATTGAATATCCTTCTATTGGAAAGAAAAGTGCAATGGGAGGGGCCATGGTTAATCTATCTGGTTGGTTGTGCGAGGTTGGCGAACGGATCCGCTGGTTGGGATTGGCGATTTTCCATTAAATTTTATGTAATGAAGACCTTGCAAGTATTTTCTTTGAGCTAAGGTATTGAATTAATCACTTTGTGCAGCTTAAAGAGTCATGGGGACTTCCTTCTTAGAAAATTGTATGCTATCAGTGCGGTAATGGCATTTTGGCGTCATTGTTAAACGTGGTATGTTTGATAGTAAACATACTACGGCATGAAAAAGGGAAGAAATAGAACATGGTGAGTATTTAAAATGTATGTGTGGAATCATACCGACATTAAAGTTTTAAAAGCGCAGCATGGCGACTCTATTTTGATTACAAGTCATGCCGACAATAGAATTATTAACATACTGGTTGATGGCGGGCCGCGCAGTACTTACAGTCAGAAAGTTGGCCCCTTGTTGAAAAAAGGCGAGTTGAAAATCGAAATTGATCGGCTCAGGGGGCGCGGAGAGTATGTAGATCTTCTGGTTTTGACTCATATTGATGATGATCACATTGGTGGGTTATTGGCGGCATACGAAGATCAATGTGGATTAAAGGATATAGTTAGAAAGGTTTGGTTCAACTCTGGTCGCTCTATAGCAAATGGATTCAAATTGGGCGTCACAGAAAATCTGGATGTATCTTTCAATGTATTAACTTCAAATTTAACAGGCGTCACTCAAGGTGTTAGCTTCGAGAACTATATAAAAAATAGTGGAGTGTGGGACGAAGGCTTGTTGATTTCGGGGCATGAAGAAGATTTTTTCGGTATAAAGTTGACAATATTGTCTCCAGGAGTGGCTGAGCTTAAACAGCTACTGAAAAAATGGCAGAAGGAGAAACCCAGCTCGATTACGGCATCGAGGGAAAATGATCATGGTAAATCACTGGAAGAATTGATAGCTGTAGATAAGTTTGCCGAAGATAATAAACCACATAATGGAAGTTCCATTGCGTTTATACTCGAGGTTGGCGATAAAAAAATAATGCTTTTAGGTGACTCTTTTCCAAGCGTAGTTTGTAAAGCGCTCACCAGTCTCGGATATAGCCCTGAAAAAAAAATAAATCTTGAACTGTGTAAATTATCGCACCACGGCAGCAAGGGGAATACCAGCGATGAACTCTTACAGCTCATAGAATGCGATAATTTTGTGGTATCAACGGACAGCTCGCGTCATGGACTACCTGATAAAGTGACAATTGCTAGAGTATTTAACCGCCACCCAAATGCTACTGTATTTTTTAATTACCAAGCAACTATAGGGAAAGTATTTAAAGACGGTATACCTGAGGGGCGATCAGTAAAGTTTATAGAAAAGGATTTTATTTTGTGAATCCTGCACAGCTCAAAAAAATAGAAACTATTAGCGTAGTGGTCTCAAATGGTAGTGGTGTTTTAGTGCAGCCACTTACGGAACAATATAGCTATGTATTCACGGCTAAGCATAATGTATTAACCAATCCTGATGATTTATCAAGTTCCGTTGTAAATGCAAAAGACGTAGAAGTTCGGGATAAGCTTGGTAGGTTAATAGCCGTAAAGGAAATTCTTTGCAGCTCTGTAAAAGATGCAGCTGTACTAGTGGTAGATTATACAGAAATCCCAATTATTTATACGGGAATAGGATTGCCTGCGCATGAGCAGAAGCTTGTTTTGTACGGCTATCCTGGGACTAGGCGTGAAGGCAACTCTATAGAGGCGAGGGTATATTTTGCTTCGGCTCAGCTTGTGAAAGAAGATTATTTCACGGTGAGTACTTTAAGCTTCTCACAGCAAAATGAAATTATCGGAGTTTCTGGGGGAGGACTATTTGATTGTAGCCGAGAAGAAATATTCTTGGTTGGAATCGAATATCAAATGGAGGGGAAGCCGGAAGTAGAGGCTCATGGATGGTTAGATTGCATTCCTGCGACTATTTTCTTAGAGATTGTTGCTAGTAACACCTATAATTCTGTTCCTCTTTTACCTGTATTACCATCTCATTTATTGTGTTTTTCCAGAGTGATTAGTGACTGCTTCCCTCTTGAGGGGTGCACATTTCCTGAAGATATGGTCTTTTTACGTGGATTCCTTCGCCAATTAGGCGTTGATCGCATAATGAGTAAAATATCGTCACCTGTAGTAATCCAAAAGCTATTTGGCGAAAAGTTATTGGTCGATGGAACACCAGTGGAGCATTTGTCAGATTTAAAGCTTTGGTCGTCTTGGATCGAACTTCTGATAGTTTCTCAAATTTTAGATCCAAGCTGTTCCGTAGATGATAATTATCTCGGCGTGCTGCGTAACAAACGCCGTTTTCTTTTTACGCCTTCTCACCAAGATTGGTTGAGAAGTCTGCATGATATATATAAGTCAGATCTAAGTGGCTTGGCAAGGGGAGGCTGTATAGTTATTAGTAGCAATCGTCAGCCGGTAAAATCACCAACGACGGAGCAGTTGAAGCGAGTGGTGCTTGATGTCTCTAAAGCGCCTAATACGGTCTTTAAAATCGACCAAGGGATCGGAAATCCCGCAGAGGCATTTAATTTGTATCATTTGGATTTGTTACATGCGGATTGCATCATTCAAAATGAAACTGAACTGTCTGAATTTGGAAGTTTAGATACTGATATTATAATCTCAAGGTTGGCCGAGATATATGGAAAATTTTTGTCATAGCAGCCAGGACTTAAGCTTCTTGAGTAACGAATTTGAGGAGCTAGACTTCATTCTTTATACTACGGCTGGGTGCAGCCCGATAAGCTGTTTTGTGATTTTTTGCCATACCCAATCCCATTTGGAAAAGAATTATTTGGATGTGGCAAGTCTTGTTCTAGGGCATTACCAAATTAATCTTGATGAGTTCGCAGCGTGGAACATATATGCCGTTTTCGTTTGCTCAGGGTTAATTGATAAAGACGCAAAGTACAGGGTTGAAAATGATAAGTTTGGTATGAGGAAAATTATACTTCATAATCTTTCTCAAGAGTTATTTTTACATCAGCCTGAAAGTAGGCTGAATGATTTGATTCTTGGTGCTGATTTGGTTTTAAGCGATAGAGCGGAGAGCCCTAAGGGCGACGAAAGCTTTTCATTGTTAAGGCAGCGCATAGAGAAATTAGGCGCCATCAAACCAGACAATAAGTCCCAGTCAATTAGTCGCAGGAAAGAGATTGTAGAAGAACTGCTCTCCGAGGTAGATAAATATGAAGTTTAAAAGTGTCCTTATTGAAGGCTTTAGAGCATTCAAAGGTCAGCCGGATGGTTTTTTTGATTTTAAACTAAAAGATGGCAGGCCGGCGAACTTTGTATCTATTTATGCTCCTAATGGATTTGGGAAAAGCTCGTTCTATGATGCAGTAGAATGGGCTATAACAAACAATATCGCTAGATATCTAAAAAGTGAAAATAATACACTTTCAGTTAACTCTAATACGCCTGGTAAAAAACAGTTAATTCTTCGGAACCGAATAATCCCTGCGACTGATCCGGCGAGAGTATCTGTAAATACTACGCATCCTGAATTTTTAGTTTATACGAGGGATGTTCCAGTAGCAAAAACTGGGAGTCGAGACTACCTTTTTGATAAAAATAATACCGATCCTAAAGGGAAGTTTTTTTCGGATGTTTGTTTGGCGCAAGATGCTATTGATAACTTTTTAAAAGAGCAGAGGCCTGACGATAGATACGCAAAGTTTATGGATAGCTATGGTAGTGAGGATGAGCGATACAGAGTAAGTTTGGTTACGTTGATGAAGGAAAATACCAATCGTTGTACTGAACTTGAGGAGAGGAAGGAAACACTAGGTGGTGGTCTTGTAGGTCTAGTTGATGAAAGTATATTTTTGGCATTAAATGAAATTGTCGAACGCTTAAATTTAGATGGCGAGGAGATACAGTTTTTTGATTCTGGCTTTGATAAAACTATATGGGCTAGAGTTAACCTAAATATCAATCAAAGAAACTACGATATAGCAGAGGCGATAACAAAATTAACCGAGCAGCGCCAAAGTGCACTTCTTTGTGTTTCTAAACTAGATTCCTATGTAACTCACACAAAGTTGAGGTGTGAAAGCTCGGATAAAATGATTCGTTTGGAAGTGGAGAAGAAGCGTGCTTTATTTAAGACGTCAACGCAGTCGGAACTAGATGCAAGCAAAAATATTTCTTTCGAGTTAGGCGTAAAGTCAAAGTGGCATTCTGATATTTTAGATTTAAAATCCAATTACGACATTCTCGTTGGTCAGTGGCATGATAACTTATCCATAGTAGAAAAGGCGCAAGCTGAAAATATATTGAAGAATGTTGAAAAAAACAATGTTCAAGAACGGATTGATTTACAAGAAAAAAAATTAGTCTCATTTAAAGGTAACTTAAATTCATATGCGGACTGGATAGAAAAGTCTTCTCAGTTTTTTGATGAGCTTGATATTGGTGTTATTACGCAGCGTGAGAAAAGCGAGCTTCTTCTAGAAAAGAGAGAGCTCCTGCAACGTTCTACCCTTAACCTTCAGCAATTGAAGGAGAAGCAACGGTTACTTGAGGCTGTAACGGTTGACCGTAACTGTTACAGTAGCCCAAGCATTGTTAACATTGTTCTTGACGATGGTGTCTTAAAAAATCTGTCTCAGCTTGTTGAGTCAGTTGAAGCAGAAGAAATCGCTTTAAATGCATTGGTGATACGTCGAGATTTAATTCAATCGGAGAATGATAAGGTACAAGAAGTTTTATCCTTAGCGAAGCAGATTGTGGAATCAACTCACAGTAAACATTGCCCAGTTTGCGAAAGTAGTTTTCCCTCGTTCTCGGATCTTAGCGAAAAAATAAGCAAGAATTCTGGTCTTGAAAGACTTTACAGCGAGTTACTACAAGAAGTAGATTCGAAAAATTCCACATTGGCGGCTCTAGAGCTGGCAGTAGAGAGCGTAGTGTCATCTGTTGCAAAAGCTAAGAGTGATCAATTAGCTAAAGTCGTTGGTGAGATTGTTGTTAAGGACACTGAGGTCCGATCTGCCACTCGAGAGATTGAAGTTTTGTCTCTAGAGTTGAGTCAGTTGGAATCTAGATTAAAAGAAATAAAAGACTATCTATTGAATCTCGATAGGATCAGTTTTTTAGCGCATGTCGAAAAACTCATCGCGGATATTAAAGCACAAGAGAGATCCGAATCAGATGCTTTGCTTTCTAATCGAATTGAACTCGGTAAAATTGCCGCAGACATCGAGAACAAATCGAAATCGATATACACGGCTAATTTCGCAATTAGTGAGCTCGCGGGAGATGCGGGGTACAAAAAAGTAAGAGCTTACATTGCTGAAAACTCCCTTGCTGATGGGGGGCAATTCGGTTTTGCCTCTGAAAATTTGCAACGTTTGAATGGAGAGCTTGTTAGCATAACTGAACGTGTCGCGGCTCTAGAAGCAACTATGGCCGTTTTTGAGAAAGAGGTTGTGGCCGATATTTCAATTCTTGAAGTTCAAGAGAAGGATCTAATAGCTCGAATTGATGGGATTAATGAGCTATGCATGCCTTTTGAACTCGCTATTAGTGACTTGTTTGGGGTTGATATTTCGGAGTTGGGTGGAATAGATCGCTTGCCTGATGTTCTAGAGCATAAGATTTCAGATCTAGCTATTTCGATTCAAGGGCTGGACTGGAAAAAGTCGGAGTTTGGCCTTTTGAGTGCACAGATTAATAGTGCGGCTCCGCTAATCGAACTGATGCAGCACAAGGAGACTTTAGCTGCTTTGAGCGTAGACATTGAACGGCATCGTAAGTTAGGGAAGTCGCTAAAATCAGAACACGACTCTGTTGCTATGGCTCTGAAGTTAAAAGTGGATCAGTTTTTTTATACAGAACTGATCAATGTAATATATTCAAAGATTGACCCTCATCCTGAGTTTAAGAAAGTTTCATTTGCTTGTGATTTTGAAAGTGAGAAGCCTAGGTTAGATATTTTTATCACGGACGAAAGCGATAGCAAGGTATCCCCGAATTTGTACTTTAGCTCTGCGCAGCTTAACATCCTAAGTCTGAGCGTTTTTCTCGCGCGGGCGCTCCATGCAAAAAGTCATGATGGTGTTCCTGTAGATTGTATACTGATAGATGACCCGATTCAGTCTTTGGACTCTATAAATATACTTGCAACTATTGACTTGCTCAGGAGTATCGCGCTTAGCTTCAACAAGCAGATAATTCTCTCAACGCATGATGAGAACTTTCATGAGTTACTTAAGAAAAAAATTCCTACTGCGAAGTATGGTTCGAAATTTATATCGTTTGAGTCTTTTGGTAGAGTTGCCGGTCCGCACGATATAAGTGTCCACGAGTTATACAATTTATAACTTGTGATTGTATTATTTGGGCGCATGCATTGTGATGCGCTGCTTTGATCTTGAAGGTTTTGCCCCTTCGCAATTTAAGGAAGGGGTGAATTCATCTTGCTGTGCATGGTTACTCAGGCTTCTTGTGTGATTTTTTCCGTATTTTGGTTTTGTTTTGCATAAATTCTAAGATTGCATTAGTTGGAATACCTAGGCGTCGTAGAATAAGTCTTGCTGTTAACGAGTAGTAATAAAGTGTCGATTCACTGAGCTCACTCACGTATTGATTTAGGAACCACTCGAGATGCTTGCGCTGCCAGGTCCATGGATTATCTCGGTGCCAACGTTTAGAAATCGCTTCCTGCATAGCCTTTGCTTGACGTAGGTGGCGTTCGCGTGTGACAGGCGACCCAGTCAGGACGCCTGACAGGAACAGCTCCATATCGAATGCCGTGCTCATGCTCGACCACCAATGTAAGCCGATACCACGTCGATACGACCGTGCCCCAGTTCATAGCTGATTTGTGCTCGAGCCTTCTGATCGAGGTGATGATCGAGTTGGTAGCAATTGCCTCCGTTGATGGGGGCGGGATGACGGGTGATTTGCTCAAAGCGTTCGCATGCATAGGCCACCCGCAATTCGTGAAAACCTTTAAGGTTAAGCGTATGGAGGATGTCCCGTGCGGGGCGCACGATTCGCTGTTGGAAATCTAGGTAGCTTTCGTTCGGTGCAAGCAGGTTTCGGCTGCCTTTAGGTGAGACTTCATGGGCGAATGCCAATGCGCTGCAGATACTCTCGTTTACTGTAATCCAGCGAGATGCCGACGCACCTGAGCGGCCGCCTTTGGTACCGTCTTGAATATTGATCCTGCCGTAGTGTTCGGCCTCACGTTTTAAACGCGGTAAGTCGGCCAAAATGGCCTCGCGCAGGCGCATGCCGGTGGCTCGCGCCAACTGAGCGATGGCCGCGGCACGAGGATGCTGTTCGCTGAGCGCCTCGACGATGTGCATCACGTGTTCGCGATCCTGGCCTTGTGGAGCTGTCGTGCGGATGGTGGCGCGCTGCATTTCCAATGTCTTGCTCGGGCTCGGTACTTTCACATACTGATCACCGCGAAGCGCCGCCATGGTTCGGTTGACACTGGACAACCGGTTTTGCGCGGTCGCAACGGCGAGTTCACCCTGTTCGACCAGGTACCGAAGGTGCTTGGCGTAATCCATCAACGTCTGCCGATTTATCTGCCGCGCATCATTGAACCTCGGCCCACCCTCTGACCGACACCAACGCACGAATACCTGCCAACGATCACTGTGTGCCTTCACCGTGCCGTAATGCCCGTCGCCAAACAAATCTTTCAATGCCTGCACCCCGGCATAACTCAACTGCCGACCATACCCAAAATTTCGCCCATCCCGTCTACCGACCAAGGCCATGATCAAACTCCTCTCGAAGCAAAAACTTTTAAAACCCTCCCCCACGTCATCCCGCCACGAATGTTGAGTGTTATCAGGGATCAAGGCCCCTGCGACCTGTGAGGGTTGTCCACTAACGCGGGACTGGCGGCTCTTTACGACCGAGAGCTTGGGCACCTCATGATCTGGCCTCCTGAGCACTTCCGAAGAAGTGGGCGGGTGGAGGTTGCACTGGCTGACGAGACCAGCGCCGCGAGATCCTGAGTCGGGTGAAGGCAGTGATGCGATGACCGGGGCATGCCTGACTGTCAGTCAGGTGCAGTCCATTCCTTGGGCTGCGGCACCATCATCTACATCGCTGTTGCTGGTGACTTCGGTGTTTGTCACGCCGATTGTCACGAGGGGGAATGCCGCAAAGCCTTGTACGAGTTGGGCTGCAGCAGCGGTAGGAGTGCCCGTCTCTTTCCGGAAGAAAGAGACGGGCGCAGGTTGGCGCAGTGAAATGGCCAAGCGGATAGGTTGCTGCAGGGCAGCTATGCAAGGGGATGAGTTGCCGCAGTGGGCACACTGGTAAAAGTAGGCATCCATCACATCGCTGTGACCGTGCGAGCCGCCGGACGCTAATCGCACTTTGGGGGAACCACCACCGTGTGGCGTAGCCTTAAAGGTTCTGGCTACCTGGGTTGCTGTCGACGACAGCGCTTTGCCCGATCTTTTCTACGCCTGTGGATAATTCGGGTCAAGACTCCAATTTTCGGGAGTTCTGCGGCTGTGGATGAAATTATCTACCGGTGGAAATCAGTGGTTTTCCACAGACAGTTGTGTGGGCTTTAGATTTTTTAAGTGAGGTCCATCCAAGCAGGGCGGCTGTGCAGCCCTGTTTGGATGGACCCGCGTGGACAAGCGGATCATCTAGATTTCGAACGCCGCGTTATCCCGCCCCATCTGACCGACTGCTTTTATTTTCTCTATTTAGGGCTCGGCAGCGATGTGCGTTGCGGTTTACCGGCTGTCTGCCTAGACTCCGTGGCTAAATAACATCAGTCCATCAGCAATGTCTTGGGTTGAGTGGCGAGAGTAGTCAACGGGCGTAACCTCGTGTTCGACAGCTAATGTCGTGCATTAGACTGCGCCACCTGGAGGCATCCTTGGCATTGCGTCTTCGTTTCTTGTTAGACACCAACATCCTGATCCCGCTTCAGGACTCCATGGTGGTACTGCAGCCCAGTCTTACAAACTTCGTTAGGTTGTGCAGTGCGCACGGCTACCAACTGCTTTACCACCCTGCGTCAGCCGCGGACATCAGGCGTGACACTGATGAGGCTCGGCGCGAGCGCACCTTGGCCAGGCTCGGTCAGTACACTCAACTGCAGGCTGGGCCGGCTTGTCCATGGAACTCGCCTGAAACTTCGGTAAACGACGCTTGTGACAATGAAATTCTCTACGCGTTAGAGAATGATGCAGCGCACGTTTTGGTGACCGAGGACCAGGGGTTGCACCGTAAGGCGCGGGCACGCGGACTGAGTAGCCGCGTGTACTTCATCCAGACTGCGGACGACTGGCTGCGCCGGCTCCATGAGCCTTGTGAGGTGCGACTCCCCCACATTGAAGACGTTGAAATCCATACGTTGACCCACCAACTGGCTGGGCCATTCTTCGACAGTATCCGTGCGGGCTACGATGGTTTTAACGATTGGTTTCGTCGGAAGGCCATGGAAGGGCGTCGTGCTTGGGTCTATCGCGAAGACGCTCATCAGGCTATAGCGGCTATCTGTATTTACGCTGTTCAGGCCGACCAGGCTGTAACGGACGATGGTGAGGTGCTTGTCGGCAGGGCATTGAAGCTTTGCACGTTCAAGGTCGGCGAAACCGTTCGTGGAAGGAAACTCGGAGAGTTGTTTCTCCGGGCTGCCTTCAAGTACGCGACAAACCACCAATGTGAGTCGATTTTTCTGCACGCTAACAACGTTCAGCAGTCACAACTGATCACATTGATTGAAGACTTCGGTTTTCGCTACGAGGGGCTTTACCAAGGGGACGCAGTTTACGTAAAAGCGCATCCTGTCGCCCCGCCTCCGCTGCAGATGGACCCGTTCCAGTACGTCCAGCGCTATTATCCGCATTACATGGGCGGTGATGATGTCCATAAATTTATAGTGCCAATTCAGCCTCAGTACCATGACATTTTGTTCCCGGACTATCAGCGTCCAGGGCATGCATTGCCTGATAACCATCCGCAAAGGCATGTCAGCAATGCGATCAAACTCGCATACCTTTGTCACACCCCCAGCAAACAGCCGCGTCCAGGCGATGTCGTAATGTTCTATCGCAGTCGCGACATGCGTGCGCTGACGACACTGGGTGTTGTTGAGCGATACGAGTGGTCGGAAGCGGCTGACGATATCGCACAGATTGTGAGCCGTAGAACCGTGTACTCTGATGAACAAATAGAGGAAATGGCCAGGACTGAGACCAAGGTGATGCTATTTCGTCTGATATGTCACTTCGAGCCCCCCCTAGAGTATGCGGACCTTAAGCGCTCGCGGATCGTCAGGGGCCCCATTCAATCGATCACGAAAATATCTGATGAGTCTTTTTCCCGAATCATTCGAGCAACCGAGCGGTAGGGCTGTCCTACTTTCGATAAAGCCAAAATACGCCGACCTGATCCTTGCAGGGACCAAGCGCGTTGAGTTACGTCGAAGCTGGCCGTCCAACGATATTGGCGTCATGGTGTTGTACTCGTCATCACCAAAGCAGAGGCTGGTAGGAGTAGCCTTTATCGATCGAATTGAGGAATGCGACTTTGAGAGTCTGTGGACCTTGGCAGATGCCAACGGGGGCGGCGTGACCTATGACGAACTCAAGGCTTATGTCAAAGGAAAGAAGACTGCGTTCGGTGTGATGATCCAGCGCATAAAGATCGCCGAAGTTCAGGTCGATCCGAAGGATCTTTTCGCGAACTTCACACCACCTCAGTCCTTTCTCTATCTGGGGCCTAACGATTTCCCACGCGTAATGCGCGCCATGTTTCCATCGGAGGGATCTGTATGAACATATTCGTCGCAGGTGTACACGGTGTTGGTAAGACTTTCCTAGCCTCTCAACTTCCTAAGGCCTTAGGTCTAACGCAAACCTCAGCCAGTAAGCTGATCAAGGAGGAGCGCGCGTTACCTGACTGGGGGACGGATAAACGGGTCGGTGATGTGGACGCCAATCAGATAGCACTGGCGAATGCTGTCACTCGCCACAATGAGGCTGGCACTCGGTTACTGCTGGACGGGCATTTTGTGTTGCTGGATGCTCAGGGTGAATTTTCACCTTTGGCTGCGGACGTTTTTAAGGCTCTTCGCCTCGATGGAGTTTTGCTGCTGGAGGCGGACGCTAATACAATTGCGACTCGCATACGAGAACGAGATAGCCGGGAATTGGATATTGACCACACTATCAAGTTCTTAGCCGCGGAGCGCGCTCAGGCGCAGTTAGTGTGCGATGAACTCGGAATACCACTTCACATTCTAGGGGCATGTGGCCCTGATGCCTTCGCCGCAGCGGTAGCAGCAGTAATTTTGAAAGCCGACCAATAAGCAATTCTACCCAAGTGAAAGGCCGGACGACGTGCACGATTCTGCCTATGCTGTGGGGATGCGTACTTTGGCTTCACTTCGACCGGCTAGGGGCGAATGCAGCCAGTCGTCAATGGCCTTGCTATTCAACGTGCATGCAAGCGGTAATCAATACAAGCCCATTTTCCTTGTGCGCAGCTGTGGCCCGGAGGCCGAGCGCTTAGTCTGTTGCGCCACGTTTTGTCCTTAGCCGAGTGACATTTGCGCCGGTCTGGTTCGCAAATTCGTGCGGGGTGACATGCTCCTGCCGATTGACCTCAAGATATCGGCTCCACCAATTCATGATCAGCCTCCTCTCTTCGATGAACTCAGCCTTGTGGATATAGGCCGCTCGGACGTTATTCCTCTCCTTGTGGCTCATCTGCCTTTCAATGGCTGTTTCCGACCACAGCCCTGACTCAATCAGCGCGCTACAGGCCATCGACCGAAACCCATGCCCGCATATTTCGGCTTTGGTGTCGTACCCCATCTTCCTGAGTGCGCTGTTCACCGTGTTTTCAGACATGGGTTTCCAAGGCTTGGCATCGCCTGCAAACACTAGGTCGAATTCGCCGGTGAGGGCGTGGATCTGTTCAAGCAGGGCCACGGCTTGCGGCGATAAGGGTACAAGGTGGATGTCCCCGGCCATCTTCGTACCCCTTGTTGAAAAAGGTACTCCGTCCAACGCGGTTCGAGTGTCCGGTATCTCCCAGGTGCCGCGCTTGAGGTCGAACTCGCTCCAGCGGGCGAAGCGCAGTTCGCTGGAGCGGACGAACACATGCAGCGAGAGCATGACCGTCAGCCGGGTAAGTGCGCGGCCTCTGTAGGTGTCTATACGCTCCTGCAATTCAGGCAGACGCGATAAGGATAAAGCAGGGCGGTGAATCACCCTCGGAGCTTTGATCAAACCTTCAAGGTCGGAGGCAGGGTTTGCCGCGATCTGTCGAGCACGTTTCGCCTCGCGCATGATGCTTTGCAGGTAGTTTTGTACCCTTAAAGCGACGTCAATCGTGCCGCGTTTCTGGATCGCTTCCAGAGGTTGCATCAGGTCATGGGTGTCCAGATCGACAATAGAGCGAGCGCCGATCAGCGGGAAGACATGGGATTTGAGACGGCTCAGGACGGTCTTGGCATGGCCCGGAGCCCATTTGGCAGACATCGCTTTGTGCCAGTCCAGTGCGGCGCTTTCAAAGGTTCGGCCTTTGATTGCGGCCTGCGTCTTGGTTTGGTGTTTGGTCTCTATGGGGTCGATGCCTTTCGCCAGCATCCGCTTGACCTCCAGGCGCTTATTGCGCGCATCGGCGAGGCCGACCACGGGATAGCTGCCGAACGAGGTCAGTCCTTCGCGTCCATCAGGTTTGACATACCTGAGACGCCAGCCTTTGCGGCCATTGGGTTGGACTAGAAGGTAGAGGCCGTCGCCGTCGAAAAGCTTGTAGGCGCGGTCGGTGGGCTTGGCTGAGCGGCAAGCCGAATCAGAGAGTGGAGCAGTGGTGCGCGACATAAGGGTACTCCCCCTTTATCGAATTACCTTACCCCTAACATTACCCCTAAAACGGCTGGAATCCACCAGATTTTGACGTAACCCGACAGAACCCCAAAACGAAAAAACCCGCCAGAAGGCGGGTTTTTCGGGAGTTTCAGAGATTTTGAAAGCCTTCTCTGGAACCTTGTATGGTGCCGGCACCAGGAGTCGAACCCGGGACCTACTGATTACAAGTCAGTTGCTCTACCAACTGAGCTATACCGGCGTGTTGGGCGACGATTATAGCGATTGGGTTGGTTCTGTAAACCCCTGAATTCAGACTATTTTTGCGCAGGCTTCAGGTCAGGCGCGCAGCAGGGTTTTCTTGAGTTTCTGGATGGCTTGCCAGGTGCGGCTGTTTTGCATCGCGCGCAGCTGTGCTTCGGCCTGTTCGGCGCGTTGCAGGGCGGTGGCGAGTTGCTGTTCGACATCGCCGATGGGGTGGCTGAAGTTGTGGCCTTTGCAGAACTGAAATTCATCCAGGTTGCACGGCGGGATGTCGAAGGCGGGTTTGAGGTTCAGGTGTTCTTCGGCGAGGTAGTAGGTGTTGATGCCGTCGAACAGGATGGACTGGTAGCCAGCTCCGGTGACGAGGTTTTCCCAGGTCTGGTCGCGGTCCCACGGGGTTTCGATGAGGATGACCCATGGCCGCCACCGGGTGAAGTCCATGCCGCGCAGCACAGTTTCTTCGTGGCCTTCGACGTCGATTTTCAGGAAGTGGATCGGGCGACCCTGGGCGTGTTCTTCGCAGATGGACGTCAGGGTGCGGGACTGGACGGTTTGGCTGCGCACGTCCATGCCGGCGTCTTTGTGCATTTGCGCCATGGCCGGGTCGACGGTCGAGAGGCCGGTGCCGGCGATGCCGTAGAAGGTCAGACTGTCGGCGCTTTCGCCGGCCACGCATTGCAGGTTGGTGTCTTTGGGACGTTGCTGGCACAGGGATTCGTAGCAGTTGGGCATCGGTTCGACGTTGATGCCGCTCCAGCCGTGGTCGTAGAACGCTTTGGTGACCGAGTCATGGGTCGGATCGTTGGCGCCGACGTCGATATAGAAGCCGTTCTCGACGGTTTTGAGGGCGCGCCACAGGCGTATGTCTTCGAAGTTCTGTGCGTAGGAAATGAACGTCACGGTCGCATCCTGTCGGTCGAATTTTCTTGTTCGTGGTCGCGCTGACGGCGTCCTTGCGTGTTTGTATAACAAGAGTCGGGAGGCGGTGCAATTTTCCCCGCGTGAGGTCCGGGTTTAGGCGCTTATGTCCTTTGCATTGAATGCTTATGCACAACGGCGGCGGTGGCATTCTGCGCTCACCGGTGTTTTTGTGGACCTGTTCTCATTGGTGCGCAAATCCCTGTTTTTCGTGATTTTTTCGTGAGTGTACGAAAAATGAACAGTTGCGTTTCACCTCTGAAACAGCCGTAGATATTGGATCCACGATAATTTCATCAACAGAGTTATCCACAGGCTGTGGCTTTTATGGGCGTTCCGCGAGGAGCAGGAAATTACGCGGCGTCAGCGGGGTTTCGCAGAAGGTCCCGAGGCGAACGGTGTAACCCTGATCGGCAAGGAAAAGAGCGCGATCGAGGACCAGCCAAAGCTCCAACGGACGTCGGAAAAGTCCGCGTACCAGCTCCAGATTGCGCACGTGCGCCAAGCGCTGCCACCCGGCGGCTTCGAGAGCGAACCAATCTTGCGAACCGACTGTGGATAACTCTTTCAATGCGGCCAGATGATGGCAGTACTCGGCGAAGGACTTGTCCAGCCAGGCACTCGGCAGGGAAGGGGTGGGCAGGTAGTCATCGACGCCGCGCAATTGCCGTTGCAGCACGTCGAAACCCAGGCGCCGGGCCATGGAGGTGTCGCGTTGACGTCGTACGCGAGCGCCAGCGGTGACGGTTTCGCTCATGGGCAGGGCGAGATCGTCGAGGGACAGCTGTAGGTCGGATCGCAAACCGACCGAGGAAAGCGGCTGATAGGCCGGAAGATTGATCCGGTTATAACAGCACGGCGCGATGGCCAGTTGTTTGCACCCCGCCGCGCTGGCGAGCTGGATCAACCGCACATGCAAATCACCGCAAGCGTGCAGCGCCACCGGTGTGTGATCAACAGTCAATAAATTCGCGGTGTCAGGCGCGAGCACATCCTGTTCGACGTGCAGCGCCCGCAATTGATGGCGCTGGCTGAGTGCCTGTCCGCTGGCCACCAGGGACGGGTCGTATTCCAGACAGGTCAGTTGTTGCCCGGTATGCAGCAACCGCCGACCCAAGTGGCCCTTGCCCGAACACCAATCCAGCCAATGCTTCGGCGCTGCCGCAAACGACAGGCGACTGGCGAACGCCTCGATTTGTTGCCACTTGCGTCCCGGTACATCGACGTTCAGCCGATGCCCGGCCGCTTGCAGCGAATGCGCCGGTAATTCACCCACAGAACTCAATTCATGGGACAGCGCAGCCAATGAAGCAAATGGCTCCGGCGCATGCAGCAAACAAGGTTGGTTATGCGCAAGTTCTGCGTCGTCCAGCGACCGTTCCCGTAGCCAAAGTGCCAATTCCGGGTAGGACGTTTCCCAAGGCAGATGCAGATGAGTAAACGGACGCGGCTTCCACAGCGCTTGATGCTCGATCAGGAAAGCATCCAGCGCGGTGAAGCGGGCGAGCAGGTCCTCGCCCGTCAGCACGCGGGAGGAATCAACGCCCTTGGCAGGCATCGACGCGCAACCAGCGCTCCAGCAGCTTGAAGCCACGAACCAGTACGTAAGCCATCAACAGATAGAACATGCCCGCGGCGAAGAAAATCTCCACTGGCAGGTAGGTCCGGGCAATGATGGTGCGGGCCATGCCGGTCAGTTCCAGCAAGGTCACGGTACTGGCCAGGGCGCTGGCCTTGAGCATCAGGATCACTTCGTTGCTGTAGGCTGGCAGGCCGATGCGCGCGGCACGCGGCAGGATGATGTAGAACAGCGCTTTGGCGCGGGACATACCCAACGCGCGCGCCGCTTCGATTTCACCGGGCGGAATCGCCTGGATTGCGCCGCGCAGGATCTCGGCGATGTAGGCTGCCGTGTGCAGGGTCATGGTCGCGGTGGCGCACCAGAACGGATCGCGCAGGTAAGGCCACATCGAGCTGTTACGAATCGCATCGAACTGCGCCAGGCCGTAATAGACGAGGAACAGCTGAACCAGCAACGGCGTGCCACGGAAAAAGAAGATGTAGCCGTAGGGAAATGCCCGCACGTACCAGAGCCGCGACGAACGCGCGATGCCCAACGGAATCGCCAGCAGCAGACCGGCGATGACGGCGATGGCCACCAGTTCCAGGGTCAGCGTTGCGCCTTGGGCCAATTTCGGCAGCCACTTGATGATGACTTCCCAGTTCATTGGGTGCTCCTCGCGAAGCCGCGAGCGGCACGTCGTTCCATCAGGTGCATGCCGCTCATGGCGAGCACGGTCAGGCCCAGGTACATGAACGCGGCCACCATATAGAAGGTGAACGGTTGCTTGGACACGGTCACGCCGATTTGCGCGTGGCGCATGATTTCTTCCAGACCGATGACCGATACCAGCGCGGTGTCTTTCATCAGGATCATGAACAGGTTGCCAAGGCCCGGCAGGGCGATGCGCCACATCTGCGGCATGATCAATTTGGTAAAGATGCGGAATTTCGACAGGCCCAACGCCACGCCGGCTTCACGGTGACCTTTGGGAATCGCCAGGATCGCGCCGCGAAACACTTCGGTGGCGTAGGCGCCAAAGCACAGGCCCAGTGCGATCACGCCGGCGGCAAAGGCATTGAGTTCGAGATCGGGATTGCCGAAAAACTCGCCCAGGGCACGCATCAGGTTGACCGTGCCGAAGTAGATCAACAGCACCCAGAGCAATTCCGGGATACCGCGAACCAGTGTCGAATAAGTGCCGCCAAGCCATTGCAGCGGCTTGTACGGGGATGTCTTGGCCAGGGCGCCGAGCAAACCGAGCACCAGCCCCAGACACAAGGCCGAGAGTGCCAGTTTCACAGTCATCAGCGCGCCAGCGGCTAGCGCCGGGCCGAATCCGTAGAGATCGATAGTCATGGGTTTCTTTTCAAATCGCGGCAGGCAATGCCATGGACTGGCGCCGTTAGCGAACGGCGCCGGTCCGGCAGGTCAGAATCAATAGATGCTGAACGGGAAGTACTTGTCGTTGATTTTCTTGTAGGTGCCGTCTTCGACGATTTCCTTCAGGGCGAGGTTCAGTTTCGCGCGAATCGGGTCGCCTTTACGTACTGCGATACCGATCTTGTCGCTTTCTTCTACCGGATCACCTTTGAATTCGTAGGACCGGCCGGCGTCGCTTTTCAGCCATTCGTAGTTGACGTACTTGTCCGCCAGGATGCCGTCCAGACGACCGGAGGTCAGGTCCAGGTAGGCGTTTTCCTGGGTGTCGTAGAGTTTGACTTCGACGCCCTCCATGTTGTCTTCCATCCAGGTGCCGGCGAGGGTCGCACGTTGTGCGCCGATCACTTTGCCTTGCAGGGAAGCCTTGTCGGTTTTGAACTCTTTGTCTTTAGGTGCGATGAACTGCAGCTTGTTCGAGTAGTACGGGTCGGTGAAGTCGACCGCTTGCTTGCGCTCGTCGGTGATCGACATCGAGGAGATCAGGAAGTCGAACTTCTTGGCGTTCAGGGCCGGGATGATGCCGTCCCAGTCGGAGGTCACCACGGTGCACTCGACTTTCATCTTGGCGCACAGGGCGTCGCCGATTTCCTTGTCGAAGCCGACGACATTGCCACTGGCATCTTTATTGTTGAACGGCGGGTAGGCCGCTTCGATGCCCATCTTCAGGGTTTCGGCCATGGCACCGGCGCTGAACGCCAGGGTGACGGCGGCAGCCAGGAAGACTTTTTTGAAGTTCTGCATGCGGGTAGCTCCGTTAGCGGTTGCTGGACATGAATTGTTTGCAGCGTGCCGAAAGCGGGTTGTCGAACACCTGCTGTGGCGATCCTTGTTCTTCTACCAGGCCCTGGTGGAGGAACACCACTTCGCTGGAGACCTGACGGGCAAAGCCCATTTCATGGGTCACGAGCAGCATGGTACGGCCTTCTTCGGCCAGGGCGCGGATGACATTAAGTACTTCCTGGACCATTTCCGGGTCAAGGGCGGAAGTCGGCTCGTCGAACAGGATCACCTTGGGTTGCATCGCCAACGTGCGGGCGATGGCCGCGCGTTGTTGCTGGCCGCCGGACAATTGCGCCGGGTAGGCATGGCGCTTGTCGGCGATACCGACCTTGGCCAGCAGGGCTTCGGCGACTTCGATGGCTTCGGCTTTGCTTTGACCGAGGACGCGACGCGGCGCTTCGATGATGTTGTCGAGCACGCTCATGTGCGGCCAGAGATTAAAGTTTTGAAACACAAAACCAATCTCGCTGCGCAGGCGGTTGATCTGCTTGCCATCGGCAGCGACCAGTTCGCCATTCTTCGCGGCTTTGAGTTTGAGTTCTTCGCCGGCCACCAGGATCTGGCCCTGGTGCGGGTTTTCCAGCAGGTTGATGCAACGCAGGAACGTGGACTTGCCGGAACCGGAAGAACCCAGGATCGAGATCACGTCGCCGTCGCGGGCGGTCAGCGAGATGCCTTTGAGCACCTCAAGCTGTCCGTAGCGTTTGTGCAAGTTGCGGATTTCAAGCGCGGGCGTGGCCTCAGCCATGTGCGTTCCTCATAGTGTTTCGCTCCTGCTGTTGGCGGCCTTCCTGGCGAGGCGGCCAAGCTAGCATAGCGTTTGAATGGCAGCCAACAGCGCTGCGGGCGGTAAACGGACGTGACGTGGCAGGTTGTCGCATCGCTACAGCAGACTGTCGCGCTGCTATCAACCGAACAGCCGTTTGAACCAGTTGCCCGGCGGGTGTCGCGTAAAAAAAGGCGCGATGTTGCCAGCTTTGGCGGGGGGTTGGAAGCGCTAAGCGGCCAAACGTTCCTGATCTGCACTTTTATTGTGCGTCGAACATTTTCCGGGAGTGTTTCCGGTGCGCGGATACGTCCTTGAAAGTGAGTCGCAGGGTAACGCCTTGGCAAAGTGCCATTATTTTCAATAGGTTGCGATGACTGTCCGGTCTGGATGAGATCACCGTGATAGACGGTGTTGAAACATTTTGGCGCAATTATTGCGTACAGAATCCAGAACGCCCCGTTGGTTTCTTTTTACGAGAAAGAAACTGAGGCGGGATGCACGCATTCGCTTTTCCTTACAAAGGTAGTTTCAATGAGCAGTACCCCAAGCTCCAATGGCCTCGAACAGGGGCTCAAACCGCGTCATGTGACCATGCTGTCGATTGCCGGGGTAATCGGCGCCGGCTTGTTCGTAGGCTCGGGTCACGCCATCGCCGCCGCTGGCCCGGCCGTGCTGTTGGCTTACGCTGCCGCCGGTATGCTGGTTGTGCTGGTGATGCGCATGCTCGGCGAAATGGCTGTTGCCTCGCCGGACACCGGTTCCTTCTCGACATATGCCGATCGCGCGATTGGTCACTGGGCCGGTTTCACCATCGGCTGGTTGTACTGGTGGTTCTGGGTCTTGGTGATTCCGCTGGAAGCCAACGCCGCCGCGACCATCCTGCACGCCTGGTTCCCGAACGTGGCGATCTGGGCGTTCACGCTGATCATCACCCTGCTGCTGACCGTGACTAACCTGTTCAGCGTAAAAAACTACGGTGAGTTCGAGTTCTGGTTCGCCCTGATCAAGGTCGTGGCGATCATCGGTTTCATCGCCCTCGGCGTTCTGGCGATCTTCGGCTTCTTGCCGAGCAGCCAGGTCAGCGGCGTTTCGCACCTGTTCGACACCCAGGGCTTCCTGCCAAACGGCATGGGCGCGGTACTGGGCGCGATCCTGACCACCATGTTCTCCTTCATGGGCACCGAGATCGTGACCATCGCGGCCGCTGAATCGAAGAACCCAGGCCAGCAAATCTCCAAGGCCACCAATTCGGTGATCTGGCGGATCGGCTTGTTCTACCTCGTGTCGATTTTCATCGTTGTGGCCCTGGTGCCTTGGAACGACCCGATTCTGGCCAGCGTTGGTTCGTACCAGACTGTGCTGGAGCGCATGGGCATCCCGAATGCCAAGCTGATCGTCGACATCGTGGTGCTGGTTGCTGTGACCAGCTGCCTTAACTCGGCGCTGTACACCGCTTCGCGCATGATGTTCTCCCTGGGCAAGCGCGGTGATGCACCGGCCGTTTCCCAGCGCACCAACAAGAGCGGCACCCCGTACTGGGCCGTCATGCTGTCCACCGGCGCTGCGTTCCTTGCGGTATTCGCCAACTACGTGGCCCCGGCCGCGGTGTTCGAATTCCTGCTGGCCAGCTCCGGCGCCATCGCGTTGCTGGTGTACCTGGTGATCGCCATTTCGCAACTGCGCATGCGCAAACAGCGCATGGCTCGCGGTGAGAAAATCGCCTTCAGCATGTGGCTGTTCCCGGGCCTGACCTACGCGGTGATCATTTTCATCGTGGCGGCCCTGACCATCATGTTGTTCCAGGAAGCGCATCGCGTGGAGATTCTCGCGACCGGCCTGTTGGCGCTATTGGTAGTCGCGGCAGGCGTGCTGGTTGCACGCCGTCGTCACAATGAGAAGCTGAGCGCAGCCTTGGCGCGCTGAGATCTGACTCACGCCAATTGTTGTTGAAGCACCGAAACGACCGCCATCAGAGATGATCGCGGTCGTTTTTTTTGCCTTTCATTCAGATGCTTTATTGGGTGGCAAGCGGATAGACACGATGATGGCTAGATAGTAGCCTTTGCACCGAATGTGTATCCCGCTGTTACGGGATGCGATGGAGTTTCAGGACACGGATTGTTCGACGCCCTCAGCCTTCCCGGCTAAAAGCCCCCCGACCTTTTCTTGCCTGCTCCTTCATCTGCGGTGTGTTCACAGATGCATTTGCGTGTGCCTGCCGTTCAAGCGGTAGATCGGAATCAGCGCTGCATGGAGCTAGCCCGGCCATTCAGCCAACCCATTGGGGCATCAAGGAGACAGGCATGGCGTTTACATCGGTTGTGTTTAAAAACCCGAATACCGGTGCCATGAAAGAAGCGCCAATCGGCTTCTCGTGGACCGTATTTTTCTTTGGCTTTTTCCCGGCCTTGTTCCGTGGTGACTTCAAGTGGGCAGCGATCATGTTCGTCGTGGCCTGCTTCACCTTCAGCCTCAGCAACCTCGTGTTCATGTTCATCTACAACAAGCTGTACGTGAAGGACCTGATCAATGACGGTTACAAGGCTCAGTCCATCGCCAAAGGCGAACTGGGCTATGCCAGTGCCAAGCTTGGCTTTGATATCCCGCGTCTGGAAGGTGTTGCTGCCTGATTGTTGATTTGAAGGCGTGAAAAAAAACGGCCGCTGTCAGTGATGACGAGCGGCCGTTTTTTGTTTCTGCCAATTGCGTTTACTCGCTCTTTTCTTCCTGCGCATCCAGCGTCTGACGATAGCTGTCCAGTGCAGTACCGAAGTCGGTGATGAACTGCGGATCGGTCAGCCAGGCCTGAGCCGTTTCCCGGTCCATGCCATCGGCCCACATGCGGTAGTCGAGCAGCATGTCGGCGGCCAGGTGAGTGGCGGCCATGGCTTCGTTGTCGGCGTTTTCCATGTCCAGCAAGTCTGGATGGTCGCTGATGATGCCGGCGAGGTCCGACAGCAGAACCTGAAGCATGTCGCTGCGGCTGGTGGCTTCGGCGTCGTGCATTTTGCTGAACATCGCCAGGGTGTATTCCGGGATCGGCTCGCCGATTTCGTCCAGGTCATCGTCCAGCGCGGTGGGTTTGCGGCCGTGGATGTTGATTTGCTTGGCTTTGGCCTTTGCGCGCTTGGCGCGTTTTTGTTGCTTGTTCAGGGATGCCATGGGAGCTCAGTTTGCTTTCTGTTGGGTTTGCGCGGCGATGATATCGGACGCTGCGACATAGTCAGCCTGGAAGGCTGGTGATTCGATCCACGCCAGGGCGCCGGCCTCGTCGACTTCGGTCGACCATTGGCGGTACTCGATCAGCGCGGCGAGGATGAAGTCCATCGCGCCTTCTTCGCCTTCCTGTTCATAGACCAATTCCAGCAGCGGGTCTTCCAGGAACGCCACGCACATCGCTTGCTGGCTGGTCTTTTCGGCGTCGATCATTTTCTTGAACAACTCGGTCAGGTCCACCGATTCGAAGTCGATGCGATCATCGTTCGGGTCCAGCTCGACCGGTGCGGCGGCACGCTGGGTGCGGTTCTGCTTGGCCTTGGCTTTGGCGCGGGTGGCGCGTTTGTGCTGCTTGTTGGCGGAGGCCATGGACGTCGTTCCGTAATTTTTTTGAGAGGGCTCAGCTGCGCGGGACTCGCCGCCCGGGTGTGTCGGGGGGGAGTTCAGCGTTTTGCAGCCAAGACAATGCAATGGGCCATAGTGTGGCTTGGTATGCGCTGCGAAAAAAGGCGAAATGTCCGACTTCTTCTTCGCCGATGTCTTGCGGGGTGATTCGCAGATGGGTGCGGGTGCTTTGAGTGAAGTAGCCGAGCAGGCGTTCGATGGCCGAAATCGTACCGTAAGGATCGTCGCTGACACTGATCGCGAGGATGTTTGCGCGGACGCGTTCGAAGGGTAATCGGCCGGTTCCGAGATGCAGGCGCCGACCGCTGGGGCGTGTTTCAAAGCGGTCGGTCGGTGTGCTCCAGTCACGAACCACGCCGGCGGGCGTGTCTTCCAGCCAGCCGAGGCGTTTGCCGGGGAAGTAGCCGTGAAACATCGTCATCAACGGCATCACCATGTGCCATTTGCCGAACATCCGCCAGCGATGGGCGGGCGCATAGTCGCGCCAGTAAGCGAATTGCGCGCCGACTGTCACCATCCGTCGAATGACATGCCCGGACGCTCCCAGGCCCGCCGCACAGCCGCCAAAGCTGTGCCCGACGACATCGATGGGCTGACCGGGGAGTTCACGCTCAGCGCGCTTGAGCATCGCCTCAAAGTCCAGCGCGCCCCAGTCGGTCCATGAGGCGTCGAGGTTTTTCAGCGAGGCAGGGCGTGATTCGCCGATGCCCCGGTAATCGTAGGTGATGACATCGAACCCATTGGCGTAGAGGTAATCGGCAAAACGTGAGTAATGGCGGCAGCGCACAGAGGTGGCGGCGTTGATGATTACGACGGGGCGGGCCGGGTCTTGCTGGGCGTGCTGCCAGGTGAAGCCACCTAGGATGAAGCCGTCTGCGGCGGTCTCCTGGAAGGGGGCGCCGGGTGAGGTGGCAGGCAATGACAGCTCGATTTGAGCAGGCGCCAGTGCGGGCGTGTCCTTGAAATTCATCGGTGACGTACCGTTGCGCGTAGGTGCCAACGATAGTCTTCAAGTTGTTTCGGGACAATGCACTGAAGCCGCAACAAATAGAACCTGCTCAGAACTCGACAATATGCCGCCCAATCTGCCAGCAGGTTTGTACTTGAACCGTATCGACCGCTCGCAGCGCTTTAAGGCATGCCTGTCGGATCAGCTCGCCGAGATTGCCTGCCAGTGAGGCAAGTTGTGAATCTTGAGTGTTTTCGGGTTTGACGAGGCTCATGAAGTCTTCCGCCGCTGGAGAAATCTGGCGAATAGAATGACAACTGAGTATTCGGCGGCGATGCAGGGCACTGCCGGAAAAGCGGAAGGAATTGGCGGATTCGTTTTGCAGGAACAAACCGTCTGCAGTGCGTGTTTGAGGGATACATCGTGTAGTCCTATTCGCAGCGCAATCCAGCACTAATCGATATAAAACTTGAGTATCTCGTTAGATATCTAAAAGAAGTAACGATAGGGTTCTGCAGAACCCGGGAGTCGTCATCATGAAATACGTCCATTCATTGATGCTGCCCATCGCTGCTGTCGGTATGTTGTTGTTTCCTGCCATGGCTCATGCAACGCCTCCAGGACCTGTCGATACGGCCGGTGTGCAGATTCAGCAAGAACAACAGAATGGAATCAGTTACCTGTCAGGAGGCATTGGCCTGGATGAGGCACGCTTTGTTCAACATTCTCATGGGTACAACTTGCACATGAGTTTCTCTGTCGGACCTGCGAACGAATATCTGCCCGACGTGAGTGTGGTCGTGCAGAATGCGCAAGGGCATTCGGTGTTCAGCCTGGATCAGGCCGGTCCCTTGGTGTATGTGCAGCTTCCACCTGGCAAGTACACGGTAGTTACTACACGTAACGGCCAGGAACGGCGCAATACCGTGGATATTGGAAGCGGCCCTGCCCGTGACCTGAACCTTCACTGGGCCGAAGAGCAATACGCCTCCGGCTCATAGACTTCAAATACAGTCACACAAAAAAACCGCAGGAAGCGGTTTTTTTGTGTCGGCAGCAATACCGCGCGCATTCGGGTGTTCAACGGCAAAGGTGATGAGTGACAGTGGCAGTCAGCCGAGACTGCCACCCGTCCAGCTGAATCAGGCTTGCGTTGTCGAGCCGCGCAGGATCAGTTGCTTGCGCTGCTCTTCAGGCAGATCGTTAATGCAGTAGTTGATGTAGAAAACGTTCAGGAAGAACGTGTAGAAAGCGTTCATCCGCAGATCGATTTTGTGTTCGCTAAGAGCGTATTCCGACAAGGCGTTCTTGGCTTTAAACGCCCAGACGATGTACAGCGCGTTGGTCGCAATAATCAAAATGCCGGACAGCGCATCGAACAGTACTTCTCCCGAATTGGATAAAGCGCCACTCCAGCCAAGGCAGACGGCCAGCCAGATGATGTAGGTGTTATCGACCAGTTTGATTTTGGTGGTTTCGCTGATTTTCTGATTGGTTCTGACTAGCCACAGCAACAGGTACAGCCCAACGGTTGCTGCCGACAGCAAAACCATATTCAAGGTTTTAGTGTTGATCTTGTCTTTGAGTTCATTGATGTCAGACATAACTGTTCCATGTTCAGGATTTCGAGAGGAGGGTGTGCTTGCAAGACTGGCTACATATGTCCAGCAGGGGAGGGCAGTGTTTTGCGGGGAGGGGGTGAAAAAGCACGCACTCCATGCGCTGTCTCGATCCTGTGTCGACTGATTCGGATGCGGGGGCATCGGGATCAATGTAGGTCGTCTTCCATGTAACGGAAAAATAATAGCACGGAGCCATCATCGAGCCAGAGCAATAAAATTGGTTTTGTTTTTCGGGGGGATGCACTGCCGGTTTCAGGCCGTTATCAAATCCCAGGCATAAAAAAACCTGAATGAGGCGCTCCGAAGAGCGCCTCGTTTGCTGCTATTAGTTGATTTGCTTCAAATCAGACTTCCCCGAGCCATCAATGTTGATGCGCCGAGGTTTGGCTTCCTCTGGTACAACCCGCAGCAGATCAATGCTTAACAACCCATTGGACAACGATGCATTTTGAACCTCAATGTGATCCGCTAAACGGAAAGACAGTCGAAATGCACGCTGAGCGATTCCCTGATGTAGGTAAATCGTCTCC
This sequence comes from Pseudomonas sp. 3296, assembly GCF_031456615.1. Taxonomy (NCBI): domain Bacteria; kingdom Pseudomonadati; phylum Pseudomonadota; class Gammaproteobacteria; order Pseudomonadales; family Pseudomonadaceae; genus Pseudomonas; species Pseudomonas sp. 3296. The sequence continues at coordinate 123,722 of NZ_JAVDUY010000006.1, forward strand.
GTATCACTTTCTCGCTTGCCACCGGCGATGGTCAAAACCTCCTTCTCGACTTGAATGTCCAAATCCTCCTCAGTGAGACCCGCCGCAGCTATGACGATTCGATAATGATCATCACCGTGCTTCTCGACGTTATGAGGAGGGTAGGTAGTCGAAGCCGCCTCGCTGCGTAGCGCGGATTCAAAAAGGTCGTTGAAACGATCAAAGCCTACCGACTGACGGAAGAGAGGGGCCAATGAAACGGTAGTAGCCATTGCTTAAATCTCCTGAGTTTTCTCCAAGTGATTTATGGCGCGACCCGGTTTCGGCATCGCGTACAAAAATATATAGCGATGTGAGAAAAACGATTCAAGAGGAGCAAAAATAATTTTTTATTCTCAAACGGCGAAGGCATCAACGAGGTTATTTATATTGGCAGGCCTGAATTAGGCATCGCAATTCCACCGTGAATGGTCGACCGGCCGCAGTCGACCCTTTCGTTCGTAAGGCAGCGCTGTACTAGTGAAAAAAGAAATATGCGGCCCCTGATTCATGCCTTCCCTTTTTGGAACTGGAGTCTTCCCGGCCACCACCCGTGATGCCGACGGCAAGTTCCTCGACGGCGCTCATACCTACAAGCTCAATTTGCCAGCGAATGTGCCGGCGGCGTTGTTCTGGTCGGTGACGGCCTACGACAACCTCACCGCCTCGGGGCTGGACAACGGCCAGCCGTTCCCGTCGCTCAACCAGAGGGACAAACCGGCGCAGAACAGCGACGGCTCGACCGACCTCTACTTTGGTCCCGAGTCACCGGGTACAGGCAAGAACTGGATTCGTACGGTACCGGGCAAAGGATTCCTGGTGATTGTGCGTTTGTATGGTCCCAAGCAAGCGTTTTTCGACCAGAGGTGGAAGCAGCGTGATTTGATCAGACCGTAACGATGATCTTGCATGGCCCCATTAATAAACGGGGCCATGCAAACAAGTTGGTAGAGATACGCCGAGCAACCCGGTGAGCCTTCAACCCAGTCGGTTGAGCAACAGCAATCGTGCCGCCAGAGCCGTCATTCCCGTTGGCGCAGCTCGATAGCCGGGTAATTGCATTGTCTTGACCACGCACAAATATTCGACCTGAACAGTCATTTGCATCAGACATCCCCAGCACATATTGCGTCCGTTATTGGCTGCCCCCGCCCCGGTAATAGCGGGGTTTTGCTTAATGACCTACGCTCAGATTCGGCAGTAATCCAGCTGGAGTCTCGGCGTGTTCAAATGCTGATCAAGACGTCCAGGGCAGAGAGGATCTTGGTTGGGAGCGACAAAGGATGAAAACGGAATATTCATGTATCAAATGGATCGCCATCGCTGCCGTTTCGGTGGTGCTTGTATCAGGCTGTGCCAGCAAGAACGACCCCGTGGCCCAGGCCGAGAAAGCCGATGCGGCCAAGGGCATCGCCGCGCCCAGCCTCACGGAAACGAAGGCTATCGCCGAGCAAGCCTTCATCTACGGACTGCCGATCGTAATGAACTACGCGATCATGTATGAGTACGCCGTGGACAAAAGCGGCCCGCAGTTCAAGGCCCCCTTCAACCAGATCAAGAACGAACCCCGTGTCTTCACTTACCAGGATACGGCCATCATCACGCCCAACAGCGATACGCCCTATTCGTTCCTCTGGCTGGATCTGCGCGCCGAGCCCATGGTGCTCACGGTACCCGCAGTGGAAAAGAAACGTTATTACTCGGTGCAACTGATCGACGGCAACACCTACAACTACGGCTACATTGGCAGCCGCACCACGGGGAACGGCCCGGGTAACTACATGGTGGTCGGGCCTGACTGGAAGGGCTCCATGCCACCCGGTATTAGCAAAGTCTTCTATTCGACTACGCCCTTTACGGTCGCGGGCTACAGAACCCAGCTCTTCAATCCCAAGGACATGCCGAATGTGGTCAAGGTGCAGTCCGGCTACAAAGTCCAGCCGCTGTCAGCGTTTTTGAAGAAACCGGCACCGCCCGCATCGCCGGTTATCAATTTCCCTCCAAGTACCACTGCCGGGATCAAGGAGAACTTCTTCGAGTATCTTGATGCCGCGCTCCAGTATGTACCGCCAACACCGGAAGACCGGGAAACTCGGGCTCGAATCGCGAAAATCGGCATTGGACCGGGCAAGAGCTTCGAGTTCAAAGACCTCTCGCTTGAACACAAGGCCGCTGTCCTGCTGGGCATGAAGGAAGGTGACGAGAAGGTGGACAAGTGGTTGTCCGGTGGACTCAAGAACGTCAATGGCTGGGGCATCGGTTCGTACTTTGGCGACCGCCATTTCTACAATGGCGACTGGTTGAAGCGCGCCGCCGCGGCCAAAGGTGGTATTTACGGCAACGATGCCGTGGAAGCCACTTACCCCATCACCCGCACAACCGCGACCGGCGAGCCACTCGATGGCAGCAAGCATAACTACACACTCACCTTCCCGGCGGGGCAACTACCTCCAGTGAACGCCTTCTGGTCGGTGACGATGTACGACGGCAAAACACAGCTCCTTATCAAGAACCCGATCGACCGCTATCTACTGAACTCGCCCATGCTGCCCGGCATGAAGAAGAATGCCGACGGATCGCTGACCCTCTACATCCAACGCACTTCGCCTGGCAAGGCGCTGGAAGGCAACTGGCTGCCCGCGCCCGATGGCCCGATTTACCTGGTGATGCGCCTCTATTGGCCCAAGGAGACACCGCCTTCAGTGCTGCCGGCTGGCGAAGGCACGTGGAAGCCAGCAGGCATCGTGGTATCGAAATAGAACCCGCGCCAGCTCACGCAGATCCCCCGGCGTTTGTCGGGGGCGCTCTTTGAAGAACATCGCTTTCGCGGGAGTGGCCACCATGTCCAGATCGGTGGCAGGGTCGTCTCCACGACACCCTTGGCCAACCCGTAACGGAGGATCTGTTGCAGCCACTGGCGAATCTTCCCAGCAGCTCTGCGCTCGTCTGGAGGATTTGCGTTCATGCGAAAGGGTCCTTGCCCTCAGAAATCAGTTGTCGTGCCTCAGATCGCTTTTTGCGAGCTTGCACCAACGTTACTTCCGGGTATGAGCCCAATGCCAATCGATTTTCTTTGCCCAGGTGACGATATTTGAGGCGCCAGAGCTTTGAAGCGGTGGGCATGAGTTCGAGATACAAGCCTTCGCCGTCGGCAAGCTTGTAAGGCTTCTCCCGAGGTTTGGCTGCTTTGAGAGCGGAATCGCTCAGGGGCGTGATTTTCAGGGCCATGGAGCAGCATTTTGGGTGCATGCAGGATCACCGAACTGGCCATGCCCAACTCTGCCCCCAAAACTTTGGGCTGCCTAGGTCAGTTTAGGAAACCATAGACAACAAAAAGCCCGCACTAGGCGGGCTTCTTGTGGGCTTTCGGGTGATTTTGGCACCACCTGAAATTAATTAGTGGTGCCCAGAGACGGAATCGAACCGCCGACACGGGGATTTTCAATCCCCTGCTCTACCGACTGAGCTATCTGGGCAACGGGGCGCATTAAACTGGTTTTTCAGGGGGTCGTCAAGAAAGTTTTCAAAAAAAATTTAATTATTACCGTCGCTTACGATCCGCCCCCCGAGAAATCGGGATTATTCAGCCGGCGGCACATAGCCGTCAGCCTTGGCGTATTCCTCGCCGGAGAAGTACTTGTCCATCTCGCCCTGAAGATATTTGCGGTCTTCGGCGTTCATCATGTTCAGGCGTTTTTCGTTGATCAGCAGGGTCTGGTGCTTTTGCCAGTCGGCCCAGGCCTTGGCTGAGACGTGGTCAAAAATGTCCTGGCCTTTTGCGCCCGGGAAGGGGGCGCGTTCAAGGGCGGGCAATTCTTCTTTGTACTTGCGGCACATGATGGTGCGGGTCATGACGACTCTCCTGCGTTCAATACGGCGGCCGCGCGTTCGAGCAAGGTTTTGACCGGGGCGGCAAGGCCCAGGCGCGGCGGGGTGGCGAGGTTATACCAGAGCCAGTCGGCCTCGGCCACGTGATGGTCGGCCTCCTGGACATGGACCAGCCAGGGTTCGATGGACAATTGGAAATGGCTGAACGTGTGCACCAGGCTCGGTAGCGCCTGTTGGCTGCCCAGTTCCAGCGAGTGTTGCGCGGCCAGATGTTGCAGGTCGTCGAGGTCATCGAGCTCCGGCAAACTCCAGAGACCGCCCCACAGGCCCGTGGAAGGCCGCCGGTAAAGCAGAATCGCGCCTTCACCGTTGGCGAGCATCGGCATCAGCGTGCGCTTCTGTGGCACGGTTTTACGCGGTTTGGGGATGGGGTAGCGGGTTTCGAGGCCGAGCATGTGCGCTTCGCAGCCCTTTTGCAGCGGGCAGAGCAGGCAACTCGGCTTGCTGCGCGTACACAGCGTGGCGCCCAGATCCATCATCGCCTGGGTGTAGGCGTTGACCCGATCATGCGGTGTAAAGCGCTCAGCGTTCGCCCACAGCTGTTTGGCGACCTTCGGCTCCCCCGGATAACCCTCTTGCGCGGTAAAGCGCGCCAGGACGCGTTTGACGTTGCCGTCGAGGATCGGCGCCCGCAGGCCCATGCTCAGGCTGGCGATGGCGCCCGCCGTCGACAGGCCAATGCCCGGCAGCTCAACCAGCTTTTCAACATCACGGGGAAACTCGCCACCGTATTCAGCGACGACAATTTTCGCGGTCTTCTGCAGATTGCGCGCTCGGGTGTAATAACCCAGGCCGGTCCACAGGTGCAGCACTTCATCTTCCGGCGCGGCGGCCAGGGCTTCGACCGTTGGCAACGAAGCCATGAAGCGGTCGAAGTAATTCAGCACGGTGCTGACCTGGGTTTGCTGCAACATGATTTCCGAGACCCACACCCGATACGGGGTGATGCCTTGTTGCCAAGGCAAATCGTGGCGGCCGTGGCGGTCGTACCAATCCAGCACCGCCGTTGAAAACTGCTCGGATCTCATCGCTTGAACAGCCCTTTCAATGCGTTTTTCAGTTCAGGGCTGACTTTGTCGCCGAGCTTCTCGTCGATTTTTTCGCTGATCTTGTCTCCGGCCATTTTGCTCGCGACCTGACCCATGCGTTCGTTATCCAGACGGCAGGCCTTGGCACCAAGTTCCAGTGGACCCCGGCAACGCAGTGGCCACTCGACACCGACAAACTTTTCGCCGACCTGGCAAGCCGGGTCCGGCATGGCGCTGGTGTCGCCTTCGACGATGATGCCCACGCGGTAATCCATGCCCAGCACGCGCAGGTCGACGTCGCCGTCGCCATTCACGGTCATGCCCGGGATACGCACTTTCAGGTCCGGGTTGCTGGCCACGCCGTTACGGAAGGTCAGGTTGCCCTTGAGTTCCTGGAACGGTGTGTCCTTGCCCCGTGGCTCGCCGCTGAGGGTTTTGCGGTTCAGGGTGGCGATGCCTTTGCACAGCTGTTGCTCAAGGTTGGCATTGAGCAGCACGCCGTTGTTGATAACGAAACTGGCGGTGCCGTTGAGGCTGTCGATCAGCGCTTTCTGGCTGTTGCCGCTGGCGGTCAGCGCACTGTTGAGCGTCACCAGGCCTTTGACCGGTGGATTCTTGCCCTGGCTTTCGAGGATTTTTTCCACCGGCACTTTGTTGATGCGCGTCTGCATGTTCAGCGCAGGAACCTGCTGGCGCACATCGAGGGTGCCCTTGGTTTCGAAGTTGCCGTCGTACAGATCGCCGCGCAGGTTCTCCAGGGTCAGCAGGCCGCCCTGGCCGGAAGCCTTGAGCGCCGCGTTGTTGATCGGCAGCTTGTCGAGGGTCAACTGGCCAAAGGTCAGGTCGGCGTCCACATCGAGTTTGCTCAAGCGCTCGACCGGCATCAGGCGTTCGGTGCTCCAGGCTGTCTTGGTCGGCGACTCCGGTAGCGGTGTGCTGCCCGCGCCGGCCATGGCGTCGGCCTCGGTGCTGGCGACTTCAGCCTGACGCACTTGTGTCGCGCTGTTGGCTTCGGCGGATTTGGGTGGCAGATAGCGGTCGACGTTGAACGTGTCGGCCTTGAGGACTGCACGCAGCGATTGCTTGGCGAAGTCTTCGACAGCGATGCGGCCGCTGAAGGTGCTGTCATCGATTTTCAGGTTGATGTTGTCGAACGACACGCTGGTCGGTGTGGCGGCCACACGGCTGACCAGTTCGACTTTGCTCAGGCTGCCTTCGGCCATCGCCGGCAGTTTCTGGCCGATGCTGTCGACAAATTTCGCCAGGTCAAACTGGGCAATCGAAATACCGCCACTGATCTGTGGGGTCTTGTCGAGGTCGTTGACCTTGAGTTCACCCAGTGCGCGCAGTTGGTTGGCGGAGACCTTGATGCCGGTCCATTCGGCGACGTTTGCCGCTTTATCCAGCAGCAATTGCCCTTGCGCCGCGAAGGTCATGGTCTTGCCCCGCAGCGGATCCCCTGCGACTTCGCCGGACAGTTTCATGTCTTCAAACTTGTAGCGCTGCAAGGCGCGTTCGAAACGCAGCTCGCCATTGAGCTCGGTGCGCACTCGCAGAACCGGTTGGTTGGTGCCCAGGAACGCGGTGAGTTTGACGGGAATATTGGTCGAGTCGTGGACCGGGCCGGTGCTGAGCTGAATGCTCTCGGCGCTGAACTGCTTGCCCGTCTGCTCGTCGTTGTACTCAACGCGGGCGTTGTTGACGGTCAGGCTGTCGATGTCCAGGCGAACGGGCTGGGCCGGTTTTTCCACTTGAACGGTGGTTTGCGGTGCCGTTTCGCCAGGAGTGGCCGGTGTCGCGGCCGCAGTGGCTGGCGCCGGGACCTTGCCGACGTCCTGCCAGTTGCCATGCCCGTCCTTGTCGCGGGTCAGGCGCAGGTTCAGGCCTTCGACGCGGACATCGCTCATTTGCACTTCGCGGCGCAGCAGCGGTAGCACGCGCACCGACAGGCCAAGCATTTGCAAGTCGGCAAACGGCTCCGTCGGCTTGACCAGCGTCGCGACACTGGCGTCGTGCAACTCCAGGCCCAGCCACGGGAACAGGCTCCAGCCGATGTCGCCATTGAGCGTCAGCTCAATGTGGGCCTTGTCGCGGGCAATCTGGCGAATCTCGTCTTTATAGTCGTTGGGATCGAAGAGGTGGGTCAGGGCAAAGCCCAGCGCCACAATGATCAGCAACAGCCCGAGAAGTACCAGACCCAGGATTTTGCCGAACGCTTTCATGGGCGAGTCCTTGTAGTTAGTCAAATTCGAAATTCAGCCGGGGAGTATAGCGCTCCAATGCGGACGACCGGTCAGGCGATCACTGCGGCAACATATCCAGCGGCAGTTTCAGCTTGGCCGCCAGCGCCTGGGCTTCGAGATGCCCGGCGGGAGCCAGCAGGCGCAGGGTGGCGCCCGAATCAGAGGCCAATTTCTGCGCTTCGCTCACCAGCCGCTCGGCGACGCCACGGCGTCGGGTAATTTTTCGTACGCAAAGTTGGGACAAATGCCAAACGTCCTGGTGTCGTTGCAAACGCGCTGCGCCCAACAGTCGATCATTGAAGCGTCCGGCGATCAGCGAGCCGTCCCGCAAACAGCTTTCGATCAGCTGAATATCCCCGGAAAACGGGGCGTACAGCCAGTCCGGAGCGTCGCGGTAAATCTTTTGCAGATCCTGCTGATCCTGATAAGTGACCTCGTTCAGCGGTTCGACAATGATCGGCATGGCGTCTCCTTAAAGAGGTACGAGAACAGATGACTTACAAAAGGTGATATCAGTTTGGTTTTTCTGTCACGTGCAAATGGTAACCTTTGCCCGTTCGTCCGTCCCGCTGCGACCCGATGTCGCACAAAAAGGCACTTCACCCAACAAAACGGTCATGCGTGCGCATAAAGGCCGGGGGTGAGGAGTGGCTGGCGAACCCTACTAATAATTGGGGGATACACAATGACTACGAGCCTCGCGGCGGACGGCCTCAACGCCGGCCAGCCTGCGTTCCTGTCCAAGGAGCGCATCATCGCCAAGCCCGGTTTCAACCGCTGGCTGGTACCACCGGCCGCGTTGGCCATCCACCTTTGCATCGGCATGGCCTACGGCTTTTCGGTGTTCTGGTTGCCACTGTCCAAAGCCTTGGGTGTGACCAAACCGGTGGCGTGTGCGCCGGACATGAGCTTTATCTCGCAAGTCTTCTCGTCGCAATGCGACTGGCCGATCTCGATGCTCGGCTGGATCTACACCCTGTTCTTCATCTTCCTCGGCTGCTCGGCAGCGATCTGGGGCGGTTGGCTGGAACACGCCGGGCCGCGCAAGGCGGGCGTTGTATCGGCGCTGTGCTGGTGCGGTGGTCTGCTGATTTCTGCGCTGGGGATCTATACCCACCAGATCTGGTTGATGTGGGTCGGCTCCGGGGTCATTGGCGGTATCGGCCTGGGGCTGGGCTATATCTCACCGGTGTCGACGTTGATCAAGTGGTTTCCGGACAAGCGTGGCATGGCGACCGGCATGGCGATCATGGGTTTCGGTGGTGGCGCGATGGTCGGTGCTCCGCTGGCTGCAGCCCTGATGGGCCATTTCGCTTCGGCAGAAAGCGTGGGCGTATGGCAGAGCTTCCTGGTGATGGCCGCGATCTACTTCGTGTTCATGATCGGTGGCGCACTGTCCTACCGCGTTCCGCCGACTGGCTGGAAACCTGAGGGCTGGACCGCTCCGGCGAAAAAAGCCTCGAATGCGATGATCACTCACCGTCACGTTCACGTGAATGTGGCGTGGAAAACTCCGCAGTTCCGTCTGGTGTGGCTGGTGCTGTGCCTGAACGTATCCGCCGGCATCGGCATTCTTGGTATGGCGTCGCCGCTGTTGCAGGAAGTGTTCGGTGGCAAATTGATCGGTGTTGACCTGCCATTCGGTCAACTGGACGCCGGGCAACTGGCTTCGATTGCGGCGATTGCTGCCGGCTTTACCGGTTTGCTGAGCCTGTTCAACATCGGTGGCCGCTTCTTCTGGGCCTCGTTCTCGGACTACCTGGGTCGCAAAAACACTTATTTCGTGTTCTTCGCCCTGGGCTTTGCGCTGTATGGACTGATTCCGAACCTTGGCCATCTGGGCAGCGTCGCGCTGTTCGTGGCCGCGTTCTGCATCATCCTTTCGATGTACGGCGGTGGTTTTGCGACGGTCCCGGCGTATCTGGCGGACCTGTTCGGCACGCAAATGGTCGGCGCGATCCACGGTCGTCTGCTGACGGCATGGGCAGCGGCGGGCGTGTTGGGTCCGGTGTTGGTCAACTACCTGCGTGAATATCAGCTGAGCATCGGCGTTGAACGCGCCGCCGCTTACGACATCACCTTGTACATCCTCGCCGGTCTGCTGGTGCTGGGCTTCCTGTGCAACTTGCTGGTGCGTCCGGTGGCTGACAAGTACTTCATGACCGACGCTGAACTGGCTGCCGAACAGGCGCTGGGCCACGACAAGGGCACTGACAGCAGCACCGTGCTGGAGTGGAAAGCTGCGCCGGGCACCAAGCCTTTGGCGGTGGCTGCGTGGTTGGTGGTGGGTATTCCGTTGGCGTGGGGTGTTTGGGTGACCTTGCAGAAAACTGCAGTCCTGTTCCACTAAGTTCGCTTACACCTGATCGTTCCCACGCTCTGCGTGGGAATGCCTCCCGTGACACTCTGCGTCACATTCGAAGCGGACGCGGAGCGTCCGGGGCTGTACTCCCACGCAGAGCGTGGGAGCGATCAGCACACTCTCGATGCTTGTATGGACATGTCTATCCCCGACAGCACGGGGTTCTATCCGTCAGCCATATCACGTCTCGTGTTTCTGTTTCGGCCCCGCGCCCCTATAATGGCTGCCTTTTTCGCCCAATGATTTTGCGGAGCTGGTGATGGCCGAACGTAAGGCGTCAGTCGAGCGCGACACTCTGGAAACCCAGATCAAAGCCTCGATCAACCTGGATGGCACCGGAAAGGCCCGATTTGATATCGGTGTTCCTTTTCTTGAGCACATGCTGGACCAGATCGCCCGTCACGGGCTGATCGACCTGGATATTGTCAGCAAGGGCGACCTGCATATCGATGACCACCACACCGTGGAAGACGTCGGTATCACCCTGGGTCAGGCCTTCGCCAAAGCCATCGGCGACAAAAAAGGCATCCGTCGCTACGGCCACGCCTATGTGCCGCTCGATGAAGCGCTGTCGCGCGTGGTGATCGACTTCTCCGGCCGCCCAGGCCTGCAGATGCACGTTCCCTATACCCGCGCTACCGTTGGCGGTTTCGACGTTGATTTGTTCCAGGAATTCTTCCAGGGCTTCGTCAACCACGCCCTCGTCAGCCTGCACATCGACAACCTGCGCGGTACCAACACCCACCACCAGATCGAAACCGTGTTCAAGGCTTTCGGCCGCGCCCTGCGCATGGCCGTTGAGCTCGATGACCGCATGGCCGGTCAGATGCCATCGACCAAAGGCGTTCTGTAATGCAGACGGTCGCGGTTATCGATTACGGCATGGGCAACCTGCACTCGGTGGCCAAGGCCCTCGAGCACGTCGGTGCCGGCAAGGTCCTGATCACCAGCGATGCCGACGTGATTCGCGAAGCTGACCGGGTGGTTTTTCCCGGCGTCGGCGCGATTCGCGATTGCATGGCGGAGATTCGTCGCTTGGGCTTCGATTCGCTGGTGCGTGAAGTCAGCCAGGACCGCCCGTTCCTCGGCATCTGCGTGGGCATGCAAGCCTTGCTCGACAGCAGTGAAGAGAACGACGGCGTCGACTGCATCGGCCTGTTCCCGGGCGCGGTGAAGTTCTTCGGCAAAGACCTGCATGAAGACGGCGAGCACCTGAAAGTCCCGCACATGGGCTGGAACGAAGTGAAGCAGACGGTCACGCATCCGCTGTGGCACAACATTCCGGACCTGGCGCGTTTCTACTTCGTGCACAGCTACTACATCGCCGCCGGTAACGCGCGGCAGGTGGTCGGTGGCGGTCACTACGGTGTCGATTTCGCCGCCGCGCTGGCCGATGGCTCGCGTTTCGCCGTGCAGTTCCACCCGGAGAAGAGCCATACCCATGGCCTGCAATTGCTGCAGAACTTCGCCGCGTGGGATGGTCGCTGGTAAATGGCCGTCAAGAAGAAGCCACCGATCCTGACCCTCACTCCTGAACAGGAGAACGAGGCTAACCAGAAGATCAAACGCTTCATGGAGGATCGCTTCGAACTGGACCTGGGTTCGTTCGAAGCGGCCGAAATCCTTGAGCTGTTTACCCGTGAAATTGCTCCGCACTATTACAACAGGGCGATTTTCGATGTGCAGACGCACCTCAAAGAGAGGTTCGAAAGCATCGAAAGCGACTTGTGGGCGCTCGAGAAAAACTGATTTCCGAGCGAAGCTGAATACTCGAATTTGAAGGTTTGCCAGATGCTGATTATTCCCGCTATCGATCTCAAAGACGGTGCCTGTGTTCGTCTGCGCCAGGGCCGCATGGAAGATTCCACGGTGTTCTCCGATGACCCGGTGAGCATGGCTGCCAAGTGGGTGGAAGGCGGTTGCCGTCGTCTGCATCTGGTCGACCTGAACGGCGCCTTCGAAGGCCAGCCGGTCAACGGCGAAGTGGTCACCGCCATCGCCAAGCGCTACCCGAACCTGCCGATCCAGATCGGCGGCGGTATCCGTTCCCTGGAAACCATCGAGCACTACGTCAAGGCCGGCGTGAGCTACGTGATCATCGGCACCAAAGCCGTGAAAGATCCGGCCTTCGTCGCCGAAGCTTGCCGCGCGTTTCCGGGCAAAGTGATTGTCGGCCTGGACGCCAAAGACGGCTTCGTTGCCACCGACGGCTGGGCTGAAATCAGCACCATTCAGGTGATCGACCTGGCCAAGCAATTCGAAGCCGACGGCGTTTCCGCGATCGTTTATACCGACATCGCCAAAGACGGCATGATGCAGGGCTGTAACGTACCGTTCACCGCCGCGCTGGCCGCTGCCACGCGCATTCCGGTGATTGCGTCCGGTGGTATTCACAACCTCGGCGATATCAAGTCGCTGCTCGACGCCAAGGCGCCCGGCATCATCGGCGCGATCACCGGCCGGGCGATCTACGAAGGCACCCTCGACGTCGCTGAAGCGCAAGCTTTCTGCGATTCGTACAAAGGCTGAGGACTGACCATGGCGCTGGCCAAACGTATCATCCCTTGCCTGGACGTGGACAACGGCCGGGTCGTCAAAGGTGTGAAGTTCGAGAACATCCGCGACGCCGGCGACCCGGTGGAAATCGCCCGTCGTTATGACGAGCAGGGCGCCGACGAGATTACCTTTCTCGACATCACTGCCAGCGTCGATGGCCGCGATACCACACTGCACACCGTCGAGCGCATGGCCAGCCAGGTGTTCATCCCGCTGACCGTGGGCGGTGGCGTGCGTACCGTGCAAGACATCCGCAACCTGCTGAATGCCGGTGCGGACAAGGTCTCGATCAACACCGCTGCGGTATTCAATCCGGAATTTGTGGGCGAGGCGGCGCAACATTTCGGTTCGCAGTGCATCGTGGTTGCCATCGATGCGAAGAAGGTCTCCGGCCCGGGCGAAACCCCTCGCTGGGAAATCTTCACCCACGGTGGCCGCAAGCCTACCGGCCTCGATGCCGTCGAGTGGGCGAAGAAGATGGAAGGCCTGGGTGCCGGTGAAATCCTGCTGACCAGCATGGATCAGGACGGCATGAAAAACGGCTTCGATCTGGGCGTGACTCGCGCTATCAGCGATGCGCTGGGCATTCCGGTGATCGCTTCTGGCGGTGTCGGCAACCTGCAGCACTTGGCCGACGGCATCCTCGAAGGCCACGCCAGCGCGGTATTGGCGGCGAGTATTTTCCACTTCGGCGAATACACCGTTCAGGAAGCCAAGGCCTACATGGCGCACCGCGGGATCGTGATGCGATAACACGTCCGGAAAAAACCTCCGGGCCGATGTCAGTTGGCAACTTCAGCCGTGGGAGTTGCCGCTTCGTGAGTGTCTGTCGCATAGCCCAACAAGTCGACCCTCGGCGCTGACGCCTGCCCCGACTTGTCATAGGCAATAGAACAGAGCTTGCCCGGAAGCTTGTCGCTTGGCACGAAAAAATCCATCTCCACGTTGTTCCTGTATTTGTCAGGTTGACTGCAGTCCGTCGTTGCGGCGGGACCATATTTTATCGAATAGGTCCTGTGCGGCTCTTCTGCTTTCGCCAGGGTCACAAAAACTTCGGTGACGATCGACAGATCAGGCGGGGTGGTTGGCTTGTTGTCCAGGATCTCGACTGGCAAAGACAGTGCATTTTTCAGAAGCCCCGATTCGGGTTTTTGCGTCGCAGAATCTAATCCGAGAATGCACAGAAAATAGTGTCCGGGTTCACTCCCTATTTCTGAATTGATAAAGGCATTCTCTGAGCCCTCAACATCGCTGTAGTGATGAGGGCTCTCGCACTCCATTGCCTTGCGCACGGTTTTATGGCGATAGAAGTCGGTGCTTATAGAGAATCGATAGTTCCAGGTCGGAATGGCAATTGAGCCGTCATCCTGATGTTTGACCCGTTGGTAACTTTCCAGCGTGATAGCGTCAGTGTCGATGGTGAACGCCGGGAAGAGTTGGCAGGACGACGGCGGATTTTTTGCGATCCGACCTTCCAAGAAGCATCCGTTGAGAAATGCCGTCGGATTGCCGTATACATTTCCCGGTATTGCCTGATAAGCCTCTCCAGCGGGTGTGCAAGGAGCATGCTCGCGGCATGGAACAAGGCCTTCATCAAAATTTCCTGTCCCGATCACTCCAATGATCTCATTGGAGGAGCGATCCAGTAGCGGGCTTCCTGATCCGCCTCCCCGGATGTCCTGACAGCGTGTCATGAACGTGTTGCGCCATACCCAGGCGCCTTCAACTATTTCCCGCGCCGGTTGCAGATCACAGGCCGACATCCGCAACGTGGTTTGATCAAAGCCTTTTGGCGCCCCGACGATCAATACGTCGGTCCCGTCCGCTGGTGTTTCACGCGCCAGGGTTAATGGCTGTACGCCATTATCGATGAGCTCCTGAAGGCTGACATCCAGTTCGACTATGGCCATATCAACGCCTTGAATGCTCCGCCATGTCGTCGTCTTCAGCGGATAGGTCTTGAACGCGGTGCTGTCAGTGAAATAGTTGAATGTGAGGCTGCCGGTAACCGGTCTGTCTGTGACGATGTTGCCATTGGTCAATTCGATGCAGTGGCCCGCAGTGAGCACGTAAGCAGGCGTTCCAGGCTGCTCGAGTTCATCGCGTGTATCCAGGAGGGTCGCGGTACAGTTTCCTGAGCCGGTGGTCAGGCGCCCGATGCCTTGCCAGTGGTCGCGAGAACCGTCAGTGTTTTCAAGGACTACGGAAGGCGTCAGATTCAGCAGGCCTTCGCCATAATCGCGGCCGTCTGCAAAGCTCGGAGTGCACAGTGAGCACACAGCGCTGGCAAGAAGTAAGGGGATCGAATTCATAGAGCGTTGTCTCTGATTAATATAAAAAACGGCCTGTTGCCGGTGTTGGCAATTAATCAGTTGTGGCGGGTTGGAGTGCGGTAACTATCTACCGCACTGACGGTGACGCCCATTATTTTAACGATCTGCATAAGGCTGTTATCAAAAGGCCAGTAGACAGTGTGGCGAGCTCAAGGCACTCTTGGGCACGCCATGGATTTCGGTAGCCAGACATGCTTAAACGCCTTCTTCTTATCCTCGCCAGCGCTTCTCTATTGCTCATCAATGGGGTACGCGCCGAAGAAAGTCCCGACACCGACCTGGTGTTGCTGACGGAAAATTTCCCGCCGTACAACATGGCGAAGAATGGCAAAAACTTCGCTCAGGACGAGAACATCAATGGCATCGCCGTGGACATCGTCCGCGAGATGTTCAAACGTGCCGACATCACTTACAGCCTGACCCTGCGTTTCCCCTGGGAGCGCATCTACAAACTTGCCCTCGAGAAACCCGGTTATGGCGTGTTCGTGATGGCGCGTTTGCCCGACCGCGAGAAGCTCTTCAAATGGGTTGGCCCGATTGGTCCGGATGACTGGATCATGCTGGCCAGGGCTGACAGCAAGATCAGCCTTGAAACGCTGGATGACGCGCGCAAATACAAGATTGGCGCGTACAAAGGTGATGCGATTGCCGAGACGCTGGGCAAGCAGGGGATGAATCCGATCGTTGTGCTGCGCGACCAGGACAACGCGAAGAAGCTGGTCAATGGCCAGATTGATCTGTGGGCCACGGGCGACCCGGCCGGGCGTTATCTGGCGCGGCAGGAAGGCGTGAATGGTCTGAAAACGGTACTGCGTTTCAACAGCGCCGAACTGTATCTGGCATTGAACAAAGACGTGCCGGACGAAATGGTCGCCAAGCTTCAGGCCGCGCTGGATCAACTGCGCAAGGAAGGCAAGGTGGACGAGATCATGGCGCGGTATCTCTAAGACCCAGTGATCAAAGTGTGGGAGCGGCGGTGCGACGGATTACCGGTAGACGCCATCCTTGCCATGGGCGGCCGTCGCGCGGTTACCCCGCACGCTGATCATCTGCTTGATATCAATCCACTCAATCCCCTGTGCCTTCAGCTTCGGCAGCTCGCGTTCCAGTACTGCCAGTGTCTGCGGATACGGATGCCCGATCATCACCGCCGAACCCTGCTTGTGCGCCAGGCTGACCGCTGTCTGTAGCTGCGTGAAGATTGCCGCCTCGGTGCGCTCATCATCCAGAAACACATCCCGCGAAACACTCGCCAACCCGATCTTCTGCGCCTCGGCGGCGGCAACGGTTTGCGCGCTGGTACGGCTGTCGACGAAGAATTTGTGCCGTTGTTGCAAGTCCGCCATCAACCAGACCATGGCCGGTTGCTGTGCGGTCATGCGGCTGCCCATGTGATTGTTGATGCCCGCGGTGTAGGGCACGACCTTGAATGCCGCGCTCAGGCGTTTCTCAAGTTCTTCGATAGGCAGGTCGGGGTGCCAGGCGAAAGGTCCCGTGGCCGGGTCCATCGGCATGTGCAGGATGACGATCTTGCCGGCGCGATGGGCTTCGCGGGCGAACTCGGTGGCGTGGGGCGTATCGGGCATGATCGCCGTGGTCACCGGGCCGGGCAGGGCCAGCACGCGGCGATCCCGGGGCAGGTTCTGCCCCAGGTCATCGATGATCAGGCTGAGATAAGCTTTTTGAGGGGGCGTCTCGACGGGGGCTGCGTGAGCAACACCCGTCAGGCAGAGCAATAAACCCAGGATAAACCGCTTGAACATCTCAGCGGCCGGACGTGATGCTCAACCCTTTGAGCAGGCTCAAGGCCTGGGCCAGCTGGTAATCATCATCCTGCGGCATGGCCTTGGCTTTGCCGCTGGAACTGGTCGGCTTGTCGGCGCCGCCGTTGCCATTGCCCAAATGGCCTTGCAGGTCGGCTTCCTTGAAGTACTCGCCGTCCTGCTCGTTGGTGATCTTGGCCTTGCGCACTTCGATGTCCGGAACAATGCCCTGGGCCTGAATCGAGCGGCCGTTCGGCGTGAAATACAACGCCGTCGTGATCTTCAGCGCGCGATCGTTGTTCAGCGGCAGTACGGTTTGCACCGAGCCCTTGCCGAAACTGGTGGTGCCCATCAGCACAGCGCGTTTCTGATCCTGCAAGGCACCGGCGACAATTTCGGACGCCGAGGCACTGCCGCCGTTGATCAGCACGACCATTGGCACGGCTTCGCTTTCGTCCTTGCCAGTCGCGGAGAAGCGCAGCTCGGAGTTGGCGATACGGCCCTTGGTGTAGACGATCAGGCCCTTCTTGATGAAGTGGTCGACCACTTCCACCGCGGCCTGCAGCACGCCGCCAGGGTTGTTACGCAGGTCGAGGATGATGCCGTTGAGCTTCTTGCCGTTTTCCTTGCGCAGCTTGGCGAGGGCCTGGGAGACCTCTTCGCCGGTCTTGACCTGGAATTGCGTGATGCGGATGTAGCCGTATCCGGATTCCAGCAATTGCGACTTCACGCTCTTCACTTGAATGATGGCGCGGGCCAGGGTGACGTCGAACGGCGTGCCGCCATCGCGCACCAGGGTCAGGGTGATTTTCTGGCCGATCTTGCCGCGCATCTTGTCCACGGCTTCGGTCATGCTCTGGCCGCGAGTCGGCTGGCCGTTGATCTTGACGATGAAGTCGCCGGCTTGAATACCTGCCTTGGAGGCGGGGGTGTCATCGATCGGCGAAACCACCTTGATGAAACCGTCTTCGGCGCCGACTTCGATGCCCAGGCCGCCGAATTCACCGCTGGTGCTTTCTTGCAGTTCGGCGAAATCTTCCGGACCCAGGTAGGCGGAGTGCGGATCGAGGTTGCTGAGCATGCCTTTGATGGCGTTTTCCAGCAGGGTCTTGTCGTCCACCGGCTCGACATAAGCGGCTTTGATCCGGTCCATGACCTCGGCAAAAGTGCGCAATTCTTCCAGCGGCAACGGCGCCTTGGTCGTCGCGGCAGTGCCCGCAGGCGCGACTGCCGGGGCCGGTTGAGCGGCGAACGCCAGAGGCGCGCCGATCACCAGGGCGATCGTCAGGGCCAGCGAGGTAAGGCGGGACAAATGCAGCATGTCTAACGAACTCCTGAAATTAGGTAGCGTGCTTATCCTTGCGCGCGACACCATTGCGCCGGATCACTCGGGTGACCCTGCTGACGAATTGCGAAATACAGCGCTGGTGTGTCCTGCCCGCCGCTGTTACCGACAGTGGAGATGGACTCACCGGCTTTTACCACGTCACCCGCAGACTTGAGCAGCGTCTGGTTGTGACCATAAAGACTCAAAAAACCGTTGCCGTGGTCGAGAATCACCAGCAGCCCGGCGCCACGCAACCAGTCTGCAAATACCACGCGACCGCCATGCACGGCATGCACCTGGCTACCGGCGGAGGCGCTGATCATCACGCCGTCCCACTTGGTGCGGGCATCGTCGCCACGGGATTCGCCGAAGCGTGCCAACAGTCGACCATCAACCGGCCAGGGAAGTTTTCCCCGGGTTGACGCGAAAGGGCCGCCAAAGGTCTCGCCGGAACTTGAAACCAGGGCGCCGGGTGTCGATTTAACCGGTTTGCGTGGGGCGTCGGTGGTCTCTGCGTCTGCAGCCGCCTGAGCCTCACGTAAACGCTTTTTTTCGGCTTCCTGCTGGGCGATCAGCGCTTTTTGCCGCGCTTCTTCTGCCTCTCGGGCCTGGCGAGCCAAGGTTTCTTCAATGGTTTTAAGGACTTTAGACAGGTCTGCCTGATCCTGCTCGCGGGATGCCAGTTTCTGGTCGCGGGCCTTCACGTCGTCGTTGAGCTTGGCCAGGACTTGTTGGCGTTCCTTGCGGACTTTATCGAGCTCATCACGCTGGGTGTCGAGGCTGCTCTTCTGCACCAGTAACTGCGCCTGTTGGGCGTCGATGTCTTTTTCGACATTGGTCAGTTGGCGCAGGGTTTCGTTGAAATTCTTCAGCTGCTCCAGGCGGGCCTGGCTCAGGTAGTCGTAATAGGTGAGGGTGCGGGCGAATTTTTCCGGGTTCTGCTGATTGAGCAGCAGCTTCAAATACTCCTGACGGCCGTTCTGATAGGCCGCCCGGGCCTGAATGGCGATCAGTCGTTGTTGTTCAGTGCGCGCGCTCTGGAGTTTTTTTTTCTCTGCATCGAGTCGCTGCAGCTCGGATTCGCTTTTCTTCAGCTCTTTTTGCAGGGCATCGACCTGCTTCTCGAGCTTGCCCATTTCGGTCTCGGTGCCTTTGAGCTCTTTCTGCACACCGGATTTTTCTTCCTGGAGCTTGCCCAGCAGCTTTTTCAGCTCGGCAATGTCCTGACGCGTGGCGTCCAACTGTTGTTGGGTTTGCTCGCGCTCGTCAGCAAAAGCCGGTTGGAGCAGGCAAGTCAGTGCAAGGGCTATCAGGACGCGGAGCATAGAGGCGGGCGACACCAGGGAAAGGGACGGCCTAGTATGCCCGCCAAGCGTGGCAAAAAAAATGCCCAATTGGGACTGTGTGATAACTGGACAAAAAAACACCACAAAACCAATGTGGGAGCGGCGATGCGACGATTCGACTTGCTCGCCCCTACAGGGTTTCGGTGGTGTTCGAGCGAGCGGGTTACACCAGAATCGATGTCCCGGTCATTTCCGCCGGTTTTTCCAGGCCCATCAGCATCAGCATGGTCGGCGCCACATCCGCCAGCACGCCGCCTTCACGGACCTTGAGGTCACGCTTGCCGACATAAATGAACGGGACGGGCTCGGTGGTGTGCGCGGTGTGCGCCTGGCCGGTGGCTTCATCGGCCATCTGCTCGACGTTGCCGTGGTCGGCCGTGATCAACGCTTCGCCACCGACCTTTTCCAGGGCTTCGACGATGCGGCCGACGCACTTGTCCAGGCATTCAACGGCTTTTACCGCGGCATTAAACACGCCGCTGTGGCCGACCATGTCGCCGTTGGCGTAGTTGACCACGATCACGTCGTAACGCTGGTGTTCAATGGCATCGACGATGCGGTCGGTGACTTCCGGGGCGCTCATCTCCGGCTGCAAGTCATAGGTAGCGACTTTCGGCGACGGGATCAGGATGCGTTCTTCGCCCGGGAACGGTTCTTCACGACCGCCGGAGAAGAAGAAGGTCACGTGGGCATATTTCTCGGTTTCGGCGATGCGCAGTTGCGTCTTGCCGTTTTTCGCCAGGTAGTCACCGAGCACGTTTTCCAGGCTGCCGGCGGCGAAGGCCGATGGCGCGGGAATGCTGGCGGCGTATTGGGTCAGCATGACGAAACCGGCCAGTTTCGGTTGGCGCGCACGTTCGAATTCCTTGAAATCATCTTCGACGAACACGCGGGTCAGCTCACGGGCGCGGTCGGCGCGGAAGTTCATGAAGACCACGGCGTCGCCGTCTTCGACTTTCACCGGCTCGCCGATGGAGGTGGCTTTGACGAATTCGTCGCTCTCGCCACGCTCATAGGCCGCTTGCAGCCCTTCCTGTGCGGTGGCGGCGTTGAATTCGCCGTTGCCGTCGACAATCAGGTTGTAGGCCTGGGATACGCGGTCCCAACGGTTGTCACGGTCCATGGCGAAATAACGGCCGATGATGCTGGCGATCCGGCCTTTGCCCAACGCCTGGAAAGTCGCGTCGAGCAGTTCGATGGACGACTGGGCGCTTTTCGGCGGTGTATCGCGGCCATCAAGGAAGGCGTGCAGGTAGATTTTTTCAGCACCACGCTTGAACGCCAGTTCAGCCATGGCGATCAGGTGGTCCTGGTGGCTATGAACGCCGCCATCGGACAACAGGCCCATGAAATGCACAGCTTTGCCGGCGGCAACGGCTTTATCCACCGCGGCGCAGATGGTCGGGTTCTCGAAAAACTCGCCATCACGGATCGATTTGGTCACGCGAGTAAAGTCTTGATAAACCACGCGACCGGCGCCCAGGTTCATGTGGCCGACTTCGGAGTTGCCCATCTGGCCATCCGGCAGGCCGACATCCATGCCACTGCCGGAGATCAGGCCATTCGGTACGGTGGCCCACAAACGGTCCAGTACGGGCTTCTTCGCCGCAAAGATAGCATTGGACTCAGGGCTCTCACTGTGACCGAAGCCGTCGAGAATAATCAGGACCAAAGGTTTAGGCGTGGTAGTCATGGATTCCACTCGTGGCTGAGTTAATAGAGGGCGATGGAAAAGGGAGTGGCAGTTTAAAGGCAAGTTCAATCCACGTCACCGCCGGACGGGGTTTGGCCCACCATAGTGGCTGTGTATACTGGCCGACATTTTAACGCCCTGGAACCTCCTTCGATGGTTGCTCACCTGATTGAATTTGCCACTAACCACTACATTCTTGTCGGTATCTTCGTCGTACTGCTGGCGGCGCTGATTGCCTATCAAATGCAAGGCGGCGGCCGTAGTCTGAGTACCGGTGAATTGACCGGGCTGGTCAACAAGGACGCCGGCGTCGTGATCGACATCCGTTCGACCAAGGACTTCGCCGCCGGTCACATCGTTGGCGCGTTGAACATTCCTCACGACAAACTGACCGCGCGCATCGGCGAACTGGAAAAGCACAAGGCCAAGACCATCATTCTGGTCGACGCCCTGGGCCAGACCGCCGGTACCCATGCCCGCGAACTGATGAAATCCGGCTTCACCGCCGCCAAGCTCTCCGGTGGTATTTCCAGCTGGAAGGGCGACAACCTGCCGTTGGTGAAGTGATATGAGCAACGTCGTCGTCTATTCCAGCGATTACTGCCCCTACTGCTCGCGAGCCAAGTACCTGCTCGAGAACAAAGGCGTGGCCTTCGAAGAGATCAAGGTCGATGGCAAGCCGCAGGTGCGCGCCGCCATGGCTCAGAAAGCTGGACGTACGTCCGTGCCGCAGATCTGGATCGGCAGCACCCACGTGGGTGGTTGTGATGATTTGTTTGCCCTTGAGCGCGCCGGTAAGCTCGACGCCATGCTCAAGGCCTGAATACCTTCCCTATAAGACCCCAAGATCAGAAAGGATCTGAGATGACTGACCAACAGAACACTGCAGCTAGCGAAGAAGAAACCGCACCGCAATTCTCCTTGCAGCGCATCTACGTACGTGACTTGTCCTTTGAAGCCCCGAAAAGCCCGGCGATTTTCCGCCAGCAGTGGGAGCCGAGCGTCGGTCTGGATCTGAACACCCGTCAAAAGGCTCTGGAAAGCGATTTCCACGAAGTTGTGCTGACCTTGTCCGTGACCGTGAAGAATGGTGACGAAGTGGCATTCATCGCTGAAGTGCAACAGGCCGGGATCTTCCTGATCAAGAACCTGGACGACGCTTCGATGAGCCACACCCTTGGCGCGTTCTGCCCGAACATCCTGTTCCCGTACGCTCGCGAAACCCTGGACAGCCTGGTCACCCGTGGTTCGTTCCCGGCCCTGATGCTGGCACCGGTGAACTTCGACGCGCTGTACGCACAAGAACTGCAACGCATGCAGGCGGCTGGCGAGACTCCGACCGTTCAATAAGCGGCGTTGCTGAAAATCGCGGGCGAGCCCGCTCCCACAGGATTGTGCAAAACCTGTGGGAGCGGGCTTGCCCGCGATTTTTTCTGTCAGGCAAAAATGATGGTCGGATTATTACTTGAACCCGAGCTGGCGCCAGCCTTCATACACGGCGACGGCCACGGTGTTCGACAGGTTCAGGCTGCGACAGCCTTCACGCATTGGCAAGCGCAGGCGTTGTTCGCCGGGCAGGGCGTCGAGCACGTCAGCCGGCAAGCCTCGGCTTTCCGGGCCGAACAGGAAGGCATCACCCTCGGCAAAGCTGGCATCGTGGAACGGTCGCGAACCCTTGGTGGTGAAGGCGAACAACCGTGGATGGCCAAGGCTCTCCAGGCAGCTGGCGAGGTCGGCGTGGCGTTGCAGGGTGGCGTACTCGTGGTAGTCGAGGCCGGCCCGGCGCAGGCGCTTGTCGTCCATCTCGAAGCCCAGCGGCTCAATCAAATGCAGGTGGCAGCCACTGTTGGCGCACAGCCTGATAACGTTGCCGGTATTCGGCGGAATTTCTGGTTGAAAAAGGATGACGTGAAACATGCACGGCTCCGAAGATAAAGATGACGGGCATTCTACGCCGCCAAAGGACCCCCGTTCGAAACTATTCCCGCGCGTGCTCGGTTCGTTGGCGATTGTCGGGATGATGGTGGGGCTGATGATTGGTCGCCTGACCGCGCCAGACCCGACGGTCTTGCAGCAAGTTGAGGTCACCAGCGACGGCTTGGTCGTGTGGTTCAACAACGAACCCAAAAGCCACGGCGAGTTTGTCGACGGTAGCCTCGCGCTGCTGTTCGAGGCTGAAGGCAAGGCGCAGAAAGGTCAGCTCAGACTCGACGATAAAAACGTCAACTGGCGAGTTCTCTTGAGTGATGGGGGGGTGTTGCTGTCGGTGGTGGCGGCTCGTCCACTGCAAGGCGAGTGGACCGGAAGCGAGGTCAATGACCGCTGGCGGCTGGAGATCCATCTCCGGGAGCAATAAAAGAGGGAATCCCCGGCCTGCCTGTACCAAGGTTCCCAAAACGGCGGGGCTCACGGATTGCGTTGTGAGCCCGGTGTAAAGAAGGAACCCCTGACCTGCCTGTATCAAGGGCCCCAAAACGGCGTGGGCTCGTCGCTTGTGCGGTGTGAGCCCGATGTAAAGAGGGGAATCCCCGGCCTGCCTGTACCAAGGTCCCCGAAACCGGGTAGTGAACTGAATCACTGAATGGACTATTGCAGGGGGCGTGCCAGTTTTTAACAAGTTGAAACAGAAAGCCGCGCTGAAACGTCGAAAGCCCCGTATTCCGGGACTTTCGTGTTTTTTCGATAGGGGTTCGATTGCGAAAAGTGATGGGGAGCGGGATCAGTGTTTGTGCGCGATTGCGGTTCACGGTGCATTGCGGCGGTGCACAGAGTTCGAAATGTTGATCGTTCCCACGCTCTGCGTGGGAACGATCAGGTGAAGGGTTTAGCCTTCATCCCCCTCATCATCATCCCCGCCATCCACCTTCATCCCCAACTCCTTGATCTTGCGCGTCAGGGTATTACGCCCCCAACCCAACAAGACCGCAGCATCGCGGCGGCGGCCGGCGGTGTGTTTGAGGGCGGTCTCGATCATGATCCGTTCGAAAGCCGGCACGGCGGTGTCCAGCAGGCTCGACTGACCACGCGCCAACGCCTGATCGGCCCATTGGCGCAGCGCTTGTTCCCAGTTGGTCACCGGCGCCGAATCCTGTGGCAGGCTCAGCAGTTCAGGCGGCAGGTCGCTGATGTGCACTTCGCGACCCGATGCCATCACCGTGATCCAGCGGCACGTGTTCTCCAGCTGACGGACGTTGCCTCCCCACGGCAAGTTCTTCAGGTATTCCTCGGTTTCGCTTTTCAGCAGCTTCGGCTCGACCGCCAGTTCTTGCGCGGCGCGACTGAGGAAGTGCTTGGCGAGTGTCGGGATGTCTTCGCGACGGTCCGACAGGCGCGGAATGTGGATGCGGATTACGTTGAGGCGGTGGAACAAGTCCTCACGGAATTTCCCGGCGTGCACCAGGGTTTCCAGGTTCTGGTGAGTGGCGGCGATGATTCGTACATCGACCTTCACCGGCACATGACCACCAACGCGGTAGAACTCGCCGTCGGCCAATACCCGTAGCAAACGGGTCTGGGTGTCGGCTGGCATGTCGCCGATTTCATCAAGGAACAGCGTGCCGCCATCCGCCTGTTCAAATCGACCGCGACGCAGGTTGGCCGCGCCGGTGAACGCGCCTTTTTCGTGGCCGAACAACTCGGACTCCATCAAGTCCTTTGGAATTGCCGCCATGTTCAACGCGATGAACGGCGAGGCCGCCCGTGGGCTGTGGCGGTGCAGGGCGTGAGCCACCAGTTCTTTACCGGTCCCGGATTCGCCGTTGATCAGCACCGTGATGTTGGAGTGGCTCAAGCGCCCGATGGCGCGAAACACTTCCTGCATCGCCGGTGCTTCGCCGATGATTTCCGGTGTGCGGGTCAGGGCGACCGGGACTTCCAGGCCTTGCTGTTCCTGTGCATGCTGGTTAGCGCGCTTGACCAGGGAGACGGCTTCGTCGACATCGAAAGGCTTGGGCAGGTACTCAAACGCGCCACCCTGATAGGACGCGACAGCGCTGTCCAGATCGGAGTGAGCGGTCATGATGATGACTGGCAGCCGTGGGTGTTGTTCGCGAATCCGTGCGAGGAGGTCCAGGCCACTGGCGCCCGGCATGCGGATGTCGGAGATGATCACGTCCGGTTGCTGGCGCGCTAGGCGGCTCATCACGCCATCGGCGCTGTCGAAGCTTTGCGTGGTCATGCCTTCCTGCTGCAAGGCTTTTTCCAGGACCCAACGGATAGAACGGTCGTCATCGACGATCCACACGGTTTCACTACGGCTCATGTCGATGTGGCTCCTTGTTCCAGTGGCAGAAAGATCGAGAAAGTGGTGTGGCCTGGGTGGCTGTCACATTCGATCAGGCCCTGGTGCTGGCTGATGATGTTCTGGGTAATGGCCAGGCCCAGCCCGGTACCGTCCGGGCGACCGCTGACCATGGGAAAGAAGATGGTTTCCTGAAGTTCCGCAGGAATGCCCGGACCGTTGTCGATGATTTCGATCTTGGTCACAAGGCGATGGCGCACGTGGCCGATGGTGAACTGGCGCATGGCACGGGTGCGCAGGCTGATGCGGCCCAGGCGCAATTCGTTCTGGCTGCTGATGGCCTGCATCGCGTTGCGCACGATGTTCAGCACCGCCTGAATCATTTGTTCGCGGTCGATCAGCACGTCCGGAATGCTCGGGTCGTAATCGCGCACCAAGGTGATGCAGCCTTGGCTTTCCGCTTCCACCAGATGGCAGACGCGCTCCAGCACTTCGTGGACGTTGCACATGGCCAGTGACGGCAATTTGTTCGAGCCGAGCATGCGGTCGACGAGGTTTCGCAGGCGGTCGGCTTCTTCAATGATCACGTTGGTGTAATCGCGCAGGCTTTCTTCCGGCAGTTCGCGGGCGAGCAATTGTGCGGCGCCGCGAATCCCGCCCAGCGGATTCTTGATTTCATGAGCGAGGCCGCGCACCAGCATCTTGCTGGTTTCCTGCTTCGACAACTGCGCCTCTTCCTTGGTGATCCGCAGCAGGCGGTCACGGGGGTGGACTTCCAGCAACAGCATGGTGGCGCCGTTGGCCAAGATCGGCGTGACTGCGTAATCGACGGTCAGAGTCTGGCCGGTGAGGGCCGTGAGCATCGCTTCGCGTTTGGTGAACGGGTGCGCCTGTTCGACCGCCTGGCGCAGGGAATTCAGCGCTTCAGTAGATTCGGTGAACAATTCGCTGATGAACTGCCCATGACTACGCTGGCCGCTGATGGCCAGCAGCATCTCCGCCGCCGGGTTCATGTACTCAAGGCGCAATTCGGCGTCGAGCAGGATGGTGGCGGTGGTCAGGTTGTCGAGTAGCAAGCGGTGTAGTGCGTCGCTAATGGTCATCAGGACCTCTTTTGGAGCGGAGCGTGCGCAAGAAACAAGCGCTGATGCGGGGAAAATGCAAAAACCAAACCAAGGCTCCGAAAAGAAGCAATTAAGGCCTGAAACGGGCGTTTGACGCTCGTTTGCGTGGCGTTCTGCCAGCTTTCTCGGGTACTTTCGAACCAAAATGGGTTGCGATGTGGGTACGGTGCAACCTATCGCACCAATATAGTGCGCAAAGCTGAACGACGTTAGAACAAACGCAAGAAGGGGTTTTTTTCTTCTTTCGGTTTGTCTTCGAGGGGGCATTCCGGTCGTTGGCCGTAGTCGACGAGGGTGCAGGGTTTGACCCGGCGTTGTTGCGCGAGTGACGTGCGCAGCATATGGAAGGGCTGATTGGCGGTACGTTCGACCGTACGGCCTTGTTCGTCGACGATTTCCACCGACAGGTTGTGGCTGCCGCGATCGATATTGGTCAGGGGAAATACAGGACTCAGGCCAGGTTCGGCGGTGGGTTGGCCGTCGAGTAGCAGGCGGTAGCGATGACCCGGTTGCAGGCCGGGTTCATTGGTGACGCTGACGATAATTTCGCCGGCGTTGCTGCGGATTGTTGCGTCCGGCTCCGGCACCAGTATGCGCAGCAAGTCGTAATGAAACAGCGGCTGCTCTTCGGGCGGGTTCGCGGCAATCAGCGGTTTCACAGTGGCGGGCTGGGCAGCCATGCGATTGCTGGTCGCCAGCGGCACGCGTTTGGCGTTGCCGTGTTGCGGCTGGTCGGTGAATGCGCGATTGCCCTGGGCATCGACATATGTGAAGACCTCGGCTGACACCGGGAGCGTGATCAAACAGGCGATCAGCAGCGAAAGCCTCATGGTTTATGCACACGTTGCACGGTGAACGTCACGGTCGGACTTTGCTGAAGGGCATCCTCGCCATCAACCACCTGTACCGCCAGGCTGTGCTCGCCGCGGTCGATGTTCACCAGTTGCAGGATCGGCACATTGCTTGATTGTCCATACGGTTGTCCATCCAGCAGCAATCTCAGCAAGTGCGGCGCTTTCAGGCGCGGTTTGATCAGGACGCTGACGGTGAAAGTGCCATTGTTGGCACGCAGGGCCTCTTCGGTGGGCAGGCCGGTCAGTTGCAGTACCTCATAGGCGCTGTGTGGCTGCTGATTGTTAACGGTGTCGGTAGGCGGTGCGGAAAGAGGCTGGCGCTCAATATTATTGAGAGGCGGCAGTTCTACCGGTTGGGCCGTGACGCCATCGGGCGGTTGATTGCTGTAGGCGGTGTTGCCGTCGGCGTCGGTGTATTTGTAGATTTGGGCCATCACGGGAAAAACGAAGGACAGCAGCAAAAGCATTAAGAGTGGCTGCATTCAGACTCCCTGTGAGCAGCAAGGATTTACTCCGACAGTGGAATACCCTCGCTGCCAGCATAGAACACAATCAACTCTACCGGTTCATCACCGGTGACCCCGCGATGGGCGATATCGACCATTTCCGCCACGGCTTCACCTTGTTTGACGCGTCTGGTCTGGCCGTTGTCCTTGTTCTCGATCATCAGCTCGCCGGAGAGGACATAGCCCGTATTTGGCATGGCATGGGTGTGCCAAGGCAGTTGGGTGTTGGCTGGTATCTTGAGTCTGAGCACTGTCAGCTCGGGTGCCGCACCCGGGTAGCGAACGTAAGGTGTGTCGTCCCACGATCGGCTGCTTTTGAGCAGGACTTCTCGTTCGATTTGTGTGGGGGTGGTGGTTGTGGTGCAGCTTTGAAGGGCGAGGGCGAAGAGAGCGACCACTGATGTCTTTAGCGTAACGGTATTCATCGATCCATCCTTTGAGTTCGAGCAGAGGACAGGCTACGAGTCATTAAGGGTGGTTGATGCCGGACTATGCTGCGTGCACCCGAGGAGATGGCGGATTTCATTGTGGGAAACTGCCCCAACAAAAAAAGGCCTCCCGAAGGAGGCCTTTTTTGTCACGCTGCGTGCCGCAGCGCTACCGGATCAGCAGCTGTAGTACAGCTCATATTCCAGTGGGTGTACGAAGGTGCGGACCTTGATTTCTTCTTCGCTTTTCAGAGCGATGTAAGCGTCGATGAAGTCGTCGGAGAACACGCCGCCTTTGGTCAGGAACGCACGACCTTTGTCCAGCTCTTCCAGGGCTTCTTTCAGGCTGCCGCAAACTTGTGGGATCTCTTTCGCCTCTTCAGGCGGCAAGTCGTACAGGTTTTTGTCAGCAGCATCGCCAGGGTGGATCTTGTTCTGGATGCCGTCCAGGCCAGCCATCAACAGTGCAGCGAAGCCCAGGTATGGGTTGGCTGCTGGATCCGGGAAGCGGGCTTCGATACGGCGAGCGCGAGGGCTGGACACGTAAGGAATACGGATCGAGGCGGAACGGTTGCGAGCCGAGTAGGCCAACATTACCGGTGCTTCGAAACCTGGGACCAGACGCTTGTAGGAGTTGGTCGACGGGTTGGTGAAGCCGTTCAGTGCCTTACCGTGCTTGATGATACCGCCGATGAAGTACAGGGCGGTGTCGGACAGGCCGGCATAGCCTTCGCCAGCGAAGGTGTTCTTGCCATCTTTGGCGATGGACAGGTGAACGTGCATACCCGAACCGTTGTCGCCGTACAGAGGCTTAGGCATGAAGGTCGCGGTGCGGCCGTATGCATCAGCAACGTTGTGTACGCAGTACTTCAGGGTTTGAACTTCGTCAGCCTTGGCCACCAGCGTGTTGAACTTCACGCCGATTTCGTTCTGGCCAGCAGTCGCCACTTCGTGGTGGTGAACTTCGATGACCAGGCCCATTTCTTCCATGGCGTTGCACATGGAGGTACGGATTTCGTGGTCGTGGTCGAATGGCGGAACAGGGAAGTAGCCGCCTTTGACGCCAGGACGGTGGCCACGGTTGCCGCCTTCCACGTCCTGGTCGGACATCCACGAACCTTGTTCGGAGAAGATTTTGAACATCGAGCCGGAGATGTCGGACTTGAACTTCACTTCGTCGAAGATGAAGAACTCAGGCTCTGGACCCACAAATACGGTGTCACCGATACCGGTCGACTTCAGGTATTCCTCGGCACGCTTGGCGATCGCACGTGGGTCGCGGTCGTAGCCTTGCATGGTCGAAGGCTCGATCACGTCGCAAACCAGGATCAGGGTCGGCTCTTCGGTGAACGGGTCGAGTACGGCAGTGCTGTCGTCCGGCATCAGGATCATGTCGGAGGCTTCGATGCCTTTCCAGCCAGCAATGGAGGAGCCGTCGAACATTTTGCCTTCTTCGAAGAAAGCGTCATCCAGCGCGTCGCGAGCCGGCATGGTCACGTGGTGCTGAGTGCCTTTGGTGTCCGTGAAGCGCAGATCAATCCACTTGACGTCATGATCTTTGATGAGTTGAACCGACTTCGACATAGTGTCCTCCGGGTGGCTTCGGGCTTAGTAGTGGATGCCCTTAGAATGTGGGTGATGCCGGCGCGAATACTCTGCCAAGGCAACCTGCCTCACAAGGGAGCAAATTGCATGCCAGTGCCCCACCATGGGTTTTTTGCCCCAAATTCACGCTTATAAAGGTACAAAGCGGAGCAGTGCTGGAAATAGCGCCCCGTAATGTAGCGTTAATTCCAGCAAATGACCTGTTTTGGTGCGCACAAAACCTTCTGCACATTAACTGGTTAAACCTTGAGCAATTTCCGCTATAATCCGCGCCCCCCTTTTTCGGCTGGCCCAGCGCGCGCTGTTTTCATGAAACTAATCGTAAAAGTCTTCCCCGAGATCACCATCAAGAGCCGCCCGGTACGGATGCGTTTCATCCGCCAATTGGCTAAAAACATCCGCACCGTGCTCCGCGACCTGGACCCGGCCGTGGTGGTGAACGGTGTGTGGGACAATCTCGAGCTGGAAACCCGCGTCAGCGAGCCCAAAGCCCTGAAGGAGATGACCGAGCGCCTGAGCTGCATGCCGGGCATCGCGCATTTCCTGCAGGTCGATGAATACCCGTTGGGCGATTTCGACGACATCGTCGCCAAGTGCAAGCAGCACTTCGGAGAGTCCCTGGCCGGCAAGATCTTCTCGGTGCGCTGCAAGCGTGCCGGCAAGCACGAATTCAGTTCGATGGATGTCGAAAAATACGTCGGCAGCCAACTGCGTCGTCAGTGCGGCGCCGCCGGAATCTCGCTGAAAGAGCCGGAAATCGAAGTTCGCATCGAAATTCGCGACAAACGGTTGTTTGTGATTCACGGCCAGCACAACAGCATCGGCGGTTATCCGCTGGGTGCACTGGAACAGACGCTTGTGCTGATGTCCGGTGGCTTTGACTCCACCGTGGCGGCGTACCAGATCATGCGTCGTGGCCTGATGAGCCATTTCTGCTTCTTCAATCTGGGCGGAAGGGCCCATGAACTGGGCGTCATGGAAGTCGCGCACTTCATCTGGAAGAAGTACGGAAGCTCCCAACGCGTGTTATTTGTCAGTGTGCCGTTCGAGGAAGTTCTGGGAGAAATTCTCGGGAAAGTCGATAACAGTCATATGGGTGTAGTTTTGAAGCGTATGATGTTGCGCGCTGCTTCCCGTATTGCTGATCGGCTGGACATTGAAGCGCTGGTCACCGGTGAAGCGATTTCCCAGGTGTCGAGCCAGACGTTGCCGAACCTGTCCGTGATCGACTGCGTGACTGACAAGCTGGTCTTGCGTCCGCTGATCGCCAGTCACAAGCAGGACATCATCGACCTGGCCAACGAAATCGGGACTGCCGACTTCGCCAAGCACATGCCGGAATACTGCGGGGTCATCTCGGTGAACCCAAAGACCCACGCCAAGCGTCCGCGCGTGGAGCATGAAGAGAAAGAATTCGACATGGCGGTCCTTGAGCGTGCGCTCGAGAACGCCAAACTGGTCCCGATCGATCGCGTAATCGACGAATTGGGCCAGGACTTGCAGATTGAAGAAGTCAGCGAAGCGCTGGCGGGGCAAATCATCATCGACATCCGTCACCCGGATGCCGCTGAAGATGATCCGCTGGCCCTGGCTGGTATCGAGGTACAAGCGATGCCCTTCTATGCATTGAACGCTCGTTTCAAGGAACTGGACCCTACTCGCCAGTACCTGCTGTATTGCGACAAAGGCGTGATGAGTCGCCTGCATGCCCACCATTTGCTCAGTGAGGGGCATGCCAATGTGCGCGTTTATCGACCGAGCTAAGAGCCCGGGGCTGTATGCCTGTGGCCTGCGTCACCGGCCCCCCGACTCTGCCGTCAAGCTGTAACGGCAAGGCCTGACTCTACTGTTAATCGCTGCCAAGACTTGTCAGCACACCGAATCCTCTGATCGAGATACACAAGTGATCGAAAATCTACGCAACATCGCCATCATTGCTCACGTTGACCATGGTAAAACCACCCTGGTAGACAAACTCTTGCGTCAATCCGGCACCCTGGAGCGCAACGAGCTCAACGACGAGCGCGTGATGGACTCCAACGACCAGGAGAAAGAGCGCGGTATTACCATTCTGGCGAAAAACACCGCCATCAACTGGAACGGCTACCACATCAACATCGTGGACACCCCGGGCCACGCCGACTTCGGCGGCGAAGTTGAACGCGTAATGTCGATGGTTGACTCCGTTCTTCTGCTGGTTGACGCTCAAGACGGCCCTATGCCGCAAACC
The DNA here is from genome assembly GCF_031456615.1 of Pseudomonas sp. 3296. Taxonomy (NCBI): domain Bacteria; kingdom Pseudomonadati; phylum Pseudomonadota; class Gammaproteobacteria; order Pseudomonadales; family Pseudomonadaceae; genus Pseudomonas; species Pseudomonas sp. 3296. Next base: position 155,266 of record NZ_JAVDUY010000006.1, read on the forward strand.
CGTTTCGTGACCAAGAAGGCTTTCGAAGCCGGCCTGCGTCCAATCGTGGTCATCAACAAGGTTGACCGTCCAGGCGCGCGTCCGGACTGGGTTCTGGACCAGATCTTCGACCTGTTCGACAACCTCGGTGCTACCGAAGAACAGCTGGACTTCAAGGTCGTCTACGCCTCGGCCCTGAACGGCATTGCCGGTCTGGAACACACCGACATGGCTGAAGACATGACCCCGCTGTACCAGTCGATCGTCGACAACGTACCTGCGCCGAAAGTCGACCGTGATGGTCCGTTCCAGATGCAAATCTCCGCTCTGGACTACAACAGCTTCCTGGGTGTTATCGGCGTTGGCCGTATCGCTCGTGGCCGCATCAAGCCGAACACTCCGGTTGTCGCTATCGACGCCGACGGCAAGAAGCGTAACGGTCGTATCCTGAAGCTGATGGGTCACCACGGTCTGCACCGTATCGACGTTGACGAAGCAGCTGCCGGCGACATCGTCTGCATCAGCGGTTTCGACCAGCTGTTCATCTCCGACACTCTGTGCGACCCACTGAACGTCGAAGCGATGAAGCCGCTGACCGTTGACGAACCAACCGTTTCCATGACCTTCCAGGTAAACGACTCGCCTTTCTGCGGTAAAGAAGGCAAGTTCGTGACTTCCCGTAACATCAAGGAACGTCTGGACAAAGAACTGCTCTACAACGTTGCCCTGCGCGTTGAAGAAGGCGACACCGCCGACAAGTTCAAAGTCTCCGGCCGTGGTGAGCTGCACCTCTCGGTACTGATCGAAACCATGCGTCGCGAAGGCTTCGAAATGGGTGTTGGTCGTCCGGAAGTGATCATCCGCATGGTTGACGGCGTCAAGCACGAACCGTACGAAAACGTGACCATCGACCTGCCGGAAGAATCGCAAGGTTCGATCATGGAACAGATCGGTATCCGTAAAGGCGACCTGACCAACATGGTTCCGGATGGCAAGGGCCGTGTGCGCCTTGAGTACAACATCCCGGCTCGTGGCTTGATCGGTTTCCGTAACGAGTTCCTGACCCTGACCTCCGGTGCAGGCATCCTGACCTCGATCTTCGACCGTTACGACGTGATGAAGTCCGGCGACATGTCCGGCCGTCAGAACGGCGTGCTGGTGTCGGTTGCTACCGGTAAGGCGCTGACTTACTCGCTGGAAACCTTGCAAGCTCGCGGCAAACTGTTCCTGGGTCACGGTGAAGACGTGTACGAAGGTCAAATCGTCGGCATCAACAGCCGCGACAACGACCTGGGCGTCAACCCAACCAAAGGCAAGAAGCTCGACAACATGCGTGCTTCGGGTAAAGACGAAACCATCGCTCTGGTTCCGCCTATCCGCTTCACTCTGGAGCAGGCTCTGGAATTCGTTCAAGAAGACGAATTGTGCGAAGTCACTCCTAAGTCCATCCGTCTTCGTAAGAAGATCCTGGGCGAAAGCGAGCGTACCCGCGCTGCCAAGAAAGCGGGTAACTGAGTTTCGACTTAGTTAACGCTTAAAAAAACGCCCCCGACCGCAAGGTCGGGGGCGTTTTTGTTTGTGCGTAGTTGAAGGCCGCAGGGGTGGTTTCGGGGTCAGGCATCGAACCATTGAAAGGCGAGAAAGGTTTCCGCAATTTTACGCATCAGCACTTTGTCGGCTTTATTGGCTATACCGTCTCCGTTCACATCGCTGTTGGTGAATGAGTCCAGCTTGCCATCATTGTCACCATCATAGGCCGAGGCAAATCTCATCCGGATGGGAAGGCAAGGTGTGCCGTTGTCTTCACTGAACTGAAGTGTGACGACATTGGGCGAACCATCCTCGTGATAGTTTTTCGCATCAATTTTGAGATAACGCTCCCAGTTATCTCCTGTATTGAACCAGTTCAGTTGTAGAAAAGCCTCGGCGAAGGCTTTTAGCTGAAGCTGGTCCTGGAAGTTCTGCTCTCCGTCGCTGTTGATATCACCGGCAAAGCCAAACTCGATATTGCCGTCTGCGGACATATCGACCGCAAAGGCTTCGTGGACCAGGTTGGCTGATCCATTGTGAAAGTGCAGCAGCACGGCATCAGCTTTTCCGTTACCACTACGATCCTGGGCCGTCACTTTTAAATAGCGCATGAGCATCTTATCTAGGGGAAAGATGCTCCACATTAATATTTATAGTTAAGGTTTTCTGTCGGATGAGTAGCCGGGGATCTGTAGGAGTAAGCCCTACATGCGCGGGGTTTTATCACTCGGCCATGTCGTAACGAGAGTGGAATTCAAGACGCCTTTGCACCTGAGCCCAGTGCTCTTGGAATGCTTGCTTTTGTGGGAGTGAGCCTGCTCGCGATGGGGGCGGCTCAGGTAGCGATATGGCGGATCAGAACTTATCGAGCGGCCGACGACTTTCGCTGGTCTCGCGCACCACTTCTTTCGGCTTGTACGCGCAATACCCAGGCCGTGGCCCGATTTTCGGGTGATTGCGGCAGGTATCCGGGCGCTTTTCATAAATAGTGCACAGACGGCTCTTACGATCCAGGTACAGGCAATCGTTGTTGCTCATGCGCTGGAGGGTGAAGATCTCGGTCTTCTGGCTGTAGCGTTCGACGATTCCTTCCTTCTGCAGGCGCTTGGCGATGTTCTTCGCCGGCTCGCCGCGTTCGAACTCGTCGACGATGCCGATACGGATCAGATCCTTGATCTTGACCTCGACCGGCAGCGTGCAGCAGCTGGACACGCAGGAACCGCACATCGGCGCAGAGTACTTGGCCCAGGTATCGAGGCGATCGATCTCAGCGGCGGCGATCAGGTTGGGCTTCATCATCGGTTGTTACCAGCTACGTGCATCAGGGCGCGCGATCATACCGGGACTGGTGGATTTTTGAACAACCTTTCGCCAGATTTTTTCTGTATCACCCAAAAAGCACCGTTAATCCGGCACGGCCCCTGCATTGATTCAGGCACACGACAAGGTAATGCCGACCTATCTCGCACTATCAGGAAAAACTGCCGAACCAGAGCCCTCACCGTCTGTCAGACCGTCTAGGCTCAACAACTCCACGCTCGCTCGAGGTCCTATCGATGACTCAAGAACCACTTGTTCGCGAAGCAGAGGTGGCCGCATTCCGCGACGCCGTCTTGACCAAACTCACCTACGCGGTGGGTAAAGACCCGGATCACGCCTTCGACCACGATTGGTTCGAAGCCATCGCCCTGGCGGCGCGGGATCACATGGTCGAGCACTGGATGGACCACACCCGGCAGATCTACCGCAAAGGACAGAAACGGGTTTATTACCTCTCCCTCGAATTTCTTATCGGCCGGCTGCTCTACGACAGCCTGAGCAACCTGGGCTTGCTCGACGTCGCCCGTGAAGCGCTGACCGAACTCGGTGTCGACCTTGAACGCATCCGCCTGCTGGAACCCGACGCGGCGCTGGGCAACGGTGGCCTCGGTCGTCTGGCCGCCTGCTTCATGGAAAGCATGTCGACCCTGGGCATCGCCGGCCACGGCTACGGCATTCGTTATGAACACGGTTTGTTCCGCCAGGCCATCGTTGACGGCTGGCAGCAGGAGCAGACCGAACACTGGCTGGATTTCGGCAACCCTTGGGAATTCGAGCGAGCGGAAGTCGTTTACCCAATCGGCTTCGGCGGCGGCGTCGAAACCGTCACCGATGAAAACGGCAAGACCAAGCAAGTCTGGACCCCGGTTGAAACCGTGCGGGCGATTGCTTATGACACGCCGGTGGTCGGCTGGCGCGGGGCGAGCGTCAATACGCTACGTCTGTGGCGCGCCCGCGCGATGGAAGATTTGCACCTGGAACGCTTCAACGCCGGTGACCACTTGGGCGCCGTGGCAGAAGTCGCCCGGGCCGAAAGTATTTCCCGCGTGCTTTATCCCGCGGACAGCACTGAAGCCGGGCAGGAACTGCGCCTGCGCCAGGAATATTTCTTCGTCGCTGCCTCATTGCAGGATTTGCTGCGACGTCACCGCAACATGCACACCTCGGTCCTGACCCTGGGCGACCACGCGGCGATCCAGCTCAACGACACGCACCCCTCGATTGCCGTGGCCGAATTGATGCGCCAACTGGTCGATGTCTACGACGTCGCCTGGGATGCGGCATGGCAAGTCACCGTGGACACGCTGTCGTACACCAACCACACGCTGTTGCCGGAAGCGCTGGAAACCTGGCCGGTCGGCTTGATGGAGCGGATGTTGCCGCGGCACATGCAGATCATTTACCTGATCAACGCCCAGCACATCGATTCGCTGCGGGCCAAAGGCATTCACGACTTCGACGTGTTGCGCGCGGTATCGCTGATCGAAGAAGACAACGGCCGTCGTGTGCGCATGGGCAACCTCGCGTTCCTGGGTTCGCACAGCGTCAACGGCGTGTCCGGGCTGCACACGCAGCTGATGCGCAAAACCGTGTTCTCCGAACTGCACAAGCTCTACCCGGACCGGATCAACAACAAGACCAACGGCATCACCTTCCGCCGCTGGCTCTACCAGGCCAACCCCGAACTGACGTCGATGATGGTCGATGCCCTCGGGCCGGATTTGCTGGATAACCCCGAAGAGCGCTTGCTCGATCTGGAACCGTTCGCCGAGAAATCCGCGTTCCGAAAAGCCTTCGCCGATCAGCGTCTGCACAGCAAAAAAGCCCTGGCGTACCTGATTCACGAGCGGCTGGGCGTGGCGGTCAACCCGGCGGCGATGTTCGACGTGCAGGTCAAACGGATCCACGAGTACAAACGCCAGTTGCTCAACCTGATGCACACCGTGGCGTTGTATCAGGCGATTCGGGCCGAACCGGAAGTCGACTGGGTGCCGCGCGTGAAGATCTTCGCCGGCAAGGCCGCCGCCAGTTATCACCAGGCCAAGCTGATCATCAAATTGACCAACGACATTGCCCGGGTGGTGAACAACGACCCGACTGTGCGCGGTTTGCTCAAAGTGGTGTTCCTGCCCAACTACAACGTCAGCCTGGCGGAGAGCATTATTCCGGCGGCGGATTTGTCGGAGCAGATTTCCACCGCAGGCTTCGAGGCCTCCGGCACCAGTAACATGAAGTTCGGCCTCAACGGCGCCCTGACCATCGGCACCCTCGATGGCGCCAACGTAGAAATGTGCGAGCGCATCGGCGCCGAGCACATGTTCATCTTCGGCCTCAGTGCGCAGCAGGTTGAAGCGCGCAAACAGAACCATGAGTTCAACGCGACGCCGGACATCGCAGCGTCCCATCGGCTGAGCGACGTGCTGCAAGCGATTCGTGGCGGGGTGTTCTCGCCGGATGATCCGTCCCGTTACACCGGGTTGATCGATTCGCTGGTGGATTACGACCGCTTCCTGGTCTGTGCCGACTTCGACTCTTATTGGGACGCGCAGATGCGCGTTGAAGCCCATTGGCACGACTCCAAGGAATGGTGGCGTTCGGCGGTGTTGAACACCTCGCGGATGGGCTGGTTCTCCTCGGACCGGACCATTCGCGAGTACGCGACGGACATCTGGAAGGCACTGGAGTAACTTTTCGCAATAATTGCGTGCAAGGCCCGACGGTTGTTGGGCCTGGCCGATATACTAAGCAACAGTTTCAGTGAGCGCTGCGCGCTCAATCGCGGGCAAGCCACGCTCCCACAGGATTTGCATGTGGGAGCGTGGCTTGCCCGCGATGACATCAGTGCAGACGCCACAAGGCAATGAGCCGCTTAGGGATATCGACCATGCAATGGATTTTCATGCTGATTGGGCTGGTGCTCGGCTGGATACTCGATGAGTCATTCAGTGATGCGCTGTTGGGCGCGTTGCTCGGCCTGGGTATTGGCCAAGCCGTTCACATCGCCCGTTTGGGTTCAAAAGCGGCCGAGCAGCACCTTCTGCTGGAGCAGACGCAAGTTGCGCTGAATGCCGTGCAGCAACGTCTGGCCTTGCTCGAAGTGTCCAGCGTCAAGGCGTCTGAATCTGGTGAACCGATCGCCAGCGAGTCCGTTGCACCTCCTGCATTTACCCTCGACGAAATCCCTGTCGAAACCCCGGAACTGATCTGGGACCTCCCTGCCGAACTCGAACCGATCACCACTGCGGCGACTGAATCCAGTCAGCCACTGCCGGCCGATGTCTGGAAACCCGAGCCGGTTGCCCGCGAACCTGCCATCCCGCGAGGCCCCAACTTCATTGATCGCGCCATCAGCGGTGCCCGCGCCTGGCTATTCGGTGGCAACACCGTACTGCGGGTCGGTGTGGTGCTGTTGTTCCTCGGTCTGGCCTTTCTGCTGCGTTACGCGACCGAAGGCATGGTGGTGCCGATTGAGTTGCGATACGCGGGGGTTGCGGCGGCTGCGTTGGGGCTGCTGGGTCTGGGCTGGTGGCTGCGTCATCGCAACACCCATTACGCATTGATGCTGCAAGGCACCGGCATTGCCGTGCTGTACCTGACGGTGTTCGCCGCCATGCGTTTGCATCCACTGCTTGACCCGACCGCGGCGCTTGGCTTGCTGGTGGCGGTGACGGTGTTCTCGGCCATTCTGGCGATCACCCAGGACTCCCTGGCGTTGGCCTGCGTCGCCGCGCTGGGCGGTTTTGCCGCGCCGATTCTCACGTCCACTGGCGCCGGCAATCACGTCGCGTTGTTTAGCTACTTTGCGTTGCTCAACGCCGGCATCCTCGCCATCGCCTGGTTCAAGGCCTGGCGATTGCTCAACTTGATTGGCTTCGTCGGCACCTTCGGTATCGGTTTCGCCTGGGGCCTGCGTTCCTACACGCCAGAGTTGCTGTGGAGCACCGAGCCGTTCCTGATCCTGTTTTTCCTGATGTACCTGGCTATCGGCCTGCTGTTCGCTCGGCGCAAGTTACTGGAAATGAGCGATGCGCCCGAGGACGACAGCCGCGAGGCGCTGCTGCGCTGGTCGGCGCGTAAAGGTGATTACGTCGACGGCACGATGCTGTTTGGCCCGCCGCTGGTGGGCTTCGGCTTGCAGTTCGCGCTGGTCCAGCACCTTGAGTTTGCCGCCGCGTTCAGCGCATTGGCGCTGGGCATGATTTACATGGGGCTGGCCCGATTGCTGATGGGCGGCCGCGCGTTGTTGCTGGCAGAAACCTGTCTGGCACTGGGTGTAATTTTCGCCAGTCTGGCGATTCCATTGGGGCTGGATGCGCGCTGGACGTCCGCGGCCTGGGCCGTCGAAGGTGCCGGGATTTTCTGGCTCGGCTTGCGTCAGCAACGCCCGTTGGCCAGGGCCTTTGCCTTGCTGCTGCAACTGGGCTCGGCGCTGGCATTTCTCAGCGAGTTGCGGATCGGCGAAAGCAGCCTGCTCGATGGCTCACTGTTGGGCGCGTTGATGCTCGGCATAGCGTTGCTGTTCAGCTTTTATCAATTGCGCCAAGCCTCGCCGGAGCACACGGCGCAATGGGAACGCAAAGGGCTGCCGGTGCTGGCTTGCCTCGGCCTGACGTTCCTTTATCTGCTGGCGCCGTTGTTTTTCTTTACCCACGGTACGGCGATCAGTTGGGCGCTGGCCGGGCTGGTGACGTTGTTTGTCGGTCTGCGCCTGCAATCGCGCACGTTCCTGTTCACCGCGTTTGCTGTGCAATTACTCGGCGGCGCGTTGTTCCTGCTGCGTCTGCAAGGTGCTGGCGGTGAATCGGCGGCGGTGTTCAGTGCCGGCTGGAGCGGTTTGCTCAGTGCCTCGCTGATCGGCCTGGCGTTGATCGCCGGCATGCTGCTGGCGGCCCGTGATGAGATGGTGCGCAGCGACGTGCGACTGTTGCGTGGCTTATCGGTGGTGTTGCTGGCCGGCCTGGTGCTGATCAATCTGGCGGTGCTGTTCGTGCTGCCGTGGCAGACCGCGAGTGCGGTATGGGCGGCCAGTGGTTTGTTCATCATCTGGTTGAGCCTGTATCTCAAGCAGCGCGTGAGTTTTGTCTTCGGTTTGCTGTTGCAGGTGATTGGCGGCGCGGCGTTCCTGTTTGCCGGACCCGACCTGCTCGGACCGTTGGTCAGCGAAGGACTGAAGCCGCTGGCGCACAGCGGTTTCTGGACGCCGTTGGTACTGGGCTTGGCGGCGCTGGTCGGGGCCTGGCGATTGCAGCTGGGCAACCATGCTTCGGCGTTCGATGTGTTGAGTTTGCAGCGTTTGTCTGAAGTGCTGCTGGTGTGGGGCGCGGGTTGGTGGGCGCTGGCGTGGGTCAGTGAAGTGTTGCGCTTTGCGCCAGTGAGTTTGCAAGCGACGTTGTTGCTGGCGGTGGCGTCCCTTAGCGTGGCGCTGTGGACGCTGTTGGCACTGCGCTTGAAATGGTCTTCGCTGGGTTTGCTCTGCACCTTGCTGATACCAGCGGCCGGCGTGGTGATGCTCACGGGGTGGCATTCGCGTTATCACCCGGCGGCCAGTTTTGGCTGGTTGGCCTGGGCGGCGGTGTTCGTCGTGCATTTCGTCTCGCTGAAGCGACTGGCGCCGACATTGCTGGTACGCGCGGTCAGCACCGCGCATGTGCTTGGCTGCTGGTTGTTGATCGGTGTGCTGGCGCTGGAACTGCGTTACGGCTTGCTGTTGTTGTCCGAGCAGTACAACGCCTGGCGCTGGTTGGGGTGGGCGATTCTGCCGAGTCTGTACCTGGTGCTGATGGCGGCGCCGCGCACTTGGCCGTGGCCGGTGTCGGCGTATCCCCGCGAGTACCGACTGTATGCGGCGGCACCGCTGGCGCTGCTGATGCTCGGCTGGTTCTGGCTGGCGAACGCGGCCAGCGACGGCACCGCTGAACCGCTGCCGTATATGCCGCTGATCAACCCGCTGGAATTAGGCCTGTTATTTGCGCTGTTCGGCGTCTACGTCTGGTCGCGCAGCGCGATGACGCCGCTGGCGATCCGCAAGGATTACGCCGAACACGCCACGCAATTGATCGCCGGGGTTTCGCTGTTCGTGTTCTTCACCGCGTTGGTGATGCGCACCGCGCACCATTGGGGCGGTGTGCCGTTCGAAGTCGATGCCTTGCTGGAGTCGATGCTGGTGCAGGCCGGCCTGTCCATCGTCTGGACCCTGATGGCGCTGAGCCTGATGATCGGCGGCCATTTGCGCCATCGTCGCGAGGTCTGGCTGATTGGTGCGGCGTTGATTGGCGTGGTAGTGGCCAAGCTGTTCTTTGTGGAATTGAGTAACCGCGGCGGGCTCGCGCGGATCGTGTCGTTTATTGGCGTGGGTGTGCTGCTGCTGGTGGTGGGCTATTTCGCGCCGCTGCCGCCCAAGCGTGCCGAGGCTGTGCCGGAGTCTGAAAAACCGGCCCCGGAAACCGAAGGAGTGTCATCTTGAGTCAGAAGCTGAACCTGGGCTGGTTGGGCGCGGTGGCGCTGGGTGTATCGCTATCAGTCGGTGCCCAGGAGCAACCGGCGGACTTCACCACTCAAGTGCCGTTGTCCGTGAGCGGCGAAGGCCCGTGGTATCGCCTCGAATTGCCGTTGAGCGTGCAGTTGAATGCGCGGCAAACCGACCTGAGTGATGTGCGTGTGTTCAACGCCGCCGGTCAGGTTCAGGCGTATGCCCTGGCGCGGGAATCGGCCCAGACCCGCAAAGATCGCACACTGACCGACGTGAAGTGGTTCCCGCTGTACAACTCGGCGGATTCCACCGAGCACGCGCCCAGCGTGCGGGTGCAATCGAGTGCCAACGGCACCCTGGTCGAAGTGCAGCCGTCCAGTCAGTTGGAGGCGGGCGAAGAAGTCTTGCGCGGCTGGTTGCTCGACGCCAGCGGTATCAAGGCGCCGTTGCAGCAATTGGTTCTCGACTGGACCAGCGAGCGCGACGGCTTCCAGCGCTTTTCCATCGAGGCCAGTGACGACTTGCAGCATTGGCAATCGTGGGGCGAAGGGCAGGTGGCGCGGCTGACGTTTGCCGACGAACGGGTCGAGCAGCATGAAGTCGGGCTGCCGGGGCAATCGGCGCGCTATCTGCGCCTGCTGTGGAGCTCACCGCAATCGGCGCCAGCGCTGACCTCGGCGCAGCTGGAAAGCGCCAGCACCCGCAGCCTGCCGCTGCCGTTGGTCTGGTCTCAAGCGTTGGCCGGCAGCAGCGCGAAGGCCGGTGAATACACCTGGCAATTGCCGATGGGGCTGAATGTCGAACGGGTGCAGGTCGAGCTGAGTCAGCCCAACAGTCTGGCGCCGGTGATGTTGTCGGGTCGCCGCGAGAGCAGTTTACCGTGGCAGCCGCTGGGCAGCGGTTTGCTGTATCGCCTGACCCAGAATGGCCAGGACGTGGTGCAAAACGAATTGCAGTTGTCGGGGCAAACCGTGCAGCAGTTGAAACTGGTGGTGGATGAGCGTGGCGGCGGCCTGGGTGCTGAAGCGCCGACGCTGAAGTTCGCTGTGCGTTCGACGCAACTGGTGTTCCTGGCACGCGGCCCCGGGCCTTACACGCTGGCGCTGGGGAGTGCGACGGTGAAAGCGGCGAGCTTGCCGTTGTCGACGCTGATTCCGGATTACAGCGCGCAGAAACTGGCGACATTAGGCAAGGCAACCGTGGACGGCGGGGCAGTGGTGGCGTCGACTTCGGCGGTGACCACGACGTCAACGGCGGGCACGAGCTGGAAAAAGCTCGGGTTGTGGGCGGTGTTGTTGCTGAGTGTGCTGTTCCTGGCAGCGATGGCGTTCAGCTTGCTGCGCAAGCCCCCTGTCAAACCCTGAAGGCGATCTTCAAAACATCAAATACCTTGAAACGGCCACCTGCCGCCGGTCTACATCCGGCCCGTTTCGAACTACGCTCATCCCGGTGCATGAACTCTCTTGGGCGTATCACGTCTGATAGGAGGAAATGCGCCTCGACTCGCGTTAAACTGCGCGGGTTTTTAGCCCCCCATTCCACCGGAGCCTTCCATGTCCCGCGTTACCCTGAGTCGCTATTTGATTGAGCAGACCCGCAGCAACAACACCCCTGCCGATCTGCGTTTCCTGATCGAAGTGGTGGCGCGTGCTTGCAAAGAGATCAACCACGCCGTGTCCAAAGGCGCATTGGGTGGTGTTCTGGGCAGCATGGGCACTGAAAACGTCCAAGGTGAAGTGCAGAAGAAACTCGACGTGATCTCCAACGAGATCCTGCTCGAAGCCAACGAATGGGGCGGTCACCTGGCCGGCATGGCGTCCGAAGAAATGGACAATGCCTACCAGATCCCGGGCAAATACCCGAAAGGCGCCTACCTGTTGGTATTCGACCCGCTGGACGGTTCGTCGAATATCGACATCAACGCACCGGTCGGTACGATCTTCTCGGTGCTGCGTTGCCCGAACGAATACCTGAGCCAGAACGAGCCTTTGAACGAGAAGGCCTTCCTGCAGCCAGGCACCGAGCAAGTGGCTGCCGGTTACGCGATCTACGGTCCACAGACCATGTTGATCCTGACCCTGGGTGATGGCGTCAAAGGCTTCACCCTGGACCGTGAAATGGGCAGCTTCGTGCTGACCCACGAAGACATCAAGATCCCGACCTCCACTCAGGAATTCGCGATCAACGCCTCCAACCAGCGTCACTGGGAAGCCCCGGTGCAACGTTACGTCAGCGAATTGCTGGCTGGCGAAGAAGGCCCGCTGAAAAAGAACTACAACATGCGTTGGGTCGCCGCGATGGTCGCGGACGTGCACCGCATCCTGACCCGTGGTGGTCTGTTCATGTACCCGCGCGACAGCCGCGAGCCGTCCAAGCCGGGCAAGCTGCGCCTGATGTACGAAGCCAACCCGATGTCGTTCCTGGTTGAACAGGCCGGCGGCGCTTCCACCGATGGCCATCAGCGCATCCTCGACATCAAGCCGGACGGCCTGCACCAGCGTGTCGCGGTGTTCCTCGGTTCGAAAGAAGAAGTCGAACGCGTCACGGCTTACCACAAGGCGTAAACCATGACCGCGCCCTGGCAGCCGTTGCTCGATTGGTGGTTCGGAACATTCGAATCCCCCAGCGAAATAGCGGCTGACAAGGGCAAGTTATGGTTCGGCAAGCGCGACAGCCAGGACCTCGAAGCGCAAACGCGTTTCGGGGACTGGGTCGAGCAGGCACTGGCCGGCGGATTGACTGACTGGGCGCAACGCCCCGAAGGTTGGCTGGCCCTGGTGCTGCTGCTCGATCAACTCCCGCGAATGATCTTTCGCGACACTCCCAAATCCTTTTCCGGCGATCTCAGGGCTCAGGCGCTGGTGGTGCAAGGCATTGCTGCGGATTTTGATCGGCAATTGAAGCCAATGCAGCGGGTGTTTATTTACCTGGTGCTGGAGCATTGCGAGCAACTGGCGGTGCAGGATGAGGCGGTTTCACGCTACATCGATCTGGTTACGCAGCAGCCGGAAGCGGATCGAGCGCTGTTTACCGATTACCTGGATTACGCCAAGAAGCATCAGAAGGTGATTGCCCGGTTTGGACGGTTTCCGCATCGCAATTCGGTGTTGGGGCGGGCGTCTACGGCTGAGGAGTTGGCGTTTCTTTCTAAACCGGGGTCTCGGTTCTAGTTTTTTGTTGTTGCCAATGCCGCCTTCGCGAGCAGGCTCCCACAGGGGATTTGTGATCGACACAAATCAAGTATGGGAGTGAGCCTGCTCGCGATGAGGTCTTAAAAAGCGACTTAGATCCGGAAGCTGCCCACCAACTGCTTCAACCGCGCCGCCTGCTGCTCAAGATCTGCACACGCGCGCAAGGTCGACTGCAAGTTCTCCACCCCTTCCTGGTTCAAGGTGTTGATCTCGGTAATGTCGACGTTGATCGACTCCACCACCGCAGTCTGTTCTTCCGTCGCCGTCGCCACCGACTGGTTCATCCCGTCGATTTCACCAATGCGCTGCGTCACGCTGCCCAGGCGTTCACCGGCCTGGTTGGCGATGCCGACGCTGCTTTCGCTCTGACGCTGGCTGTCGGTCATGGTACTGACCGCCTCACGGGCGCCGACTTGCAGCTCCTCGATCATCTTCTGCACTTGCTGCGCCGAATCCTGAGTGCGGTGGGCGAGGTTGCGCACCTCGTCCGCCACCACGGCAAAGCCACGACCGGCTTCACCCGCACGGGCGGCTTCGATGGCCGCGTTCAGGGCCAGCAAGTTGGTCTGCTGGGAGATGCTGGTGATCACTTCCAGAATTTGCCCGATGTTCACGGTGTTGCTGTTGAGTGTTTCGATGTTGCCGCACGAATCGCTGATCTTCGCCGACAGCTGCTGCATCGCAGCGATGGTTTTATCCACCACTTGCTGACCGTCCTCGGCGAGGGCGCGGGCGTCGCTCGAATGCTGCGAGGCGAGGGCGGCGTTCTGGGCGATTTCCTGGGCGGCGGCCCCCAGTTCGTTGATCGCGGCGGCCACGCTGCTGGTGCGCGAGGCTTGCTGGTCGGAGTTGAACATCGACGAGTTCGACGCCGCAACCACACGCAAGGCGACTTCGTTGACCTGGCCGGTGGCCGAGGACACTTCGCGAATCGAGGTATGAATACGCTCTACAAAACGGTTGAACGAGGTGCCCAGTGCACCGAATTCGTCCTGGCCGTGGATGGTCAGGCGTTTGGTCAGGTCACCTTCGCCTTCGGCGATGTCATGCATCGCGCGGCCCATGGTCAGCAGCGGCTGCATCAGGAAGCTGATCAGCATGCCCAGCAACGCGATGATGATCACCACGGCGATGACCATGGCGATGATCGCCGAGGTGCGGAATTCGCTGAGCATCGAGAACGCGGTGTCCTGATCCAGCACCAGCGCCACGTACCAGTCCGCCGACGGCACGCCGTTGACGTGGGTGAAGGAGATGAACTGGGTCTTGCCGTCGAACTCGACTTCTTTCATGCCCGGGCTGACTTTCGGCGCGCCGTTCGGGTAGGCATCGGCCAGTCCTTTGAGCACCAGTTTGCTGTCCGGGTGGATCAGGATCTTGCCGTCGGCGCTGACGATAAACGCATGGCCGTGACCGCCGAAGTTCAGCGAGTTGATGATTGCGCTGACGCTGGACAGGTCGATGTCCGCACCGGCGACACCGATCATCTGGCCCTGATTCTTCACGGGCGTGGCGACGGTGATCACCAATTTGCCCGAGGACGCAGCGATGTACGGTTCGGTAACGATGGTCTGTTGCGCGCTGTTGGCCGCCTTGTACCAGCCGCGAGCGCGAGGATCGTAGTCGGCGGCGCGATTGCCGGCCGGGACCGAAAACATCACACCGTCAGTGCCACCGAAATAGCTCAGCTGGAAGTTGCTGGTGTAAGCCGGCAGGTCGATGGCGCGTTTCAGGCTGGCGGGTGCGCTGCCATCCATGGCGATCTGCTGGGACAACGATTGCAGCAACTGAATGCGGCTTTCCAGCCAGGTCTGGATGTTGCTGGTGGTCAGGCTGCCGAGTTCCTGCATCGAGGATTCGGTACTGCTGCGCAGGGTCTGGCGCTGGCGGTAGTCGTTGAACAGGATGAAACAAGCGAATGCAACGGCCACCACGAGGGCGGCAGCCAACAAGATCTTGTGGCTGAACTTCATGTTTCTGGTCATTAAATGAGCTACCGCGGAGGGGCTGATCAACTGGGGGCGTCAATTTGCCACAGTCAGGGCTGTGGGATCCCTCTATGTCGACTGGCCAGCGCCAAAGATTAGGCGTCTTTTTGCAAAAATCGACGAAATACCCATTGGCGTAAGAAAGTGGCTGATTTTTCGAAAAAAGGCAGACGAGTGGCCTGATAAATAGCGTGGCGGTCGGGGAACCAGATGGGGCTTTTCTCTTCTAAGCTTCTGCTTGGCAGCCATGCCATTCCCCTTCGCTCCAGGAGTTTCACCATGTCGCTGCGATCTATCGCCTTGCTCTCGTTCTGCGTGTTGTTGGCCGCCTGCAGCAAGGTCAATCAGGAAAACTACTCGAAATTGTCGACCGGCATGCCTAAGGCCGAGGTCGAAACGTTGTTGGGTCAACCTGCTGATTGCTCGGGCGCGCTCGGTATGTCCAGTTGCACTTGGGGCGACAAAAACAGCTTCATCAGCGTGCAGTACGCCGGTGACAAAGTATTGATGTTTTCCGGCCAAGGCCTGAAGTAAACCGGGGCGTTGCGCCCACGGGAGAAAAACAATGAAGCGGTTCCTGTTCGTACTTTTTGCCGGCCTGGTATTGGCTGGCTGCGCCACTTCTGGCCATGATTCGTTGGCGCCAAAAACGGTCAACAGCGTCAACCTCAAGCGTTACCAGGGAACCTGGTACGAGTTGGCTCGCCTGCCGATGTATTTCCAGCGCGACTGCGCGCAGTCCGAAGCACATTACAGCCTCAAGCCTGACGGCAACATGGCGGTGTTGAACCGCTGCCTGACACCGCAGTGGCAGTGGGAAGAGGTCAAGGGCACGGCTTATCCACAGGTGTCGGGTAAATTCGACAAACTGTGGGTCGAGTTCGATACCTGGTTTTCTCGTCTGCTGCCTGGTACGGCGAAGGGCGAATACTGGGTGTTGTACGTCAGCGATGACTACAAGACAGCCATTGTGGGCGACCCGAGTCGCAAGTACCTGTGGCTGCTGTCGCGGACGCCGACGGTCAATGGCGTAGTTCGAGAGGAATTGCTGAGCAAGGCGCGTCAGCAGGGTTACGACACCACGCGGCTGATCTGGCGTGCGACGGATACGCAGATGGCCAAGACCTCGAACTAACTGTTTGCCGAATCCCAATGTGGGAGCGAGCCTGCTCGCTCCCACAGTTGTTTGGGGTTAGCCCAGGAGATCGCGCAGGACCTGGGTGAACGCACGATTGCTTTCTTCTTCACCCGCATGACGCCCGTCACGCACGACCCACTGGCCATTGACCAGCACATCACGCACCTGACGATCACCACCGGCAAACAACCAGCGATTCAAAATCCCGTCGCCACTGGCCGTCGCCAGGTACGGATCGTTGCCGTCCAGTACCAGCCAATCCGCACGCTTACCGACTTCCAGTGCGCCAATCGGCTGACCCAACGCCTGAGCGCCGCCATCCAATGCCGCGTCGTACAGTGTGCGACCCACCATCGGCTGCTCCGCGCCATACAAACGATTACGCCGCTGATCACGCAGACGCTGGCCGTATTCCAGCCAGCGCAATTCTTCCACCACGCTCAACGACACATGACTGTCGGAACCGATGCCCATGCGTCCGCCCTGAGCGAGGAAATCCACCGCCGGGAAAATCCCGTCTCCAAGGTTGGCTTCGGTGGTCAGGCACAAACCGGCAATGGCGCGACTCTTGGCCATCAGTGTGACTTCTTCCGCGTTGGCGTGGGTGGCGTGAACCAGGCACCAGCGCTGATCGACCTCGGTGTTTTCGTACAGCCATTGCAGCGGGCGACGACCGCTCCAGGTCAGGCAATCGTCGACTTCCTTCTGCTGTTCGGCAATGTGAATGTGCACCGGGCATTGCTTGTCGCTGGCGGCCAGCACTTCGCTGATCTGCTGCGGGGTTACTGCGCGTAGCGAATGGAAGCACAAGCCCAGCGACTGCGCCGGTTGCTGCGCCAGGATCGGCTGCAAACGCGACTGAAGTTTCAGGTAGTTCTCGGTGCTGTTGATAAAGCGGCGTTGGCCTTCGTTGGGTGTCTGGCCACCGAAACCGGAATGGCTGTAGAGCACCGGCAGCAGGGTCAGACCGATACCGGCGGAGCTGGCGGCCTGGCTGATGCGCAGCGCCAGTTCGGCCGGGTCGGCGTAAGGCTGGCCATTGGAGTCGTGGTGCACGTAATGAAATTCCGCGACCGAGGTGTAACCGGCCTTGAGCATTTCGATGTAGAGCTGACGGGCGATGACGCCGAGTTGATCCGGGCTGATTTTTCCGACGAGGCGATACATCAAATCGCGCCAGGTCCAGAAACTGTCGTTCGGATTGCCCGCCACTTCCGCCAAACCGGCCATCGCTCGCTGGAAGGCATGGGAGTGCAGATTCGGCATCCCCGGCAGCAGCGGACCGCTTAGCCGTTCGGCGCCATCTGCATGGGAATCGGCCTGGATATGGGTCAATACGCCCTCGGCGTTGACCTCAAGACGTACATTGTTGGCCCATCCACTAGGCAGCAGCGCGCGTTCGGCAAAGAAGGCGGACATGGTTCAGCACCCCATCGTGTGTTATTTGTATATACATATACAGACGTTTGCCTGCTCGGTAAACTCCGGCAAGCTAGCAACTCTTCTCAAACGAACAAGGATTAACCGTGCCGACTCCGCCCCCAGTGTCACCGTTGGCCGCGAACATGGGCGACAGTCCGGCGCCCTTGTACGCCCGCGTCAAACAGATGATTACCCAGCAAATCGACAGTGGAAACTGGCCGCCGCACTACCGCGTTCCGTCGGAAAGCGAGCTGGTCAGCCAGCTCGGCTTCAGCCGCATGACCATCAACCGTGCCCTGCGCGAGATGACCGCCGACGGTCTGTTGGTGCGCATGCAAGGCGTCGGAACGTTCGTCGCCGAGCCGAAAAGTCAGTCCGCGCTGTTTGAAGTGCACAACATCGCCGACGAGATCGCCTCCCGTGGCCATCGCCATACCTGCAAGGTGATCACCCTTGAAGAAGAGGCCGCCGGCTCCGAGCGCGCTTTGGCGCTGGATATGCGCGAAGGGCAGAAGGTTTTCCATTCGCTGATCGTGCATTTCGAAAACGATATCCCGGTGCAAATCGAAGACCGTTTCGTCAACGCGCTGGTCGCGCCGGAGTACCTCAAGCAGGATTTCACCCTGCAAACGCCTTACGCCTACTTGAACCAGGTCGCACCGCTGACCGAAGGCGAGCACGTGGTCGAGGCGATTTTGGCCGAGGCGTCCGAGTGCAAATTGCTGCAGATTGAAAAGGGCGAGCCGTGCTTGCTGATTCGTCGCCGCACCTGGTCCGGCCGTCAGCCAGTGACCGCCGCCCGTTTGATCCACCCCGGTTCCCGTCATCGTCTGGAAGGTCGGTTTCATAAATAGAGAGCCATAAATGAAATCCAAGGTTTTACGCGCCAAAGATTACCCACGCATGCCATGGAAAAACGGCGGCGGCAGCACTGAAGAAATCACCCGCGATGCAGGCGTTGGCCTTGAGGGTTTCGGCTGGCGCCTGTCGATTGCCGACATAAGCGAGTCGGGGGGCTTCTCGACATTCACCGGTTACGAGCGAGTCATCACTGTGCTGCAAGGTGACGGCATGACCTTGCGGGTGGATGGCCAGGACACGCAGCCGTTGTTACCGCTGCACCCGTTTGCCTTCAACGGTGAGAGCGAGGTGTCATGCACACTGCTCGGCGGGCCGATCCGTGACTTCAACCTGATTTATGCGCCACAACGTTACTGCGCGCGGTTGCAGTGGCTGGCGGGTGAGCAGCGGTTTTTCAGCTCGGCGGGTACGGTGCTGGTGTTCAGTATTGCCGAGAATTTAGAAGTGAATGCCGGTAACAGCGTTTCGCAAATGGGGCGCCATGATTGCCTGCAACTGGACGGTAACACTGGGTTGTTGGAAGTCTCCAGCAATGGCCCATGCTGCGTGATCGAGCTGACGGCTCACTAATTCAACACCTCCACTGATCATTCCCACGCTCCTGCATGGGAACGATCATCATCCTGTTCCCCAGCGCGCACCAACTTGTTACCGAACGCCCCAGCGTGGCGCAAAACCGCGCTCAAGTAACAGCCGTCGCCCTTCCGCAACAATCCCCCCAAAAATTTCATCTCTAGCAGAACCCTTGATCTACAAGCGTTCCAGCCCATCCAAAAACTTTCTTGAACACCCATCCAACAAGTTGGCCGCTTGATTGCATATGCTTGTATGTACAAGTAAAGACGTATGCGTATGAGTCGACCGAGACTCTCCGCAGCGTCCACTGATTCGCTTGTGGCGCAACGATGCGCACAGGCTGGCTTGCCCACCGCCAGGGTTGGTTTGAATTGATCGCTGAGGAGTCTTTTTCGTGACTGACAATACCCAGAAACCTACTAAATACCGCGATGTTGAAATCCGTGCTGCCCGCGGTAACAAGCTGACCGCCAAGAGCTGGCTGACCGAAGCACCGCTGCGCATGCTGATGAACAACCTCGACCCGGAAGTCGCCGAGAACCCTAAAGAACTGGTGGTTTACGGCGGTATCGGTCGTGCGGCACGTAACTGGGAATGCTACGACAAGATCGTCGAAAGCCTGACCAACCTGAACGACGACGAGACCCTGCTGGTGCAATCCGGCAAGCCGGTCGGCGTGTTCAAGACTCACACCAACGCACCGCGCGTGCTGATCGCCAACTCCAACCTGGTACCACACTGGGCGAGCTGGGAACACTTCAATGAACTGGACGCCAAAGGCCTGGCCATGTACGGCCAGATGACCGCTGGCAGCTGGATCTATATCGGCAGCCAGGGCATCGTTCAAGGCACCTACGAAACTTTCGTCGAGGCCGGTCGCCAACACTACAACGATGATCTGAAAGGTCGTTGGGTCCTGACCGCAGGCCTCGGTGGCATGGGCGGCGCTCAACCTCTGGCTGCGACCCTGGCTGGCGCTTGCTCGCTGAACATCGAATGCCAGCAGGTCAGCATCGATTTCCGTTTGAACAGCCGCTACGTCGACGAGCAGGCCAAAGACCTCGACGACGCGCTGGCTCGCATCGCCAAATACACCAAAGAAGGCAAGGCGATTTCCATCGCGCTGCTGGGTAACGCCGCTGAAATCCTGCCGGAACTGGTTCGTCGTGGCGTACGCCCGGACATGGTCACCGACCAGACCAGCGCCCACGACCCGCTCAACGGTTACCTGCCAGCCGGCTGGACCTGGGAAGAGTACCGCGCTCGCGCCAAGACCGAGCCCGCCGCTGTTGTAAAAGCCGCCAAGCAATCGATGGCCGTGCACGTTAAAGCGATGCTGGATTTCCAGAAAATGGGCATCCCGACCTTCGACTACGGCAACAACATCCGTCAGATGGCCCAGGAAGAAGGCGTGGAAAACGCATTCGACTTCCCAGGCTTCGTACCGGCCTACATCCGTCCTCTGTTCTGTCGCGGCATCGGTCCATTCCGTTGGGCGGCACTGTCGGGCAACGCTGAAGACATCTACAAGACTGACGCCAAGGTCAAAGAGCTGATCCCGGACGACGCTCACCTGCACAACTGGCTGGACATGGCGCGCGAGCGCATCAGCTTCCAGGGTCTGCCGGCACGTATCTGCTGGGTTGGCCTGGGTCTGCGCGCCAAGCTCGGCCTGGCCTTCAACGAAATGGTGCGCAGCGGTGAATTGTCCGCGCCGATCGTGATCGGTCGCGACCACCTGGACTCCGGTTCGGTCGCCAGCCCGAACCGCGAAACCGAATCGATGCAGGACGGTTCCGATGCTGTATCCGACTGGCCACTGCTCAACGCTCTGCTCAACACCGCGAGCGGCGCGACCTGGGTGTCCCTGCACCACGGCGGCGGCGTCGGCATGGGCTTCTCCCAGCACTCGGGCATGGTGATTGTCTGCGACGGTACTGACGAAGCGGCCGAGCGTATCGCCCGCGTGCTGCACAACGACCCGGCGACTGGCGTTATGCGTCACGCCGATGCGGGTTACCAGATCGCAATCGACTGCGCCAAGGAACAAGGCCTGAACCTGCCGATGATTACCGGCAAGTAATGCTCGGCTCCTTCAGGTCGGAATAAATCCAATAACAATCCACAGAGGTTGAACCATGGCTGTCAGCGAACGTGCAGGCAACAAACCGTTGATCGAGAAGCGCTCGATCGACTACATCCCGGAAGCGGAAAGACACGGTCGTCTATTTAGCCAGTTCACCCTGTGGATGGGTGCCAACCTGCAAATCACCGCGATTGTCACCGGGGCCCTGGCCGTAGTGTTGGGCGGTGATGTGTTCTGGTCGTTGATCGGCCTGTTGATGGGTCAACTGCTCGGTGGCGGGGTCATGGCGTTGCATGCGGCGCAAGGGCCCAAGCTTGGCCTGCCGCAGATGATTTCCAGCCGGGTCCAGTTCGGCGTGTATGGCGCGGCCATCCCGATCGTGCTGGTCTGCCTGATGTACCTGGGCTTCACCGCAACGGGCACCGTTCTGTCCGGTCAGGCGCTGGGCCAGCTGTTTGGCGTCAGCGACACCGTCGGTATTCTCCTTTTCGCCAGTGTCATCGTGCTGGTCACGGTGCTCGGATATCGGGTGATCCATTGGATCGGCCGTGTGGCCAGTGTCATTGGCGTGATTGCCTTTGTTTATCTGTTCAGCCGTCTGATGAGCCAGGTTGATGTGGGCGCACTGTTGCAAATCCGCCACTTCAGCTGGAGCAGTTTTTTGCTCGCGGTATCGCTCGCGGCCTCTTGGCAGATCGCTTTCGGCCCTTATGTGGCTGACTACTCTCGCTACCTGCCGAGCAAGATTTCTTCGGTGAAAACCTTTTTCGCCGCAGGCGCAGGTTCGGTCATTGGTGCGCAGGTCGCGATGGTCCTCGGTGTGTTCGCTGCTGCATCGGCCAACGGCCAATTCGCTGGGCATGAAGTCGCCTACATCGTTGGTCTGGGCGGTACCGGTGCCACCGCTGCGCTGCTGTATTTCAGCATCGCGTTCGGCAAGGTCACCATCTCCACGCTGAACTCCTACGGCAGCTTCATGTGCATTGCGACCATCATCAGCGGTTTCCGTGGTGACCTGAAAGTATCGCGCCTGCAGCGTCTGGTCTTCGTGCTGGTCATCGTCGGTGCTGCGACCCTGATGGCGTTGCTCGGCCAGCACTCGTTCCTCGGTGCGTTCAAGTCCTTCATCCTGTTCCTGCTGGCGTTCTTCACGCCATGGAGCGCGATCAACCTGGTGGATTACTACTGCATCACCCGCGAGCGCTATGACGTGCCAGCGCTGGCCGATCCTAACGGTCGCTACGGCCGTTGGAACGCCCTCGGTATCAGCGTCTATGTCTTCGGTGTGCTGGTGCAGCTGCCGTTCATCTCCACCAAGTTCTATACCGGTCCGCTGGTGGCGGCCCTGGGTGATGTGGATATCTCCTGGATCATCGGTCTGGTGATTCCCGCGGCCCTGTATTACGTGTGTGCGAAAAAATGGCACGGCACCGTGCCCGATCAACTGATTCTGCCGATCGAGCAGGACAGTGTTGTACAACCTAAAAAAAACGGGACCGGTCGCGTTGCGACGCAGGCCTGATTGGACGTGGACAGGGCTGGATGCCTCTTGACTGCCGTAAGCCAATTCATGATTAGGAGCGTCACAACAATGAAATCGAACAAGACCCTGCTGACCACATTACTTTCCATGGGCCTGCTGGCCAGTGCTGGCGCCACTCAGGCGGCGGGTTGGTGCGAGTCGGGCAAACCGGTGAAATTTGCCGGCCTGAACTGGGAAAGCGCCATGCTGCTGACCGACGTGATGCAAGTCGTGTTGGAGAAGGGCTACGACTGCAAGACCGACAGCCTGCCGGGCAACTCCATCACCATGGAAAACGCCTTGAGCAGCAACGACATCCAAGTGTTCGCCGAAGAGTGGGTCGGCCGCAGCGAAGTCTGGAACAAGGCCGAGAAGGCCGGAAAAGTCGTCGGTGTCGGCGCACCTGTGGTCGGCGCAATCGAAGGCTGGTACGTGCCGCGTTACGTCATCGAAGGCGATGCCAAGCGCAAGCTGGAAGCCAAGGCTCCCGAGCTGAAAAACATTGCCGACCTGGGCAAATACTCGGCGATTTTCAAGGACGCTGAAGAACCCTCCAAGGGCCGTTTCTACAACTGCCCGGCCGGCTGGACCTGCGAGCTGGACAACAGCGAAATGCTGAAGAGCTACGGCCTGGAAAGCACCTACACCAACTTCCGCCCAGGCACCGGCCCGGCGCTGGATGCGGCCGTGCTGTCGAGCTACAAGCGTGGCGAGCCGATCCTGTTCTACTACTGGTCGCCAACCCCGCTGATGGGCCAGATCGACGCGGTGAAACTCGAAGAGAAACCAGGCGTGAACAAGACCGTGGATATCAAGGTCGGCCTGTCCAAGACTTTCCACGAACAGGCCCCGGAACTGGTGGCCGTGCTGGAAAAGGTCAACGTGCCAATCGACATCCTCAACCAGAACCTTGGGCGCATGACCAAAGAGCGGATCGAGTCGCCAAAACTGGCGAAGATCTTCTTGAAGGAACATCCTGAAGTCTGGCACGCGTGGGTGAGCGAAGACGCAGCCAAGAAAATCGACGCGGCCTTGTAGGTTGAGCCTCTCCGACTGCCGGTAGCGGCAGTCGGACGCTTGATCGCAACCCCTTGATTGAGAGTCTCCTATGTTTCCCGAAAGCTTTACCTTTTCCATCGCCGACTGGGTCAACGGTTGGGTCGATTCGCTGGTCACCAACTACGGCGACGTGTTCCGGCAGATCTCGGACACGCTGCTGTGGGCCATCGTCAACCTTGAAGGCCTGCTGCGTGCGGCGCCTTGGTGGTTGATGCTCGCCATCGTCGCGGGCATTGCCTGGCATGCCACGCGCAAAGTCGTGACCACCGCTGTGATTGTCGGCTTGTTGTTCCTGGTGGGGGCGGTCGGCCTCTGGGACAAGCTGATGCAAACGCTGGCGCTGATGATGGTGGCGACGATCATTTCGGTGCTGATCGGCATTCCGCTGGGCATTCTCTCGGCGCGTAGCAATCGCCTGCGTTCGGTGCTGATGCCGTTGCTCGACATCATGCAAACCATGCCGAGCTTCGTGTACCTGATCCCGGTGCTGATGCTGTTCGGTCTGGGCAAGGTCCCGGCGATTTTCGCCACCGTGATCTACGCCGCACCCCCGCTGATTCGTTTGACCGACCTGGGTATTCGCCAGGTCGACGGCGAAGTGATGGAAGCGATCAACGCCTTCGGTGCCAACCGCTGGCAGCAACTGTTTGGCGTGCAACTGCCGCTGGCCCTGCCGAGCATCATGGCCGGGATTAACCAAACCACCATGATGGCCCTGTCGATGGTCGTGATTGCCTCGATGATCGGTGCCCGTGGCTTGGGCGAAGACGTACTGGTGGGGATTCAGACTCTCAACGTTGGACGTGGTCTTGAGGCGGGTCTGGCGATCGTGATTCTGGCAGTGGTTATCGACCGTATTACTCAGGCGTATGGTCGGGCACGGCATGAGGTGAGCAAATGAACAACGCGACCGTGAGCAAGATCGAAGTCAAAAACGTCTTCAAGATTTTCGGCAACCGCTCCAAGGATGCGCTGGCGATGATTGGCCAGGGCAAGACCAAAGACCAGGTGCTGTCCGAAACCGGCTGCGTGGTCGGCGTGAACGATTTGTCCCTGAGCATCGGCACCGGCGAGATCTTCGTGATCATGGGCTTGTCGGGTTCGGGTAAATCGACCCTGGTGCGCCACTTCAACCGCCTGATCGACCCGACCAGCGGCGCGATCCTGGTGGACGGCGTGGACATCCTGCAATACGACATGGAAGCCCTGCGCGAATTTCGCCGGCACAAGATCAGCATGGTGTTCCAGAGCTTCGGCCTGCTGCCGCACAAGACCGTGGTGGATAACGTCGCCTACGGCCTGAAGGTGCGCGGCGAGAGCAAGCAAATGTGCTCCGAGCGCGCGCTGCACTGGATCAACACCGTAGGCCTCAAGGGCTACGAAAACAAATACCCGCATCAGCTCTCGGGCGGCATGCGTCAGCGTGTGGGCCTGGCCCGCGCCTTGGCCGCGGACACCGACATCATCCTGATGGACGAAGCGTTCAGTGCCCTCGACCCGTTGATCCGCGCCGAGATGCAGGACCAGTTGCTGGAACTGCAAAAGACCCTGCACAAGACCATCGTCTTCATCACCCACGACCTCGACGAGGCCGTGCGTATCGGCAACCGCATTGCGATTCTCAAGGATGGCCGCCTGATTCAGGTGGGTACGCCAAGAGAGATCCTGCATTCGCCGGCGGATGAGTATGTGGACCGGTTCGTCCAGCGTCGGGCGGCGGTGGTTTAAGAGATTTGCGGTGTCTGTGCCCGCGATGAGGGCAGTAACTCTGCATCAATATTCAGGTTGTACGCACGAGGTTCATGATGTCCCAGGCTGAAAAAATCGTTATCGCCGACGCCCCGTTGCGTTGGCAGGATGTGGTCGCCGTCGCTCGCCATGGCGCACAGCTTGAGCTGTCACCACAGGTCTGGGCGCGGATCGACAATGCTCAGGCGATCGTCCAGCGCATCGTCGTCAGCGGCGAGCGCGCCTATGGCGTCAACACCGGCCTCGGCGCGCTGTGCAATGTCTCGCTCAAAGACGAACAGCTCAGCCAACTGTCGCGCAACACCTTGCTTAGTCACGCCTGTGGCGTCGGCGCACCTTTGGCCGACGAACAGACCCGCGCAATCATCTGCGCCGCCGTTCGCAACTACAGCCATGGCAAATCCGGCATTCATCGCCGGGTGGTCGAAGCCCTGTTGGCGCTGCTCAATCGCGGCATCACCCCGCAAGTGCCGTCCCAGGGTTCGGTGGGTTACCTGACCCACATGGCCCACATCAGCATCGCGCTACTGGGTGTCGGCAATGTCAGCTATCGCGGGCAGATCGTTTCCGCGCAGCAAGCCCTGGCCGAAGAAGGTCTGCAACCGGTTCAACTGGGCGCCAAAGATGGTCTGTGCCTGGTGAACGGCACGCCGTGCATGTCCGGCCTCAGCTGCCTGGCACTCGCCGACGCCACGCGTCTGCTGCAATGGGCTGACGTGATCGGAGCCATGAGCTTCGAAGCCCAGCGCGGTCAGATCGCCGCGTTCGATGCTGAAATTATTGCCCTCAAACCGCATCCAGGCATGCAGCAAGTCGGCATCAACCTGCGTGCGTTGCTCGATGGCAGTGAAGTGATCGCCAGCAGCAAAGGCATTCGTACTCAGGATGCGCTGAGCATCCGTTCGATCCCGCAAGTTCACGGTGCCGCTCGCGATCAGCTTGAACACGCGAAAAAGCAGATCGAAACCGAACTCAACTCGGTCACCGATAACCCGATGTTGTTGGGCACACCGGACAACTTCCGCGTGATGTCCCAAGCTAACCCGCACGGTCAATCGGTCGCGCTGGCCGCTGACTTGTTGGCCATCGCCATGGCTGAAATCGGCTCTATCGCCGAACGTCGTCTGGACCGCTTGATCAACCCGCATGTCAGCGGTTTGCCGGCATTCCTGGTGGCCAATCCGGGGGTTAACTCCGGAATGATGATCGTCCAGTACGTCGCCGCTTCGCTGTGTGCGGAAAACCGCCAGTTGGCGCAACCGGCGGTACTCGACAACTACGTCACCTCGGGCCTGCAGGAAGACCATCTGAGCATGGGCACCAACGCCGCGCTGAAGCTGCATCGTGCCCTGGAAAACTGCACCCAGATCCTCGCCATCGAGTACCTGCTGGCGTCTCAGGCGTTTGAGTTCTTGAAAGAGCAACGCTTCGGCGCCGGCACCGATGCCGCCTGGCATCTGCTGCGCGAGCGAGTCCCGGCCTACGACCAGGACCGCTGGCTGGCACCGGACATCGCCAGTGCCGCCGCCGTTTTGAAAGACCCGATTTTGCTGCACAAAGTGTTACCGAACCTGAACTGATTTCCACCACACCAGCGTGCCAAGGCGCGGCTCCCCAGAAGGCGAGACGCGACGGACAACGGACATCTCCGGAGCGTCTGGTGAGTTAATAAAAGACTCTCAAAAGGAGAATGAAATGACTGCGTTAAACCTTATTCCCGGCCAACTGAGCCTTGCCCAACTGCGTGATGTTTATCAGCAGCCGGTCAAAATCACCCTGGACAACAGTGCCTCGGCCCAGATTGAAGCCAGCGTCGCCTGCGTGGAACAGATCCTTGCCGAGAACCGCACCGCTTATGGCATCAACACCGGTTTCGGCCTGCTGGCTTCGACCCGTATCGCCAGCGAAGACCTGGAAAACCTCCAGCGCTCGCTGGTGTTGTCCCACGCCGCCGGTGTCGGCGAGCCGATCAGCGACGCGCTGGTACGCCTGGTCATGGTGCTCAAGGTCAACAGCCTGAGCCGTGGTTTCTCCGGGATTCGTCGCGTGGTCATCGACGCGCTGATCGCCCTGATCAACGCCGAGGTTTACCCGCACATTCCATTGAAAGGTTCGGTCGGTGCCTCCGGTGACCTGGCGCCTCTGGCGCACATGTCGCTGGTGCTGCTGGGCGAAGGCAAGGCGCGCTACAAGGGCGAATGGATGGAAGCCACCGAAGCGCTGAAAATCGCCGGTCTGACCCCGCTGACCCTCGCTGCGAAAGAAGGCCTGGCGCTGCTCAACGGCACTCAGGTGTCGACCGCTTATGCCTTGCGTGGTCTGTTCGAAGGCGAAGACCTGTTCGCGGGTGCGGTTGCGCTGGGTGCGCTGACCGTTGAAGCGGTATTGGGCTCGCGCTCGCCGTTCGATGCACGTATCCACGCTGCCCGTGGCCAGAAAGGCCAGATCGACGCCGCTGCCGCTTACCGTGATCTGCTGGGCGAGCGCAGCGAAGTGTCCGACTCGCACGAGAACTGCGAAAAGGTCCAGGACCCGTACTCCCTGCGCTGCCAGCCACAAGTCATGGGCGCCTGCCTGACCCAGTTCCGCCAGGCCGCTGAAGTGTTGGCCGTCGAAGCCAACGCCGTGTCGGATAACCCGCTGGTGTTCGCGGCTGAAGGCGACGTGATTTCCGGCGGTAACTTCCACGCCGAACCGGTGGCCATGGCCGCCGACAACATGGCGCTGGCCATCGCGGAAATCGGCTCCCTGAGCGAACGCCGCATCTCGCTGATGATGGACAAACACATGTCGCAACTGCCGCCGTTTCTGGTGGCCAATGGCGGCGTGAACTCCGGCTTCATGATCGCTCAGGTGACTGCGGCGGCACTGGCCAGCGAGAACAAGGCCCTGGCGCATCCGCATTCGGTGGACAGCCTGCCGACTTCCGCGAACCAGGAAGACCACGTTTCCATGGCGCCGGCTGCCGGTAAACGCCTGTGGGAAATGGCCGAAAACACTCGCGGCGTCCTCGCGGTGGAATGGTTGGCGGCGGCTCAGGGTCTGGACCTGCGTGAAGGTCTGAAGACCTCTGCGAAGCTGGAAAAGGCTCGTGCCATCCTGCGTGCCGAAGTGCCGTTCTATGAGAAAGACCGTTTCTTCGCACCGGACATCAATGCGGCGAGCGAGTTGTTGGCGACGCGTTGCTTGAATGAGCTGGTTATAGCGAAGTTGCTGCCTAGTCTGTAACGGCTCCTTCTCTGATGATCGTTCCCACGCAGAGCGTGGGAACGATCATGTCGCCAATAAGAATAATTAAGGACGAGAAATGCAACAGCCAGCAAAAGGCTTGAAACGCGGGCTCTCTGCCCGACATATTCGCTTCATGGCACTGGGGTCGGCGATCGGCACCGGGCTGTTTTACGGTTCT
The DNA here is from genome assembly GCF_031456615.1 of Pseudomonas sp. 3296. Classification (NCBI taxonomy): domain Bacteria; kingdom Pseudomonadati; phylum Pseudomonadota; class Gammaproteobacteria; order Pseudomonadales; family Pseudomonadaceae; genus Pseudomonas; species Pseudomonas sp. 3296. The sequence continues at coordinate 183,565 of NZ_JAVDUY010000006.1, forward strand.
GCCTCGGCCATTCAAATGGCCGGGCCAGCGGTACTGCTCGCATACCTGATTGGTGGCGCGGCGGTGTTCATGGTCATGCGCGCCCTCGGCGAGATGGCGGTGCACAATCCGGTGGCCGGCTCTTTTGGCCACTACGCCAGCACGTATCTTGGGCCGATGGCGGGCTTCATCCTCGGTTGGACCTACGCGTTTGAAATGGTCATCGTCGGCATGGCCGACGTCACCGCATTCGGTATTTACATGGGCTTCTGGTTTCCGGAAGTCGCCCGCTGGATCTGGGTACTGGGCATCGTTTCGGTGGTCGGCGGCCTGAACCTGTGCAACGTCAAAGTCTTCGGTGAAATGGAGTTCTGGCTGTCGCTGCTCAAGGTCGCGGCCATCGTCGCGATGATCCTCGGTGGCTTCGGCATCATGTTGTTCGGCATCAGCACGGCGCCGGGCGCCCAGGCGACCGACATCAGCAATCTCTGGAGCCACGGCGGATTCATGCCCAATGGCGTGGGCGGCCTGATCGCTTCGTTTGCGGTGGTGATGTTTGCGTTTGGCGGCATCGAAATCATCGGTGTGACAGCGGGCGAAGCCAAAGACCCGCAGCACGTGCTGCCCCGGGCGATCAATGCCGTGCCGTTGCGTATCCTGCTGTTCTACGTGCTGACGATGTTCGTACTGATGTCGATCTTTCCATGGCAGCAGATCGGCAGCCAGGGCAGCCCGTTCGTGCAGATTTTCGACAACCTGGGGATCAGCTCGGCGGCGACCATCCTTAATATCGTGGTGATCTCGGCGGCAGTATCGGCGATCAACAGTGACATCTTCGGCGCTGGCCGCATGATGTACGGTCTGGCCCAGCAAGGGCATGCGCCCAAGGGCTTTGCCCGCTTGTCGCGCAATGGCGTGCCATGGATGACGGTAGTGGTGATGAGTGTCGCGTTGCTGCTGGGCGTGCTGCTGAATTACCTGATTCCGGAAAATGTATTTCTGTTGATCGCCTCCATCGCAACCTTCGCCACTGTATGGGTCTGGTTGATGATTCTGTTCACCCAAGTGGCCATGCGTCGCTCCATGAGTGCCGAGCAGGTCGCCCAACTGAAATTCCCGGTGCCGTTCTGGCCCTATGCGCCGATGGCGGCGATTGCCTTCATGCTGTTCATCTTTGGCGTGCTGGGCTATTTCCCGGACACCCAGGCGGCTCTGATCGTCGGCGTGGTCTGGATTGTATTGCTGGTGCTGGCCTACCTGACGTGGGTAAAACCGGCGGCAGGGAAGGCAGTACCGGTAGAGCGGGAACCTTCTTTTTCTCATCGATAACCTAACGGAGGCCACGGATGAAAACTCTCTGGCAACACTGCCACGTCGCAACGATGGCGCAAGGCGCCTACTCGATCATCGAGGATGCGGCCATCGTGACGTCAGGAGCGCACATTGAGTGGATCGGCCCACGCGCTGAACTGCCGGCGGGCGAGTACCCGGCAGTCAATGATCTTAAAGGGGCCTGGGTGACGCCGGGCCTGATCGACTGCCACACCCATACAGTGTTCGGCGGTAACCGCAGCGGTGAATTCGAACAGCGTCTGCAAGGCGTCAGCTATGCAGAAATCGCAGCGGCCGGTGGTGGCATCGCCAGCACCGTGCGCGCCACTCGCGCGGCCACTGAAGATGAACTGTTCGCCAGCGCCGCCAAGCGTCTGAAGAGCCTGATGCGCGACGGCGTGACCACGGTCGAAATGAAATCCGGCTACGGCCTGGACCTGGCCAGCGAACGCAAGATCCTGCGGGTCATCCGCCGTCTCGGCGCCGAGCTCCCGGTCAGCGTGCGCAGCACGTGCCTGGCCGCTCACGCCTTGCCGCCGGAATACGCGGATCGTGCCGACGAGTACATCGATCACATCTGCGCCGAGATGCTCCCGGCCCTGGCTGCCGAAGGGCTGGTGGATGCCGTGGACGCCTTCTGCGAATACCTGGCTTTCTCGCCAGCGCAGGTCGAGCGCGTGTTCGTCACCGCACAGGAACTCGGTTTGCCGGTGAAGCTGCACGCCGAACAACTGTCGTCGTTGCACGGTTCGAGTCTTGCGGCGCGCTATCACGCACTGTCGGCGGATCACCTGGAGTTCATGACCGAGGACGACGCCATCGCCATGGCCAAGTCCGGAACCGTCGCCGTGCTGCTGCCGGGCGCGTTCTACTTCCTGCGGGAAACCCAGTTGCCGCCCATGGAAGCCCTGCGCAAGCACGGGGTGAAAATCGCCATCGCCAGCGACCTCAACCCCGGCACCTCGCCGGCGCTGTCGTTGCGCTTGATGCTGAACATGGCCTGCACCTGTTTCCGCATGACCCCGGAAGAAGCACTGGCAGGCGCGACGATTCATGCCGCCACCGCGCTGGGCATGGCCGACACCCACGGTTCGCTGCAAGCCGGCAAGGTTGCGGATTTTGTCGCCTGGCAAATCGATCGTCCGGCCGACCTGTCGTACTGGTTGGGCGGTGATCTGGAAAAACGCGTCGTGCGTCACGGCGTCGAGACAAGCGTTTAGGAGAGCAGTTGTGGATAAGGTTCTGAGCTTCAAACAAGGCCGCGTGCCGCTGCTGATCAGCATGCCTCACGCGGGCCTGCGCCTGACCCAGGCGGTCGAAGCCGGGTTGATCCCCGACGCCCGCAGCCTGCCGGACACCGACTGGCACATTCCGCAGCTTTACGCGTTTGCCGCAGAGTTGGGCGCAAGCACGTTGGCGGCCGAGTATTCGCGATTCGTGATCGACCTGAACCGGCCATCCGACGACAAGCCTTTGTATGTCGGCGCGACCACCGGCCTGTACCCGGCGACGCTGTTCGATGGCATTCCATTGTTCCGCGAAGGGTTGGAGCCTTCGAAAGAAGAGCGTGCCACCTATCTGGAACAGATCTGGACGCCATATCACACGACTTTGCAGAACGAGCTGGCGCGACTGAAAGCCGAGTTCGGTTATGCGTTGCTGTTCGACGCGCACTCCATCCGCTCGATCATCCCGCACCTGTTCGACGGCAAACTGCCGGACTTCAACCTCGGCACTTTCAATGGCGCCAGTTGCGATCCGCAGTTGGCCACTCAGCTGGAAGCAATCTGCGCGCGTCACGCCGACTACGGCCATGTGCTGAACGGTCGTTTCAAGGGCGGCCACATCACCCGCCATTACGGCAACCCGGCCGAGAACATCCATGCGGTGCAACTGGAGTTGGGCCAGTGCACGTACATGGAAGAGTTCGAGCCGTTCCGCTATCGCCCGGATCTGGCCGAGCCGACGCAAGTGGTGCTCAAGGAATTGCTGCAAGGCCTGCTGGCCTGGGGCGAAAACCACTACGGCTGACTGATCGATCATTCCCGCGCAGAGTGAGGGGATGATTAAGGTTGGGGGCGATTCTTGATGGTGGAAAATCGCCCTCTGTATTGAACTGGAATTAAATAGAATGTTGGCCTCTGTTTAATAAATTGAAGTTTCCATTCATTATTCGGATATCTGTAGTGGGGCCTGGATTGTCGTGGTCCATTACCAGAAGATTGAAAGTGCCTTTGATCCGTGTTCGCTGTTGATCCCATTCGTAACTTGTCCAACCTTCGATGCCCAGGTAGTTATCGGTCGTATCTATCAGATTGTCTTTGTCAGGGTTTCTGTCGACTATCTTGAATAGGTTTCCACTGTGTTTGATCACGTTGGGTGGGAGGCGTGCGGAGACCAGCGCTTCGTTTGTTCCCTTGAGCTCTTCTCCAATATATAAGTGAATTGCGATAACCTCTTTGATGCCTGCTAAGCCAGCTTTTGGGGGGGAATCTTTAAAAATATCGTGGAAGGCCTGTAGCTCCCAGCATTTACTTCCAGAAGCATCAATGCTCTCTTTTATGTTTATCTTGTTTGCCTTGAATGCAAAATTTCCAGCTGGGAATTTTATGGTGGCAGTAAATTCTTCATTAAGTATTTGTGAAGTGGAAGGTGTGCTCATAATAAATTTCCTGGATTGAAATATTATATTCGAGGAGGGTGTAATTACGGCTTCCTTGTCGATTTAATATTTCTTCAGGTTTCTTGTCTGCTGGTACTTCTGACAGTTTTTATGTTGTTTGGCTATATTGTTTACCTGCATACACTCTCTGGCGTTTTATTTGAGTGTGCGCGCAGAGCCTCGGAACGATCTCGCGAGACAGTCGCCACCGTGCAAATCTCGGTCGCCACAGTTCGCTTTTACCCTCTCGCTGCTGCGTAATGTGCTGAGCACGGTGCACGAAGACACCGGCCCTCAGAATAATCTGCCGCACGAGGCTCTCCCGATGAAAAGACTGTTCACCCGCTGTCTCTCAACCCTCTGCGGCACGGTTCTTTTGAGTACCAGCGTCCTGGCCAGTGACGATGCTTCCTGCAAAGCCGTGCGCATGGGCGTGGTCAACTGGACCGACGTCATCGCCACCAGCGGCATGGCCGATGTGCTGCTCAATGGCCTGGGCTACGAAAGCAAGCAAACCAGCGCCGTGCAGCAAATCATCTTCGCCGGCATCCGCGACAAGCGGCTCGACATCTTCCTCGGTTACTGGAAACCGGCGATGGACAAAAACATCGCGCCGTTCGTGGCCGCCAATCAAGTGAAGGTTATGGACAAACCGAGCCTGGCCGATGCCCAGGCGACGCTCGCGGTGCCGGATTACGTGGCCGCCGCCGGACTGAAAACCTTCGCCGATATCGCAAAATTCAAGGACCAGCTCGGTGGCAAGATTTATGGCATCGAGCCGGGTAGCGGCGCCAACACCACAATCAAAACCATGATCGAGACCAATCACTTTGGCTTGAAGGATTTCAAGCTGATCGAGTCTGGTGAGGCGGGCATGCTTGCCGCCGTGCAACGCGCGGTGAATCGCAAGGAGTTCGTGGTGTTCGTCGGCTGGAAGCCGCACCCGATGAACATCAACATGAAGATTGCCTACCTGACCGGCAGTGAAGACGTGTATGGGCCGAACGAAGGCGCGGCCACCGTTTCCACCGTCACCGCGCCGGATTACGCCCAGCGTTGCCCGAACGTCAATCGTCTACTGGAAAACCTGACGTTTACCGCGTCCCAGGAAAGCCAGTTGATGGTGCCGATCATGGAGCGCAAGACGCCGCAGGATGTGGCCAGGCAATGGTTGCGTGATCACCCGGAAGATTTGCAGCGCTGGCTGGCGGGCGTGTCCAGTTTTGATGGCAAGGACGGCGTCGCAACCGTACAGGCCACTTTGAAAAACTGAGTTCAGATGCACGACTTGTGTGCGAGCCTGCTCGCGAAGGCGGAGGGTCAGACAATAGTTGTGTCGACTGACACGCCCTCATCGCGAGCAGGCTCGCTCCCACAGGGTTGCACTCCACAAATACCTGAACGGACTGGCACCCGGCTTATGACTTCCTACCCGCTTTCCGAACAGATGACGGCCTTCGTAGAGAAGACCGTCAGCTTCAACAGCACCGACACCAGCCTCGCCGGTTTGCGCCTGGCCTACAGCGAGATGTGCCGGGCGTTTACCCCGCCGCGTCCTGAAGGGCTCTATGTCGTCGATTTCGCATTGGCCGGTGTGGCCGTCAGGTCGTATCAGCCACACGCCTCCCCATCGTCCGATACGTGCCCGTGCATCGTGTATCTGCACGGTGGCGGATGGGTGGTCGGCGATCTGGATTCCCACGACTTCATCTGCGCCGAGCTCGCCTCGACACTCGGCGTGTTGGTGATTGCCGTCGATTACCGTCTTGCGCCGGAACATCCATATCCGGCGGGGTTCGATGATTGCCTCAAGGTCTGGCGCGCGTTGCGTACCGGGCCGTTCCGGCTGGATCCAGCGCGGACGCTGGTGATGGGGGACAGTGCTGGCGGCAATCTGGCCGCGGCGTTGTGCCTGGCGTTACGCGATGCCCACGAACCACTGCCCGCTGCACAGGTCCTGATCTATCCGGGCCTGGGCGGCGATCAGCAATCGCCATCGCGCAGCGAATGCATCGACGCGCCGTTACTCAGCAGCAGCGATGTCGATTGCTATCACGCCTTGTACTTGCGCGGCAGCCGACAGCCGGGCGCTTATGCCATGCCATTGCTCGCCGGGCATTTCGGAGGACTGCCGCCGGCCTTGATTGCCGTCGCGCAATTCGATCCTCTGCGCGATGACGGTGTGGTCTACGCCGAACAACTGGAAGCCGCTGGCGTGGACACCACGTTGTACTATGGCGAAGGGCTGGTTCACGGCTGTTTGCGCGCGCGTGGCCAGGCCGCCGAAGTCGATGCACTCTATCAAACGCTGCTCGGGTTTTTGGCTGACAGACTCTGACGCAGCAAGGGGCATGCTCATTGACGTAATTCGGGTTTATGATGCCGGACGGCAGAATAATAGAAGTCCCCCCAGGGATGACCTCGACCCCTTACGGAGCGCGCAATGCAGACTTTGTACCCACAGATCAAACCCCACGCCCGGCACGATCTGGCCGTCGATGACACCCATACGCTCTACGTCGACGAAAGCGGTTCACCGGAAGGTTTGCCGGTGGTGTTCATCCACGGCGGCCCCGGCGCCGGGTGTGATGCCCAGAGCCGTCGGTATTTCGATCCAAACCTGTATCGCATTGTCACCTTTGACCAGCGTGGTTGCGGTCGCTCCACCCCCCACGCCAGCCTTGAAAACAACACCACCTGGGATCTGGTCGCCGACCTTGAGCGAATTCGCAAGCATCTGGGCATCGACAAATGGGTGCTGTTCGGCGGCTCCTGGGGTTCGACCCTGGCGCTTGCGTACGCCCAAACCCACCCGGAGCGTGTCCACGGCCTTATCCTGCGCGGGATCTTTCTCTGCCGTCCGCAGGAAATCGAGTGGTTCTACCAGGCAGGCGCCAGCCGTCTGTTCCCCGATTACTGGCAGGACTACATTGCGCCGATCCCGCTGGACGAGCGCGACGACTTGCTCAGCGCTTTCCACAAGCGCCTGATCGGCAACGACCAGATTGCCCAGATGCATGCGGCCAAGGCCTGGTCCACGTGGGAAGGGCGGACCGCAACGTTGCGTCCGAACCCGCTGGTGGTCGATCGCTTTTCGGAACCTCAGCGCGCGTTGTCGATTGCGCGCATCGAATGTCACTACTTCACCAACAATGCCTTCCTTGAGCCCAACCAGTTGATTCGTGACATGGGCAAGATTGCCCATTTGCCCGGGGTGATCATTCACGGTCGCTACGATGTGATTTGCCCGCTGGATAACGCCTGGGAATTGCACCAGAACTGGCCGAACAGTGAGCTGCAGATCATCCGTGACGCCGGCCATGCAGCGGCCGAGCCGGGCATTACTGATGCGCTGGTGCGGGCCGCCGGTCAGATGGCGCGCCGCTTGCTCGACCTGCCACCTGAAGAAGCATGAAGGGCCTGCTGCAACGCGTGCGGGGTGCGCGAGTCGAGGTAGCGGGAGAGGTGGTTGGGGCGGTCGACCATGGATTGCTGGTACTGGTTGCCGTCGAGCCCGAGGACACCCGGGCCAGCGCCGACAAACTTCTCAATAAGCTGCTTAACTATCGGGTATTCAGCGACGCCGAGGGCAAGATGAATCTGTCCTTGGCGGATGTCGGTGGCGGGTTGCTGCTGGTCTCACAGTTCACCCTGGCCGCCGACACCAAAAGCGGGCTGCGCCCGAGTTTTTCGACCGCGGCCCCTCCCGCGTTGGGTGAAGAGCTTTTCGACTATCTATTAGGTAAAGCGAAACAGGTGCATGGCACTGTGGCATCAGGTAGATTCGGCGCGGATATGCAGGTGCACCTGGTCAACGATGGCCCGGTAACCTTCCTGTTACAGACCTGAAAGCGCTTGAAACAACTTTTTAAGGGCTTTTCGACTGAAAACAGGCGTTTTTCGCGAGAAATACTTTGTTGCGCCTGATGCGTTGTAACGCGGCCTACTAGATAATCGCGCGCTACGGGGATCGGCGTTCGTTGGTCCATTTTGACTTAGGTAGAGACTTGTCCTGGACCGTTTGGGGAATCATTTAGCCCCATCGGAGTCGGAACAATGCTCGCCAACTTGGCAAGAGTGGTTTGCAAGGTCGGTTTTTTCATGCCGTTGACCGTGCAAACCCTTCAACTGGCCGTTGGTTTTTTGATCTGTTTTCGGCGAGGGTTGCTCGTGATTGTTAGTCCCTGTAATGCACCAAAATTGACTGCCAAACGGTTTCGAAGCGCTCTGGTAGCGGGCTCTGCACTGCTCTGCCTGTTCAGCGCCGGCCAGCTTTGGGCATTCAATCTGGAGGATGTGTCGGTCAAGGCAAAAGAGCTGGCCGCGCAAAAATACGAAGCTCCGCGCAGTAACCTGCCAGCCGAGTTCCGCGAGATGAAATTCGCGGACTATCAGAAAATTCGTTTCCTGACCGAGAAGGCTGAGTGGGCGGATCAGAAAACCCCGTTCAAGCTGTCGTTCTATCACCAGGGTATGCATTTCGATACACCGGTGAAAATCAACGAAATCACGGCTAACTCCGTCGAAGAAATCAAATATGACCCGAGTCGTTTCGATTTCGGCGATGTGAAGTTCGATCCTAAGGCCACCGAACAACTGGGTTATGCCGGTTTCCGGGTGCTGTACCCGATCAACAAGGCTGACAAGCAAGACGAAATCATGACCATGCTCGGCGCCAGCTACTTCCGCGTCGTCGGCAAGGGCCACGTTTATGGTTTGTCTGCCCGGGGCATGGCGATTGATACCGCATTGCCATCCGGCGAAGAATTCCCGCGTTTCACCGAGTTCTGGATTCAACAGCCGAAGCCGGGTGACAAGCACCTGGTGATTTTCGCCTTGCTGGATTCGCCGCGTGCGACGGGTGCCTATCGCCTGACCCTGCGTCCGGGCAGCGACACCATTGTCGACGTCAAGGCGCAGATGTTCCTGCGCGACAAGGTCGGCAAGCTGGGTATTGCTCCATTGACCAGCATGTACCTGTTCGGCGCCAACCAGCCTTCGAAAGTGCTGAACTACCGTCGTGAGCTGCACGATTCCAGCGGCCTGGCGATCCATGCCGGCAACGGCGAGTGGATCTGGCGTCCGTTGAACAACCCGAAACACCTGTCGGTGAGCAACTTCTCGGTCGAGAACCCGCGTGGTTTCGGTCTGCTGCAACGTGGCCGCGACTTTAGCCACTATGAAGACCTCGACGATCGCTACGACAAGCGCCCAAGCGCCTGGATCGAGCCGAAGGGTGACTGGGGCAAGGGTACCGTGGATCTGGTCGAGATTCCGACCGCCGATGAAACCAACGATAATATCGTGGCTTTCTGGAACCCGGAAAAACTGCCAGAGCCTGGCCAGCCGCTCGATGTTGCCTATCGCATGCACTGGACCATGGACGAAGCCTCCATCCACGCGCCTGACAGTGCCTGGGTCAAACAGACGCTGCGCTCCACCGGTGACGTTAAACAGTCCAACCTGATCCGTCAGCCGGACGGTAGCGTTGCTTATCTGGTGGACTTTGAAGGCCCGTCGCTGGCGGCATTGCCACCGGATGCGGACGTTCGCAGCCAGGTCAGCGTGGGCGACAACGCCGAACTGGTCGAGAACAGCGTGCGTTACAACCCTGAAACCAAGGGCTGGCGCCTGACGCTGCGCATGAAGATCAAGGATGCGAGCAAAGCCACCGAAATGCGCGCGGCCCTGGTTCAGAACATCGTGCCGGCAGACCTGGCCAAGACGTCGGTTCCAGCCTCGAATTCGTCTGTCGCCAAAGCCGACAAGGTTGCCGCCAAGCAACAGGAAAAAGCCGACAAGGAAGCCAAGCAAACAGAGGCCAAGCAGGCCGATGCCAAGCCGGTTGCAGATGCCAAGGACAAGGCTAATAAAGACGCCAAGCAGCCAGTCGCTGCCGACGCGGCCCCAGCCACACCGGAATCGGCATCGACTGAAGAAGTCCTGACCGAGACCTGGAGCTATCAGTTGTCTGCCGATGAGTAATTCTCAAGTACAGCCAGAGACGCTTGCCGAGTATCTGGCGCATCTACCGATGACCGACGAGCAGCGCGCGGAACTCGCGGGCTGCCAGTCCTTCAGCGAGCTGCACCAGCGTCTGTCGTCGAAGACGTTCGACGCTCCGACCGAGGCTGCCCAAGCCTCGGTGGGCCGTCGTTTGACCTTGAACACTGCTGAAGAACTGGAAGACGCGGAAATGCTGGTGGTCGACGCCATCGGTCGGGTTTGCCTCAAGGCGACCCCGCCGATTCGTCGGACCAAGGTCGTGCCGGAGCCGTGGCGCACCAACATTCTGGTCCGTGGCTGGCGTCGCCTGACCGGTCGCACCAATCCGCCGGCTCCGCCGAAAGATGAACGTGTGTTGCCAGCAGCTCGCTGGCGCACGGTCGGTTCGATCCGTCGCTACATTCTGCTGGTATTGATGCTCGGTCAGACCATCGTCGCCGGCTGGTACATGAAAGGCATCATGCCGTACCAGGGCTGGTCATTTGTCGACCTCAACGAAGTGCTGCATCAACCGCTGCTGCAAACCGCCACACAAGTGCTGCCATACGCATTGCAAACCAGCATCCTGATCCTGTTCGGGATTTTGTTCTGCTGGGTGTCGGCCGGTTTCTGGACCGCGCTGATGGGCTTCCTCGAGTTGCTCACCGGGCACGATAAATACCGCATCTCCGGTAAAAGTGCCGGTAATGAGCCGATTCCAAAGGACGCGCGCACCGCACTGGTGATGCCGATCTGCAACGAAGACGTGCCGCGTGTATTTGCCGGTCTGCGGGCGACGTTTGAATCGGTAGCGGCCACGGGTGACCTGGATCGCTTCGACTTCTTCGTCCTCAGCGACAGTAACGATGCCGACATCTGCGTTGCCGAGCAGCAAGCCTGGCTGGACGTCTGCCGCGAAGCCGGTGGCTTCGGCAAGATCTTCTATCGCCGCCGTCGCCGTCGCGTGAAACGTAAAAGCGGTAACCTCGACGACTTCTGCCGTCGTTGGGGCGGTGACTACAAATACATGGTCGTGCTCGACGCGGACTCCGTGATGAGCGGTGAATGCCTGACCAGCCTGGTGCGCTTGATGGAAGCCACGCCGGACGCCGGGATCATCCAGACCGCGCCGCGTGCGTCGGGCATGGACACCCTGTATGCACGCATGCAGCAGTTTGCGACTCGCGTGTACGGTCCTTTGTTTACCGCCGGTCTGCACTTCTGGCAGTTGGGTGAATCCCACTACTGGGGCCACAACGCTATTATCCGCATGAAGCCGTTCATCGAGCACTGCGCCCTGGCGCCGTTGCCGGGTAAAGGCGCGTTCGCCGGTGCGATCCTGTCCCACGACTTCGTGGAAGCCGCGCTGATGCGCCGTGCCGGCTGGGGCGTGTGGATTGCCTACGATTTGCCGGGCAGCTACGAAGAACTGCCGCCGAACCTGCTGGACGAACTCAAGCGTGACCGTCGCTGGTGCCACGGTAACCTGATGAACTTCCGCCTGTTCCTGGTCAAGGGCATGCACCCGGTTCACCGGGCGGTGTTCCTGACCGGCGTGATGTCTTACCTGTCAGCGCCGTTGTGGTTCTTCTTCCTCGTGCTGTCAACGGCGCTGCTGGCGGTCAACACGCTGATGGAACCGCAATACTTCATGGAGCCGCGACAGCTGTATCCGCTGTGGCCGCAATGGCATCCGGACAAGGCTGTGGCGCTGTTCTCCACAACCATCGTGCTGCTGTTCCTGCCGAAGCTGTTGAGCATCCTCCTGATCTGGGCCAAAGGTGCGAAAGAGTTCGGTGGCAAGTTCAAGGTGACGATGTCGATGCTGCTGGAGGTACTGTTCTCCATGCTGCTGGCGCCGGTGCGGATGATTTTCCACACCCGTTTCGTACTGGCCGCGTTCCTCGGCTGGGCCGCGACCTGGAACTCGCCACAACGTGACGACGATTCCACGCCATGGAGCGAGGCGGTCAAGCGCCACGGTCCGCAGACCTTGCTGGGCTTCTTCTGGGCCTTGCTGGTGATCTGGCTGAACCCGAGCTTCCTGTGGTGGCTGGTGCCGATTGTCGGTTCGTTGATGCTGTCGATTCCGGTGTCGGTGATTTCCAGTCGTGTCGGTCTGGGCCTGAAGTCCCGTGACGAGAGCCTGTTCCTGATCCCTGAGGAATACAATCCGCCACAGGCGTTGCTGGCCACAGACCAGTACACCCACGAAAACCGTTATCACGCACTGAACGATGGCTTCCTCCGGTCGGTGGTTGACCCGCAGCAGAACGCCCTGGCGTGCGCGCTGGCGACCTCGCGTCACGGTCAGGCCGAGCCAATCGAATGGCTGCGGGTAGAGCGGGTTCGTCACGCCTTGAAAGTCGGGCCGCACGGCTTGAACAACAATGAGCGTGTGCAATTGCTGAGTGACCCGGTGGCATTGGGTCGTCTGCATCAGCAGATCTGGAGTGAAGGCCACCCCGAATGGCTGCAAGCCTGGCGTCAATCGGTGAAAGCCGATCCCCACGCGCCGTTGCTGCCGCTCAAGCCGCTGAGCGCACAGCCTCAGTTGGCGTAATAAAAAACCCCGCGAAAGCGGGGTTTTTTTTGCGCAGTGTCAGGCAACAAATTCCGCTTAACCCTTGTGCAAACGGGCGAGTAGTTTAGGATCCGTCCCCGAATTGGTGCGCCTGGATAATTTTTGTCCGTATGGGTGTGTTTCCCGAGGGAAACCGCCGTTTTTGCGCGCCTCACACCGCAATGGTTTTGGGGACATGATGATGAAGAAGTATCTCTCGATGCTGCTGGTCGGCGTCACGGCATTGGTTGCAGTCAGCGCGGCGCAGGCCGGTGCCATCGATGACGCGGTCAAGCGCGGCACGCTGAAAGTCGGCATGGACCCGACCTACATGCCGTTCGAGATGACCAACAAGCGCGGCGAGATCATCGGTTTCGAAGTCGACATCCTCAAAGCCATGTCCAAAGCCATGGGCGTCAAGCTGGAGCTGGTGTCCACCGGCTACGACGGCATCATCCCGGCCCTGATGACCGACAAGTTCGACATGATCGGCAGCGGGATGACCCTGACCCAGGAACGCAACCTGCGCCTGAACTTCAGCGAACCGTTTATCGTCGTCGGTCAGACCCTGCTGATCCGCAAAGAGCTGGAGGGCACCATCAAGTCCTATAAGGACTTGAACACCGCCGACTACCGCATCACCTCCAAGCTCGGCACCACCGGCGAGATGGTCGCCAAGAAGCTGATCTCCAAAGCCAAGTACCACGGCTATGACAATGAACAGGAAGCGGTGCTGGACGTGGTCAATGGCAAGGCTGATGCCTTCATCTACGACGCGCCGTACAACGTGGTGGCGGTCAACAAGGTTGGCGCCGGCAAACTGGTGTTCCTCGACAAGCCGTTCACCTACGAGCCGCTGGCTTTCGGCTTGAAGAAGGGTGACTACGACAGCATCAACTTCATCAACAACTTCCTGCACCAGATCCACGAAGACGGCACCTACGATCGCATCCATGACAAGTGGTTCAAAGACACCGCTTGGCTCAAGGACATGGAGTAAGCGCCGGTCAGACTGACCGCGTCGCCTCAAAGGCAATACAAACTGCGGAACCCGTAATGAAACAAAAAAAATCCCAATGGCCCTGGCACGTTTTAACCGTGCTGGTGCTGATCGGCCTGGCCGGCGCGTTGTATTACGCCACCTCGCTGATGTCTTATGAATGGCGCTGGAACCGCGTGCCGCAATACTTTGCCTACCACGCCGAAGAATCCCAGCGCGCCGCCGACATCTCCACCGTCAGCGAACTGGTGCGCAAGGGCGATAAAGCCGAAGTCACCCTGCGCAACGACGCGGGTGATGAGCAACGTTTGACCGTCGACGACAACAGCCTGCAAGTCGCCCAAGGCGATGAGGTGGCCGAAGGCGATGTGATCGGCGTGACACGCCATTGGGCCGCCGGTCCACTGCTTTGGGGGCTGTGGACCACGTTGTGGTTGTCCGTTGTGTCTGGCGTACTCGGTCTGTTGATCGGTCTTGTCACCGGTTTGTGCCGACTGTCGAGCAATCCGACCCTGCGCGACCTCTCGACCATTTACGTCGAACTGGTCCGTGGCACACCGCTACTGGTACAGATCTTCATTTTCTATTTCTTCATCGGCACCGTGATGAACCTGTCCCGGGAATTCGCCGGGATCGCGGCGTTGTCGCTGTTCACGGGCGCCTACGTCGCGGAAATCATTCGTTCCGGCGTGCAGTCCATCGCCCGCGGCCAGAACGAAGCCGCGCGTTCGTTGGGGCTGAGCGCTGGCCAGTCGATGCGCCACGTGGTGATGCCGCAAGCCTTGAAGCGGGTATTGCCGCCCTTGGCCGGGCAATTCATCAGCCTGGTCAAGGACACGTCGCTGGTTTCGGTCATCGCAATTACCGAGCTGTTGAAAAGCGGTCGTGAAGTCATCACCACCTCGTTCTCGCCATTCGAAATCCTGTTCTGCGTGGCCGGGTTGTACCTGTTGATCAACCTGCCGCTGTCGAAAATCGCCAGCCGGCTTGAGCGGAGGCTCGCGCAAAGTGATTGAAGTTCGCGATCTGGTAAAAGTCTTCGATACCCGCGGCCAGGTGGTTCGCGCGGTGGATAACGTCACCACGCACGTGGCCAAGGGTGAAGTGCTGGTGGTGATCGGCCCGTCCGGCTCCGGTAAATCGACCTTTCTGCGCTGCCTTAACGGCCTGGAAGCATTCGACTCGGGTTCGGTAAGCATTGACGGTCTGGAACTGGCCGACCCGAAAACCGACGTCAACGCCTACCGGCGCGAAGTCGGCATGGTGTTTCAGCACTTCAACCTGTTCCCGCATATGACCGTACTGGAAAACCTCTGCCTGGCGCAGAAAGTCGTGCGCAAACGCGGCAAGAAAGAGCGCGAGGCCAAGGCCCTGGTGTTGCTGGAAAAGGTCGGCATTGCACAGAAAGCCCACGAGTTTCCGTCGCGTCTGTCCGGCGGCCAGCAACAGCGCGTGGCGATTGCCCGGGCGTTGGCCATGGAGCCGAAGGTCATGTTGTTCGATGAGCCGACCTCGGCGCTGGACCCGGAAATGGTCGGCGAAGTGCTGGACGTGATGAAAACCCTGGCCGTGGAAGGTATGACCATGGTTTGCGTCACCCATGAAATGGGCTTTGCGCGGGAAGTGGCGGATCGGGTGTTGTTCTTCGATCACGGCAAATTGCTGGAAGATGCTTCACCGGCGCAGTTCTTTGATGCACCGAAGGATCCGCGGGCTCAGGCGTTTTTGCGTCAGGTTCTCTAGTCGACCGTTCCCACGCTCTGCGTGGGAACGATCAGTCCGCATCACCTCAAACCTTGAACCTGCCCACCAGCATCTGCAGATGCGTCCCCAGCCGCGCCAGCTCAATGCTGGACGCCGCTGTCTCTTCACTGGCTGCCGAGGTCTGCTCGGACACGTCACGCACGTTCAGCACGCTACGGTTGATCTCCTCGGCCACTGCCGTTTGCTGCTCGGCAGCGGCGGCGATCTGCTGATTCATCGACTGAATCGCCGACACGGTGCGGGTGATGCTTTCCAGTGAGCCCCCGGCGCGGCGGGTCAGTTCGACGCTGCTGTCGGTCAGAACGCGGCTGTTGTCCATGATCGTGGCGACTTGCTGGGTGCCGTTTTGCAAGCCGACGATCAGCTCTTCGATTTCTTCGGTGGACTTCTGGGTGCGTTGCGCCAGGCTGCGAACTTCATCGGCCACCACCGCAAAACCGCGTCCGGCTTCACCGGCACGGGCGGCTTCGATGGCGGCGTTAAGGGCCAGCAGGTTGGTTTGTTGGGCCACGGATTTGATGACGTCGAGCACGCTGCCGATCTTGTCGCTTTCGCGTTTGAGATCGCCCATCGCGGCGGTGGAATTGCCTACTTCGAGGGCGAGGCGTTCGATCTGGGCGATGGCTTCGCTGACCACTTTGTCACCTTCGCGGGCTTGCTGATCGGCGGCGACGGCGGCTTCGGAAGCTTCTTCGGCATTGCGTGCGACTTCTTGCACGGTCGCTGTCATTTCGTTCATTGCGGTCGCTACCTGATCGGTCTCGACTTTCTGGCTGTTGACCCCGGCACTGGTCTGCTCGGTGACCGCCGACAACTCTTCGGCGGCGCTGGCGATTTGTGTCACGCCGTCGCTGATGCCGCCGATCAGTTCCCGCAGGCCCAGGGTCATGCTCTGCATGGCGCGCTGAAGCTGGCCGAGCTCGTCGCGACGCTTGGAGGTCAGGTTGTGAGTCAGGTCGCCGGCGGCCACACGTTCAGCCATTTTCAGGGTCTGGTTCAGCGGGATGACGATCTGGCGGGTGATTGCCCAGGCCGCGACCATGCCGAAGGCCAAGGCCAGGGCGGTGGCCATCAGCAGCATGTTCTTGGCGTGAGCCGCATCGGTATCGCGGACGATGGTTTGCGACACGGTGAGTCTTTTGCTGACGTCGAGCAGGATATCGCCTTGCTCGGCCATGCGCACGAGTGCGGCAGCACTGGCGACCTGGGAGTCACGGTACTGGCTGACGGCGGCACGGTAGGCCTTGAGCGAGTCGCTGGCCTGTTGCAGGTTGGCGGTGTGCTCTTCCGGCAGTTTGGACGGCAGGCTTTCGAGGTCATTCAGGGCGTTGTCGATGGCGTCCAGTGCAGGCTGTTCGGCTTCGGGTTTGGCGCTGTAGGTGTAGCCGCGAACCTGGAAGCGCGCTTGCTGAATCAATTTGCTCAAATCGATCACGTTATTGAACTGGGCGACGTTGTCGCCTTGCAGCAGGGATTTCTCGACTTCGGCGACGCGGGCGACGGCGTTGTCGGCGGTGGCCCCGAGTTTGCTGCGCGCGTCTTCGCGGTTGGCACCGGCCTGGATCATCGCGCTGAACGCTTGTTTGTACTGGCTGACGGCGGCCAATTGCTGGTCAACCATTGCCGCGTCGGCCGGTTGCTCAATCAGTTTGCGGGCGGTTTGCAGGCCCGCATCGAGTTGCGCCAGCTTGTCGTTGACCGCCCCGGGGCCTTGTTCGCCGCGGCGCATTTCATAGTCCAGACGGGCCAGGCGCAGGTCTTTGGTCAGGTCATTGAGGCTGGCGATGAACCCGAGCTTGTCGCCACGGCTCGTCACGTCGCTCAGACCAGTCCAGCCGGTGAAGGTGATCAACAGGGTAAGCAACAGCACCAGACCGAAACCGATTCCCAGTTTGCGATTGACGCGGATGTTCCCCAGATTCTCGGCTAGCCATTGGTACATGCTACAACTCCCTGGACCACTGATTGGTTTTGTGGGAACTGTATCGGCAGGCAGGACCGGTTCTGTAGGGCGAATGAAAGACTTGCGACGATCACCGTCCCTGTAGCAGCAGGCTTCGCCAGCTGATACAGGGGACCGTATTAGAACAGGCGGGCGAGCAGGGCGGTGACGGCGGTCTCGACGCGCAGGATGCGCTCGCCGAGTTGTACCGGTTGCAGGCCGGATTTGCCCAGCAGGTCGATTTCGTAAGGGATCCAGCCACCTTCGGGGCCGATGGCCAGGGTCACCGGTTCGTCGAGGCCGCGGGGGCAAGGCGGGTAGTTTCCGGGATGTCCGACCAGGCCGAGGGTGCCCTCGGTGATCGCCGGCAGACGGTCCTCAACGAAGGGCTTGAAGCGCTTCTCGATAACGATCTCAGGCAGCACACTGTCCCGGGCCTGTTCGAGGCCGAGGATCAATTGTTCGCGAATCGCTTCGGGTTCCAGGAACGGGGTTTGCCAGAAGCTCTTCTCGACGCGATAGCTGTTCACCAGCACGACGCGCGGCACACCCATGGCGGCCACGGTCTGAAACACCCTGCGCAGCATTTTCGGGCGCGGCAGGGCCAACACCAGGGTCAACGGCAGCTTGTTCGGGGGCGGTTGGTCGAGGGTGACGCGCAATTCGGCTTCAGCGGCGTCCAGGCGCAACACCTCGGCCGCGCCCATCAACCCGCCGATCCGACCGACACGCATGCTGTCACCGACTTCGCAGCGGTGAACTTCCTGCATGTGAGTCAACCGGCGATCGCGCAGGATCACCCGGTCGGCCGCAATGAAATCGGCTTCTTCGAGCAGCAGCAGGTTCACGGTTGGGTCGCTGGCGGCTGGTCGTTGTGATCGTCAACCGGTTGGTCGTCCGGATGCTCGCCACGTTTGCTGATCAGGCTGCCAAACAGGATGCCGATCTCGAACAGCAGCCACATTGGTACCGCCAACAGCGTCTGCGAGAAGATGTCCGGCGGCGTAAGGATCATGCCGACCACGAAGCAGCCGATGACCACGTACGGGCGGATTTTCTTCAGGTATTTGACGTCGACCACGCCAATCCACACCAGCAGTACCACGGCCACCGGGATTTCAAACGCCACGCCGAAGGCGAAGAACAGCGTCATGACGAAATCGAGGTAGCTGGTGATGTCGGTCATCATTTCCACGCCGGCCGGGGTGGCGGCGGCAAAGAACTTGAAGATCAACGGGAACACCAGGTAATAGGCGAACGCCATGCCGGTGTAGAACAGCACGATGCTGGACATCAGCAGCGGCACTGCGATGCGCTTTTCATGCTTGTACAGGCCTGGCGCGATGAAGCCCCAGATCTGGTGCAGGATCACCGGGATCGCCAGGAACAGCGAGACCATCATGGTCAGCTTCAACGGCGTCAGGAACGGCGACGACACGTCGGTGGCAATCATCGTCGCGCCGGCGGGCAGGTACGCGCGCAGCGGCGTGGAGACGAAGGTGTAGATCTGCTGGGTGAAGGCAAACAACCCGGCGAAGATGATGAATATCGCCGCTACACAGCGCAGCAGTCGGGTGCGCAACTCGGTGAGGTGCGAAACCAGCGGCATGTGCTGGTCGTTTTCGGGGAGATCGCTCATGGGGCTCGCGGCGGCAGTGTTGGGTCATGAGGGGCCGGCGCTGTCGGCGCGGCGGCAGGAGCAACCGGTGGTACTGATACAACGGACTCAGGTTGGGCAGTCGCTACAACAGGCGCTGGCGCAGGCGTTGGTTCAGTGACTGCGACAGGCGCGTGAATCGTCTGTTCCCCCACATGCTCCACCGGCGTCGGTTCCTGCTGGGTCGGCGAGAAAATCTTCCGCGCCTCCTGCTCCAGCGACAGAATGTGCTCGTTGTGCAGCTGCCGACGAATCTCGTCGGCACCGATTTCACGTTCAACTTCCTGTTTGATCGCGTTGAAGCTGCGCTTCAAGCGCCCGACCCACAGGCCGGCGGTGCGCGCAGCACCCGGCAAGCGCTCGGGCCCCAGCACCAGCAGGGCCACGAGGCCGACGAGCAGCAGTTCAGAGAAGCTGATACCAAACATTAGTCAGTGCTCACACGTCTTTGCGGATCGGCTCTTCGACTTTTTGTGCCTGCACGTCGATGGTGTGCGGCTGGTTCACCGATTGCGTGGTCTGCGGCTGAACAGGTGGAACCGGTTGCGCCGGGGTCACGGTCGGATCGGCCGGTTTTTCGTCGTCGTTCATGGCTTTCTTGAAGCCCTTGATCGACTCGCCCACGTCCGTACCGAGGTTTTTCAGTTTCTTGGTGCCGAATACCAGTACGACAACAACCAGGATGACGATCCAGTGTTTCCAGTCAAAAATGCCCATGTTGCTGCTCCTCTCTAATAATTGTTCAGGCGGACGGGCGCGAGGCTTTCTCGGCGTGTCCGGACAGACCGAAGCGACGGTCCAGTTCATCAAGTACAGCCTGTGGATGCTGCCCCAGTTGGGCGAGCATGACCATGCTGTGGAACCACAAATCGGCGGTCTCGTAGATCACATCGCTGCAGTCACCGCTGATGGCGGCATCCTTGGCGGCAATGATGGTTTCGACCGACTCTTCGCCGACTTTTTCCAGAATCTTGTTCAAGCCCTTGTGGTACAGGCTGGCGACATACGAGCTGTCGGCGGCGGCGCCTTTGCGCTCTTCCAGCACTGCGGCCAGGCGGGTCAGAGTGTCACTCATGTTTGTGTCCTGCGGAATAGATGGCGTGCGGATCTTTCAGGACCGGGTCGACGGTTGTCCAGTCGCCGTTCTCATAGACGCGGTAGAAGCAGCTTTGGCGGCCGGTATGACAGGCGATATCGCCGATCTGCTCGACCATCAGGATGATCACATCGGCGTCGCAATCCAGGCGCATCTCATGCAGGGTTTGCACGTGGCCGGACTCTTCGCCCTTGCGCCACAGCTTGCCACGGGAACGCGACCAGTAAATGGCACGGTTCTCGGCAGCGGTCAGTTCCAACGCTTCACGGTTCATCCAGGCCATCATCAGGACGCGCCCGGTCTTGTGATCCTGGGCAATCGCCGGCACCAGGCCATCAGCGTCCCACTTGATCTCGTCCAGCCAGTTTTTCATCTTCGACTCCGACAGCGGGCTTCGCACTTCATTAGCCTGGCCCAACGTTCAAACAGTGTGCCAGTGGATCACACAACTGGCTATCGGCGAACGACCAGATACAAACCAACGGCCACCATGATTCCCCCGGGCCAATGACCCAGTTCGTTCAGTGGTCCACCGGCCAGCAGAATAACGCCACCCGCCAGGTGTGCGCAGCCGAGCAGGCGCAAGAACCAGTCATCCTTGCGTTTATGCCACGGTGGTGGCGGGTCGTAGGCGTGGGGTTGGGACATGCGTTCGAGCAGGTCGCGGGCCATGTTGGCCAGGTGCGGCAGCTGTTCGAACTGGCTCTGCACGTTGCCGAGCAAGGCTTTGGGACTGACGCGCTCGCGCATCCAGCGTTCAAGGAACGGCTGCGCGGTGTTCCACAAGTCCAGGTCCGGGTACAGCTGACGGCCCAGGCCTTCGATGTTCAACAGGGTTTTTTGCAACAGCACGAGCTGCGGCTGAACTTCCATGTTGAAGCGTCGAGCGGTCTGGAACAGGCGCATCAGTACCTGGCCGAAGGAAATATCTTTTAACGGTTTTTCAAAGATCGGCTCGCACACGGTGCGAATCGCTGCTTCGAATTCGTTGAGTTTGGTTTCCGCCGGCACCCAGCCCGAATCGATGTGCAATTGCGCCACACGACGGTAGTCACGCTTGAAGAAGGCGAACAGGTTTCGGGCCAGGTAGTCCTGGTCTTCCGGGGTCAGGCTGCCGACAATACCGCAGTCGATCGCAATGTACTGCGGGCTCCACGGGTTGACGGTGCTGACGAAGATATTGCCAGGGTGCATGTCGGCGTGAAAAAAACTGTCGCGGAACACCTGGGTGAAGAAGATCTCCACGCCACGTTCGGCGAGCATTTTCATGTCGGTGCGCTGGTCGGCCAGGGTGGTCAGGTCGGTGACCTGTATGCCGTAGATGCGCTCCATCACCAACACTTTTGGCCGGCACCAGTCCCAATAGACTTGTGGCACGTAGAGCAGCGGCGAGCCTTCGAAGTTGCGCTTCAGTTGGCTTGCGTTGGCCGCTTCGCGCAGCAGGTCGAGTTCGTCGTAGATGGTTTTTTCGTAGTCGCTGACCACGTCCACCGGGTGCAGCAGGCGCGCGTCGGCCGAGAGCTTTTCGGCGGCGCGGGCGAGGATGAACAGCCACGCCAGATCCTGGGCGATGATCGGCTTGAGGCCTGGGCGGATCACCTTGACCACCACTTCTTCGCCGGTTTTCAACTGCGCAGCATGCACCTGCGCCACCGAGGCGGACGCCAGCGGCTCGACGTCGAAACGGCTAAACACTTCGCTGATTTTTTTGCCGAGCTGCTCTTCGATCAGCTTGACCGACACTTGCGAGTCGAACGGCGGCACACGGTCCTGCAGTTTCATCAGCTCGTCGGCGATGTCTTCCGGCAACAGGTCGCGGCGGGTGGACAGGATCTGCCCGAACTTGATGAAAATCGGCCCCAGGTCCTGCAACGCCAGGCGCAATCGCGCGCCACGGCTCAGGTCCAGCGTCTTGCGCGGGAACCAGCGCCACGGCAAGGCGTAACGCAATGCCAACAGAAACCACGGCAGAGGCAGGGCAAACAGCAGGTCATCGAGGCGGTAACGAATCACAACGCGCTGGATGCGCAACAAACGGCGGACGGCAAGCAGCTTCATGCGTTATCGCTTGGGTCGAGGGATCGGGAAAGGCGCTCGAAACGCGCCTCGAGACGTTCCAGGTCGAGTTTGATCTGGTCCAGTTCACTGAAACGGGCTTCGGCTTCGCGCTGACCGACGAGGGTGCGCGATTCTTCAGCCAGGTATTCGCCGAGGTTCTGCCCCAGGCTGGTGAACCCTTGCTGATACCAGCGAGCGCGACTGCGCAGGTGACCACCAACCAGTTGCGTGGCCACCGGTCCCAGCCAGCGCGAGAGTTCGTACTCCCAGTCCAGTTCGAGGTCCTGAAGGATCGCCGCCAGTTCCAGCAGCACGCCGCTGTCACCGTCGAGTTCGACTTCAGGGCCATGCAGGACCGAGGTCTTGTCCTTGCTCATCGCCAGTTTCAACAAGCTTGAGGCCGGTGCACGCAAGGTGCAGTCGGCGCCGGTTTCCCACTGGGAAGCGAGCATCAGGCCTTCATCGCTGGGCAGGATGAACAGCTGCAACGCCGGGCTGCGGCAGTCGACGGCAATCACCCGGCCGCTCAAATGCGCGAGCCGCGGCAGCGCCGTGCTGTCGAGACGCAGCACCCGGTTCAGGCCGAGCTCAACGCTGGCGAGCAGGCCGGCCAGCAACATCAGGGCTTGATGCCGCGGTGCAGGGCGACGATGCCTGCGGTCATGTTGTGGTAGGTCACGCGGTCGAAACCGGCCTCGACCATCATCGACTTCAGGGTTTCCTGATTCGGGTGCATGCGGATCGATTCGGCCAGGTAGCGATAGCTTTCCGAGTCGTTGGTGATCAGCTTGCCCATCAGTGGCATGAACGCGAACGAGTAGGCGTCGTAGGCCTTGGACATCAGCGCGTTGGTCGGCTTGGAGAACTCCAGCACCAACAGGCGACCGCCAGGCTTGAGTACACGCAGCATCGAACGCAGGGCGTCTTCCTTGTGTGTCACGTTGCGCAGGCCGAAGGCGATGGTCACGCAGTCGAAATGGTTGTCCGGGAACGGCAGCTTTTCAGCGTCGGCCTGAACGAATTCGACGTTGCCGGCCACACCGAGGTCCAGCAGGCGGTCACGACCGACCTTGAGCATGGATTCGTTGATGTCGGCCAACACCACCTGGCCGGTCGGGCCGACGAGGTGCGAAAATTTCTTGGTCAGGTCGCCCGTACCGCCGGCGATGTCCAGCACGCGATTGCCGGTGCGCACGCCCGAAAGCTCGATTGCGAAACGCTTCCACAAACGGTGCATGCCGCCCGACAGGAGGTCGTTCATCAAGTCGTACTTGGCGGCTACCGAGTGGAACACCTCAGCGACTTTTTCCGCTTTTTGGCTTTCCGGAACGTTTTTGAAACCGAAGTGCGTGGTGGGTTCGGCATCGCTGCCTTTGCGCTGATCAGTCATATCGCTGTCACCAGAAGAGAATGCGGGACATTCTAATCCCCAAGGCATGCTTTGTCTTGGCAAGGCTGAAGGTAAGATGGGCAACCACCGGGACGTTTTGACGCAGTCATGGTCAAGATGCTTCAGGAAAGTATCCATAACGCAGGAGTCATTCGATGGCCCGTATTAGTGTTGAGCGTGCCCACGGCCTGGGCAAGGAAGCGGCCCGCGAGAAGGCCGACAAACTGGCACAGAAACTGTCCGAGCAATACGGCCTGGAGCCGCAGTGGTCCGGTGACACGCTGAATCTCAAGCGCTCCGGAGTGAAAGGCGCGGTGCATGTCAGCGCGGATTCGATCCGCGTCGATGTGGAGCTGGGCCTGATGATGTCGGCCATGAGCGGCATGATCAAATCGGAAATCGAGAAAGCACTGGATAAAGCGTTGGTCTGATTTCTGGTTGAATCAGATCCCCTGTGGGAGCGAGCCTGCTCGCGAAAGCGGTTAGTCAGTCGACGACGATGTTGATTGTTCTGACGCCTTCGCGAGCAGGCTCGCTCTCACATTTTTATTGCGGTGTCTCAGAAGGTTTATGTCAGTTGTTAGGGTGCCGTTTCTAATTTTTCTCCCTACTTTGTGCCTGAGCCCGACACTTGTCCGGGCAGTTCCTCAAACCTTCTGCGCGTGAGGTGCACCATGGCCAAAGTTATTTTGAAGAAAAAAATCGACGCATCGACCACCGCTCTGGGCGACGTCAAATCCTATGCCCGCAAGATCTGGCTGGCTGGCCTGGGTGCCTACGCCAAGGTCGGGCAAGAGGGTAGCGAGTACTTTCAAGAGTTGATCAAGGCTGGTCAAACTGTTGAAAAGAAAGGCAAAAAAGTAGTGGCTGAAAAGCTTGAAGCCGCTAACGCCGAGATCGTTGAAGCCAAGAGTGAAGTGAGTACTTTTAAAGGCAAGGTCGAAGTTCAACTCGACAAGGTCGAGAAGGCTTTTGACTCGCGTGTCGCAAGTGCCTTGAATCGTATCGGCATTCCGTCTAAACATGACGTTGAGACACTCTCTGCTAAGCTCGATGAGCTGACGGCATTGCTCGAACGCGTCGCGCGTAAATCTTAAGGAGAACGGGATGGCTGTTAAAAAGAACACCGAAAAAGAAGGCAGCTCGTGGATCGGGAAAGTCGAAGACTACTCCCGCAAAATCTGGCTGGCTGGTTTAGGCGTGTACTCGAAGATCGACACTGACGGCAGCAAGCTCTTCGATACATTGGTCAAAGACGGCGAGAAAGCCGAGAAGCTCACCAAGAACGCTGTTGGCAAGAAAGTCGACGCCGCCAAGGATTCTGCTTCGTCGGCCAAGTCGCGCATCACTGGCGTTAAAGATCGTGCACTGGGCAAGTGGGATGAGCTGGAAGGGGCTTTCGACAAGCGCCTGAACAGTGCCATTTCGCGCCTCGGTGTCCCGAGCCGCAACGAAGTGAAAGCACTGCACAGCAAGGTCGATACCCTGACCAAGCAAATCGAAAAACTCACCGGTGCCAAGGTTTCGCCTGTTGCGGCGAAAACCGCAGCGGCCAAGCCAGCGGTTAAAACCGCTGCCAAGCCACTGGCTAAAGCCGCCGCTAAACCTGCTGCCAAACCTGCTGCGAAAGCAGCGGCCAAGCCTGCTGCCAAAACTGCCGCAGCAAAACCTGCAGCGGCCAAGCCAGCGGCTAAACCGGTTGCCGCCAAAGCAGCCGCCAAGCCAGCAGCTAAACCAGCCGCCAAGCCAGCTGCCAAAACCGCAGCTGCCAAACCGGCCGCCAAGCCAGCAGCAAAACCTGCTGCAGCGAAGAAGCCTGCGGTGAAAAAACCGGCAGCGCCGAAAGCCGCCGCACCAAAACCAGCAGTGGCTGCTGTGGCCAAACCGGCAACGCCGGCCGCCCCGGTCAGCGCATCGAACTCTGCTACCGCGCCGACCCCTGCTGTGACCCCGACTGTAGCGCCAGCAACGACGCCAACCAGTCAGTCCTGATTTTCAGGGCTCAAAAAAACGCCCGGCCTGCCAAGGTCGGGCGTTTTTGTTTGTGCATGGTTCATGAATAGCTCGGCTCCTACGGTGGTTAGTCGTGTTCTTCCAGGTATTGGAGCGCCATCTGCTCCGTCGCCACCTTGATCGGCGGCAGTAAGTGCGGCGCCACCAGCATCATGATCTGGTACACCACCAGCCTCACCTCACCCTCACGATCAAGAATCCGCTGGTAGTCCAGCGAGAACAGCAGCGTCATGGTGATCTGCTCCACCAACTGCCCCAACGCCTGCGTATCACTGACCAATTGCCCCTGCGCCTTCAACTGCGCGAGCAATGACGCCAGGGTGCGCTTCAGCGCATTGAGCAGGTTGCGTATGCCCTTGGCCAGTTTTGGCAGGCGTCCGGCGAGGTTCGACAGGTCCTGGAACAGAAACCGGTAATGGGACAGCCGTTCGACGATCAGGTGCAGGAACAGCCAGTAATCGTCCGGTGCCAGTTCCACATCGGCAGGAGGGTCGAGCAGCGGCGCCAGTTCAGCCTGGAAGCGCTCGAATAACCCGAGAATCAGCGGCTCCTTGCCGTGAAAGTGGTAGTAGAGGTTGCCCGGGCTGATGCCCATCTCGTTGGCAACTTCCATGGTGGAGACGTTAGGTTCGCCTTTCTGATTGAACAACTGCAAAGCACATTCGAGAATCCGGTCGCGGGTTTTCATCCAGTCTTCTTAATGGTCGAGTCAGTGCCACGGCCGGCGTCGGCCGTGGTGGGTTGAACGTCAGCGCACACGCACGTAAGTACCGGGTGCTGCCTCCTGCGGTGGATAGTTCTGATTGCCGAGGGCCATGTGGGTTTCTTTCAGCGCGCCGGAACGTTGCTGAATCCACTCCAGCCATTGCGTCCACCAGCTGCCGTCGACCTGCTTGGCGTCGTAATACCAGGCGCGTGGGTCGCTGCTCAGTTTTGCGCCTTCGACGTAGTTGGCTTTCGGGTTGCTCGGCGGGTTGAGAATGCTCTGCACGTGACCGCTGTTGGACAGCACGAAGCGTCGCTCGCCACCCAGCAGCAGTGTCGAGCGGTACACCGCGTCCCACGGCGTGATGTGGTCGTTGATGCCTGCAACGCTGAAATTGTCGACGGTGACTTTCTGCAAGTCGATAGGCGTGCCGCACACTTCAAGGCCGCCCGGGTGGCTCAGCGGGTTGTGTTTGAAGAAGTCCAGCAGATCGCCATGAAAGGCGGCCGGCAGCCGCGTGTTGTCGTTGTTCCAGTAGAGGATGTCGAACGCGGGTGGTTCTTTGCCGAGCAGGTAGTTATTGACGAAATAACTCCAGATCAAGTCGTTGGGGCGCATCCAGGCGAACACCTTGGCCATGTCGCGACCATCCAGCACACCTTTCTGATACGACTTGCGCTTGGCCGCCTCAAGGGTTTGTTCGTCGGCAAACAGCGTCGCCGGGGAGTCCATCTGGCTGTCGAGCAGGCTCACCAGGTAGGTCGCGCTCGATACCCGTCGAAGCTGTCGTTTGGCCTGCAAGTGACCTTGCAGGGCGGCGATGGTCAGCCCGCCAGCGCAGGCGCCCATCAGGTTCACCTCGCGCGCGCCGGTGATCGCCCGGCAGACATTCATCGCTTCTTCCACGGCTTCAACGTAGGTCGACAGCCCCCATTCGCGATGACGCACATCGGGATTGCGCCAACTGATCATGAAGGTCTGCAGGCCGTTCTTGAGGGCAAACTGGACGAAGCTGTTATGCGGGCTCAGGTCGAAAATGTAGTATTTGTTGATCTGCGGCGGCACCACCAGCAGCGGTTTTGAATACTGTTTTTCGCTCATCGGCTTGTACTGGATCAGCTCCAGCAGCTCGTTGCGAAACACCACCGAACCGGTCGTGGTGGCGACGGTTTTACCCACTTCGAACGCTTGCTTGGTGACTTGCCGGGGCAGGCCGTCGTTGTGCAGGAAGTCGTCCACCAGATGGCTGATACCGCGCACCAGACTGTTGCCGCCGGAATTGAAGATTTCCTTGATCGCCAGCGGATTTAGCAGGGTATTGGACGGCGATACGGCGTCATTGAGCAAGGCAAACGCAAAGTGCGCGCGGGCGCGATCGTCGGGGGACATGGCGCTGTCGTCGATCCAGCTTTTGACCTGTTTCTGCCAGCTCAGGTAGGCCTGCAGGCTGCGACGATAAAACGGGTTGAGACTCCACGCCGGGTCGGTGAACCGACTGTCCTGCGGGTTGGTCGCATGCAAGGTTTCACCCAATAAGACACGGCCCAACTGACCGCCCAGTTTCAAGGCGTGTCGGGCGCTGTGCACCGGGTTGCGCAAACCGTGGGCTGCCACGCTGCGCAGGGTCGAAATCAGATCCCGGCCACGCAGGCCGGTAATCGCACTCTGTGCGTTGATGAACGCGGCGGGAGTGGGTAAAGCGTCTCTCGCTGGTTTCTCGCGCATGTCTCAACACTCCTTCGTTTCAAGCCAAAAACAAACTCACTGAACCAGATCACCATAGACGCTGTTGTGGGTTGCTGCGCGGCGCGGCGTCCTGCCGGCCGATAAAGCGACTAACTGCCCAGCGGCGTCGGGTGCGGGTGCATCACGGCGCGCTGACGTTCTTCCTCGAGGAATTTCATGATGATCGGTGCCACCGCTTCGGCGCGCGTGATCAGGAACAGATGCCCGTCATCGATGATGTGCAGCTGGGCGTTGGGAATTCGCCAGGCCAGCAGGCGCATGTTGACCAGCGGGATCAGTGGATCGTCGTCACCGGCCAGTACCAGCGTCGGTTGGTTGATTTTGTGCAGCCAGTGAATACTGGTCCAGCCGAGGCCGGCAAACAGTTGCCAGTAATAACCGAGCTTGCCTGCCGAACGGACTTTCGCCGCGTGACTGGCCGCCAGGGTGGGGTCGCGACGGAACGCGCCGCCATAGATCATCGGAGCGATGCGTATTACGTGTGACGGCTGGATGTAGCGCCGTGGGCTGGCCATCATCCACAGCACTTTCGGTTTGCCCGGCACCATCACTGCACCGGCGGCCGTGGCTGCCAATACGAGTTTCTTGCAGCGCTCGGGGTAGTCATACGCGAACTGCTGGGCGAGGGCGCCACCCCAGGACACGCCGATCACGTTGACTTGTCCGTAGTCGAGATAATCGAGCATCCGCGCCGTGAGCTTCGCCAGGCCCGGAAAGCGGTACGGCCGATTTGGCGTCGACGAGCCGCCGACACCGGGCACATCGAACGCAATGACTTCCAGGTCCGGGTCCAGTGCCGCGACGAACGGAAACACCAGCTCCAGATTGGCGCCGATGCCGTTGAAAATGAGCAAGGGCGTCAAGTGAGGCTTGCCGGGGCGTACTGCCGTGCGGAGGGTCTGGCCATCCAGGTCGACGGTACGGAATATAAACGGTTGCGGCATGCTTCAGGCCCTGTGGGTTAATTCATCCCCGATCCCCTGTAGGAGCCGAGCTTGCTCGCGATAGCGATGAGGCCGACGCAGTTACATTGACTGTGCCGCCGCCTTCGCGAGCAAGCTCGACTCCTGCAGGAGGGTGGGGTGTGTCAGTTACCGCTCATGCACATAAGTACCCGGTGCTGCTTCGCCGGCGGTGAAGGTTTTATTGCCATAAACCGTTGGCGCCTTCTTCAGTTTGCCCGAACGTTCGGCCAGCCATGTCTGCCAGTGCAGCCACCAGGAATCGGTGTGCTTGGTGGAGTTTTCTTGCCAATCTTCAGCCTTGGCCGGCATTTCACTGCTGGTCATGTAGCGCGATTTCGGGTTGCCCGGCGGGTTCAGAATGCTCTGGATATGTCCGCTGCTCGACAGCACGAATTCGACCTTGCCGCCAAACAGTTGCGCCGACTTGTAGCAGGACTTCCACGGGGTGATGTGGTCGGTGGTGCCGGCCAGGCTGTAAATATCTGCGGTGACTTGTTTCAGGTCGATTGGCGTACCGCACACTTCCAGTGCATCGGGGCGGATCAGTGGATTACTTTTGAACATCTCGATCAGGTCGCCGTGGAACGCGGCGGGCAACCGAGTGGTGTCATTGTTCCAGAACAGGATGTCGAACACCGGCGGTTCGTTACCCAGCAGGTAGTTGTTGACCCAGTAGTTCCAGATCAAATCGTTGGGGCGCATCCAGGCGAAGACTTTCGCCATGTCTCGGCCTTCCAGCACACCGGCCTGATAGGACTGGCGCTTGGCGGATTCCAGGGTTTGCTCGTCGACGAACAGGGCGACGTCACTGTCCAGGGTGGTGTCCAGCACGCTGACCAGCAGTGTCAGGGCGTTGACCTTTTTCTCGCCGAGAGCCGCGTAATGGCCCAGCAGCGCGGTGCAGGTGATGCCGCCGGAGCAGGCGCCGAGCATGTTGATGTCTTTGCTGCCAGTGATGGCGCTGACCACATCGACCGCTTCCTTGAGCGCTTCAATGTAGGTCGACAGGCCCCACTCGCGCTGTTCCTTGGTCGGGTTGCGCCAGCTGACGATAAAGGTCTGCACATTGCTGCGCAGGCAGTAGCGCGCCAGGCTCTTTTCCGGGCTCAAGTCGAATACGTAAAATTTGTTGATCTGTGGCGGCACCACCAGCAGGGGGCGCTCCAAGACTTGTTCGGTGGTCGGCTTGTACTGAATCAGTTCCAGCACGTCGTTGCGGAACACGACAGCGCCTTCGGTCACGCCCAGGCTCTTGCCGACTTCGAATGCGCCCATGTTGACCTGGCTCGGCATGCCGCCGTTGTGCACCATGTCCTTGGCCAGATGCGAAAGGCCATCGAGCAGGCTTTTGCCGCCGGTTTCGAAGAAGCGCTTGACTGCCGCCGGGTTGGCCGCCGTATTGGTCGGGGCCATGGCTTCGGTCATGAGGTTGATCACGAAATGTCCGCGCGCGACATCCTTGGGCGCCAGGTTACTCTCGTCGATCCAGTCGTGGAGCTCCTTGCGCCACGCCAGGTAAGTTTGCAGATAACGTTTATAGAGCGGGTTCTGACTCCACGCCGGATCAGCGAAGCGACGGTCTTCGGGGGTCGGAAGCAGTTCGGATTTGCCAAACAACACGTTCTTCAGTTCAAGGCCGAAATGGGCAACATGCTTGGCACTGTGGACCGGTTGTTTGATGGCCTGCCTGAGCACCATGCGAGCAGAAGCCAGTAGATCTTTACCACGCAGCCCAACGACAGGATTCAGCCCTAAAGTGTTTTCCGAGGCTTGATATTTCAAGTCATCGTTATTCTTGTTACTCATCTACGACGCTCCATTGTCCTGAGACGAGTACCTGAGCCTGACTGGGTAGTCACACAGCCAATGCCAGGTACTACTGCTCGGGTGACCGTTAATACTGCATCGCTGCTTTTTAGTTCAGAGAGCCTGCAGGGAACTTGCCAGATCCATTGGTTACCCGAGTTTAATTTTTTTCGCAAGCGGGCCAATCATTGGCCCTGAGGCGGAGCATTCAAACAGATGAAATTAGAAAATGCCCTCTAAAGAGCAAGAGGCCTGACTTAGAGCATCAGTTTGACGACGGATTCGTTCGGGTCGCGGGTTTTTCCAGCGGCTTTGAGCTCGGCAAGATAGTCGTCCCAAAGTGCGTCATAACGTCGCGCCAGCTCGTAGAGGTATTCCCAGGTGAACAGGCCGCTGTCGTGGCCGTCGTCGAAGGTCAACTTCAGTGCGTACTGACCGGCCGGTTCTACCTTGGTCAGGCCGACGTTTTTCTTGCCAAATTGCAGAATGGGTTTGCCGTGGCCCTGGACCTCGGCGGAGGGAGAGTGCACGCGCAGGAACTCGGCGGGCAGGTGATATTCCTCGCCGGACGCGTATTTCAGCGACAGGGTTTTCGAGGCTTTGTGCAGTTTGATGTCGGTGGGGAGCATAGGAAGAGCCTCGGGCGGAAAGCTACAAGCTGCAAGCTTAACTCGATAAGCTTGACGCTTGTAGCTTGCAACTTGAGGCTTACAGAATGTAGCGGGACAGGTCTTCGTTCTGCGCCAATTCGCCCAAGTGGCTGTTGACGTAGTCGGCGTCGATCATGATCACCTTGCCGTCATGGGCGCTGGCCAGGTCACCGGCGCTGAACGACACCTCTTCAAGCAGGCGCTCGAGCAAGGTGTGCAGTCGACGGGCACCGATGTTCTCGGTCTTCTCGTTGACCTGCCAGGCAATTTCGGCAATGCGCTTGATGCCGTCCGGCTGGAACTCGATGCCCAGGCCTTCGGTTTTCAGCAGTGCGCAATATTGCTCGGTCAGCGAGGCATGTGGCTCGCTGAGAATGCGCTCGAAGTCTTCCGGCGTCAGCGCCTTGAGCTCGACACGAATCGGCAGGCGGCCTTGCAGTTCCGGCACCAGGTCGCTCGGCTTGCTCAGGTGGAATGCACCGGAGGCGATGAACAGGATGTGGTCGGTCTTGACCATACCCAACTTGGTGTTGACGGTGCAGCCTTCGATCAGCGGCAGCAAGTCACGCTGCACGCCTTCACGGGACACGTCGACGCCGCCCGAGTTGCCACGCTTGGCGACCTTGTCGATTTCGTCGATGAACACGATACCGTGCTGCTCGACCGCTTCCAGCGCCTTGGCCTTCAACTCTTCTTCGTTGACCAGGCGACCGGCTTCCTCGTCACGCACCAGTTTCAGCGCTTCCTTGACCTTGAGCTTGCGGCTTTTCTTTTTGCCCTTGCCCATGTTGGCAAACAGGTTCTGCAACTGGTTGGTCATCTCTTCCATGCCCGGTGGCGCGGAGATGTCGACGCCGGCCACGTCGGCGACTTCGATTTCGATCTCCTTGTCATCCAGCTGACCTTCACGCAGGCGTTTGCGGAACAGCTGACGGGTGTTGGAATCGGTGGCCGATCCGGCGTCTTCGTTGCTGAAACCCATGCGAGCCGGTGGCAGCAGGGCGTCGAGGATACGGTCTTCGGCAGCGTCTTCGGCGCGATGGCGAACCTTGGTCATTTCCTGTTCGCGCAGCAGCTTGATCGCCGCATCTGCCAGGTCACGAATGATCGATTCAACGTCGCGGCCTACGTAGCCGACTTCGGTGAACTTGGTCGCTTCGACTTTGATGAACGGCGCGTTGGCGAGTTTGGCCAGGCGGCGAGCGATCTCGGTTTTACCGACACCGGTCGGGCCGATCATCAGGATGTTCTTGGGGGTTACTTCAACGCGCAGCTCTTCAGGCAGCTGCATCCGGCGCCAGCGGTTACGCAGCGCGATGGCGACGGCGCGCTTGGCATCGTCCTGGCCGATGATATGGCGATTGAGTTCGTGGACGATTTCACGGGGAGTCATGGACATAGTAATTGGCGGTCCTCAGGTAAAAGTGAGCCGTGGCGTGGTGGCCAAAACAGGCTTACTCAGCGAGGTCCTGCTCCTCAATGGTGAAGGTGTGGTTGGTGAATACACAGATGTCGCCGGCGATGCCGAGGGCGGTTTCGACGATTTCCCGGGCCGACAGATCGGTCTTCTTCAGCAGTGCGCTGGCAGCGGCCTGGGCGTAGCCGCCGCCGGAACCCATGGCGATCAGGCCTTCTTCAGGCTCAACCACATCGCCATTGCCGGTGATGATCAGGGAGGCGTCTTTGTTGGCGACTGCGAGCATGGCTTCGAGGCGGCTGAGGGAGCGGTCGGTGCGCCATTCTTTGGCGAGCTCGACGGCCGCGCGAACCAAGTGACCTTGGTGTTTCTCAAGCTGGCCTTCGAAACGTTCGAAGAGGGTGAAGGCGTCAGCGGTAGCCCCGGCAAAACCGGCGATAACCTGGCCGTGGTACAGGCGGCGAACTTTTTTCGCATTGCCTTTCATCACGGTATTGCCGAGAGAAACCTGGCCGTCGCCGCCCATGACGACTTTGCCGTGGCGGCGAACTGAAACGATGGTGGTCAAGGGAGAGTCTCCACGCAGCGGGGCGAAAATGCCTTATGCCAACTCATATGGGGGTGGTGGAGCGTTTTTCAACTGCGGGATGGCAGAGGGGACGAGTGGTGTCGCTGGTGATCGTTCCCACGCAGAGCGTGGGAACGATCAGTGGCAGGTCAGCGGCTTTGGCGTTGTTGTAACAACAGGTTGCTAAAGCCTGCGCCGGCCAGTTGTTTCTGTGCCGTGGTCAGTTGTTCGCGATTGCTGAACGGCCCGACCAGCACTCGATACCAGGTTTCGTCCTTCACCGTGCCTGACTCAACCGCCACGGCCTGCCCCAGCAGAATGATCTGTGCGCGAACCTTGTCCGCATCAGTCTCTTTGCGGAACGAACCGGCCTGCAGGAAGAACTTGGTCACTGGCGCCGCTTTGGAGACGGGGGGGGCGGGTGGCGGCGTAATCCCGGCCAGAGCGGCCTGAGCCCGCGCCGTGTCGATCTTCGCCGCTTCGGCCGGTGTTACTGGCGTGGTCGGAATGGCTGGCACTTGTGGCGTTGGCAGAGTCTTCTCCGGCACGGCATCCGGTGGCACGATTACTTCCGATTCCGGCAGCAAGGTGTAGAAGTCGTACTTCGGCTTCACCGGTTGCGTCGGGCTCGGCGGGGTCTTGTTGGCCTCGGCGATCTTGGCTTTCTGTTGCTGTTCCACCTTCTCGCGCTTGACCGTGTCGCTGCCCTTGCCGGGCTCCAGTTTCATCAGGAAGACGATGAACGCGCCCACCGTCAGGCCGATGGCCATCCACAGCCAGCCCGGGATCGGTTGTTTTGCAGGAGCTTGGTAACGGCTGGCGCCACGTTTGGGTGCAGGTTTTTTCTTGGCAGCCAACTTACATACGCTCCAGAGTTTCCAGACCCAAGAGTTCCAGGCCTTGCTTGAGAGTGCGGCCGGTCAGCGCGGCGAGGCGCAGACGACTTTGCATTTGCGCCGGGGTGTCGGCGCTGAGGATCGGGCAGTTCTCGTAGAAACTGGAGAACAGGCCGGCCACATCGTACAGGTAGGTGCAGAGGATGTGCGGCGTGCCTTTGTCGGACACGTTGTTGAGGATTTCACCGAACTGCGCCAGTTTGGCAGCCAACTCGTGTTCGTGCGCCGCTTCCAGGACGATCTGGCCTTCGACTTCGGTGAAGTCCTTGCCCAGTTTGCGGAACACACCGGCAACGCGGGTGTAGGCATACAGCAAGTACGGCGCGGTGTTGCCTTCGAAGTTCAGCATCAGGTCGAAGTTGAAGCTGTAGTCGCTGGTGCGGTGCTTGGACAGGTCGGCGTATTTCACCGCGCCAATGCCCACCACCTTGGCGATATTGCGCAACTCGGCTTCGGCCAGCTCCGGATTCTTTTCCTTCACCAGGGTGTAGGCACGTTCCTGGGCTTCGGTCAGCAAGTCAATCAGCTTCACGGTGCCGCCGTCACGGGTCTTGAACGGACGGCCATCGGCGCCGTTCATGGTGCCGAAGCCCATGTGTTCCATTTCCATCGGGTGCGTCACGAAGCCGGCCTTGCGCGCCACGGCGAACACTTGCTGGAAGTGCAGGGCCTGACGCTGGTCGACGAAGTACAGCGCGCGATCAGCCTTGAGCTTGCCGCTGCGGTAACGCACGGCCGCCAGGTCGGTGGTGGCATAGAGGTAGCCGCCGTCTGCCTTGACGATGATCACCGGCAGCGGGTCGCCGTCGGCATTCTTGAACTCGTCGAGGAACACGCACTGGGCGCCATTGCTTTCGACCAGCATGCCGGCGGCCTTGAGGTCGTTGACCACGTTGATCAGGTCGTCGTTGTAGGCACTTTCGCCCATCACGTCAGCCATGGTCAGTTTGACGTTCAGCAGTTCGTAGATTTTCTGGCAGTGCGACAGCGAGATGTCTTTGAACTTGGTCCACAGCGCCAGGCAGTCCGGGTCGCCGGCTTGCAGCTTGACCACCAGACCACGGGCACGATCGGCAAATTCTTCGGATTCGTCGAAGCGTTGTTTGGCCGCACGGTAGAAGTTTTCCAGGTCCGACAGCTCGTCGCTGGTGATCGGGTTTTCCTGCAGGTACGCCATCAACATGCCGAACTGGGTGCCCCAGTCGCCCACGTGGTTCTGACGGATCACGTCGTCGCCGAGGAACTCCAGAACGCGCGCCACGCCGTCACCGATGATGGTCGAGCGCAAATGGCCGACGTGCATTTCTTTGGCGAGGTTCGGTGCCGACAGGTCGACGACAGTGCGTTGCGCCGGGCCGGCCTTGCGCACGCCGATGTGTGCGTCGGCCAGTGCGGCGTCGAGGCGAGTGGCCAGGGCGTCGGTGTTCTGGAAGAAGTTCAGGAAGCCTGGGCCGGCGATTTCGGTTTTGCTGACGTTTTCATCAGCCGGTAGCGCAGCGATGATTTTCTCGGCCAGATCGCGTGGCTTCATGCCGGCCGGTTTGGCCAGCATCATGGCGATGTTGCTGGCGAAGTCGCCGTTCTTTTTATCGCGGGAATTTTCCACCTGGATCGCCGGCGACAGGCCTTCAGGCAACACACCTTCGTTGACGAGTTGGGTGATGGCTTGTTGGATCAGCTGGCGAATGGTGTCTTTCATGGTGGTCTCTTTCGACCGCAAGCGCGGTGCGCGCTTCGATGCGCTGGTGGAAAAACTGGGCATTATCCGTTGCGAAGACGAGCTTGCCAACTATAGCGGGCAGGATATGGATATGTGGTGACAAATAGTCAGCCTTCGTCGGAACGCCGCCCGGAGCCTGCTCGCGAAGGCGATCTCTAATTCAATACAAATCCACGGGATCGACATCAAGGGACCAGCGCACCGCCCGCCCACTTGGCATCTGCTCCAGCTCCAGCAACCAGCTGCTCAACAATCGATGCAGCGGCGCCCGGGCCGTGGCCTGCAACAACAACTGTGCGCGATAGCGCCCGGCACGGCGTTCCATCGGCGCCGGTACTGGGCCCAACAACTCGATCCCGCCCAGATTCTGCTCGGCCAGCAAACGTTCAGCCTCGCTGCACGCCTCATCAAGAAAACCTTCAGCCTGCCCCGGTTTGTGCGCTTCGGCCCGCAGCAGCGCCAAATGCGCAAACGGTGGCAGTCCAGCGGAGCGACGTTCGCTCAACGCCTGCTCGGCAAACGCGAAATACCCTTGCTCGGTCAATTGCACCAGTAGCGGATGGTCGGCCAGGTGCGTCTGGATAATCACTCTGCCCGGCTCTTCCGCCCGTCCGGCGCGGCCGGCCACCTGAACGATCAACTGCGCCATGCGCTCGCTGGCGCGGAAGTCGCCCGAAAACAGGCCGCCGTCGGCGTCGAGAATCGACACCAGCGTCACCCGCGGAAAGTGATGCCCTTTGGCAAGCATTTGCGTGCCGACCAATATGCACGGCTGGCCTTTCTGAATGGTGGCGAACAGCTGATTCATCGCGTCCTTGCGCGATGTGCTGTCACGGTCGACCCGCAACACCGGGACGTCCGGGAACAGAATCGCCAGCCGTTCCTCGGCGCGCTCGGTGCCAGCACCCACGGGGCGCAAATCGACTTTGCTGCATTTCGGGCAACGCCGCGGCACGCGCTCGACGTAACCGCAATGGTGGCAGCGCAGTTCGCCGGAGCGTTGGTGCACGGTCATCCGCGCATCACAGCGCTGGCATTCGGACATCCAGCCGCAGTCGTGACACAACAGCGTCGGCGCAAAACCGCGACGGTTGAGGAACACCAACACTTGCTGGCCGGCGGCCAGGGTCTGGCCGATGGCCTGCTGCATCGGCCCGGAAATGCCGCTGTCCAGCGGGCGACTTTTTACATCCAGGCGCAGGAAGCGCGGTTGCTTGGCGCCGCCCGCCCGCTCGTTCAGCCGTAGGAGGCCGTAACGGCCGGTGTAGGCGTTGTGCAGGCTTTCCAGTGAAGGTGTGGCGGAGCCGAGGACAATCGGGATGTTTTCCTGGCGGGCGCGGACCAGTGCCAGGTCGCGGGCGTGGTAACGCAAGCCTTCCTGCTGTTTATAGGAACCGTCGTGCTCTTCATCGATGATGATCAGGCCGGGGTTCTTCATCGGCGTGAACAGCGCCGAGCGGGTGCCGATAATGATGTCGGCGTCGCCATCCCGCGCGGCGAGCCAGGCTTCGAGGCGTTCGCGGTCGTTGACTGCCGAGTGAATCAGCGCGATGCGCGCATTGAAGCGCTGCTCGAAACGCGCCAGGGTCTGCGGGCCGAGGTTGATCTCCGGGATCAGCACCAGCGCCTGCTTGCCGGCTTCGAGGGTTTCGCGGATCAGCTGTAGATAGACTTCGGTCTTGCCGCTGCCGGTGACGCCGGCCAGCAGAAACGCATGATAGCTGTCGAACCCGGCGCGAATCGCTTCATAGGCGGCGCGTTGTTCCGGGTTGAGTGGTAGCTCCGGCTGCGCCAGCCAGTGTTCATGACGTGCGCCGGGGGCGTGTTTGCGGATTTCGACCTGGACCAGATCTTTGGCCAGCAACAAATCCAGGCTGTCCTTGCTCAGCATCAGTTTGCTCAGCAACTGATGCGCCACGCCGTGGGGATGCTGGGCCAGTGTCGCCAGGGCTTCGCGTTGGCGGGGCGCGCGGGCGATGCGCGGATCATCAAGGCTGGCGCCCGGCGCGGCGGACCAGAAGCGTTCCTGGCGCGCTTCGGCCAGTTCGCCCTGACGCAGCAACACCGGCAGCGCCCAACTCAAGGTGTCGCCAAGGCTGTGCTGATAATACTGGGACGTCCACAGGCACAGCTTGAACAACGCGGGGGGCAGTGGCGGTGTGGCGTCGAGCAGGGCAATCGCCGGTTTGAGCTTTTCCACCGGCACTTCGCTGGTGTCGGTAATCTCCACCAGAATCCCGATCATTTCCCGCCGACCGAACGGCACCCGCAGGCGCATGCCCGGTTGCAACTGGGCGCGCAGGACTCCGGCCGGGGCACGGTAATCGAACAGACGGCGCAGCGGCGAAGGCAGGGCGAGGCGCAAAATGGCGTCGGGCACGCGGGGGGATCTCGATCAGCAGGCAGTAAAAAGGAGCAGGCTCACCCCCACAGGGGACGGCGCTTTGGGTCGGGAGCCTAGCAGACGGTCGGTCTCAGCGACAGCTTGCGTGATTGCAAAGGTCTGGTAGAATCCGCGGCCTAATTATGTGCGGTATTCAACAATAGTGTTGAGTGGCGGCACACTAGCCTGAGGAATACACCATGAAAGCCGATATCCATCCAGCGTACGAAACCATCGAAGTAACTTGCAGCTGCGGCAACAAGTTCGAAACTCGTTCGAACCTGTGCAAGCCACTGGGTACTGACGTATGCAACGAGTGCCACCCGTTCTACACCGGTAAGCAGAAGACTCTGGATACTGGCGGTCGTGTACAGCGCTTTGCAGACCGTTTTGGCGCTTTCGGCAAGAAAGCTCCAGCTGCTGCAGAGTAAGGTTGAAGGGCCCGATGGGCTTTTCCTTGCTGTTGAAAAAGGCGTCCCTCGCGGGCGCCTTTTTTGTGTCTGCGATTTGGCTGTCCGGCGCCCAGGCCTTCTGTCCGGTGCCAAGTGGCCTTGCACCCGTCGTGGTGCAGCGTGTGGTGGATGGCGACACCTTGCGCCTGAGCGATGGCCGCAGTGTACGCATGATCGGCTTGAATACGCCTGAGCTGGGCAAGCAGGGCCGTTCCGACGAGCCGTTTGCCGTGGTTGCGCGCAAACGCCTGCAAGCGCTGGTCGCAGCCAGCGACGGACGCGTGAGCTTGCTGCCTGGAAAAGAGAGCAAAGACCATTACGGACGCACACTGGCTCATGTCTACAGCGCTGATGGCGCCAACCTTGAAGCGCAGATGCTCGCAGAAGGGCTCGGTTTCCAAGTGGCAGTCGCGCCGAATGTCGATTTGGTCGGCTGCCAGCAAGCCGCCGAACGCAGTGCCCGTCAGGCCGGCCTTGGCTTGTGGCGGCAATCACCTGTACTGAAAGCAGAGCAGATCAACGCTTCCGGTTTCGCCGTGCTCAGTGGGCGTGTCAGCAAGGTTCAGCGCAATCGCGGTGGGATTTGGATCGAGTTGCAGGATTCAGTTGTATTGCGTGTTGCACCCAATCTACTCGGGCAGTTCGATGTCCCGGCGCTGGAAAACCTGGAAGGCAAGCAGATCGAGGTGCGTGGCTGGGTAGTGGACCGTTCCCGTCGCGGCGGGTTGAAATCCGGACAGGCGCGCTGGCTTCTACCGCTCACCGATCCGTCGATGCTGAAAATCGCACGCTAAGAAAAAATTGTAGACATTTTTACTGTCGATTGTGAACAGTCTATCCCTTGTGTTCCGCGGCTCTTGGCCCAAAGTCTTAGGGCAGGGCGCTTGACAGGGGTGACCGGTCAGTCTTGTGGGGATTTTGCGAGGCGCGTATCCTCGCTGACCAGTCTGTCCAACAGTAAAAGCGGAATGCCCCCATGTCTGATTTGAAAACTGCCGCTCTCGAATATCATGCCCATCCTCGTCCAGGTAAGCTGAGCGTCGAGCTCACCAAGGCCACCGCTACCGCCCGCGACCTGTCGCTGGCCTACAGCCCCGGCGTAGCCGAACCAGTACGCGAAATCGCCCGCGATCCTGAACTGGCCTACAAATACACCGGCAAAGGCAACCTGGTTGCAGTCATTTCCGATGGCACCGCGATTCTCGGCCTGGGTAACCTCGGCCCATTGGCCTCCAAGCCTGTGATGGAAGGTAAAGGCGTGCTGTTCAAGCGATTCGCCGGCATTGACGTTTTCGACATCGAAGTCGACTCCGAAAGCCCGCAAGCCTTCATCGACACCGTCAAGCGCATCTCCATCACCTTCGGTGGCATCAACCTGGAAGACATCAAGGCGCCAGAGTGCTTTGAAATCGAACGCGCCCTGATCGAGCAGTGCGACATTCCAGTGTTCCACGATGACCAGCACGGCACCGCGATCGTTACCGCGGCCGGCATGATCAACGCCCTGGAAATCGCTGGCAAAACCCTCGCTGATGCCAAGATCGTCTGCCTGGGCGCCGGCGCGGCCGCCATCTCCTGCATGAAATTGCTGGTGAGCATGGGCGCCAACATCGAAAACATCTTCATGGTTGACCGTACCGGCGTGATCCACTCCGGCCGTGACGACCTGAACCAGTACAAGGCTGTCTTCGCTCACGCGACTGATAAGCGCACCCTGGCAGACGCACTGCAAGGCGCGGACGTGTTCGTTGGCCTGTCCGGCCCGAACCTGCTGAGCGCTGAAGGCCTGCTGTCGATGGCGCCTAACCCGATCGTGTTCGCGTGCTCCAACCCGGATCCGGAAATCTCCCCGGAACTGGCTCACGCCACTCGTGACGACGTAATCATGGCCACCGGCCGTTCGGACTACCCGAACCAGGTCAACAACGTTCTGGGCTTCCCGTTCATCTTCCGTGGTGCCCTGGACGTTCGCGCCAAGCGTATCAACGAAGAAATGAAAGTGGCCGCGGCCAACGCCCTGCGTGAACTGGCCAAGCTGCCGGTTCCTCAGGAAGTGTGCGACGCCTACGGCGGCATCAAACTGGAATTCGGCCGTGAGTACATCATTCCGAAACCAATGGATGCCCGTCTGATTACCCTGATTTCTGATGCTGTGGCCAAAGCCGCCATCGAGACTGGCGTAGCGACCCTGCCGTATCCGAAGAACTACCCGCTGAAAAGCGTGGATGACGTGTTCAACGGCTAAGCCGTTGTAGCGCTTCAACCAAAAAGCCCCGGTTCGTATGAGTCGGGGCTTTTTCATGTCTGGCAGGTGATCGTTCCCACGCTCCGCGTGGGAATGCCTCTTCGGACGCTCTGCGTTCGGCTCTGGATGGGACGCGGAGCGTCCCGGGCTGCATTCCCACGCAGAGCGTGGGAACGATCAGTGCAACAAAAAGCCCCGCTCTTCTCTCGAAGGCGGGGCTTTTGCGTTGCGCTACCCGATCAGAACAAGTCGATCGGTGCCGCTTCATCCGCTGGCAGCGGGCTGCCCGGCGCTGTGCCGTTGCCCAACTCATTCACCGACGGTGGCGTGTCTTCGGCCTTGAACAGTTCGAAGTATGCGCCTGGCGTGCCTGGGCTGGCGGCACGACCGCTGACCGGGTCGACCCGCAGGCTCAGGATGCCTTCCGGCTCGGGCTGTGTATGCGGCGGCTTGTCTTTGAGGGCGGCGCCCATGTAGCTCATCCAGATCGGCAGTGCGACGGTGCCGCCGAACTCCTTGCGGCCAAGGCTTTCAGGCTGGTCGAAACCGGTCCAGACCGTGGTCACGTAATCGGCGTTATAGCCGGAGAACCACGCATCCTTGGATTCGTTGGTCGTACCGGTCTTGCCCGCAATGTCGCCACGTCCCAAGGCCAGCGCGCGACGGCCGGTACCGAGTTTGATCACGTCCTCCAGCATGCTGTTGAGGATGTAAGTCGTGCGGCCATCGACGATGCGTTCGGCTACAGCCGGTGTTTGCGGCGCAGTGCCTGGTGCGGCTGGCGCCTCGCCCGGTGTCGCGTTGACTGTAAAGGTCTGCGCGACCGGCGCAGCAATGCCGCTGGTCGCTGCATCGCCCTGAGGAACGCTCGGAGGGTTGGCGACGAACAGCGTGTCACCGTTGCGGCTTTCGATCTTGTCGATGATGTACGGGGTGATCTTGAAGCCACCGTTGGCGAA
Organism: Pseudomonas sp. 3296; assembly: GCF_031456615.1. Taxonomy (NCBI): domain Bacteria; kingdom Pseudomonadati; phylum Pseudomonadota; class Gammaproteobacteria; order Pseudomonadales; family Pseudomonadaceae; genus Pseudomonas; species Pseudomonas sp. 3296. The sequence continues at coordinate 225,519 of NZ_JAVDUY010000006.1, forward strand.
GGTGCTCCAGCCAGTGGCGATCTCCATCGGCGTCAGGGTTGCAGTGCCCAGCGCCAGCGACAGGTTCGGCGGCAGGTCCTGCTTGTTGAAGCCAAAGCGGGTGATGTAGTCGATGGTCTTGCCAACGCCCATCGCTTGCAGCAAGCGGATCGACACCAGGTTACGCGACTTGTACAGCGCTTCACGCAGTCGGATGGGGCCGAGGAAGGTGTTGGTGTCGTTCTTCGGACGCCAGACCTTGTCCAGGTATTCGTCGACAAACACAATCGGCGCGTCGTTCACCAGGCTGGAGGCGGTGTAGCCGTTATCCAGCGCCGCACTATAGACGAACGGTTTGAAGCTCGAGCCTGGCTGGCGCTTAGCCTGCAAGGCACGGTTGTAGTTGCTCTGCTCGAAGGCAAAACCGCCGACCAGCGACCGAATGGCGCCGTTCTGCGGATCAAGAGACACCAGCGCGCCCTGCGCCTGCGGGATCTGGCTGAATTTCAGCGAGTTGTCCGGCTGACGCTGCACGCGAATCAAATCACCGACCTGTGCCACATCCGACGGCTGCTTGGGATTGGCGCCCATGCTGTTGGTGTTCAGGAACGGACGCGCCCATTTCATGCTGTCCCAGCCGACGTGTTCGTCACCGGTGCGGGTCATCACTTGCAGGCCGTTTTTGTCGACTTGAGTGACGATGGCGGGTTCGAGGCTGCTGATAGTGCGTTGCTTGGTCAGCTCGGTTGCCCAGGCTTCACGGGTCTTGCCCGGCAGGCGCGACTCGGGGCCGCGATAACCATGGCGCTGGTCATACGTCATCAAGCCTTCATGAACCGCGGTGTTGGCCATTTCCTGCAGATTGCTCGGCACGGTCGTGGTTACGCGGAAACCTTCGGTGTAAGCGTCGCTGCCATAACGGCCAACCATTTCAGCGCGAGCCATTTCGGCGATGTACGGTGCGTTCACTTCCGGCGTCGGCACGTGATAACTGGCGTTCAGCGGCTCGTTGATCGCCGTGGTGTAGTCGGCTTCGGTGATTTTCCCGAGCTTGTACATACGCCCCAGAATCCAGTCGCGGCGCTCTTTGCTGCGGGCCGGGTTGGCCAGCGGGTTGAAGCGCGACGGGGCTTTTGGCAGGCCCGCGATCATCGCCATCTGGGCGAGGCTGACGTCGCGAATCGATTTGCCGTAGTAAACCTGCGCGGCGGCTTCGATGCCGTAGGCGCGGTTGCCCAGGTAGATCTTGTTGACGTACAGCTCAAGGATCTCGTCCTTGGTCAGCTGCCGTTCAATCTGCAGGGCCAGGAGGATTTCGGTGGTTTTGCGCGAGAAGCTGCGTTCGCTGGTCAGGAAGAAGTTCTTCGCGACCTGCATGGTGATGGTGCTGCCGCCGGACTGAATGTGTCCGCTCTTGACCAGTTGGGTCGCGGCACGCATCAGGCTGCTAGGGTCGACGCCATAGTGGTTGGCGAAATTGTCGTCTTCAGCACTTAGTAACGCATTAATGAAATTGGGGGGAATGTCGGCGAAACGGATCGGAGTACGGCGCATTTCGCCAAATTCTGCGATCAATTTGTTATCGCTGCTGTAGACCCGCAAAGGAATCTGCAACTGGATGCTTCTCAGCGCCTCCACGGATGGCAATCCGGGACTAAGGTAAAGGAAGGCGCCACTCAGACCCAGAAGCAGTCCGCAGAAAACGGCGACGATGGACCAACCGAAAAATTTCAGCAGACGAATCAAGGCTTTTGGACATCCAGGGCAAAGAATGAATGAGGCATCAGGGTTCGGATAAACAGGGAACAACCCGCGCTTGAAGTAAAAACCGGAAAAAAACGCTGGGCATTATAAGCATTTTTCCGCGGGGAGCGTCATTGGCGCTTCTGTCAAGACGGGAGGTAATGAACGCAACGGATATTACAGAGTCCGTAAGACACGGATAGTCATAGGGAATGGGCAGTGCTAGGACTCTTCAATAAAAAAGCCAACTCGCTGTTGGGGATCGACATCAGTTCCACGTCGGTAAAGCTTCTGGAACTGAGTCGTCAGGGGGACCGTTATCGGGTCGAGGCATACGCGGTAGAGCCGTTGCCGGCCAATGCGGTAGTCGAAAAAAACATCGCTGAGCTCGAGGGTGTCGGGCAGGCGCTCTCTCGTGTGCTGCTCAAGGCCAGAACCAGCCTCAAGAGCGTAGCGGTGGCAGTGGCCGGCTCGGCGGTGATCACCAAGACCATCGAGATGGACGGCGGTCTTTCCGACGACGAGATGGAAAACCAACTCAAGATCGAGGCCGATCAATACATCCCCTATCCGTTGGATGAAGTTGCCATCGACTTCGAAGTCCAGGGCGTGTCCGCACGTAACCCGGAGCGGGTCAATGTGCTGCTGGCCGCCTGTCGCAAGGAAAACGTCGAAGTCCGTGAAGCGGCCCTGGCCTTGGCCGGCCTGACCGCGCGCGTGGTCGATGTCGAGGCTTACGCGCTGGAGCGATCATTCGGCTTGCTCTCGACACAACTGGCCGCCTCCCAGGAGCGCCTGACGGTTGCGGTGGTGGACATTGGCGCGACCATGACCACCCTCAGCGTGCTGCACAACGGCAAGATCATTTATACCCGCGAGCAATTGTTCGGGGGGCGGCAGCTGACCGAGGAAATTCAGCGACGGTATGGCCTGACGGTCGAGCAGGCCGGGCTGGCGAAGAAGCAGGGCGGATTGCCAGACGACTACGTCAGCGAAGTCTTGCAGCCGTTTCGCGAGGCGCTGGTACAGCAGGTTTCGCGCTCGTTGCAGTTCTTCTTTGCCTCTGGCCAGTACAACGCGGTCGATCACATACTGCTGGCCGGTGGCACGGCGTCGGTGTCGGGGCTGGACCGGTTGATCGAACAGCGCCTGGATACGCCGACTCAGGTGGCCAACCCGTTCGCCAACATGGCCTTGAGCAGCAAGGTCAACGCCAGCGCGCTGGCTAGCGATGCACCAGCCTTGATGATCGCGTGCGGGCTCGCCCTCAGGAGTTTCGACTGATGGCGCGGATCAATCTTTTACCTTGGCGCGAAGAGCTGCGGGAAGAACGCCGCAAACGCTTTTTGCTGACGTTGGTCGGCGTGCTGCTGTGTTCCGTGGGGGGCGTACTGGTCGCGGACCAGTTCATCAGTGGAGCCATTGATCGGCAGGCTGCCCGTAACGCCTACATCGGCAAGCAGATCGCAGTGGTCGACGAGCGGATCGCACAGATCAGTGATCTGAAAGCCCGACGCCAGCAACTGGTCGAACGCATGCGCATTATCCAGGACCTGCAAGGAAACCGGCCGATCAGCGGCCGGATCTTCGATCAATTGGCGCGCACGCTGCCGGACGGTGTGTATTTCACTGAAGTGAAAATGGTCGGCAAAACCCTGTCCATCACCGGCGCGGCGGAGTCGAACAATCGCGTGTCAGACCTGATGCGCAACCTGGATGCGTCCGACTGGTTCGATGCCCCCAGTCTTACCGAGGTCAAGGCGACGACCGCCGGTCAGCTGGATCAGGCCAATGTCTTTCAGCTGACCGTTCGCCAGACCCAGCCCGCTGCCGTGGAGGAGGATAAATGAGTCCGTCTCAATGGCTGGAAGGGTTGCGCAATGTTGATCTCAACGATCTGGACACCAGCAACATGGGTTCCTGGCCGCCAGCGATCAAGGCCGTGGTGGCTGTTTTGCTCATGCTGTTGGTGTTGGCGCTGGGGTACACCTTTTACCTCAGTGATCTCGAAGACCAGCTCAACCTGACGCGCGAGGAAGAGTCGACCCTCAAGGAACAGTTCGCGACCAAGGCCCACATGGCGGCGAATCTGGAGCTGTACACCCAGCAAATGAAGGAGATGGAAACGTCCTTTGGCATGCTGCTGCGGCAATTGCCCAGCGACACCGAGGTTCCCGGCCTGCTGGAGGACATCACCCGCACGGGGCTGGGCAGCGGACTGGAGTTTGAAGAGATCAAACTGCTGCCGGAAGTCACCCAGCCGTTCTACATCGAACTGCCGATCCAGATCACGGTGACTGGTGCCTATCACGACCTGGCGACCTTCGTCAGTGGCGTGGCCGGGCTGCCTCGGATCGTGACACTGCATGATTTCGACATCGCGCCGGCCAGCCCTGAAGGTGGTCCGAAGTTGCGCATGAGCATCCTTGCCAAGACCTATCGCTACAACGGGGCGCAGAAATGAGTCCGCTTCGTTGTGTATCGATGGTGGTGGTGTTCGCCAGCCTGGCCGCGTGTGGCAGCGATAACGACCTCGGCGACCTGGATGCCTACATGAACGAAGTGCGCCTGCGGGCTCCGGGCAAAATTGAACCAACGCCGACGTTTCGGTCTTACCCAACGTTCACCTACAACGCCGCCAACTTGCGCAGCCCGTTTTCCCGGCAGGTCAGAGTGGACCTGGCAGGCCAGAAACGCGGCTCGCGCAACGTCAAACCCGACCCCAATCGGATCAAGCAGTACCTCGAAGGATTCAACATCGAGCAGTTTGAAATGGTCGGCACGATCTCCAATGCCTCTGGCTCCTTTGCACTGTTGCGCGGGGCGGGCGGGGTGCATCGGCTGAAAGTCGGTGATTACCTGGGGCGTAACGATGGGCGGATCGTCGCCATCAGCGGCTCACAAGTCGATGTGGTCGAAATCGTTCCCGATGGCGAGGGTGCCTGGCTGGAGCGACCACGGACCCTTCCTTTGAAAGAGCACTCATAGTGGAACTCGAATAATGAACAGGACTTTCTCAACCCTCGGCATTTCGCTATGGATAGCGTTGGTGTCTCCGATGGTGCTGGCGACCAACCTCAAAGCGCTGGATGTTGCCGCGCTACCGGGTGATCGCGTCGAGTTGAAGCTGTCTTTCGATGGGCCGCCACCGGTGCCCGACGGTTACACGACCGAACAGCCGGCGCGGATTGCACTGGACCTGCCCGGTGTGGTCAGTCAGTTGAAGAGCAAGACTCGCGATCTCGGTGGCGGCAATGCCCGCAGTGCCACGGTGGTCGAGGCCAACGACCGCACACGATTGATCATTAACCTGACGCAGTTGACGCCGTATAACGCGAGGGTCGAAGGCAACAACCTGTTGGTGGTGGTCGGGCAGGGGGCCAACAGCAAGGCATCGAAACCGGCGCCTCGCGCCGCGGTAGCAACACCGGCGCCGGCTAAAACCTACGCCGCTTCGAGCAAAACCATTCGCGGCGTCGACTTCCAGCGCGGCACCCAGGGCGAAGGCAATGTGGTCATCGACCTGTCGGATCCGTCCATCGCACCAGACATCCAGGAACACGAAGGCAAGATCATCCTCGGTTTTGCCAGGACACAATTGCCCGAAAAGTTGCGTGTGCGCCTCGACGTCAAGGATTTCGCCACTCCGGTGCAATTCGTCAACGCCGTCGCCACTGGCGACCGGGCCACGATCACCATCGAGCCTGGCGGCGCGTTCGACTATTCGACCTATCAGACCGACAACAAGCTGACCGTCAGCATCCGGCCGATGACGGTCGACGATCTGCAAAAGCGCAACGCAGAGCGTTTCGCCTACACCGGCGAAAAACTCTCGCTGAACTTCCAGGACATCGACGTGCGCTCGGTGCTGCAACTGATCGCCGATTTCACCAACCTCAATCTGGTGGCCAGCGACACCGTGCAGGGCGGCATCACGTTGCGGTTGCAAAACGTGCCGTGGGATCAGGCGCTGGACCTGGTGCTGAAAACCAAGGGCCTGGACAAGCGCAAGATCGGTAACGTGCTGTTAGTGGCGCCGGCGGATGAAATCGCCGCCCGGGAACGCCAGGAACTGGAATCACAGAAGCAGATCTCCGAACTGGCGCCGCTGCGCCGCGAGCTGTTGCAGGTCAACTACGCCAAGGCGGCGGACATTGCCAAGTTGTTCACTTCAGTGACCAGTGCCGAGGCGAAAGCCGACGAGCGGGGGTCGATCACAGTTGATGAGCGCACCAACAACATCATTGCTTACCAGCCCCAGGACCGTCTCGATGAGCTTCGCCGCATCGTCACGCAACTGGACATCCCGGTTCGCCAGGTGATGATCGAAGCGCGAATCGTCGAAGCCAACGTCGATTACGACAAAAGCCTCGGCGTGCGCTGGGGTGGTTCGGTGCGGAACAGGGGCAACTGGAATACGTCCGGGGCCAGCGATGGGAGGACCATCGGCACGCCGGAAAGTACCAGTACCAACTCGTCGTTTGTCGACATGGGTGCAGCAGGCAGCACCTCGGGCATCGGCATCGCCTTCATCACCGACAACGTGTTGCTGGACCTGGAGCTGACGGCGATGGAGAAAACCGGCAACGGCGAAATCGTCTCGCAGCCCAAGGTGGTCACGTCCGACAAGGAAACCGCAAAAATCCTCAAGGGCACGGAGATTCCCTATCAGGAAGCCAGCTCCAGTGGCGCAACTTCGGTGTCTTTCAAGGAGGCCTCGCTGTCGCTGGAAGTAACGCCGCAGATCACCCCGGATAATCGGATCATCATGGAGGTCAAGGTCACCAAGGACGAACCGGACTACCTGAACAAGGTGCAGGATGTGCCGCCGATCAAGAAAAACGAGGTCAATGCCAAGGTCCTGGTCAACGATGGCGAGACCATCGTCATTGGCGGGGTTTTCTCAAATACTCAAAGCAAGGTTGTAGATAAGGTGCCATTTCTCGGCGATGTGCCGTATCTTGGCCGCCTTTTCCGGCGTGACGTGGTTTCGGAGAAAAAATCCGAGCTGCTGGTATTTCTCACTCCGCGTATCATGAACAACCAGGCGATTGCTGTGAGTCATTGATTCTGTGCGAAATTTGATCCTTGTTGGACCGATGGGCGCTGGTAAAAGCACCATCGGCCGGTTGCTGGCCAAAGAGCTGCGCCTGCCGTTCAAAGATTCCGATAAGGAAATTGAATTGCGCACGGGCGCCAATATCCCGTGGATTTTCGATAAAGAAGGCGAACCGGGCTTTCGTGACCGCGAGCAGGCAATGATTGCCGAGCTGTGCGGCTGCGATGGCGTGGTATTGGCAACCGGTGGCGGTGCAGTCATGCGTGAAGCCAATCGTCGGGCGCTGCATGCCGGTGGTCGGGTGGTCTACTTGCATGCTTCTGTCGAGCAGCAAGTCGGCCGAACTGCCCGTGACCGCAATCGCCCCCTGTTGCGTACCGCTGATCCGGCCAAGACCCTGCGGGATCTCCTGGCAATCCGCGATCCGCTGTATCGGGAAATCGCCGACCTGGTGGTTGAAACCGATGAGCGGCCGCCGCGAATGGTGGTGCTCGACATCCTCGAACGCTTGCAGCAGCTACCGCCCCGTTAATGCGCAGCGCGAAATGCGCTATCCTCGGCGTCCTGTCATGACCGCTCCAGGTTATGGCAGATGGCTACCGAACGGCGTCACACCAGCGGGTGCCGTGGACATTCGATAACTCAAGGCAGGACGCCTGATTCATCTTCACTGTGGGGACACATGCAGACACTCAAGGTCGATCTAGGCGAGCGCAGCTACCCGATTCACATTGGCGAAGGTTTGTTGGATCAGCCTGAGCTGCTGGCCCCGCATATTCGCGGACGGCAAGTAGCGATCATCTCCAACGAGACCGTTGCACCGCTCTACCTCGAACGTCTGACCCGCAGCCTGGCGCAGTTCTCGGTGATTTCCGTTGTCCTGCCTGACGGCGAGGCCTTCAAGACCTGGGAAACCCTGCAACTGATTTTCGACGGCCTGCTGACCGCACGGCACGACCGCCGCACCACCGTGATTGCCCTCGGTGGCGGCGTGATCGGTGACATGGCCGGGTTTGCTGCCGCCTGTTACCAGCGCGGCGTTGATTTCATTCAAGTGCCGACCACGTTGCTGTCGCAAGTTGACTCTTCGGTGGGCGGCAAGACCGGTATCAACCATCCGCTGGGCAAGAACATGGTCGGCGCGTTCTATCAGCCGAACGTGGTGCTGATCGATACAGCGACCCTCAATACCCTGCCGGCCCGCGAACTGTCCGCTGGCCTGGCTGAAGTCATCAAGTACGGACTGATCTGCGACGAGCCGTTCCTGACCTGGCTCGAAGAAAACGTTGATCGCCTGCGTGCCCTGGATCAGGTCGCCCTGACCTATGCCATCGAACGCTCCTGCGCCGCCAAGGCTGCAGTGGTCGGCGCCGACGAAAAAGAGACCGGTGTTCGCGCCACATTGAACCTCGGTCATACGTTTGGCCACGCCATCGAAACCCACATGGGCTATGGTGTCTGGCTTCACGGTGAGGCCGTCGCTACTGGCACCGTGATGGCTTTGGAGATGTCGGCGCGACTGGGCTGGATCAGCGAGCAAGAACGTGATCGCGGTATTCGCCTGTTCCAGCGTGCCGGCCTGCCGGTCATCCCGCCAGCAGAGATGACCGAAGCCGATTTCCTTGAACACATGGCAATTGACAAGAAAGTGATCGACGGTCGTTTGCGCCTGGTGCTGCTGCGCCACATGGGCGAAGCGGTGGTGACCGACGATTATCCGAAAGAGATTTTACAGGCCACGCTGGGAGCGGATTACCGCGCCCTGGCTCAGCTGAAAGGTTAATAAGATCCCGATGACTAGTTTGCATGCCGACGAGGCTTTCCTCGGCCATTACCAGTTGAGTCATGACCCTTTTGCTCCACGGGTACCTGGCTTCAAATTTTTCCCGGCCCAGCGCAAACCGGTGCTGGGGCAACTGCATCACCTGGCGCGTTATAGCCAGCTGCTGCTGGTGGTCACGGGCCCGCAAGGCAGTGGCAAGACCCTGTTGCGCCAGGCTCTGGTAGCCAGCACCAACAAGCAGTCGGTGCAGAGCGTGGTGGTTTCCGCTCGCGGGGCCGGCGATTCGGCCGGCATCTTGCGCCAGGTCGCTCAATCGCTGAACGTCGAACAGGCCGAGATCGGCGCGATTCTGGCGCAAGTGGTGCAACTCGCGTTGACCGGTCAGGAAGTCTATTTGCTGGTGGATGACGCCGAGCAGCTCGACGAGTCCGCGCTGGAAGCCCTCATGGCTCTGGCGGCCGGCGCACCGGAAGGTCGCCCGCACGTGTTCCTGTTTGGCGAGTCGTCGCTGATCGCTCAGCTTGAGGCGCTGAGCCTTGAGGAAGAGCGCTTCCACGTCATCGAGCTGCAGCCTTACACCGAAGAAGAAACCCGCGAATATCTGGATCAGCGCCTCGAAGGTGCCGGTCGGGGTATCGAACTTTTCACCGCGGATCAGATCTCTGATATTCACGAAAGCTCCGACGGTTGGCCTGGCAACATCAATCAGGTCGCCCGCGATGCAATGATCGAAGCCATGATTGCCAGCCGCTCAGCGGTGAAGCGTCCAAGTATGGGGTTTAACATGCCGAAGAAACACGTATTGGCGATTTCCGCCGTAGTCGTGGTCGCGGTAGCCGCCGCCTGGTTGATGCCGGGCCGCAGCAAAGCGCCGACCACCGGCGCACCTGCCAACGAACAGGCACAACTGCCGCTTGGCCAGGGTTCGCCACAGCCTAACGGCGGTGCACCATCCGTCGAATTCGCCGGTAACTCGCAGCCGATGCCATTGCCGCTGGTCGGCAACTCGCAACCGGTCATGCGCGGTCCATTGGCCGAAGCAGCCGGTGGCATCACCGAAGGCGACGATGGCGTACCGGTTGAGGGTTCCAGCGCGACTCCGCCAACCGTGACCACTGTCGCACCGCCAGCAGGCATTCAGCCAGGCCCTGCGCCGACGCCGGCCGCTAAACCGGTACCAGCGCCGACTCAGGTCGCCACCGCCAAGCCAGCCCCGGCTGCGCCTGCCGTGAAACCGGCTCCCGCGCCAGCCAAGCCAGCCGCTGTGGCTGCCGCCAAGCCTGCCGAGAAGCCAGCCCCTGCCGCCAAGGCCGCGGGTGGCACCTGGTACGCCGGTCAGCCGACCAGCAACTACGTGGTGCAGATTCTCGGCACCAGCTCCGAAACGACTGCGCAAAACTTCGTGAAAGAGCAGGGCGGCGAGTACCGTTATTTCAAGAAAGTCCTCAACGGCAAGCCGCTTTACGTCATCACCTACGGTAACTTCGCCAACCGCGATGCAGCCGTTACCGCCATCAAGGCCTTGCCAGCGAAGGTTCAGGCTGGTAAACCTTGGCCTCGCACTGTCGCCAGCGTCCAACAGGAACTGGCTACAACTCGCTGAAGATTCGGCGGCCTTACCCAGGCCGCCTCTCCCGGCACCTCAAAATTTCTACAAGTGCATGCCGCCTCTACAGGCCGCGTGCCTTGTGGTGTCTGCGTCACAGTAGTCTTTGAGTCGTGCGGTCAAAATTAAAAAAGTTTTGACTAGCACAGCAGATCGCTTTAAACCTTTCACAAATGCGACATAGATTTGCGACAGTTCGTCGTCAAATTTGTGAGCGTAAGTGTCGGTGTGTACAATGACCTCCCTTTTGCTCCCGCAAAGCTGACGAACGTTCGGCGTGGATGGCAAGTGGTTGAATTGAAAAGAAATTTGCCTCGATAAGAGGCAGCCTGGTGAGAAAGTGTCTATGAAAGCAGGTCTGTACCAACCAGATGAATTCAAGGATAACTGCGGTTTCGGCCTCATAGCCCATATGCAGGGCGAGCCCAGTCATACCCTTTTGCAAACGGCCATTGAGGCCCTGACCTGCATGACCCACCGCGGTGGGATCAACGCCGACGGCAAGACCGGTGACGGTTGCGGTCTGCTGATTCAAAAGCCGGACGTGTTCCTGCGTGCCATCGCCCAGGAAACCTTCGGCGTCACACTGCCCAAGCAATATGCTGTGGGCATGGTCTTCTTCAACCAGGACCCGGTAAAAGCCGAAGCCGCTCGCGAGAACATGAACCGCGAGATCCTTGCGGCCGGCCTGACCCTCGTCGGCTGGCGCAAAGTGCCGATCGACACCAGCGTCCTCGGCCGCCTGGCCCTTGAGCGCCTGCCGCAGATCGAACAAGTGTTCATCGGCGGTGAAGGCCTGAGCGATCAGGACATGGCCGTCAAACTGTTCACGTCCCGTCGTCGCTCGTCGGTGGCCAACGCCGCCGATACCGACCACTACGTCTGCAGCTTTTCGCACAAGACCATTATTTATAAAGGCCTGATGATGCCGGCGGACTTGACCGCCTTCTATCCAGACCTCAGCGATGAGCGCCTGCAGACGTCGATTTGCGTGTTCCACCAGCGCTTCTCCACCAACACCCTGCCGAAATGGCCGCTGGCTCAACCGTTCCGCTTCCTGGCGCACAACGGCGAGATCAACACCATCACCGGCAACCGCAACTGGGCCGTAGCCCGTCGCACCAAGTTCACCAACGATCTGATGGACCTGGAAGAGCTCGGCCCGCTGGTCAACCGCGTCGGTTCCGACTCCTCCAGCATGGACAACATGCTCGAACTGATGGTCACCGGTGGCATCGACCTGTTCCGTGGCGTGCGGATGATCATTCCGCCTGCGTGGCAGAACGTCGAAACCATGGACCCGGATCTGCGTGCGTTCTACGAATACAACTCCATGCACATGGAACCGTGGGACGGCCCGGCCGGCGTGGTCATGACCGACGGTCGCTACGCGGTGTGCCTGCTCGACCGTAACGGTCTGCGTCCGGCGCGTTGGGTCACCACCAAGAACGGTTTCATCACCCTGGCGTCCGAAATCGGTGTCTGGAACTACCAGCCTGAAGACGTGATCGCCAAGGGCCGCGTTGGCCCGGGCCAGATCTTTGCCGTGGACACCGAGACCGGTCAGATCCTCGACACCGATGCCATCGATAACCGCCTCAAGTCCCGTCATCCGTACAAGCAATGGCTGCGCAAGAATGCCCTGCGCATCCAGGCGACCATGGAAGACAACGACCACGGTTCGGCCTTCTACGACGTCGATCAGCTCAAGCAGTACATGAAGATGTACCAGGTCACTTTCGAAGAACGTGATCAGGTGCTGCGTCCGCTCGGCGAGCAAGGCTACGAAGCCGTCGGCTCGATGGGCGACGATACCCCGATGGCCGTGCTGTCCCAGCGCGTGCGCACGCCGTACGACTATTTCCGCCAGCAGTTCGCGCAGGTCACCAACCCGCCGATCGACCCGCTGCGCGAAGCCATCGTCATGTCGCTGGAGATCTGCCTCGGTGCCGAGCGCAACATCTTCCAGGAGTCGCCGGAACACGCCTCGCGTGTGATCCTCAGCTCGCCGGTCATTTCCCCGGCCAAGTGGCGTTCGCTGATGAACCTCGATCGTCCGGGCTTCGAGCGCGCGATCATCGACCTCAACTACGACGAAAGCGTCGGCCTCGAAGCGGCGATCCGTAACGTTGCCGATCAGGCTGAAGAAGCCGTGCGCGCCGGTCGTACTCAGGTTGTACTGAGTGACCGTCACATTGCCCCGGGCAAGTTGCCGATCCACGCTTCCCTGGCCACCGGCGCGGTGCACCACCGCCTGACCGAAAAAGGCCTGCGTTGCGACTCCAACATCCTCGTGGAAACCGCGACCGCTCGCGATCCGCATCACTTCGCCGTGTTGATCGGTTTTGGTGCCTCGGCGGTCTATCCGTTCCTGGCCTACGAAGTGCTGGGCGACCTGATCCGTACCGGTGAAGTGCTGGGCGACCTCTATGAGGTGTTCAAGAACTACCGCAAAGGCATCACCAAAGGTCTGTTGAAGATCCTGTCGAAGATGGGCATCTCGACCATCACGTCGTACCGCGGTGCGCAATTGTTCGAAGCCATCGGCCTGTCTGAAGAAGTCTGCGACCTGAGCTTCCGTGGCGTACCGAGCCGCATCAAAGGTGCGCGTTTCATCGACATCGAAGCCGAGCAGAAAGCCCTGGCGGCCGAAGCCTGGAGCCCGCGCAAGCCAATCCAGCAGGGCGGTTTGCTGAAGTTCGTCCACGGTGGCGAATATCACGCGTACAACCCGGACGTGGTCAACACCCTGCAAGCCGCTGTGCAGCAGGGCGACTACAGCAAGTTCAAGGAATACACGGCGCTGGTGGACAACCGTCCGGTGTCGATGATTCGCGATTTGTTCAAGGTCAAAACCCTGGACACGCCGCTGGACATCAGCGAGATCGAACCGCTGGAATCGGTGCTCAAGCGCTTCGACTCCGCCGGTATCTCGTTGGGCGCCCTGTCGCCGGAAGCCCACGAAGCCCTGGCCGAAGCCATGAACCGTCTCGGTGCGCGTTCCAACTCCGGCGAAGGCGGCGAAGACCCGGCGCGTTACGGCACCATCAAAAGCTCGAAAATCAAGCAGGTTGCGACTGGCCGCTTTGGTGTGACCCCGGAATACCTGGTCAACGCTGAAGTACTGCAGATCAAAGTCGCTCAGGGCGCCAAGCCCGGCGAAGGTGGTCAGTTGCCGGGTGGCAAGGTCAACGGTCTGATCGCCAAGCTGCGTTACGCAGTGCCGGGCGTGACCCTGATCTCGCCTCCACCGCACCACGACATCTATTCGATCGAAGACTTGTCGCAGCTGATTTTCGACCTGAAACAAGTCAACCCGAAGGCCCTGGTCTCGGTGAAGCTGGTTGCAGAAGCGGGCGTCGGCACCATCGCCGCCGGTGTGGCCAAGGCCTATGCGGACTTGATCACCATTTCCGGCTACGACGGTGGTACCGGTGCATCGCCGCTGACCTCGATCAAATACGCGGGCGCTCCGTGGGAACTCGGCCTGGCCGAAACCCACCAGACCCTGCGCGGCAACGACCTGCGCGGCAAAGTCCGGGTACAAACCGACGGCGGCCTGAAAACCGGCCTCGACGTGATCAAGGCTGCGATCCTTGGCGCTGAAAGCTTCGGCTTCGGCACCGCGCCAATGATCGCGCTGGGCTGCAAATACCTGCGTATCTGCCACCTGAACAACTGCGCCACCGGCGTCGCGACTCAGAACGAGAAGCTGCGCAAGGATCACTACATCGGCACCGTCGACATGGTGGTGAATTTCTTCACCTACGTCGCCGAAGAAACCCGTGAGTGGCTGGCCAAGCTGGGCGTGCGCTCCCTCGAAGAGCTGATCGGCCGTACCGATCTGCTGGAAGTCCTCGAAGGCCAGACCGCCAAGCAGCAACACCTGGACCTGACGCCGTTGCTCGGCAGCGATCACATCCCGGCAGACAAACCTCAGTTCTGCCAGGTCGACCGCAACCCGCCGTTCGACAAAGGCCTGCTGGCCGAGAAAATGGTCGACATGGCCACCTCGGCCATCAACGACATGAGCGGCGCCGATTTCGCCCTGGATATCTGCAACTGCGACCGTTCGATCGGCGCACGGATCTCAGGTGAAATCGCGCGCAAGCACGGCAACCAAGGCATGGCGAACGCGCCGATCACCTTCCGCTTCAAAGGGACGGCCGGTCAGAGCTTCGGCGTGTGGAACGCCGGCGGCCTGAACATGTACCTGGAAGGCGATGCCAACGACTACGTCGGCAAAGGCATGACCGGCGGCAAGCTGGTCATCGTTCCGCCAAAGGGCAGCGTCTACAAGACTCAGGACAGTGCCATCATCGGCAACACCTGCCTGTACGGCGCCACTGGGGGCAAGTTGTTCGCCGCCGGCACCGCGGGCGAGCGTTTCGCCGTGCGTAACTCCGGTGCTCACACCGTGGTGGAAGGCACGGGCGATCACTGCTGCGAGTACATGACCGGTGGTTTCGTCTGCGTATTGGGCAAGACCGGTTACAACTTCGGCTCAGGCATGACCGGCGGTTTCGCCTACGTGCTCGACCAGGACAACACCTTTGTTGACCGGGTCAACCACGAACTGGTGGAAATCCAGCGGATCAGCGGTGAGGCGATGGAAGCCTATCGCAGCCACTTGCAACGCGTGCTGAACGAATACGTCGAGGAAACCGACAGCGAATGGGGTCGTAACCTTGCTGAAAACCTCGATGACTATCTGCGCCGTTTCTGGCTGGTCAAGCCCAAGGCTGCCAACCTGAAATCGTTGCTTTCCAGCACCCGTGCCAACCCGCAGTGATATGCGCCTGAAGAGTTTGATGAGGTTTTAACAATGGCTGAACGTCTGAATAACGACTTCCAGTTCATCGATGTCGGGCGCAAAGATCCGAAGAAGAAACTGTTGCGTCAACGCAAGAAAGAGTTCGTGGAGATCTACGAACCCTTCAAACCCCAGCATTCGGCCGATCAGGCCCACCGCTGCCTGGGTTGCGGTAACCCGTATTGCGAATGGAAGTGCCCGGTGCACAACTTCATTCCCAACTGGCTGAAGCTGGTGGCCGAGGGCAACATCCTCCAGGCCGCCGAGCTGTCGCACCAGACCAACACCCTGCCGGAAGTCTGCGGCCGCGTGTGCCCGCAGGATCGTCTGTGCGAGGGTGCCTGCACCCTCAACGACGGTTTCGGCGCGGTCACCATCGGTTCGGTGGAGAAGTACATCACCGACACTGCGTTCGCCATGGGCTGGCGTCCGGACATGTCCAAGGTCAAGCCAACCGGCAAGCGCGTCGCAATCATCGGTGCAGGCCCTGCGGGCCTGGGGTGTGCCGACGTGCTGGTACGTGGCGGCGTGACTCCGGTGGTGTTCGACAAGAACCCGGAAATCGGTGGCTTGCTGACCTTTGGCATCCCCGAGTTCAAGCTGGAAAAGACCGTGCTGAGCAATCGTCGCGAAGTCTTCACCGGCATGGGCATCGAGTTCCGCCTGAACACCGAAGTGGGTAAGGACGTGACCGTCGAGCAGCTGCTCGAAGAATACGATGCCGTGTTCATGGGCATGGGCACCTACACCTACATGAAGGGCGGCTTTGCCGGTGAGGACCTGCCGGGCGTGCACGACGCGCTCGACTTCCTGATCGCCAACGTCAACCGCAACCTGGGCTTTGAAAAGTCGCCGGAAGATTTCGTCGACATGAAAGGCAAGAAGGTCGTGGTACTCGGCGGTGGCGACACGGCGATGGACTGCAACCGTACGTCGATCCGTCAGGGCGCCAAGTCGGTGACCTGTGCGTACCGTCGTGATGAAGCGAACATGCCGGGCTCGCGTAAAGAAGTGAAAAACGCCAAGGAAGAAGGGGTGAAATTCCTCTACAACCGCCAGCCGATCGCCATCGTCGGTGAAGACCGTGTCGAAGGCGTGAAAGTGGTCGAGACCCGTCTCGGCGCACCGGACGCCCGTGGCCGTCGCAGCCCTGAGCCGATCCCGGGGTCCGAAGAGATCATCCCGGCCGACGCCGTGGTCATCGCTTTCGGTTTCCGCCCAAGCCCGGCGCCGTGGTTCGAACAGTTCGACATCCAGACCGACAGTCAGGGCCGCGTTGTGGCGCCGGAACAAGGCAAGTTCAAGCACCAGACCAGCAACCCGAAAATCTTCGCCGGTGGCGACATGGTTCGCGGTTCTGACCTGGTGGTGACGGCGATCTTCGAAGGCCGCAATGCCGCCGAAGGGATCCTGGATTACCTGGGCGTTTAACCCCTCCGCTGATCGTTCCCACGCTCTGCGTGGGAATGCAGCAAGGGACGCTCCGCGTCCCAAAAGGCGTGACGCCGAGCGTCACAGGAGGCGTTACCACGCAGAGCGTGGGAACGATCTTTTGTTGCCGAAACCGCGACAAATTGACCCGATAGACAAAAGGCTGACCTGCAACCGTGCCTTTTGCGTCGCGCTCTGAGAAAATGCCCGCACTTTTTTTCCGGATGCCGACATGACTGCCCTGAAGAACGACCGTTTCCTTCGCGCCCTGCTCAAGCAACCCGTAGACGTCACCCCTGTGTGGATGATGCGTCAGGCCGGTCGCTACCTACCTGAATACCGCGCCAGCCGTGCGAAGGCCGGTGACTTCATGAGCCTGTGCATGAACCCGGAGTTCGCTTGCGAAGTCACGATGCAACCGCTCGACCGCTATCCGCAACTGGACGCGGCGATCCTGTTCTCCGACATCCTGACCATCCCGGATGCCATGGGCCAGGGCCTGTACTTCGAAACCGGCGAAGGCCCGCGCTTCAAAAAAGTCGTCAGCACCCTGGCCGACATCGAAGCCCTGCCGATTCCTGATCCGCACAAAGACCTCGGCTATGTCATGGACGCGGTCAGCACCATCCGCCGCGAACTGAACGGTCGCGTGCCGTTGATCGGCTTTGCCGGCAGCCCATGGACCCTGGCCACCTACATGGTCGAAGGCGGCTCGTCGAAAGACTATCGCAAGACCAAAACCATGCTCTACGACAACCCGCAAGCCTTGCACCTGCTGCTGGACAAGCTCGCGCAGACGGTCACCAGCTACCTCAACGGCCAGATCATGGCCGGCGCGCAAGCGGTGCAGATCTTCGACAGCTGGGGTGGCAGCCTCTCGGCAGCGGCGTACCAGGAGTTCTCCCTGGCCTACATGAAGAAAATCGTCAGCGGCCTGATCCGCGAACACGAAGGCCGTAAAGTTCCGGTCATCCTGTTCACCAAGAACGGCGGCCTGTGGCTGGAAAGCATCGCCGACGCTGGCGCTGATGCCTTGGGCCTGGACTGGACCTGCGACATCGGCAGCGCCCGTGATCGCGTCGGCAACAAAGTCGCGCTGCAAGGCAACATGGACCCGACCGTGCTGTACGCCAAACCGGAAGCCATTCGCACCGAAGTCGGCCGTATCCTCGCCAGCTACGGCAAGGGCAGCGGCCACGTGTTCAACCTCGGCCATGGCATCACGCCGGAAGTTGATCCTGAACACGCGGGTGCGTTCTTGCGCGCGGTGCATGAGTTGTCGGCGCAGTATCACGAGTGATCGTCGTCCGATAATGAAAACGCCCGGCTAATGCCGGGCGTTTTTGTGTGCACGATCCAATGTCGGGCGCGGATCAAATGCGTCAGGCTTTGACTCCGCCCAATGGCGGCAACTTCGCCAGCTTCAACGCCACCAGCAACGCAATCACCAGCAATGCGCCAATAAACAACCCGATTCCGTTCCACCCGCCCAAGTGCCAGAACACCCCGCCCGCCGTCCCGGCGATGCTCGACCCAGCGTAATAGCTGAACAGATACAGCGATGACGCCTGCCCCTTGGCCTTGATCGCCCGGCGGCCAATCCAGCTACTGGCCACGGAGTGCGCGGCAAAGAAGCCAAAGGTAAAGATCAGCATGCCAATGATCACCACCGGCAGCGGCGTAAACATCGTCAGGGCCAGGCCGGCGAGCATCAGCACAATCGTCGCCCAGAGCACTTTGCGGCGACCCAGCTTGTCAGCCAGCGAACCGATCTTCGCCGAGCTGTAGATCCCCGAGAGGTACACCACCGAGAGCAGTCCGACGAAGGCTTGTTCCATGTGATACGGCTCGGCCAGCAAGCGGTAGCCGATGTAGTTGAACAGCGTGACGAACGCGCCCATCAACACAAAGGCTTCAATGAACAACAACGGTAAACCGGCATCGCGAAAGTGCATGGTGAAGCCGTCGAGCAAGCTGCGCGGGTGCAGCGAGCGGGCGCGGAAGTTACGCGACTCGGGAAGGATTTTCCAGAACACCGCTGCCGCGATCAGGGCCAGGCCGCCGATCACCAGCATCGCCGTGTGCCAGCTGACGAAGTCGATCAACACGCCGGTGATCAAGCGCCCGCTCATCCCGCCAATTGCGTTGCCGCCGATGTACAAGCCCATCGCCAGACCGATGTGCTGTGGGTGGATTTCTTCGCTCAGGTACGTCATGGCGACCGCTGCCAGGCCGCTCAATGACAAACCGATCAGTGCGCGCATCACCAGCACGCCGTGCCAGCTCGGCATCATCGCGCTGGCCATGGTGCACAACGCGGCGGCGAACAATGCGGCGACCATCACCGGTTTGCGACCGACACGGTCGGAGATCGGGCCGGTGATCAGCAGGCCAATGGCGAGCATGCCGGTCGCGACCGACAGGATCAGGCTGCTCTGCGCCGCGTTGATCGAGTACTCGTGGGACAGCAGCGGCATCATCGGTTGTACGCAGTAGAGCAAGGCGAAGGTCGCGAAGCCGCCGGAGAACAGCGCCAGCACGGTGCGCATGAACATCGGCGTACCTTTTTCAATGTAAATCTCCTTCAGCTCGGCGACGACATCGTCCGCCGCGGCGGGCGGAACTTCATGGGCGAGTGGAGCGAGAGCAGTTTTCACGTTGGACCTCGGAGGGACGCAGCCGGGCAGGCAATGAAAAAATCATATAGCTGCCTAATGATTCAATCCAATATATTGTTCGACCTGTTTGAGAGCTTTTACGACCTAATGGGGTTTTCATGGAATTGCGTCACCTGCGCTACTTCATCGCCGTCGCTGAAGAACTGCACTTCGGCCGCGCCGCTCAGGTGCTGGGCATCTCTCAGCCGCCGCTGAGCCAACAGATTCAGGCACTGGAAGCCGAGGTTGGCGCACGCTTGTTCGAGCGAACCAATCGTCGGGTCGAGCTCAGCGAAGCCGGTCGGTTGTTTCTGCAAGAGGCGCGGCTGGCGCTGGCGCAAGTCGACAAAGCCGCCGACGTGGCGCGACGTGCGCAACTGGGTGAGCTCGGTGAACTGAAGATCGGCTTCACGTCCTCGGCACCGTTCAACTCGACCATTCCACAGGCGATTTTTTCGTTTCGCCAGCGCTTCCCGGCGGTGCACCTTAATTTGCGGGAGATGAGCAGCACCCAGGTCGCCGATGCGCTCGTCGACGAGTCGATCGAGGTCGGCATCATGCGGCCGTTGGGGTTGCCGGACTCCCTCAGCGTCGTGGAACTGATGCGCGAGCCACTGGTGGCGGTGCTCAGCTCCAAGCACCCCTTGGTCAATGGCAGCGAAGATGGATTGTTTCTGTCAGCACTGGCCCTTGAGCCTTTCGTGTTTTTCCCCCGCAGCTACGGCAGCGGTCTCTACGCCCAATTGCTCAGCCTGGCCCGCGATTCCGGTTTCAGTCCGCACTTTGCGCAGGAAGCGGGTGAGGCGATGACCATTATTGGCTTGGTGGCGGCGGGGTTGGGCGTGTCGGTGCTGCCGGCGTCGTATCAGCGGATGCGCATCGATGGCGTGGTGTATCGACCGTTACTGGATCCGGCGGCGGTGTCGGCGGTGTGGCTGGTGCAGCGCAAGGATCAGAAGTCGCCGATGGCCAAGGCGTTTGTTGAGTTGTTGACCAGAAAGGTTGAGTTCATAACTTAAGAAAACTTTGCTGACGCTCCATCAAATCAAAGAACCCTTGGGTGGCTGGTTACTTTGTTCGCGAGATAAATTTTTTTGTAAAACTTTACGGTGGCGCGTTTTACGCCTTCACGGAAGTTCTGGAAGGTGGGTTCGTAGGCGTTTTGCAAGGCGACAAGCTGGTCGCGGTCCGGGTCGGTGGCCAGTTGCTGGATCACGTCGTCACGCAGGTAGGTGATCCAGCGGTTGTAGGTGCCGTGGATCTGGCCGTCGTTGTAGTTCAGGCCCCGGCTGTCGCGGTAGTCGATTTCAAACGAGGTCGATGTGTAGGGAATGTCGATTTCGGCGTGGTGTTCGCCGCGCACGGTGATAGCCGCTTTGATCAGGCCGGGGCGCGCCGATTGCACGGTCCATTCGCGTTCAATCAGCGAGGTGACGATGGCGCGGCTCATCCAGTCGCTGGTAAAGCCCTTGTCGGCGGGGAAGCCTTTCCTTCGCGGTGTACACCAGGTTACCGGTGCAGCCGCTCAGCGCAGCGGCCACTGTGAACAACGCGCCGATGCGCTGATGCAGAGTCATTCCTTTTACTCCAGACGTGGTTCAGTCAGCGCCAGCGACGAAAGATCAACGACGTGTTGACGCCACCAAACGCGAAATTGTTGTTCATCACGTATTCATTGCTCATCTGCCGGAACTCGCCGCGCAGGTAATCCAGCTTGCCGCAATGCGGATCGACCTCGTCGAGGTTCAAGGTGTGTGCGTACAGGTCGCGGTTCATCATTTCGATGCTGAACCAGGATTCCAGTGCACCGCAGGCGCCCAGGGTGTGACCGAGGAAGCTTTTCTGCGAACTGATCGGCATGTGTTCGCCGAACAACGCGCTGGTGGCCAGTGTTTCGGCAATGTCGCCCTGTTCTGTTGCGGTGCCGTGGCCGTTCACGTAGCCGATGTCCGACGGCTGAAGCCCGGCGTCTTCCAGCGCAAGCTCCATGGCCCGGCGCATGGTCAGTTGCTCGGGACGTGTGGTGTGCTGGCCGTCGGCGTTGCTGCCGAAGCCGACGAGTTCGGCGTGGATGCGCGCGCCGCGAGCCAGTGCGTGTTCCAGCTCTTCAAGCACCAGCATGCCGCCGCCTTCACCGATCACCAGACCGTCGCGGCCCTTGTCATAAGGACGAGGGGTGGATTGCGGGGCGTCGTTTTTCAGGCTGGTGGCGTACAACGCGTCGAAGACCATGGCTTCGGTCGGGCACAGCTCTTCGGCGCCGCCCGCCAACATCAGCGGCAGGCGGCCGAACTTGATCGACTCATAGGCGTAACCGATGCCCTGGCTACCGCTGGTACAGGCACTCGACGTCGGGATCAAACGGCCGGTGAGGCCGAAGAAGATGCTGATATTTGCAGCCGTGGTGTGCGGCATCATCCGCACGTAGGAGTTGGCGTTCAGGCCTTCGGCCACCGAGTTGAGCAGCATGTTGCCGAATGCCTTGATCTCGTCGGTGCTGCCGGTGGATGAGCCGCACGCGACGCCCATGCGACCGTCCTTGATCGACTCGTCACCCAGCAGTCCGGCATCGGCCAGCGCTTGCTCGGCCGCGCCCACCGCAAGCCGCGACACCCGGCCCATGCTGCGCAATTGCTTGCGCGTCCAGTGGCTCGGGATCTTGAAGTCATCGATCGGGCCGGCCAGGCGCGTGTTGAGTTCGGTAAAGCGATCCCACTCGTCCATGCGCCGAATGCCGCTGCGGTTGGCCGCAAAGTGCCTTGCGATGGTGTCCCAGTCGCTGCCCAGTGAAGTGATGCCGGCCATGCCGGTGACGACAACGCGCTTCATCAGCACAGGCCTCCATTGACGGCCAGAACCTGCCGGGTGATGTACGACGCTTCCGCCGACATCAGGAAATTCACCGCGCCGGCCACCTCTTCCGGGGTGCCCATGCGTTGTGCGGGGATCATTTTCATCAGTTCTTCCACGGGCACGTTTTCGTCGAGCATGGCGGTGTCAATCAGGCCGGGCGCGACACAGTTGACGGTGATTTTACGCTTGCCCAATTCAATCGCCAGCGCCTTGGCTGCACCGATGAGGCCGGCCTTGGAGGCGCTGTAGTTGACCTGACCACGGTTGCCGATCAACCCCGACACCGAAGTGATACAGACAATTCGGCCGGCGGCGCGACGACGGATCATCGGCATCATCACCGGGTGCAGCACGTTGTAGAAACCGTCGAGGTTGGTGCGCATCACCACGTCCCAATCATCCTCGCTCAGCGCCGGAAAAGCACCGTCGCGGGTCAGGCCGGCGTTGAGCACCACGCCGTAATAGGCGCCGTGGGCTTCGACGTCGGCTTCGAGAATGGCTTTGCAGCTGGCACGGTCGGAAACGTCGAACTGCAGGACGCGTGCATGGCGGCCCAAGGCTTCGATTTCGCCTTTTACCGCGATGGCGTCCGCGAGGCCGCTGCGGCAATGCAGCACGATGTCGTGCCCGGCCTGAGCCAGGCGCAAGGCGATGGCACGGCCGATGCCACGGCTGGAACCGGTGACCAGTACAGGTTCAGTCATGACTGGACTCCTTCGGGTTCATGTAAATATTGAGCGGCCTGAGGCGGACGAAACACGTTCAGGCGCGCGCTGGCGTGGATGCCCGGGGCGTTGATATGGCATTCGAACACGCCCATGCCATTGTCGTCTTCCAGCGAGCGCAGGCCGTGGATGGTCAGTTCCGTACCCGCCGGAAAGTGCTCGACGTTGCACTCGAATTTACGGCTGCCCAGCAGAAAGCCCAGCGCCACCGCATCACCGCGCTGGCGCGCATGGCAACCGGCGTAGGCGGCAACACTCTGGGCCATTATCTCGATGCCGACCCAGGCCGGCAGGCTGCCGTCGGGACGGTTGAACAGGCCGCCGGGTCTGACGGTGAGGCGGGTGTGAATCTGCTCGTCATCGAACGCCAGGATCTGCTCGATGAGGATCATGTCGCCAGCGTGGGGCAGCAACTCGGCGAGCGGCCAGTCAATCATGGTGCATCTCCGATAATCAGGCTGACGTTGTTGCCACCGAAGGCAAAGGAATTGCTCATCAAATAGCGAGGTGCAATGGACGTCAGGCGATCGGCCGGGGTCACCCAATGCAGCGCGGGCAGGAGCGGGTCGGGCTGGCCGTCCCAGAGATGAGGCGCCAGGGCGTGGTCGCGGTTGTCCGGGCTCAGGCTCAGCCAGCAGAACGCGGCTTCCAGCGCACCGGCAGCGCCGAGGGTGTGACCGGTCATCGGCTTGGTCGATGAGCAGGGTACGCCTTGCGGGAACAGCGTCGCCACGGCGAGGCTTTCCATGGCGTCGTTATGCTGGGTCGCGGTGCCGTGCAGGTTCAGGTAATGGATCTGCTGCGGCTGCAGGTTTGCCCGGTTCAGGGCTTTGCTCATGGCTTGCAGTGCACCACGACCGGTCGGTTCCGGCGCGGAAATATGGTGCGCATCGGAGCTGGCGCCGCTGCCGAGTAAGGCAATGGCCTGGCCATCTCCTGCATTTTTGCTCATCAGAAACAACACGGCCGCTTCGCCGATGTTGATGCCGTTGCGGTTGACTGAAAACGGATTGCAGCGTTGTCCGGACACCGCTTCCAGGGCCGAGAAGCCGTTGAGGGTCAGTTTGCACAAGCTGTCGACGCCGCCGCACAACACCGCGTCGCACAGGCCCAGGTCCAGCAGGCGCTGGGCACTCATCAGCGCCCGGGCGCTGGAGGTGCAGGCGGTGGAAATCACATAGGCCGGACCGCTCAATTGCAGCCAGTCGGCGAGGAAGCTGGCCGGCGCGCCGAGTTCCTGTTGCTGATAGTCGTACTCGGCAGGGAATTGATGTTCACGGATGTAATGGGCCAACCCACGGCTGGCCTCATCGATACCCGAAGTGCTGGTGCCCAGAATCACGCCGATCCGATCACGGCCGTAGGTCTGGATCGCCTGATCAATCTCGTCGCGAATTTGCAGTGCGGCGTCCATCAGCAATTGGTTGTTGCGAGTGTCTTGCACTTTCAACTCAAGCGGAATCGACGGCAGTTCGCCGCTCACTGCCGCAACCGGCAAGGCGCGCTCTGGCACCCAGCCGGTTTCGACGCGCAGGCCCGAGCAATCGCCGGCAAACAGATTGGCGGCAACCTCGTGTTTGCCACGACCCAATGCGCAGATCACCCCGAGGGCATTCAAGTAGGCTGTCATGGTGCTTCCCCGCTCAGCGGCGTGACTTCATACCGGGGCCCCTTGGGCAGGTTCAATTCAAAGGTCATGGGTTGTGAATATAAGACGTCCCAGTGTGTTGGCAGCGAGCGTTGCCTGCCGTGCTGCCACGCAGTGGGGTAATTACCCGACAGTTCATCCTTGGGGGTCAGGGCAAACAGCAGCGCGGCGAACAGCTCCCGGGCTTCCGGGTTGGGCGGCAACAGACCATCGGCGTGCCACTTGCCATCGATCAGTTTCTGCCGCGCTTGTGGAATGCCCAGCAAATCCATCATCGACCAGCGAAGCCCCGCCTCTTCGTGCTGGATCACCAATACCCAGTCCTGTCGTTGCGCGGCTTCAAGGCGCTGGATGTGCAGTTGCAGCGGCAACGACAGCTTCGGGATGTGCTCGGGCAGCGGTGCCTGGCTGGCGCAAGCGCTCAGCAACAGCAGGCAGCCCAGGAGCAGAAAACGGATCATCAGGCATTACCTTCAAGGGAGTTGCACCGCAAACAGGCGGTCCTGTCATTCATGTGACATCTCTGGCGCAGAGTTCTGACAACATGCGCAGCCGACGCTTGGGTTCACTGACGAACGGGTTGCGTTCGTCCCAGGCATAACCGGCGAGAATGGCGCTGATCATGCGGCGGATATCCGGTGAGCCGCCGGTGTGGAAGATCACATCCTGGAAGGTCCCGGCGTACCAGCCCTCGACGTAGCAACGGAAGGTGTCGACGCCACGCTTGAGCGGTTCGGCGAACTCGCTCTGCCAGTCCACGCTGTGCCCTTGCAGTTGGCGATGCAACACGCCCGCGGCCATGCTCGCCGAGCGCATGGCGATGGTCACACCGGAGGAGAACACCGGGTCGAGGAACTCCGCGGCGTTGCCGAGCAGCGCAAAGCCGGGGCCGTGCAAGGTTTTGACATTGGCCGAGTAGCCGCCGATGGTGCGTGCGGGTGTGTCCCACACGGCATTTTTCAGTACGCCAGCCAGGCTCGGGGTTTCGGCAATGAAACCGCGCAGGCACTCGTCCAGATTCTCCATGCGACCTTCGAAATGTTCAGCGGCCGCGACCACGCCCACCGAGCATCGACCGTTGCTGAACGGGATGGTCCAGAACCAGATGTCGCGATGGATGGGGTGGGTCGTAATCAGGATCTTTTCCCGCTCGAAAGACGGGCTGTCGATATGGTCTTCGATATGGGTAAACACGGCCTGGCGCACCGGGAAGTTCGACGGCGCTTCAAGGTCCAGCAGACGTGGCAGCACACGACCATAGCCGCTGGCGTCGAGCACGAAATCCGCTTCGACGCGGTACTGGCTGCCGTCTTCGCGCAGCACCTCGAGCTGCGGCTTCGGCAAGTCGAAATCGACGCTGACGATGGTTTCGCCGTAACGCACTTCTACGCCTTGCAGCGCAGCCTGATCGGCCAGCAGCTTGTCGAAATCGGCGCGTTGCACCTGGAATGTGGTCGGTTTGCCATGGCTGAACGTGTCGCCAAAATCGAAGGCGCTGTACTGCTCGCCCCAGGCGAACGCGGCGCCGTTTTTTAGCTGGAAACCTGCATCGTTCACGGCTTCGAGCATGCCGGCCTCTTCAACGAAATCCAGGCAATGCGATAACAGGCTCTCGCCGATGGAGAACCGTGGGAAGTGCTGGCGCTCGATCATCAGCACATCATGACCGTTGCGCTTGAGCAGCGCGGCAGCGATGGCGCCCGAGGGCCCCGCGCCGATGACGACGACCTGGCGACGTTGCATTTCAACTGTTGGCACGGGGGCTCCTTGCCGGGGCGGCGATGTTCAAAGGGGGGCTGTGCATGCCGGCCAGTGCCGGCAGCAGCGTTGCGATCAGGCCCATCACCATCAGCGCAAAGTACAGCGCCGGGCTGATGAGTTGTTGTTGCAGCAGCAGGTTGAGAAAAACGATCTCGCTCAAGCCACGAATGTTCAGCAGCAAGCTTTCCCGCCAGCGACTGGCGCCTTCAAAGGAGGCGCCGGCCCAGCCGAGACCCAGCCAGTTGCCCAGCAGTTTGCTGGCAATCGGCAACAGCAGCAATGCGGCCAGTTGTAGCCAGCTCAGGCTGGTCATGGCGGCGTGAACGTTGATCTGCACAATGCCGAACGTGAGGATCAGCGGAATGGCGATCCAGGTTTGCAGACGGGTCATCCACACTGCGGACATTGGCCACACCAGCGGTACTTTCAGCGCGGCCATGCACAGCAGATAACCGATGCCGAAAATCAGCGCATTGAGCTTGAAGTGCTCGGCGACCACCAGCAGCGCGAAAAAACAGCCACTGTGCAGCAACGGCTGACGCAGACCGAGCACACGCAGCAGCACCGGCAGGCAGGCACCAGCCAGCGGCAGGAGCAAACTGCTCAGGTGCAGGCTGCCTTGAGCGAAGCCGAACAGCGTCCAGCACGCCAGGTCGATGAGGATCGCGGTCTGCACCAGGCGCCGGGTGGCGTCGGGCGGGTAGTTGATGTGGCGCAGGTACAAATACAGCACCGGAATCGCGGTGATGGCGAACACCAGGCCCACCGCCAATGAACTGATCCACGATTGCGCGGGCAGCAACCACACCGCCGTCGCCAACCCCCCCGCGAACGGAACGCAAAAACTCGGCAGGGCGATTTTCAGGCTCTGGCGATCCAGCCGCAGATCGATCACGTCACTCAGGATGTGCCCCAGCAGCAGGGCAAAGCTCAGGCTATAGAGGTTTTTCAGCCATGTCGGCGAGATCAGTTCAGCGCCGCTGAGCTGCCAACCGGGTTCGATCCAGAGGTACATCAGCAGCGGCAGGCCGAAGGTCGCCAGCAGCAACTGGCTGACGATGGGAATCAGGCCGAAATGACGACCGACACGGGTGGCCACGCCGAACAGCGCGAGGGCCATCAGCCAGAACAGGGCGATCATCATGCGGCTGACTCCGCGACCGCAGCCGTGTGCAGATGTCGTCCCGCCCATGGCGCCAGGATGAAACTGAAAGCCAGCCCCAGGCTCACTGACAATCCAAAGTTGCTCACGGCCGGGGTACTTGATACGGCGAGCAGACCGAACGACAGCCAAGTGGTCAGCGCCGCCAGCAAGGTACCGAGCAGGCTCACAGCGGCGCCGCCGACCTGCTCGCGCATGAGGATCGCGTAATCGACACTGATCGCCGTCACCAGCAGCAGGCCGAACAGGCTGAACAGCGTCAACGGTTGCCCCAGCCAGCCGAGACTGGCCAGGCTGCACAGCGCGGCGAGCAGAGGCAGGGCGACGATGCGCAAGGCACCGCCGAGACCGAATGGCAGTATCAACACCAGCACGATCAGCGCGCAGGAGGCGAGTTTGAGCTCCGCTGCGCTGATCTGTGTCGCGGCGAAAACGCTGTTCAATTCACCGAGACGGTCGACCAGTTTGACGCCGGGCAAATCCAGCGCTTGAACGCGTAACAGGGTCGGGTCGTTCAGGCCTTGCAGGCTGACCATCGCCGCCACGCCACCGTCACCGGTCGGCCCCAGCCACAGTGGGCGATAAGGTTCAGCCAGCGGCCCGAGCAGTGCGGCATCGATGTCTTCGGTGGGCAACGCCTGCAGTTTCGTCAGCTCGGCGTGCAGCGCTTCTGCCGGTACACCGACGTCGAGCAGTGGCTGCCAGAACTGAGGCAATTTGCTCAGTGCTTCCCGCACGTGCTGCTGCTCGCTGGGCTGGCTGACCAGTTGATTCAGCGACAAGTAGCCCTGGAGTTTGTCCAGGTTCACCAACTGATCCAGTCGGTCGCTCAATGCGGTCTGACGCTCCAGTAACTCCTGTTGATTGGTGCCGCGCACCAGGAAGAACTGGCTGGTCGGTTGAAAACCGGTGATGCGCGCAATGGTCTTGGCTTCGTCAGTCAATTGCTGCGGTGCGCCGATCCATTGGCGGATGTCGTTTTTGCTGTCGAGTTGCAGCAGACCGCCCACGCAGAAAGCAATCAGTATGGCCAGCAATACCGGCGTGCTGGCCTGTTTGAGCAGCGCGTCACGCAGGCTCAGCAAACATTCGCAGAGGCGCAGTGGCCATTGTGCTGGACGGATATCGGCGCCCTTGAGCAGTGCCGGCAACAGACAAACGGCGGACAGATAGGCACCCAGCAAACCGGCGGCGGAGAACACGGCTATCTGGGTCAGGGCCGGGAACGGTGTCCACGCAAGCGCCAGGTAACCGATGCAGCTGGTGATCAGGCTCAGCGTCAGGCCCGGCAGCGTCAGGCGCAACGCGGGCCAGCTGTGCCAGGGTTTCAGGCTCCAGCTTTTCGACAGGTAATGCAGCGGGTAATCGACGGCCACACCGATCAGGCTGGAGCCGAGCACCAGCGTCATCACATGCATGTGGCCGAACAGCGCCACGCAGGCCACCGCGCCAAACAGCATGCCCACCAGCACCGGAATGAACGCGAGCAATACCCGCCAACGCCGGAAGGCCAGCAACAGCAACGCCAGAATCCCCAGTGTGGCGCCGCCGCCGACCCACGTGATCTCGCGAGTCGCTTGTTGCTGACCACTCGCGGCGTAGAGTAATCCGCTGGCTGCCAGCAGTTGCACGTCAGACTGCGCCGCTTGTTCGCGGCTGTGTTTCAGCAAATCGGCCACTTGCAGCGGCAGGCTCATGTCGAAGGCGTTTCCGGTGGTTTTTGCCCGCAGCATCACCCAGCTCTTGCCGTCGGCATCGGCGATCAACGCGCCGCTGCCAATGTCCAGTTGCACGGTGCCGTGTTGCGGCTGGCTGTTCTGGATACGCCCGGTCAGGCCCAACCAGTCATCCTGGCTCGGCACCAGACTGAAGCCGGTGAACGGGTCGAACAGCGCCTGAACCCGTTGCTGGATGAACACGTCGGGATGCTCGACCAGTTGCTGTCGATCCGCCTCGGACAGCATTGCCAATCGGCCTTGCAGCAGTTGCGTGCGCAGTGCGGGCAAGTCGGCTTGTAACGTCCACTGCACCTTCTCGAACAGACCGCTGGCCTGCCATTGCTCGCCGAGCTTCTGCGCCATGGCGATGGCGTGCTCGCGATCCTTGTGGCCGACCAACACCAGCATTTCGCGGTTCAGCGGTTCCTGCATACGTTGTTCGGCGCGCAGTTCCAGCGCATCCGGCGCCGTGCCCGGCACCAGTTCCATCAGGTTGGCCGACAGCGGCGCGCCGTCGCGCCATTGCCAACCGGCGAGCGCGAGCACTGCCAGCAGCAGGATCAGGAATAGCCATGGCAGCCTGCGTTCACTCGGCAAAGTCATGTTGCTCCGCAGTGCTCAAGGGGTGGGCGCTGGTGCTGTCCTGCATGCGCAACAGGGTGCTGTCGCCTTGGGTTTCCAGCAGTTCGATGGTGCTCACCAATTCACTGCCGGTGATGTTGATCTGCTTGAACACTTGCTTGAGCAGCAGCGAGCGCGGGATCAACGTCAGCTTCCAGTTCTGCGCGTCGCCGCTCAATGACAGCTCGAAGTCACGCTGCAACCCGCTGCTGTCGCCTTGCAGTACGGCGAGGAACAAGCGGTTCTGCTCGGCGCCGGCGCTCTTGCCTGGCAGCATTTGCCAACCGTTGGCGTCGCGTCGGGCGATGCCGTTGGCGGTGATGCGGTAATCCTGTTGCAGCGGGGTTTTCAGCAGCCACAGCAGGCCATGATTTTTTGCGAGAACGAACGTGCCCTTGCTGGTCAGCGGTTGGGGCAGGGCGCGCAGGTGTTTTTCCTGGATGAAGTTACCGTGGATGACATCGGGTTTGGCCAACTGATCACTCAGTTGTTGCAGATCAAAGGCGTTGGCGAGCGATGACAAGCCGAGCAGTACCAGCGCACCGAAATATTTGAAGATCGGGTTCATGCCAGCGTCCTTTCGACAGCGTCGGTAAAGACCTTCGGTGAGGCCAGCTGCATTTCGCGGCTGGCCATGTCGACGGCGACCTGCACGGAGCTGGCGCGGGTCAGGCGTTCGCCGGTTTCCAGGTCACTGATCAGGTAATTGATCTTCAACCGGTTCTCCCACTCCACCAGATTTGCCCGCACGTTCAGCTTCTGCCCGAACACTGCGCCGCGCACGTAGCGCAGTTGCAAGTCGATGACCGGCCAGGCGTAACCCGACTCGGACATCGCCGTGTAGTTATGGCCGATCTTGTCCAGCAGCGCGCAACGGGCGACTTCCAGATACTTGACGTAATGGCCATGCCAGACCACGTGCATGGTGTCGACGTCAAAGAACGGCACCTGGATTTCCGTATCGGTGTGAAGCACTCCCTTGCTACGCATGCAGCCTCCAGTGTTGCTCGGCAATTCGTTTCAGGCACAGACGCAATTCGCCTTCCAGGGCACGATCTTCGATGACCGGCGGGAAGTCCTTGGCCAGTTCCTCGTGCATGGCGGCCAGGGCTGGCGGCAATGGGCGAGCATCCTCGGCCTTGCTGCGCAGCCACACGCCCTGATTGGCTGCGAGCAAAGTCGCGGCGGCGACCTGTTCGGTCAGCTCCAGCACACGAATCGCATCGCGGGCGGCAATGGTGCCCATGCTCACTTTGTCCTGGTTGTGGCACTCGGTAGAGCGCGAGAAAACGCTGGCCGGCATGGTGTTTTTCAGTGCTTCGGCGGTCCAGGCGCTGGTGCCGATCTGCACGGCCTTGAAGCCGTGGTTGAGCATCGCCCGGTCAGCGCTGGCGCCGGACAGATTGCTCGGCAAGCCATGGTTGTAACGCTCGTCCACCAGCAACGCGAGTTGCCGATCCAGCAAGTCGGCCACGTTGGCCACCAGGTTTTTCAGGCTGTCCATGGCGAACGCGATGTGCCCGCCGTAGAAATGCCCACCGTGCAAAACGCGCTCGGCTTCAGCGTCGATGATCGGATTGTCGTTGGCGCTGTTGAGTTCAATTTCGATGAACGAGCGCAACCAGTTCAGGCTGTCGGCCAATACACCGAGGACATGGGGCGCGCAACGCAGGGAATAACGGTCTTGCAGGCGGTGAAGCGGCGCGGTCGGCGCGTCGATCGCCAGATCCTTGCGCAGCCACGCGGCAACTAGCATCTGCCCCGGGTGCGGTTTGGCGGCGAACAGTCGCTCGTCGAAGTGTTCCGGGTTGCCCTGCAACGCCACCACGTTCAGTGCGGTGATGCGGGTGGCCAGTTGCAGCAGGTAATCGGCGCGGGCGAAGGCCAGGCAGGCAAGGCCGGTCATCACGGCGGTGCCGTTCATCAACGCCAGTGCCTCTTTCGGTCGCAGTACCAACGGCTGCCAGCCCAGTTCACGATGCACGTCGGCGGCTTGGCGGCGTTCACCTCGGAACATCACTTCGCGTTCACCGGACAGGGTCGCAGCAACGTAGGACAACGGCGTCAGATCACCGCTGGCGCCCACCGAACCTTCTTCCGGGATCAGCGGCAGGATGTCGTGTTCGAGAAACGCTTGCAGGCGTTCCAGCAGTTCCACGCGCACTCCGGACACGCCGTGGCACAGCGACTGCAAACGCGCAGCGAGCACCGCACGGGTGGCTTGTTCGTCGAGCAGTTTGCCCAGGCCACAGCCGTGAAAGGTATACAGATGACGGGGCAGGGCCTCGACGTGGTGAAGCGGCACCGCGACCACGCAGGAGTCGCCATAACCGGTGGTCACGCCATAGATCACGCCTTCCTTGTCCAACAGGGAATCGAGGAATCGCGCGCCCTTGGCGATACGCTCGCGGTACGCGGGATCGCCCTGCAACTGCGTCGGCACCTGACGGTTGGCCAGGGCCAGCACGTCTTCGATGCGCAAAGGGAGTTCGCCGAAGGTTACCGGCTCATGCGTTGGCGTCGTCATCGGTCTTCCAGAAAGGGTAAAAGTTGAACCATTGTTGGGGCGCTTCGAGGCAATAGTGACCCAGGCGCTCGGCGTAGCGGGACGCCCACTGATGAATGACCTGTTCGCGATCGCTGCGTTTCCACACCACGGCCTCGGCAAACGGTTCGAGGGTCACGCGGTATTGGCCCGATGGTTTTTTCAGGCACATCAGCAGATTGATCGGGCATTTCAGCAAACCGGCGAGCAGCCACGGCCCCTGAGGGAACGCCGCCGGGTGGCCGAGAAAATCCACGGTCACACTGCGTCCGCCGTGCAGCGGCACGCGGTCGCCGGCAATCGCCAGCCATTCGCCGCGTTCAAGGCGCTCATGCAATTGCAGCATGATCACCGGGTCCAGCTCGCTGACCTGGATCAACCGCAGATTGGTTGCACCGGCCTCGCCGAGTAAACGGTTGAACTGCTCGGCGTGTTTGGTGTGGACCAGCACGTTCATCGTGACTTTTTCACCGATTTCGGCGAGTGCGCGGCAGACCTCGAGATTGCCCAGGTGTGCGCCCACCAGCATCTGCCCACGGGTGCCGCGCAGTTGATTGCGCAGCAGCGCCGGATCGATGATTTCGATCTGGTCGATGCTCAGCTTGCCGTTCCACACGTCGAGCTTGTCGAGCATGGAGTCGGCGAATGCCATGAACTGGCCGAACACGCGCCAATGGGTGGGGCGCAGTTCCGCGCGACCGCTCCAGTCGACGAGACGTTGCTGGTACTGCCAGGCGCTGTGGCGCGCGCTGCGTCCGAACAGGAAAAAGTACAGGACGATGCCGTACAAAATCGGGCTCAACAGCCGCCGGCCCAGCACTTTGGCGCCGAACGCGGTGAGCTTCATCAGCCAGAAGCTGCCTCGCTCCTGGCGATCGGCCCAGTGCTTTTTATCTACGTCACTGCTCATGCCCGCCACCGTCGCCAGAGGATCATCGGTGCCCGCAGCAACATGCCGAAAAACAGCCGTGTGTGCATGCTGGAAATCAGCACATTGTCGTGGAACAGGCGGAAATGCGAGACACCGTCCAGCGGGTAGTGAACCCGGGTCGGCAGCCATTGCATCGGCAGGTTGCGCCAGGCCAGGCGCACGAGAATGTCGGAATCAAAGTCCATGCGTTTGCCGATCTTCGCCGAGTCGATCAGCGCCAGCGTCGGCGGTAATGGATAGACGCGAAAGCCGCACATGGAGTCGCGAATCTGCAAGGACAACGTGTTGATCCACACCATGACGTGCGTCAGGTAGCGGGCGTACAAACGACCTTTGGGCACGCTGGCGTCGTATTGCGGGTAACCGCAGATCACCGCGCCGGGGTGGGCGCGTGATTGCTCAATGAAGAGCGGCACGTCTTGCAGGTCGTGCTGTCCGTCGGCATCGACTTGCAACGCGTGGCTGAAACCCAGGCGTGAGGCTTCGCGCAGGCCGGTCATGACGGCGCCGCCCTTGCCCTGATTGGCAGTAAGGCGGATCAGGTTGACCATCTCGCGTTGGGCCAATCGGTCGAGCACTCTGGCGCAGGCTTGATCGCTGGCATCGTCCACCAGAATGCACGGCAGGCCATTGGCGATCAGCGCATCGACCACGGTGGTGATTGCGTTTTCGTGGTTATAGACCGGGATCACGGCGCAGGGACTATGCACGATCTGAAACCTCTCGCCACAACAAGCGCTGACACCACAGGTTATGCATTACTTGCCGCCTCCAGCAAAATCCGCCCACTTGAGCAGGTGGCGGTTTCATTTCGATAGGCGAAATACAATTTGCTGCGCTCCGGGTCAAAGCGCAGGTGCAGCTGGATTTCGTCACCGGGGCGCACCAGTTGCTGGAATTTCAGCACTTCCATGCCCGCGAATTTTGCCGGCAGGTCCATCAATTGCTGGCCGAGGCTCATCGCCCATTCCACCTGCACCACGCCGGGCAGTACCGGGGTTTGCGGGAAGTGGCCGCTGAAGTAAGCGAGGTCCGGCGGGACCGCCAGCTGAAGGCTCCACTCGCCGTCGAATTCGACCTGTTCGAGCACTTCCGGCGCTTTGACGCGGGGCGCCAGCAGCAAAGCTTCGACATCGGCCTGAGGCAGTTTGCCCTGAGCGTTCAGAGGCATTTGCCGCAGCAATCGCCAGCGTCGTGGCAGGGCGAGGGTTTCGCAGTGCTGGGTCAGGTGCTGACGCAGTTCCTGCGTGAGGGCGCGTCGACCCTGATTGCGCAAGGCATGCAGGCCTGATTCGGTTAACACCAACAGCGCACCCAGCGAGGCGCGGTTTTCCTGGACCACACCGAGGCGCGCTTCCGCGACCCAGTTGTGGTTCATCAGGGCCTTTTCCAGCATAGGCAGCGAGATACGTTTTTCTTCCAGTTTGACGATCCGGTCCAGCCGCCCGAGCAATTCAAAACGGCCGTTGGCCGTAATGCGTGCGGCGTCAGCGGTGTGTTCGGTGTGGCCCTTAGGCAAATAGGGCGATTGGATCAGCAGCGCGCCATCACTGTCCTGGCTCAGTTCGACATCCGCAAATGGCTGCCAGAGATCCTCCCCCTGACGCCAGGCGATGCCGCCGGTTTCCGAGCTGCCGAGGATTTCCGTTGGCCATTGTTGCAGACGCTGGTGCAGGCGCTGCGCGGCCTCGGCGGGCAATGCACCACCCGAGGAAAACACTCGTCGCACGGCGCTCAAGGCAGGCCAGTCGAGGTTGTCTCCCATGCGTTTGAGCAGCGCCGGGCTGGCGACCCAGGCAAAGGCCGGGTGTTCACGGCTGGCGCGCTGCAAGTCTTCGGGAAACGCCAGCTGCTTGCGTACAAATGTCCGCCCGGCGCACAACGGCCACAGCACCCGGAACAGCAAGCCATAGATGTGTTGAGTAGCGACGCTGCCGATGATGCACGCCTCGCCCAGGTCTGCGCCCCAGAGTTGTTCCAGCGCCTGAACTTCATTGGCCAGTTGGCGCAGGGTTTTGTCGATGCGTTTGGGCTCGCCACTGGAGCCGGAAGTGCAAAGGCTCAGCTGGCAGGTGTCCAAGTCCAGTGCGGCACCCGCGAGAGGCGGGTGACGGTAATCGCTCAGGTGCGCGTCATCGGCCAGATCGGTCAGCCACAGATCGACTTCGCCGGACCAGCGCTGGCGCGTCTGCGGTTGCAGGTCGGCGGGCAGCAGCACGCTGACCCCGGCACGCCAGGCGCCGAGCAGGGCAATGGCCAGGTCGGCGGCGTCTTCCAGGTGCACGGCAATGCGCTGCACACCTTGGGCTTGCAGGCCGGCTGCCAAACGCAGGGCCTGTTCGCACAGTTGAGCATGATTCAACGCCGGTTCGGCCGTGACGGCACGCTCCGGTTGAGCCTTGAGCAATAGCTGCTCAAGCTTTATCCAATTCATGAGTGGCCTCGAACCCGTTGTCGTATCAGCCATTCAATGGCAAACAGCAGGCCCATCAATCCGTAGGAAATCAGACCGGTGTACAACATCCACCAGCTCAGCGGCGCCCAAAGGGTCAGGGCGGCGGCGAGCAAGCCGTTAAAGATGAAAAACACACACCAGGCAATCGTCACCTGACGCGTATAAATAATGGCCTTGGCCGGCAGGTGCGGTTCACGCAGACGCGCCAGGCGTTCGACCATCGGCGGGCCGAATTTTAGGCTCAGGCCAAACAGCCCGAGCATGAATGCGCTGATCAACACCGGGTACCAGCGCAGCAACTGCGGGCTGTCGAACAGTGCCAGCAACAGGCAAAAAGCGATGGCGATGGTCGCCATCCACAGGCTGCCGGGACGCCGCGCACCGAGCAACGCCCGAGCCAGCCACAGGCTGCCCAAGAGCAGGCCGAACTGCCACGGAGCAAAATGTTCCATGCCGAAATACACCGCAAAGGGGTACAACAGGCCCGCGAGCAGCAGGCCAAGGCCGATCAGTCGGCTCATGCTGCCGGTTGAACCAGGCGATACACCGCCTCGACCACGTCGCTGACAGTGCGCACCGATTTGAATTCTTCGGCGGCGATTTTCTTGCCAGTCTGACGCTTGATGTGATCGATCAGGTCGACGGCGTCGATGCTGTCGATTTCCAGATCCTGATACAGGTTCGATTCGAGGCTCACGCGTGCCGGGTCCAGCTCGAAGAGTTCGACCAGGGCATCGCGCAGGGTGTTGAAAATGTCGTCACGAGTTTGCATGGTCCGGTCTCAAGCTGCCTGTTTTGCAGTGACGAACGCCGCAAGGCTCGCCACGTTGGTGAAGTGATTACGGGTGTCCTTGGCGTCGGCGTCGATTTTGATGCCGTATTTTTTCTGAATCGCCAGGCCGAGCTCGAGAGCGTCCACCGAATCCAGGCCCAGGCCTTCGCCAAACAATGTCTGTTCGTTGTCAATGTCGTCGGCGCTGATGTCTTCGAGGCCGAGGGCGTCGATGATCAGATCTTTAATTTCACGGTGTAGATCGCTCATCTTCGGCGAGCTCCTTAATAAAGTAAGTATGCAAATATTCGTTGAGCTTGCGCGAAGCCTGTGGGGGCGGGCCTAGCGTTGCGAAAGACTGTGGGTCTATATCGGCCCCAACACGAAAACTGAAGTGCACGCGGCGTTTCGGGATCCGATACCAGGGCTCGGCCTTGGTCAATGTTGTCGGGCTGACCTTGATAATCACCGGGGTGAGGATTTTCGCACCGCGCAGAGCGATCGCCGCGCCCCCCCGATGAAAGGCTGGCGCCTCGCCAGGCTGGGTGCGCGTGCCTTCGGGAAAAATGATCAAGGTCTGACCGTCTTTCAACGCATCGGCAGCCGCGTCCAGCATGTCCATGCTGCCGTCGTTGCTGATGTATTCGGTACGGCGTAGCGGGGCGCGGGTAAAGGGGTTGTCCCAGAGGCTTTGTTTCACCACGCAATTGGCATGAGGCACCAGGCCAATCAGAAACACGACATCAATCAGCGAGGGGTGATTGGCCAGGATCATTTGCCCGGGACGACCGAGTTTTTCCGCGCCCTGAATGTCGTAGG
Source organism: Pseudomonas sp. 3296 (assembly GCF_031456615.1). Lineage (NCBI taxonomy): Bacteria > Pseudomonadati > Pseudomonadota > Gammaproteobacteria > Pseudomonadales > Pseudomonadaceae > Pseudomonas > Pseudomonas sp. 3296. The sequence goes on from NZ_JAVDUY010000006.1 coordinate 262,600, forward strand.
TCAGGACACCGGTACGGGCCATGAACCGGACAAAAAACCAGAAGCAACGACTGACGGTTTTTCGTGCGCGCAGACGGTGGGTTCTGGCATCCCCGGGCAGGCAACCCAGCAGCGGGAAAACCACCAGCCGCAGGCACAGGCCGCCCAACCCGAACAGGGTGAAGCTTGCGGCAGTGGCCAGCAGGCGCCAGTAATAGGCGTCGCGGTTTTTTCCGGTTACGGGGTGCGATGCCAGGTCCATACACGATTCTTCCAGGCATGTTGGCAAGTGGTTTGCTGGCCGAGCAGGGTACGTAACAGATTCAGGGCATGGGGCCAGTGGGCTTTGGACAAGCTTTGCGTCGAGCTGTTCAAGGACAACTGCCAGTCGGTACCGGGGGTCAGCAACAAAGCCACGGCATAGGGAAACGGCACATCGTCGATCCAGGTCTCGTAGGCGTCGGGCGGTTGTTCTTCGGCGACAATCAGCAGGACAGCAGGCGAGCCTTCGTCCAGCATCGCCGCGGCCTCTAGCATGCCGTGTTCAAGCCCGTCACCGGCAGCGGCGAGCGCCGTCATTTCGCTGGTTTCGCCACGCATGATCGACCATAGACCAATAACGGCGTTGTGGACGGACAAGCTGAATTGAGTGGGTGACAACGGTTGGTCGGCCGCCAGATCCCTGAGGATTTCGAACGTGCGCGGCGTTTCGCCGTGGCGGGAAATAAAGACCAACGGTAGGTCAGTGCGACCCTCGGCCAAGGGCCAGCCGACACTGAAGGCCATTCGCGCCAAACGGCTGAGTCGTCGGCGCTGCATGGCGGGCAGAAACGACACGTCGGGAGCGGCATCGCTGCTCGCAAGCACGACCGGTTGTCGGCTCCATGCCTGCCAGTCGTCCACGCTTTCGAGCCCGGGAGCCCATGCGCGCCATTGGGCGATGTTGAAGTTGATCACAGACATACATCCCGCCCCTGCAGGGCTAACGTGACGCGGGAGTCGCAAAAACAGCGACAGACCTTACGTGGCGCGTAACGCCGAGTGGCGCGCATTATCCGGGTGCTACGGGTGCGTAGCAAATGCTGGTTACATTTTGCGCAAGGAAATGTACCGTCCGGTCCACGAAAAGCTATCGGTTGGCCCTTATCTACATCGGAATGCGCGCGTCTGTCGGCCAGTTACCCGAATCAGTGAATGAGATTGCCTCCTATCAATGGGGAAACAGGACATGACCGTGTAGTCCTTGTCCCAAGGAGGTAGCTAAGCGATGCCGTGGACTACTACACTCGGTCATTCTTTGATACACGGAGGTCTGACATGCGGCGCGTGGTATTTAATCAAAAAGGTGGCGTGGGCAAATCCAGTATTGCCTGCAATCTGGCGGCGGTCAGCGCCAGCGAGGGCTATCGCACCCTATTGGTGGATCTCGATGCCCAGGCCAACTCCACTCAATACCTGACGGGCCTCACCGGCAATGACATCCCGATGGGCATCGCCGATTTCTTCAAGCAAACCCTTTCCTCCGGCCCGTTCTCGAAGAAGAACCAGGTCGACATCTACGAAACGCCCTTCGACAACCTGCATGTGATCACTGCCACGGCTGAACTGGCGGATTTGCAACCCAAACTTGAGGCCAAACACAAGATCAACAAGCTGCGTAAGCTGCTTGACGAGTTGGGGGAAGATTACGACCGGATTTACCTGGATACACCGCCCGCGCTGAACTTCTACGCGGTATCGGCGTTGATTGCTGCGGATCGCGTGCTGATCCCCTTCGACTGCGACAGCTTCTCGCGTCAGGCGTTGTACGGGCTGCTGGGTGAAATCGAGGAATTGAAGGAAGACCACAACGAAGGCCTGGAAGTCGAAGGCATTGTGGTCAACCAGTTCCAGGCTCGCGCCAGCCTGCCCCAACAGATCCTCGACGAGTTGATCGCAGAAGGGTTGCCGGTGTTGCCGGTGTACCTGGCCAGTTCTGTGCGTATGCGCGAATCTCACCAGGCGAACACGCCGCTGATCCACCTCGACCCACGGCACAAGCTGACCCAGCAATTCGTCGAACTGCACAACCTGCTGGAAAATGCCTGATCCCTGAAAACACCACCGAACCCATGTAGGAGTGAGTCTGCTCGCGATAGCGTTGTAACAGTCAAAATTGATGCCGACTGACAATCCACTATCGCGAGCAGGCTCACTCCTAGATTTGATTGGCGGTGGTTTTAGATCCCTTGGCTACGCAGCCAACTCATCAACTGCGGCAGCGGAAACGCCCCGCTCTGGCGCGCCACTTCCCGGCCGTTCTTGAACAGAATCAGACTCGGAATCGAGCGAATCCCCAACTGCGCCGACAACTGCTGGTTCGCCTCGCTGTCCAGTTTCGCCAACCGGCACTTGCCCGCCAACTGAGCGGCCGCCTGCTCGAACACCGGCGCAAACGACTTGCACGGCCCGCACCAATCGGCCCACACATCCACCAGCAACGGCAGATCGCCTTTGATCTGGCTGGCGTAATCGCCTTGCTTCAATTCGAACGGCTTGCTCAGCAAGACCTCGGCCTTGCAGCGCCCGCATTTTGGATGGTCGCTGAGGCGCTCGGGGGGGATGCGGTTGAGGCCGTTGCAGTGGGGGCAGGGGATGAGGAGAGGGTCGGTCATGGTCGGCTCTTCGAAAATTAGCAATCAGTGCCAGGGATCTGGAGGCAAAGATCCCGATTATCAATAGGTCGAGGCCTATGGCCGTGAGCACCGATCAATGCCAATCCGAAATTTCGGTGGGCTCAAGACGAACAACTAATCTCCAAATGCTTGCCCCACTCCGGCGGCCGCTCGGCGTAACTCTCCATCCCCGGCTGTTCCTCGAACGGATTGCTCAGCACTGCGTGCAGCCGTCGAACCTCTGAATAGTCGCCGCTCTCAGCCGCATCGATAGCCTTCTGCGCCAGGTAATTACGCAGGATGTACAGCGGATTGACCGCGTGCATCCTTTTGCGTCGCTGTTCCTGGTCAACCACGCCTTCGCGAGCCACCCGGGCAACGTAGAGCTCGCCCCAGGCATCGAAACCCTTGATGTCGACGAAGTCATCGCGCAAGCGGGAAACGGCCAGCTCCGGGGCGTCCTCACCCAATCGACGGAAGAACAGGCTGTAATCGACGCCACTGTTCTGCATCAATTGCAGCAGGTGTTCCAGCAGTTTCTGGTCATCGTCTTCCGCGGTGGTGAAGCCGAGGCGGCGGCGCATCAGGTCCAGGTAGTGGGCTTGGTACAGCGGCAGGTACAGCCCGAGGGTTTCGCGCAGGGCTTCGACACTGATGAACGGCGTCAGGGCCTGGGCCAGGGCGCTGAGGTTCCATTGGCCGATCGGCACCTGGTTGCTGAAGGAGTACCGGCCCTGATCGTCGGAGTGGTTGCAGATGAAGTGGGCATCGAAGTCGTCGAGGAAGGCAAATGGGCCGTAGTCGAAGGTGATGCCGAGGATCGACATGTTGTCGGTGTTCATCACTCCGTGGCAGAAGCCATAGGCCTGCCACTTGGCAATCAGCTCGGCGTTACGCTCGACGATTTCGCGGAACATCGCCAGATACGGTTCCGGTTGTTCCAGGCACTCGGGAAAATGCATGGCCAGCACGTGCTCGCCGAGTTCTTTCTGCTTCTCGGGGCGTTTGGTGTAGTAGAAATACTCGAAATGCCCGAAACGCACGTGACTCGGCGCCACACGCAGGACCATCGCCGCGCGTTCCTGTTTCTCGCGCCAGACCGGCGTATCGGAGCCAATCACGCACAGCGCGCGGGTGGTCGGAATGTTCAGGGCATACAGCGCCTCAGAGGCGAGAAACTCGCGGATCGAGGAGCGCAACACCGCGCGGCCATCGCCCATGCGTGAAAAAGGCGTCTGGCCGGCGCCCTTGAGGTGCAAGTCCCAGTGTTCACCGGCCTGGTTGTAGACCTCGCCCAGCAACAAGCCGCGTCCATCACCCAGTTGCGGGTTGTAGGAGCCGAACTGATGCCCGGAATAGACCATCGCCCTCGGTACCGCGTCGGCCCAGAGCTTATGGCCGCTGAACAGCTCGGCGAACTCCGGGGTTTCAGCAACGGCCGGATCCAGGTCCAGCAATGCCATGGCCGCAGGGCTGGCCACCACCAGGCGCGGGTTATCGATGGGCTCGGGCAGCACATGGACGGAAAACGTATCGCCCAGGCGGGCAAAACGATTATCGAAGGTCAGTTCGTCGAGGGCTTTCACCGGCCATCTCCAGCAGAATGTCCTGGCATTCTGCTGGGGATAGGGCGGTTAGTCGAGCTTGGCAGGTGGCGGCTCTTGCAGGGGTTTGCCATCGGCCATCGGCACGATGGTTTTACTTTCCGGCTCGATCGGCACCATTTTGTATTCCTGACCCTGAAGGTTCTTGAGGTAGACCTCCATCTGCCGGAACGAGATGTTGATGTGCTGCTTCTTGAACTCGCGGTTGATGAAGCGGTTGACCTCATCGAGCACCGGGTTGCGGTCACCGAGGTCGCGCACGTGCATGCGCAACTCGTGGTCGAGGGTGCTTTCGCCGAAGTTCAGGAAGTACACGTGCGGTTCCGGGTCCTTCAGCACGCGCGGGTTATCGCGGGCCGCCTTGAGCAGCAGCTCTTTCACCAGGTCCAGGTCCGAGCCGTAATCGACGCCGAGCTTGAGGGTCACCCGGGTGATGGTGTCGGTGAGGGACCAGTTGATCAGTTGCCCGGTGATGAACGTCTTGTTCGGGACAATGATGTCCTTGCGGTCAAAGTCGGTGATGGTCGTGGCGCGGATGCGGATCTTGCTCACCGTACCCGACAGGTTGCCGATGGTGATGGTGTCGCCGATCCGTACCGGGCGCTCGAACAGAATCATGATGCCGGAGATGAAGTTCGCAAAGATCTCCTGCATCCCGAAACCGAGACCGACCGACAGCGCGGCTACCAGCCATTGCAACTTGTCCCAGCTCACGCCGAGGGTCGACAGGGTCGAGACAAAACCGACGCCGGCGATCACGTAGGACAGCAGCGTGGTCGTGGCGTAGGCGCTGCCCTGCGCCAGGTTGAGCTTGGACAGCACCAACACTTCCAGCAGACCCGGCAAGTTGCGGGCGAGGGCGAAAGTGATGCCGATGATGATCAGCGCGCCGAGCATGTCGCCGATGCTGATCGGCACCATGCTCATGGTGGCGCCCGTGCCGCTGGTGTATTCGTAGAGGGTGATGTTGTCCAGGTATGAGAACACCGAAATCAGGTCGGACCAGGCCCAGTACAGCGCGGCCATGAAGCCGCCGAGCAGCGCCAGGCGAATCAGTCGCAAGGACTGTTCGTTGACCTTCTCGATGTCCAGCGTCGGTTCCTCGATGACAGCTTCGCCATCACCTGCCTCTTTCGCAGCCTGACGTTTGGCCAGGGCTCGCTGGTACGCCAGGCGGCGCGCCGCCACGCTGAGGCCGCGGACAAAGGTGGCTTCGATCACCAGCCAGAACATCAGCAGGTAAAGGGTGTTGATCAGTCGATCACTGAGCTTGAGCGCCGTGTAGTAGTAGCCGAAGCACACGGCCACGAACAGCGCGATTGGCAGGGCGGTAAACAGGATCCCTACGATTTTGCGGAACAGCGAAGTGTTCTCGTGCGTCGGGCTGCGCATCAGCAAGCGGCTGAGCAGCCAGGCCATCAAGGCATAGCAGGTCAACACCACCGGCATGCCCAGCACGTCATCGGCGAGCGTTGCCGGTTGCAGTTCGGCGACCGCCACTACCGCCACCAGCGCCATGACCACCAGACCGAGTCGACGGACCCAGCCTTGAAGGAATTCGACCTGAGGCTTTTCCCAACGGAAATGCAGTTCCGCCACGCCACCCGGCGCAAGGATCCGATAGGCGGTGTAGAACACCAGCCACGCCTGGGCCATTTGCAGCAGCGCGGCACCCATGTTGGCGTTTTGCCCGCGGGCGTCGATCTGCAAGGCGAGGCCGCACAAGGCCAGGCCGAGCGCGACCGGCATCGCCAGCAATATATTGATCAGAATGGCCTGAGGCGTGTGCCACTGGCTGTCGCGCTTGAAGTGGCCGATGTCCTTGTGGACCTTGTTCAGTCGGGCATACAGGCTTTTGCGGCGCCACAGCAGGGCGCCGATCAGCAGCACCAGCGGCAGAAACAGCAGCGGACGTTGAATCAGGCCATCGCTCAACTCACTCAGGCTGGAAAACCACGGCAAGGTGGTGACCTGGCGCTGCAAGCGTTCCGGCACGGCGCGAATCCATTCCAGGTCCAGAGGCTTATTGCTGGGGATCCAGAACATTTGCTCGTCTAGGGTCGCGCGCAGGCTTTGCGCGGTGCTCAGCAGTTGTTTCTGATTGAGTTGCAGGGTGATGGATTCGTTGAGCACGGCGCTCAATTCGCGGTTCAGTCGCTCCAGCAGGTCGGCGCGGGTCGTGGCCAGTTCCAGCAGGCTCTTGCGCAGTTGCGGGGTGACTTGATCCGGCGGCTGGGTCGACAGCAGATTATCGACGTAAGTGGCCGGATTGCTCAGCAGTTCGCGTTGCTGGCTGACTTCAAACTGATAGAGACGAATGTCGGCGATCTGGTCGGCCAGGTCGCGGTCGAGCCTCAAGCGCGGCAGGGACTGCTTCTGTTTGTAGAGAATCTTGGAGAGCAGCAGGCTGCCCTTGAGCACGTTGATTTGCTCGTCCAGCGCTGAATCGCTCTGGGTGACGTTGTCCAGTTGCTGCTTGGTCTGCAGGTTTTGCTGGGTGACTTCGTTGAGGCGGTCGGTGCTTTTGAGCAGGTAGTCGGACAGCTTCAGGTTGGCCGCGCTTTCGGTGGCCAACAGGGCGCTGCCACCGGATTTCTGCGCCTCGATGGACTGCTGGGTCACCGTTTCCTGGGACTGCGCCAGGCGTTTCTGGTTGATCAGGGTTTGCAGCTCCTGGATCTCCTGATCCAGACGATCGGATTTTTCCGAGAGCAAATCGTGCTGGCCGCTGCCCAGGTCCTGCAACTGACTATTGCCGGCCAGTTCCTGACGGCGCAGCGGGATCAGTGCATTCAAGGCGGCGAGTTCAGCATTGAGCAAGTCGCGCTGTTCACCACTCAAGGTTTTGCCGGCATCTTTGCCGGTCTTGAGGATGTTGTTGATTTGTTGAATGCGCGTCTGGCTAGCCGAAATTTCCGCCTGGGCGCGTTCCGGGCGAGTCTGGGCGGTAATCACCAGACTGTTGGCGTCGGCCAGGGCTTTTTGCAGATCGCTTTGCTGAGTCGAGCGCTCGGTGAGCATTTGCTCGAGCTGCGGGATCGACAGGTTGGCGTAGCGCTGCCCGACCGGCTGCGCCTTGGTCGCCTTGAGGCGCGCCAGTTCACGCTGGTTCTCGATGTTCTGCTTGGGCGCGGTGGCCAGTTGCTGTTTGAGGTCGGCGAGTTTCTGCTCGTAGTCACGCGCGTTGTTGAGCTGGGTCAGCGTGTTCTGCAGGATGGCTTGCAGCGCTTTCTGGTCGGCTTCCGGCAGCTTGCGGTCGGCGATCTTGTCCAGGCTTGCCTGCACGGCTTCGCTGGACGGCGGTTCGGCCGCTTGCAGCGTGCCGATGGAGAGGCTCAAGCCCAGCAGGGCCATGACGAAAAAGGTGCGCAGGGTTGACATAGAGACCGATCGAAAACGAGACGAAGAGTGGAGTTTAGAGGAACAAGCCCGGACCCGGGCGACTTCCTTCGGGGAATCTGACGCCCACTTTGCCGATCTTGTTCCCCTCCATGACCGCCACGGTCCAAATGGTGTTGTTCCACTCCACCTGGTCGCCGACCACGGGTGCACCCCCGACTTTCTGGGCGATGAAGTGGCCGAGCGCCATGTCCGGATCGATGCCTTCGACTTTCAACCCGTACAGCGAAGCAACCGCGCCCAGCTGGGCGTCTCCTTCGAGTACGAAGTCGCCGAAGAAGCGCAAATCCAGACCCCGTTGCGGTGCCTGGCTGAAGAGTTTTCCGAGCGCCGGCAGGTTGTGTTCATGGCCGATAACACACAGCAAATCATCGACTTCCAGCACCGTACTACCCGACGGATGGAGCAATTGCTGGCCACGAAACAGGGCTGCGATGCGCGTACCTTCAGGCATTTTCAGCTCGCGGAGGGGCGAGCCAATGCACCATTTCTCGGCACCGAGGCGATAAATGAACAGTTCCCACTCACTGGTGACATGCACTTCCAGTGCAGACCGCGAGATCGGCGCGGGCTCCGGCGGCACCGTCACTTTCAGCAGTTTGGCCACCCACGGCAGGCTTGTGCCCTGCACCAGCAGCGACACCAGCACAATAAAGAAGGCGAGATTGAAATAGAGCTGGGCGTGGGGCAAACCGGCCATCAGCGGGAACACCGCCAAAATGATCGGGACCGCGCCGCGCAGGCCGACCCAGGAAATGAACGCTTTTTCGCGGCCATGGAATGCCTTGAACGGCAGCAATCCAGCCACCACCGACAGCGGCCGCGCGACCAGAATCATCCACAGCGCCAAGCCCAGAGCGGGCAGGGCGATCGGCAGCAAGTCATGCGGGGTAACCAGCAGACCCAGCACCAGGAACATCCCGATCTGCGCCAGCCAGGCCATGCCGTCGAGCATGTGCAGAATGCCGTGACGGCTACGCACCGGCCGGTTGCCGATGACCAGACCGCACAGGTACACCGCGAGGAAGCCGCTGCCGTGCAGGGCGTTGGTCAGGGCAAACACCACCAGACCGCCGGCAATCACCAGAATCGGGTAGAGGCCGTTGGCCAGGTTGATCCGGTTGACCAGTTGCAGCATCAGCCAGCCGCCGCTGAGGCCAACGACGGCGCCGATACCGAACTCACGCACGAAGTGCCCGAGCAAGCTCCAGTGCAGGCCGGTCTCGCCGCTGGCGAGCATGTCGATCAAGGTGACGGTGAGGAACACCGCCATCGGGTCGTTGCTGCCGGATTCGATTTCGAGGCTGGCGGTGACCCGTTCGTTCAGGCCTTTGCCACCCAGCAGCGAGAACACTGCCGCGGCGTCGGTCGAGCCGACAATCGCGCCGATCAACAGGCCCTGAATAATGCTCAGGTTGAACAGCCAGGCGGCGACCATGCCGGTCAACGCCGTGGTAATTAACACCCCGACCGTGGCCAGCGACAGCGCCGGCCAGAGCGCAACGCGAAAACTCGCGACCCGGGTGCGCAAACCACCGTCGAGCAGGATCACCGCCAGCGCGAGGTTGCCGACCAGATAAGCTGTGGGGTAGTTATCGAAAATAATGCCGCCACCGTCGACGCCGGCAGCCATGCCCACGGCCAGGATAATCACCAGAATCGGGATACCGAGGCGGGACGAAAGTGAGCTCACCAGAATGCTCGCACCTACCAGCAACGCGCCGATCAGAAACAGGCTGTTGATGGTGATTGCATTCAAAGGCAGTACTCCAGAAAACGAAAGGCGGGCACAAACTGACCATGCAGTCTGCGTGCCAGCGATTCTAACCTGTTGAAATGTGATGCTGTCAAAAAGGTTTTTGCATTGATGCACCGCGATGGCAATACCAGCCCTGTAGCAGCTGGCGCCAGCTGCTACAGGGGCGGTGTGATGGCTGTCAGAGGCTAAACCGCCCAACCATGTTGTTCAGGTCCAGCGCCAATCGAGACAGTTCATTGCTCGCTGCACTGGTCTGATTCGCCCCGGTCGCCGATTGCACCGACAAATCACGAATGTTCACCAGGTTGCGATCCACTTCGCGGGCCACTTGCGCCTGCTCTTCAGCGGCGCTGGCGATGACCAGGTTGCGTTCGTTGATCTCGACGATGGCGCTGTTGATGGTGTCCAGCGACAAGCCGGCGCCACGAGCAATGTTCAGCGTCGACTCGGCGCGCTCGGTGCTGTTGCGCATCGAATCCACGGCGTGCTCGGTGCCACTCTGGATGCTGCCGATCATGCGTTCGATCTCGCTGGTCGACTGCTGAGTGCGATGCGCCAGGGCACGAACCTCATCCGCCACCACCGCAAAACCGCGACCGGCCTCACCGGCGCGAGCCGCTTCGATGGCCGCGTTCAGGGCCAGCAGGTTGGTCTGGTCGGCCAGACCGCGAATCACGTCCAGCACTTTGCCGATATCGCGGGATTCGTTGGCCAGGTCGCCGATCAGCGTCGCGGTGCTCTGCACATCGGCGCTCATGCGCTCGATGGCGCTGACGGTTTCCTGCACCAGATCACGGCCATCACCGGCCGATGTCGTGGCATTTTTCGAGGCTTCGGAAGTGCTCACGGCGTTACGTGCGACTTCTTCCACGGCGCTGGTCATTTCATTGACCGCAGTGGCCGCCTGTTCGATTTCATTGTTCTGCTGAGTCAGGCCGCGAGCGCTTTCGTCGGTGACGCTGTTGAGCTCTTCAGCGGCGGACGCCAGTTGCGTGGCCGAGCCGGAAATCCGTTGCAGGGTGTCGCGCAACTTGTCCTGCATCTTCGACATCGCCAACAGCAAGCGACCCGCTTCGTCTTCACCATCGACGGTGATCGGACGCGTCAGGTTGCCTTCGGCAATTTCCTCGGCAGCGCTCAGTGCGTTGGCGATCGGCTTGGTGATGCTGTTGGTCAGCAGCCAGGCGAACAATAGGGTCAGGCCGGTGGCGATGACCAGCAGGGTGATCACCAGGTTGAATGCCGAGGAATACTGATCGGCTGCCTGTTGATTGGTGTCGACGGTCTGCTGTGTGTTGATCTCCAGCAAACGGTTGAGCACGGTATTGACCGCTTCGGAGTTGGTCAGCAAGTCGGTGTTGAGCAACGTGCGCAGTTCATCGACCTGATTGTTGCGTGACAGGCTCTTCATGCGGTCTTCGATCTGGCGGTACTGACCCAGTAACTGCACGTATTGATCATAAGCCGCACGTTCCTGCGGGCTGCTGATCAGTTTTTCGTAGGTCGTCTGGGCGCTGCGGATCTGCTGATTGCGGGTTTCCAGCAGGTCCATGGTTTTCTGCTGCACGTCCGGCTCGCGGTTGACCAGCAAGCGGTATGACAACACGCGCAAGCGCAGGGTCAGTTGAGTGAATTCGTCGAGGCTCTTGATGCTCGGCACGCTGCTCAAGGTAATGTCCTCGGCGGCTCCGCGAATCTTGCTCATCTGGTTCAAGGCGAACACGCCCAGGATCAGCATCAAGCTGCCAATCAGGGCAAAACCGAGGAACGCCCGTGGAGCGATATTCATATTACGAAGGGACATGGTGTTTACCGAAGTGAGCGCACCCGTGCGGCGCTGAAGCTGACGTATGAGTGACTTATCGGTCATGCGACTAAAGTCTTGAGTCCCTGCGCGTTTTTGTCGCACAACGGCCTTCTGCGACGAAGTGCAGGAACCCGATCCGCCAATCACAGTCTTTAATGCTCGCGAGAAAGGTCGCCTGCCAGGAAAATCAAGGCCTTGGGCCCCAATAACCCTGGCATCCGTGGTGACTTTTCTTTATCGTACGCGCCCTTTGAAAATGCTCGGAAAATCAAAATGTTGGAAGCATCCCTAAGCCAATTGGAACAGCTGGTAAATGACCTGGTGCAACAGAACCAGGCACTGCTGGGCACTAACCAGACCCTGAGTGCAGAACTGGCTCAGGCCAAGGATGAAAACGAAAGCCTGCAACTGAGCCTGATGGAGCAGGAAGAGAAACAAGGCGCCACCGCCGCACGCATCCAGGCCTTGGTTGAGCGCGTCAGCGCCGGTCCGGTCAGCGCATGAATCACGGCGCCGCAGGGGTAAAAGTCGTCTCGATCCTGGGGGAGGACTATTCGATCAAGGCGCCGGCCGGGGAAGAGCAAACCCTGCTGGACGCCGCGATGATGTTGAAAGCTGCTTTGGCCGACACCAAACGGAAGTACCCGACCCTGATCGGTGATCGCCTGCTGGTACTGGCCGCGATGAATCTGTGCTCGCAGCAAATCGAATTGAAAAAGCAGCACAAGCAGGAACTCGACCGTTACCAAGAGCAAGTCAGCGCCACGGTTGAAGTGATCTCCAAGACGATCAATCAGGCCTGATCGGCTTTGCGCACAACCAAAGAATAAATTGTCGATAAGTGTTGTATACAATCGGCACGGCTGTTGCAGTGTTTCAGCCTCTTATTCTTTGGGGGTGCACCATGCAGTTCTGGCGACGCAGTATTCAATGGCAGTTAATCCTGAGCATGGGCACCGCCCTGCTGGTCAGTATCCTGATCGTAGTGGGTATTTATACCCTCGTGGTTAACCGTCTCGCCCAGAGCTATCTGGTCGAACAGGCCTTGCCGTCGAGCATCGAAGCGATGCGCAACGACATCGAACGAATCCTCGTTCAACCCCTCACCGCCGCCAAGGACATCGCCAGCAATAGCATGGTGCGGGACTGGTTGGCCGCGGGTGAAGACAGCGGGCGGACGGCTGAATTCGCGCAATACCTGGAAGGCATTCGCGCCGAGCACAAAGCTTTCACCGCGCTGATTATCGGCACCGCTTCAAATCACTATTTGACCGAAAAAGGTCTGGACCGGACCCTCAGCCGTTCCAATCCCAAAGACGCCTGGTTTTATTCATTCCTCGACAGCAATCAGCCGCGCACCCTCAATATCGACAATGACACCGCAACCGGAGAATTGGCGCTGTTCATCGACCTCAAGGTTCAGGCCGCCGGTAAAGTCGTGGGCGTTGCGGGCCTGGGGCTGAGCATGAAAGAGCTGTCAGAGCTGATCCACAACTTCAGCTTCGGGGCGCGCGGCAAGGTCTATCTCGTGCGTTCCGACGGTTTGATCCAGGTGCATCCCGAGGCGCAATTCAGCGGTAAACGCACCTTGGCCGAGCAAATTGGTGCCCCGGCAGCGCAAGCAGTCATGGGTCAAAAAACTGCCACGAACAGTAGCTTTACAAGAGATGGCGAAGACTTCCTAGCGTTGAGCCTGCCGCTGCGGGACCTGGGCTGGACGCTGGTGGCCGAAGTGCCGCAATCGCAGATCTACGCCGAAGCCCGCCGCGCCATGTGGATGAGCAGCGGCATCGGCCTGGCCGTGGCGCTGGTGTGCCTGTTGCTGGTGGTGTTGCTGGCCCGTGGTTTGGTGCGCCCGATCCGTCAGGTAACAGCGGCATTGGTGGCCATTGGTAGCGGCGGTGGAGATTTGACCCATCGGTTAGATTCCAGTCGTGCCGATGAACTGGGTGACCTGGCGCGCGGCTTCAATCGGTTCCTCGACAGCCAGCGTGAAATGATCGGCGAAGTGCTGACCACGAGCGAACGCTTGCGCACCGCCGTCGGCCAAGTGGCGAAGGTGGTGGACAACACCGCTCAGCGCTCTGGTCGGCAGCAGGAAATGACCGACATGGTCGCCACTGCCGTTCATGAGATGGGTTTGACCGTGCAGGAAATCGCCCAGAACGCCGGCAACGCGGCGGTTGCTTCGCAAAATGCTCGCGATGAGGCGATGCAGGCGCGGGAAGTGGTCGGCGGATCGATTCGACATATAGAAAGCATGTCGGATGAAATCGGCCTTGCGGCGACGGCGGTGGGCGAGCTGGCTCATCAGGTCGCCTCTATCGATCAGGTGTTGGCGGTGATTCGCGGGATTTCCGAGCAGACCAATTTGCTGGCGCTCAACGCCGCCATCGAAGCGGCGCGAGCCGGGGACATGGGCCGTGGATTCGCGGTAGTCGCGGATGAAGTGCGTACGTTGGCGCGACGCACGCAGTCGTCGACCGATGAGATTCAGCAGATGATCGGCAGCCTCAAGCAGGGTGCGGAGAATGCGGTGTCGTCGATGCACAGCGGACAAGCGGCGACGGGCACCGGTGTTGAATCGAGCCAGCGCACCGGGGCGTCGTTGACGGCGATTACCGGGCAGGTGGAGCGGATCAGCGACATGAATCATCAGGTGGCGACGGCGACGGAAGAGCAGTCGGCGGTGACCGAGGAGATCAATCGCAACGTGCAGGGGATTTCGGATTTGGCGCGGGCTACGGCTGGTGAAGTCAGGGCTTGTCGCGAAGACTGTCAGACATTGCAGCGGTTGGCGGATGATTTGGCGCGGCAGATGGGCAGTTTCAAACTCACCTGACCGATCGTTCCCATGCTCCGCGTGGGAATGCCTCAATGGACGCTCTGCGTCCGCTTCTGGGGCGCGGAGCGTCCCGGGCTGCATTCCCACGCAAAGCGTGGGAACGATCAGTGTTAGGTGTCAAAACCACTCATCCTGCATGGTCAGGCACACATCATCCCGCGCCTCAAGAATCGCCAATTCATGGTGGCAACCCGGCACTTCCCACGTCAGGAAATACCGCGCCGCCTGCAGCTTGCCCTTATAGAAGCTCACATCCGCCGCATGACCCTTGGCCAGCCCTTCCTCGGCCCGGATCGCCTGTTCCAGCCAGCGCCAGCCAATCACCATGTGCCCGAACACTTTCAGGTACAGCGCCGAATTCGCCAGGCTGCTGTTGACCTTGCCCAGACCCAGGTCCGTGAGCAAACCGATGGTCACCGTTTGCAGGCGAGCCACCAGTTTTTCCAGCGGTTCACGCAGTGCCGTCAGCGATTCGTATGCCTGAGCGCGCTCGGCCGTATCGGCGATCAGCCGGATCAATTGCTTGAGCCCGGCACCACCGTTCTGCGCCAGTTTGCGCCCCAGTAAATCCAGTGACTGAATGCCGTGAGTACCCTCATGAATCGGGTTCAGGCGGTTATCGCGGTAGTACTGCTCAACCGGATATTCGCGGGTATAGCCGTGGCCGCCCAGAATCTGGATCGCCAGTTCGTTGGCCTTCAGGCAAAACTCCGACGGCCAGGATTTGACGATCGGCGTCAGCAGATCCAATAGTTCATGGGCCTGTTTGCGCTGGTCCTCGGTCTCCAGCGTCGTGGTGTCATCGAACAGCCGCGCTGCATACAACCCAAGGTCGAACGAGCCTTCGACGTAGGCCTTCTGAGTCAGCAACATGCGTTTGACGTCAGCGTGCTGAATGATCGCCACCGGTGCGGTGTTCGGATCCTTGCTGTCCGGCACCCGACCCTGCGGACGCTCACGGGCGTACTCCAGCGAATACAGATAACCGGCGTAACCGAGCATCACCGCGCCCATGCCGACGCCGATCCGCGCCTCGTTCATCATCTGGAACATGTAGCTCAAACCGTGGTGCGGCTTGCCCACCAGATACCCGACACACTCCCCGTTATCGCCGAAGTTCAGCGCGGTGGAGGTGGTGCCGCGCCAGCCCATCTTGTGGAACAGCCCGGCCAGCAGCACGTCATTGCGCTTGCCGAGGCTGCCGTCATCGTTGACCAGAAACTTGGGCACGATAAACAGCGAAATACCCTTCACTCCGGCCGGTGCGTCCGGCAATTTGGCCAGCACCATGTGCACGATGTTTTCCGACAGCGGATGGTCGCCGCCCGAGATGAAAATCTTGTTGCCCTTGAGGCGATAGGTGCCGTCAGACGCAGGCTCGGCGCGTGTACGAATATCCGACAGCGAGGAACCGGCGTGCGGCTCGGTCAGGGCCATGGTGCCGAAGAAGCGACCGTCGATCATCGGTTGCAGGAAGCGCTGCTTCTGTTCATCGGTGCCGAAGCTTTCGATCAGGTTGGCCGCGCCCATGGTCAGAAACGGATAGGACGTCGATGCCGCGTTGGCCGATTGAAAGTGCGCAAAGCAAGCCTGCGATAGCAGCGTAGGAAGTTGCATGCCGCCGGCGTCGAAACTGCGCGCCGCGTTGAGGAAACCGGCTTCGAGGAAGGCATCCACCGCCGGTTTCACTTCCGGAATCAGAATCGCCTGACCGTTTTCGTAGCGCGGCTCGTTTTCGTCGTTCTTGCGGTTATGCGGCGCGAAGAATTTCTCGGCGATGTTGCGAGCGGTGCCAATAGCCGCATCGAAGGTTTCGCGATTGTGTTCGGCAAAACGCTCACGCTGAGTCAGGCCCTCGGCATCGAGGACTTCATACAGCTCGAAAGCCAGATTGCGGGAACTGAGCAACGTCTCGGACATAGCGGCCTACCTTTTTTGGGGATGGGCCGAGTCTAGGCGTGGGAATAAAGGCTGAACAGGATGATTGATGATCGTGATGGAGAGACAGAACGAGAGGGAAGGATAAAGCTGAGGAGGGCGGACATGATCGTTCCCACGCAGAGCGTGGGAACGATCACAAGGAGGGTTTAACCGATCGTCATCAGACTGGCATTGCCTCCAGCAGCAGCTGTGTTAACGCTCAAAGCCCGCTCGATCACCAGACGCTCCAGCGCAATGTTGGTCTCGCCTTGCGACAAACCATGAACACCGACAATGGCGCCCGCACGCTTGGCCACTTGCTGGCACACCGCACGCAACTGGTCGGAATGGCCATGATGCAGAACCGCATCAAACACCACTTCATCCTTGTTCCAGTCGGACACCAGCTTGATGCGTGCCTGAACTTCCTTCGGCAGACGTGCGAACAACGCCTTGCTCACGTCAGATTCCGGCCACACCGCCGAACCACCGACAGCCAACACCGCTGCCAGTTGAGTCAACAGATCGCCTTCAACCTCGGCCAGACACAGCACGTGCTCACGCGGCAGGATGGCGTAGCTGTTGCGCTCGCCGGTCGGGCCGGCCAGTACGCGGGTGATCCCGCTTTGCGATTGCGCCGTGAACTGCACGCACAGGGCGCTCAGGTCGGCAAACTTGTTACTGTCAGCCCAGGCTTTCAGGGCAGTCAGCGGCTTGCTCATGGCATCACGCAGGCGAACGTCCGGCGCAGCGATGGCGTCACCACGAGCGAAGGATTGTTCGATCGCATCGGTAGGACGTGTCGACAGCAGGCGATACAGGTACAGCGGACCACCCGCCTTCGGACCCGTCCCCGACAAGCCTTCGCCACCGAACGGCTGCACGCCGACTACAGCACCCACAATGTTGCGGTTCACGTAGACGTTGCCGGCGTTGACGTTGTCGATCACCTTGGCGATGGTCTCGTCAATCCGGGTGTGAACACCCAGCGTCAGGCCGTAGCCGGAAGCGTTGATCTGACCAATCAGTTGATCGATGTCTTTGCGCTTGTAGCGAACCACGTGCAGCACCGGACCGAAGATCTCCCGTTGCAGCTCGTCGAAGCTTTCCAGTTCGATCAGGGTCGGCATCACGAAGGTGCCGCGTTTGACTTCTTCGCTGTTGGCGATAGCCACCTGGTACACGTTGCGACCTTTGTCGCGCATGGCCTGGATGTGCTTCTCGATGCCAGCCTTGGCTTCGGCGTCGATCACCGGGCCGATGTCTACGGACAGGCGCTCAGGGTTGCCGAGGCGGCATTCAGCCATGGCGCCCTTGAGCATTTCGATCACGCGGTCAGCGGAATCTTCCTGCAGGCACAGCACGCGCAGGGCCGAGCAACGTTGGCCGGCGCTGTCGAAGGCCGACGACACGACGTCGATCACGACTTGTTCGGTCAGTGCCGAAGAGTCGACGATCATCGCGTTCTGACCACCGGTTTCGGCGATCAGCGGGATCGGACGGCCCTGGGCATCCAGGCGACCGGCGATGTTGCGTTGCAGCAAACGAGCGACTTCGGTGGATCCGGTGAACATCACGCCTTTAACGCGCTCGTCACCGACCAGCCCGGCACCCACGGTTTCGCCACGGCCCGGCAGCAGTTGCAGCACGCCTTCCGGAATCCCGGCTTCGAGCAGCAGACGCACGGCTTGAGCGGCGACCAGCGGGGTTTGTTCCGCAGGCTTGGCCAAAACCGGGTTACCGGCCGCCAGTGCTGCCGCGACTTGGCCACTGAAGATCGCCAGCGGGAAGTTCCACGGGCTGATGCACACCACCGGACCCAGCGGGCGGTGGGCGTCGTTGGTGAAATCGTTGCGTGCCTGCACTGCGTAATAACGCAGGAAGTCCACGGCTTCACGCACTTCGGCGATGGCGTTGGCGAAGGTCTTGCCGGCTTCACGAGCCAACAGGCCCATCAGCGGCTGGATCTCGCCTTCCATCAAATCGGCGGCACGTTCCAGGATAGCGGCGCGTTCGGCGGGCGGGGTGGCCTGCCAGATCGGCGCAGCGTTCAGGGCGCACTGGATCGCGTTGTCGACGTCTTCGACGGTAGCTTCTTGCACATGGCCAACCACGTCACGCAGATCGGACGGGTTCAAGACCGGCACAGGGGTTTCAGTGCTGGAGGCGCAGCCGAGCATCGGCGCGGCTTTCCAGTGGTTGTGAGCGGTGGCCAGCAGGGCGCAGGACAACGAAGCCAGACGATGTTCGTTGGCCATGTCGATGCCGCTGGAGTTGGCGCGCTCGGCACCATAAAGATCACGCGGCAGCGGGATACGCGGGTGCGGCAGGCCGAAGCCGCCTTCCAGCGTCGCCATCTGCTCGATGCTGGCCACTGGATCGGCCACCAGCTCCTGGATCGAAATCGATTGGTCGGCGATGCGGTTGACGAACGAAGTGTTCGCGCCGTTTTCCAGCAGGCGACGTACCAGGTAAGCCAACAGCGTTTCGTGCGTACCGACCGGAGCGTACACGCGGCACGGACGGTTCAGCTTTCCTTCGGAAACTTTGCCTACAACCTGTTCGTACAGGGGTTCACCCATGCCGTGCAGGCACTGGAACTCGTACTGACCCGGGTAATAGTTCTGACCGGCAATGTGGTAAATGGCCGACAGGGTGTGGGCGTTGTGCGTGGCGAATTGCGGGTAGATGACTTCCGGTACCGACAGCAGTTTGCGGGCGCAGGCGATGTAGGAAACGTCGGTGTACACCTTGCGGGTGTAGACCGGATAGCCTTCCAGGCCTTCGACCTGGGCGCGCTTGATTTCGCTGTCCCAGTACGCGCCTTTCACCAGGCGGATCATCAAGCGATGACGGCTGCGACGAGCCAGGTCGATCACGTAGTCGATGACGTACGGGCAACGCTTCTGATACGCCTGGATCACGAAACCGATGCCGTTCCAGCCGGTCAGTTGCGGTTCGAAGCACAGGCGCTCCAGCAGATCCAGCGACAGCTCGAGGCGGTCGGCTTCTTCGGCGTCGATGTTCAGACCGATGTCGTACTGCTTGGCCAGCAAGGTCAGCGACAGCAGGCGCGGGTACAACTCGTCCATCACACGCTCGTACTGGGCGCGGCTGTAACGCGGGTGCAGTGCCGACAGTTTGATGGAAATGCCCGGGCCTTCATAAATCCCACGACCGTGGGACGCTTTGCCGATGGAGTGAATGGCTTGTTCGTACGAGGCCAGGTACTTCTGCGCATCGTGCTCGGTGAGTGCCGCTTCACCCAGCATGTCGTAGGAATAACGGAAACCCTTGGCTTCGAACTTGCTCGCATTGGCCAGGGCTTCGGCGATGGTTTCACCGGTGACGAACTGCTCGCCCATCAGGCGCATGGCCATGTCGACACCCTTGCGAATCATCGGCTCGCCGCTCTTGCCGATGATGCGGCTCAGGGACGACGTCAAACCTGCTTCGTTATGCGTGGCGACCAGTTTGCCGGTCAGCAGCAGGCCCCAAGTGGCAGCGTTGACGAACAGCGACGGGCTGTTGCCCAAGTGCGGGTGCCAGTTACCGGTGCTGATCTTGTCGCGAATCAGTGCGTCGCGGGTGCCTTTGTCCGGGATGCGCAGCAGCGCTTCAGCCAGACACATCAGCGCTACGCCTTCCTGGGATGACAGGGAAAATTCCTGCAACAGGCCTTGAACAATCCCGGCACGGCCACCGGCACTTTTCTGATTGCGCAGCTTCTCGGCAATCGAGGAGGCCAGTTTGTTGGTGGCTTCAGCCATCGCTGCCGGCAGACGCGCCTGCTCGATCAGCATCGGCACCACTTCCGGCTCAGGGCGACGGTAAGCGGCGGTGATAGACGCGCGCAGCACCGATTGCGGCAGGATGCTTTCGGCGAATTCGAGGAAGCACTGGTGAGCGTGATCCAGAGGCGCATCGACGGTATCGTCGGAATCCTTGGTCAAACCGCTCAACTCAGTCAGGGTTGCACCACCCTCGAGTTTTTCCAGGTAATTGAAAATTGCCTGCTTGATCAGCCAGTGCGGCGTGCGATCAATCGAGGTCGCGGCCGCCTTGAGGCGCTCGCGGGTCGGGTCGTCAAGTTTGACCCCAAGGGTGGTGGTAGCCATATTTTTATCCTCATGTTTGCCACGACCGCGTGGCATCAGCTGGCCGCAAGATTAGCTGGGCAACCTGTGAGGTGCAACCGGGTGCAACCCTTTTTTTGTCGGAATAATAAGCAGCTCGTCAGGAAATAAATTCCGGTACGAACGTACCGCTTCTGCTTGGTGCTTTTACTTCTAGAAACATCGCGTGACTGCGCTAAAAGGGAGCAAAAAGCGCTCGGTTTGACGGAAAACAGTTTGGGTGCAACTAATTCTCACGAAATGGGTTGCACCTTATTTGGATTGTTGAATAGGATTCGCGCCCCAAGGTGCAACCGGATGAAAAATCGGTGCGCCGGCTGATGGCTTTCCTGGGGAAACATCAGTCTTAAATGCGCGGGCTTTGAAATCGTCTGAACAAACGTTGTTGTTTGTCGGCGGTTTCACACGTTGGCGCTACATAAAAACAAAGCCAGGGCATCACAGAATGAGCGTAAGTAATCCAACCCTGATCACGTTCGTGATCTACATCGCAGCAATGGTGCTGATCGGCTTGATGGCCTATCGCTCCACCAACAACCTTTCTGACTACATTCTGGGCGGTCGCAGCCTGGGCAGCGTCGTCACGGCCTTGTCCGCCGGCGCCTCCGACATGAGTGGCTGGTTGTTGATGGGCCTGCCGGGCGCCATCTACATGTCTGGCCTGTCCGAAAGCTGGATCGCCATTGGTCTGATCATCGGTGCTTACCTGAACTGGCTGTTCGTCGCTGGCCGTCTGCGCGTGCAGACCGAGCACAACGGCGATGCCCTGACCCTGCCGGATTACTTCGCCAGCCGTTTCGAAGACAAAAGCGGCCTGCTGCGGATCATTTCTGCGGTAGTGATCCTGGTGTTCTTCACCATTTACTGCGCTTCCGGCATCGTCGCCGGCGCCCGTCTGTTTGAAAGCACCTTCGGCATGTCCTACGAGACCGCGCTGTGGGCCGGTGCTGCGGCGACGATTGCCTACACCTTCGTCGGTGGTTTCCTGGCAGTGAGCTGGACAGATACCGTGCAAGCCACGCTGATGATCTTCGCGCTGTTGCTGACGCCAATCATCGTGCTGCTCGCCACCGGCGGCATCGACACCACGTTCCTGGCCATCGAAGCACAGGACCCAAGCAACTTCGACATGCTGAAAAACACCACCTTCATCGGAATCATCTCGCTGATGGGCTGGGGGCTGGGCTACTTCGGCCAGCCGCATATCCTCGCGCGTTTCATGGCGGCGGATTCGGTCAAGTCGATCGCCAACGCCCGTCGCATTTCCATGACCTGGATGATCCTGTGCCTGGGCGGCACCGTCGCTGTAGGTTTCTTCGGTATCGCTTACTTCTCGGCTAACCCTGCCGTAGCGATGCCGGTCACCGAGAACCACGAGCGTGTGTTCATTGAACTGGCAAAAATCCTCTTCAACCCATGGGTTGCCGGTGTGTTGCTGTCGGCCATCCTGGCTGCCGTGATGAGCACCCTGAGCTGCCAATTGCTGGTGTGCTCCAGTGCCCTGACCGAAGACTTCTACAAAACCTTCCTGCGTAAATCCGCTTCCCAGGTTGAACTGGTCTGGGTCGGTCGCGCCATGGTGCTGCTGGTTTCCCTGATCGCTATCGCGCTGGCGGCTAACCCGAACAACCGGGTACTGGGTCTGGTCAGCTACGCCTGGGCAGGTTTCGGTGCTGCGTTCGGTCCGGTTGTGCTGATCTCCGTGATCTGGAAAGACATGACCCGCAACGGCGCACTGGCCGGCATCCTGGTCGGCGCGATCACCGTGATCGTGTGGAAACACTTCGAACTGCTGGGCCTGTACGAAATCATTCCTGGTTTCATCTTCGCCAGCCTGGCGATCTACATCGTCAGCAAGCTGGGTTCGCCGACTCACGGCATGCTCCAGCGTTTTGCTGCGGCCGAGGCAGATTTCCGTCTGAACAAATGATGGGGATGAGCTGATGCTCTGACCTTTCACCGAACATGAAAACGGCCCGCTTTCTTTTGGAAGCGGGTCGTTTTTTTTGGGGGCCTACAAAAATCTCGAATCCCTATTTATCCCCTGTAGGAGTGGGTTTGAGGGAGATGTCTGTAGCAAAACACACTCATTTCTGAGGGAAAAATCTCTAAAAAAGTAGGACGAATCTGATTTTTCTGTCCCTCCCTCAACGGCCCTTGTTGCTCATGCAGAATCGCCCGCCTTCATTCTGCAGAGACACATCGGATGTTCGCTCCTGCCAATCAACCGCGTTTTACGTTGACCATCGACGGCGTCCAGAATGAGCTCAAGGTACTTGAGTTCACGGGCACGGAAGCCATTAGCCAACCCTACCGTTTTGACCTCGAGCTGGTCAGCGAACGACCGGACATCGAGCTTGAAAGCCTGCTGCATCGTCAGGCGTTTCTAAGTTTTGATGCACAAGGTTCCGGCATTCACGGTCAGATTTTTCGGGTCGGGCAAAGCGATTCCGGGAAGCGTCTGACGGGCTATCAGGTCAGCCTCGTACCACAACTGGCCTACCTGGGTCAGCGCATCAACCAGCGAATCTTCCAGCACAAAAGTGTGCCAACGATCATCGCGCAGGTTTTCAAGGACCACGGTATCCAGCGCGATGCGTTCGAGTTTCGTCTCGGCAGCGACTACTCGCCTCGCGAATACTGTGTGCAATACGCCGAAAGCGATCTCGCGTTCATTCAGCGCCTGTGTGCCGAGATCGGCATTCACTACCACTTCCAGCACGGTCCCGACGGTCATCTGCTGGTGTTCGGCGATGACCAGACGGTGTTCCCTCGTCTGCCCGAGCCGACGCTGTACTTGCCGGGCAGCGGCATGGCGGCGCAGGCACCGGCCATTAAGCGCTTCAACGTACGTTTGGAAACCCGCACCACCGCAGTCGCCCGTCGCGATTACGACTTTCAAAAACCACGCCTGCAACTCGAAACCCGTCTCGACAGCGAACAGCGTCCGGTGCTGGAGGATTACCACTTCCCGGGTCAATTCATTGATCGCGAACATGGCAAGCAACTGACCCAACGCACACTCGAGCGCCACAACGCAGACTTCCGTCAGGCTGAAGGTAAAGGCGACGATTCGGCGCTGGTGTGCGGACATTTCCTGCGCCTCGCCGAGCATCCGCACCAGGCATGGAATGACTTGTGGCTGATCACCGCAATCGAACACCGTGGCCGACAGCCGCAGGTGCTGGAAGAGTCAGCCACCAGCGACGACTCGGATGATTTCCAGGGCTATCGCAATACGTTTCTGGCAACGCCGTGGGACGTTTCCTTTCGTCCGCCACTGGGGCCGGACAAACCGCGCATGCTCGGCTATCAACCTGCCGTGGTCACCGGTCCGGTCGACAGCGAAATCCATTGCGACGAGTTCGGCCGGGTCAAGGTTCAACTCGCCTGGGACCGCGACGGACAACTCAATGAGCATTCCAGTTGCTGGCTGCGGGTGGCCACTGGCTGGGCCCACGACCGTTACGGCAGTGTGCTGATTCCACGAGTCGGCATGGAAGTGCTGGTCGGATTCATCGACGCCGATGCCGACAAACCGCTGGTGATGGGTTGCCTGCCGAATGCGGCAACACCGGTGCCGCTTGATCTGCCCGCCGACAAGACCCGCAGCATTTTTCGCAGCCAGAGCAGTCCCGGTGGCGGCGGTTACAACGAATTGCGCATCGAGGATCGCAAGGGCGCCGAGGAAATCTACTTGCGCGCCCAGCGAAACTGGACTCAGCACGTGTTGAACGATCAGCAGGTGCAGGTCGATAACGCCCGCAGCATTGTCGTCACCGGCATGGCTCGTCATGAGTTGAAGGCTGACGAGCGGCGCATTACTCATGGCCAACGCCAGACCGAAGTGAAGCTCGATGATCACTTGGTGGTGGACGGCGACCGGCACATTCGTGTGACCAGTCAGGCGCTGAATGCCAGTCAGCAATTCCATGTCAGCGCCGGCCAGCAAGTGGTCATCGATGGTGGCGCCAGCGCGACGATTCAGGCCGGCGGGCAGTGGATCAACATCGGCCCCGGCGGGATTTTCAGCAGTGTGCCGATTCAGGTGGGCGGCGCATTGATGCCGGCCATGGCGGCGACACCTGCCTCGCCAGACACACCATTGAAACTCGCCGCCGCCCCGGCCGCATTGCTGAGTGCCGCGCAGATCCTCAGCCTGAAAAGCGATGCGCCGTTCTGTGAGGAATGCGAGCGCTGCAAGGACGGTGTCTGTGCAGCCTGATTGCCTGTCGCCTTATGAATGGCTGGAACAGCATCCGCTGAAACCGTCGGAACAAGTATTCGCGATTTTCAGTAATGCCAGCGCAGCTGAGCCGTTCAAAGCGTGGCAACGCTCGATTTCCGCTCAGGCACCGAGCCCGGTCTGGGCTGACACCGCTTATGCCGAGTGGGAACCCGTCATGCCCTATGTCGGAATCGTCGCTGCGGGCGGTGAGTTTCTGGAGTGGGTTGCCAGCACCGAGTCTCGGGATTGGGGTTGGCTGGCGGTTTCTTCTGCCTCTCAAGACGTGCTGGTTGAGCACCTGCGCAGCCTCACTCAAGTTCTTTTTCCTAATGGAAACGCGGTGTTTTTTCGGTTCTGGGATGGGCGCTATTTGCTGCCGATTCTTCAGTCTGCCGAGGTTGAGGCCGCGCAGTTAATGCCTGTGATCGACCGTTGTTTGATCAATGGGCAGTCGCTCGATATCGGCGGTAGTGCGCTTAAAACTTCCAGGATTTTTCCGTGGTGGGAAGTTTCTGCATCGCTGCTCAAACACCTCGCCAACGAGTCCTCGACGACCCGCATCAACAACTTGTTGATGTGGTTGAGCGAGGACCGACCTGATCTTTTTGAGGCATTTTCGCCGAGCGTATTGCGACACAAAGTCGCGCTCTTCTTGCAGACGCCGGACCTGCCTCAGGCACCGAAATCAGCCTTGGTGGATTACCTGATAACGGAGCTGGACTGATGGATCAGATCGTACGGATCGAGCAGGAGTTCGACGGGTTTAAAGACACGCTGGTTTTGTATCGCCAGCAACTTGGCGAATTCTTGAGCTGGAATGCGGACAAGGTCAGCCGGGCGATGGACATGCCTTCGCTGTTGGACATGGAGCGGCAGATAAAACTTGGCGATACGACTACAGCAGTGAGTAGTCGCGACGATGATTTTTTCTCGGGTTTGGCGCGGTGTCCTGCGAGCGGAATTCTGGAGATCGAGAGCAAGTTTGAATCGGTTTATGACATTCCGTTGGGGAATATTTCGGTTGATGTGATTGCGAGCGATGGCGGAGAGAGCAAGTCGGTCAAGCTCGATGAGTACGGTAAAGGGCAGTTCGTAGGGATACCGGGCAAGTTCTACCGGGTTCATGTTCAGAGTGAAGTTACGCCAGCTCAAATTGAGGATCTGTTCTCCTCTTACGATGGCCTGACCAAAGAACTGGAAAGTTGGCTGCGCAAAGAGTGGGAAGGCTTCAAACCACAATGGTCGCATTCGACTTTTGCCGCCGCAGGTAACGGACTGCTGGCGGGAAGTTGGGCGGCGGTCATGGGAGTTTGGGACGGTCTAAATCTCGTCTTTGACATCCTTCAAAATCCTGGCGCTCACCTTGAACGACTAGGCAGCAGTGCGCAGCAACTTATCGAGCTAGCGAAGAAATCCCCCGCCGCGATGGAAAAAGCCTTGTTGCTTGCTAGTGATGAGGCGGCGCTTTGCCTGCTGTTTCGTGCCGCGAGTCTTTGGTTTTCGGCGTTACCGCCAAGTGAAGTTGTGGGTACCACAGCAGGGGCGGTCAGCAATGCCATTGTCTCGGTGCTGATCGATGTTTTGATTGCTTCGGCGCTGGTTTTTACGGGTGTCGGCATGCCCGTAGCCGTGGCCTATTTGAAGCTTCGTGGAATCAAGTACGGGATGGTGTTGGCCAATCTCGCGATACGTTTCGTCGAGGCCACTTTCAATATCCTCAACACCTTCATGAAGTACGTCGACCAATACAAATCGGTCGCCGCGCGCGGTGTGGCTGCGGGTCTCAAAAAGGGTCGCATGCAACTGCGTTGGGATGCCAAGCGCAACACCACCCTCAAGCAAACCGAACACCACGACAACGCCCCGGATCAAGCGAAAAACCCCAACGGCGACCCCGCCGATTCCGCCGACAAAACCGCCACCAACAAATGCCCGGTGTCGATGGTCACCGGCGAAGAACTGCTGACCCTCACCGACGGTACGCTCGACGGACTCCTGCCGTTCGACTTCACCCGGCTCTACCGCACCAGCGCCGCCGACATCGATTGCGGCCTCGGTTTCGGCTGGAGTCATTCGTTGTCCCATCGATTGGAAATCGACGGCGACAGCGTCGTCTGGATCGATCACGAAAACCGTCGCATCACCTTCCCGCTGCCGAACAGCGTGCGCCCGGAAATACACAACAGCCTCTCGCGCGCCGCGATTTTTCTGGGTGATCAGCCTGAAGAACTGATCCTCGCCCAAGCCGGCGATGAAGCGCGTTTCTATCACTTTCAGAATGGTTTTCTGACAGCGATCAGCGACGGATACGACAACCGTCTACGCATCACCCGTGACCGCCAGGACCGCCAGGACCGCATCAAACGCCTCGACAACGGCGCCGGCCGCGCCTTGCTGTTGCGCTATGAACGCGGCCATCTGATCGCAGTCGACTACCAGATTTTTGTCCCGGCCCAGACGCTCGATAAACCCTGGAAGACCGAGCAGACGCTGGTCAGTTATCGCTACGACGAGCGCGATCAACTCATCGAAGCCAGCAACGCCGCCGGCGAAAGCGAACGCTACGACTACGACGACCAGCACGTGATTCTGCAGCGGCAACTGGCCGGTGGGGCGAGTTTCTTCTGGGAGTGGGAACGGTCCGGCAAGGCGGCGCGATGTATCCGTCACTGGGCGTCGTTTTCACAGATGGACGCGCGGTATGTCTGGGATGACGACGGCAGCGTCACGGTCCACAACATCGATGGTAGCGAAGAGGTTTATGTCCACGATGATCGTGCACGGCTGGTGCGCCAGGTCGACCTGGGCGGCGGTGAACAGCTCAAGGCCTACGACGACCAGGGCCGGTTGATTGCCGAGCAGGATCCGCTCGGCGCGGTGACCGAGTACCGCTACGACGAAGTCGGACGGCTGGTGGCGCTTATTCCGCCAGAAGACGAGCCAACGTCCTACGAGTACCGCAACGGTTTCCTGCACGCACGCTATCGCGGTAAAGCGGTGTGGAAGTATCAGCGCAATGCCCAGGGCGATGTCACCGAATCGACCGATCCTGACGGGCAGGTCACCCATTACCACTACGACGACAACGGTCAGCTGCTGTCGATCCGCTACCCGGATACCAGTCGTCATGTGTTTGTCTGGAATGGCTTGGGCCAGTTGGTGGAGGAAACGCTGCCGGACGGCGGTCAGCGGCGCTTTTCCTACGATGCGCTGGGCCGGCAGCTTACCCGTCAGGACGAACATGGCGCGGTCACCCAGTCGCAATGGGATGCTGTTGGCCGACTGATCCAGACGAGTCTTCCTACCGGCGCGAGTCGTGCCTTCAGCTACAACGCCTACGGCAAGATCACTGCCGAACGTGATGAGCTGGGCCGCATCACGCGCTACGAATACCTCGACGACCTGCACCTGGTCAGCCGCCGCATCCATGCCGACGGCACCGAGCTGAAGTATCGCTACGACAATGCGCAGTTGTTGCTCACAGAAATCGAAAACGAATCCGGCGAAAAATACCGGCTGGACTACACACCTGGCGGATTGATCCGACAGGAAACCGGATTTGATGGGCAGCGCACGGCATACGTTTACGACCTCAACGGCCATCTGCTGGAGAAAACCGAATTCGGTGATGACGGCTCGCAGCTGATCACCGGGTACGAGCGGGATGCGGAAGGGCGGCTATTAGTCAAAACCCTGCCCGACGGCATCAAGGTCCAATACCGCTATGACAGCCTCGGCCGATTGGTCAGCGTCGACGACGGCCACGACCACCCGCTGGAATTCGAGTACGACCAACAGGATCGCCTGATCACCGAGCATCAAGGCTGGGGCACTTTGCGTTATGCCTATGACGCCTGCGGCCAGCTCAACCATCTGCGTCTGCCGGACGGCAGCAAACTCGACTACCACCACGCCAAGGGCGGCGCACTGACCGCCATCGACCTCAATGGCGCGCGGCTCACCAGCCACCAGTTCGTGTTCGGCCGCGAACAGCAACGTCAGCAAGGCCTACTGCTCAGCGACTATGCCTACGACGAACAGGGTCGTCTGAAGGCTCACGCTGTCAGTCAGCAACACCGGGCGCTGTATCGCCGCGACTATGCCTACAGCGCCAACGGCAATCTCGACAGCATCGCCGACACCCGTCACGGCCAACGCAACTACCAATACGACCCGCTCAACCGCCTGACCCGCGTCCGCCACTTGCGCGAGCAGCCGCCGGAAAGCTTCGCTCACGACCCGGCAGGCAACCTGCTGATGCAGGACCGCCCCGGTATCGCGAAGGTTGTTGGTAACCACCTGCTCATGCAAGGCGACCGCCATTACGACTACGACGCCTTCGGCAACCTGATCCGCGAACGCCGCGGCGCCGGACAAAAACTCGTCACCGACTACCGCTACGACTGCCAGCACCGGCTCATCGGCGTCACGACACCGGACGGCCGCACCACCAGTTACCGCTACGACGCCTTCGGCCGCCGCATCAGCAAAACCGTCGACGGCAAAACCACCGAGTTTTTCTGGCAAGGCGATAACCTCGTCGCCGAAAGCAGCCACGAACACTACCGCAGCTACGTCTACGAACCCGGCAGCTTCCGCCCACTGGCCATGCTCGACGGCAAAGGCCCGCGCAAAGCCTGCCCGTTCTACTACCAACTCGACCACCTCGGCACGCCGCAAGAACTCACCGACTACAGCGGCGATATCGTCTGGTCAGCGAAGTACAACGCCTACGGCAGAGTCACTCACCAGACGTTCGGCGGCGGCGAGCAACTTGAACAACCGTTACGGTTTCAGGGCCAATACTTCGACGCCGAGAGCGGCCTGCACTACAACAGGCATCGGTACTATGATCCAGAGATCGGCCGCTACCTGACGCCGGACCCCATCAAGTTGGCGGGTGGGCTGAACCCGTATCAATACACGCCGAATCCGACGGGGTGGGTTGATCCGTTGGGGTTGAGTGGGAACTGCCCGCCGCCGAATAAGCCAGGGTGTGGGGCGCCGGATGATACGACTGGCGTTAGGGTTGATGAGGGTGAGCCGGCGCTACCGAAGCTGACGGGTGATCAGCGGAGGGCGCGGATTGATGAGTTGGCTGAGGCGAATGCGAAGCGCCGTGTTGAAGAAATGGAAGCAAAATACGATATGCACACAGTCAAAAAACACAGCTCAGAAATATCTGACCAAGCGCTCAAACAACGAGCAGTTAATGGGGCCGATCCTCATACCGGTGAGGTTCCGAAAGGCGCTAAAGGGAACTCGAGCTCTCAATTCAGAAACTGGCGTATGCATTTGGGGGCGTTGAATAAAGCTATGACAAGGGAATCGTTAGGTTTGAGTCCGCATACTGGGAAGGACCACAATCAGTATCCGATTGTAAGGATGGAACTACCTGGGGCCGGGCGTGGTTATAAGCCAAACAAGAAAGACGTTAGTAACCCAAGACTAAATGAAGATCTGAATTGGTTTGAAGTTAAGTTCGATAAGGATAATGTGCTGCGGCCTTTTACTGCTTATCCTTCGGGGAGAAAATGATGTTGCGAGATCCATTTTTAAATGAAGAGTTTCAACCAGATTTGATGTGGTTTATTGGCGTTTTTGATGTTTATGATCGCGAGGAAACTCGGGGTGCGGAACTGGAAGTATTTAATCCTAATGACCGCTTTGACAGAACGGAGCTGATCAAAAGATACAGCTTGAATCTAGGTTATTTGTCCTATAGACATAAGCTCGTGCTGATTGATTTTTTAGCGGAAAAGCTAAGCGATGCGTCTTATGATTTTCAGAGTTTGTTTGATATAGATGAAGAAGATGCGGGTAGTTGGCCGCGTGGTGAGTGGTATGCATTGGAGGATCCCCGTGGATTTCTTCAAGATGTCTATACGTTGGCTCAGGAGGCATGGAAGGAAGATCTTCTTTTGGCGAGTCTTGAAGATCGGGACAGTTGGTGATGGATAAGGTGGTGCCTGTCAGTCTGGACTCCCCACGCGTCGGCATTCTCAATACCGATCGCCAGCACTACGGAATGTTTAAGTCTTGTTTAAAGACCTCGTAATTATTACGAAATTTCCGGGCAGGCTCATCGGAAGTTTCCTTCAAGTTGTGGCGGCTTCCATGAACTGGTGGGCAATGAGTTGCAGGGATAGTCTTTGGCTGTCACCGCGTAAGTGGTGGCAGGGTGTAGGAGCCCTCTCTCATGATGCAACAGCTCTGTCGTTTGATTGCGGCACTTAACTCGTGTCCATATGATCCTTCGCGGCGGCTGTGTGCGGGACACGCTTCGGCGTGACCGAGGTTCATGAGTGCTCGGTACTCCTACTCCCGCGCATGGCTGCCACCCAAACCTGTAGGAGGGTGCGTTTGGCAGCTCATTTTCATACTCATGGAATTTACAAATGACAACGCTAACGCCAGATCCACCCTACGAAAAACCAATCCCCCACCCCAAAAGCCGCTTCATGGCCCTCACCAGCAACTGCACTGACATGCCCACGCTGTTCGTCGATACCCACGCGCCGCTCGATGTTTTATACGACGCTGCCAACTACCGAATTCGCGCCGTCACGCAGGTGCTGGAGAACATGTCGATGCGCGGTTCGGTTGAGTGTGAGTCGTTCATTCTTAGTGATTTTGCGTTGCTGTGCGCCATTCCGTTGCGGGATGGGTGTGATGTGCTGGATGTGATTGGGCGGCGGTTGCGGGCTCTGCCGTAGCATCTGAATGAAGAGTGATCCTTCCTGTTTGATTGCAGGAAGGATCGTCCTTACTCATTTTGATGATCTACTTTGGCAGGTATTGATCCTGAGACTGAATGAATGCATCGAACTCCCTAGAGTTGTAAACTTCTAGGCAACCATAAAAAACCATTTTTTTATCAGAATGCTTGCTTAGGGACGAGGTCTTTGCATAGGCATTACGCATGTACTTCTCGGTTTCTGCGTAAGGGTCGTGTGTGACCTCGAGGGTGTCCTCGTTTTGAATGATTAGATGCTGACCTTTGCCCATCGACGAGTAGGCGCCAATCGCAAGTCCAATGTCAGATTTAATGTCTGACTCGTCCTTGAACTGGCTGGAAATACAGTTGGCCAGTCCATAATCTTTAAGCGTTTCTCGCGCCTTATCGATATTGATTTCAGTAGATAAGGCTTGCCCTGAAACGAGTAGCAGTGACAGCACAATTAGCCGCGAGTTTGTCATCCCTTCAACTCCCAGAAGTTTATTTTTTCCAGCTTTACCCTCGGATTGTCATAGGTATGGCTGTCTTGCCTGTGGTAGTCACTGTCGTCACCGGTCACGCTCCCGTTCCAAAGGGTTGCGTGGCCAGATGCGTCGCTCCATCCGGTGATTTCCATGACGATGACGCCTTTTTTTCCATTTATAAAATTTGAATTGGTTTGCGTCAGCGTATGGTCGGGCTCGCCCCAGTTATGTCTTAGAAAAGCGAGGAAATCTACCACCTTCATTATGTAGGGAAGCTGGTCCGCTCCACTCAGTCGATAGATGGGCTGGTTTTGTATGATCGTGCCTTTGGGGATTTTATATCCGCCGTAATTAAAAGCTCTGCTTATCCTCAGTGCGCAGGCATTCGCATAAGCATCAGGTTTTTCCGCTCTTGCCGCTTCGACTCCGCCTCCGACAAGTCCGTAAACCTCGACTGAGCCTTTATTACCTACTTCTGCATATGCGTTCCATAGCGTGCTGAAACGAGGCCTTTTAACTGAGATGCTGGAAGACACTCCGCCGGCGTTGATAACCACTTGAGCCATTATGCTTCCCCTTCCATGTCAATGATTTCGCTTGCGAATGCATTTGGGATGATGGCTACGCCCTTGACCCCGACTATCCCTGTCAGCGCTTTTTCGGTGGGGCCGCTAATGTTGACGGTAACCGTCTCGCCGGGCAAATAACCCGAGGTTGTCACATGAATATTCAAGTCGGTGTAAAACCGGGAAACTGACTTAACAGGAATCTGCTCATCGCCATAGGACAAAGAAATATCGGTGATGGACTTGGGACGATTGAGCACGGCAGTGATGCCTGAAAAATCTGCTTTGTTGTGCTCTGCTCCACCATATACAGATGACTGAGCGGACATCACCTTGTTGGATTGTGGAGGGCAGCCGCAGGCAACGTAGTCACCTTCCAGGGCAACCAATCCGGCCGGTAACGTGATGGTTCTGGGCCCGACCGCGATGATGGGGCCTTTTCCTTTGCTGCAGGCTGGGCAACTTGCCAAGTGTCCAATGGAAGAGGTACTTACAGCGCTATCGATGTTAATACCGACATTCCCTTCCAGTACGGAGCCGCCTGTTGAAGTAGGCGCACCGATACCAATCATTTTCCGTCCCATGTAAATCTCCATTTTTACGGGCGTCAGGTCGGTCCGATCTTCGCACTCATGTGTAAGCTCCACGATGGCAGGTCTTTGGCAAAGTGTGACTTGATGTTGCCCGCCACATGAGCAAGATCAGAACATCGCAACCTTTGGGGCTTCGACGCGCAGGGATGATTGCGATTGCAGGACCAAACGCCCGCTCGGCTGCGAAGCCCTGACGTTCGGCGCCGTACAAGGTAAACTTCCCGGCCTTCGCAGGAGCAATCATGAATTATCGTCACGCCTTCCATGCCGGCAATCACGCCGATGTGTTCAAACACCTGACCTTGACCCGCCTCATCGCCTTGATGTCGCGCAAGGAGCAGCCGTTTGCCTATCTCGATACTCACGCCGGCATTGGTCTGTATGACCTGCAGGGTGATCAGGCGAGCCGTACCGGTGAGTACCTGGAAGGTATTGCACGTCTGTGGGATCAGCCGGATCTGCCGGCGCTGACCGCCGATTACATGAACGTGCTGCACGACATGAACCCGGATGGCCAGTTGCGCTATTACCCGGGGTCGCCGGAGCTGGCGCGGCGTCTGACGCGGCCGCAGGATCGGGTGATGCTCAACGAGAAGCACCCTGAAGACGGTTTGCTGCTCAAGGACAACATGGCCGGTGATCGTCGGGTGAAGGTGCATCTGGGCGAAGGCTGGCATGTGCCGCGCGCGATGTTGCCGGTGCAGGAGAAGCGGGCGGTGATGTTGATTGATCCGCCGTTTGAACAGCTCGATGAGATGCAGCGCTGTGCGGCGTCGCTGAAAGAGGCGGTGGGCCGGATGCGCCAGACCGTGGCGGCGATCTGGTACCCGGTGAAGGATCAGCGCCTGTTGCGCCGCTTTTATCAGGACCTGGCGGGCTCGGGCGCGCCGAAGTTGTTGCGTGTGGAATTGTTGGTGCATCCGCTGGATACGCCGAACAGTCTGAACGGGTCCGGGTTGGCGATTGCGAATCCGCCGTGGGGCCTGGAAGAGGAATTGCGTGAGTTGCTGCCGTGGTTGTCCAAGAAGTTGGGGCAAACCCAGGGTGGATGGCAGATGGATTGGTTGATTGCTGAGAGTTGATCGCCGATTGATCGTTCCCACGCTCTGCGTGGGAATGCAGCCTGGGACGCTCTGCGTCATGCCCTTCAAGAGCGGACGCGGAGCGTCCATTGAGGCATTCCCACGCAGAGCGTGGGAACGATCAGGTCAACAGATCAGATCGGGCAGGTCACGCCTGTGCCGCCAATCCCGCAATAGCCTTCCGGGTTCTTGGCCAGGTACTGCTGGTGATACGCCTCGGCGAAGTAGACTGTCGGGGCTTGGTCGATTTCAGTGGTGATTTCGCCTTTACCAGCCTTGGTCAGTTCGGCCTGGAACACTGCTTTGCTGTGTTCGGCGGCGGCCAATTGAGCCGGGCTGGTGGCGTAGATCACCGAGCGGTACTGGGTGCCGATGTCGTTGCCTTGGCGCATGCCCTGAGTCGGGTTGTGCAGTTCCCAGAACATTTTCAGCAGTTCGTCGTAGCTGACTTTTTCCGGCTCGTAGACCACGAGCACCACTTCGCTGTGGCCGGTCAGGCCTGAGCAGACTTCTTCATAGGTCGGGTTCGGCGTGAAACCGCCGGCGTAACCCACGACGGTGCTGACCACGCCTTCACGCTGCCAGAAGCGACGTTCTGCGCCCCAGAAGCAACCCAGGCCGAAGATGGCAAAGTCGACGTTGGTGACGAACGGGCCGAGGAGCGGGGAGTCGTGGACGAAGTGTTTTTCCGGCAGGTTCATCGGGGTTTCACGGCCGGGTAGAGCTTGTTCTTTGGTAGGGAGCACGTTTTTGTTCACCAGGATTTCCGAGCGCAAGACCATGATCAGTCCTCTCAGTCAGGTTGGGATGTTGGAATCAGACCGCCAGTGTGCCCAAACCCTTCCCGTTACGCACTACCCCTGTAGGAGTGGGGTCAGACGAGAGGGCCGCGCGGGTAGCGCTTGAGCTTTTCGATCAGCTCGGCGCCGGGGATCGGCCGGTCGAACAAGTAGCCCTGACCGACGTCGCAGCGGTGGCGGCGCAGGAACGCAAGCTGCTCGGCGGTCTCGATGCCTTCCGCCACGACCTTGAGTTTCAGGTTGTGGGCCATGGCGATCACCGCGGAGGTGATTTCCATGTCGTCCTGGTTGTCCGGGATTTCGTGGATGAAGCTGCGATCGATCTTGATGATGTCGATCGGGAATTTTTTCAGGTAGCTGAGCGACGAGTAACCGGTGCCGAAGTCGTCCATGGCCAGGGTCAGGCCCAGGCGCTTGAGCTGGTCGAGCTGCAAGTGGGTGTCTTCGGTGGCTTCCAGCAGCAGGCCTTCGGTCAGTTCCAGCTCCAGCAGGTTCGCCGGCAGCGCTTCTTCCTTGAGGATGTTGGCAATCGATGACACCAGGTCCGGGTCGGAAAACTGCTTGGGCGACAGGTTGATCGCCACTTGAAGATTGCCCAGGCCGGCGGCGCTCAGTTCTTTACTCATGCGGCAGGCCTGACGCGCGATCCATTTGCCGATCGGGATGATCAGGCCGGTTTCTTCAGCGACGCTGATGAACTGGTCCGGGCGAATCATGCCTTTGTCCGGGTGGTTCCAGCGCAGCAGCGCTTCCATGCCCAGCAGGCGGCCGCTGCGCAGGCAGAGCTTGGGTTGGTAGAACACGTCCAGCTCGTTCTGGGTCAGGGCGCGGCGCAGGTTGTTCTCGACGAACAGTTTGTAACTGGCCTCGGCATTCAGCGCTTCAGTGAACACCTGGACCTGATGCTTGCCGTTGGCCTTGGCCTTGTGCAACGCCAGGCCGGCGTTGCGCATCAGGGTTTGCGGGTCGCGACCGTGCAGCGGCGCGCATGCCAGGCCCACGGAGCCGGTGACGCTGATCAACTGGTTGTCGACGAACATCGGCTTGTCGAGGGTCATCAACAACTGATGGGCGACTTGTTGGCCGGTGTGCAGGTCGGTGTTGTCCAGCAGCACGGCGAATTCGTTACTGGCGAAACGCGCCAGGCTGCCGCTCGGGCTCAGGCTGTTGCGCAGGCGTCGGGCCAGGCTGATCAGCAGTTTGTCGCCGGTCTGGTGACCGAGGCTGTCGTTGATCCGCTTGAAGTTGTCGATGTCCACCAGCAGCAGGCAGATCGGCGTATCGGTGTCACGGGCGAAGCGTTCGTCGAGGTTGCGGATGAACGCCGGGCGGTTGCCGAGGTTGGTCAGGTTGTCGGTGTAGGCCAGGCGCTCGATGCGCTGCTGGGCGAGTTTGGTCTGGGTGATGTCTTCGTAGATGCCGATGTAATGCGTCAGCTCACGGTTGTCGCCGTAGACCTTGGAGATCGACAGCTGCCCCCAGTACGGTTCGAGGTTTTTGCGTCGGCTCTTGAACTCGCCCTGCCAGCTGTTGCTCTTGGCCAGCGCCGAGGGCGCGTCGAACAGCAATTCGCTGAGGTTCTCCAGCGCCGGCAGTTCCGACAGCCGCTGGCCGTGGACTTCTTCGGTGCTGTACTGGGTGATCGCGGTGAAGCTCGGGTTGACGTATTCCACCACGCCGTCGCAATTGACCAGCAAAAAGGCGTTGGCGCTTTGCTCGACCGCACGCTGGAACAGGTGCAGGGCGCTGGTGGCGGTGCGACGGTTGTGATTGTTAATGACCTGGGCGAATTGATCCGCCAGCTCACCGGCGAACGCAATTTCGTCCGACTGCCAGGCGCGGGTCGCCCCCGTTTGTTCCAGGCACAGCACGCCGACCACTTGGCCGTCGACGCGGATACTGGCGTCGAGCATCGCGTTCACATCGCGCGGGCGCAGGCTCTCGGCCATGTCCCGGGTGCGCGGGTCACGCATGGCGTTGTGAGCATCGATGGCGCGGCTGCTGTGCAAGGCTTCGAGGTAATCGGGGAACCCACTGACGTCGATCGGTTCCGGCAGCAGGTATTCACTGCTGGCACGGTGATAGGCCGATATCGGCACCAGCATCGAGCCTTCGAGGTTCCACAGGCTGGCACAGTCGATTTCGTAGATGTCGCAGGCGCTGCGTGTGATCAGCTCGGCGGCTTCCTGCAGGGAATTGTTGGTGCTGTAGCGCTGGCGAGTCAGCAACAGGATCAGGTCCTGCTGGGCGCGCACCCGGTCCAGATGCTGCAATTGTTCCTGCTGGGCGCGCTGGTTGAGCTCGAGGGCGATTTGCAGCCGCGAGTTCTGGGTTTCCAGATCCTGCGAGGGCTGAAGCTGAAAGCCCTCGAACAGGTCATCGACCACCAGCAGATAGCCGCGCAACAGGTGCCGATTGTGCTGTTTATAGGCTTCGCCCACTTCCAGCAGATTCAAGGCGCCTGAGGCAGTGTGCAAGGTGTAGCGGATCTGGTAGTTCGGACTGTCGGTGAGTTGCTGCTGGACCGCGTCATGCAGCTGATAGCGCGCTTCGGGCTCCATCAGGCTGGCGTAGGGGGAGTCGACCAGCGCACACAGGTCGACGGCCGGCAGGCCGAAATGGCGTTCGCAATTAGGATCGAGAAACAGCAGCGCCCAGCTAGGTTCATTCAGCCGTTCGAAACGCAGCATGCCGAGCCGCGAGGGCACAGGCAACTGCGTCACTACCTCGGCCACCATACGGCTGGCGGCATCGGGTTGGCTTTTCATTGAGGGAAACTCGCTTCGAATGTGCTGATCGCGCCGGGCTCTCGCCCTCTTAACTGTTGTCTGAAGCAAGGTTGCATCATTGCGGCCCCGACTGACAAGAGACATGAAGGCCAAGTGCTATAAGAATATGTCGGCAGGCGCGACGTTTTCTCCAGCGCGGGCTCAAAACTAATGCATTTGGCCTTCATGACCTTAGTGCAGTGGGATGTTTACCGTTTGTAATCGTTTGCCGTCCCGGTCGTGGTAATTGACCTGAATCTGCTCGCCATCAACGATCAGATGGGCGAAGTTGTCCTCGCTGACGACTTGGCTGGTCAGTTCATGCCGATAGTCCCCCGCCGCCGTTTGCGCCAGCGGCTGATCCAGAATGAAGGTGGAGGCCTTGGCGTACGGCAGCAGCTTGCTGTTGCACAGCGGCGAAGAGACGATGGTGTGCACCTCGAAGTCCGGGCTTGCGCTGTGGCTCAAGCGACTGGTCAGGGAGCCGTGGACATCGCCCGAGACGAAGATGACGTTCTTGATGCGGTGCGTGCGAATCGTCTCCAGTAATCGCAGGCGTTGCTCTGGAAAGGCTTTCCAGGCGTCATCGCCATGGCGTTTGCGGTCGGGGTAGAACATCACGCTAGTGACCACGAATTTGACCCGGGCCGGGCTGTGGATCAGCCATTTGAGCAGTGTTTGTTCCTGTTCTTCATCGAGGATACGGCGATCATCGGCGGACAGGTTGCGGCGAGTACGGCTGTCGGTGACAAACCATTCAATGTCGCCGTCGGTGAATTGATACCAATAACGTTCGAGTTTTCTGTTTATCTGTCCGTTGGCTAGAAGTTCATGTGCCGGACTGTGGCTGGCTTGATAGAGCTCATAAGCCGCGATGGCGTTTTTATATAAGTAAGCATCGCCCTTGCTTTTGTTGGCAGGCCAGTTGTCTTCTATTTCATGGTCGTCGAGGATCATGTAGGTCGGCAAATTAGACATTAATCTGGATATGTTCGGTTGGGAAAAAGCTGCACGATACTTATTGAGTATTTCCTTGTATTCGCGGTCGGGAGCAACGAGGTTCAAGTCATCGACATAAATTTGGTCGCCGGTCATCAGCATCGCGCTGACAGGCGGGTCAACCTGCTGGGCCAAATCGGCAATCGAGGCAAAAATCCGGTCACCCCGTTTCGGCGCCGATGCAATGCCTGCCGTCATGCGTAAATAGCGGCATGAGCCGACCATGTAAGCTCGTGGCGTGGTGGTCTTGCTGGAGCGGGTGCGGAACCGGTAAACCTCCCGTGGCCATTGCAGTGGCAGTTCCTGGACCGTTTCCACGGTATGCACCGGGCTCATCGGGCTGAACCAGCCGGCCTGATATTCGTACTCGGTGTCGCTGGCCAGCTGATTGAGCGCAATCACATCGGCCATGTCGCGCAAGAGCGTCAACTTAACAAATTCGCCTCGGGACCAATGGGCTTCGCCTTGGCGGCGATAACGAACTCCTGCAAATACCAAGGCATTACCTTGAAGTTCTCCGCGCATAAAAATGCGCGCGTGATTAGTTGTAGTGTGGCCCATAATCGGGCCGACAGTCGGTTTGAACATGTTCGATTCCATTCGAAGTAATTTCTAACGAAGCAAGAAGTAGCTGATGTGGTTTTATTAAGTTTCAGTCCAACTAAGACTAGTTGCTGTTCCGAAGAAAATATCGGGAGGAAGTGGACTTGAGTTGTGGGCAATGTAAGCCACCACTGTAGGAATAAGCTTTATTCAAGGCAAAAAAAGCCCCGCCAAATTGGCGGGGTTGAGGTACGAGCGTGGCGCTCGGAAAACATGGAACGCGAGCGGCCCTCCGGTGAGGGAGGGCCGGTCGGTGTTACAGCAGGATGGTGCGGATGTCCGCCAGCAGGCTGCTCAGACGCTGGGTGAAGCGTGCAGCAGCGGCGCCGTTGATCACGCGGTGATCGTAGGACAGCGACAGTGGCAGCATCAGTTTCGGCTGGAAGGCTTTGCCGTCCCAGACTGGCTGGATGGTTGCCTTGGAAACACCGAGGATCGCCACTTCCGGCGCGTTGACGATCGGCGTGAAGCCGGTGCCGCCAATGTGGCCGAGGCTGGAAATGGTGAAGCAGGCGCCTTGCATGTCGTCAGCGGTGAGCTTTTTGTCGCGGGCTTTGGCGGCCAGCGCAGCAGCTTCGGCTGCCAGTTGCAACAGACTCTTCTGATCGACGTTCTTGATGACCGGTACCAGCAGGCCTTCAGGGGTGTCGACGGCGAAGCCGATGTTCACGTACTTCTTGCGGATGATCGCTTTGCCGCTTGGTGCCAGCGAACTGTTGAAGTCCGGCAGTTCCTTGAGCAGGTGCGCGCAGGATTTGAGCAGCAGCGGCAGGATGGTCAGCTTGACGCCAGCCTTCTCTGCAACGGCTTTCTGAGCGATACGGAACGCTTCCAGGTCGGTGATATCAGCCGAATCGAACTGAGTCACGTGCGGAATGTTCAGCCAGCTGCGGTGCAGGCTCGACGCGCCGATTTGCATCAGGCGGGTCATCGGCACTTCTTCGGTTTCACCGAAGCGGCTGAAGTCCACGACCGGAATTGGCGGGATGCCCGCGCCGCCGGTTGCGC
The DNA here is from genome assembly GCF_031456615.1 of Pseudomonas sp. 3296. Lineage (NCBI taxonomy): Bacteria > Pseudomonadati > Pseudomonadota > Gammaproteobacteria > Pseudomonadales > Pseudomonadaceae > Pseudomonas > Pseudomonas sp. 3296. Next base: position 302,553 of record NZ_JAVDUY010000006.1, read on the forward strand.
CAGCAGCGGCGGCCGGTGCTTCCTTGGCCTTCTGCATCATCGCCTTGACGTAAACCTGCACGTCTTCCTTGAGGATGCGACCGTGCGGGCCACTGGCACCGACGGCGTTCAGCTCGACGCCGAACTCACGAGCCAGTTGACGCACGGCCGGGCCGGCGTGAACTTTCGCGCCAGGCTTGGCTGGAGCCGCAACCGGGGCAGCAGCCGGTGCGGCGGCGGCAGGTGCAGCAGCGGCTTGGGCCGGAGCACTCGGTGCAGCAGCCGGAGCCGGGGCAGCAGCAGGCGCAGCACCTTTGACTTTGAGCTTGAGGATCAGGTCGCCGGTACCGACTTCGTCATCGAGCTTGATGGAAACGCTTTCCACCACGCCAGCGGCAGGCGATGGGATTTCCATGCTTGCCTTGTCGGATTCCAGGGTGATCAGCGACTGGTCGGCTTCAACGGTGTCGCCGGCCTTGACCAGGACTTCGATGATCTTTGCCTTGCCCGCCGAACCGATGTCCGGAACGTGGATGTCCTGAACGCTGTCGGCCACTGGAGCAGCCGGAGCTGCAGCGGCTGGCGCAGGAGCAGTGGCGGCCGGTGCAGCCGCCTGAGCTGGGGCGCCAGCAGGGGCCGCAGCACCTGCCACTTCCAGATCCAGAATCAGGTCGCCGGTGCCGACTTCGTCGTTGAGCTTGACGCTGATGGCCTTGATCACGCCAGCGGCGGGCGATGGGATTTCCATGCTCGCCTTGTCGGATTCCAGGGTGATCAGCGACTGATCAGCCTGGACGGTGTCGCCGACCTTGACCTGGATCTCGATGATCTGGGCCTTGCCCGCCGAACCGATGTCCGGCACGTGCACTTTCTGAATCGAAGCGGCAGCCGGGGCAGCCGGGGCAGCAGCAGGCGCGGCGGCTGCAGGAGCAGCAGCCGGTTTGGCTTCAGCTTTTGCAGCTGGCGCAGCGGCAGCCGCCGGAGCCGCAGCAGCGGCACCTTCGACTTCCAGTTCGAGCAGTTCGTCGCCTTCTTTCAGGCGATCGCCCAGCTTCACTTTAATGCTTTTGACGATGCCGGCTTTAGGCGCAGGAATTTCCATGCTCGCCTTGTCCGACTCCAGCGTCAGGATGCTCTGGTCGGCTTCGACACGGTCACCGACCTTCACAAACAGTTCAATTACTTCACCTTCACCGCTGCCGATGTCAGGTACGCGAATGAGTTCGCTCACAGAATCTCTCCTCAGCAGTCCAGTGGGTTGAGTTTTTCCGGGTTGATACCGAACTTGGTGATGGCTTCAGCCACAACCTTAGGTTCGATGTCACCACGGTCAGCCAATGCTTCCAGGGCTGCCAACACCACGAAATGACGGTCGACTTCGAAGAAATGACGCAGTTTCTTGCGGCTGTCGCTGCGGCCGAAACCGTCGGTGCCCAGGACTTTGAATTCCTTGGACGGGACCCATTGACGAATTTGCTCAGCGAACAACTTCATGTAGTCGGTAGAGGCGATGACCGGGCCTTTACGGCCGTTCAGGCACTCTTCGACATAGCTCAGCTTAGGCTTCTGGCCCGGGTGCAGACGGTTGCTGCGCTCGACGGCCAGGCCGTCGCGACGCAGTTCGTTGAAGCTGGTAACGCTCCATACGTCAGCGCCGACGTTGAACTCTTCACGCAGAATCTTCGCCGCTTCACGGACTTCACGCAGGATGGTGCCTGAGCCCATCAGCTGAACGTGGTGCGCCGCTTCGCGGGTGTCTTCTTCAAGCAGGTACATGCCCTTCTTGATGCCTTCCTCGGCACCGGCCGGCATGGCTGGCTGCTGGTAGGACTCGTTCATCACGGTGATGTAGTAGAAGACGTCCTGTTGCTCTTCGGTCATCTTCTTCATGCCGTCCTGAATGATCACCGCCAGCTCGTAGCCGTAGGTCGGATCATAGGTGCGGCAGTTCGGGATGGTGGCAGCCAGGATGTGGCTGTGACCATCTTCGTGTTGCAGGCCTTCGCCGTTCAGTGTTGTCCGGCCGGCGGTGCCGCCAATCAGGAAGCCACGGGTACGGCTGTCGCCAGCGGCCCAGGCGAGGTCGCCGATACGCTGGAAGCCGAACATCGAGTAGAAGATGTAGAACGGCAGCATTGGCTGGTTGTGGCTGGAGTACGAAGTACCGGCAGCGATGAAGGAGCTCATGGCGCCTGCTTCGTTGATGCCTTCTTCGAGGATCTGGCCCTTCTTGTCTTCCTTGTAGAACATCACCTGGTCTTTATCGACTGGCTCGTAGAGCTGGCCGACGGAGGAGTAGATGCCCAACTGACGGAACATGCCTTCCATACCGAAGGTACGGGCTTCGTCCGGGATGATCGGAACGATGCGCGAGCCGATTTCCTTGTCCTTGACCAGTTGCGCGAGGATCCGCACGAACGCCATGGTGGTGGAAATCTCACGGTCGCCCGAGCCATCAAGGATGGCCTTGAGGGTATCGAGTGGCGGCGTTGGCACGCTGAAGCTCTGCGCGCGGCGCTGTGGTACGAAACCGCCCAGTGCAGTGCGGCGCTCGCTCAGGTAGCGGGCTTCGGCGCTGTTTGGCTCTGGCTTGAAGAACGGCAGGTTTTCCAGCTCTTCATCCTTGACCGGGATGTCGAAACGATCGCGGAACAGCTTCAGGCTTTCAACATCAACCTTCTTGGTGTTGTGCGCGGTGTTCTTCGCTTCGCCGGCACCGGTGCCATAACCCTTGATGGTCTTGGCCAGGATAACGGTTGGTTGTTCTTTGTGGTTGACCGCTTCGTGGTACGCCGCGTAGACCTTGTACGGGTCGTGGCCGCCACGGTTGAGTTTCCAGATCTCGTCGTCGGACAGATCAGCAACCATCGCCTTGAGTTCTGGCGAGTTGAAGAAGTGTTCACGCACGAACGCGCCGTCTTTGGCTTTGTAGTTCTGGTACTCGCCGTCGATGACTTCGTCCATGCGACGTTGCAGGATACCGTCGACGTCCTTGGCCAGCAGTGGGTCCCAGAAACGGCCCCAGATGACTTTGGTCACGTTCCACTGAGCACCGCGGAAAACGCCTTCGAGTTCCTGGATGATCTTGCCGTTGCCGCGAACCGGGCCGTCGAGGCGCTGCAGGTTGCAGTTGATGACGAAGATCAGGTTGTCGAGCTTCTCGCGGCCAGCCAGCGAGATCGCGCCCAGGGATTCCGGCTCGTCACACTCGCCGTCGCCCAGGAAGCACCAGACCTTCTGCTTGCCTTCAGGGATGAAGCCGCGGGCTTCCAGGTACTTCATGAAGCGTGCCTGGTAGATCGCCTGGATCGGGCCCAGACCCATGGATACAGTCGGGAACTGCCAGAAATCAGGCATCAGCCACGGGTGCGGGTAGGACGACAGGCCTTGACCATCGACTTCCTGACGGAAGTTGTTCATCTGGTCTTCGGTGATGCGGCCTTCCATGAACGCACGGGCGTAAACGCCTGGCGAGGTGTGACCCTGGAAGTAGATCAGGTCGCCGCCGTGTTCGTCGGTCGGGGCCTGGAAGAAATAGTTGAAGCCGATGTCGTACAAGGTTGCGCTGGAGGCGAAGCTGGAGATGTGACCGCCCAGGTCAGAATCTTTCAGGTTCGTACGCATCACCATGGCCATCGCGTTCCAGCGAACCAACGAGCGAATGCGGCGTTCCATGAACAGGTCGCCAGGCATGCGTGCTTCGTGGGTAACGGGAATGGTGTTGCGGTATGGCGTGGTGATGGCGTAAGGCAGTTGCGAACCGCTGCGGGTCGCCAATTCGCCCATACGGGTCATCAGATAGTGAGCGCGGTCTTCGCCTTCTTTGTCGAGAACCGATTCCAGGGCGTCCAGCCATTCCTGGGTTTCGACGGGATCGAGGTCTTGCATGGCTTGCTCCAGGGCGGAAAGGCTTCCAGAATCGGTTGCCTGAGTTTGCGACTGGCCTTGTGGGCAGACGATATAAATTCTTGGATTGCCGAGAGGTTGTTCCGGCGGCGTGTAGTTTTACTACAAATCTTCGGGCATTTCAGCCTTTCGAATGTATATACGAGTAGTAAAACTACAGATGAATGGCTTGTGGCCTCCGGCTGCGTTGTGAGAATAATCGTTAAGGTTGGTCTTTTACCAACCACAAAAGGTGAAAGCTTGATGTTCACTGCCAAAAATAAAGAATTTTCAGCTATTTCTAACTTTTGTTCGACAGTCCTCCACGTAGTGCAATATGAAAAATCACTACATGCAACCCGTTCTACGCCGATCAAGGATAGACCATGAGCCTTCCCGCGCTTGCCGAACTGCCCGCCATTCTCCAGCCGTTTGTCACCCGTGCCGAGCAGTCGTTCCGTACCGCCGTTGCGGCACTTGAAGATGACCATGGCCTGTCGACCTGGACACCTGAACGCTGGGCGCAATTCGCCCGTGTCGCGGCGGCCAGCGACTTTGTGATTGAACAGAGTGTGCGTGACCCTTTGATGTTGCTGGCCCTGGTGCAGTCCCGCGAACTGGACCGCAGCTTCGCGCCCGGCGAGCTGTGCGCGCAAATTGGGGCGGCGGTGAATGCAGCGCAAACCGAAGACGAGCTCGGCCGCGTCCTGCGTCGCCAGCGCACCCGTCATCAAGTGCGGATCATCTGGCGTGACCTGACCCGTCAGGCCGATCTGGTCCAGACCTGCCGCGACCTCTCGGACATGGCCGATGCGAGCATCGATCAGGCCTATCAGTGGTTATATTCGCGTCATTGCCAGCAATTCGGCGTGCCGACCGGCCGCCGCAGTGGCGAGCCGCAGCAGATGGTCATCCTCGGCATGGGCAAGCTCGGCGCCGTGGAGCTCAATCTCTCGTCGGACATCGACCTGATCTTCGCCTACCCCGAGGGCGGCGAAACCGTCGGGGTGAAACGCTCACTGGATAACCAGGAATTCTTCATCCGTCTTGGCCAGCGTCTGATCAAGGCGCTGGACCCGATGACCGTCGACGGCTTCGTGTTTCGCGTTGACATGCGCTTGCGGCCATACGGCTCGGCCGGTGCATTGGTCTTGAGCTTCAATGCGCTGGAGCAGTATTACCAGGATCAGGGCCGCGACTGGGAACGCTACGCGATGATCAAGTCGCGGGTGGTGGCCGGCGATCAAGTGGCCGGCGCGCAATTGCAGGACATGCTGCGCCCGTTCGTTTACCGGCGTTACCTGGATTTCTCGGCCATCGAAGCGCTGCGCACCATGAAGCAGCTGATCCAGCAGGAAGTGCGGCGCAAGGGCATGGCCGACAACATCAAGCTCGGTTCCGGCGGCATCCGCGAAGTCGAATTTATCGCCCAGGCCTTTCAGCTGATTCACGGCGGCCGCGACCTGAGCCTGCAACAACGCCCTCTATTAAAAGTACTGAGCACGCTGGAAGGTCAGGGTTACCTGCCGCCGGCGGTGATCAGTGAGTTGCGCGAAGGCTACGAATTCCTGCGTTACACCGAACACGCGATCCAGGCGATCGCCGACCGCCAGACCCAGATGCTGCCGGACGGCGCGCAGGATCAGGCGCGCATTGCCTTTATGTTGGGCTTCGCCGACTGGGATGCTTTCCACGAGCAACTGATGTATTGGCGTGGTCGCGTGGCCTGGCACTTCGCTCAGGTGATTGCCGATCCTGATGAAGAGGAAGGCACTGAAAGCGAAGTGGTGGTCGGCGGCGAATGGCTGCCGCTGTGGGAAGAGGCTCAGGACGAAGAGGCGGCTTGCCGGCAGTTGGAAGAGGGCGGTTTCAAGGACGCCACCAATGCCCTGAAAGCCTTGGCCGGTTTGCGCGGCAGCCCGCAATTGCGAGCGATGCAGCGCTTGGGCCGAGAACGCCTTGATGCCTTTATTCCCCGTTTGCTGGCTCAGGCCGTCGAACATGCCAATCCGGATCTGGTGCTGGAGCGCGTGTTGCCGCTGGTGGAAGCCGTGGCCCGTCGTTCGGCGTATCTGGTGTTGCTGACTGAAAACCCCGGTGCGCTGCGCCGCTTGCTGACCTTGTGCGCTGCGAGCCCGTGGATCGCTGAACAGATCACCCGTTTCCCGCTGCTGCTCGACGAATTGCTCAACGAAGGCCGGCTATTCAAGCCGCCGCTGGCGCCGGAACTGGCCGCCGAGTTGCGCGAGCGCCTGACGCGGATTCCCGAGGACGACCTCGAACAGCAAATGGAAGCCCTGCGCCATTTCAAACTGGCGCATCGCTTGCGCGTCGCCGCCTCGGAAATTGCCGGCAGCCTGCCGTTGATGAAAGTCAGCGATTACCTGACCTGGCTCGCTGAAGCGATCCTCGAACAAGTGCTGGCCCTGGCCTGGCGCCAGACCGTGGCCAAGTACGGCACGCCGCTGCGCACCGACGGCACGTTGTGCGATCCCGGCTTCATCATTGTCGGTTATGGGAAAGTCGGCGGACTGGAATTGGGGCATGGTTCGGACCTCGACCTGGTGTTCATCCACGACGGCGATCCGCAAGCAGAAACCGACGGGCCTAAACCGATTGATGGTGCGCAATTTTTCACCCGGTTGGGGCAGCGGATCATTCACTTGCTGACGGCGCAGACCAACTCCGGCCAGCTGTATGAAGTGGACATGCGCCTGCGACCGTCCGGTGCATCGGGGTTGTTGGTCAGTTCGCTGGGGGCGTTTGCCCGCTATCAGGAAAATGAAGCCTGGACCTGGGAGCATCAGGCGTTGGTGCGCGCGCGGGTTCTGGTGGGCAGTCAGGATGTCGGCCAGGCATTCGAGAAAGTGCGCGCGGCGATATTGGGCAAGGCGCGGGACCTGTCGACCTTGCGTCAGGAGGTCAGCGAGATGCGCGCCAAGATGCGCGACAACCTTGGCAGCAAGAGCACCGCGGCCGGCACCGGGGCAAATGCCTTCGAGGCCACGGCGCCGTTCGATCTCAAGCAGGACGCCGGAGGTATCGTCGATATTGAATTTATGGTGCAATACGCGGCCCTGGCGTGGTCCGAAACACACCCGCCATTGCTGCGCTGGACCGACAACATCCGCATTCTGGAAGAGCTGGAACACGAAGGGCTGATGCCCGTCGAAGACGCCAACTTGTTGCGCGAGGCCTATAAAGCCTACCGCTCCGCCGCTCACCGGCAGGCCTTGCAGAAGGACGCCGGGGTGATACCAGGCGATCAGTTCGCAGATGAACGGAGACAGGTAGTGCGGATCTGGCGCGATCTGGGGTTAAGCTGAAACCGGATAGTTGTAACACTGGATACCCAATGTGGGAGCGGGCTTGCTCGCACAGTAGATCTGCAGTGTTTTGTAGAATTCTCGAGGCGGGGAGGCGTAGGCCTCCCCGGTTTGTTTTTGGAAACCACATGAAAATTCTGATCGTTGGGCCCAGTTGGGTCGGTGACATGGTGATGGCGCAGACACTGTTTCAGTGCCTCAAGCAACGCCACCCGCAATGCGAAATCGACGTCCTGGCCCCCGAGTGGAGCCGGCCGATCCTGGAGCGCATGCCCGAAGTCCGGCAGGCCTTGAGCTTTCCGCTCGGCCACGGTGCCTTGGAGCTGGCGACCCGTCGGCGCATCGGAAAATCCCTGGCCGGCCAATACGACCAGGCGATTTTGCTGCCCAATTCGCTGAAGTCGGCGCTGGTGCCGTTCTTCGCCGGCATCCCGAAACGCACCGGCTGGCGTGGCGAATTCCGCTACGGCCTGCTCAATGACGTGCGCACGCTGGATAAAGAACGTTATCCGTTGATGATTGAGCGCTTCATGGCCCTGGCGTTTGAGCCCGGCGCCGAACTGCCGACCCCTTATCCTCGCCCGAGCTTGCAGATCGACCCGGTCACCCGCGAAGCGACGCTGGCCAAATTCGACCTGACCCTCGACCGTCCGGTGCTGGTCCTGTGCCCCGGCGCCGAGTTCGGCGAGGCCAAGCGCTGGCCGTCCGAGCATTACGCCAAGGTCGCCGAAGCGAAGATTCGCGAAGGCTGGCAAGTCTGGCTGTTCGGTTCGAAAAACGATCACGCAGTGGGCGAAGATATCCGTGCGCGGCTGATTCCCGGCCTGCGTGAAGAGGCGGTCAACCTCAGCGGCGGCACCTCGCTGGCGGAAGCCATCGACCTGATGTCCTGCGCCGACGCGGTGGTGTCCAACGACTCCGGCCTGATGCACGTCGCCGCCGCGCTGAACCGCCCGCTGGTGGCCGTCTATGGCTCGACATCGCCGGGTTTTACCCCGCCGCTGGCCGAGCACGTCGAAGTGGTACGCCTGGGCATCGAATGCAGTCCGTGCTTCGATCGCACGTGCCGTTTCGGTCATTACAACTGCTTGCGCCAGCTGATGCCGCAAGCCGTGAACGAAGCCTTGCAGCGGTTGCAGGGCACTGTGGTCGAGGTCAAATAGTTTGCGGGTTCTGCTGATCAAGACTTCTTCGCTGGGCGACGTGATTCACGCGTTGCCGGCGCTGACCGACGCGGCGCGGGCGATCCCCGGCATCACGTTCGACTGGGTGGTGGAAGAAGGCTTTGCCGAGATTCCGACCTGGCATCCAGCCGTGGGCAAGGTGATCCCGGTGGCGATCCGTCGCTGGCGCAAGAACCTCTGGCAAACCATCAAGAGCGGCGAATGGAAGCGCTTCAAGCAAGCCGTTCGTGCCGAAAAATATGATTTGGTGATCGACGCCCAGGGCCTGCTGAAAAGCGCCTGGCTGACACGCTACGTCAAGGCGCCGGTCGCCGGGCTGGACAAGGATTCGGCGCGCGAGCCGGTGGCTGCACGCTTCTACTCCCGTCGTCTGGCGGTGGGTCGTGGACAGCACGCGGTGGAGCGGGTGCGTCAATTGTTCGCCCTGGCGTTGGGCTACGACTTGCCCAAAGGCTTGGGCGATTACGGCCTGAACGTCGAGCGCCTGGTCGAACTGCCGCGCAAGAATCCGTATGTGCTGTTCCTGCATGGCACCACGTGGGACACCAAGCACTGGCCGGAAGCCTACTGGCGTGAGCTGGCCGAACGCGTTGGTTATCTGGGCGTAGGCGTGAAGCTGCCGTGGGGCAACCCGATCGAGAAAGCCCGGGCCGAGCGCATCGCCGCCGGGTTCCGCCATGTCGAAGTGCTGCCCAAACTGAACCTGGCCGGTGTCGGTAAAGTGCTGGCCGGCGCGCAGGCCTGTGTCGCCGTGGACACCGGCCTTGGTCATCTGGCCGCCGCGCTCGACGTCCCGACCCTGTCGCTGTTCGGTCCGACCAACCCGGGCCTGACCGGTGCCTACGGTAAAGCGCAGATTCACATCGCCAGCGACTTCCCCTGCGCCCCGTGCCTGCAAAAGAAATGCACGTATCAACCGACGGAACAGGATGCCCGTCAGTTCAACCTGAAACGCGAGTGGCCGCTGTGCTTCACGCGTCTGAATCCCGAGCGTGTCGCGACCCGACTGAGCACGTTGTTACTGGCTGAGGAGCTGCGCTGATGCAATTGGCATTCGTCTTGTACAAGTATTTTCCGTTCGGAGGGCTGCAGCGTGACTTCATGCGCATCGCTCTTGAGTGTCAGCAGCGTGGCCATCAGATCCGTGTCTACACGCTGATCTGGGAAGGCGACGTACCGCCGGGTTTCGAAGTGCTGGTGGCGCCGGTCAAGGCGCTGTTCAATCATCGCCGTAACGAAAAACTCAGCGAGTGGATGGAAGCGGACCTGGCCAAACGCCCCGTGGACCGCTTGATCGGTTTCAACAAGATGCCGGGCCTGGACGTTTACTACGCCGCCGACGGCTGTTTCGAAGACAAGGCGCAGAACCTGCGGCACTCGTTGTACCGGCGTTGGGGTCGTTACCGACACTTTGCCGAATATGAGCGCGCGGTGTTCGCCAAGGACGCCAAGACCGAAGTACTGATGATTTCCGAAGTGCAGCAGCCGCTGTTCATCAAGCATTACGACACGCCGCTGGAGCGTTTTCACCTGCTGCCACCGGGGATTTCCCAGGACCGTCGCGCGCCGCCCAATGCGGCCGAAATTCGTGCCGGGTTCCGGGCCGAGTTCAACCTCAAGGACGATGAACTGCTGCTGGTGCAAATCGGCTCCGGGTTCAAGACCAAGGGCGTGGATCGCAGCCTCAAGGCGCTGGCCGCATTGCCCGCCGATCTGAAGAAGCGCACCCGGCTGTTTGTAATTGGCCAGGATGACCCCAAATTATTCCAGATGCAGAGCACTGCTTTGGGGCTGGGCGACAACGTGACGTTCCTCAAGGGGCGCAGCGATATCCCGCGTTTCCTGCTCGGTGCCGACCTGTTGATCCACCCGGCGTACAACGAAAATACCGGGACCGTGTTGCTCGAAGCCTTGGTAGCCGGGTTGCCGGTGCTGGTGAGCGCGGTCTGTGGTTATGCCCATTACATTGCCGAGGCCGATGCCGGCCTGGTGCTGGACGAACCCTTCGAGCAGGCCCAGCTGACGCAGTACCTGACGGGCATGTTGAACGACGCTCAAGCACGGGCGGCCTGGAGCCGCAACGGTCTGGCCTTTGCCGAGACGGCCGACCTCTACAGCATGCCGCAACACGCGGCCGATGTGATTCTGGCGGAGCACGCTTAATGAAGTTGATGCTGGCTGAACCGTTCAAGAGCCTTTGGGCCGGACGCGATGCGTTCACCGAAGTCGAAGGCCTCGAGGGCGAGGTTTACCGTGAGCTGGAAGCGCGCCGGACGTTGCGCACTGAAGTGAACGGCAACGGTTTTTTCGTGAAGATCCACCGCGGCATTGGCTGGGGCGAGATCTTCAAGAACCTGCTGACGGCCAAGCTGCCGGTCCTCGGCGCGGGGCAGGAATGGAAAGCCATTCAGCGCCTGCAAGAAGTCGGTGTGCCGACCATGACCGCCGTGGCTTACGGCGAGAAGGGCAGCAACCCGGCGGATCAACACTCGTTCATCGTTACCGAAGAACTGGCGCCGACCGTCAGTCTCGAAGATTTCAGTATCGACTGGATCAAGCATCCACCCGAGCCGACACTCAAGCGTGCACTGATCGCCGAAGTCGCGCGCATGACCGGCATGATGCACCGCGCCGGGGTCAACCATCGCGACTGCTACATCTGCCACTTCCTGCTGCACACCGATAAACCGGTGACGGCTGAGGATTTCAAACTCTCGGTGATCGACCTGCACCGTGCCCAGACCCGCCCGGCGATCACGCAGCGCTGGCGCAACAAGGATCTGGCGGCACTGTACTTTTCGGCCCTGGACATTGGCCTGACCCGGCGTGACAAATTGCGTTTCCTCAAGGGCTACTTCCAACAGCCGCTGCGCCAGATTCTGGCCGAGGAAGCGTCATTGCTCGCCTGGCTTGAGGGCAAGGCCAATAAACTCTATGACCGTAAACAGCGATATGGGGATGCGCTCTGATGGCGGGTTGGAAACTGGAGCCCGCTTACAGCGATCTGGCAGAAGATTTTGGCAGCCTTGAAGCGGTGTTCGCGCTGCAAGGTGAACGGCTGACTCGCGACCTGTTGTCCGAGGTCATTCGCGTCAATCGCAACGGTATTAATTACTACGTCAAACGCTACGTCGGTGCCGGCAAAGGCCTGCGCCGTTACCTGGGCAAACCCCGGGTGAAAGCCGAATGGCAGAACCTCAAGCGCTTCGCCAAGTGGGGTATTCCTACCGCCGAAGTGGTGGCCTGGGGCCTGGAACGACGCGGCGCGGCATACGATCGTGGGGCGATGATCACCCGCGAGTTGCCCAACACCGAAGACTTGTCGGCCCTCGCTGATCGGCGTGATCCCAAGTTGGCAGACCGCGCCTGGGTCGATGCGATCAGTCGGCAGTTGGCCGGTTACACCCGGACCATGCACGACAATCGCTTTACCCATAACGATTTGAAGTGGCGCAACCTGCTGGTCGATGATCAAGCCCGCCTGTTCCTGATCGATTGCCCCAATGGCGATTTCTGGCACGGCTTCTGGCTTAAATACCGCATCACCAAAGACTTGGCCTGCCTCGACAAGGTGGCCAAATACCACCTGTCGGCGACCCAGCGCCTGCGCTTTTATCTGCAATACCGCCAGCGTGACCGGCTGAATGCCGCCGACAAGAAACGCATCCGGCACGTGGTGAGATTTTTCGAGGGACGCGAATGACTGATTTTCTGGCCGCTGAAGACCGTGCGCTGCTTGAGCGCCATGGCCTCGGCACGTTCGATGCGCTTTGGGCCAAACAGCTCGAGGCCGTGGATGAGCCCAATACTGCGGGTGGTGGCTGGAGCAGTGTGTTTCGGCTGGATCTGGAGGGTCGTGGTTTTTATCTCAAGCGCCAGAGCAACTACCTGACGCGTACCTTCCACGCACCTTTCGGCGAGCCGAGCTTTGCCCGCGAATTTCGCAACATCAGCCGCTATGAAAAACTCGGTATTCCGGCGCTGAAGGCGGTGTTTTTTGGTGAGCGTAAAATCAACGGTGAAGTCCGCGCGGTGCTGCTGACTCGCGCGCTGGACGGCTGGGATGACCTGGATTCGCTGTTGCAGCGTTGGTCGGACCTGAGCGAGGCGCAACACTCGGCCATCCTCAAAGCCTGTGGCGAACTGGCGCGGCGCCTGCACGGCGTGCGTCAGGTTCATGGTTGTTTCTACCCCAAGCATATTTTTCTTCAGGCGACCGGCGACGGCTATCTGGCTCAGTTGATCGACCTGGAAAAGACCCGGCCGCTGTTGTTCGGTCAACGTGACCGGGTCAAGGATCTGGAGCCGTTGCTGCGTCGCGCGCCGGAGTGGACCGACGCACAGTTGCGCGAATTGTTGGCGGTCTATGTCGATCAGCCCCGGGACAGTTCGCTGGTAGACAGTTGGGTGTCACGCCTGACTGCGCGGCGCAGTCGCAAGGAGACTCGCTGATGCGCTTGTCCGAACTGAAAAACGCCGGCCGCACCCCGAGCCTGCCCATGAGCATTCCTCTTGCCGATGCCGCAGGCCCCGCCGATTTGCAATTGTTGAGCCTGCTGCGGGTCTTGCCGGGGCAGCGTTATGTGGGTGCCGGTGTCTGGCGTGGCCGTCCGGTGCTGGCCAAATTATTGGTCGGCAGCAAAGCGGCGCGGCATTTTCAGCGTGAACTGGCCGGCGTGCGTTTGCTGGCCGAACAAGGCCTGACCACACCGCAACTACTGGCGGATGGGCTAAAGGAAGGCGAGGGTGGCTGGCTGCTGTTCGATTTCCTCGAAGGCGCCGAGAGCCTGGGAGAGACCTGGAAAAAAGTCGAACACTTGCCCGTGTTGGCTGACATGCAGGGGGCCGTGATTGCCGAGGCATTGGGCGCTATCGGTCAAATGCATCGCAAGGGACTCTGGCAGGAAGACCTGCATCTGGACAACCTTTTGCGTCAGCGCGGCCGCTTGTATTTGATCGATGGTGGCGGTGTCTGTGCGGAAACGCCGGGCCAACCACTGTCGCGCAACAAAGTCCTGGAAAACCTCGGCGTATTTTTTGCGCAGTTGCCCAAGACGCTGGAGCCGTTCATCGAAGAACTGCTGGTGTATTACCTGTTGAGCAACGGCGAACACGCCTTGCCCATGGAAGCCTTGCAGAAGCAGATCGATAAGGTTCGCGCCTGGCGCTTGAAGGACTTTCTGATCAAGGTCGGGCGCGAATGCACGCTGTTCAGCGTCCAGCGCGGGGCGTTCGGTCTGCGTGCGATTCGTCGCGAGGAAGAGGCAGCGATGCTGCCGGTACTTGAGCAGGCCGATGCCTTGCTTGATCAGGGCCATTTGTACAAGACCGGTGGCGCGGCGAGTGTAGGAAAAGTCGAGGTCGATGGTCGGACGCTGGTAATCAAGCGCTACAACATCAAAGGCTTTGCCCATTGGCTCAAACGCTTCTGGCGTCCGAGCCGTGCGTGGCATTCGTGGCGTGAAGGCAATCGCCTGGCATTCCTCGGCATTGCCACGCCCAAACCGTTGGCGCTGCTGGAGACGCGGTTTCTCTGGTTGCGCAGTCGGGCCTATCTGGTGACTGAGTATTTGCCGGGGGCGGACATCATCGAGCGTTTTGCGCCTTATGTTGAAAGCGGCAACGCACCTGAAGCAGAACTGCTGGCGCTGGACCACTTGTTCGCCGAGCTGATCGGCGCGCGCATCAGCCATGGCGACTTCAAGGGGCACAACCTGTTCTGGCAGGAAGATCGCTGGGCGCTGATTGACCTGGATTCGATGTGTCAGCATGGCTCGGTGGGCAGCTTTGCCCCGGCCTATGCGCGGGATCGGGCGCGGTTTATGCGTAACTGGCCTGAGAGCAGCGCGCTGTATCAGGTCATTGATCAGCGTCTTCCCAAGGGTATCTCCGGCGCAGCCTGAATCGCCATCGCGAGCAGGCTCGCTCCCACGGGGGTTGTGTGTACAACGCAAATTCCGTGTAGGCGTGAGCCTGCTCCGGGCGGCGTTCCGACGATGGGGCCCGAACCGCCGCCCGAGATCTAGAGGACGAGTTCTAATGAATTGTCCTACATGATCTACAGACCCCATGAACTGTGCCCTGAATAGCCACGATGCTAATTTGCCTGACGTTCACGGAGGGCAAATCTTGACCATAAAAATGGCTGTTATGTTGGGTACTTTCTCGCTCGCACTGACCGGCTGCGGAACCACGATGACGGTGTTGCAAGTTGATGAGGACGCAGCCCGCAGTCTCAGGAAACAAAAAACCTACTGTCAGTCCATTCCCCGCATTTACAGCGGTCTGGCTTATGATTTTTGTGTATTGAATGCCCCGCCGGATCCCACCGGCTTCCTCGTGCCGTTCGTGCTGCTGGACCTGGGTCTGTCGGGTGTCTTCGATACCGTGTCCTTGCCGTATACGATCTACCGCCAGGCTACAGATGGTAATCTCAGCATTTACTGGCGCCCGGGCCGAGGTTAAGCGGGGCGCCATGCTTTCCTCCCTTGTAGGACAATAACCGCTGGGTCATTCCCGCCATGTTTACGCTATAATCCCGCCCTTTAGCTGTCTCTCGCCGCTTGCGAGGGCACATTAATTTTTGAGGCGCTTGTCGCCTGCATGCAGACTAAAGAGGCTAGACCCCTGTGGCATTGACGATTCTTGGCCTGTCCGGCGCCCTTAGCCATGATCCTTCCGCAGCCTTGTACATCGACGGCAAGCTGGTCGCGGCGGCTGAAGAAGAGCGCTTTGTGCGCGATAAACATGCAAAGAACCGCATGCCCTACGAGTCGGCGAAGTTCTGCCTGGAACAGGCGGGCATCAAGCCATCCGACGTTGATGTGGTGGCGATTCCATTCGCACCGATCAGTATTTTCGGCAAGGCGCGCTGGCAGTACGCCAAGCGTTACTGGTACGCCCCGGACCGCGCGCTTGACGCGATCCTGATGGGCAACCGTCGCTACAAGCGTTATCGCAACAAGATTGTCTGGTGCCTCGAGCAACTGGGCTTCGATCCGAAGAAAATCAAGATCGAGCCGGTCGAGCACCACCTGGCCCACGCCTCCAGTGCCTACCACTGCTCCGGTTTCAAAGAGAAAACCGCGATCCTGGGGATCGACGGCAAGGGTGAGTACGCCACGACCTTCTTCGGTTACGGCGAGAACGGCAAGATCCACAAGATCAAGGAATTCTTCGATCCGGACTCCCTCGGTGGCCTGTATGGCGCGATCACCGAGTTCCTCGGTTTCGATATGCTCGACGGCGAGTTCAAGGTCATGGGCATGGCGCCGTACGGCGACGCCAGCAAATACGATTTCTCGCGCCTGGCTTCGTTCGAAAACGGCGAACTGGTGATCAACACCGACTACGCCAACGTCATCGGCCTGCGTCGCTACAAAGAGAAGGGCAAAGGCTACTACTTCTCGCCGAAGCTGATCGAGTGGCTGGGACCGAAGCGCGAAGGCGACATCGCCGACGAGCCGTACATCCACTATGCCGCGAGCATTCAAGCGCTGTTCGAAAAAATCTCGCTGCAGATGATCGACTACTACCTGGGCGACGTGCTCAAGGAAACCGGCAAGCTGGCCTACGCCGGTGGCTGTGCGTTGAACGTCAAGCTCAACCAGAAAATCATCGCTCGCGATGACGTCAAAGAGCTGTTCGTACAGCCTGCATCCGGTGATGCCGGTACGGCGGTCGGTGCGGCGGCTTATGTGTCTAACGCCCGTGGTGTGCCGGTCGAGAAGATGGAACACGTCTACCTCGGCCCGTCGTACACCAACGAAGACGTGCTCGCTGCCTGTGCCCGTCACCCGAGCAAACCGGTCTGGCGCAAGCTCGCCAACATGCCGGAAAACATCGCCAAAATCATGGTCGACGGCAACCCGGTCGCCTGGTTCCAGGGGCGCATGGAGTTCGGTCCGCGTGCCTTGGGCGGTCGTTCGATCATCGGTTGCCCGAGCGCCGTTGGCGTCGCTGACCGTATCAACCACCAGATCAAGTTCCGCGAGCGCTGGAGGCCTTTCTGCCCGTCGATGCTCGACACCGTGGCCCCGCAGATGATCAAGATCGATCACCCGGCGCCGTTCATGACCTTCACCTTTGAAGTGGCTGAAGAGTGGAAGACCCGCGTGCCGGAAGTCGTCCATGAAGACGGTACGTCCCGGGCCCAGGTGCTCAAGCGCGAGTACAACCCGCGCTACTACGACATGATGAAAGCGCTGGAGGTGCTGACCGGCAACGGCGTGTCGCTGAACACCTCGCTCAACCGTCGCGGCGAACCGATGATCTGCTCGCCGACCGATGCCCTGAACATGTTCTTCGGCTCTGACCTGCAGTATCTGATCATGGAAGACATCCTGGTGGTTAAAGAGGGCGCTGACGCATATGACTCGCTCGGCTGAACGCCATGTGTTGCAGTTCTGTCACGGCTATGACGGCCCGTTTCTGGACTGCGCTCGGCAGTACGCCAGCCTGTTCGCGGGGACCGGCTATCGAGTGACCACGGTCTTTCTGACCGGGGCCGCCGACAGTGAAGTCGCTGCGGGCTGCGCTTCCGATGAAGTGCTGTTCATGGAATACAGCTCCAAGGCCATTCGTGGCCTGAAGCTGGGCGCCATCGGCGATCTGCGCAAGATCGCCGCTTCGCGCAATTTCAGTTTCTGCATTGCCCACCGCTTCAAGCCGATCTACATCGCGTTGCTTGGGACTTCGCTGCCGGTCATCGGTGTGCATCACGGGTATGGCGATTACAAGCGCGGCACTCGCAAGCTGTTCGCTCATATCTTCCGCAAGCGCCTCAGCCTGCTCGGAATCTCCGACTCGGTGCGTGACGACATGCGCAGTTGCCTGCCGAAATGGCCGGCCGGGCGAATTCAGACGCTCTATAACCGGATCGATGTCCCGGCGTTACAGACCAGCCAGGTGTCGGTTCGCGAGGCTCGGGAAACCTTGGGCCTGGCGGCGGATGCCTGGATTGTCGGTAACGTCGGACGACTGCATCCGGACAAGGACCAGAATACGCTGCTGCACGGTTTTGCCTTGGCATTACCGCAGTTGCCGGCCAACAGCCAACTGGTGATTCTGGGTAAAGGTCGACTGGAACAGGACCTCAAGGAACTGGCCCGGGAACTGGGTATAGGCGATCGGGTGCTGTTCCTCGGTCAAGTACCGGATGCCCGTCGCTACTTCCGCGCCTTCGATGTGTTTGCCCTGAGCTCCGATCACGAACCGTTCGGCATGGTGCTGCTCGAAGCCATGGCCGCTGGCGTGCCGTTGCTCGCGACCGCGTGCGGGGGTGCGAGGGAAGTCGTTGAAGGGGTCGGCATCCTGTTCCCGTTGGGCGATGCCGAGCGCTTGGCTCAAGGGCTGCACCATCTGGCCGCGATGGACGAGCAGCAACGTCACCAGTGTGCCGAGTTGATGCTCGACCGCTTGCGTGAGCGATTCTCCGACCGCGCCGTGCGCGAGGCTTTCTGGCATATGCCACACGTTACAGAACTGGCACCGAGGGGCTGATGCTCAACCGATTTCAAGGCTGGCGCGAACGTGGCTGGACGGTGATCGACGCCCCGACTTATGCACAGGCGTGGCAGCGTTTTGGCGGTAGCGTCGCGACGCATCCCATGGTGGTTGAGCGCCTGGCGCAGTTGGCCGACATCCCGGTGCGCTACCTGGCCTGGGAACAGAACGGTGAAGTGAAAGCCGCCATCCCGACCTGGGGGCGCGACCTGGCGCTGTCCAAAGACGTGCTCAAGCGCTGTGGCAAAAAAGGCCTGTTCGACCTCGGCAATGCCGAGGTGATCCTGCCGGCGGCTGCCGATGCACACGCACCGCTGCGCCATCGCGGGCGTTATCTGTCGGCCCTGAACGAAGGCCGTTTCAGCGATCTCAAGCTACAGGCCGAACAACTGGCCATGGCGCGCACGCCCGAAGAGCTGTCGAAAAAATTCCGCTACAACCAGCGCCGTGAACTACGCCTGCTGGAAGAAGCCGGTGGCGTTGTGCGACCGGTCTCCGAGTTTTCCAGTGCCGAGCTGGCCGCGATTTATTGCGACCTGTTCCAGCGCCGCTGGGGCTTCCCGGCTACCGGCGCAGAGCGCATGGGCGAGGTGATCGAGCTGCTGCGCGACTTGCTGATCGGCTCGGTGATTTTCCTCAACGATGCACCGATAGCGATTCAACTGGTGTACCGCGTCGAAGCGCCGGAATGGATCAGCGTCGAGTACATCAATGGTGGCGTCGATCCTGAAACCCGCGAGTTCAGCCCTGGCAGCGTACTGAGTTTCCTCAATACGCAAAGCGCCTGGGAACACGCTCGCGCCCTCGACAAGCCTTTGCGGTTTTCCTTCGGCCGCGCCGACCGGGAATACAAAGACCGCTGGTGCAATCCTGTGCCGGTTTTTACTGTGTGAGTGAACCCATGAGCCGCAAACAGCAACTGCTCAGGCGCCATCGGCGTAACAAACGCATCAGCCTGCTGATCGCGCTGGTGCTGTTGATTGTCCTTGGTGTGCTGGTGGCCTGGTGGCTGCCGTTGGTGCTTGCCGTGCTGGGCTGGATTGCCCATGAGGCCTGGTTCGCCGATCACCTGTTTTACTCCCCCAAAGACGATTACCAATACAGCTTCCCGCCGTACACCCCGCAACCCAAGGTGCACCGGGACGGCGAGCGTTTGCGGCTGGATGAAGGTGTGATGCTGGTCGACGACGCCACATTGGTGTTGGCGCTGCGGGTCAAAAGCAGCTGGCTGGGTCGCTTTATTGACCCAGTAGTGGAGTTGTCGGGGGGCGATAACCCGGACCGTCAAACCTTTGAACGTGGGGTCAACGGTCTGCGCTACCTGAACCTCAGCGGTCAGGCGCAAGTGCTGTCGCGCGGTGAGTTGCGCCTGCGTGGACGCTTCTGCCACCTGCTTGGCGAGCCGGTGTTGTGGGCGTTGGAACAACCGGATTTCCGCCGTCAGCGGGTGATGGTGATCGCGCCCCACGCCGACGACGCCGAGCTGGCCGCCTATGGTTTGTACAGCCAGGCCGATGAAGCCTGGATCGTCACCCTGACCGCCGGTGAAATCGAAGCCGAGCATTATCAGCAGATCGGTCTGGACAAGGTCGAGGCCGCGCGCCTCAAGGGTCGTTTGCGGGCTTGGGACAGCATCGCGGTGCCGCGCTGGGCTGGCGTGCCGCAAGCGCATTGCGTGCAGCTGGGTTATTTCTGTCTGCAACTGGCGGCGATGCAGGCCACGCCGACACAACCGATCGCTTCGCGGGAAGCGGACCTGAGCGACACGCGGCTGTTTCGCCAGTTGAACCCGTTTGCCCTGCCGGGCGATGCCGACGGGGCTCCGACCTGGAACAACCTGTTGGCCGATCTGCGTGAATTGCTGTTGCGCGCGCGTCCTGAAGTGATCGTGCTGCCGCACCCGACCCTCGATCCGCACCCCGATCATATCTGTGCGCAACAAGCGGTCCTCGAAGCCTTGAAAGGCCTGGAATGGCAGCCGACCACACTGCTTGGTTACGCCAACCATCTGCACGACAACGACCGCTGGCCAATGGGCGACGCTGGTCATGGCGTCGCGTTGCCGCCAGCCTTCGACCCGGCCATGCCGATGCAACCCTGCTGCCTGCCATTGTCGCTGGCGCTTCAGCGCGATAAGGCCATGGCGCTGGGCATGATGCATGACTTGCAACCGCCGATGCCGTTCAAGCGTCGTCTGCGCCGATTGATCCAGCGGCTGTTGGCCAGGCGCAAGCCACCGGCCTACGGCGAGAACGAATTCTTTCGCAAGGCGGTTCGACGTCACGAGCTCTTGTGGATACTCAAGCACACACCAATAAACGCTTCTCAGCGGGGAGAGTTATGAGCCAGCGGCTAAAGGTTCTGCAATTGCAGCCTGACTACAACGTCAAAGCCCATGATTTTGCCGACCTCGCAGAGCAGATCGTCAAGGCCTTGCCGAGCGAGCGCTATGAAGTGACAGCGGCGTTCCTGCGCGGCAAGCCGGGGCCAGGCGAGGCGATAAGCCGGGCCGACCGTTCGGTGTATTTCGAGTTTTCCGACAAGTCCCTCAAGGGCATGCGCTTGCGGGCGATGTGGACGCTGTACAAGTTCTGCCGCGCGGAAAAGTTCGACGTGGTGATCTGTAACCGCTTCAAGCCCGTGAACATGATGCTCACCCTTAACCGCTGGTTGAAGGTGCCGCTGTGCATTGGCATTTCCCACGGTTTCGGCGAGTACGACCGGTTTTACCGGCGCCGCCAGACCCAGCGCCTGATTGATCGTCACTGGCGTTTTGTCGGTGTGTCCCCAGCGGTCAAGCAGTACCTGCTGGACTGCGATTGCGGTTTCACCGACCAGAACACCTACGCGATCACCAATGCCATCGACATCGAGCAGGCCGAAGGTTTGCAGCACAGCCGCGAGCGCGCCCGCGAAATGCTCGGCATCGATCCGTCGGTGCGCCTGATTGGTGCATTGGGGCGTCTGGTGCCGGTAAAGGGCCACACCTATCTGTTGCAGGCGTTTGCCGCGCTCAAGGACAAATACCCGAACACTCAATTGGCGATCATCGGTGCCGGTCGTGAAGAGTCGCGCCTGAAGGCCGAGATCGAACGCCTGGGCCTGTCCGGGCGCGCGCACCTGCTGGGTTTCAAGGAAATCGCCTTGCAGTACATCCGCGCTTTCGACATCTGGACCATGCCGTCCCTGGCGGAAGGCCTGGGGTTGGCGCTGCTCGAAGGTATGAGCGGGCATCTGCCGGTCATCGCCTCCAACGTGCCGGCCATGCTGCCGCTGATTGAAGGGGCAGGCGGGCTGGCAATTACCCCCAAGGATGTGCCGAGCCTGGTCGCGGCGCTGGATACCTACCTCGGGTTGTCGGATGACGAGCTCAAGGCCAAGGGCGAGCAAGCCTACCGTTATCTGCAGGAACAACATGACATCGAGGTGTTCCGCCAGGAGTACCTGAACCTGATCGACTCCGGCTTGGATCAAGCCCGCAAGGAGCAGCCATGAGTACCACGCAACCTCTCGTCACGGTCATCATCGCGTCGTACAACCACGGCCCCTATATTGAGCAAAGCATTCTCAGCGTCCTCAATCAGACCTACAAAAACATCGAACTGCTGGTGGTTGACGACGGCTCCAAAGACGACAGCGTCGAACGCATCAGCGCGCTGCAGGCGCAATACGGATTCGATTTTCGGGCTCAACAGAATCAGGGCCTGACGAACACGCTCAACGCTGCCATCGCGCGCTCAAACGGCAGTTTGATAGCGCCATTCGGCTCCGACGACATCATGCTGCCGGAACGCATCGCTATTCAGGTTGAGTACATGGATGGCAAGCCCGAGGTGGGTATCTGCGCCGGCAACATCGAGCTGATCGACGCCGACGGCAATCTGTACCCGGAAAAGCGTCAGCGCCGTGATGTGCCGTTTCGCCGTCTGGACTTCGATGACATGTTCCTGGAGCGTAAACCGTATCCGCCCGCGCCGACCCTAATGATCCGTCGGGAAGCGCTGGACAAGGTCGGCGGGTTCGATCCGAACATTCGCCTGGAAGATTTGGCGATCGAGTTGAAAGTGACCCATGCCGGTTACTTTATCGACGGCCTGAATGTGCTGATGGCGCGCTATCGAAAGCATGCCACCAACTCCTACAAGAACCATCGCTTCATGATCGACAACATCCTGCGTACCTACGCCTTATTCAGCGATCATCCGCTGTACGACGAGGTTCGCTACAAGTTTCTCAGCTCGATGTTTCTCAAGACCGCCAACCGCGATCGCAAGTTGGCCCGCGAACTGCTGGCGCAGATCCCGTTGAAGGCCTGGAACAAGAAGACCTGGCGCGGTCTGGGGCGGCTGTACTTTTCACCGCTGGAAAAAGACTGACCCCGCATTGATGCACACGTTGCAGCTGGCTTCGCCAGCTGCAACAAGGATGTGCGTTGCTTCAGCGAGCGATTTTCTCAGCCAAAGCCTTGTCGGCTTTTTTGCGTTGACGCAGCCACTGCAACACTTTCCTGCCGGCCGTGATGCCCGGCTTCTCGATGTACAGGAACGTCAGGCTGCTGATGATGATCAACAGGCAACTGCAGACAGCCAGCATCGGCAGGAAGGTCCAGATATCGCGAATGTCCAGATCAAGCACCATCGGCAGGCGCTGGATCAACACCCACAGCACGAAGCCGTGCAGCAAATAGGTGCTGTAGCTGATTTCGCCGAGCCAGCGGATGCTGCGCGGTTTCAGGGCGCCGAACAGCGTGTTGCCGGACGCCACGATCACGAAGAACAACGACATGAGCAGCATTGGCCTCACGCTGAAGGCACGGTTGAATGCCGTGAAGGCAATCGCCAATGCCAGCAGCGCGATAATCCCCGCCATTCGCGTCTGACCCCAGGCCACCAGTTGCGGCCGACGAATCCAGTACGCAGCGCCGATACCGCCGAGAAAACTCGCCAGGAAGTGTTTTTTCAGTGAGTGCTCCAGGCCGATCACTTTGTACAGCGCGTAGATACCGATCAGGCACAACACTACTTGCAGCCAACTGCCCCGGTAGATAAACACCATGCCGGCAAGGGGCAATGCCATATAGAAAAACACTTCGTAGCCCAGGGTCCAGGTGACATTGGAGATCAGCATGCCGGTTTGGTGGTATTGGTTGACGTCCGGGCGGTCGAAGGTCAGCCAGGCCAGGACCTGGCCGAAAAAGCGCATGCCGGAGTCCTTGAGCTCCCAGTTCTGCAGGTAGAACACCGTGATAAACACGATCAGCATCAGTGGCAAGTACAGCGGGTAGAGGCGAAAAAACCGCGATATGGCGAAGGCCAGCCAGTCGTGCTGGCGCCCTTGGGTGAGCAGTCGGTTCCAGAACAGGAAACCGGTGATCATGAAAAACAGTGCGACACTGCCTTGTCCGAGCTGTGAGTAGAGATTGCTCGGCGGAAAATCAATCACACCCGTGCGCAGGAAGATCAAGGTAATGATGGAGTGGTGCACGAACACGCCGAACGCCAGATAGCCGCGCAGTCCATCAATGCTGGCATAACGGCTTTCACCGGAATGCTCGATGTGACGGGAAATTTTCGGGACGGCACGCACTAACAAGGCGGCGGTCACGATGGCCAGCAGATAGGCTGCCAGCGCAATGAGTGGGTTGGTTTCAGTCATCAATGCGCCCGGACCGGGGTACTCCCGGCCAGCACTTGCCGGTGCAGGTTCTCGACAGCGGACTTGGGTGCCGTCATGGCGTAGCCCTGAAGCAGCGCCTCGAAGTGCTCTTCAAACAGCCAGCGCCGGTCCACGGTGTAGCGCTGCATGTGGCGCAGATTGCGCTGACGCAGGGCCAGGCTCAAGGACGAAGGGTAAATGCGCAGGTCGGCCACATCGATCAAGCCAAACTCGCCATCCTCGAGCACCAGCACATTGCCCAAGTGCAGTGAGCGGAAATAAACGCCTTGTTCATGCAGTTGGGCCATGAACTTGCCGAAACGCTCCACCAGCGCTTGACGCACCGCCGGCGCGGTAATGCCTTGCAGGACCTGGCGCAGCGTATTGCCGGGCAGCGGCGAATAGTGCACGGCACTGCTGCCGTCCGCGAGGCGATAAACGTCGAGAATAGGCGGGGCAGGAATCCCGAGATTGCGCAGTTGTACGCTGTTGACGGCAAAGCGTTCGGAGTAGGGGTTGAAACTGCCCGAGGTGTACCAGCGGCGGCGACGGAACAACTTGAGGAAACTGCCGTCGAGCAGGCGCAGGACTTTGGGGCCCAGGCCATCTTCTTCGATCACCTGCGCATTGGCAGTCAGTTGTTGCTGGACGATCGGCGTCAGTGTCTTGATGGGCATCACCAGCAAGCGTCTGGCGCGCAGGTTAATGCTGAGCGCGACGATCAAAGCCAGCGGGATCCACAGCAGGAACCAATGCTCCTTGGGTCGGGAGATGATGCCGCCACCCTCGGTCAGGCCTGCGCCAATTCCGAATATCAGCCAGGTCGAGGCCATGATAAACAGCGGTTGCAGACGATTGCGCCAACTGCTGAACAGTCCCCAGAACTGGGAAAACAACCAAGGCAGCAAACCCACAATGCCGACGTAATAGAGCACGCCGAGGACAAAACTGTGGGGCTCCTGATAGTTGACGCCAACGCCAGGGTCGATGGCCAGATTGGCACTATAGCCATGACCGATCCAGGGGTGGTCGGCAATTTTCTGCAAGGCCAGTTGCCAGATTTCGAGGCGGTAGGAGTCGCCTCGCTCGATGATCATTCTTGAAAACAGTAGATAAACTGTGGCTCCGCTGGCAACCAGTGCGCCGAGCATAACGACGGAGCGACGGTTCCAGCAAATGAAGCCCAACCAGAGCGCCGCCATCGTCAGTGCCACCAGAGGTGTCCGGGAACCGGTGCCGATCACGGCGGCGAACATGATTGCCAGCGCCGGGAGGCTCAGCCAGAGCATCCGGCGGCGCTTGCAGATCATGCTCATACTCATCCAGTAGGCTGCGTAAAAGCCGTACATGTGAGAGCTCAGCAGCGGATTGTCGAACGCGCCGCCACCGATCAACCGCAGACCTGGCTGGTACGCGTGGGCGAACAGGAACAGATCGTGGGTGGTACCGATCAGTCCGACTATTGCCGCGGTGAATAGCAAAGGCTGGATGATTTCGCTGCGATAGCGCACCAGAAAATAGCAACCGACAAACAACAGCAAGGTATGCAGCGGTGGTTTGAGCTGGCCGACGAAGCTCTCCTTGCCCGGCCCCCAGGATAAACTCAACAGCGCCCAGGCCGCGAACACCAGCACGGCGACGAACACCGGCTCGCGAACCAGCTCTTTGAATTCCCGCGGACGCAGGCACAGGGCGATCAACGCTGGAATGCTGAACAAGCCATAAAAAAGCTTGTGGTGCAAACTTCGGCCCGGCAGGAAGAACAGGGCACACAGGAGCAAGAGATAGCCGAGTGGAAGAATCCAGAGGCAAATGAGATCGAAAACTCGATTTGACGCACTATTGAAACCGCTGAGTTGCATGCTGAGAGATTCAATCCTGAAGTTGATCGGCCATTTCGGGGTGATGGCTATTTGATGCTTGATTCGACGTCTAACAATAACAGCCTTTATGCGATTGCCAGAACCCTGAAGAAGCTGTGCTAAAGTCAGCGTCCTTTTTATCGACAAACGCGTGATATGACCGACTCCAGTCTCTCCGCAAGCCCATCGAGCTTGAAAATCTACTTCCGCCTGCTTGGCTATGTCCGGCCATACATCAGTCTGTTTCTGATCAGCATCGTCGGCTTTCTGATTTTCGCTTCGACCCAGCCAATGCTCGGCTATATCCTCAAGTACTTTGTCGATGGCCTGTCCAATCCTGAGGCAGCGCTCTTCCCGACGGTGCCTTACCTGCGCGACCTGCAACTGCTGCAGGCGGTGCCGCTGCTGATCATCCTGATCGCCGCGTGGCAAGGGCTGGGATCTTATCTGGGTAACTACTTTCTAGCCAAAGTTTCCCTGGGTCTAGTCCATGATCTGCGAGTACAGCTGTTCAATAACCTGTTGGTTCTGCCCAACCGGTATTTCGACAAGCATAACTCGGGTCATCTGATTTCGCGTATCACCTTCAACGTGACGATGGTCACCGGGGCGGCCACAGATGCGATCAAGGTCGTAATCCGTGAGGGCATGACGGTGATCTTCCTGTTTGCCTCGCTGCTGTTCATGAACTGGCGCCTGACGCTGGTCATGGTCGCCATCCTGCCGTTGATCGCCTTCATGGTGCGCACCGCGAGCAAGAAATTCCGCAAGCAAAGCAAGAAAATCCAGTTGGCCATGGGTGACGTGACGCACGTGGCTTCGGAAACCATTCAGGGCTATCGCGTGGTGCGCAGCTTCGGTGGCGAAGTCTACGAAGAAAAACGCTTCTTCGACGCCAGCCAGGGCAATACCGACAAGCAACTGCGCATGACCCGCACCGGTGCCATCTATACGCCGCTGCTGCAATTGGTGATTTACACCGCCATGGCGGTGCTGATGTTCCTGGTGCTGTACCTGCGCGGCGATGCTTCGGCCGGTGACATGGTTGCCTACATCACCCTGGCCGGCCTGTTGCCCAAGCCGATTCGCCAGCTGTCCGAAGTCAGCTCGACCATCCAGAAAGGCGTGGCCGGTGCCGAGAGCATTTTCGAACAACTGGACGTTGCGCCTGAAGTCGATACCGGCACTGTCGAGCGCGATGTTGTCTCCGGTCGTCTGGACGTACGCAACCTGAGCTTCACCTACCCGGACACCGATCGCCAGGTGCTCAATGACATCACGTTCTCGGTCGAACCGGGGCAAATGGTGGCACTGGTCGGACGCTCAGGCAGTGGCAAGTCGACCCTGGCCAACCTGATTCCGCGCTTCTATCACCACGACAAGGGCGAGATCCTGATCGACGGTGTTGAGGTGGAGCAGTACAAGCTGCTGAACCTGCGCAAGCATATTGCCCAGGTGACCCAGCATGTGACGTTGTTCAGCGACACCGTGGCCAACAACATTGCCTATGGCGATCTCGCCGGCGCGCCGCGTGAGGACATCGAGAAAGCGGCGCGAGACGCTTACGCCATGGATTTCATCGCGCAGTTGCCCGAAGGCCTGGACACCCAGGTCGGCGAGAACGGCGTGCTGCTGTCCGGCGGTCAGCGTCAGCGTCTGGCGATTGCGCGAGCCCTGTTGAAGAACGCGCCGTTGCTGATTCTCGACGAGGCCACCTCGGCGCTCGACACTGAATCCGAGCGCCACATTCAGGCGGCACTGGATCACGTGATGAAAGGCCGCACGACGCTGGTGATCGCTCATCGACTGTCGACCATCGAAAAGGCCGACCTGATCCTGGTGATGGATCAGGGCCGCATCGTCGAGCGCGGCACCCATGCCGAGCTCTTGGCGCACAACGGTTACTACGCCCGCCTGAACGCCATGGGCCTCGACGCCCCGGCTGAAGACATCGCCTGACTGTCGCTCGCCGGGCGCGCAAAGCGCCCGGCGATTTGTATCCAGGCTTTCACCCTTCTTGACCAAACCTGTCTGTTATAAATATTTCTGCTCAATAACTGAACAGATTTGCCCGCAAAATCATCCCGTTGCAACCGTCGCGCAAGCCCGCGCCAACCCTGTGGTAATATCGCGCCCCTGTTCATTTTGTATGTGGGTTGCTCCATGAAGTTGTCCATGCCGCGATTCGATCAAGCCCCTGTCTTGGTGGTCGGCGATGTCATGCTCGACCGTTACTGGCATGGTGGTACCTCACGGATTTCCCCTGAGGCGCCGGTGCCGGTGGTCAAGGTCGAGCAAATCGAGGACCGCCCGGGCGGTGCCGCCAACGTTGCGTTGAACATTGCCGCGCTCGGTGCTCCTGCCTCGCTGGTCGGTGTGACCGGCGACGACGAAGCGGCCGACAGCCTGGCCAATAGCCTCCAGGGCGCAGGCGTCCGGGCTATTTTCCAGCGCATTGCGCACCAGCCGACCATCGTCAAGCTGCGGGTCATGAGTCGTCACCAGCAATTGCTGCGTATCGACTTCGAAGAACCCTTCGCCACCGACGCGTTGGCGCTTGGCGAGCAAGTCGATGAACTGCTCGAAGGCATCAAGGTGCTGGTGCTGTCCGACTACGGCAAAGGCGCCCTGAAAAACCATCAGGTGCTGATCCAGGCCGCCCGTGCCCGCGGCATTCCGGTGTTGGCGGATCCCAAGGGCAAGGATTTCTCGATCTACCGTGGCGCCAGCCTGATCACCCCGAACCTCAGCGAGTTCGAAACCATCGTCGGTGGTTGCGCCGATGAGCATGAGCTGGTGAGCAAAGGCGCGCAGTTGATGCACGACCTCGACCTCGGCGCCTTGCTGGTGACCCGCGGCGAACACGGCATGACCTTGCTGCGTCCGGATCATCCGGCGCTGCACTTGCCGGCCCGTGCCCGTGAAGTGTTCGACGTGACCGGTGCCGGCGATACGGTGATTTCTACCCTGGCAGCGGCGATTGCCGCTGGCGAAGAATTACCGCATGCGGTGGCCCTGGCCAACCTGGCGGCGGGTATCGTGGTCGGAAAACTCGGTACGGCAGCCATCAGCGCCCCGGAACTGCGTCGCGCCATCCAGCGTGAAGAAGGCTCCGAGCGCGGTGTGTTGGGCCTTGAGCAACTGTTGCTGGCCGTCGCCGATGCGCGAGCGCACAAAGAGAAGATCGTTTTCACCAATGGTTGCTTCGACATCCTGCATGCCGGCCACGTGACCTACCTCGAGCAGGCACGGGCTCAGGGCGATCGTTTGATCGTTGCGGTCAATGACGATGCTTCGGTCAGCCGCCTGAAAGGGCCGGGTCGTCCGATCAACAGCGTCGACCGTCGCATGGCGGTACTGGCCGGTTTGGGCGCGGTGGATTGGGTGATCAGCTTCCCTGAAGGCACCCCGGAAAACCTGCTGCGCGAGGTCAAGCCGGACGTGTTGGTGAAGGGGGGGGATTACGGGATCGATCAAGTGGTCGGCGCAGACATCGTGACGGCTTATGGCGGGACGGTGAAAGTGCTGGGACTGGTAGCGAACAGCTCTACAACGGCGATTGTCGATAAGATTCGTAATAACTGATTATGGCGAGGGCTTGTTCCGACAGGCCCCCTCGCCACAGTTAACCCCCTCAGCCACAGGAATCAGTGGGGTTCCTTCTATCGTGCCGCCTTGCGCGGCACGATTTTCTTCAGTAATTGCTTCGCCTTCCCGCGTAATCGCGCCAGACCCGAATCCTTCCCCGGCGGGCTCAACCCCTGCTGGCGCACCCAATCCTTCCAACGAATCCGCTCATCACGCACCACCCAGCCTTCCTGTTGGGCAAAGCTCTCAGCCAGGAACAACCCGCGCGTACTTGCCGGGTAGAGCTGGTCCTTCTTCAAGGTATACAGCTCGGCCATCGGCTGGCCGTCTTGCAAGGGCATCAGGTACAAGTCCGGGCGCTTGCGGTCGAGGCGGGCGACCAGTTGATCGCCTTCCAGTCGTTCATCGACATGAAACAGACTCAGGGATTTGGCTTCCTTGGGCACGTCGAGGCGCAAGTCATAGATCAGTTGCAACGACGCAGTGGGCAAATGCACGTAAGCCCGTGGCCGTTCGATCAGTTGCAGGTTGGCGCAACGCACCGGCCGCGCCGAACCGGACAATGGCGTCAGGCGAAACGGTAGCGCCTCGCGGTAGTGCAGGGCACTGGCATAGGGCGCTGGCAACCACGTGTCATTAAAACGCCCGCCGAGCCACCCTTCCGGGGTTTCCAGAAGGCAT
Source organism: Pseudomonas sp. 3296 (assembly GCF_031456615.1). Classification (NCBI taxonomy): domain Bacteria; kingdom Pseudomonadati; phylum Pseudomonadota; class Gammaproteobacteria; order Pseudomonadales; family Pseudomonadaceae; genus Pseudomonas; species Pseudomonas sp. 3296. The sequence continues at coordinate 332,217 of NZ_JAVDUY010000006.1, forward strand.
TCTTCGGCAATTTCCTGGATCGCCGTGTGCAGCGGCAAGTTCAGCTCGTGGGCCGGCACGTAGCCGGAGATCAGCTTGAGCACCACGTCGCCACGGTCTTGCCGACGCTGGCGCACCAACACCCAGTAATCGCGATTCTGCCAATGCAGGGTCAGGCGCACCGAGACCCCAAGGTTGGCCAGTTCCAGCGCAAACCGCTCGGTGCTGGCCACCGTCACAGGGCGGCGACGTTGCAGGGTCTGGGAGAAATTGAGCGGCATCCCGACGCTCTGATAGCTCAAGCCTTCGGGAGTCGCTTCGACGTACAACGGCAGGGTCTTGAAGTTGCTCGGGTTCTTTCTAATGAGCGTACGCGGCATGTCGGCTCCTGCTTAAGGCCGCGTGGGCGGCATCAGTTTCTACGGAGGACCTGGGCAACGGTCGCAACGTTGTGGGCGAGGTGCAGCGGATTAATGGTCCCGACAATAGCACTGGCCACGCCCGGATGTTCAAACAACAGCTCGAAGCTGGCGCGCACCGGGTCCACGCCTGGACTCAGGCACACATGACCGCTGGCGAGGGCTTTTTTGACCAGAATGGCTTTGCCGTGAGCAGCAGCATAGTCAATGACAGGCTTCTCGTTCTGCTCGTTCAGATTGTAGGTGACCATGGCGCAATCACCTTGCTCCAGAGCCTTCAAACCACCTTCGACGGTTTTCCCGGAAAAACCGAAGCCGCGAATCTTGCCTTCAGCCTTGAGCGCGGCGAGGGTCGCGTAGACCTCGCTGTCATTGAGGATTGCCAAATCGTTGCCGTCGGAATGCACCAGCACCATGTCGATAAAATCCGTTTCCAGACGTTGCAGGCTGCGCTCCACTGAAAGTCGGGTGTGGGCGGCACTGAAATCATGGCTCGACTGGCCATTGGAGAATTCTTCACCGACCTTGCTGACAATCACCCAGTCCTGACGCTGGCCGCGCAATAGCGGGCCGAGGCGTTCTTCGCTGCGGCCATAGGCCGGGGCGGTGTCGATCAGGTTGATGCCCATGTCGCGGGCGAGTTTGAGCAACCGGCGTGCATCATCGTCGTCGGGAATCTGGAAACCGTTGGGATACTTCACACCCTGGTCACGGCCGAGTTTGACTGTGCCCAGGCCCAGCGGCGACACCAACAGGCCGGTGCTGCCCAGTGGGCGGTGCAGATCGTGCAGGGTCGGTTGGCTCATGGCAGCAGTTGCTCCCAGGCCGGCACGCCCATTGGCGGTTTCGGTAGTTCCGGCAGTGGCGCAGGATGGCTCGGCTGGATGCCGTCACGCGTCAGGCTGGCGATGACCCGGTCGGCAAAGTCTGGCGCCAGCGCCAGCTTGGTCGGCCAGCCCACCAGCAGGCGACCTTGTTCGGCGAGGAAGGCGTTGTCCGGACGGGTGAGCCCCGATTGCAGCGGCTCGGCGCGGTCCACGCGCAAGGTGGCCCATTGCGCGGTGCTCAGGTCGATCCATGGCAGCAACTGCCCGAGCTCTTGCTGGGCCGTGGCGATTTGCTCGGCAGGTTCGCGGGCAACGCCCTCGGCCTCGGCAATGTCGCCCCCCATGTACCAGACCCACTGACCGTCGGCCGCCGGGTGAGTGGTCACGGTCAGGCGCGGTTTGGTGCCACCGCCCAGGCAATGGGCGTACAGCGGTTTGAGGCCCGGGCCTTTGGCGATGATCATGTGCAACGGCCGACGCTGCATGGCGGGCTGGCTCAACCCCAGCGCTTCGAGCAATGCCGCGGTGCCGGCACCGGCGCTGAGGACGATGCGCTGGGCACGAATCTCGCGTTCGTCGACCTTCAGGCCGACCAGCACGTTGCCTTCCAGCAGCGGCTCGATCTTCTGCCCTGCGAGCAGGCCCTCACCGGCCAGATCGGCCAGGCGCTGGATCAGGCTTGGCACGTCGACCACCAATTCCGCCAGTCGATAAACCTTGCCCTTGAAGCGTTTGTCTTGCAGGGCCGGCGGCAGTTGGTCGCCCTTGACCTGATCGACACGGCCGCGCACGGCCTTGCTCGCGAAGAAACTGGTGAGGTTGCCGGCGAGCGTGCCGGGGGACCAGAGATAGTGCGCTTCGGACAACAGGCGCACGCCGGACAGGTCCAGTTCGCCATCGCCTGCCAGCGCTTCACGCCAGCGGCGCGGCATGTCGGCAATCGCTTCCGATGCCCCGGTCAGGGCACCGTGCAACGCGTACTTGGCGCCGCCGTGAATGATGCCCTGGGATTTCACACTCTGGCCGCCGCCAAGGCTGGCGCTTTCCACCAGTACGGTCGAAAAACCCTGGCGGCGCAGGCGCGCATTCAGCCAGAGGCCGGCGACACCAGCGCCGACAATCAGAACGTCGGTGGAAATAACGGATGGCATGCGGCGACCTCAGTGTTCAAGACGAGGGCGCAGTATACAGACTCGACGAAAAGGGGATTTGTCGGTGATCAATTGGATAAACGCAAAAACTGTAGGAGTGAGCCTGCTCGCGAATGCGGTGTGTCTGCTTGCATAGATGTCGACTGGTATGACGCTATCGCGAGCAGGCTCACTCCTACACAGGAGGGTGTTTCAGGGTTTAGTGCCCGGCGGTTTTGGAGAAGAGCTGGATGACAACGACGCCGAGCACAATCAACGCCATCCCCAGCATCGCCGGCACATCCAGTTTCTGCCCATAGATAAACAGCGCCGCAACGCTGACCATCACGATGCCCATGCCGGCCCACACCGCATAAGCGACGCCGACCGGCACGCTGCGCACTACCAGCGTCAGCATCCAGAAGGCAATGCCGTAACCGACGATCACCAGAACCAACGGCAGCGGCGTGCTGAAACCTTTGACGGCTTTCATCGAAACAGTTGCGATCACTTCGGCGCAGATGGCGATGGCCAGGTAGTAGTAAGCGGTCATGGGTGCATCCTCGTGTGAAGTGTTGCTTTCTGAGGTCGGCATTTTAGAGACTCTCCAGATGCGGTAAAGTCATTACCTATCTGCCAAAAAGATGGGTTGGCCTATGCAATGGAATCTTGAGCAACTGCGATTGTTTGTCAGCGTAGCGGAGCATCGCTCGTTTTCTGCGGTGGCACGCGATCAGCGCAAGGCGCAGTCAGCGGTCAGCAGTGCGATTGCACTGCTCGAAGAAGATTTGGGCGTGAGTCTGTTCGATCGCAGTAGCGGCCGTCAGCCGAAACTCACCGAGGCCGGCAATGCTTTGCTGGAAGAGGCGAGAGAAGTGTTGCGCCAGTGCGAGCGCCTCAACGGCCGCGCGTTGGCCATGATGCGCGGCGAGGAAGCTCGATTGCGTGTGGCTCAGGATGAGGCCATGCCCTATCAGCCGATCATTGAAAGCTTCGAAGCCCTGGCTGAAAAATTTCCCAGCCTCGAAGTGCAGCTGACCAGCGCCGCCCAGGGTGATGTCGCGCGCAAACTGGTGGAGCGCCGGGCCGATCTGGGGCTGCTGTTTTATCACGACCAGATTCCCGAGGCCCTTGAGCGGCGAGTGGTGGGCAGCGTCGAGATGCTCACGGTGTGCGGCGTCGGGCATCCACTGGCGAAGCAGGCTCACGTCGATTGTCAGGCGCTGGCGCAGCATCGGCAGTTGCTGATGTCGACCCAGTCCAGCGTTTACCCCGGCAGCGAGCCCGCCAGCCCGCAAGTCTGGCGGGCCGACAGCTTCTATGTGATGGCCGAATGGCTGGTGCGCGGCCTCGGTTGGGCCTGGTTGCCCCGGCACGTGGTGCAATACCCGGCGTACCAGGGCCTGATGGTCGAACTGGACAGCGAATGGACGCCGCCTGCGCTGGTGGTGGAGTTGGTGTGGCGTCGCGATGAACCGCCGGGCCCGGCGGCTCGTTGGCTGGCGGAACGTTTTGCCGTGCACTTGCAGGCGATCGGCGAGAAAAGCCGATAAACTCCGCCGCCATGAATAGAACTCTCTATACCGCGCTGTTTTACCTGGGGCTGCCACTGGTAGCAATTCGGCTGTGGCTGCGGGCGCGTAAGGCGCCGGCGTATGCCAAACGCATTGGCGAGCGTTTCTCCCTCTCACTGCCGGTAATGAAGCCGGGAGGTATCTGGGTGCACGCGGTGTCGGTGGGCGAAAGCATTGCGGCGGCGCCGATGATCCGCGCCTTGCTGCAACGTTATCCACATTTGCCGATCACCGTGACCTGCATGACCCCGACCGGGTCCGAGCGCATCCAGGCGTTGTTCACCAATGAACCGCGCATTCAGCACTGCTATCTGCCTTACGATTTGCCCTGCGCCGCTGCGCGTTTTCTCGACCGGGTCCGGCCAACGCTGGCGGTGATCATGGAAACCGAACTCTGGCCCAACCACATTCACCAATGCGCCAAGCGCGGAATTCCCGTGGCACTGGCCAATGCGCGACTGTCCGAACGCTCGGCCAAGGGTTATGGCCGTTTCCGCAAACTGACCCAGCCGATGCTCGCCGAGATGAGCCTGTTTGCTGTCCAGACCGAGGCAGAGGCCCAACGCTTTCGTGACTTGGGTGCCCGTCCTGAAACCGTGGAAGTCACCGGTTCAATCAAGTTCGACCTGACCATCGACCCGCAATTGCTGCAACGCGCCGCCGAGCTGCGCACGCAATGGCAGACGCTTGAACGACCTGTGTGGATCGCCGCCAGTACCCATGAAGGCGAAGACGAAGTGGTCCTGGCGGCCCATCGTCAGTTACTGGCCAATCATCCCGATGCGTTGCTGATTCTGGTGCCGCGCCATCCGGAGCGTTTCAACACGGTGTTCGAGCTGTGTCAGCAGCAGGGTTTCGCCACGCTGCGTCGTTCCACAAGCGAGCCGGTGACCTCGGCCACGTCGGTGCTGGTGGGTGACACCATGGGCGAGTTGCTGTTTCTCTACGCCTTGGCAGATACCGCTTTCGTAGGGGGTAGCCTGGTGCCGAACGGCGGGCATAACCTGCTGGAACCGGCCGCGCTGGCCATGCCGGTACTGAGCGGCCCGCACCTGTTCAACTTTCTCGAAATCGCCGCGCAGTTGCGCAGTGCCGGGGCATTGCAGGAAGTGGAAGATGCCGAAGGCCTGGCGCTGGCGGTGCAGCGGCTGTTCGAATTGCCGCGCGATGCACAGCGAATGGCCGAGGGGGGGCTGAAGGTGATGCGTAGCAATCAAGGGGCGTTGCAGCGGTTGCTGGGTGGGTTGGGACGTTTGATCGGCGGCTAATGTGTCGCGAGGGGGCATGCCCCCTCGCCGCAAGCATTACTGGGTGGGTGGTCTTGACTTGAGTTGCTGTTCCGCCGCCTTGGCCAAATCGGGTGGCAGGAAGTCCTTGTCGGGGTTGTAGTCGGCCTTGAGGAAGCGCTTCAAGTCTTCGAGATCTCCCGGGTTCAACGTGCCGGCCTGTTGTTTCAATTTCAGGTTGTCGAGGATGTAGTCGTAGCGGGTGTTGTTGTAGTCGCGCACCGAGTTGTACAGGGAGCGCTGCGCATCCAGCACATCGACGATGTTGCGTGTCCCCACCTGATAACCGATTTCGGTCGCTTCCACCGCACTCTGGTTGGAGATGATCGACTGCTTGCGCGCTTGCACCTGTTCGACATCGGTGTTCACCGCGCGATGCAGGTCGCGGGTGTTTTCGACGATTTGTCGACGCAGGGATTCGCGTTGTTGTTCGGTCTGATCCAGCTGTGCATAGGATTGACGCACCTGCGAGGTGGTCAGGCCGCCGCTGTAGATCGGGATGTTCAGCTGCAGGCCCACCGTCGTTTGCTCGACGTTGCCACTGTACGGTTGACCAAAGGCGCTCGGGTTGCTGAAGCCCAGTGCGTCGTTGTCGCCTTTTTCGTATTTCGCCACCGCGTCCAGAGTCGGCAAGTGACCGGACTTACGCTGCTTGAGGGTTTCTTCGGCGGCACTGACCGCATAGTTGCTGGCCAGCAGATTCAGGTTCTGCCGGGCCGCCGTATCGACCCAGGCTTTGGCATCGTTCGGTGTCGGAGCCAGGATCGGCAATTGATGGCTGACGCCCCAGATTGATTTGTACTGCCGGTTGGTCAGGGTGATCAGCGCTTCAAACGCGTCATCGACCTGGCGTTGCGCAACGATCCGGTTGGCGCGTGCGGTGTCGTAGCTGGCTTGTGAGTTGAGCACGTCGGTCTTGTCCGACAGGCCGACGTCGAAACGCTCGTTGGCCTGGTCTAGCTGGCGTTTGAATGCGGCTTCTTCAGCCTTGGTCGACGCCAGGTTGTCCTGAGTGCGCAGCACGTTGAAGTAGCTTTGAGCCGATTGCAGGATCAGGTTTTGCTCGGTGGCCGAGAGTTGCAGGGCCGCCTGTTCGTTGACGTCCTTGGCGGCCTGGAACTGGAACCAGCGATCAGCACGGAACAGCGGCTGCGCCAGGGTGGCCTGATACGAATTTGCACTGCGATTGGCCGTCGCCGAAGGCTGGTCGATCGCGGTGCGCACGTTGGCCACTTCGGCCCCGCCCGACAGGTTGGGCAGCAGGCCGGCGCGGGCCTGAGGCACGACTTCTTTCTGCGCGCCATACTGCGCGATGGCCGCCGCGAGGTCGGCGTTGTTGGCCTTTGCTTCCTGGTAAACGCTGACCAGGTCGTTCTTGGTCGATAAGGGCGCTTCTGCTGCCCAGCCCGTTCCATAAGACGCACAAGACACGGCAAGGGCCAGTGAAAGTTTGCGCAGCATAGGCGTTCCCTAGAATTAATATTACACAAGTAATTTGAGCGCCAAGGTAAGGCGCAGCACGTACCACGTCAATGCATGGCTTGGCGTAGCGAGTGTAGTTGTGCAATCGGGCGGCAACAATCCTGAATCTGCCATTCATCGAGGTGTTTGCGCGGTGTTGGCGTTCTTTGACAGTTGTGTCTAGACTGGCCGGGTTCTTGTCGGGGTGCCTTGCTATGAGGCTGAGATCGAATAATTTCGGATCCCGTTGAACCTGATCAGGTTAGCGCCTGCGTAGGGAACAAGATTTCTCGTCACCCGGCGAGTCCTCTTGTGCTTCGTCCGGGATGTTGTTCGACAATCGAACACCCCTCGAGCACTGAGCACAGCACCAACAGCTTTGTTATTGCTGATTGGTCGCGTCCATTCGTTACAGGTTCGCTCCGACAAAATTCCACTGCCTGGATGCTGTCTGGAGAGCCCGTGATGACGATAAAACCAAAAAATACGATGAACCTGAGTGATTCGGCCCAAGTCGATCAACAGTCGGTTCAACCGTTTACCCGCTCGCAAAAAATCTATGTCCAGGGCTCGCGCCCCGACATCCTCGTGCCCATGCGCGAAATCAGCCTGGATGTAACGCCGACCGACTTTGGCGGCGAGATCAATGCCCCGGTGGTGGTGTACGACACCTCGGGTCCGTACACCGACCCCAATGTCATCATCGACGTGCGCAAAGGCCTGGCCGATGTGCGTTCTGCGTGGATCGAGTCCCGTGGCGATACTGAACGCCTGCCGGGCCTGAGTTCCAATTTCGGCCAGGAACGCCTCGCCGATGCCGAGCTGACCAAACTGCGCTTCGCCCATGTCAACAACCCGCGCCGCGCCAAGGCCGGGGCCAACGTCAGCCAGATGCACTATGCCCGCCAAGGCATCATCACCGCCGAGATGGAATACGTCGCCATCCGCGAAAACATGAAGCTGGAAGTGGCCCGCGCCGCCGGCCTGCTGGACCAGCAACACGCCGGCCACAGCTTCGGCGCCAGCGTGCCGAAAATCATCACCCCCGAATTCGTCCGTGACGAAATCGCCCGTGGTCGCGCGATCATTCCGGCCAACATCAACCACACCGAACTGGAACCGATGATCATCGGCCGTAACTTCCTGGTGAAGATCAACGGCAACATCGGCAACAGCGCACTGGGTTCGTCCATCGAAGAAGAAGTGGCGAAACTGACCTGGGGCATTCGCTGGGGTTCGGACACGGTCATGGACTTGTCCACGGGCAAACACATTCACGAAACCCGTGAGTGGATCATCCGCAACTCGCCGGTGCCGATCGGTACGGTGCCGATTTATCAGGCCCTGGAAAAAGTCGGCGGCGCCGCCGAAGACCTGACCTGGGAGTTGTTCCGCGACACGCTGATCGAACAGGCTGAGCAGGGCGTCGACTACTTCACCATCCACGCTGGCGTGTTGCTGCGCTACGTGCCGCTGACCGCCAAACGCGTGACCGGTATCGTTTCCCGTGGCGGTTCGATCATGGCCAAGTGGTGCCTGGCGCACCACAAGGAAAACTTCCTCTACACCCATTTCGAAGACATCTGCGAAATCATGAAGGCCTACGATGTCAGCTTCTCGCTGGGCGATGGCCTGCGTCCGGGCTCGATTGCCGACGCCAATGACGCCGCACAATTCGGTGAGCTGGAAACCCTCGGCGAGCTGACCAAGATCGCCTGGAAGCACGACGTGCAGTGCATGATCGAAGGCCCGGGCCATGTGCCGATGCAGTTGATCAAAGAGAACATGGACAAGCAACTCGAGTGCTGTGACGAGGCGCCGTTCTACACCCTCGGCCCACTGACCACCGACATCGCACCGGGTTATGACCACATCACCTCCGGCATCGGTGCGGCGATGATCGGCTGGTTTGGTTGCGCGATGCTCTGCTACGTGACGCCGAAGGAACACCTGGGTCTGCCGAACAAGGATGACGTGAAGACCGGGATCATCACCTACAAGATCGCCGCGCATGCCGCCGATCTGGCGAAGGGGCATCCGGGCGCGCAGATTCGCGACAATGCCTTGAGCAAGGCACGGTTCGAATTCCGTTGGGAAGACCAGTTCAACCTGGGTCTGGATCCGGACACCGCGCGTTCGTATCACGACGAAACCCTGCCGAAGGATTCGGCCAAGGTCGCGCACTTCTGCTCCATGTGCGGGCCGAAATTCTGCTCGATGAAGATCACCCAGGAAGTCCGTGAGTACGCGGCCAACCAGCGGATCGAAACCGTGGATGCCGAGGTCGCCCAGGGATTGGCGGAACAGGCTGAACGGTTCAAGCAGGAAGGCAGCCAGCTGTACAAGAAGGTTTGATCTGACCTGAATAAGGTGGGGCCTGTACAGGCCCCATCGCCAGCAGACTGGCTCCCACAGTGGTTTTGTGGTGTTAACACGTCCCCTGTGGGAGCCAGCCTGCTGGCGATAGCGATCTACACAACAACAAATGTCCCTCTGAGATAACACCCTTGAGCATTCAACCGAGTACGTATTCCCCCGGCATCGCCGTGCCAACCGACAAACGCGTCTTCGGCGGTCGTGATCTGTTTTCCCTGTGGTTCTCCCTCGGCATCGGCCTGATGGTGCTGCAGACCGGCGCCTTGCTTGCGCCAGGCCTGGGCCTGTCCGGCTCCCTGCTGGCGATCTTCCTCGGCACCCTGGTCGGCGTTCTGCTGCTGGCCGCCGTCGGCGTGATCGGCAGTGACACCGGCCTGTCGTCGATGGCCGCGCTCAAACTCAGCCTCGGCAAACGTGGCGCCAGCCTGCCGGCCGTGTTGAACCTGCTGCAACTGATCGGTTGGGGCTCGTTCGAAATCATCGTCATGCGTGATGCCGCCAGCCTGCTCGGCGCGCGGGCGTTCAGCGAAGGCAGCCTGCTGTCGAATCCGCTGCTCTGGACCATTGTCTTTGGTGGTCTGGCGACCTTGCTGGCCGTCAGCGGTCCTCTGACATTCGTGCGGCAGATCCTGCGCAAGTGGGGCATCTGGCTGTTGCTGGCCGCGTGCATCTGGCTGACCTGGAACCTGTTCGCCAAAGCCGATCTGGCTGCCTTGTGGGCGCAGGCCGGTGATGGTTCGATGCCGTTCGCCGTCGGCTTCGACATTGCTATCGCGATGCCGCTGTCGTGGCTGCCGCTGATTGCCGACTACTCGCGTTTCGGCAAGCGTGCGAAAAACGTCTTCGGCGGCACCGCGCTGGGCTTCTTTATCGGTAATTTCTGGCTGATGAGCTTGGGCGTGGCCTACACCCTGGCGTTCGCACCGAGCGGTGAAGTGAATGCCTTGTTGCTGGCGCTAGCGGGTGCAGGCCTGGGCATTCCGCTGTTGCTGATCCTGTTGGACGAGTCGGAAAACGCCTTCGCCGACATTCACTCGGCGGCCGTTTCCAGCGGGATTCTGTTGCGCTTGAAAGTCGAGCATCTGGCGTTGGCCATCGGCGTGATTTGCACGCTGATCGCTTGCCTGGCGCCATTGGCCCAGTACCAGAACTTCCTGCTGTTGATCGGTTCGGTGTTTGCGCCGCTGTTCGGCGTGGTGCTGGTGGATCACTTCATTCTGCGCAAGCGTTCGGCTCAGGTGGCGTCAGCCGCATTGCGCTGGCCGGCGTTGCTCGCCTGGTTGGGCGGGGTGAGCACCTATCACTTGCTGGCCAATCTGTATCCGGACATCGGCGCAACCCTGCCGTCGTTGATTCTGGCAGGGCTGCTGCAGCTGGTGCTGGGCCGGGCTTTCAGTTACGGCCGGGAAACAGCTCGGGCTTGATGATGCCATTCAGGCGAGGGTAGGGGATCTTCAGTTCGACATGGCCCAGCGCGTATGGCGCGATGGTGCTGGTTTCGTACTTGAGGATCACCCCACCGTAGGTCAGCGCCACGTTCTGGGTTTTCTGGAACGGCCAGCTCTTCACGAACTCCGGTTCCTGATCGAGCTTGGTGCTGATCAGCCAGCTGTTGTGCGCCACTTGCGCCGCCTTCCAGAACGCTTCTTCCTGACCCGGCACCAACATGTCCGACAGCGTCAGCACTTTGTGCTGCTGGCGTGAATAGTTGATAAAGCTGCGGCCCGGTGTGCCATGAGCGCCGCCGGTGTCCAGGTAGCTGGAAAATTCGACGATCACCAAGCCGTCATGCTGCTCACGTACCTTGGCTTGCAGGTAACTGCTGTAGCGCGGCCCGGCGGTGCGCAAAAACTCATCGCGATAGGCCGTCAGCGTCGGCGCCACCGGGGCGTCCGGTGTGGTGCGGGTCATTTGCAGCAGGCGTTTTTCGACGATGCCGTCCAGCTGCGGTTCGGCGGGGAAGCGCAATGTATCGATGTTCACCAGCGGACAATCGGGTGTGCTGCAACCCGGTTTCAGGGTTTCGGTAGCGTCGCGGGTAGTTTCCAGCGGCGCCCGGTAGTTGGGCTGAAACAGACTCTGGCAGGCGCCCAGCGTCAGGGCGATTGCGGCCACGGAGGCGATTTTAAAAAGCGACATGGGCGTCCTTTGTAAAACAGGGAAAGGCAAAAAGTTATCCGCTTCGACTCTCAACGAAGCAGTCAGTTCGCCACTAAGCTAATTAGAGTTGGTTTCGCCCTCACCGTCTATCCCGCTGACGGGAAAGGGGCTGCATCAAATGTCGCAGGCGCGTTAGGATGGCGCGAAGTCGAGGTTGCAGGTAACAAAAAGGAGCCTCGTAACGGATTTGCAGTAAAGAGGATTGTCATGACTGATTTTGCCAACGCCATTCCGACCACCGTTGATATCGTTCGGCGCGAAATGTGCTACGAGGGCTTTTACAAGCTCCACCGTGTGCACTTGCGCCACGAGTTGTTCGCGGGTGGCATGAGTCGTGAAATCAATCGTGAAGTGTTCGTGCGCCACGACGCCGTGTGTGTGTTGCCTTACGATCCGCAGCGTGACGAAGTGGTGCTGATCGAGCAGTTTCGCGTCGGCGCCATGGGCAAGACCGACAACCCTTGGCTGATCGAGCTGGTCGCTGGTCTGATCGACAAGGAAGAAGTGCCGGAAGAAGTTGCTCACCGCGAAGGGCAGGAGGAAGCTGGACTTGTGTTCGGGGCGCTCTGGCCGATGATCAAATATTTCCCGTCGCCGGGCGGCAGCAATGAGTTCGTGCACCTGTTCCTGGGGCGTTGCGATTCTACCGGGGTTGGCGGCCTGCATGGGCTGGAGGAAGAAGCTGAAGATATCCGCGTCACGGTCTGGGCGTTAGAAGATGCCTTGCAAGCCGTGCGCGACGGACGAATTGCCAACGCGGCCAGCATCATTGCCTTGCAATGGTTAGCTTTAAACCGCGCTGAAGTGAGGGGGTTATGGTCGTAAACAAGCTGCGCGATCGCTATCGTGTCGACCTTGCGGGGCTGCAAGCTTCCTGCGAGGCGAACTACGCGCGCTTGATGCGACTGCTGCCGGACATGCGCGACGAGCCGGCGGCGCGACGCATTGCCGTGACGCATGGCGAGCAGATGCTCGGCGTGCTGGCGCTGGAAGTGTTGCAGGTCTGTCCGTACACCACGACCCTGCAAGTGCGCCAGGAGCACAGCCTGCCGTGGCTGCCGATTCCGCAGCTGGAAGTGCAGGTCTACCACGACGCCTGCATGGCCGAAGTGGTCAGCGCTGAACATGCGCGGCGATTTCGTGGCATCTATCCTTATCCCAACGCCTCGATGCACCAGCCGGACGAAAAGGCTCAGCTGAATATGTTTCTGGGTGAGTGGCTGAGCCATTGCCTGGCGTGCGGCCACGAGTACGCCGTTGTGCGGTAGTTGTGAACTGCGTCAGGTTCACAGGTTTCCCCTTTTGAGCGTCCCCCAGCATAATTGCGGCACCTATCCACCCCCGTGATTCTGCCCTGGGAGAACGCCTTGCCGAGCGTATCCACATTGACCACCGCCGATCCGGCGTTGCTGGTGCAACTCTCCGACAGCCACCTGTTCGCCGAAGCGGACGGGACGTTGCTGGGTATGAACACGCGGGACAGCCTGCAAAAAGTCATCGAACTGGTGCAGCTTCAGCAGCCGAATATCGATCTGATCATTGCCAGTGGCGACCTGTCTCAGGACGGGACGCTGGAGTCCTACCAACAGTTTCGCGACCTGACCGGGCAACTCGATACGCCGGCGCGCTGGATTCCCGGCAATCACGATGAGCCACAGATCATGGCCGAGGCCGCGGTGCAGAGCGCATTGCTGGAACCGGTGGTGGATGTCGGCAACTGGCGAGTCACCTTGCTTGATTCCGCCGTGCCGGGTTCGGTGCCGGGGTACTTGCAGGATGAGCAGTTGCAGCTGTTGGTTCGATCGCTGAGCGAGGCGCCGGAGCGGCATCATCTAGTATGTTTTCACCATCACCCGGTGTCGATTGGCTGTGCCTGGATGGAGCCGATCGGCTTGCGCAATCCTGAGGCGCTGTTTGCAGTGCTGGATCGTTTTCCGCAGGTGCGGGCGGTTTTGTGGGGGCATGTGCATCAGGAGATTGATCAACTGCGTAATGGCGTTCGTTTGATCGCCTCGCCGTCGACCTGCATTCAGTTCGAGCCGGGCAGCGATGATTTCAAAGTCGGGGAGCAGGCGCCGGGGTATCGCTGGTTGCGGTTGTTGCCGGATGGGCAGATTGAAACCGGGGTGGAACGAGTCACCGGGTTTGATTTTGAGGTTGATTACGGCTCTAACGGCTATTGAGTATTCAGTAAGACCGGGGGCGGCCATCGTGAGCAGGCTCAGTCCTGCATTGGAATGCATACCCCTGTAGGCGTGAGCCTGCTCGCGATGGCGCCCTCAAAGGCACCACGAATTCCAAGGATATCCCCGATCCCCCCGACTCCCTGTAAACTGCGCCTCTTTACCCGACGCACAGGGAGCTCAAATGTCAGGTTCGATCCTTTATATCCACGGTTTCAACAGCGCGCCTTCGTCGAAAAAGGCTACGCAGTTGATGCAGGTGATGGACCGACTCGGCCTGAGCGATCAACTGCGCGTTCCGGCTTTGCATCACCACCCGCGCGAGGCCATCGGTCAGCTGGAGCAGGCGATTGAAGCGCTGGGGCGGCCACTGCTGGTCGGCAGCTCACTCGGCGGCTACTATGCGACTCACTTGGCCGAGCGTCATGGCCTCAAGGCTTTGCTGATCAACCCGGCCGTCAGTCCGCACCGGATGTTCGACGGGTACCTGGGAACGCAGAAAAACCTGTATACCGATGAAGCCTGGGAATTGACCCACGACCACGTGACAGCTTTGGCCGAACTGGAAGTGCCGGCGCCCCGGGACCCGCAGCGGTATCAGGTGTGGTTGCAGACCGGTGACGAAACGCTGGACTATCGCCTCGCCCAGCAGTATTACCGGGCCTGTGCCTTGCGCATCCAGGCCGGTGGCGACCATGGTTTCCAGGGTTTCGCTGCGCAATTGCCGGCGATGCTGAGTTTTGCCGGCATCGGCGCAGATTTGTATCAGGCGATCGACTTCACTGCACTGTGAACCCTCGCCCCTTATTAAACGAACACTCTTTTTACAGGCGGACGACGAGACCCCATGGCCACTCCCAGCGCTAGCTCTTATAACGCAGACGCCATCGAAGTCCTCTCGGGCCTCGACCCGGTGCGTAAACGCCCCGGCATGTACACCGACACCAGTCGGCCGAACCACCTCGCCCAGGAAGTCATCGACAACAGCGTCGACGAAGCCTTGGCCGGGCATGCGACTTCGGTGCAGGTCATCCTGCACGCCGATCACTCCCTGGAAGTCAGCGATGACGGCCGTGGCATGCCGGTGGACATTCACCCGGAAGAGGGCGTGTCCGGGGTCGAACTGATCCTCACCAAGCTCCATGCGGGCGGCAAGTTTTCCAACAAGAACTACCAGTTCTCCGGCGGTCTGCACGGGGTGGGTATTTCCGTGGTCAACGCCTTGTCGACCGAAGTCCGGGTGCGCGTCAAGCGTGACGGCAACGAATACCAGATGACGTTCGCCGACGGTTACAAGAAAACCGAACTGGAAGTGGTCGGCACCGTCGGCAAGCGCAACACCGGCACCAGCGTGTTCTTTGCGCCGGACCCGAAGTACTTCGATTCGCCGAAATTCTCCATCAGCCGCCTCAAGCACGTGCTCAAGGCCAAGGCCGTTCTCTGCCCGGGGCTGCTGGTCAGTTTTGAAGACAAAGCCACCGGCGAGAAAGTCGAGTGGCATTACGAAGACGGCCTGCGTTCCTATCTGGTCGACGCCGTCAGCGAATTCGAACGCCTGCCGGACGAGCCGTTCTGCGGCAGCCTGGCCGGTAATAAAGAAGCGGTCGACTGGGCGCTGTTGTGGCTGCCGGAAGGGGGCGACGCGGTTCAGGAAAGCTACGTCAACCTGATCCCGACGGCCCAGGGTGGTACACACGTCAACGGTTTGCGTCAGGGTTTGCTCGATGCGATGCGCGAATTCTGTGAGTTCCGCAGCCTGCTGCCACGCGGCGTGAAGCTGGCGCCGGAAGACGTCTGGGAACGCATCGCCTTCGTCCTGTCGATGAAAATGCAGGAGCCGCAATTCTCCGGCCAGACCAAAGAGCGTTTGTCGTCGCGT
Source organism: Pseudomonas sp. 3296 (assembly GCF_031456615.1). Classification (NCBI taxonomy): domain Bacteria; kingdom Pseudomonadati; phylum Pseudomonadota; class Gammaproteobacteria; order Pseudomonadales; family Pseudomonadaceae; genus Pseudomonas; species Pseudomonas sp. 3296. The sequence continues at coordinate 347,491 of NZ_JAVDUY010000006.1, forward strand.
GAAGCGGCGGCGTTTGTTTCCGGTGTGGTCAAGGACGCGTTCAGCCTGTGGCTCAACGCCAACCCGGAAACCGGCATGCTCCTGGCGGAATTGGCGATCAACAACGCCGGCCGCCGCCTCAAGGCGAGCAAGAAGGTCGAGCGCAAGCGCATCACCGCAGGGCCGGCGCTGCCGGGCAAACTCGCCGATTGCGCCGGGCAGGACCCGATGCGTTCCGAGCTGTTCCTGGTGGAAGGTGATTCCGCCGGCGGTTCCGCCAAGCAAGCACGGGACAAAGAGTTTCAAGCGATCCTGCCGTTGCGCGGCAAGATTCTGAACACCTGGGAAGTCGACGGCAGCGAAGTGCTGGCCAGCCAGGAAGTGCACAACATCGCCGTGGCCATCGGTGTCGATCCGGGTGCGGCGGACATGAGCCAGCTGCGTTACGGCAAGATCTGCATCCTCGCCGACGCCGACTCCGACGGTCTGCACATTGCCACGCTGCTGTGCGCGTTGTTCGTCCAGCACTTCCGCCCGTTGGTGGATGCCGGTCACGTCTACGTCGCGATGCCGCCGCTGTACCGCATCGACTTGGGCAAGGAGATTTACTACGCCCTGGACGAAGCCGAGCGCGATGGCATTCTCGATCGTCTGGTCGCCGAGAAGAAACGCGGCAAGCCGCAGGTCACCCGATTCAAAGGCCTGGGTGAAATGAACCCGCCGCAGCTGCGCGAAACCACCATGGACCCGAACACCCGGCGTCTGGTGCAGTTAACCCTGGACGATTTCGCTGCGACCTCGGAAATGATGGACATGCTGCTGGCGAAGAAACGTGCCGGTGACCGCAAGTCCTGGCTGGAATCCAAGGGCAACCTGGCCGAGGTTCTTGGTTGATGCGGCTTGGCTTTGCCCTGGCGTGTGCGTTACTTCTGACCCCGGTTCTGGCCGTTGCTGAACCGGCACCAGAATTGCGTGTGGTCTCCGAGCATCCCGTCGATGGCATGCGCGGCGGCAACCTGTCTGGGCTTGCCCAGTGCGGCAACGATCTGTGGACAGTTTCTGACCGTGACGACGACCAGATCTATCGTCTCGATACCAGCGAAACCGTCTGGCAGGCCGAAACCCTGCACATTGATGCACCGCCGGTGCCGGACAGCGGCTTGCCCTGGGGCTTGAAGTCCCGCGTTTGGGGTGCCTCGTTCGTGCGCGGCGGCGATCTGGATTTCGAAGGTATTACCTGCGACAGCGCCGGCAATCGCTACCTTGTCAGTGAAGGCCATGCAGCGGTGTTGCAAGTGCCACTGACGGGGCCGGCATCCTGGTTGAAAATCACGCCGATGATGGTTCGTGAAGCACGCGCCCGAGGATTGCTCCAGCACTTCAATGCCATCTTCGAAGGCATCGCGATCAACCCTGCCGGCGATCAAATGTGGCTCGCGGCCGAGCGTCAAAGCCGCGGCTTGTTGACGATCAAGCGCAAACAGACCGTATGGGATTGCGACGGTGGCTGTGTGCTGCTGAGCGAAGCGGGCATGGAAATGCAGCCGCGGCAGTTCCCCCACGCCAGACCGGTCAACCGCGACTTCTCCGACGTGTCTTTGTTCGAAGGCAAGTTGTTTACCCTTGAACGCAATGCCTATCAGATCTGTCGCCGCGACGCGCAGACGGCCAAAGTCGAACGCTGCTGGTCGTATGCGGCCGAGTTGTTGCAGGATAATCGCCGTTATTCGCAGAACTATGGTCTGGAAGAGGCATTGATCATTGACGCTGACGGTGCCTGGATTGGCGTCGACAACAATTTCGGGCCCCGTACCGATGGTGAAGTTCGCCCGGTCGTCTGGCGCTTCGCCGCGCCTGAAGGTGGCTGGAGCGCCAAGCCGTGAGTCAACAACCGCCGGGCAAGCGCGCCGGTCGTGTGTTGATGGTACTGGCCTGGTGCGCCGCGCTGTTCCTGGCTACGCGGTTTTTCGGCCAGTGGGAGGAGCGGCAGCAAAACCCGAATGGGGTGGTCAGTTCCGAGCAGGGCGACGGGTTTGTCGAAGTGAAACTGGTCAGCAATGGCCAGGGGCATTTTGTCGCCAGCGGCGCGATCAACGGCCACCCGGTGGATTTCATGCTCGATACCGGGGCGACGGATGTGTCGATTCCGGCCAGTGTGGCCGAGGGATTGAAGCTTGAACAAGGCTTTGGGGTGACCCTGAGCACGGCCAACGGTCTGAGCGAGGGCTATCGAACCCGCATCGACCGGCTGCAACTGGGCGACATTGTGTTGCGTGATGTTCGCGCGCTGGTGGCCCCTGGCCTGGAAGGTAAGCAGGTGCTGCTCGGCATGAGCGCACTGAACAAACTTGAATTTACCCAGCGCGGTGGCACCATGCTGCTGCGCCAGACAACGAACCGATGAGGCCCGCATGAGCGACTCCCTTGATCTCAGCCTGGACGGTGTAGAACGCCGGTCACTGGCTGACTTCACCGAAAATGCCTACCTCAACTACTCCATGTACGTGATCATGGACCGTGCCTTGCCGCATATCGGCGACGGCCTGAAACCGGTACAGCGACGCATCATCTACGCGATGAGCGAGTTGGGGCTGGACGCCGATTCCAAGCACAAGAAATCGGCGCGTACCGTCGGTGACGTGCTCGGCAAGTTCCACCCGCACGGCGACTCGGCCTGCTACGAAGCCATGGTCCTGATGGCCCAGCCGTTCAGCTACCGCTACACGCTGGTCGACGGTCAGGGTAACTGGGGTGCGCCGGACGATCCCAAGTCCTTCGCCGCCATGCGTTACACCGAAGCGCGGTTGTCGCGTTACTCCGAAGTGCTGCTCAGCGAATTGGGTCAGGGCACAGCGGACTGGGGCCCGAACTTCGACGGCACCCTCGACGAACCGCTGGTGTTGCCGGCACGTTTGCCCAACATTCTGCTCAACGGCACCACCGGCATCGCCGTGGGCATGGCCACCGACGTGCCGCCGCACAACCTGCGCGAAGTCGCGACGGCGTGTGTGCGTTTGCTCGATGAGCCCAAAGCCACGGTCGAACAGCTCTGTGAACACATCCAGGGCCCGGATTACCCGACCGAAGCGGAAATCATCACCCCGCGCGCCGACCTGCTGAAAATGTACGAGACCGGCAAAGGCTCGGTGCGTATGCGCGCCGTGTACCACATCGAAGACGGCGACATCATCGTCACCGCGCTGCCGCACCAGGTCTCCGGTGCCAAGGTGCTGGAACAGATCGCCGCGATGATGCAGGCCAAGCCGTCCAAGGCCCCGCAGATCGCTGACCTGCGCGACGAGTCCGACCACGAAAACCCGTGCCGCATCGTGATCATTCCCGGCGCGCGCAAAAACTTTGACCACGATGCACTGATGACGCACCTGTTCGCCAGCACCGAGCTGGAGTCGAGCTACCGCGTCAACATCAACATCATTGGCCTGGACGGCAAGCCACAGCTGAAAAACCTGCGGGCGCTGCTGGTCGAGTGGCTGGAATTCCGGGTGCAGACCGTGCGTCGCCGCCTGCAATTCCGCCTCGATAAGGTCGAGCGTCGCCTGCACCTGTTGGACGGTTTGTTGATTGCCTACCTCAACCTGGATGAAGTGATTCACATCATCCGAACCGAGGAGCATCCAAAAGCCGCCCTGATCGCGCGTTTCGCCCTGAGCGAAATTCAGGCCGATTACATCCTCGACACCCGTTTGCGTCAGTTGGCGCGACTGGAAGAGATGAAGCTGCGTGCCGAGCAAGATGAGCTGCTCAAGGAACAAGCCAAGCTGCAAGCGCTGCTGAGCAGCGAAGCCAAGCTGAAAAAACTGGTGCGTACCGAGCTGATCAAGGACGCCGAAACCTATGGCGACGACCGTCGTTCGCCGATTGTCGAGCGCGCCGAGGCCAAGGCCCTGACCGAGCACGACCTGCTGCCGAACGAGAAAGTGACGGTCGTGCTGTCGGAAAAAGGCTGGGTCCGTTCGGCCAAAGGTCACGAAATCGACGCCACCGGGCTTTCCTACAAGGCCGGGGACGGCTTCAAGGCCCTGGCGGCCGGGCGCTCCAACCAGTTTGCGGTGTTTATCGACTCCACCGGGCGCAGTTACTCGGTGGCGGCGCACACGTTGCCATCGGCCCGTGGTCAGGGCGAACCGCTGACCGGTCGTCTGACGCCGCCGCCAGGCGCGAGCTTCGAATGCGTGCTGATGCCGGAAGACGATTCGCTGTACGTGATCGCGTCCGACGCCGGGTATGGCTTCGTGGTCAAAGGTGAAGACTTCCAGGCCAAGAACAAGGCCGGCAAGGCGTTACTGAGCCTGCCGAGCAATTCGAAAGTCATTCTTCCGCGCCCGGTCGCCGATCGTGAGAGCAACTGGCTGGCCTCGGTCACGACCGAAGGTCGCCTGCTGATCTTCAAGATCAGCGACCTGCCACAATTAGGTAAGGGCAAAGGCAACAAGATCATCGGCATCACCGGTGAACGTGTGGCCAATCGCGAAGAATATGTCACGGACATCGCCGTGCTGCCGGAGGGTGCCACTTTGGTGTTGCAGGCCGGGAAACGTACCTTGTCACTGAAAGCAGACGACCTCGAACACTACAAAGGTGAGCGTGGTCGTCGTGGTAACAAATTGCCACGTGGCTTCCAGCGGGTTGATGCGCTGCTCGTCGAAAACCTCAATTAAGCGTCCTAGAGCGCTCGATCTACGATTTAACGCGTAGATCGACGCATTGGCGCTGGAGTCGGAACGCATATTCACGGATGATATGGCCTTTCAAGCGCCGGCGTGGCCGAGCGTTCTTCATATTTATTGAGTATTTTCACTGTGGTCAGCCTTGTGGCGGCCACCTGGATGGGACGATGACTGCTCTGCGCCTTCCTTTTATTTTGATGCTCGCTGGCGTTTTAGGCCTGGCGGGTTGCAGCGTTCACCAGCCGGTGTCGTTGTATCAACTGGACAGCGGAAGTCCGGTTGCGCCTGCGCAAAGCGCGGGCATGGCCGTATTGTTGGGCCCGGTAACCGTCGCTGATTACCTGCAACGTGAAACCCTGTTGCAGCGTCAGCCCGATGGCAGCCTTCAGGCGTCGACCGACGGTCGTTGGGCCGGGAGCTTGTCTTCGGACATCGATCAGTTGTTGCTGCGTCAGGTAGCCGGTCGCCTGGACAGTCAGCGTGTTGTGCTGGCGCCAGCGACCCTTGGTTTCACGCCGGATGTTCAGGTGCTGCTGACGATTACTCGGCTGGACTCCGGTGAGTCGCAACCGGCAATCCTCGATGCGCAATGGCGTTTGATTGATCGTCGTGGCCAGGTTCGCGATAACCGCATCATTCATTTGCAGGAACAGCACGCGGGCGGCACAGCGGCGCAGGTTCAGGCTCAGGGTGTGTTGTTGCAGCGTCTGGCAGAGCAACTGTCGGTGGCGTTGAAGCCATTGGCTAACCAGCCACCGATTGCTGAAGCGCCAAAGAAACCGGCGGCCAAGCAAGTGGCGCCGGCGACAGAGCAAGAGAAACAACCTAAGATCCCGATGGCGTCACCGATCCGGACGGATATGGAAGTGTTCAGGTTCTAAGCCTGGACTGATCCAAAGCAAAGCCCGCCTGGTGCGGGCTTTGTTGTTTCTGCGGAGTGGAAGGTCTATGGCGCTGCTGGCGGCCTCATCGCGGGCAAGCCTCGCTCCTACAGGAATACCTTGATCTCTGGTTTGCACGGGACCGTAGGAGCGAGTTTGCTCGCGATGAGGCCAGAACAGGCAACAAAAAACCCGCAGACAATCACTCATCTGCGGGCTTCTTTACAGCGGGGGCTAGTGCTTACGCCCGACGCTCATGCATCCGCGCCAACTGTCGCTCCAGCATCGACGGATAAGGCTCCATCAGCCGCTCCACACAGCAAGCGCCCTCAGGGCTGGCAATCGGACGAATCCGTGCGCGCTGGCGGATCAGCGCATCGTCACTGATCTTGCGTTCCACCAGCAGCAGGTTGCGGCTGTGTTGCGACAGGGCCAGGGCGTCCTGGGCGGACTCGGTCAGCAGCAAGTCGATCTGACTCATGCCGAACAACTCCTCACCCAGCGTCAGACCCAGCTGCAATTGCAGGGTGATGCCGCTGTCCGCGACTTCAATCTGCAACTGATGGCCCAGCGCTCGCAGCAGCTCACCGCAGCAGATGGCGTTGGTCAGGTAATCGTCGCCGCTGTCTTCGGTGTGGAACAGCATCAGCGTGCTGCCATCGTTCAGGGTATGCAGTTCGCTCTGGTAGAGCGAAGCGGCCTGATCGAGGCAGTCGCGATAGCGTTTCAGCAATTCTTCCAGGCGTGTGCGAGGCAGGCGACGCAGTTGATCCTGGGCGCCCAGTTGCACGGCCAGGACCGCACTGTGTTGCGGCACGTTCGAGATCACCGGTTTTGCGGCCGGTTTCGGCGCGCTGTCGACCGACTCGTCACGCAGATCGGCAAACGCATCGTCGTCATCGTCTTCAGCGGTGCTGACAATGTGCCGTGGCGCCGGTTTGAGGGCTGCCACAGGCTTGGTTTCGTCAAAACTCGGGTCACGCAGGTTGCGCACTTCGAAGGTCGGTTCGTTATCGTCCGCGTCTTCGTAATCGCCCTCGTCGTACTCGGGTTCTGGCGCTGGCTCGGGTTCGGCCGGCTCTGGTGCGAAATTGGCGTGCAGCTGACGGGCAAGGTCGCCGATTTCATCCTGGCGCTCGGTGGCCGGGGTGTATTCGTCGATATTGCGCAGCCACACGCGCAATTGCAGAAGCGGCGTGGAGATGTGCCGACCCAGGCGCAGGCTCAAGGCCAGGGACAGGGCCAGCAGAATCGCACTCAAAATGCCCATGCTTTGCAGGCTGATGGTCATCGGCTGCTGGAACTGATCCATGTCCAGGCTGATGCGCAGTTGCCCGGCGGTCACGTCCTGGAACGTGATCTTGCTCTGGTACATGCCCTCGGCTTCGCCCAACAGGCTGTGCTTGGGGCGCTGACCGGCTTCGGCGAGGATACGGTTATCCACGCTATAAATGGCGGCGTGGGCCACCAGTTTATTCTTGGTCAGATTGTTGAGCAGCACGTTGAGGCTGAGGATGTCGTTGGACACCAGCAGCTCCGTGGCGGACGTGGCGGTCTGCGTGGTCAGGCTTTCGCCCAGCGCATCGGCCTGCTCGTGCATGGCCTGCTTGAACTGCAAACCCATCACGCAGGCGTAGATCACCAGGGCCAGAGCGACCAGGATCACGTTATGGCTGGCGATGCGCAATGCAATCGGTACACGGCGATGGCGCAGTGCCCGGAAGATCAGCAGAAAGAAGTTATCGGTTTTTACTGGCGTGGGCCGGTTCACTTGAGCTCGGCTCTTTTGTCCGTGAAGTTGACGCGCAGTATAGCGACAGGCCCTAGACCGGCAAAGCGCTCACGGTGCCCGATGGTCACTGAAAGTGGGTAGAATGCGGTTTTTTTCCACTTGCGGGGGTGCGCCTTGCGCGAAATCGTCCTGATAAACATCACGGGAGTCGACCGTCCGGGTCTGACTGCGGCCATTACCGGCGTTCTGGCCCAGGGTGGTGTGAACATTCTCGACATCGGTCAGGCGGTGATCCACGACACCCTGTCGTTCGGCATCCTGGTTGAAATTCCGGATACCGAGCAAGGCAAGTCGGTGCTCAAGGACATCCTGTTCAAGGGCTACGAGCTCGATCAACAGGTGCGTTTCACACCGGTGTCCGAAGAGGATTACCAGCAGTGGGTCGGCAATCAGGGTAAAAAGCGCCACATCGTGACGCTATTGACCCGCAAAGTGACTGCCGGGCAATTGCAGGCCGTGAGCTCGATCACCGCCAAATATGGCCTGAACATCGATCACATCGATCGCTTGTCCGGGCGCATGCCGCTGGACACCCCGGCCGACAAGGGCAAGGGCTGCATCGAGTTTTCCGTGCGTGGCGAAGCGGCCGATCCGCAGGCGCTGCGGGCCGAGTTCCTCAGTGTTGCGCAGGAACTGAACGTCGACATCGCCTTCCAGGAAGATTCGCTGTTCCGTCGTAACCGTCGTCTGGCGGTGTTCGACATGGACTCGACCCTGATCGAAGCCGAAGTCATCGACGAACTGGCCAAGGCCGCCGGCGTAGGCGATCAGGTGTCTGAAATCACCGAGCGGGCGATGGCCGGCGAGCTGGATTTTCGCGCAAGCTTCAAAGAGCGCCTGGCGCTGCTCAAAGGCCTGGACGTCAGCGTGCTGGATTCGATTGGCGCGTCCCTGCGCCTGACCGAAGGTGCCGAAACCCTGTTCGCCGAGCTCAAGCGCCTGGGCTACAAGACCGCCATTCTGTCAGGTGGCTTTACCTACTTTGCCAAGCAATTGCAGGCCAAGTTGGGCATTGACTATGTGTTTGCCAACGAACTGGAAGTGGTCGACGGCAAGGTGACCGGTGTGGCGGTCGAGCCGATTGTCGATGCGCAGCGCAAAGCGGATCTGCTGCGTGAGCTGGCGCATAAGGAAGGTTTGCGTCTGGAGCAGACCATCGCGGTCGGCGACGGCGCCAACGATCTGCCGATGCTGGCGATTGCCGGATTGGGCGTGGCGTTCCGGGCCAAGCCGTTGGTGAAACAGTCGGCGAAGCAGGCGATTTCTACGCTTGGGCTGGATGGCGTGCTGTACCTGTTGGGTTTCCGGGATCGTGACGGGCAGCTCTGAGGTCTTCACGGTCTGAACCGGCCTCCATCGCGGTCTTTCAGGCCACACTTACAGCGAAGGCCACAACGAATCAAACATCTCCTCAACGCCGCTCCCCGCGGCGTTGTCGTTTCTGCCCGCTTCCAGCGACCGATAAGCAAACTGATTAAAACTGTTGGTGCTCGCCACTCGCCGATCCAGCCCGGCCCGGCGTTCCTGGCCGTTGGTGTTGATCAGCACCTTGCTGCCTTCCTGAAACGGCAAGCGCGGAGCGAGCACGGTGGCGGGCAGGTCGATGGCACTGATCTGCGGTAGCAACAATCCGCGCAAGTACTGGCTGTGGTCATCCCGGTTGCGCACCAATTGCAGACCGCACGGCTCGGCGAAGGGCGCGACCAGCTCGATGCCCATCTGCGTACCGCCGCCGCGCACTTGGCGAATCCAGCGCACGACCGCAACGCTCCAGCCTTTATTGACTGAATCCTCAATCCCGACCATTTCCCCGGCCTGTAGCTCGGCGGGAACCGCGTTGGGCCAAGCCAGGCAATAACCGCCGGGGCTGTGATTGATGACGGGCAGGGCATAGGTCGGAAAATGCCGGTTGCTGTCGGCCTCTTTGCTGTCGTCGTTTTGCAGTTGCGGGTATTCAATTTCTTCGTAGGGCAATAAGGCGTCGGCAGTGCCCTGTGACGCGGCATCGAACGCCTGATGCCAGGGGTCACTGCCCCGACTGGCCGCCGGCATTGCCGAAAACTGCGCGGGCCGGTGGCCAGGGTTTTTCAACAGGTCGCTGAATGAGCGCTGCCCGCCGAGATAGAAGTGCAGTGCGCTCATCCCCACGCACAGGGTCAACGTACCTTGACCGGCCGTTCGCTGAAAACTGCGCTCGGCCGCTTGGCCCCAGGCGGCGTGCAGGTGCTGCAGCGTGTCCACGCTAAGCCCCGTGGGTACGGGCAAGGCGTCTTTATTGCCTTGCAAGTGCGTTTCGATGGCGTCGACCAGTGGCTGCGGATCAAACCCCAGTAAACGGGCCTGCTGCTCGGCCCGAAACTTGGCGCGATAACGCGGGCCAGTGTCGAGGTCCGGCGCGACGGCGAACAATCCATCAGCTGGTAGTTTGACCCAATGACTCCAGGCTTCCAGCGCTTCGGCGAGGCGGGCGATCGGGTTCTGGCGCAATTGATTGCAGCGAGACGCACCCAGCAGCAGGGCGACGGCGTAAGTCTGTTCGATGCTCAGGGAGTGCGTCTGGCTGGCCAGTTCATCGCGCAGGCTCAGGTGTTGCAACCGATGTTCGCAGCCGATCCGGTACAACTGATGCAATTCCAGCCACACACCGTCCGGCACCGGGCAGTAGAGCTGAGTGGCGCGGATCAACTGACCGTTCAGGCAATGGAGTGCCCGTTGCAACGCTTGCGCCAGCAGTGGCGCACGGTCTTTGCTGAAACGAGGCGTGATTCGGATGACGATCTGTTTGTAGCCAATCGCCAATTGACCTTGCAGGGCCTGGCAGAGGTTGGCGATCTTGCGCGAACGCTCGTCGAGAACAATCGCCTGGTGCAGGAAATGCCGCTCCAGGTGTCTGCAGACGTAATACACCTCGGGCCTGAGCAGTTCGAGCATGGGCAGGCGATTGGCGCTTGGGGTCAGCAGTTGGTTGAGTTCGCCCAGGGCTTGATAGAGCTGGCGGGCGGTTTCGCCGATGTTGGCTTTGGGCAGGGCGGCGATCCAGCGCTTGAGGTCGCGTGGGGTGGCTTCGCAGAACGTCAGGCGCAATTGCCCGGGGAGCGGGGCGCTAAGCAGCAGGTGGGGACTGGTCTCATTCATGCCGTGGAAAAACTCCAGCCGGTCAATGGGCAGTGAATGACCTGACTGTAGCAGCTATGTCCATCAGCGCGGGACAACCAGAGCGGTCCCCACCGAAAGGTATCCGCCCTGTCGAAGTCGCTCGAAAGGGCGGATCAGCGGATCAGGCCTTTGGCAAACCCATGCCCTGGCCCATCTGCACCGGCGAGCCGGCCGTCAGTTCTTCGGCCCATTTGACCTGGTCTGGCCCGAACAGCACAACAGCGGTCGAACCCAGTTTGAAGCGACCCAGTTCCGCACCTTTCTCCAGATGGATCGGTGCGCGCGCGGCTTCGTCGTAGCGGAAGGTTTTCAGCTCGCGTTTCGGCGGCGTGACCAGCCCGGCCCAGACGGTTTCGATCGACGCAACGATCATCGCGCCCACCAGCACCACGGCCATCGGCCCGCGCTCGGTGTCGAAAATGCACGCCACACGCTCGTTGCGGGCAAACAGCTCCGGCACGTTTTCGGCAGTGGTCTGGTTGACCGAGAAAATCCGGCCCGGGATGTAGACCATCTCGCGCAAGGTGCCGGCCAGCGGCATGTGCACGCGGTGGTAGTCCTTCGGCGACAGGTAGATAGTCGCGAAATCACCGCCCATGAACGGCGCGGCGTTGGCCGCGTCACCGCCCAGCAACTCCAGCACGCTGAAGCTGTGGCCCTTGGCCTGGAACACGCGACCGTGTTCGATCGGACCGAGCTGGCTGACTGCGCCATCGGCCGGGCTGAGGATCGCCCCCGGGGTTTCGTCCAGCGGACGAGCGCCGTCCTTCAAGGCGCGGGTGAAGAACGCGTTGAAGTGTTCGTAGGCAGTCAGGTCTTCGACCAGCGCCTGGGACATGTCCACCTGATAACGCTTGGCGAACCAGGCGGTAAAGGCGTTCTTGAACCAGCGCACGCGGCATTCGGCAATGCAGCCGGCCAGTCGCGAGAGCAAGTGATGGGGCAGCAGGTATTGGCTGAGGATAAACAGACGCTTGTTCATTAACTGTCCTTAAACCTTAAATCTCTACGGGGGTGTCGGGGTGGTTGCCCCATTCGCCCCAGGAACCGGCGTAGCCTTTGACCCGCGGATAACCGAGGGATTTGGCCACCAGATAAGTGAAGCCAGAACGGTGGTGAGTCTGGCAGTGGGTAATGACTTCTTTGTCTTTGCTGATCCCTAGCTGTTCGAGGATCTGCGGCATGTCTGTGCGGATGCGCAGGTTGCGCGCCTTATCCATGCCGGCAGTCCACTCGAAATTGACGGCGCCCGGAATGTGCCCGGCCTTGGCCGCCAGCACTTTCTCGCCGGAGTACTCCAGCGGCCCGCGCGCGTCCCAGATCGCCAGGTCGGCGGCGCCGAGACGGCTTTGCAGGTACTCGCGGGTCGCGGTGGGTTCGTCGTGCAGGGTCAATTTCACCGGGCCGCCAACGGCGGCCGGAATCTGGATCGACATCGGCATGCCTTCTGCCAGCCAGGCCGTCAGACCGCCGTCGACGTAGTGATATTTACGGTGACCGATGACGTCCAGCAGCCAGATAAAACGCCCGGCCCAACCGCCGCCTTCGTCGTCATACACTACGTACACCGCATCGGGGTTGTGGCCCAACTCGCCGAACAGCGCTTCAAGTGCCGCTTGCGGCGGCATCAGCCCCGGTGCCGGCGCCTGACCGAGTTGCGTGCGTTTCGGATCGACAAAACGCGCACCGGGAATATGCCCTTCGGCATAGCGGGCACTGCTGGTCAGGTCCACCAGAATCAGATTGCGGGCCTCGAGGCGAGGGAGCAAGTCGCTCGGCTCGATCACCAGCGGCAAGCCAGAGAAGTCAGACATGTGAGGTCTCCAGGGCACAAAAGGGAGGATTGTAGCGCAGCGTCATTGGCCGCGGTGGCTAAAGGTGTTCAAGGCTTTCTCAATGCACTGCGCGGTTTTGCCGAAGGCTTGCACGGTGATTTCCGAGAACGGCCCGCCGCCCTGATCCGCCACTACCACCATGATCACCCGACCATTGTTGACCAGTGAGCGCAGGATCAAGTGTTCGCCACGGAACTGCGCGCGCAGGTTGCCAGGCAACAGCGCCGAGAACTGCGTGGTGTTGGCCGGTGTCAGGCGCACTTGGGCCTGTTGCGAGAGCAAACGTTGCAGCACGGAGCTTTGGCTCACCGCGAAATTCAGCCCGACCGCTTCTGCTGGCAAACCGGCGGTCTGATGCACCCGCAGATTGGCGTGCGTGCGATCAGCCATCAAGATCATGACGCGACGCATGCCGCACGCGACCAGAGCGTCCCGGGCGGAGGTGGTCAAGTGCATCGCGTTGGTGAAGGGGCTTGGCTCCACCAGCAACTCGGCGCATTGGCTGCGCCACTTCACCAGGTCTTCGGTGGTCGGCGCCGGGGCCGGCAGCAAGGCGGCGTGGACCCGGTGCATGCCCCACGGCCAGAGCAGCGAAACAGCGGGGTGCCAGAGGTCCGGCATGGCATGCAGTCGGGCGCTGTTGGCGGCCTGTTGGTGCAATTGCTGCTGCACCTCGGCCATGGGTATTTGCAGGTAAAGGCTGGTCAGGTATTGCCAGCGCTCGCTGTGCGGACTGTCCCACGCCTGTTGGGCCGACAGCGCCAGACCGTTGGCCAGCAACACGGTATTGGCCGGCTGATTGAGCCAGCGGCGCAGGGTCGGATCATCATCGAGGCGGTTTTGCTGGCGCAAGGGATGATCACTGTCGCGGGCAATGCGCAGCACTTTGACCAGTTCTCGCTGTTCGGTCAGCAGCAAGCGATAACCCTGTTCTACCCAGATCGGCAGGCGCCAGATGGTCACCAGGGCCTGGCAAATATCCAGCAGGCGCACGCCGAACAACTGTTTTTCGACCTTGCGCGCCGACTCGCCTTTATGGATGACCCGCAGTTCCCATTCCTCGAGCAATTGCGGATAGGTCAACGCCATCGGCCACAGCGGCGAGAGCAACAGCAGACTGCCCCAATGTATGTCCTGCCACAGCCGCGCCAGGCGACTGGCAAAAAAACCATTGGCCTGTTGCGTCGCGTGTTGGCTGATCAATTGCAACTGGCGCAAGGCAAGCGGGATTTGCATTTGGGGTTCGGCGGGGAGGCGGGCGAGCAGTTCTTCGGTGCGTTTCAAGCCGAGGCGATTGATCGCCACTTCCAGGTTTTCCGCAGGCTCGGTCATGCTGCCGTGGGTATGACGGTTGGCTTCACGAATGATGCTCAAGGCCAGGGCCGGGCTGTCTTGCATCAGTTCGGCGATATCACGCAGCGAGCTGCGGTTATCGGCGATAGCCCTGCAGACACGGTCATGGCTGTCTTGCGGAACCGGCAGGCGCACGCCATCGAGAAGCTTGACCCAGCCTTCTAGAGTGGTCGGTTTTTGAGTGGGAATGTTCGTCTGGTTAGCCATGGTTGGACGCAATCTTCGTCTGCATTACCTATGCCCGGAGTAGGCTAAATTAGCTTTTCGCTTGAACGGGCTATAGTCTGGCGCAGTTTTGCCGATAAGGAGAAGAAGAGATTTTTCGACCTCCGAATATGACCTTGAACCCGACTCAGTAAGTGCTCTCCTACCTATGGCTAAAATTCTCGGCATCATTGTCGTATTCGCGAGCGTGCTCGGCGGGTACGTGCTCTCCCACGGCAAGATTGCTGCCCTTATCCAGCCTTTCGAGGTGATGATTATCGGTGGTGCAGCCTTTGGCGCATTCCTGCAAGCCAACCCTGGCCACATGGTCAAAAACGTTCTGAAGAAAGCCTTCGGGATGTTCAGCTCGCGCTTCAACCACACCTTTTACCTTGAAGTGCTGGGGCTGATTTACGAGATCCTCAACAAGAGCCGCCGCGAAGGCATGATGGCCATCGAAGGCGACATCGAAGATGCTGCCGCGAGCCCGATTTTCGCCAAGTACCCGGCGGTGCTCAAAGATGACCGCATGACCGCGTACATCTGCGATTACCTGCGCATCATGTCCTCCGGCAACATGGCTCCCCATGAGCTGGAAGGCCTGTTCGACATGGAACTGACCAGCCTCAAGGAAGACCTCGATCACCCGTCCCACGCGGTGAACGGCATCGCTGACGCCATGCCGGGCTTCGGTATCGTCGCGGCGGTACTGGGTATCGTGGTGACCATGGCCTCCCTGGGTGAAAGTGATCAGAAAATGATTGGCGTGCACGTAGGTGCGGCATTGGTCGGTACCTTCTTCGGTATTCTCGCGGCGTACGGTTTCTTTGGCCCGCTGGCCCATGCCCTGGCCCACGATGCCAAGGAAGAACTGAACGTCTACGAGGCCATCAAGGCTTCGCTGGTGGCTTCGGCGTCCGGCATGCCGCCATCGCTGGCCGTGGAATTCGGTCGCAAGGTTCTGTACCCGGCGCACCGTCCTAGCTTCGCTGAGCTGGAACAAGCGGTTCGCGGTCGCTAAATCATGGAAAATAACCAGCCGATAATTATCAAACGCGTCAAAAAGTACGCGGGCGGGCATCACGGGGGCTCCTGGAAAATCGCCTTCGCGGATTTCGCGACGGCGATGATGGCGTTCTTCCTGGTGCTGTGGTTGCTGTCCACCGCCACCCCGGAACAGAAGATCGCCATCGCCGGTTACTTCAAAGACCCGGTCGGCTTTACCGAAAGTGGCACGCCGTTCATTATCGATCTGGGCGGCTCCCCGACTCTGGCGCCGGAGAAAACCCTCAACCCTGAGGTGAAGTCCCAGCCGCAGCCAGACCGGGTCACCGTCGACACCGAACAGGTTGAAGGCATGGCCGAGCAGGTCGAGAAGGAACGCCTGGAACTGTTGCTGCAAGAATTGCAGAACAAGGTTGACGAAAATCCGCAGCTGCAGAAATTCAAGGACCAGATTCTCTTCGAGATCACCCAGGACGGTTTGCGCATCCAGATCATGGACGCCGAAAACCGCCCGATGTTCGACTCCGGCAGTGCGCGTCTGAAACCGTACTTCGAAGACATCCTGCTGGCCATGGCCGACACCATCAAAGCGGTGCCGAACAAGATCAGCATCAGCGGCCACACCGATGCCAAGCCGTATTCGGGCACCGGCGATTTCGGCAACTGGGAGCTCTCGGCCAACCGTGCCAACGCCGCTCGCCGTGCGTTGGTCGCCGGCAGCTATCCGGATCAACAGGTCGCGCGGGTGGTCGGTTATGCCTCCTCGGCACTGTTCGACCGCGAGAACCCGTTCAATCCGGTCAACCGCCGCATCGACATTGTGGTGCTGACCAAGAAAGCGCAAAAGGCTATCGAAGGTTCGCAAGGTGCAGAGCCCGCGCCAGAGCCGGCGCCAGCCCCCGCGGCACAAGGGCAGGGCGGCCCGGGCGAAGTGCCGGCCAAGCCAGTCGATCCGAACGCCTTGCCGGCGGACAAAGAACCGCTGCCGGCCCATGAGCTTCGCGAGCGCCTGAACATCTTCGAAAACCCGGCACCGAAACCGGCTGAACCGCCGAAGCAGTGACCGACAAAAAAGCCGACAGCAATGTCGGCTTTTTTGTGTCTGTCAGAAACCCCGTCGAATCCGGTTCTTGAGCTGGTCGTGGAACAACTCGGCATCACGCCGGTAAGTGCCGCGAACGGATTCGCTGAACGACTCCAGCCCTATTGAGCGTTTGGTGATGACCTCCTCGCGATAGGCATCGATAAAGAAGTTGATATCGTTCTCACCGCTCAACTTCGGCCATTTATCGAGGTACAACGGCAGTGCGCTGGGGCCGATCTTGTACGAGCAGATCCGGCGGTTGCTGATGGTCGCTTCGCCAATTTCGAACGGCACCCACCACGACTGCGCGGTCTGCTCCGAAACCACCGCCATCAAGTGCGTGCATTCGGTGATGTTGCGGGTGATGACGGTGGTGATGTCTTCGGTGGTTTGCGATTCCGCGTCCAGCACATCGAGGTAGGTCTTGATGTTGGCCTGCGTCAGGCGCGTATTGATGGCCATCGCGTGGGCGCGGTCAGTGTGGCGGTAGCTGATAAACACAGGCATCAGAAATGTCCTTTGATCGCGAGGTCGCGGTAGTAAACGCCGAGGGCGGTCAGGCGGCAGCCGGTGGAGTGCAGGGCGGCGTAGTACATGTGCTCGGCGTCTACCGGTTCGATCAGGCTGTGGCGGTTGCACTTTTGCAGTTGCTTGAAGATGTCGCCGTTGTCGGGATCGAACGTGGCCTCGGTGGGTTCGTAGCTGGGGTCCAGGGGGAACACATAGCTCGGTTCCGGGAACCAGTCCTTGAGCTTACGCAAGGTTTCCTCGGCAATCAGCGGCGTCACTTCCCGCAGCGGGACAAATTGCGAAACGTTGGTCTTGAACACTGGCCGTTGCTCCCATGCCCCAAGCGCGTTATCGACGAACGAATACACGCTGCCGGGGGTGACCTTGCCCAGCACATTGGCGGCCCCGCCGTGCAGCGCTTGCAGCAGGAGGTCGGTAAACACGCCGTGGCCGCGACCTTCGAGCGCCACCTGGTCTTTCTTGCAGGCAGTGAGAATGGTCAGGCCTTCGCTGATCACGCTGCTGCCACCGCGCAACCCGCGCATGGCCGCCGCCGCGCCGGCCTGGCAGCAGTCGAGGATGATGATTTTGTTCTTGATGTGGGTGGCGTTTTCCGCCCAGTTGAGGATGTCGCTGATGCGGATGCCTTCGACGCCCTGGCCGAAATCCTGAGGGATCAGCAGGCCTTCGTCGATGCTGGTATCAAATTGGCCGTGACCGGCGAAGTACAGCAGCGCCACGTCGCAATCGCCGGAAAACAGACTCTGGATCTGCTGCTTCAGGTTCGTGTGAGTGAGGTTTTCCTCCGCCGAAGTCAGGACCTTGCTGCTGAAGTTCGGACGCCCGTTGGCGTGGCGCTCCAGCACCGAGGCCATGGCCATCGCGTCGTTGTTGCAGCCACTCAAGGGCGACACATAGCTGTAGTGGTTGATGCCGATGAACAGTCCCTTGCGCATGCTTACACCGCCGTGTGCAGGCGAATGGCGTTGACGATGCTGTTGGTGTTCCACGCACATTCGGCGTGCGCGGCATCACGCACCACCGTGGAAATCCGCTCTGCCCCAAACGGCTTGACCGCAATGATCACCTTGCCCATCCGCTTGGCGATCTCGATTTCCTTGTTGATCCACTTGCTGTAGGTCGAATACATCCCCGCCATGATCAGCACCGCCGAGCAGGGACGGATTTTGTTTTCGATGGCGGTTTCCAGTTGCTTGTCGGTCTGCGCGTCGACGATCGGGTTGTCCGTCGGCACTGAAAAATTTTTGAAGGTGAAGCCGGGTTTGGCGTTGAGCAGGCGCACGAGATTATCGTGGGCGTGGGGGTAGTTCCACGAATGGCTGATGAACAAATGATAGGTTTGCATGGTTGTCCCTCGGTATCGCCGGAATGCGAAGAGGGCTTGAATGTATGCACTTGAATGGGCGCAACAAGGCCTGCGCGGTTAAAGAGACGGGTCCTTCAAGTGGGTGCGCAAAAGTCTTACAGAGGTGTCTGACGTTTAATCGGCGGGGAAAGGTGTAGGTCGCAACAAGCGGCCCACCGTCCCGTCAGTGACGGAGCGGTGGGCGCGTCTGTTTAGTAGCTGGTTTCAGGCAGGCTGGCGATGATCGAGCGGTAGCTGTTCATCCGTTGCTGCTGCACGCGGCCTTCTTCGAGGGCCTTGAGCAGGGCGCAACCCGGTTCGCGGTCGTGCTTGCAGTCGCGGAAGCGGCAGGTGCCAATCAGGTCGTTGAACTCGATGAACCCGGCTTCGACGTCGGCACGGCTGACGTGGCCCAGGCCGAATTCACGAATACCCGGGGAGTCGATCAACTCGCCGCCACCGGGGAAGTGGAACAGCCGCGCGGTGGTCGTGGTGTGAGTGCCCTGGCCGGACAGCTCGGACAATGGGCCGACGCGGGCTTCGACTTCCGGCAGCAGGCTGTTGACCAGCGACGACTTGCCGACGCCGGACTGGCCGACGAACACGCTGATGCGCCCGTCCAGTTGTTCCTGCAGTTGCTCCATGCCATTACCGTGATGCGCCGAGACTTCCAGCACCGGGTAACCGAGCGTGCGGTAGACCGCCAGCAAGGCATTCAGGGCTGGGGCGTTCTGCTCGTCGATCAGGTCGAATTTGTTGAGCAACAGCAGTGGCCGGATACCGGCGTGCTCGGCAGCGACCAGGTAGCGGTCGATCAGGTTGGCGTGAGGCTCGGGCAGCGGGGCGAAGACGATGACGATCATGTCGACGTTGGCGGCCACAGGCTTGAGCTGGCCACGGCTGTCCGGGCGGCAGAGTTCGGTTTTACGTGGCAATTGCGCCACGATCACGCCGATGCCCTGGTTGCCGGCACGCCAGACCACCTGATCGCCAGTCACCAGCGCCGGGAGGTTGGCGCGCAAGTGACAACGGAACACTTCACCGGCCAGTTCGCCCTCGAGGGCTTCGACTTCGACCTGTACGCCAAAGTGCGCGATCACCAGCCCGGTCTGTTCCGGGCCCAGATCGCCACCCTCAAGTGCCTCGACAGCCGAGGACTCGCGTTTGGCGGCGCGGGCAGCGCGTTCGCCCTGAATCTTTTCGATGCGCCAGTTTTGACGACGATTGAGTTGGCGTTTGGCCATGGGTGTTCCGTATCAAGAATGCAGCGATTAGGTAAAACGGCCGCGAGTTTAGCACGCCCCGCCAGTTGCCTAGGCTAAACTGCGCAGCATTGCCTAGGAGCCGACACATGCAAAACTCGCAGAATCTGATCTGGATCGACCTGGAAATGACCGGTCTGAACCCTGATACCGACGTCATCATCGAAATGGCCACCATCGTCACCGACAGTGACTTGAACACCTTGGCCGAAGGCCCGGTGATCGCCATCCACCACAGCGACGAGATCCTCGCCGGCATGGACGAGTGGAACACCCGTCAACACGGCGGCTCGGGCCTGACCCAGCGCGTTCGCGACAGCCGCATCAGCATGGCCGAAGCCGAAGCCGAGACCATCGCCTTCCTGGAGAAATGGGTGCCCAAGGGCAAGTCGCCGATCTGTGGCAACAGCATCTGCCAGGACCGTCGCTTCCTTTATACGCACATGAAATCCCTGGAAAGCTACTTCCACTACCGCAACCTCGACGTGTCGACCCTCAAAGAGTTGGCCGCACGCTGGGCGCCGGACGTACGCGACAGTTTCAAAAAAGGTAGCACTCATTTGGCGCTGGACGACATCCGCGAGTCGATTGCCGAGCTGCAGCACTACCGCAAGCATTTCATCAAGTTCTGATTCGGCGGCATCTGTGCTCGCGATGGCGTCCTTACAGTCACCATTGATGATTGGCTAGATTCTCTGATGCCCTCTTTTGGGGCTTCGGTGAAGTGCGTAGACTGCGCGCCTTTCTGCAAGGACCGCCGCCATGTTGCTGATGCTCTACCTGATCGCCATCACCGCCGAAGCCATGACCGGCGCGCTGTCTGCCGGCCGTCGCGGCATGGACTGGTTTGGCGTGGTGCTGATCGCGTGCATCACGGCGTTGGGGGGTGGCTCGGTGCGCGACGTCCTGCTCGGCCACTACCCGCTGACCTGGGTCAAACACCCGGAATACCTGGTGCTGACCTCGGTCGCCGCCATGGTGACCGTCTTCACCGCGCGCTGGATGCGCCACCTGCGCTCACTGTTCCTGGTCCTCGACGCTGTGGGCCTGGTGGCGTTCACCCTGATCGGCTGCATGACCGCTTTGGAAATGGGGCACGGCATGTTGGTGGCATCGGTCAGCGGCGTGATCACCGGTGTATTCGGCGGCATCCTGCGCGACATCTTCTGCAACGACATCCCGCTGATCTTTCGCCGAGAGCTTTACGCCAGCGTCTCGTTCGCGGCAGCGTGGTGCTACATGCTCTGCATCTACCTGCAATTACCCGGTGAGCAAGCGATTCTGATCACGCTGTTTGGTGGCTTCCTCCTGCGATTGCTGGCGATTCGTTTCCACTGGGAAATGCCGAAGTTCGTTTACAACGACGAGGCTTAAGACCTGCTACAGGAGTCCGTGCTGTTTCAGGGCCCATTCGACATGTTCACGCACCAACTCCGACGGGTAATCCCTGCGAGCCTTCAACGCTTCCAGCACCGGGATGCTCGACGGCGCATTGCCCAGCCCCACCGCCAGGTTACGCAACCAACGCTCATAACCCGCCCGGCGTAATGGCGAGCCTTCAGTGCTGCTGAGGAATTTATCCTCGTCCCACATGAACAACTCGGCCAATTCCGCATTGTCCAGGTTGTGCCTTGGCTTGAAGTCGCTTTCGCCGGACGGACGGGCGAAGCGGTTCCACGGGCAGACGATCTGGCAGTCATCGCAACCGAACACGCGGTTGCCGATCAGTGGCCGCAGATCTTCCGGGATTGCGCTTTTCAGTTCGATGGTCAGGTACGAAATACAGCGCCGTGCGTCCAGTACGTAAGGGCCGACGAAGGCGTTGGTCGGGCAGATGTCGAGGCACGCGGTGCAGCGGCCGCAATGTTCGGTGGTGTGGGGCGGGTCGACCGGCAGCGGCAGGTCGACAAACAACTCGCTGAGAAAGAAGTAGCTGCCGGCCTTGCGATTCAGGACCAAGGTGTTTTTGCCGATCCAGCCTAAACCGGCCTGCTCGGCGATGGCTTTTTCCAGCACCGGGGCGCTGTCGACGAAGGCGCGGAAACCAAACGGGCCGATCTGTGCCTGAATTTTGTCGGCCAGTTGTTGCACGCGTTTACGAATTAATTTGTGGTAATCGCGGCCCAGGGCATAACGCGATACGTAGGCTTTTTCCGGTTGGGCCAGCATTTGCGCCATTTGGGTGTCGCCGGGCAGGTAGTCCATGCGCAGGGAAACCACGCGCAAGGTGCCGGGCACCAGCTCTTCCGGATGGGAGCGTTTGCTGCCGTGGGCGCCCATGTAGTCCATTTCGCCGTGGTAGCCGGCGGCGAGCCAGCGCTCCAGGTGCTGCTCATGCTCGGCCAGGTCCAGGCCGCTGATGCCGACTTGCTGAAAGCCCAGCTCGCGGCCCCAGTCCTTGATGGATTGGGCGAGGGCGGGCAGGTCTGTGGTAATTGCGGGCATGAGGCGAGAGAAACCGGAGCTGAGGTGCGTATAATTCTGCCAGACATCGGAGCCCGAAGACGCATGCCGCACACTAAAGATGTTTTACCCGACGCGCTGTATAGCGCTGCGCAGGTCCGTGGGCTCGATGCGAGCCTGATCGCGGCCGGCACGTCGGGCTTCGAGTTGATGCAGCGCGCGGCGCGGGCGACCTGGCGGGCGCTGGTCCGGCAATGGCCGTCGGCGAATGAATTAACGGTGCTGGCCGGTCACGGCAATAACGCGGGCGACGGTTATCTGGTGGCAGTGCTGGCCAGCCGTGCGGGTTGGTCGGTTCGCGTGTTGGCGGTGGGCGATCCCCAACGTTTGCAGGGGGATGCAGCGTTGGCGTATGCCGAGGCGGTGTCGGAAAAAGTACTGATCGAACCCTGGTCTGCACAATCCGGATTGCGCGGCGTCGTGCTCGATGCTTTGCTCGGCACCGGTCTGACGGGGGAAGTGCGTGCGCCTTACGCTGACGCTATCGCGACGATCAATGCCAGCGGGCTGCCGGTCGTGGCTGTGGATATCCCTTCAGGGCTGTGCGCCAATACCGGTCGGATCCTCGGTCTGGCGGTGCATGCCGACCTGACAGTGACCTTCATCGGTTTGAAACTGGGGCTGTTCACCGGGGATGCAGGAGATGTGGTGGGGGCACTGGTTTTCAATGAATTACACGCCGACCCGCAGCTCGTCGAGGCCGTGGCGATCAGCGCTCGGCGCCTGACGGCCGGCAACTTGCCGCGTCCTGCATCGCGAGCGCCGACGTCGCACAAAGGCAAATTCGGCCATGTGCTGCTGATCGGTGGTGATCTCGGTTTTGGCGGTGCGATCCTGCTGAGCGCGCAAAGCGCCCTGCGCAGCGGCGCCGGCATGGTCTCCGTGGCAACCCGCAGTGAGCATGTACCGGCCGCGCTGGCGAGAATTCCCGAAGCCATGGTGCTGGGCACTTCGTCGGCCAACCAGTTGATGGATTTGCTGCAAAAGGTTTCCGTATTGGTGGTTGGCCCTGGCTTGGGGCAGGCGTCGTGGGGGCGCAGTTTGCTGTCAGCGGCCGCCAATGCACCGTTGCCGCAAGTCTGGGACGCCGATGCGTTGAACCTGCTGGCCGAAGAATGTGTGAGTTTGCCCAAGGATTGCGTGATCACGCCACATCCGGGCGAAGCGGCGCGGTTGCTCGGGATCAGCACCGCCCAAGTGCAGGCTGATCGCCCGGCGGCGGCGCATGCATTGAGCAAAAAATATACAGCGGTCGTGGTGTTAAAAGGCGCTGGCAGCCTGATCGCCAGTCCCGATGGGCGCCTCGCCGTGTGTCATCAAGGTCATCCGGCCATGGCGACTGCGGGCTTGGGGGATGTGCTGGCCGGGCTGGTCGGCGCATTGCTGGCTCAAGGGATGCAGGCGTTCGACGCCGCGTGCCTGGCGGTCTGGCTGCACGCCAATGCGGGTGAGCTACAAGGTAAAAATGGCCGCGGGCTGGCGGCCAGTGATCTGATTCCGGCCATTCGTCAGTTGTTGGAGGAGCAAGCACCGTGTCTGAAGTAACCCTGTACCTGGCTGATGAAGAGGCGATGACGGCCTTTGGCACACGCATCGCAAAAACCACCGAAGGGCACGGTCTGATTTTTCTGGAAGGGGACCTGGGGGCGGGTAAAACCACGTTGTCGCGGGGTATCATCCGCGGCCTTGGGCATGAAGGCGCCGTCAAAAGTCCGACCTTCACCCTGGTCGAGCCCTATGAGATCGGCGACATCCGCGCTTTCCATTTCGACTTGTACCGTTTGGTCGATCCGGAAGAGCTGGAGTACCTCGGCATTCGCGACTATTTCGACGACGATGCGCTGTGCCTGATCGAATGGCCCGATAAAGGTGCAGGCTTTTTGCCAAAGCCTGACCTGACCATTACCATTAGCCCGCAAGACAGCGGGCGTTCGCTGAAAATTTTATCCCGGGGCTCGCGCGGCGAGGCTTGGTGTGCCGCTTTGGCATTGGAATCCAATTAAATGATGGGGTCAGGTATGCGCTTTCGCGCGATGGTAGCTGCCGTAGGGTTGTTGTTTTTGGCGGTGACCGTCGACGCTGTGGCCGACGCAAAGGTCAACAGTGTTCGCCTGTGGCGGGCGCCGGACAACACACGGCTGGTGTTCGACCTGACCGGGCCGGTGCAACACAGCGTGTTCACCCTTACCGCTCCGGATCGGCTGGTGATCGACATCAATGGTGCAACACTCGGCGCGCCGTTGAACGTCAACACTTCCAATACCCCTATCACTGCCATGCGCTCGGCTCAACGCACGCCGACCGATCTGCGGGTGGTGATCGACCTGAAAAAGGCCGTGACCCCGAAAAGTTTCTCCCTGGCGCCAAACGCCCAGTACGGCAACCGGCTGGTGGTCGATCTGTTTGATAACGCTGCCGATGCCGCGCCGTCGCCAGCCCCGACTCCGACACCGACTCCTTCGGTCGCCACGATGCCGGCAGTGCCCGTCACGCCGGTTGAGCCTGCGATCAAACTTCCTCCTGCACCTGCTGGCAAACGCGACATCCTCGTGGTGATCGACGCCGGCCACGGCGGTGAAGACCCGGGTGCTTCAGGCTCCCGCGGTCAGAAGGAAAAAGACGTGGTATTGGCCATCGCCCGTGAACTGCAGCGTCAGGTCAATGGCATGAAAGGCTTCCGCGCCGAACTGACCCGTACGGGCGACTACTTCATTCCGCTGCGCGGCCGAACCGAAATCGCCCGTAAGAAAGGCGCCGACCTGTTCGTTTCGATCCACGCCGACGCCGCGCCGTCGGCCGCTGCCTTCGGTGCGTCGGTGTTCGCCCTGTCTGATCGCGGCGCGACTTCGGAAACGGCCCGCTGGCTGGCGGACAGTGAAAACCGCTCTGACCTGATCGGTGGTGCTGGCAACGTCAGCCTTGATGACAAGGACCGCATGCTCGCGGGCGTGCTGCTTGACCTGTCGATGACCGCGTCGCTGACGTCCAGCCTGAACGTTGGCCAGAAAGTCCTGAGCAACATCGGACGGGTTACGCCACTGCACAAGCAGCGTGTGGAACAAGCCGGGTTCATGGTGCTGAAGTCGCCAGATATCCCGTCGATCCTGGTGGAAACCGGGTTCATCTCCAACTCTAACGAAGCGTCCAAACTGGCCTCCTCGAATCACCAGCAGGCGCTGGCGCGTTCGATCAGCAGCGGCGTGCGGCAGTTCTTCCAGCAAAACCCGCCACCGGGCACTTACATTGCCTGGCTGCGTGACTCCGGAAAAATCGTTCAAGGCCCGCGTGATCACCGGGTCAGCCCGGGTGAGACCCTGGCGATGATTGCCGTGCGCTATCAGGTGTCGCCTGCCACGCTGCGCAGCGTCAACAAGCTGCCCAGTGATGAGCTGAAGGTCGGTCAGCACCTGACCATTCCAGGCACCGAGTTGGCGGCCAAAGAATGAATCAGGTCGTGATCAACAGCGCTCGCATCGAGCTGCTCAGCCCGCGACTGGCGAACCAGATTGCCGCCGGCGAGGTGGTCGAGCGCCCGGCTTCGGTGATCAAGGAGCTGCTGGAAAACAGCCTCGATTCCGGCGCCAAGCGCATCGATGTCGATGTCGAGCAGGGCGGCGTCAAGCTATTGCGCGTGCGCGACGATGGCAGCGGCATTTCTGCCGATGACCTGCCGTTGGCGCTGGCGCGACACGCCACCAGCAAGATCCGCAATCTGGAAGACCTCGAACAGGTCATGAGCCTCGGGTTTCGCGGTGAAGCACTGGCATCGATCAGCTCCGTGGCGCGCCTGACGCTGACGTCCCGCACCCGCGATGCCGATCAGGCCTGGCAGGTCGAAACCGAAGGCCGGGACATGGCGCCGCGCGTGCAGCCGGCCGCCCATCCGGTGGGCACCTCGGTGGAAGTGCGGGACTTGTTCTTCAACACCCCGGCGCGTCGCAAGTTTCTCAAGACTGAAAAAACCGAATTCGATCACCTGCAAGAAGTGATCAAGCGCCTGGCGCTGGCACGCTTCGATGTCGCGTTCCACCTGCGCCATAACGGCAAGACCATCCTCAGCCTGCACGAAGCCCATGACGACGCGGCCCGCGCCCGGCGTGTGGCGGCGATTTGCGGTTCGGGGTTCCTCGAGCAGGCGCTGCCGATCGAAATCGAGCGCAATGGCCTGCATTTATGGGGCTGGGTCGGCTTGCCGACGTTCAACCGCAGCCAGGCAGACTTGCAGTATTTCTTCGTGAATGGCCGCGCAGTGCGCGACAAACTGGTGGCCCACGCGGTGCGCCAGGCCTATCGCGATGTGCTGTTCAATGGCCGGCATCCGACGTTCGTGCTGTTTTTCGAAGTGGATCCGGCGGGTGTCGACGTCAACGTGCACCCGACCAAGCACGAAGTTCGCTTCCGTGACGGGCGCATGGTTCACGATTTCCTTTACGGCACCTTGCACCGCGCCTTGGGCGATGTGCGTCCCGAGGATCATCTGGCCGCACCGGTGGCGACGGCTGTCGTGCGTCCAACCGGGCTCGATGCCGGCGAATTCGGCCCGCAGGGCGAAATGCGTCTGGCGGCCAATGCGCTGCTGGAGCAACCCCAGGCGCAACCGTCGTTCAATACCCCGGCCGGGTCGGGCGCTGGCGCCGGTTATCAATATCAATACACGCCACGGCCACAATCCGGCGTACCGGTTGCTGAAACCCAGGCGGCGTACCGTGAATTCTTTGCGCCATTGCCCGAGGCCAACGCGGTCGCGCTGCCAGCCGGGCAGGACGATATTCCGCCGCTGGGTTACGCCCTGGCGCAGCTCAAAGGCATCTACATCCTGGCGGAAAATGCCCAAGGGCTGGTGCTGGTGGACATGCACGCGGCTCACGAGCGGATCATGTACGAGCGCCTGAAAATCGCCATGGCCAGCGAAGGCCTGAGCGGCCAGCCGCTGCTGGTACCGGAATCCCTGGCTGTCAGTCAGCGTGAAGCCGATTGCGCCGAAGAACACGCGGCGTTGTTCCAGCGTCTGGGTTTTGAATTGCAACGTCTGGGACCTGAATCCCTGGCCATTCGGCAAATCCCGGCGTTGCTCAAGCAGGCGCAAGCCAATCGACTGGTCAGTGATGTCTTGGCGGACCTGATGGAATACGGCACCAGCGACCGGATTCAGGCGCATCTGAATGAGTTGCTCGGGACCATGGCTTGCCACGGCGCGGTTCGTGCGAATCGGCGCCTGGCGATCCCGGAAATGAACGGTCTGCTGCGCGACATGGAAAACACCGAGCGCAGCGGTCAATGCAACCATGGCCGACCGACCTGGACCCAATTGGGCCTGGACGATCTGGACAAACTGTTCTTGCGCGGTCGTTGATGAGCCAGCTTCCTCCAGCGATTTTCCTGATGGGCCCGACCGCTGCGGGCAAGACCGACCTGGCCATCGAACTGACCAAGGTTCTGCCGTGCGAGCTGATCAGTGTCGATTCGGCGCTGGTCTATCGGGGTATGGACATCGGCACCGCCAAGCCTTCGAAAGAAATCCTGGCCGAATTCCCGCACCGTTTGATCGACATTCTCGACCCGGCCGAGAGCTATTCGGCCGCCGATTTTCGTCGTGATGCCCTGGCGGCGATGGCCGAGATCACCGCGCGGGGAAAAATCCCGCTGCTGGTGGGCGGCACAATGCTCTATTACAAGGCTTTGGTCGAAGGTCTGGCGGACATGCCAGCGGCGGATCCCGATGTTCGGGCGCAGATCGAGGAAGAGGCTGCACGCCTTGGCTGGCAAGCGCTGCACGAACAATTGGCGTTAATTGACCCTGAGTCTGCCGCGCGTATTCATCCAAACGATCCGCAGCGACTCAGTCGGGCGCTGGAAGTTTATCGCGTCAGCGGTCAGAGCATGACCGAGCTGCGGCTGAAACAATCTGTGCAAAGTACCGAAGCAGCCGCTTCGGGACTGCAACAATTGCCCTATACTGTCGCGAACTTGGCCATTGCTCCTGCCAATCGCCAGGTACTGCACGAGCGAATTAAACAAAGATTCACGAATATGTTGGAACAGGGATTCATTGACGAGGTCGTAGCCCTGCGTAAGCGAAGTGACCTGCATTCCGGGTTGCCGTCTATACGTGCGGTAGGCTACCGACAAGTTTGGGATTACCTGGATGGCAAGCTGACGCAAGCCGAGATGCAGGAGCGTGGAATCATTGCCACGCGCCAATTGGCAAAGCGTCAGTTCACCTGGCTGCGCAGTTGGGCTGATTTACACTGGCTGGACAGTCTCGATTGCGACAATCTGCCGCGCGCCTTGAAATACTTGGGGACCATCTCCATATTGAGCTGAGTCCTTGCAATTGCCGTCTATCCTTGGGGGTGTGGCGGCTAAAGCCATCTGTTTACCTATTTTTTATTTTGAATCCTTAAAGGAGTGCGGCACATGTCAAAAGGGCATTCGCTACAAGACCCTTACTTGAATACTTTACGTAAAGAGAAAGTTGGGGTGTCTATCTACCTGGTCAACGGGATCAAACTGCAAGGCACGATCGAGTCTTTCGACCAGTTCGTTATCCTGCTGAAAAACACCGTTAGCCAAATGGTTTACAAACACGCTATCTCGACAGTGGTGCCGGTTCGTCCAATTCGTCTGCCAAGCGCAACCGAATCCGAAGCAGGTGACGCTGAGCCAGGTAACGCCTGATAGGAGTCTCCTTTGTTCTTTGAGCGCCACGGTGGTGGTGAGCGAGTCATCCTCGTTCACTTGGATGGACAGGACCCTGAGGCGCGCGAAGATCCGCAGGAGTTTCAGGAACTGGCTAATTCGGCGGGCGCCGAGACCGTTGCGTTTTTTAACGTGCCGCGTCATCGGCCAACCGCCAAATTCCTCATTGGCAGTGGCAAGGTCGAGGAGCTGCGCGACCTGGTCAAGGCCGAAGAGGCTGATCTGGTGATCTTCAATCACATCCTCACGCCCAGTCAGGAACGTAACCTCGAACGTGTTTTCGAGTGTCGCGTGATCGACCGCACCGGTCTGATTCTCGATATTTTCGCCCAACGCGCGCGTACCCATGAAGGCAAGCTCCAGGTAGAACTGGCTCAGCTTGACCACATGAGCACCCGCCTGGTTCGTGGCTGGACTCACCTTGAACGCCAAGGTGGCGGTATCGGCATGCGCGGCCCGGGTGAAACCCAACTCGAAACCGACCGCCGTTTGCTGCGGGTTCGCCTGCGACAGATCAAGGGCCGGCTGGAGAAAGTGCGCAGCCAGCGCGAACAGTCGCGACGTGGTCGTATGCGTGCGGATATCCCTACCGTTTCGCTGGTGGGGTATACCAACGCCGGTAAATCCACGCTCTTCAATAACGTGACGAAATCCGACGTTTACGCGGCTGACCAATTGTTCGCCACGCTGGACCCGACCCTGCGCCGTCTCGATCTGGACGACCTGGGGCCGATTGTCCTGGCGGACACTGTAGGGTTCATTCGCCACTTGCCCCACAAGCTGGTCGAGGCATTTCGGTCTACTCTCGAAGAGTCGAGCAATTCCGACCTGTTGTTGCACGTGATCGATGCGGCCGAGCCGGATCGCATGTTGCAGATCGAGCAGGTGATGGTGGTGCTGGGCGAGATTGGTGCCCAGGACTTGCCGATACTCGAGGTGTATAACAAACTCGATTTGCTTGAAGGCGTTGAGCCACAAATCCAGCGCGACGAAAGCGGTAAACCCTTGCGGGTCTGGCTGTCGGCGCGTGATGGCACGGGGCTGGAATTGCTTGAGCAAGCCATTGCCGAGTTGCTTGGCAGTGATTTGTTTATCGGTACCTTGCGCTTGCCGCAACGCTTCGCTCGACTGCGTGCGCAGTTTTTCGAACTTGGCGCGGTGCAGAAAGAAGAACACGACGAAGAAGGCACCAGCTTGCTGGCCGTTCGCTTGCCACGGATCGAGTTGAATCGATTGGTGAGTCGCGAAGGTTTGCAGCCAAATGACTTCATCGAGCAACACACTTTGCAATAAAAGCCTGAGAAAGCGGTTGTGTCGTGGTGACAGGCATTCTGTAGCATTGGTCGGCGCGCCGTGGGTGCGTCTTTGCTTTATCAGATGGAGAGCGCTATGGCTTGGAATGAGCCGGGTGGCAACTCGAATAATCAGGATCCTTGGGGTGGCAAGCGCCGCAATAACGGCGACCGCAAGGGACCACCGGATCTCGACGAGGCCTTCCGAAAGCTGCAGGAAAGCCTGAACGGGTTGTTCGGTGGTGGTAAGAAACGTGGTGATGACGGCGGTGGTTCGGGCAAGAGCGGCGGCTTCGGTGGCATTCTTGGCATCGGCCTTGTCGTGCTGGCGGCCGTTTGGCTGTATAGCGCGGTCTACGTTGTCGACGAGCAGGAGCAAGCCGTGGTGCTGCGCTTCGGCAAGTACTACGAAACCGTCGGCCCGGGCCTGAACATCTATTTCCCGCCGATCGACCGCAAGTACCTGGAAAACGTCACGCGTGAGCGTGCCTACACCAAGCAGGGTCAAATGCTGACTGAAGACGAAAACATCGTCGAAGTGCCACTGACCGTGCAGTACAAGATCAGCAACCTGCAGGACTTCGTGCTGAACGTTGATCAGCCGGAAATCAGCCTGCAGCACGCGACCGAAAGTGCCTTGCGCCATGTGGTGGGTTCCACTGCGATGGACCAGGTGCTGACCGAAGGTCGTGAGTTGATGGCCAGCGAAATCAAGGAGCGTCTGCAACGCTTCATGGATACCTATCGCACCGGCATCACCATTACACAGGTCAACGTACAGAGCGCAGCCGCACCGCGTGAAGTACAGGAAGCTTTCGATGACGTGATCCGCGCCCGTGAAGACGAGCAGCGTTCGCGTAACCAGGCTGAAACCTATGCCAACGGCGTCGTGCCGGAAGCCCGTGGTCAGGCCCAGCGCATCATCGAAGATGCCAACGGCTACCGTGACGAGACGGTCTCGCGCGCCAAGGGTGAGGCCGATCGCTTCACCAAACTGGTGGCCGAGTATCGCAAGGCTCCTGAAGTCACCCGCGAGCGTCTGTACCTGGACACCATGCAGGAAGTCTTCAGCAACACCAGCAAGGTTCTCGTGACCGGCAACAAGAATGGCCAGAGCAATCTGCTGTACTTGCCGCTGGACAAGATGGTCGAAAGTGGTCGCAACACCAGCGCTCCGGTGACCAGTGCAGCAACCACCAGCAATGAAGCGAATGCGCGTGCAGCAGCTGATCTGCAGCAACAGCAAGCACGTACCAGGGAGAGTCGCTGATGAGCAATAAATCGCTGATCGCCCTTATTGTCGGCGTCGTCGTGGCGATCGCTGCCTGGAACTGCTTCTACATCGTGGCTCAGACCGAGCGTGCGGTGTTGCTGCAGTTCGGTCGTGTGGTCCAGGCCGATGTTCAGCCGGGCCTGCATGTGAAAGTGCCTTACGTTAACCAGGTGCGTAAATTCGACGCACGCCTGATGACGCTGGATGCACCGACGCAACGCTTCCTGACGCTGGAAAAGAAAGCCGTCATGGTGGATGCCTACGCCAAGTGGCGGGTGAAAGATGCCGAGCGCTTCTACACCGCGACATCTGGCCTCAAGCAAATTGCCGACGAACGTCTTTCCCGTCGTCTGGAGTCGGGCCTGCGTGACCAGTTTGGTAAGCGCACGCTGCACGAAGTGGTGTCCGGTGAGCGCGATGCGCTGATGACCGACATCACGGCTTCGCTGAACAAGATGGCCGAAAAAGAGCTGGGTATCGAAGTGGTCGATGTTCGGGTCAAGGCTATCGATCTGCCCAAAGAAGTGAATCGCAGTGTGTTCGAGCGCATGAGCTCCGAGCGTGAGCGTGAAGCTCGCGAGCACCGCGCCAAGGGTAACGAGCTGGCCGAAGGTATTCGTGCCGACGCCGATCGTCAGCGCCGCGTGTTGCTGGCTGAAGCCTATCGTGAATCTGAAGAGGTTCGTGGTGACGGTGATGCCCAGGCCTCTGCGATCTACTCCAAGGCCTACGGCCAGGATCAGGAGTTCTATGGTTTCTACCGTAGCCTGCGTGCCTACCGTGAAAGCTTCGCGAACAAATCCGACGTCATGGTCCTGGACCCAAGCAGCGACTTCTTCCGTTACCTGGAAAAAGCCAAGCCTTGATACTGCGTTGACCTGAATCATCCCCCGCCTGGCGGCTAAAGCCTCGGGCGGGGTGATCCTTTGGGAAAACGTGTGTATGATGCGGCAGCCGGGAAATTCCCGGCTTTTTTGCGTCTGCATGTTTGATTGCTGTTTTTATGCAGGCTCAACAGGTTTTTCGAGGAAAGTGGTTGGCGAAGCCGGTTTGAGGCTTTTCGCCATGTCGTTCATGCGCGTGGTTTGCGTACGAGCCGACCATTTTCTGCTTCACTCAAGGCTCGCCCGAGGGCTTGCCGCCCGGATCATAGGGGAATGGCGTAATGGCAACGGTAGACCGCTGGCTGCTGCCAGATGGCATCGAAGAAGTACTGCCACCAGAAGCGGCGCGCATTGAAGTTGCGCGTCGTCAGGTGTTGGATCTGTTCCAGAGCTGGGGTTACGAGTTTGTCGTGACTCCCCATATCGAGTACCTGGAATCCCTGCTGACCGGCGCGGGCTCTGACCTCGACCTGCGTACCTTCAAGGTCATCGACCCGCAATCGGGCCGGCAGATGGGTTTCCGCGCCGACATCACGCCGCAAGTGGCGCGCATTGATGCGCACACCCTTCGTCGTGAAGGCCCGAGCCGTCTGTGCTATGCCGGTAGCGTGCTGCACGCTCAGCCTCGCGCCTTGTCGTCCTCGCGCAGCCCGATCCAGTTGGGTGCCGAGTTGTACGGCGATGCCAGCCCGAGCAGCGACGTGGAAGTCATCAGCCTGATGTTGGCTATGCTGCAACTGGCCGATGTGCCGGATGTGCACATGGACCTCGGTCATGTCGGCATCTACCGTGGCTTGGCCCGCGCTGCCGGTTTGTCCGGTGAAGTCGAGCAACAACTGTTCGACGCGTTGCAACGCAAGGCCATCGACGAGGTCATTACCTTGACCGAAGGCCTGCCTGCCGATTTGTCCGGCATGCTGCGCGCGTTGGTTGATTTGTGTGGTGGCCGTGAAGTGTTGAGCGCTGCCCGCGAGCGTCTGGCGAGTGCGCCGGCGCCGGTACTGGCGGCTCTGGACGACTTGCTGGCAATTGCCGAACGTCTGTCCGTGCGTTTCCCGGAGCTGCCGCTGTACTTCGATCTTGGCGAGTTGCGCGGTTACCACTACCACACCGGTGTGGTGTTCGCGGTGTTCGTACCGGGCGTTGGCCAGTCCATTGCCCAGGGCGGTCGTTACGACGACATCGGCGCCGACTTCGGTCGAGCGCGTCCGGCTACCGGCTTCTCCACCGATTTGAAAACCCTGGTGACCCTGGGGCGTGCTGAGATCGAGCTACCGTCTGGCGGTATCTGGATGCCTGACAGTACGGATGCGGCACTCTGGCAGCAGGTTTGCCAGTTGCGCAGTGAGGGTCAGCGTGTCGTTCAGGCATTGCCTGGACAACCTTTGGCCGCCGCCCGTGAAGCGGACTGCGACCGGCAATTGATTCAGCAGAACGGGCTTTGGCAAGTATTGCCGCTGGCTTCTTGAGTTTTCCCGCCGGCGGCTGCCGGCACCAAGTTTGCGCGAATGAGGACAAGTGTTATGGGTAAGAATGTCGTAGTCCTGGGCACCCAATGGGGTGATGAGGGCAAAGGCAAGATCGTTGATCTGCTGACCGAACATGCTGCCGCCGTAGTGCGCTACCAGGGTGGCCACAACGCTGGTCACACGCTGGTGATCGACGGCGAGAAAACCGTCTTGCACCTGATCCCGTCTGGCGTGTTGCGCGAAGGCGTGCAATGCCTGATCGGTAACGGCGTGGTGGTTGCACCTGACGCCCTGCTGCGCGAGATCACCAAGCTGGAAGAGAAAGGCGTACCGGTGCGCGAGCGCCTGCGTATCAGCCCGTCCTGCCCGCTGATCCTGTCCTTCCACGTGGCGCTGGACCAGGCCCGTGAAAAGGCCCGTGGCGAGCTGAAGATCGGTACCACCGGTCGCGGCATCGGCCCGGCGTACGAAGACAAGGTTGCACGTCGTGGCCTGCGCGTTGGCGACCTGCTCAACATGCCGCGCTTCGAAGACAAGTTGCGTGAACTGGTGGATTACCACAACTTCATGTTGGTGGGTTACTACAAAGAACCTGCCATCGAGTTCGAAAAGACGCTGGCCGAGTGCAAGGAATACGCAGAGCTGCTCAAGCCGTTGATGCTGGACGTGACGGCCGAGTTGCACGACCTGCGCCGCGCTGGCAAAGACATCATGTTCGAAGGCGCCCAGGGTTCGTTGCTCGACATCGACCACGGCACCTACCCGTACGTGACCAGCTCCAACACCACCGCCGGTGGCGTGGCGACCGGTTCGGGCGTTGGCCCGATGTTCCTGGATTACATCCTGGGCATCACCAAGGCTTACACCACTCGCGTAGGTTCGGGTCCATTCCCGACTGAGCTGTTTGATGAAGTGGGTGCTCACCTGGCCAAGCAAGGTCACGAGTTCGGTGCTACCACCGGCCGTGCCCGTCGTTGCGGCTGGTTCGACGCCGTTATCCTGCGTCGCGCAATCGATGTGAACAGCATCTCGGGCATCTGCCTGACCAAGCTGGACGTGCTCGACGGCCTGGAAACCATCAACATCTGCGTCGGCTACAAAGATGCGCAGGGCAACGCCGTTGCCCCGACTGACGCTGACAGCTACGTAGGCCTTCAGCCTGTGTACGAAGAAGTGCCGGGCTGGACCGAGTCGACCGTGGGTGCCAAAACCCTGGAAGAGCTGCCAGCTAACGCTCGTGCCTACATCAAGCGCGTTGAAGAGTTGATCGGCGCGCCGATCGACATTATTTCGACGGGCCCGGACCGCAACGAAACCATCGTTCTGCGTCATCCGTTTGCTTGATAAGTCATTGAAGTAAAACACAAAGGGTCCTTAATAGGGCCCTTTGTCGTTTATGCCTCTTGGACGGCATGACCTTTGCTGTGATGTTGAATAAAAGCATCGCTTCCAGCGCGCCATCAATTTAATGGCGCCAAAGCAGAGGGATTTTAAGTGTCGGCAGTTCTCTCATTGTTACAAAGCCGTTTGTTGCGGCCCGTGTTCGTTACCCTCGGTATCGCCCTTTTGGTGCAAGTGCTGGTGGCTGTTGCTCTGACCCGGAGCACAGTGACTGCATTGGAAGCCGATCTGGGTGTGCGCCTGGGGGCCGACAGTCAAAAACTCTCTGGCGAACTTGAGCAGGCAGGGCGTGAAGTCACGTCGAGCCTCGACAACCTCTCGACCAGCACGCGTCAGCGCCTCACGGCGGGTTTGTCCTCGCGTTTGAAGGATGAGCAGGCTCAGTTGCGTGCGACGCTGGAAAAGGACCTGAAGGACTCCGCCAATGATATGGCGCAGCTCTTGGCCTCGGTCGCACCCCGCGCGATGTGGGACAGTGACGTTCCAACCTTGTCCGAATTCGCCCGTCGGGCCCAGCGCAATCCCAATGTGTTGTTCGTGGTGTATGACGATGCAACCGGGCAGCACCTGACGCGCTACCTCAATCGTGAAAACCCGATCAACAAGGCTCTCCTTGAAAAAGGCCAGGGCGAGCGAGCGCTCGACAAGGTGCTGGATGCGGCGAAGAACGATCCTTCGGTTTATTACCTCGAAGCCTCGATCAATCCCAATGGTGTGGAAATCGGCAAGGTAATAATGGGGGTCTCCACCGCGTCAGTGGAAACCGACCTCGCGGCTCTGGACAAGCGCTTCTCGGCGTTGATTGCCAGCAGCGATCAACTGGTGGGCGACAGCCTCAAAGGCGCGGCCGCCGACAGTGCTGCGGCGATGGGTGCACGTTTGCAGTCGGCGCAGTCCACGGCGTCTGAAATGAAAGCCAACACCACCGGCACCGTACAGGAAGCAGCAGCGACCTTGCGCTGGCGCATTGGTCTGGGTCTGGCGCTGGTCGGTTGCGGCGTGCTGCTGTTGCTGGCCGTGGTGCTGGGGCGTCGCGTAGTCAATCGCTTGAAGATGCTGATCGGCGCCATGGATGATCTGGCGGCTGGCGAGGGTGACCTGACCAAGCGTGTGCAGATCAACAGCAAGGACGAAATCGGCGACATGGCGTCGGCGGTCAATCGCTTTGTGGATAAGTTGCAGCCGATCGTGCGTGAAGCCGGCGATGTGGCCCAGCGTACCGGCGTGGAAATCGGTGCCATGACCCTGCGTAATGCCGGAGCTGACAAGGCCGCCGGAATGCAGCGCGATGAAGTGGCTGAGAGCCTGCGAGCGTTGTCACAAATGGCCGATGAAGCCCAATCTGAAAGTCATGCCATGCAGGCAGCTTTGCAGCAGGTGGTGGACATTCGTTCGGCTACGGATGAAAACACCCGGACCTCGGCGAAAGTCGGCAGCTTGATCGAAGCGCTGGCCGGGCAGGTCGACACCGGGGCGAAAGTCATCGAGCGGCTGGCGCAGCAGAGTGAGCAGATCGAAGTGGTGCTGACGGTGATTCACGGGATCGCGGAGCAAACCAATTTGCTGGCACTGAACGCGGCCATCGAAGCGGCGCGTGCGGGCGAGACCGGTCGCGGATTTGCCGTGGTCGCTGACGAAGTTCGGGCACTGGCGAGCAAGACTCAGAGTTCGACCGGCGACATTCAGGCGCACATCGTTGCCTTGCAGCAAGGTGCGCGCGAAGCGGTGGCGGCAATTGGTCAAGCCGGGCGTCAGGCCAGTGAAGGTTTGCTGGTGCTGCGCGACAGTGCGCGGTTGCAGCAGTCGGTGCAGGAGTCGGTCGAACAGGTGCATGCGGCGATTGGACTGGCGACTCAGGCAGCGGCGCATCAGGCGCAAGGTGCGCAGGCGGTGCGGGGGCGGGTTGAAACTATTCATGCGCAGGCTGAGAAAGCGGCTCAGGCAGTGGTGGAGACCACGGCCAGCGGCAAGGTGCTGGATGGGCTGGCGGCGCAGTTGAAGGCGAGTCTGGGGCAGTTCAGGGCATAACCGGTTGTCCGGACTGGCCCCTTCGCGAGCAGGCTCGCTCCCGCATTTGATCTCTGGTGTTCACGCAGTGTGAGTAGTAGATCCCGTGTGGGGGCGAGCCTGCTCGCGTAGGCGTTCTCAGCGGCTCAGATACATCCGAGTCGTGAGTAGATAAACCGGCACCCCCGACACCACTATCAACAACGCCGCATAAGGTGCCGCTGCCGCAAACTCCACATTCGCGGTGTGCGCCCACACCTCTGTTGCCAAGGTATTGAGCCCGGTCGGACTTAACAGCAATGTCGCCGTCAGCTCTTTCATCGCATCCAGAAACACCAGCGCAAACGCCGCCCCCAGCGCCGGGAAAATAATCGGCAGTGTGATCCGGCAAAACGCACTGAACGACGTAGCCCCGAGCGTGCGCGCTGCCTCTTCCAGTTGTGGTGCAGCCTTGTTCAGAGCCGTTCGAATCGGCGCCTGAGCCAGCGGCAAAAACAACAACGCATAAGCGATCAGCAGCAAGGCAGACGTCTGGTACAGCGCCGGCACATAGTGCAGGGCGAAATACACCAGCGTTAGTGCAATCACCAGGCCTGGTAACGCATGCAGCAGATACGGCAGGCGCTCGGCCCAGATCGCCAATGGGCCTTTGTAGCGCACCACCAGCAAGCCCACCGGCACGGCCAGCACCAGGCAAAGCGCTGCGCCACCGAGGGAGAGTGCCAGCGATGAGAGCAGCGCTTCGCCAATGGCGGCGATCGGAAATGCGGCTGAGGAACCGACCGCCAGCCAATACCCCAGCATCCCCAGCGGAATGCCACTGCCGATGATCGCCAGTGCCAGGCAGTAAAGCTGTCCGACTCCAGCCCAAGGCCCCAATCGAACCTGTTCCGCCTGCCGCGCCGCACCCTGGCCGGTACGAACATGTCGGCCCTTGCCGCGAACCC
The DNA here is from genome assembly GCF_031456615.1 of Pseudomonas sp. 3296. Lineage (NCBI taxonomy): Bacteria > Pseudomonadati > Pseudomonadota > Gammaproteobacteria > Pseudomonadales > Pseudomonadaceae > Pseudomonas > Pseudomonas sp. 3296. The sequence goes on from NZ_JAVDUY010000006.1 coordinate 385,041, forward strand.
GCAGCTCCAGCCATAGCAACGCCAGACACAGCGCCAGCAACACCGCTGACAGCATCGCCGCATTGGCATTGCTGAATTCCAGTTCGAACTGCTGATAAATCGCCGTGGTAAAGGTTTGCAAGCCGATGATCGATAGCGCGCCGAACTCCACCAGCATGTGCAGTGCGATCAGCAGTGAGCCCGCGAGTAACGACGGCCAGAGCAGCGGCAACGTGATTCTGAAAAACACGCCCCAGCGATTCTGTCCGAGTGTCCGGGCAGATTCTTCAAGAGCGGGGTCAAGATTGCGCAAGGTCGCCGCGACCGGCAGAAAGATCAGCGGGTACTTGGACAGTGTCATCACTAAAATTGCCCCGCCCAAACCTTCAAAGTGAGCGCTCAGCGAAACCCAGGTAAAACTGCTGACAAACGCCGGTACAGCGAAAGGCAAACAGAGGATAACGCCCCACAATCGCCGCCCGGGCAGATTGCTGCGTTCCAGCAGCCAGGCCAGTGACAGGCCGATGACGGCGCAGGCTAGCGTTACCCCGGCCATCAGCGCCAGCGTATTGCGCAGCAGCCCAAACACATAAGGTCGCCACAGCAGGTGCAATGCCTCGGCCCAGCCGGCTTGCCAGGCTTTTAGGCCGACATACACCAGCGGCAACAGACTGAGCACGACCAGCAACAGAACTGGCAGCAGTAGCCCGATCGACGGCCGTTGGCGCCGAGGCACATACACCCCGCGTGAGGCGGAGGAGGCTGGCGAAGCGCTCATCAGTTCAAGCCAACGTCGCGTTCCAGGTCCAGGGCTTGTTCGGCGTTACCCAGATCGGCCGGTGTGACATCGGGTGCTTGCAGTTCGCTGAACGGCTTGAGGCCACGATCCGATTCCATGCCTTTGTGCAGCGGGTATTCGGCCGTGGTTTGAGTGATCACGCGCTGGCCTTCCTCGCTCGCCATGTAGGCCAGAAATGCCTGGGCTTCTTTGGGGTGTTTGCTGGATTTGAGCACGGCTGCGCTGGAGACGGTGATCAGCCCGCCGACGTCGCCTCCGGTGAAGTAGTGCAGTTTAGAGTCCAGTTGGCCTTTCTCGCGTTGCAGGGCGAACCAGTAATAGTTGTTGACCAGAACCGTGGCGACCTCACCATTTTCCACAGCCTTCAGGGCGACCATGTTGTTGCTGTAAGTCTTGCCGAACGCGCGCAGGCCGGTCAGCCATTCTTCGGCTGCGTCCATGCCGTGCATTTTGATGATCGCGACCGCTTGTTCCTGGAAGGCGCCACTGGTGGGCACGAAGCCGACCTTGCCTTGCCATTTTGGATTGGAGAACTCCATCACCGATTTCGGCAGGTCCTTCTCCTCGATCAGCTTGGGATTGAATGCCACCACCCGGACCCGAGCGGTAACGCCGCTCCAGGTACCGTTGCCTGCAACATAATCCTTGGGCAAAACCGCCAGCGTGGTGGCGTCGGTCTTGGCAAGGAAACCTTGCTCGCCGAGTTTGTTCAGTGGCGGCGACTCTTCGGTGTAGATCACGTCGGCGGGGGAGCGATCGCCTTCTTCCATGATCTGGCTGGCGAGCTGGTTGCTGCTGCCTTTGCGCACGTTGACGTGGATGCCGGTCTTGGCCTCAAAGGCTTTGGCGATAGCATCGCCGACTTCCTTGTGTTGACCGTTATAGAGCGTCAGGGAAACCGTATCGGCCGCCTGGGTGAGGGGAGTGGCGAGTACCAGGCCGAGCAGGGTGAAGGTCAGGCCGCGGCGCAGGGTATTTCGAAACATCATTCGCAGGGTTCCTCACTGTCGCATTGCAAAAACTTGCAACAATGATAAACGATATTGTTTCTCAAGTGCGCCTTGCTGGGTCGGGAAGTGCCAGCTAGAGCGGCGGACCCAACATCTGTAGCAACCTGCGGCTACAGGTCATGTGTTGTGTGAGGGGGGGGGGGCAGGTTTTCCGATGCCAGAAACGCAAAAACCCGCTTTCGCGGGTTTTTGTGAAATTCAAGGTCGTAACCTTGAATTTGAATTGGTGCCCAGAAGAAGACTCGAACTTCCACGACCTTGCGGTCACCAGCACCTGAAGCTGGCGTGTCTACCAATTTCACCATCTGGGCATTTATCTTCAGCGTTGCCGCTGTTGATGTGGCGCACTATACGGAGAGCGTTTTGATCTGTAAACCCCTGATTTAGATTTAATAAATCAGAAGCTTGGAATGCAAAAAACCCGCTTTCGCGGGTTTTTGTGTGAGCCTGGAAATTGATCTAATCTCAAGCTCGAAATTGGTGCCCAGAAGAAGACTCGAACTTCCACGACCTTGCGGTCACCAGCACCTGAAGCTGGCGTGTCTACCAATTTCACCATCTGGGCAGTATCGGCAGCGCGTCTGCGTCGTCGATGGCGCGCACTATACGGAGCGTCTTTTTAACTGTAAACCCCCGGCATCAAAAAAACCTGGGAAATTTCGCCAGTGGTCTTTAAATCAGCGTTGCGATGTCGATAAAGGGCTTTAGAAGGGCTGTCATAGCTTGAAATTTCCCGTTTCATTACGCCTATGCCAAACTAACCCGCATATAGACAAGGTGAAAACTCTCTAATGGCCGATTGGCAGTCCCTCGATCCCGAGGCCGCTCGTGAAGCGGAAAAATACGAAAACCCTATTCCTAGCCGCGAACTGATCCTTCAGCACCTTGCTGATCGAGGTTCGCCTGCTAACCGCGAGCAGTTGGTCGAAGAGTTTGGTCTGACCACGGAAGACCAGATCGAAGCCCTGCGTCGCCGCCTGCGCGCCATGGAGCGCGACGCTCAACTCATCTATACCCGTCGCGGCACTTATGCGCCGGTGGACAAGCTCGACCTGATCCTTGGCCGCATCAGCGGTCACCGTGACGGCTTCGGCTTCCTGGTTCCGGACGACGGCAGTGACGACCTGTTCATGAGCCCGGCGCAAATGCGCCTGGTCTTCGACGGCGACCGTGCCCTGGCCCGCGTTTCCGGCCTCGACCGTCGCGGTCGCCGTGAAGGCATGATTGTCGAAGTGGTTTCCCGTGCTCACGAAACCATCGTCGGTCGTTACTTCGAAGAAGGCGGCATTGGCTTCGTCGTTGCGGATAACCCGAAGATCCAGCAAGAAGTGCTGGTCACGCCGGGCCGCAACGCCAACGCCCAGATCGGTCAGTTCGTCGAAGTGAAGATCACTCACTGGCCGACACCACGCTTCCAGCCGCAAGGCGACGTGGTCGAAGTCGTGGGCAACTACATGGCGCCGGGCATGGAAATCGATGTCGCCCTGCGCACCTACGACATTCCTCACGTCTGGCCTGAAGCGGTCTTGAAAGAAGCCGCCAAGCTCAAGCCGGAAGTCGAAGAGAAAGACAAAGAGAAGCGCATCGACCTGCGCCATCTGCCGTTCGTAACTATCGACGGTGAAGATGCACGCGACTTCGATGACGCGGTTTACTGCGAATCCAAGCCGGGCAAGCTGCGCCTGTTCTCCGGTGGCTGGAAGTTGTACGTGGCGATTGCCGACGTTTCCAGCTACGTGAAGATCGGTTCGGCCCTGGACAACGAATCCCAGGTTCGCGGCAACTCGGTGTACTTCCCCGAGCGCGTCGTGCCGATGCTGCCTGAGCAGCTGTCCAACGGCCTGTGCTCGCTGAACCCGCACGTCGACCGTTTGGCCATGGTTTGCGAGATGACCATCTCCAAGTCCGGCGAAATGACTGACTATTGCTTCTATGAAGCAGTGATTCACTCCCATGCCCGCCTGACCTACAACAAGGTCAGCGCGATGCTGGAAACGCCGAAACTCACCGAGGCGCGTCAGCTTCGCGGCGAGTACAACGACGTTCTGCCGCACCTCAAGCAGCTTTATGCGCTGTACAAAGTGCTGCTGGCCGCTCGTCACGTGCGTGGCGCGATCGATTTCGAAACGCAGGAAACCCGGATCATCTTCGGGACCGAGCGCAAGATTGCCGAGATCCGTCCGACCGTTCGTAACGATGCTCACAAGCTGATCGAGGAATGTATGCTGGCGGCCAACGTGGCCACCGCTGAATTCTTGAAAAAGCACGAAATACCTGCGCTGTACCGCGTTCACGACGGTCCGCCACCGGAGCGTCTGGAAAAACTGCGTGCCTTCCTCGGCGAGCTCGGCCTGTCCCTGCACAAAGGCAAGGACGGTCCGTCGCCGAAGGACTACCAGGCCTTGCTGGCAAGCATCAAGGACCGTCCGGATTTCCATCTGATCCAGACCGTGATGCTGCGTTCGTTGAGTCAGGCGGTGTACAGCGCTGATAACCAGGGCCACTTTGGCCTGAATTACGAAGCCTATACCCACTTCACCTCGCCGATCCGCCGCTACCCGGACTTGCTCACGCACCGGGCGATCCGCAGCGTGATCCATTCCAAGCAGAACACCCCGCACGTTCGCCGTGCTGGCGCGATGACCATTCCGAAAGCGCGGATTTATCCATACGACGAAGCTGCACTGGAGCAACTCGGCGAGCAGTGCTCGATGAGCGAACGCCGTGCCGACGAAGCGACCCGCGATGTGGTGAACTGGCTCAAGTGCGAGTTCATGAAAGACCGCGTAGGCGAATCGTTCCCGGGTGTGATCACCGCCGTGACCGGTTTTGGCCTGTTCGTCGAACTGACCGATATCTACGTCGAAGGCCTGGTGCACGTCACTGCGCTGCCGGGGGATTACTACCACTTCGATCCGGTTCACCATCGTTTGGCGGGTGAACGTACCGGTCGCAGCTTCCGCTTGGGCGACACCGTTGAAGTGCGCGTCATGCGTGTTGACCTCGACGAGCGCAAGATCGACTTCGAGATGGCTGAAAAAACCATCAGCGCGCCGATTGGCCGCAAGAAGCGCGGAACCGAAACAACCGCTCCGGCAACTAAAACCGCCGCAGAACCAGCGCTGGCAAAAACCGGTCGTCGTCCTGCCAAGGAAAAGGCTGTTGAAGCCTATCGCCCAAGCGATGCCGCGGCGAAAAACGCCGAACTGCGTAAAAGCCGTGAAATGAAACAGGCGTTGCTGTCTGAAGCGAAAAGCGGCGGTAAAGCGGCGTCTGGGGGAAAGACCGGGCGGTCGGCGCCTGACAAGGCCCCCGGCGGCAAGCCAGCAAAACCGAGCAAACACCGTAAAGGCCCGCCAAAAGCGGGTGCTGCTCCAGCCGGAAGAAGCGGCGGGGCGCGTAAACCTAAGGCCAAGCCATGAGTAATCTGGAAAAAATATACGGCGTACACGCGGTAGAGGCGTTGCTGCGCCACCACCCGAAACGTGTCAAGCAGATCTGGCTGGCGGAAGGTCGTAGTGATCCGCGCGTGCAAACGCTGATCCAGCTCGCAGCCGAAAACCGCGTTGCGGTCGGTAATGCCGAGCGTCGCGAGCTGGATGCGTGGGTTGAGGGCGTGCACCAGGGCGTGGTGGCGGACGTGAGTCCGAGCCAGGTCTGGGGTGAGGCAATGCTCGACGAGTTGCTGGACCGTACCGAAGGCGCACCCCTGTTGCTGGTGCTCGACGGCGTGACCGACCCGCACAACCTCGGCGCCTGCCTGCGTTCGGCCGATGCGGCCGGCGCACTGGCAGTGATCGTGCCCAAGGACAAATCAGCGACGCTGACCCCGACGGTGCGTAAAGTGGCTTGTGGCGCGGCGGAAGTGATTCCGTTGGTCGCCGTGACCAACCTGGCGCGCACCCTGGAAAAGCTCAAGCAGCGTGGTTTGTGGGTTGTCGGTACGGCGGGTGAGGCAGAACAGAGCCTGTATCAGCAAGACATGACCGGCCCGACCATCCTGATCATGGGTGCAGAAGGCAGTGGCATGCGTCGCCTGACTCGCGATCTTTGCGATTATCTGGTGCATCTGCCGATGACTGGCAGCGTCAGCAGTCTGAACGTTTCCGTGGCGACCGGCGTCTGCCTGTTCGAGGCCCAGCGCCAGCGCAGCGTAAAGGCCGCCGGAACCTCCAAGAAGTCCTGATCCAGTTGTAATCCCTGTGGGAGCGAGCCTGCTCGCGATAGTGATGTAACATTCAGCATAAATATTGGATGTTATGCCTCCATCGCGAGCAGGCTCGCTCCTACAGTGGTTTGTGGTGAGGCAAAATTCGGTGTGCGAACGAACTGTTCAAATAATCACCAATTGCCTTGCACCTCTCCTGTCCCTTCTCTACAATTGCGCCCCTTGCTGTGACGGCAGGCACGCATGTGTCTATCGCAAGCAAGTCCATAAGTGTCATTCACTCCTTGTCTGACCGCTTTTGAGCGGCAGGCTACAACCCGTAAGGAGCATTCATGCGTCATTACGAAATCATCTTTTTGGTCCACCCGGATCAAAGCGAGCAAGTCGGCGGCATGGTAGAGCGTTACACCAAGCTGATCGAAGAAGACGGCGGCAAAATCCACCGTCTGGAAGATTGGGGCCGTCGTCAACTGGCCTACGCAATCAACAATGTTCACAAGGCTCACTACGTGATGCTGAACGTTGAATGCACTGGCAAGGCCCTGGCCGAGCTGGAAGACAACTTCCGCTACAACGATGCAGTGATCCGTAACCTGGTCATCCGTCGCGAAGAAGCCGTTACCGGCCAATCCGAGATGCTCAAGGCTGAAGAAAACCGCAGTGAGCGCCGTGAGCGTCGCGACCGTCCTGAGCACGAAGGCGCTGAAAGCGCTGATAGTGATGACAGCGACAACAGCGATAACGCTGACGAGTAATCCACGGACCTTTTGAGGAGCCTATTACATGGCACGTTTCTTCCGTCGTCGTAAATTCTGCCGCTTCACCGCTGAAGACGTGAAAGAGATCGATTACAAAGATCTCAACACTCTGAAAGCTTATGTATCCGAGACCGGCAAAATCGTTCCAAGCCGTATCACCGGTACCAAAGCACGTTATCAGCGTCAGCTGGCCACCGCTATCAAGCGCGCCCGCTTCCTGGCCCTGCTGGCCTACACCGACAGCCACGGCCGCTGAGACCGGGCAGTCGACACGTAGCAAAGGATTGAATGCATGCGCGCCATAGCTGAGTTCATCATGCGCGGCCGCATGCAGGCCACTCTCGTAGTGGCTGGATGCGTAACATTGCCGTTGTTGTATTGGTTGGGTGCTGCCGCGGGATGCCTTGTGCTCTTGCGGCGCGGATTGAAGGACGCCCTTGGCGTTCTTGCCCTGGGAATGCTGCCAGCGTTGATCTGGTGGCTGTACTCGGATGACCCTCGGGCACTTCTGGTGCTGTTGGGTTCTTCGAGCCTTGCGTTGGTTTTGCGCGCAAGCGAATCCTGGGCCCGCGTGCTGCTGGTCAGCATAGCGATGGGCGTGGTGTTTTCAGTGGTGCTGGGGGCGACGTTTGGTCCCCAAATCGAGATGCTGGCGCAGGCTTTGATAAAAGTCATGCCGTCGCTACTCGGTGATGTCTACGAGAAGTTGTCGGTAGACGAGCAAGCGCATTTTGCGTCCCTGATTGCACCGGTCCTGACCGGCCTGATTGCGGCCTTGTTGCAAATCGTCAGTGTGCTGAGCCTGCTTGTCGGGCGCTACTGGCAGGCGTTGTTGTACAACCCGGGTGGTTTTGGTCGCGAGTTTCGCGCCATCCGATTCCCGCTGGGGCTGGCGATGTTACTGCTGGCGTTCATGCTTCTGGGGCCGAACATCGGTCCGCAGATGGCCATGTTGACGCCGTTGTGCAGTGTACCGCTGGTATTCGCCGGGCTGGCCCTGATTCACGGGCTGGTGGCGCAAAAGCGACTGGCCAGGTTCTGGCTGGTGGGGTTGTACGTCACGCTGTTGCTGTTCATGCAACTGATCTATCCGTTGCTGGTGGTCTTGGCCATCGTCGACAGCCTGATTGATTTTCGCGGTCGTTCGGCACCGAAAGATGCCGATAACGCGAACGGTGAAGGTTAAAAGTTAAGAGGATTTTCACATGCAACTGATCCTTCTGGAAAAAGTCACCAACCTGGGCAACCTGGGTGACAAAGTGAACGTTAAGGCTGGTTACGGTCGTAACTACCTGCTGCCTTACGGCAAAGCTACCGCTGCGACCGCTGCCAACCTGGCCGCGTTCGAAGAGCGTCGCGCTGAGCTGGAAAAAGCCGCAGCAGACCGTAAAACTTCGGCTGAAAGCCGTGCCGCCCAACTGGCTGAGCTGGAAGTGACTATCACTGCCACCGCCGGTGACGAAGGCAAGCTGTTCGGTTCGATCGGCACCCACGACATCGCTGATGCACTGACCGCCTCTGGCGTTGAAGTTGCAAAAAGCGAAGTTCGTCTGCCGAACGGCACCATCCGCAACGTAGGCGAATTCGACGTAGCCGTGCACCTGCACGCTGAAGTTGAAGCCACCGTACGCGTTGTCGTGGTAGCAGCTTAAGTAGTACTTGTCGGCTGGCACCCTAGGGTGCTTGCCGGTAACATCGGGCACGATCCTGTTTACAGGTCGTGCCCTTTGTCTTTCTGCAGTTCCTGATTTTCACACACTCAATTCAAGTGGCCATGAACGATATCTCCGCACCCGAGCAATACGATCTGCAAACCGCTTCCCTGAAGGTGCCGCCGCACTCCATCGAGGCCGAACAGGCCGTGCTCGGTGGTTTGATGCTGGACAACAACGCCTGGGAACGCGTGCTCGATCAAGTGTCGGATGGCGATTTCTATCGACATGACCACCGCCTGATCTTCCGTGCGATCGCCAAGCTCGCCGACCAGAACTCCCCGATCGACGTCGTGACCCTTGCCGAGCAATTGGACAAGGAAGGTCAGACCTCGCAAGTCGGCGGTCTCGGTTACCTTGGCGAACTGGCGAAAAACACGCCGTCCGTCGCCAACATCAAGGCTTACGCACAGATCGTTCGTGCGCGGGCGACATTGCGCCAGTTGATTGGTATCGCTACCGAGATTGCCGACAGTGCCTTCAATCCGGAAGGCCGCACGGCTGAAGAGATTCTCGACGAAGCTGAACGGCAGATCTTCCAGATCGCTGAGGCCCGGCCCAAAACGGGCGGCCCGGTGAGCGTGAATGACCTGCTGACCAAGGCCATCGACCGCATCGACACCCTGTTCAACACCGACAACGCCATCACCGGCCTGTCCACCGGCTACACCGACCTCGACGAGAAGACCAGCGGCCTGCAGCCGTCCGACCTGATCATCGTCGCCGGCCGTCCATCCATGGGTAAAACCACCTTTGCGATGAACCTGGTGGAAAACGCCGTGTTGCGCAGCGACAAGTGCGTCCTGGTCTACTCGCTCGAGATGCCAGGCGAATCGCTGATCATGCGTATGTTGTCGTCCCTGGGCCGTATCGACCAGACCAAGGTCCGTGCCGGTCGCCTGGACGACGACGATTGGCCGCGCCTGACCTCGGCGGTCAACCTGCTCAACGACCGCAAGCTGTTCATCGACGATACGGCCGGTATCAGCCCGTCGGAGATGCGTGCGCGGACCCGTCGATTGGTGCGTGAGCACGGCGACGTTGCCCTGATCATGATCGACTACCTGCAATTGATGCAGATTCCAGGTTCCGGCGGCGACAACCGGACCAACGAGATTTCCGAAATCTCCCGTTCCTTGAAAGCCCTGGCCAAGGAATTCAATTGCCCGGTGGTGGCGTTGTCCCAGCTCAACCGTTCCCTGGAGCAACGACCGAACAAGCGCCCGATCAACTCCGACCTCCGGGAATCCGGAGCGATCGAGCAGGATGCTGACGTGATCATGTTCGTGTACCGGGATGAGGTTTATCACCCGGAAACCGAGCACAAAGGCATCGCCGAAATCATCATCGGCAAGCAGCGTAACGGACCAATCGGCACGTCACGACTGGCGTTCATCGGCAAGTACACCCGCTTCGAAAACCTGGCGCCGGGCAGCTACAACTTCGACGACGAATAATTTCCGTCGTCTGCTCGCGATAGGGTCACCGCTATTTCCGACCATAGCCGTCGGAATTGGTTATTTTTTGTGCTATATTCCGCGCCCGCGATTTTTCATCTCAACACCGGTCATCGTCATGCAAACAGCCAAGCCGTTATTTGACTATCCCAAGTACTGGGCCGAATGTTTCGGTCCAGCGCCATTCCTGCCGATGAGCAGGGAGGAGATGGATCAGCTTGGCTGGGATTCCTGCGACATCATCATCGTCACCGGTGATGCGTACGTTGACCATCCGTCGTTCGGCATGGCGATCATCGGCCGGCTGCTGGAGTCGCAAGGCTTCCGCGTCGGGATCATTGCCCAACCGAACTGGCAGTCCAAAGACGACTTCATGAAGCTCGGCGAGCCGAACCTGTTCTTCGGTGTCGCGGCCGGCAACATGGACTCGATGATCAACCGCTACACCGCCGACAAGAAAATCCGTTCCGATGACGCCTACACCCCCGGTGGCCTGGCGGGCAAGCGGCCGGACCGTGCGAGCCTGGTTTACAGCCAGCGCTGCAAGGAAGCCTACAATCACGTGCCGATCGTGCTCGGTGGCATCGAAGCGTCCCTGCGCCGCATCGCTCACTACGATTACTGGCAGGACCGGGTGCGCAACTCGATCTTGATCGACGCCTGCGCCGACATCCTGCTTTACGGCAACGCCGAGCGTGCGATTGTCGAAGTCGCCCAGCGTCTGTCCTACGGTCACAAGATCGAAGACATCACCGACGTGCGCGGTACCGCATTCATTCGTCGCGACACTCCGAAAGACTGGTACGAAGTCGATTCCACGCGCATCGACCGTCCGGGCAAGATCGACAAGATCATCAACCCGTACGTGAACACCCAGGACACCCAAGCCTGCGCCATCGAGCAGGAAAAAGGTCCGGTTGAAGACCCGAGTGAAGCCAAGGTCGTGCAGATCCTGGCCAGCCCGAAGATGACTCGCGACAAGACCGTGATTCGTCTGCCTTCGGTTGAGAAAGTCCGCGGTGACGCGGTTCTGTATGCTCACGCCAACCGCGTGCTTCACCTTGAAACCAACCCGGGCAACGCCCGTGCGCTGGTGCAGAAACACGGCGAAGTCGATGTCTGGTTCAACCCGCCTCCAATTCCAATGACCACCGAAGAAATGGACTACGTGTTCGGCATGCCCTATGCGCGCATCCCGCACCCGGCGTACGGCAAGGAAAAGATTCCGGCCTACGACATGATCCGCTTCTCGGTGAACATCATGCGCGGCTGCTTTGGCGGCTGCACCTTCTGCTCGATCACCGAGCACGAAGGCCGGATCATCCAGAACCGCTCCGAAGAGTCGATCATTCGCGAAATCGAAGAGATCCGCGACAAGGTGCCGGGTTTCACCGGCGTCATTTCCGACCTCGGCGGCCCGACCGCGAACATGTACCGCATCGCCTGCAAGAGCCCGGAAATCGAATCCGCGTGCCGCAAGCCTTCGTGCGTGTTCCCGGGCATCTGCCCGAACCTGAACACCGACCATTCGTCGTTGATTCAGCTGTACCGCAGCGCCCGTGCTCTGCCGGGTGTGAAGAAGATTCTGATTGCTTCCGGCTTGCGCTACGACCTCGCGGTCGAGTCGCCGGAATACGTCAAGGAGCTGGTGACCCACCACGTCGGAGGTTACCTCAAGATCGCCCCGGAACACACCGAGGAAGGTCCGCTCAACCAGATGATGAAACCGGGCATCGGCAGCTATGACAAGTTCAAGCGCATGTTCGAGAAGTACTCCAAGGAAGCCGGGAAAGAGCAGTACCTGATTCCGTACTTCATCGCCGCCCACCCGGGCACCACCGACGAAGACATGATGAACCTGGCCCTGTGGCTCAAGGGCAACGGGTTCCGCGCCGACCAGGTGCAGGCGTTCTACCCGTCACCGATGGCCACCGCCACCGCGATGTACCACTCGGGCAAGAACCCGCTGCGTAAGGTCACTTACAAGAGCGATGCCGTGACCATCGTCAAGAGCGAAGAGCAGCGTCGCCTGCACAAGGCGTTCTTGCGTTATCACGACCCGAAAGGCTGGCCAATGCTGCGTGAAGCGCTGACCCGCATGGGCCGCGCCGACCTGATCGGTCCGGGCAAGAACCAGTTGATCCCGCTGCATCAGCCGGCGACCGACAGCTACCAAAGCGCCCGTCGCAAAAACTCGACACCGGCTGGCAGTCACAAGGTTGCCGGGGAAAAGACCACCAAGATCCTGACCCAGCACACCGGCCTGCCACCGCGTGCCAGCGATGGCGGCAACCCGTGGGACAAGCGTGAGCAGGCCAAGGCGGCGGCGTTCGCCCGCAACCAGCAGGCGGCCAAGGAGCGCAAGGACGCGGCGAAAGGCAAGGGTCCTAAGCCTGCCCGCAAGCCGGTTGTACCGCGCTAAGCCTCGCTTGAGCTGAACAGAACGCCAACCTGATCATTCCCACGCGGAGCGTGGGAACGATCACGCCCCGAACCCTATATCCGCAACATTTGCGTGCAACTGCCCCCAACCAATTTCCCGCATCGCCCGATTTTGGTGCTGTACTGCCTCAAGCAAATGGAGAAAGCGCCAGCGGTGCCGCGATGGCATAAGTCTTGCGCGCTTTCGATAACGCTTAGGGCTCGCAGGAGGCACGCCGTGTCGATTCATGTCGCATTGCACCACGTCACGCATTACCGCTACGACCGCGCTGTCGAACTCGGTCCGCAGATCGTTCGCCTGCGCCCGGCCGCCCACAGTCGCACGCGGATACTGTCCTATGCGTTGAAAGTCTCGCCCGAGCAACACTTCATCAACTGGCAACAAGATCCGCAGGGCAATTACCTGGCGCGGCTGGTGTTTCCGGAGAAAACCGATGAACTGCGGATCGAAGTCGATCTGATCGCGGAAATGGCGGTCTTCAATCCCTTCGACTTCTTCCTCGAGCCCTACGCGGAAAAAATCCCGTTTGCCTACGCCACCGACGAGCGCAAGGAACTGGCGCCGTACCTGGAAACCCTGCCCCTGACGCCGAAGTTCAAGGCCTATCTGGACGGCATCGACCGCACGCCGCTGCCCAGCGTGGATTTCCTCGTCGCGCTCAACCAGCGCTTGAGCGAAGACATCGGTTACCTGATCCGCATGGAGCCGGGCGTGCAGACGCCCGAACACACCTTGGAACACGCGTCCGGTTCCTGCCGCGACTCGGCGTGGTTGCTGGTGCAACTGCTGCGTAATCTTGGGCTGGCCGCGCGCTTCGTTTCCGGTTACCTGATTCAATTGACCGCCGACGTCAAAAGCCTCGACGGTCCATCCGGCACGGACGTGGACTTCACCGACCTGCACGCCTGGTGCGAAGTCTATTTGCCCGGCGCCGGCTGGATCGGCCTGGACGCGACCTCAGGGCTGTTTGCCGGCGAAGGCCACATTCCGTTGGCGTGCAGCCCCGATCCGGGCTCTGCGGCGCCGATCAGTGGCCTGGTGGAACCGTGCGAGTGCGAGTTCACCCACGAAATGTCCGTGGAGCGGATTTGGGAGGCCCCGCGCGTCACCAGGCCCTACACCGACGATCAATGGCTGGCGATCCAGGCGCTGGGCCGGCAGATCGATGCCGACCTGCTGGAAGACGATGTGCGCCTGACCATGGGCGGCGAGCCGACTTTTGTGTCCATCGACGACCCGGACGGCGCCGAATGGAACACTGCCGCGCTCGGGCCGGACAAGCGTCGATTGTCCGCCGAACTGTTCCAGCGCATGCGCAAACACTACGCGCCCAAAGGCCTCGTACATTTCGGCCAGGGCAAGTGGTACCCCGGTGAGCAGCTGCCACGTTGGTCGTTGAATTGCTATTGGCGCCGCGATGGCGTGCCGATCTGGCACAACAGCGGGCTGATCGCCGATGAGCAGGAAGACTACGGCGCTGATGGCGCACTGGCTGGTCGGTTTCTGGCGAGCGTCGCCGAACGGCTGAAGCTTCCGACACGCTTCGTGTTCCCGGCCTACGAAGACAATTTCTATTACCTCTGGCGCGAAGGCACATTGCCGCAGAACGTCAGCGCCGAAGACTCACGTCTGGAAGAGCCGCTGGAGCGTGCACGTCTGCGTAAAGTCTTCAGCCAGGGGCTGGATAAAGTCATTGGTCAGGTCCTGCCGCTGGCGCGCACCGCCAAGGGTGATCAATGGCAAAGCGGTCGCTGGTATCTGCGTGACGAGCATTGCCGGCTGGTGCCGGGGGATTCTGCGCTGGGTTATCGCTTGCCGCTCGGCTCGCAGCCTTGGGTGAAAGCGGCCGAGTATCCGTTCATTCATCCCAACGACCCGAATCAGGAGTTCCCCGCGCTTCCTGACACCATGGCGTTGAACAGTCCAGGCGCGCCGGCCGAAGCGGTTGAGTGCGAGCCGAAAATCGACGAGTCTGCCGACTGGCTGACACGCACGGCGTTCTGCGCTGAAGCCCGGGAAGGGCGGTTGTACCTGTTCATGCCGCCGCTGGAGCGGGTCGAGGATTATCTGGAACTGGTCACCGCCATCGAGGCCACTGCCGAAGAGCTGCATTGCCCGGTGTTGCTGGAAGGCTATGAACCGCCCAGCGATCCGCGCCTGAGCAACTTTCGTATCACTCCGGATCCGGGCGTGATCGAAGTCAACGTGCAGCCATCCGCGACCTGGGACGAGTTGGTTGAGCGCACCGAGTTTCTCTACGAAGAAGCGCGCCAGACCCGACTGACCACCGAAAAATTCATGATTGACGGGCGGCACACAGGCACGGGGGGCGGTAACCATTTTGTGCTCGGCGGCGCGACCCCGGCCGACTCGCCGTTTCTGCGTCGTCCCGACTTGCTGCGCAGCTTGATCAGCTACTGGCATAACCATCCGTCGCTGTCCTACCTGTTTTCCGGGCTGTTCATCGGCCCGACGTCCCAGGCACCGCGCGTCGATGAAGCGCGCAACGATGCGCTGTATGAACTGGAAATCGCCTTCGCCCAGATGCCTGAACCGGGCGAGGAATGTGCGCCATGGCTTGTGGACCGGCTGCTGCGCAACCTGTTGATCGACGTGACCGGCAACACCCATCGCGCCGAGTTTTGCATCGACAAACTCTATTCGCCGGACGGTGCGACCGGACGCCTCGGCTTGCTGGAGTTGCGTGCCTTTGAAATGCCGCCGCACGCGCGCATGAGTCTGGCTCAGCAATTGTTGCTGCGAGCGTTGGTCGCGCGGTTCTGGCGTGAGCCTTATGCGCCGCCGAAGCTCGCGCGCTGGGGCACGGAGCTGCACGACCGGTTCTTGTTGCCGCACTTTGTCGAACAGGATTTCGCTGACGTCATTGTCGATCTCAATGCGGCCGGGTATCCGGTGCGGGCCGAGTGGTTCGCCGCGCATCTGGAGTTCCGTTTTCCCAAGGTCGGTGATTACGCGGTCAGCGGCATTGAACTGCAATTGCGTCAGGCACTGGAACCGTGGCATGTGTTGGGCGAGGAGGGCGCGGTCGGCGGCACGGTGCGGTATGTGGATTCATCGCTGGAGCGTTTGCAGGTCAAGCTCACCGGCCTGCCACCGCAACGTTATCTGCTGACCTGCAATGGTATTCCGGTGCCGTTGCAACCCACCGGACGGGTTGGGGAGTTTGTTGCCGGCGTGCGTTTTCGCGCCTGGCAACCGGCCAACTGTTTGCAACCGACCATCCCGGTCCACGCGCCATTGGTGTTCGACTTGCTCGACACCTGGATGCAGCGTTCGCTAGGCGGCTGCCAATACCACGTGGCCCATCCGGGTGGGCGCAACTACGACAGCCTGCCGGTGAACGCCAATGAGGCCGAGAGCCGGCGAATGGCGCGATTTTTCCGTATAGGGCACACGCCGGGAAAACTGCCCGTACCGACTGTGGAAATCAACGACGAGCTGCCGATGACGCTCGATTTACGACGTTTCTAAGTCGTACGCGACGCTCGGATTTTTCGTCTATCCGGGCGTCATGAGCGTGCGTTAGTCTGACTGTTCTTTGCTGTCTGCCGAGCTTTCCATGCCTGACCTGCTTGACCGCTACCCGCTGACGGCGGGCACTTATCACGAACTGCTCGACGACAGCGGCGCCGTACGCCCGCACTGGCGTCGGCTGATCGACCAATTGCAACGCAGCTCGCCTGCGCAATTGGTGCAGCGTCAGGCCTTGCTGACCCGGCAGATTCAGGAAAACGGCGTGACCTACAACGTCTACGCCGATCCCAAGGGCGCGGATCGGCCGTGGGAACTGGATCTGTTGCCCCATGTGATTGCCGCGGATGAGTGGGCGCAGTTATCGGCAGGGATCGCTCAACGGGCGCGGCTGTTGAATGCGGTGCTGGCGGACCTGTACGGCCCGCAACGCTTGATCGCCGAAGGTTTGTTACCGGCAGAACTGGTGTTCGGACACAACAACTTCCTTTGGCCCTGTCAGGGCATTTCCCCGCCGGATGGGGCTTTTCTGCATTTGTATGCCGTCGACCTGGCGCGCACACCCGATGGCCGCTGGTGGGTCACCGCAGACCGGACTCAAGCGCCGTCCGGTGCCGGTTACGCCCTGGAAAACCGCACCATCGTCTCCCGAGCCTTTCCCGAGCTGTATCGCGATTTGAAAGTGCAGCATCTGGCCGGGTTCTTCCGCACGCTTCAGGAAACCCTGGCTCGGCAGGCCCCGCGCGATGATGAAGCTCCGCTGATCGTGTTGCTGACCCCGGGACGCTTCAACGAAAGCTATTTCGAACACCTGTATCTGGCGCGTCAGCTCGGTTACCCATTGGTGGAGGGCGGCGACCTCACGGTGCGCGATGCCACGGTCTACCTGAAAACCCTGAGCGGCCTGCGTCGGGTTCACGCAATCATGCGCCGGCTCGACGATGATTTCTGCGACCCGCTGGAGCTGCGCACCGATTCCGCGCTGGGCGTGCCGGGGTTGCTCGAAGCCGTGCGGCAAGGGCGGGTGTTGGTGGCGAATGCCCTCGGCAGCGGCGTGCTGGAGTCGCCGGGGTTATTGGGCTTTCTGCCGAAGATCAATCAGTTCCTGTTCGGCGAAGAACTGATCCTGCCGTCCATCGCAACCTGGTGGTGCGGCGAGGCGCCCGTGCTGGCTCAAGCGTTGGAAAAACTGCCGGAATTATTGATCAAACCGGCGTTCCCGTCTCAAAGCTTCGCACCTGTGTTTGGCCGTGATCTGAGTGAAAAAAAGCGCCAGGCCTTGGCCGAGCGCATGCAGGCGCGGCCTTATGCCTATGTGGCGCAAGAAATGGCCCAGTTGTCCCAGGCGCCGATCTGGCAGGCCGAAGACGGTCAATTGCAACCGCGTGCCATCGGCATGCGGGTCTACGCCGTGGCCAGCCATGACGGCTACCGGGTTTTACCCGGCGGTCTGACCCGCGTGGCGGCCGAGGCGGACGCCGAAGTGGTGTCGATGCAGCGCGGCGGTGCGAGCAAGGACACGTGGGTACTAGGGGATCGTCCGCCCAGCGGCGAGCAATGGAAAACCCAGCGCACGATCGGTGTGCATGACCTGGTTCGGCGAGACCCTTATCTGCCCTCGCGGGTGGTGGAAAACCTGTTTTGGTTCGGCCGCTATTGCGAACGTTGTGATGACAGTGCGCGACTGCTGCGGATCGTGCTGGCGCGCTACGTCGACAGCGATGATCCGCAGGCCTTGCAGGCGGCGGTCGATCTCGGTGAACGGCTGAATCTTTTGCCCGATGAAGGTGAGTTGCCGGAGCGTTTGTTGGCCGCCTTACTCGGTGACGATTGGCCATTCAGCTTGCGTTCCAATCTGCAACGCTTGCAGTGGGCGGCCTCGCAAGTGCGCGGCAAACTCTCGCGGGAAAACTGGCAGGCGCTGGTGGAATTGCAGCGCGAAGCCATGGAACTGGAAACGGAAGAACCGGATTTCGGTGAGTTGCTGGATTTTCTCAACCGTCTGGTGATGTCGCTGGCAGCGCTGTCAGGTTTCGCCCTGGACGACATGACCCGCGACGAAGGCTGGCGCTTCCTGATCATCGGCCGGCGGATCGAGCGCCTGCAATTTCTCAGCGCCAGCCTGGCGGCGTTTCTGCGCGGTGCCGGGGCTTTTGATCAGGCTGGGCTGGAGTGGCTGCTGGAGTTGGGCAACAGCAGCATCACCTACCGTTCGCGGTATCTGGCGGTGGCGCAATTGCTGCCGGTGCTCGACCTGTTGCTGCTCGATGAGCAGAACCCCCACGCAGTGCTGTTCCAGTTGAAGCTGGTGACGCGAACCCTGAAGCGCTTGAATGACGACTTTGGCGCGCCACGCGAAGCTGGTTTGCCGCTGTTGGTGGAGCGGCTGGCGCAGTTCGATCTGGGTTGCCTGGAAAACGCCTTGTTTGGCGAAGCCAGCGTTCGCGCCGCACTCGATGGGCTGGCCGATTTACTGCAAGAGATTGCCGACGCCAGTGGCCAAGTGTCGGATCGCCTGGCGCTGCGCCATTTCGCCCATGTCGATGATGTCAGCCAGCGTACGGTGTCCGTCTGATGAGTGCTCACTACCAGATTTTCCACGACACCCATTATCACTATGACAGCCCGGTCTCTTTGGCCCAGCAGCTCGCGCATCTCTGGCCGCGGCCCTGTGCCTGGCAGCGCTGCAGCGCCCGACAACTACAGATCAGTCCCGACCCGACCACGCGCAGGGATGAGCTGGATGTGTTTGGCAATCCGCTCACCCGATTGGCCTTCGAGCGTCCGCACGATGAATTGCTGGTCAATGCCAGCCTGAGCGTCGAGGTCCTGCCCCGGCCCGCGCTGGACTTCAATCAGTCGCCGCCCTGGGAGGACACCAGCAATGCGTTGACCTACAGCAGCCAGCCGCTGTCCCCCGACATACTCGAAGCCTGCCGGTATCGGTTCGAATCGCCTTACGTGCATTTGAAGCGCAATTTCGTCGAGTTCTCCGAGAGCTGTTTTCCCGCGGGGCGACCGTTGCTGTGGGGCGTTCAGGCACTGATGGAGAAAATCTTCAGCGAGTTCACCTTCGACGCCGAAGCGACCCAAGTGGCGACGCCGTTGGTGGAAGTGCTGGAGCGCCGACGCGGGGTCTGCCAGGACTTCGCCCACCTGATGCTCGCGTGCGTGCGCTCTCGTGGTCTGGCGGCGCGCTATATCAGCGGTTACCTGCTGACTCAGCCACCGCCGGGGCAGCCGCGATTGATCGGCGCGGACGCGTCCCACGCCTGGGTCTCGGTGTTTTGCCCGGTGCTGGGCTGGGTCGATTTCGACCCGACCAACAATGTTCAGCCGGCACTTGAGCACATCACCCTGGCCTGGGGCCGGGATTTTTCCGATGTTTCGCCATTGCGCGGGGTGATTCTGGGGGGCGGCAATCACGACCCGGAAGTCCGCGTCACCGTAATGCCAATGGATTAACACAGATCCCCTGTAGGAGTGTGTGCGTTCTATGGATTGGGGTACTTCAGAGGGGGACTGTGAGGGTCAGCAAAAACAACTGCTGACCCCGGACACAGATCCGGTGGGCCTGATCAGATCATCCGGCCCTGAGGGTCTCAGGCGTCGGGCGCCTGATCTTTCGGTGCTTCAGTTTCGTCTGTAGCCACTTCGCCTTCGGCATCCGGGTTCAGTGCTGCTGCTTCTTCTTCAGCTGTAGCTTTCTTGCGCTGAAGCTTTTCCTCTTTCTTCTGCTCCTTGGCCAAGTCTCTCTGACGTTTGGCGAAGGAATAATTAGGTTTAGCCATGGGCGATCCTCTGGGGTCGAAGGTGAGGTTGAGCGGCGCATA
Source organism: Pseudomonas sp. 3296 (assembly GCF_031456615.1). Taxonomy (NCBI): domain Bacteria; kingdom Pseudomonadati; phylum Pseudomonadota; class Gammaproteobacteria; order Pseudomonadales; family Pseudomonadaceae; genus Pseudomonas; species Pseudomonas sp. 3296. The sequence goes on from NZ_JAVDUY010000006.1 coordinate 404,692, forward strand.
TTCTGCCCTGTATCGGTGCCGAGCCGTTAGCTGGGTTTTTGATCGGTCCATTTTGGCAGGACCGACGGTTGCCAGGCGTCCAGGGCATTGAGCAGGGTTTGCGGTGATTCGCTCACTTGCAGCATGTCACGGTGCGGTGCGCGAACGAAGCCTTCGCCGACGATATGATCAAGAAAACCGGTCAATTTGCTGTAGAAACCGTTCACTTCCAGCAGGCCGAGCGGCTTGCCGTGATAGCCGAGCTGGCCCCAGGTCCAGACTTCGAACAGTTCTTCCAGCGTGCCGAGGCCGCCGGGCAGCGCGATAAACGCGTCGCTGAGTTCGGCCATCCGCGCCTTGCGCGCATGCATGCCGTCCACCACTTCCAGGCGCGTCAGGCCGCTGTGGCCGATTTCCTTGTCCTTGAGGCTTTGCGGGATGATCCCGATCACTTCACCGCCGGCCGCCAGTGCCGCGTCGGCCACAATCCCCATCAGGCCGACGGCGCCGCCGCCATAGACCAGGGTCAACTTGCGCTCGGCCAGTGCTCGCCCGAGGGCGACAGCCGCTTCACGATAAGCCGGACTGGTGCCGGTGCTGGCACCGCAAAATACACAAACGGACGCTAAAGACATGCCTTACTCCACGGTCAGGATGGCCATAGAGTAAAGGCAGGCGGGCGGCGCTCCAAGGTCTAAACTTCGCGTTCAGGTGTTTCGTAGGTGCCGCTGGCGCCACTGGCATAAGCGGCGAGCAAACTGCGCAACAGGCTGTTAAAGGACATGACAGGCGCTCCAGGTGAAGAATGATGGCCTGATGATAGGGCCGGGCCAGACGCCTGGCTGGTAGATTGTTTCGATAGGTGTCATAGCGCTAAAGTTGTATACAATTTTTGATTCAGGTCATAGGAACTTGCGAAGTTTTCAGGCAGTCTTCTGTCCATTAGCACTTTTCGTTAACCCTGCCTTGGAGATTCACCATGTTTGCCAAACTTGTTGCGGTATCCCTGCTGACACTGGCCAGCAGTCAATTGATGGCTGCCGAGTGCAAGGTCACCGTCGACTCCACGGACCAGATGTCCTTCGATACCAAGGACATCAGCATCGACAAGAGCTGCAAGACCTTCACCGTGGAGCTGAAACACTCTGGCAGCCTGCCGAAGAACGTCATGGGCCATAACTGGGTGCTGAGTAAAACAGCTGACATGCAGCCGATCGCCACCGACGGCATGGCGGCAGGCATCGACAAGAACTACCTGAAAGAAGGTGACGAGCGCATCATTGCCCACACCAAAATCATCGGTGCTGGCGAAACGGATTCGGTGACCTTTGATGTGTCGAAGCTGGCGACTGGCGAAAGCTACGGCTTCTTCTGCTCCTTCCCTGGCCACATCTCGATGATGAAAGGTACGGTTACTCTGAAGTAATCGAATCGAGCTCATAAAAAAAGCGTCCGCTTGGGACGCTTTTTTTGTGCCTGACGTTTGACCGAGCGATCGTTCATCGCGGGCAAGCGAACGCCATGTGAATCAAGGTGCAAACGGCATCACCCGCTTGTGATGAGTTTTCTTGTAAGTCTCACAAATGATCTTGAACGCTTCCTCACGCACCGGCTCACCGTGCAGAAACGCATCAATCTCGGCATAGGTCACGCCATGGGACGCTTCATCCGGCTTACCCGGCGACAGGTCTTCCAGATCCGCCGTAGGGATTTTCTCCACAAGCGATTCCGGTGCACCAAAGCTGCGAGCAATATCGCGAACCTGATTCTTCACCAGCCCACTCAACGGTGCCAGGTCGCAGGCGCCGTCACCGAACTTGGTGAAGAAACCCATCACCGCTTCCGCCGCATGGTCGGTGCCGATCACCAGGCCATGGGCCGCGCCGGCGATGGTGTACTGAGCGACCATGCGCATGCGCGCCTTGGTGTTGCCGAGCACGAAATCCACCGAGACCGCGTGCTTGCCTTCGAAGGCTGCGACTTCATTGGCCAGGGATTTGACCGCCGGGCCGATGTTCACCGTGTGGCGCTCGTCCGGGGCGATGAAATCCACCGAGGCCTGGGCGTCGTGTTCATCGAACTGAATCTCGTACGGCAACCGCACGGCGATGAATTTGTAACTCTTGTCGCCGGTGCGCTGGCGCAGTTCGCGCATCGCGCGTTGGGCCAGCAGGCCGGCGGTCAGGGAGTCGACACCTCCGCTGATGCCCAGCACCAGGGTCTTGAGCCCGGAATTGACCAGGCAATCCTGAATGAAACTCACCCGCCGGGCGACTTCTGCCTCAAGGGCGGCCTCGTCGGCGAACGGTGGTTGAACCTTGAGCTGCTCAGCAATCTCACGCTGTACGGCTTGCATGAATTCACTCCTTGCTAGATGTGCTTGAAAGGGCGGCAGGTACTTTGAAAACGTGTCGCAAATAGGCGACGAAATTCGGGTCTTTGCAGTGAGTCTTGCCAGGCTCATCAGAAATCTTTGCCACGGGCTGGCCGTTGCAGGCCGTCATTTTAAGCACGATGCTCATCGGTTCGACACCTGGAATATCACAGGTCAGGTGAGTGCCGATGCCAAAGCTGACATTGATCCGACCCCGCAGCGCGCGGAATATCTCCAGCGACTTGGGCAACGTCAGGCTGTCGGAGAATGTCAGCGTCTTGCTCATCGGGTCGATGCCGAGCTTGTGATAATGAGCGATGGCTTTTTCCGCCCATGCCACCGGATCACCCGAATCGTGGCGAAGGCCGTCGAAAAGCTTGGCGAAGAACAGATCGAAATCACCCAGGAACGCATCCATGGTGATGCAGTCAGTCAGGGCAATCCCCAGCAGGCCACGGTACTCGCGCACCCAGCAGTCGAGTGCGGCAATTTGACTGTCGATCAGCCGCGGGCCCAGTTGCTGGTGGGCCATGATCCATTCGTGGGCCATGGTGCCCAACGGTTTCATGTCCAGTTCCCGGGACAGGTGCACGTTGCTGGTGCCGACGAAACGCCCGGGGAAGTCGTGCTTGAGCACGTTCACCACTTCTTCTTGCACTCGGTACGAAAAGCGCCGGCGCGTGCCGAAATCGGCGACCTGCAACTCGGACAATTCGTCGCTGCTGGCGTTGGCGGTCAGCCAGTCGAACTTGCGGTACAGCTGTTCGCGCGCCTGCTCCAGGACGATTTCCCGGTAGCGATAGCGGTTGCGCACTTCACTGACAATCGCCAGCAGCGGCACTTCGAACAGAATCACATGCAGCCACGGCCCGCGCAGGCGGATGAACAACTCGCCGTTTTCGATGCCGGTGTGGATGTAACGCAGGTTGAAGCGGAACAAGCCGAGAAACCGCAGGAAATCCGGCTTCAGAAAACTGATGCGCTCCAGAAAACCCAATTGATCAGGGCTCAGGCTCAACTCGGCCAGACGCTCGATCTGGAAACGGATCTCGGCCAGGTACGGGCGCAGATCCTCACTGTTGCGGCAACGAAACTCCCATTCGACTTCGACGTTCGGGTAGTTGTGCAGCACCGCCTGCATCATCGTCAGTTTGTAGAAGTCGGTGTCGAGCAGGTTCTGCACGATGCGATCGCCAAACACGCTCTCGCTCATAACGGGGTTCTCCGCATGGAATGGGGGTAGTGGCGCATATCGGTGGTAAAAATTGCCAGCGATTTTTTGGACAACAGCAGATCCCTGTGGGAGCGAGCAAGCTCGCTCCCACAGGGATTGAGTGAAACTTTAGATTTGTGCTCCATCCGGGCTATCTATCTGCTCCAGCATCCACTTCACAAAATCCCGCACCTTGGGCACTTCCGCCGAATGCTCGGGATACGCCAGGTAATAGGCATCGGTGCTCGGCATCGCGTGTTTCCAGGGGATGACCAGTTTGCCGTCGGCCAATTCCTCTTCCACCAGAAACCTTGGCAACAGCGCCACGCCGCAGCCGACCTGGGCGGCGCGAATGCACATGTAGAAGGTTTCAAACCGCGGGCCATGGTAGCTGTGTTCGGTGTGATAGCCCTGACTGTCGAACCAGTCGTGCCAGGCCTGCGGGCGAGAAGCGTTTTGCAGCAGGACCAGGTCGGTGAGCTGAGTCGGGTCGGTGAACGGCTTGTCGGGGAGGCTGCCCGGTGCGCAAACCGGCACCAGTTCTTCGCCGAACAGCTTCAGGCATTCGGTGCCGGGCCGTGAGCCCTGGCCGAAGTAGAACGCCAGATCGCTGCGACCTTGCAGTAAATCGTCGGCTTCCTGCTCGCTGCACAGGTCCAGATGGATCGAGGGATGGCGCAGGCGCCAACCTTTCAGGCGCGGCACCAACCAGCGCGCACCGAACGTTGGCGGAGTCGAGACGCGCAAGACTTCGGTTTCCCCGCCGTAGGAACGCAGGTAATGGGTCGACATCTCGACCTGGGTGAGGATTTTTCTGACTTCCACCAGGTACAAATCACCGGCCGGAGTCATTTGCAGGCGTCGGCGCACGCGGCGGAACAACAAGTGCTGCAACAATTCTTCAAGTTGCGCGACCTGTTTACTGACCGCGCTCTGGGTCAGGTTCAGCTCTTCGGCGGCCCGGGTGAAGCTCAAGTGCCGGGTCACAGCCTCGAAACACTGCAGTGCTGTGATCGACGGCAGGTAGCGTTTATTCAGCATGGGTAGTCCTTTTTCTTGTTTCTTTCTTACCAGCAATTCGCAGCATGAATAAACGGAATGATATCTCTCTTAAAGGTCGTTTGTTGGGTAACCTCCGGGGCGCTAAAACTACAGGTCTGATCAGCCGTGATTATTCCGGCTGCACCCTTTGTGTTTTTCGCTTGAGGAGTGACCCATGGTTGCCGCATTGCTTGATCGTCTTGGTGTAAACCCGGCCCTGTACCAGAACGGCAAAGTGCCGGTGCATTCGCCGATCGATGGCAGCCGGATTGCTGCCGTGAACTGGGAAGGCGCTGCTGAAGTCGAGCAGCACATCAGTCGTGCCGATCATGCGTTCGAATTGTGGCGTAAGGTCCCGGCACCGCGCCGTGGCGAACTGGTGCGCCAATTGGGCGACATCCTGCGCGAATACAAGGCTGATCTTGGCGAACTGGTCTCCTGGGAAGCTGGCAAGATCACTCAGGAAGGCCTGGGCGAAGTTCAGGAAATGATCGACATCTGCGATTTCGCCGTCGGTCTGTCCCGTCAGTTGTACGGTCTGACCATTGCGTCCGAGCGTCCTGGCCACCACATGCGTGAAACCTGGCACCCGCTGGGCGTTGTCGGCGTCATCAGTGCGTTCAACTTCCCGGTTGCGGTCTGGGCCTGGAACACCACGCTGGCGCTGGTCTGCGGCAACCCGGTGATCTGGAAACCGTCCGAGAAAACCCCGCTGACCGCGCTGGCCTGCCAGGCGCTGTTCGATCGCGTCCTGAAAAACTTCAGCGATGCACCACCGCACCTGAGCCAAGTGATCATCGGCGGCCGCGACGCTGGCGAAGCGCTGGTCGATGACCCGCGTGTCGCACTGATCAGCGCCACCGGCAGCACCCGCATGGGCCGCGAAGTGGCACCGAAAATCGCCGCGCGTTTTGCTCGCAGCATTCTGGAACTGGGTGGCAACAACGCCATGATCCTCGGCCCAAGTGCCGACCTGGACATGGCCGTTCGCGCCATCCTGTTCAGCGCCGTCGGCACTGCCGGCCAGCGCTGCACCACCCTGCGTCGCCTGATTGCACACGAATCGGTGAAGGAAGAAATCGTCACCCGCCTGAAAGCCGCGTATTCCAAAGTGCGCATCGGCCATCCGCTGGAAGGCAACCTGATCGGTCCGCTGATCGACAAACAAAGTTTTGAAAACATGCAGGACGCGCTGGAGCAGGCGTTGAGCGAAGGCGGCCGGGTATTCGGCGGCAAGCGCCAGCTGGAAGACAAATTCCCTGACGCCTACTACGTCGCGCCGGCCATTGTTGAAATGCCAGAGCAGAGCCCTGTGGTCTGCCACGAAACCTTCGCACCGATTCTGTACGTGATCGGCTACAAGGATTTCGACGAAGCCCTGCGCCTGAACAACGCCGTGCCACAAGGCCTGTCCTCGTGCATCTTCACCACCGACGTACGTGAAGCCGAGCAGTTCATGTCGGCGGTCGGCAGCGACTGCGGCATCGCCAACGTCAACATCGGCCCGAGCGGCGCAGAAATCGGCGGCGCGTTTGGTGGCGAAAAAGAAACCGGCGGTGGCCGTGAATCGGGCTCCGATGCATGGCGCGGCTACATGCGTCGCCAGACCAACACCGTGAACTACTCGCTGGAATTGCCGTTGGCTCAGGGCATTACATTCGATTAAGCAGCGGGCAAGCTACAAGCTACCAGCTGCAAGCAAACTGGCTTGCGGCTTGTAGCTTGCGACTTGTAGCTGCTCCGACAGGAGCTTGCAATGCCGTTACGCGAAGAGTGTCTGTGGGAAAAACTGACGCCGCAAAGGCCTGACAACGCGGCGCTCAAGGGTGAAGTGACAGTCGATGTCTGCGTCATCGGCGCCGGGTTCACCGGGCTGTCGGCGGCGGTGCATCTGCTGGAACAAGGTAAATCGGTGTGTGTGCTGGAAGCTCATCGCGCCGGCCATGGCGGTTCGGGGCGCAACGTCGGCCTGGTCAACGCCGGCATGTGGATTCCACCGGACGACATCGAGGCCGGATTCGGCGAAGCGGTGGGCAGTCAGCTCAACCGCATGCTCGGCGCGGCACCGTCCCTGGTGTTCAGCCTTGTGGATAAATACAACATCGATTGCCAGTTACGCCGCGAAGGCACGCTGCACATGGCGCACAACGCCCGTGGCGAGGCGGATTTGCGCAGTCGTGAAGAACAATGGAAACGTCGCGGAGCGCCGGTTGAACTGTTGACCGGCCAGGCCTGCGAGCAGGCGACGGGCACCAGGAAAATCGCCGCTGCCTTGCTTGATCGACGTGCCGGCACCCTCAATCCGATGGCTTACACCACCGGGCTGGCCAAAGCGGCCATCAGCCTCGGCGGTCAGCTGTTCGATCATTCCCCGGTGACCCGACTCGAACGCCAGGGTCAGCGCTGGTCGGTGCAAACCGCTCAGGGTTCGGTCATGGCCGAGAAAGTCGTGATCGCTTCCAACGCTTACACCGAAGGTGACTGGACAGAGTTGCGGCGCAATTTCTTCCCCGGTTACTACTACCAAGTGGCTTCGGTCCCGCTGACCGAAGACGCCGCGCAACAGATTCTGCCCGGCGGCCAGGGTTCCTGGGACACCCGTCAGGTGCTCAGCAGCATTCGTCGCGACAAGGACGGGCGTCTGTTGCTCGGAAGTCTCGGTAATGGCAATCAAAAGCCGGCCTGGTTCCTCAAAGCCTGGGCGGATCGTGTTCAACAGCACTATTTTCCCTACCTCAAACCGGTGGAGTGGGAATGCACCTGGACCGGTTGCATCGCATTCACCCCCGACCATTTGATGCGTCTGTTCGAACCGGCGCCCGGTTTAGTGGCAGTCACCGGTTACAACGGCCGGGGCGTGACCACGGGGACCGTCGTCGGCAAAGCCTTTGCCGATTATTTGTGTAACGGAAATCCTCAAGCGCTACCGATTCCGTTCGCACCGATGCAGCCCCTGGCGGGAGTAGGGTTGCGCAGTTGTCTGTACGAGGCTGGATTCTCGCTGTATCACGCAGGCCAGTGCTTGCGGATCGTCATCTGATTGTTGAAATTTGTTGCTGGAAGCGGCGCTTTTCGGCGCAGCGACTAGCCTGTAATGGTGCGGGTTGTAGCAGTCCCGCACCAGCAGTGTGCACTTCGGTGACGCACGTTGTTACAGGCTGGTTGCACGTCGTTTAACGCCGCGGTTGCAATGATGGCGCATGCGGGTTGCGCCTTTAAAAATAAATGGTTTCACCTTCCGCGGTTTAGACGGTTGCACGCCCAATGAAAATGGGAACAAAACAGTCGTAAAAACAATAATGCAGCGACTTTTTTCAGAATAAAAAACCGATGGCACGGCCCTTGCTCTGAGCAATCAGTGAAATCGCAGTGCCAACTAAAAAAAAACCTTGGAGCACCACCTCATGTCCCAGACGTTTTACAAGAAAGGCTTTCTGGCCCTCGCAGTGGCAGCTGCGTTGGGTGTTTCTGCGTTTGCACAGGCTGATGTGAAAATCGGTGTGGCGGGCCCGATGACAGGCGCCAACGCGGCATTTGGCGAGCAATACATGAAGGGTGCACAGGCTGCAGCCGACGCGGTCAACGCGGCGGGCGGCGTTAACGGGGAAAAAATCGTACTGGTGAAGGGCGATGACGCCTGCGAACCGAAACAGGCTGTGACGGTCGCCAAGGACCTGACCAACCAGAAAGTGGCTGGCGTGGTCGGTCACTTCTGCTCCTCGTCGACCATCCCGGCCTCCGAGATCTACGACGAAGCGGGCATCATTGCAATTACCCCAGGTTCCACCAACCCGGCTGTTACCGAACGCGGCCTGAGCGCCATGTTCCGTATGTGCGGGCGTGACGACCAGCAAGGTATCGTGGCCGGCGACTACATCGTCGACGTGCTCAAGGGCAAAAAAGTTGCCGTGCTGCACGACAAGGACACCTACGGCCAGGGCCTGGCTGATGCCACCAAGGCTCAGCTGGAAAAACGCGGTGTGAAACCGGTTCTGTATGAAGGCCTGACTCGCGGCGAGAAAGACTTCAGCGCCGTGGTTACCAAGATCCGTGCGGCCGGTGCCGACGTGGTCTACTTCGGTGGCCTGCACCCAGAGGCGGGTCCACTGGTTAAACAGCTGCGTACCGAAGGCCTGAAAGACGTGAAATTCATGTCCGATGACGGCATCGTGACCGACGAACTGGTAACCACTGCTGGCGGCCCGCAATACGTCGACGGCGTGCTGATGACCTTTGGCGCCGACCCACGCCTGCTGCCAGACAGCAAGACCGTGGTGGATGAATTCCGCAAAAAAGGCACCGAGCCTGAAGGCTACACCCTCTACGCCTACGCTTCGGTCCAGGCCCTGGCCGCTGCCTTCAATGGCGCCAAGTCCAACAAGGGCGAAGACGCTGCTGCCTGGCTGAAGAAAAACCCGGTCAAAACCGTCATGGGCGAGAAGACCTGGGACGCCAAGGGCGACCTGAAAGTCTCCGACTACGTGGTTTACCAGTGGGACAAGGACGGCAAATACCACCAGCTGGAAAAACAGAAGTGATATGACCTGCTGATTGCCCGGCGCCTTGTGCGCCGTGCAATCAAAGAACATGTCCGTGCAGTACCTGTCTTTTCTCGTAGAGCTGCACACAACCGGTTCGCGTCGGCGGCTGAACCCCGGTCCGTCGCACCCGGCTTCTGTGCAGTCTCTCAAATGCGTGAGATTGCGTTATGGATGGTATTTTCCTGCAGCAACTGGTCAACGGCCTGACCCTCGGGTCGGTCTATGGCCTGATCGCCATCGGCTACACAATGGTCTATGGCATCATTGGCATGATCAACTTCGCCCACGGCGAGGTTTACATGATTTCTGCTTACCTGGCGGCAATCAGTCTGGCTCTGCTGGCTTACTTCGGTATTGAATCCTTCCCTCTGCTGATGCTCGGCACACTGGTCTTCACCATCGTTGTCACGGCGGTGTATGGCTGGGTCATCGAGCGCGTCGCCTACAAACCGCTGCGAAACTCGACCCGACTGGCACCGCTGATCAGCGCCATCGGTATTTCCCTGATCCTGCAAAACTATGCACAGATCGCCCAAGGTGCACGCCAGCAAGGTGTTCCGACGCTGCTGACCGGTGCATGGCGCGTTGAAGTCGGCACTGGCTTCGTCCAGCTGACCTATACCAAGATCTTCATTCTGGTCGCCGCGTTTGTCGGGATGGGCCTGCTGACCTACGTCATCAAGTACACCAAGCTCGGCCGCATGTGCCGCGCGACCCAGCAAGACCGCAAGATGGCCTCGATCCTGGGGATCAACACCGACCGCGTGATTTCCTACGTGTTCATCATCGGTGCAGCGATGGCGGCCCTGGCCGGCGTACTGATCACCATGAACTACGGCACGTTTGACTTCTACGCAGGTTTCGTCATCGGCATCAAAGCGTTCACCGCAGCGGTTCTCGGCGGGATCGGCTCGTTGCCGGGTGCGATGCTCGGCGGGATCATTCTCGGGATCTCCGAGTCGCTGTTCTCTGGTCTGGTCAACTCGGACTACAAAGACGTTTTCAGCTTCTCGCTGCTCGTTCTCGTTCTGGTCTTTCGGCCTCAAGGCCTGCTCGGCCGTCCTCTTGTGTCGAAGGTGTAAGCGATGTCTTCAACCACTAAAAAAACCATTGATCTCAAAAGAAGCCTGGTTGACGCGATACTTGCCGGCCTTGTAGCGCTCATCGTGTTTGGTCCGATTGTCGGCATCGTCCTCGACGGCTATGGCTTCAATCTGCAACCGACACGTGTGGCGTGGATTGTCGCCATCGTCATGGCGGGCCGTTTTGCCCTGAGCCTGTTCCTGCAAACACCCAAGGGTCTGAGAATTCTCGAAGGGTTTGAAACCACCGGCTCCGGGGTTCATGTACTGCCGCCCGATTACAAGTCCCGGTTGCGCTGGATCATCCCGCTGATGATCGTCATTGCCGTGGTGTTTCCATTTTTCTCCAACTCCTACCTGCTGGGCGTGGTCATCCTCGGGTTGATCTACGTGCTGCTCGGTCTGGGACTGAACATCGTGGTCGGCCTGGCCGGCCTGCTCGACCTGGGTTACGTGGCGTTCTATGCCATCGGCGCCTATGGCCTGGCGCTCGGTTACCAATACCTCGGCCTGGGCTTCTGGACGGTGCTGCCGCTGGCGGCGATCACTGCCGGGCTTGCCGGTTGCATCCTCGGCTTCCCGGTGTTGCGTCTGCACGGTGACTACCTGGCCATCGTGACACTGGGTTTTGGTGAAATCATCCGTTTGATCCTCAACAACTGGTTGTCGCTGACCGGTGGCCCGAACGGCATGCCGGCACCGCTGCCAACGTTCTTCGGCCTGGAGTTCGGCAAGCGGGCGAAAGACGGTGGCATACCGTTCCACGAGTTCTTCGGCATCGCCTACAACCCCGACGTGAAGTACTACTTTATCTACGCGGTGTTGTTCATGGTGGTGCTGGCGGTGTTGTACATCAAACACCGCTTGACCCGTATGCCGGTCGGCCGCGCCTGGGAAGCCTTGCGTGAAGATGAAATCGCCTGCCGCTCCATGGGCCTGAACCACGTGCTGGTGAAGCTCTCGGCGTTCACCATCGGCGCATCGACGGCAGGTCTGGCAGGGGTGTTCTTCGCCACCTACCAGGGTTTCGTCAACCCGACCTCGTTTACCTTCTTTGAATCGGCCCTGATCCTCGCCATCGTGGTACTCGGCGGCATGGGCTCGACCATCGGGGTGGTGATTGCAGCCTTCGTGCTGACCGTCGCCCCGGAACTGCTGCGTGGCTTCGCGGAATACCGCGTGCTGCTGTTCGGCATCCTGATGGTGTTGATGATGATCTGGCGACCGCGCGGCCTGATTCGGATCAGCCGTACCGGTGTGACCCCGCGTAAAGGAGTAGCGCCATGAGCGAAGTCGTACTCTCGGTCGAGAAGCTGATGATGCACTTTGGCGGCATCAAGGCGTTGAATGATGTCAGCCTGCAGGTCAAACGCAACTCGATCTTCGCCCTGATCGGCCCCAACGGCGCCGGCAAGACCACGGTGTTCAACTGCCTGACCGGGTTCTACAAAGCCTCCGGCGGCAAGATCGAACTGAACGTGCGCGGCGAGCATACCAATGTCATCCAATTGCTGGGCGAAGCGTTCAAACCAACCGATTTCGTCTCGCCTAAATCCTTCGCCAGTCGTCTGTACTACAAGATGTTTGGCGGCACCCACCTGGTGAACCGGGCCGGGCTAGCGCGGACCTTCCAGAACATTCGCCTGTTCAAGGAAATGTCGGTGCTGGAAAACCTGCTGGTGGCCCAACACATGTGGGTCAACCGCAGCATGCTGGCCGGCATCCTCAACACCAAGGGCTACCGCAAGGCTGAAAGTGATGCGCTGGACCATGCTTTCTACTGGCTGGAAGTGGTGGACCTGGTGGATTGCGCCAATCGCCTCGCCGGCGAATTGTCCTATGGCCAACAGCGCCGCCTGGAAATCGCCCGGGCCATGTGCACCCGTCCGCAGATCATCTGCCTCGACGAACCGGCCGCCGGCCTCAACCCTCAGGAAACCGAAGCGCTGAGCGCGATGATCCGTTTGTTGCGTGACGAGCACGATCTGACCGTGGTGCTGATCGAACACGACATGGGCATGGTGATGAGTATTTCCGACCACATCGTGGTGCTGGACCACGGCATCGTCATCGCTGAGGGCGGCCCCGACGCGATCCGCAACGACCCGAAAGTGATTGCGGCCTACCTGGGCGCTGATGAAGAGGAAGTGGTGTTATGAGTCAACCGATCCTCGAACTCAAGGAACTGGACGTGTTTTACGGGCCGATCCAGGCCCTGAAGAAAGTCTCGTTGCACATCAATGAGGGTGAAACAGTCAGCCTGATCGGCTCCAACGGTGCCGGCAAGTCGACCCTGCTGATGTCGATTTTCGGCCAGCCGCGCGCGGCAGACGGGCAGATCATCTATCAGGGCGTGGACATCACTCACAAGTCGTCCCACTACATCGCGTCCAACGGCATCGCGCAATCGCCGGAAGGGCGACGTGTGTTCCCCGACATGACTGTCGAGGAAAACCTGCTGATGGGCACCATCCCTATCGGTGACAAGTACGCCAAGGAAGACATGCAACGCATGTTCGAGTTGTTCCCAAGGCTTGAAGAACGGCGCAACCAGCGGGCGATGACCATGTCCGGCGGCGAACAGCAAATGCTCGCCATCGCTCGTGCGTTGATGAGCCGGCCAAAACTGCTGTTGCTCGACGAGCCAAGCCTGGGATTGGCGCCGATTGTGGTGAAGCAGATCTTCGCGACCTTGCGTGAGCTGGCCAAAACCGGCATGACCATCTTCCTGGTCGAGCAGAACGCTAACCACGCGCTCAAGTTGTCGGACCGGGCGTATGTGATGGTCAACGGCGAGATCCGCCTCACGGGCACCGGCAAGGAGCTGCTGGTGAACGAGGAAGTGCGTAACGCTTATCTCGGCGGTCATTGATTCGCTGCTGAAATGCCCGCAGCCCCGACGAGCAATCGCCGGGGCTTTTTTACGTCCCCAATTCACCGCATTTCCTCCTGCAGGTCACAAAACAGTGCTTTCGGGAAATTGTGGAAAACAATATTCATAAGCTCTGAAAGCGCGACATAAAGCCGCTGCAAATAGTTGTTTTGTCACGGTTTTGACTTGTCCCCGTTTGCTGTGGAGCTGGCTGTGAATAACGTGGGAGTAGCTGGCTGGGCGCCTTTAAATACGTGGCTTGCAGCGCTGTGGTTGTTTTTTGATCAGGCGTTTTCGCGTGAGCAGGAACCGTTGTTGTCAACCTTTTTATTGGAAGCAAAAGCGAGGTGAAACGGGCGGGGCAAGCCTGTGGATAAGTCTGTGATTAAACTCTGGAAAGACTCGGCTGAGGGCCGTAGTTACTGGCTTGGCGCCATCGCTGCTCTGCAGGACAAATCGTGCAAAATGCCCTGCGCTACACCGCGATCATTCGAGGGTCAAGCGAAAAACTTTCAAAACTCCCCGCAAAGCCTTGTGCACAGCGGCTTCCAGCTTTTCCACTTGCCCCCGGAAACTGTGGACCGGCCTGTGGATAACATGCGCGTACATGGCTGCAAGCCTCGTGGCGTAAGGCGTTCGCCGGGTTGGTTGTTTTTCGTACAGATTTGCGGTGGTTGCCGCTGTGGGCAAGGCCGGGCATGCTGCCAGCTGATTTTCTATTCCAAGGGCTGCCCATCAGCCGAAGCAAGGAGAACACGATGTCCAACACCCTGTTTATTACCGGCGCGACCTCCGGTTTTGGTGAAGCCTGTGCCCGCCGTTTTGCCGAGGCGGGCTGGAAACTGGTGCTGACAGGCCGTCGTGAAGAACGCCTGAATGCCCTGTGCGCCGAGTTGTCAAAACAGACCGAAGTGCATGGCCTGGTGCTCGACGTGCGTGATCGCAAAGCCATGGAGGAGGCGATTGCCAACCTTCCGCCATCCTTCGCCAAGCTGCGCGGGCTGATCAACAACGCCGGCCTGGCGCTCGGTGTCGACCCGGCACCCAAGTGCGATCTCGACGATTGGGACACCATGGTCGACACCAACATCAAAGGCCTGATGTACAGCACCCGTCTGCTGCTGCCGCGCCTGATTGCCCATGGCCGTGGCGCCGGCATCGTTAACCTTGGCTCCATCGCTGGCAACTATCCGTATCCGGGTAGCCATGTGTATGGCGCGAGCAAGGCGTTCGTTAAGCAGTTCTCGTTGAACCTGCGTTGCGACCTGCAGGGAACTGGCGTGCGCGTCAGCAACATTGAGCCGGGTCTGTGTGAGAGCGAGTTCTCGCTGGTGCGTTTTGCCGGTGATCAGGAGCGCTACAATGCGACGTATGCGGGTGCCGAGCCGATCCAGCCGCAGGATATCGCCGAGACTATTTTCTGGGTGATGAATGCACCGGCGCACATCAACATCAACAGCCTGGAGTTGATGCCGGTGAGCCAGACCTGGGCTGGTTTTTCGATCGAGCGTAATGCCAAGGCGTAAGACCGCGTAACGGCCATCGCGGGCAGTTAGTCGAGAAACTCGACCAGCCCGCGATAGCAGGTCGCCAAGTGATAAGGCGTCGTCGACGGCATGTCCTTGCGGCTCACTTCACCATTCTCGTCGCGACACTCGTACCAACCGCCCGCATGCAGGAAACGCTGTTGCAGCGCCTGCAATTGACGCAGAACAGAGGCCTCGCTCTCGGGCCGCAAGGTCAGGGCGCGCAGGTATTCAGCCTGGGCCCAGATGCGCTGGGTGGCATCCTTTGCAGAGCCATTCAGGTCGAGCATCGCCACCACGGCGCCTGTCTTCGGATCAACACCCCTTTGCTCGGTCAGCGTAAATGCACGATCAAGCGAAGCATGTAATGCCGAACCCCGCAGCAACGGCGAAGACTCCAGCAGGAAATACCACTCGAATTGATGCCCCGGTTCAAACCAGTTATCCACAGCACCCAACGGCTTCTCCATCAACACGCACTGTTGCGGGTCGATGAAGCGCTTCTGCATGGCTGTGCATAAGTCGACGAGCACCCGCTGCACGCAAGCGTCTTCACGCACCGACAGGGTGGCGAGGAAGGCTTCGGCCAAGTGCATCAGAGGATTTTGCAGCGGCCCGGACTCAAGCGAGGACCAGTCATTATCGAGGTTGGCTTCGTACAGACCGTCGCCTGTCGCGAAACGCTGAGCGATCACTTCCAGCGCTGCGTTGAGCACCGATTCCACCAGCGGCTCGCGAACCTTGTGCCAGTAATGGGCGCAAGCGAACAGGATGAACGCGTGGGTGTAGAGGTCTTTGCGCTGATCGAGTGGCGCGCCTTGCGGGTCGATGCTGTAGAACCAGCCGCCGTGCTCGGCATCGTGGAAGTGCTGCTGCAGGGAGCGAAACAGCGCGGCGGCACGCGCTTCGGCGGACGGCACCTGGCCGATCAGGCTTGAGAAAAGATACAGCTGTCGCGCGCACGCCATGGCCCGGTAGCGTTGAGGTGGCAATGGTCGATGTTCCGCATCCAGTGCTTCGTACGGCAGCGCCATGTCGGCATTCCAGCCGGGGCCTTGCCAGAGCGGCACGATCACATCCTGGAAGTGCTGTTGCACCGAGGCGAACAGGGTGGTCAATTCAGGCTGGGAGGCGGAGCGGGAAACAGGCGGCATTGGCTGGCGTCGTCACGGCAGGGTTGATTGCGCGACATGTTAGCAGGCCTGAGAGATCCGGTGTCTGTCAGGCCGCCATCGCGAGCAAGCTCGGCTCCCACAGGAGTACTGTGGGAGCCGAGCTTGCTCGCGATGAGGCCATTACAGGCGATAAAGAAATCAGCCTGCGAGCAACCACGCGCCAGTCGCTGCGGACGCTGCGCCCGCCAATCGAACCAGCGGAGCCGCCGCTTGCGGCAACACCCGAACGACCGCATAACCCAACCCATGCAACGCCGCCGTCGCCGCCACAAAACCGGCTGCATACGCCCAAGGACTCGACATGTCCGGCAATTCCAGCCCATGCGCCACACCATGGAACAGCGCAAACAACGCCGTCGCCGTCACCGCCACGCCTAACGGTGGACGCACTGCCAACGCCACCGCCAGGCCCAGTGCCAGCACCGACGCCGCAATCCCGCCTTCCAGCGCCGGCAGGTTCAGCCCTTCAAAACCTAGCAGCCCGCCAATCAGCAGGGTGCCAACAAACGTACACGGCAGCGCCCAGCGCGCCGCGCCTTTTTGCTGCGCCGCCCACAAGCCGACAGCCACCATCGCCAACAAGTGATCGAGGCCGCCAATCGGGTGGCTGATGCCGGCGATCAGGCCGTTGTCGCCATGTCCCGGATGGGCGAAGGCGATGGCCGGGGTCAGCAGCAGGGCCACGGCGCCCAGAATACGTTTCAATGTCATGGATAAGCTTCCTTGTTGATAAGTCGTGGTCAGGCCGCAGTCAGCAGGCCTTGGCGTTCGATGAAGGCGATGATCTCTTCAAGGCCCAGACCGGTTTTCTGGTTGCTGAAGACAAACGGTTTGCCGTTGCGCATGCGCTTGGTGTCGCTGTCCATCATCTCCAGCGACGCACCCACCAATGGCGCGAGGTCGACTTTGTTGATCACCAGCAGATCGGATTTGCAGATCCCCGGGCCGCCCTTGCGCGGCAACTTGTCGCCGGCGGAAACGTCGATCACGTAGATGGTCAGGTCGGACAGTTCTGGGCTGAACGTTGCCGACAGATTGTCGCCACCGGACTCAACCAGAATCAGGTCCAGCCCCGGAAAGCGGCGGTTCAGTTGATCCACGGCTTCGAGGTTGATCGAGGCGTCTTCGCGGATCGCCGTGTGCGGGCAGCCGCCGGTTTCCACACCGATGATCCGCTCCGGTGCCAAGGCTTCGTTGCGCACCAGAAAGTCGGCGTCTTCGCGGGTGTAGATGTCATTGGTGACGACGGCCAGGTTGTAGCGCTCGCGCAGGGCCAGGCACAGGGCCAGGGTCAACGCGGTTTTACCGGAACCGACCGGGCCGCCGATGCCGACACGCAGGGGTTGTGTGTTCATGTGGTTCTCCAACTTAAAAGGCCCTAGGAACGGAACAGACGGCTGTACTGGCGCTCATGGGCCATGCACGCCAGGGACAGGCCAAACGCGGCGCTGCCATAGTGTTCGGGGTTGATTCGGGTGGCGTCCTGCTGGGCTTGTTGCAGCAGCGGCAGCAGTTCGCTGGTCAGGCGTTGCGCGGCTTGCTGGCCCAGCGGCAGGGTTTTCATCAGCACCGCCAACTGGTTTTCCAGCCAGCTCCAGAGCCACGCGGCCAGCGCATCCTGCGGACTGATCGCCCAGGCCCGGGCGGCCAGCGCCCAGCCGAGGGCCAGGTGCGGTTCGGGGCGTTGTTCGAGGAAGGCGCGGGCGGGTGCGTCGAGTTCCGGTAAACCGCTGAGCAGTTGTTGCAAGGAGTAGCCCATCTGCCGGCTCTCTTGATGCAATTCTCGGGTTTCCCGACTGGCCCTGTGTTCTTCGCAGCGTTGTTGCAATTCGGCCCAGTTTTCCTCCGCAGCGGCCACGCAATGGGCGAGCAACAGCGGCGCTTCGAACCGCGCCAGGTTCAGCAACAATTGATCGCTGATCCAGCGTCGCGCGCCGTCTGCATCGCTCACGCGGCCGTTATCCACCGCCATTTCCAGACCTTGGGAATAGCTGTAGCCGCCAATCGGCAACTGCGGACTGGCCAGGCGCAGCAGCGCCCAGGCCGGGTTCATAAGCGGACGCCGAACTGGTGCAGTTTCGGTGGGTAGTTGAAGTCTTCGTCGCCATGCCGCGAATGATGATGACCGCCGCCATAGGCGCCGTGTTCCGGCTGGAACGGCGCTTCGATGTTTTCGACCTTGGCCTCCAGCTGTTCGAGCATGGCTTTGAGCACGTAATCGTCAAGCAGGCGCAGCCAGCCATCACCGATCTGCAGGGCGACATGGCGGTTGCCGAGGTGATAGGCGGCACGGGTCAATTCAAAAGCGTTGGCGCAGGTAACGTGCAGCAGTTGTTCGGGGCGGGCGCAGACACGCACGATGCGCCCGTCTTCGGCTTGCAGGCACTCGCCGTCATACAGGGGCGGCTGACCGCGCTCCAGAAACAACCCGACGTCTTCACCTTCGGCACTGAAACAGCGCAAACGGCTTTTACTCCGGGCTTCGAAGGTCAGGTGCAATTCAGCGGCCCAGACGGGGCGAGGTTCGATTCTGCGATGAATCACCAGCATCGGTAGGCTTCCAGCAATGGGCAATGCTCAGGCTAGAGCAAGGGGCTTGCCAATCGGGATATACGTAGGAAATACCTGTCGGAGCGTAGTGGGTGTTTCTGGATGTTGCAGGATTATGGGTCAAATTGGTGCATTGAGAGTTTTCACGCACCAATGTAGGAGTGAGCCTGCTCGCGATAGCGGTGTTTCAGTCACAACAGCTGTTGACTGTGTCTACGCCATCGCGAGCAGGCTCGCCCACATGAGATACGGGATTATTCCGTGCTGCCGAGGCCTTGCCAGTGTTTCAGGCCGATGAAGATGAAGCGCAGTTGCTGCGTGATTTTCGCTTGCGGCGTCAGATGCTCCGGTAGCGCTTCGGCGGGCGGATCAATGATGTCCGGCAGTGTCGCGAACACGCTTTTTACAATCAGGTCCGCCATCACGCTCAACCCGGCAATGTCCAGATGCTGCAGCTTTGGCATCAACGACAAGTCGGCCGCCAGATCCGAGCTGATGTCTTCGCGCAACCGCCCGATCGCCAACCGCACAGGCAGCGATCCGCCGTATTGCTCACGGGCAAGAAACAGAAATTGCGAACGATTGGCACTGACCACGTCGAGAAAGATCCGCACCGACGCATCGATAATGCCGCCCATGACGAATTCGTTATGGCGCACCAGGCGAATGGTTTCACGGAAGGTCTGGCCGACTTCGCTGACCAGCACCAGGCCGAGTTCATCCATATCGGCGAAATGCCGGTAGAAACCGGTGGGCACGATGCCAGCGGTTTTCGCCACTTCGCGCAGGCTGAGACTGCCGAATCCTCGGCCGCACTCCATCAGGTGACGGGCAGCGTCCATCAGGGCGTTGCGGGTTTGTTGTTTCTGTTCGGCGCGGGGCAGCATCGCAAGGGTGTTTTCTGGACAGGACAGCGGCGCACTCTAGCAAATCGGCTTCGCTGGCGTCGAACGACTATCGGGGGCAGGCGGGGGGAAACGCGGCTTCTTTATAAGTCAAAAGCCCAATCCGGGGATTGGGCTTTTTTTCAGGGCGGCCATGAGGCTTAGCTCAGAGCACTGTTGCGTTCGATCACACGGTCACCACCACCTTCAGCCAGGGCTTGGCCTTGTGGGGTACGGTCGGAACCGTCAGCAGCCAGGGTTTGGCCTTGTGGAGTACGGTCGGAACCGTCAGCAGCCAGGGTTTGGCCTTGTGGAGTACGGTCGGAACCGTCAGCAGCCAGGGTCTGACCTTGTGGAGTGCGATCGGAACCGTCAGCAGCCAGGGTTTGACCTTGTGGAGTGCGATCCGAGCCATCTTGAGTGATCAGGCCTTTTTCTTTCAGGCGATCGTTACCGCCTTCGGCAAGGGTCTGGCCTTGAGGAGTGCGGTCGGAACCATCAGCGGCGACGGTTTGGCTGAACACCGAGCGGCTGTCTTTGACTTGCGGAGTGGCCTGATCAGCGGCTGGCAGAGCGAAAGCGGTGCTGGCTAGCATCGAGAGGGTCAGGCTAAGCAGAAGTTGGCGTTTCATGATGGGTTGCTCCTTGGGAGGGCGATAAAGTGGGTACGAGGGCAATGCTACTCTCGATAAGTCGATATGAAAGTTCATAAACGCAATGGTAATAATCAACAGAATTGATTGTTCTGCTGGAGCGCTCTAGAACGGGCCTTTCCGGCGGGTGTTTTTGCACTGGAGTGGGAAGTTTCGACTCACTCGCGCCGCACAATAGTGCGGGTGGCGGTAACACCGTTTGGAGCGCGCAGAGTGATGGCGGGGGATTATTTGAACGTTAATAGGCTTTTCGGTTAAACCTGCGCGGCTTTTCCCAGTCCTAGCTGTCATGGCAGGCCGGTTCTGGCCTAACGTTTCATACGTGCGTCGCAGTCAGGGCGCTCAGTCGTATTCAGGAGTTCTGTGCAATGACGCGCACCCCCAAGATTTTTGCCTGGGTCTTTGCCAGTCTGGTTGTACTGCTGGCGATACTCGTGCTGATGATCGTGTTCTTCGATTGGAACCGGATCAAACCCACGATCAACAGCAAAGTCTCCGAAGAGTTGCACCGAGCGTTTGCTATTAATGGCAACCTCGCGGTGGTCTGGCAGCGCGAGCCTGACGAGGGTAGCTGGCGGGCCTGGGTGCCGTGGCCGCATGTGGTAGCCGAAGACTTGAGCCTCGGCAACCCGGACTGGTCGAAACAACCGCAGTTGGTCACCCTCAAGCGCGTTGAATTGCGTATTTCGCCGCTGGCCCTGCTGGCGCAGCGAGTGGTGATCCCGCGCATCGACCTGACTGAGCCGAACGCGCAGCTCCAGCGTTTGGCCGACGGCCGCGCCAACTGGACGTTCAAATTCGACCCGAAAGACCCCAACGCCGAACCGTCGAACTGGGTGGTCGATATCGGCGCCATTGGCTTCGACAAGGGCCACCTCACCCTTGACGACCAGAACCTGAAGACGCAGCTCGATGTGCTCATCGATCCGCTGGGCAAGCCAATTCCGTTCAGCGACATTGTCGGTGACAAGGCCGCGAAAGCCGCCCTTGAGAAGGGTACTGCTCCCCAGGACTATGCCTTCGCCCTCAAGGTCAAAGGCCAATACCACGCGCAGAAACTCGAAGGCTCCGGCAAGATCGGCGGCTTGCTGGCGTTGCAGGACGCGGCCAAGCCGTTCCCGTTGCAGGCGCAGGTGAAGATTGCCGATACCAGCGTCGAACTGGCCGGCACCCTGACCGATCCGCTGAACCTCGGCGCGCTGGACCTGCGATTGAAACTGGCCGGCACCAGCCTTGGCAATCTGTATCCGTTGACCGGTGTGACACTGCCGGATACGCCGCCGTACGCCACCGACGGGCACTTGATTGCCAAACTGCATGAACCCAATGGCGCGGTGTTCCGCTATGAAGACTTCAACGGCAAGATCGGCGAGAGTGACATTCATGGCAGCCTGGCGTACGTCGCCAGTCAGCCAAGGCCGAAGCTCAGTGGTTCATTGCTCTCCAACCAACTGCTGTTTGCTGACCTCGCACCGCTGATCGGCGCCGACTCCAATGCCAAGCAAAAGGCCCGTGGCGCTGACAGCCAGCAGCCTACGGATAAAGTATTGCCGGTCGAAGCGTTCAAGACCGAGCGCTGGCGCGACATGGACGCTGACGTCGAATTCACCGGCAAGCGCATCGTCCACAGCGAAAAATTGCCGTTCACCGACCTCTATACACACCTGGTGCTGACCGACGGCCAGCTCAGTCTCGAACCCCTGCGTTTTGGCGTGGCGGGCGGCAATCTGGAAGCGCAGATTCGCTTGAATGGCCGGACCGAACCGCTGGAGGGGCAGGCCAAGCTCACCGCGCGCAAGTTCAAGCTCAAGCAACTGTTCCCGACCTTCGAACCGATGAAAACCAGTTTCGGCGAGCTCAATGGCGATGCTGACCTCTCGGGGCGCGGCAACTCGGTGGCCCAGCTGCTGGGCAGCGCCAACGGCACTCTGAAATTGCTGATCAATGACGGCGCGATCAGCCGCGAGCTGATGGAGCTGGCCGGGCTCAATGTCGGTAACTACGTGGTCGGCAAAATCTTCGGCGACAAGGAAGTGAAGATCAATTGCGCGGCGGCCGACTTCGACATCAAGACCGGGCTGGCGACCACGCGTCTGTTCGTCTTCGATACGGAGAACGCGATCATCTACATCGATGGCACCGCGAACATGGCGACCGAACAACTGGACCTCACCATTACGCCGGAGTCGAAGGGCTGGCGCTTGATTTCACTGCGCTCGCCGCTGTACGTACGGGGCAAGTTCATCAAGCCGGATGCCGGGGTGAAAGCGGTGCCGCTGATGCTGCGCGGGGCGGGAATGGTGGCGTTGGGCGTGATTGCCGCGCCGGCGGCCGGGTTGTTGGCGCTGGTGGCGCCCAGTGGTGGTGAGCCGAACCAGTGTGCGCCGTTGCTGGAGCAGATGAAGGCGGGCAAGGCGCCTGTGACCGTCAAGCCAACAAAGTAATGGGTTGTTCATGATGGCCTCTTCGCGAGCAGGCTCGCTCCCACAATGGTCCGATGTTCTCAGGGCAAATGTGAGAGCGAGCCTGCTCGCGAAGGCGGTCTGTCAGCGCTACAGGTCTTTCAGAATGTCTGCCATGTCATCCGCATGCTCTTCTTCCTGAGCCAGGATGTCCTCAAAGATCCTCCGCGTAGTCGGGTCTTTCTCGCCAATGTACTGAATGATCTCGCGATAGCTGTCGATGGCAATACGCTCGGCAACGAGGTCCTCGTAGACCATCTCCTTGAGGTTGTTCCCCGCCACATACTGGGCATGGGAATTCTTCGACAACAGATCCGGGTTGAACTCCGGTTCACCGCCCAGCTGCACGATGCGCTCGGCCAGGCGGTCGGCGTGTTCGGCTTCCTGGGTCGCGTGTTCGAGAAACTCATCGGCCGCCACATGGGCTTTCAAGCCGTTGGCCATGAAGTAGTGACGCTTGTAGCGCAACACGCAGACCAGTTCAGTGGCCAGCGAGACGTTGAGCAGGCGCAGGACTTCATCACGGTCAGCGCTGTAGCTTTCAGTGACCGCGCCATTCTCGACATTCTGGCGAGCCCGTTCACGAAGGGTGGTTACATCAGACAAATGCATGTCACTCATCTCGTTCTCCTGGAGGCTAATCCGGTTTGCGTCACCCTCTAAAGAAGTGATCGCTACGAAAGTTGTGAGTCATGCGCGCGCCGAAAAGTTTGATGTGATTTGTAATCGGCGGCCTCACGCCAATGTATGCCCGGACAGCAACGCCTCCTCGCGCAACCACGCAAAAAATGCCCGGACCGGCGGATGTCGCTCGCGCCCCGGCACACACAGCGCGCTATAGCCGGCGCCATCGACCTGAATCTCGCCGCGATACGCCACCAGCAACCCGCTGGCCACGCTTTCCGACACCAGAATATTGCTCGCCAGCACCAGGCCTTGCCCGGCAATCGCTGCTTGCAGGGCGTAATGCTCTTCGTCGTATTCACGGATCGCCGGTTTGCGGGCCCACCATGACTCGCCCGACCGCGCGCACCACGCCTCCCAGCCATGGGCGTACAGCTTGGAGTTGTGCCAGTGCACGCTGATCAGCGTCGGCGTGCGAGTGGCGGCCAACGCGACCTGCTCGGGCGAGCCGTAGACACCGAAGGACTCATCGAACAAACACAACCCATAGAGGTTGGGGTAGGTGTCGAGGCTGTAGCGCAGCACCAGATCGACGCTGGCGTCCTGATGCAGATCGATGACTTCGCAGTGGGTGTCCAGGCGCAGACTGATGCCGGGATGGCGCGCATAAAAGCGCCCGAGGCGCGGCACCAGCCACAACGCCGCGAAGGCTGCCGTGGTGGAAACCGTCAGGGTCGTGCCGTTGCGTTGCGGGCGCAAGGTATCGACGCTTTGCGCCACGTCCAGAAAGGCACCGTGCAGGCTGCGGAACAGCCGTTCACCGCCGTCGGTCAAGCGCACTTGCCGTGGCAGTCGCTCGAACAGTGGCACGCCGAGCCAGGTTTCCAAGGAGCGAATCTGATGAGACACCGCGGTCGGCGTTACCGAGAGTTCTTCGGCCGCCGCCTTGAAGCTCAGCAAGCGGGAAGCGGATTCAAAGGCGCGCAGGGCGGTCAGTGGCAACGAGGCGAACATTCAAGACTCCATGGATGAAATGAATTCATCCTGACTGATTTCTGCTCATTTGAAGCGGTTGGCGGTGAGCTTCAAGCTGCAATCCACACGCCGTTCGAGTGTAATCCCAAGGAGATTCAGATGAGTAAAATTCTTGCCGTTCACGCCAGCCCCCGTGGCGACCGCTCTCACTCCCGCCGTTTGGCGGAAGTGTTTCTTTCGGCCTGGCAGGCGCGCCATCCACACGCTCAGTTGACCCGCCGCGAAGTTGGCCGGGCGCTGATCCCACCGGTCAATGAAGCCTTTATAGCCGCCGCGTTTTACCCGGAACCGGATGCGCGACCGCTGTCGATGCAGGCTGATCTGGCCTTCAGCGACGAATTGGTGGGCGAGTTGCTCGGCCACGATCTGCTGGTGATTTCCACGCCGATGCACAACTTCAGCGTGCCCAGCGGCCTCAAGGCCTGGATCGATCAGGTTGTGCGGCTCGGCCTGACGTTCAACCACAGCCTGGACAACGGCGTGGCCCAATACGAGCCGCTGGTACGGGGCAAAAAAGCCTTGATCGTCACCAGTCGTGGCGGTTTCGGCTTCGGCCCGGGCGGTGAGCTGGAAGCCATGAACCACGCTGATCCGTTGCTGCGCACGGCACTGGGATTCATCGGCATTACCGACATCACCGTGGTCGCCGCCGAGGGCGAAGAGTCCGAAGAGCGCACCTTCCGGATCTCCGCCGCCGAGGCCGAACAGCGCCTGTTGGCGCTGGCCCGGGAGTTTTAGATGGCCTGGTTGTTTCTGCTGATCGCCGCCGGGTTCGAAGTCACCTTCGCCATGGGCATGAAGTACGCCGAAGGCTTCACCCGGCTCTGGCCGTCGCTGATCACGGTCGTGGCCGCCGTGGGCGGGATTTACTTCCTGACCCTGGCCATGCGCGAGTTGCCGGTGAGCATCGCGTATCCGATCTGGACCGCCATCGGTTCACTGGGCACGGTATTCCTGGGATTTGCGTTGCTGGGTGAAAGCCTGACCGCGATCAAACTGGTGTCGGTCGGGCTCATCGTGGCGGGTGTGGTTGGGTTGAAGTAGCGCTCACGTGGGCCGGTTGTCATAGACTGGTCGTCGAGTTGTCATCTTCGGTGACGATGCTTGGCTGACGTCTTGCATCGCGCCTTGCTTTATCTAATCGACCACACGGACGTTCGCCCATGTCACAAGGTTCCGCCACGCGCTTCCCGTTGGTGCTGGTCCCGGGAATGCTCGGGTTTATCCGGCTGGTGCTCTACCCCTACTGGTACGGCATCGTCGCGGCGTTGCGCCAGGGTGGGGCGACGGTGTTCGCGGTACAGGTTTCACCGCTCAACTCCAGTGAAGTGCGCGGCGAACAGCTGCTGGCGCGGATCGAGGAAATCCTGCACGAGACCGGGGCCGAGAAGGTCAACCTGTTCGGTCACAGCCAGGGCTCGCTGACGGCCCGATACGCTGCCGCCAAACGCCCGGACCTTGTGGCGTCGGTGACCTCGGTGGCCGGGCCGAATCACGGTTCGGAACTGGCCGATTACCTGCACAAACACTACCCGCATGACAGCGCCAGGGGCCGGTTGCTGACCTTTCTATTGCGGATGATTGCCGCGTTGATGAGCCTGCTCGAAACCGGTTATCGCGGGCCGAAGCTGCCGGTGGATATCCATGCCTCCCATCATTCACTCACCACCGAAGGTGTGGCGCTGTTCAATCAGCGTTATCCACAGGGCTTGCCTGAAACCTGGGGCGGGCACGGGCCGGAGGAGGTCAATGGCGTGCGTTATTACTCCTGGTCCGGGAAGTTGCAGCCTGGCGTTACGGATCGCGGGCGCAACCTGTTGGACGGGACTCATCGCAGTTGCCGGTTGTTTGCCAAAACCTTTGTGAACGAGGCCGGGCATTGCGACGGGATGGTCGGGCGTTACAGCTCGCACCTGGGGACGGTGATTGGCGATGAATATCCGCTGGATCATTTCGACATCGTCAATCAGTCGCTGGGGTTGGTGGGGAAGGGGGCCGAGCCGATCCGGTTGTTTGTCGAGCATGCCGCCCGGCTCAAAGCGGCAGGCGTCTAGACCGAGTCGCCTTTTTTGCGAGCAGGCTTCAGTTCAGGCAACCCGAACTTTGCGGCCAATCACCGTGGTCCAACGCTCAGAAAGCACCACCCCACCCAGCGTCAACAGCCCGCCCACCAGGTGGTACATCGCCAACTGCTCATGCAGCACCATCGCCGCAATCAGCGCGGTCATCACCGGCAGCAAGTTGAAAAACAGTGTGGTCCGGCTCGGTCCCAACCGCACCACCGCCTGCATCCACGCCAGCGGTGCCAACATTGAAGCCAGCAGGCAGGCATAAAGCACCAGCGGAATATTCTGCAGCGTCGGCCCGACCTTCGGTGAAGCCGCAAACAGTGGAAACAGCACCACCACCGCCACCCATACCTGCAAATACAACAACACCAGCGGCGGCAAACGCAGCTGCCATTTTTTCAGCAAGGTGCTGTAAATCGCATAGGCCAGCGTGGCGATCAACATCATCGCGTCGCCCAGGTTCACGCCATGTTCCAACAGCGCGCCGAGGCTGCCGGACGACACCACCACCAACACACCGGCAAACGACAGCACTGCACCGGCCAATGCGCCGACGGTCAGGCGCTGCCCGAGGCTGATAATCGCCATGGCCAGCGACATCAGCGGCATCAGCGACAGGATGATCCCCATGTTGGTGGCCGAGGTCAGGGCGGCGGCGAAGTAGGCCAGGCTCTGATAGACCGCCATGCCCAGCACACCGAGAACGAAAATCTTGCCCAGGTTCGGACGAATCTGCGGCCAATGCGCGATCACCGGTTTGAGCATGAACGGCGTGAACAGCATTGCGGCCAGCAGCCAGCGGTAGAAACCGATCTCGGCGGGGAAGATCGCCCCGGCCGACATTTTGGTGATCACGGTGTTGCCAGCCCAAATGAAAATGGCCAGCAGGGGATAAGCGTATTGCATCGGAAAAAACCAGAACGTTAATGAGGGGCAATTATCCCCTTGTCTGGATACAAGCCTATACTTCGATCCAGACAATCGGCCCTTGATGACGGACAGCATGACCAGTAAACACATCGACCTGCTGGAGTTCAGCGAACTGCCGGCTCCGATTTATTTCCGCTACGCCGACTTCAACACTCACGAATACGCCTCGGCTCACCGCCACCCTTGGGGCACGCTCGAATATTCGGCCAATGGCGTGTTGCACATGGAAATCGGCAACAGTCGCTTTATGTCGCCGCCGCAATACGCGGTGTGGGTGCCGCCCGAGACCGAGCACAGCTTCTATAGCAACCAGCCGATCAACTATCGTGCGGTGTGCCTGGCGCCGTCGCTGTGCCGCGAGTTGCCGCAACAGGCCTGTACGCTGGCAATCAGCGATATTCTCAAGGCGATCCTCAAGGACTTCGCGGCGCGGGATGTGAAAATTCCCGAGTACGAGGCGGACGTTCGCCTAGGCCAGGTGTTGGTGGATCAACTGCAATTGGCGCCGGTGCATGAATGCTATCTGCCTTACGCCAGCAGTCCGGGGTTGCTCGGGATACTCGAAGCCTTGCAAGCCGAACCGGGCGATAACCGGCCCTTGGCCGACTGGGCTGCGCAGATCCATGTCAGCGAACGCACCCTGGCACGGCAGTTCGTTCGCGAACTGGGCATGAGCTTCGGTGAATGGCGCCAGCGCTTGCGCTTCCTCGCGGCGATCGAGGCGCTGGACAGCCAGCGCAGTGTTCAAGACATCGCCTTCGACATGGGTTACAGCACCGGCTCGGCTTTTATCGCAATGTTTCAGCGTCAGGCCGGGTGTACGCCGGAGCAGTATCGACGCAGTCACCTGGAGAACAGGAAGGTGTAACAGGGGTTGTCTACACTCCAGCATGAGGCCGTGCCCATCGGTGCGGCAACAAGGAGAAAACTCCATGAAGATGTTGCGTGCCCCTTTGTTGATGATCGGTTTGCTGCTCTGCTCCCAAGGCTTTGCGGCCACTGCCCAGCAGGACAAGATGACGACCTGCAATGCCGATGCGACGGCCAAAAGCCTCAAGGGCGATGAGCGCAATTCGTTCATGAGCAACTGCCTCAAGGCAGCGCCGGCCGCCGCTGAAGTCAAGGCCATGACCCCGCAGCAGGAGAAGATGAAAACCTGCAACGCCGACGCCACCACCAAGGCGTTGAAAGGTGATGAGCGCAAGGCGTTCATGAGTAACTGCCTAAAAGCCGAGCCGGCCGCCACTGACGTGAAAGCCATGACCCCTCAGCAAGAGAAGATGAAAGCCTGCAACGCCGATGCGGCCACCAAGGCACTGAAGGGCGATGAGCGCAAGGCGTTCATGAGTGATTGCCTGAAGAAAAAATAAGTTCTGATCCAGAATATGTGGGGGCGCAGAGGGCCTCTTAGTCGGAACGCCGCCCGCAGACAAGCTCGCTCCCACAATAGATCTATGTTCGCAGGACCCATGGGAGCGAGCCAGTTCACGAAGAGGCCCGTCGGCGCGCTGCAAAAAAATCACCAGAGCCCCGACCAAAGTCGATCGACACAATCCCTAGTGCTGCCACCGGAACGCTGGCAGACTGCCAATCCTTTTTACGCCGTTCGTTTTGAGGCTGTATGCCAACGTTTTCTCAACGCCACGTTTTGCTGCTGATCAGTTGGGTCATCATTTTTGGTGGGTTGCTGCTGGTGATCCCGCTGCGCTTGCTGCCTAGCCTGTTGGCCGGCCTGCTGGTGTTCGAACTGGTCAATATGCTCACGCCGCAATTGCAGCGGCTGATCGAAGGGCGGCGTGCGCGCTGGCTGGCGGTGGCGCTGCTCGGGACCCTGGTGGTGAGTGTGCTGGCGCTGATCTTTGCCGGCGCCTTCAGTTTCCTGCTGCACGAGGCGGAAAACCCCGGCGCGTCCCTCGATAAATTCATGCACGTGGTTGAACGCGCGCGCGGACAATTGCCGCCGTTCATCGACGCCTATCTGCCCGCCAGCGCCGGTGAATTTCGCGTGGCCATCGGCGAATGGATCAGCAAGCACTTGAGCGATTTGCAACTGGTCGGCAAGGATGCGGCGCACATGTTCGTGACGCTGCTGATCGGTATGGTGCTAGGAGCGATCATTGCCTTGCAGCGCGTGCCGGACCTGACCAAACGCAAGCCGCTGGCCGCTGCGTTGTTTGATCGTCTGCATTTGCTGGTCCAGGCATTTCGTAACATCGTGTTTGCGCAGATCAAGATTTCCCTGCTCAACACCTTCTTCACCGGGATCTTCCTGGCGGTGATCCTGCCGATGTTCGGCATCAAGCTGCCGTTGACCAAAACCCTGATCGTGCTGACCTTCCTGCTCGGCTTGCTGCCGGTAATCGGCAACCTGATGTCAAACACGCTGATCACCATTGTCGGTTTGTCACTGTCGATCTGGGTCGCGGTGGCGGCGCTGGGTTATCTGATTTTTATCCACAAGCTCGAGTACTTCCTCAATGCGCGGATTGTCGGCGGGCAGATCAGTGCCAAGTCGTGGGAGTTGCTGCTGGCAATGCTGGTGTTCGAAGCTGCGTTCGGCCTGCCTGGGGTGGTGGCGGGGCCGATTTATTACGCGTACCTGAAGAGCGAGTTGAGGCAGGTGGGGATGGTCTAAGCGACTGTTGATCTACTGTGGCGAGGGGGCAAGCCCCCTCGCCACAGGGTTTCGGATCAGTCCATCGTGCCGTAACGCTTCGACGCTTCAATCGCCAACC
The DNA here is from genome assembly GCF_031456615.1 of Pseudomonas sp. 3296. NCBI lineage: Bacteria > Pseudomonadati > Pseudomonadota > Gammaproteobacteria > Pseudomonadales > Pseudomonadaceae > Pseudomonas > Pseudomonas sp. 3296. The sequence continues at coordinate 434,437 of NZ_JAVDUY010000006.1, forward strand.
CGCTACCAATGCTGCCGAAGATGTTCCCTTCCACATGCCGCGCCTTCGGCAACATCGCCGAAACACTGTTGCGCAGCGCCGGAATCCCACTCGAACCACCGGTGAAGAACACCGTATCCACCTGATCAACCCGCACGTTGGCGTCGTTGAGCATCTGGGTCACGCTGTTGCGCACGCGCTCCAGCAACGCTTCGATGGCGGATTCGAACAGGGCGCGGCTCAGTTCCACACTCAGCCCCGGCTCGATCCGGTCCAGCGGCACATGGCGGCTGTCGGCATGGGTCAACTGGATCTTGGTTTCTTCCACTTCCATGGCCAGCCAGTGCCCGGCGCGCTGGTCGATCAGCTTGAACAGGCGATCGATGCCGCCGGTGTCTTCGATGTCGTAGCGCATGCTGCCCAGGGCCAGGGTCGACTTTTGCGAGTACACCGAGTTGATGGTGTGCCAGGTCGCCAGGTTCATGTGGTGGCTGGTCGGCATGTAGGCCCCGCTCTTCATGCGGCTGCCGTAGCCGAACAGCGGCATCAGGCCTTGCAGGCTCAGCTGCTTGTCGAAATCGGTCCCACCGATGTGCACGCCGCCGGTGGCGAGGATGTCATCGTGACGGTTGTCGTGGGTACGGCGTTCAGGCGACAGGCGCACCAGCGAGAAGTCGGAGGTACCACCGCCGATGTCGACGATCAGCACCAGCTCTTCTTTTTCGATGGTCGACTCATAGTCGAACGCCGCGGCAATCGGTTCGTACTGGAACGAGACATCCTTGAAGCCAATGGCACGGGCCACGTCGACCAAGGTGTTTTCGGCTTCCTGGTCGGCCATTTCATCGTCATCGACGAAAAACACCGGGCGACCCAGCACCACTTCCTCGAACTCCCGACCAGCGGCGGTTTCGGCGCGCTTCTTCAACTGGCCGATAAACAGCCCGAGCAGGTCCTTGAACGGCATCGCCGTGCCGAGAACGCTGGTGTCGTGCTTGATCAGCTTGGAGCCCAGCAGGCTCTTGAGCGAGCGCATCAGTCGGCCTTCATAGCCTTCCAGGTACTCGTGCAGCGCCAGACGGCCATACACCGGGCGGCGTTCTTCCATGTTGAAGAAGACCACCGAGGGCAGGGTGATCTTGTCGTCCTCCAGCGCGATCAGCGTTTCCATGCCGGGGCGCAGCCAGCCGACGGTGGAGTTGGACGTGCCGAAGTCGATACCACAGGCACGGGCTGGAGATGCGTTTTTCATGACTTTCAGGTTCCGGTTAAAAAACGGCCGCGCAGTGTATGTCAGTGCGACGAATATTCGAAGGCCGACTATCCGCTATTTCGCAGGCATTAGCGCTTGAAACACTCAGCTTTGCCCCAAACTTGCTGGCATGGGCCTGGTAGCCAACCGGCGGTCGCAAGAACCGCCGCCCGCTGCCGATAAACTTCTGACGCGCCGCCCGGTCACAAAGTTGAGATCGGTCAATCCAAATGCTGCAAACAGGAGCATGCTGTGCGTGGCTGCGCGAATTGATAACGGATGGTGATCCTTAGATGGACTTCAAAGACTATTACAAGATTCTCGGTGTGGAACCGACCGCTGACGACAAGGCAATCAAGGCTGCCTATCGCAAGCTGGCGCGCAAATATCACCCTGATGTCAGCAAGGAAAAGGACGCCGAGGCGAAATTCAAGGACGCCTCGGAAGCCTATGAAGCGCTGAAAAGCGCCGACAAACGCGCCGAATACGACGACTTGCGCAAATACGGCCAGCACGGCCAGCCGTTCCAGGGCCCGCCAGGTTGGCAGGGGCGTGGTGCCGGTGGTTTCGGTGGTGGTCAGGACACGGGCGATTTTTCGGACTTCTTCAGTTCGATCTTCGGTAACCGTGGGCCTGGTTTTGGCGGTGGAGAGTCGCGTCGCAGTGCGGGACGTCGAGGGCAAGACGTGGAAATGGAACTCGCAATTTTTCTGGAAGAAAGCCTCTCGAACGAATCGAAGAAGGTCACCTTCCAAGTGCCGCAGTACAACGCGGCCGGCCAGCATGTCAGCAACACCACCAAAAGCCTGAACGTAAAGATCCCGGCCGGCGTGACCGACGGCGAACGCATTCGCCTCAAGGGCCAAGGGGCCCCGGGGATTGGTGGCGGCGCCAATGGCGACCTGTTCCTGATCATCCGCTTTGCGCCGCACCCTAAATTCGACGTCGAAGGCGAGAACCTGATCATCACGTTGCCACTGGCACCGTGGGAACTGGCGCTGGGTACCGAAGTGGCGGTGCCGACCCTGACCGGCAAGATCAACCTCAAGGTCCCGGCCGGCAGCCAGAACGGCCAGCGCATGCGTGCCAAGGGCCACGGCCTGCTGAACAAGGCGGGCGAACGTGGCTTCCTGTTCGTGCAATTGAAGGCGGTCATGCCAAAAACCTCGAACGATGAGGTCAAGGCGTTGTGGCAGGAACTGGCGAAAAAAGCCGAGTTCAACCCAAGAGAAAACTTCTGATCCAAGAGACGGAGTAGCCCATCATGAGCAACCCCCTGATCGTTCACCTGGACCTGGCAGAATTCTGTGAGGCGACCGACCTGTCGGCCGTCTACGTGATCGAAATCGTCGAACACGGCATCCTCGAACCTCAGGGCAAGCAGCCCAAGGATTGGCGTTTCAACGATTACGAGTTGTCACTGGCCAAGCGCGCCGCCAAGTTGCGGCGCGACCTGGAGCTGGAGTGGGAAGGCGTTGCCTTGGCGCTGGATCTGTTGGAAGAGGTTCAGCAGTTGCGGGCCGAGAACCGGATGTTGAAGCAACGGTTGGGGCGTTTGGTGGTCGAGTAGGTCTCGATTGCCTGTCAATCCGCTTTCGCGAACAGGCTCGTGAAGAACGATAACGCGGTATCCCTGCCTATCCGTTCCGGGGCAACACCACCGTAAACAGTGTCCCGTCAGTCTCGTTCGAACTGACCTCTATCGTCCCGCCATGGGCATTCACCACTTCCTTGACGATAAACAACCCCAGGCCAAGGCTGGTCGTTGGCTGACCCAGTTCTTCGTCGGCACTGCGCACCAGTGGGTCGAAGATGGTGCCAATGGCCTCCTCGGGAATCGGCACGCCAAAGTTGTGCACCGTCAGGCGAACCGCCTGAGGCTCACCGCTCACGGTGACGGTTACATCACGTGTGTTCAATCCGTGCTGCAAGGCATTGCCGATCAGGTTCTGCATCAGTTGAGCGATCCGCCCGGCATCCCAGACGCCTTGGGTGTTCCCCACGACTTTTACCGTCGGATCGCACTCCGGGTTACCGGCGCAGGCCTGGGCAATCGCCGCGTCCGCGGCATCGGCCAGGTCCATGGGCGCGGGCTCGATAGGCAGGCTCTTGCCCAAACGGCTGCGCACCAGCTCCAGCAAATCGCTGACCATCACCGCCATGTGCCGTGCGCCACGCTTTATGTTGTTCGCGCAGGCGAGTGCATCGCCTTCCAGCGCCACTTTTCGCATCAGCAATTCAGTGGACATGCTCACCGCTTGCAGCGGCGCGCGCAGGTCATGCCCGAGAATCGCCAGGAAGATGTCCCGTGAGTGATTGACCTGATCGGCATAGGCCGCAGTGGACTCGGCGAGGGCTTCGTCGACGGCTTCGTTGAAACGGATCATGTCCTGGAAGTAGGTCAGGTCCGGTGATTCCAGGGTATCGACCCACAAACGGATCACACAGGCGCGCAGATGCCGGAATTCCGAGGTCATCTGCACCAGGTCAAATCCTACGGTATGCCGCAGTTCGCCGTGACTGGCACCGGCCTCGTCCAGGCTCGGGGTTTTTTCCGGGCCTTCGCCCTTGGCCTTGGCCATTTGTTCGCTGGTGGTTTGCGCGGTGGTCATGTCACGCGCGGCGGCCAGCAAAATGACCTTGGCGTGATCGCGCAGGGCGACCCTGTCCATGTGCTCGGCCGCCGGGGTAATGGTGCTGGCGAACTGCTCCCATTCATCGACGATACGGTCCACGTGTTGCCTGATGAATTCGGGTAGGCGCATGTCCGGTTTCCTGATGGGAAGTCTGGCGCATCTTAGCCTCTTTGCTGCTCGCTAAAAACTACCATTACGCGGGGGGGCATTTTTGTACGGGCTTCGGGTGGTAATTGCCTGTTTTTTAGATTCTTAAATCAAATGCGACGTTGATGTATTCGTGATTTCAGCGATGTTTTTTGAGCTTTTGTTTTCGTCGCCAGCCAATAATCTGATGGTTCAATTCATCGCATAAGGATTTGCTAAATGAGTGAACGTTCGGACAGCCCGGGTCGGCCAGTCATTGCCGGGCAGGCAAGAGAGGTGAATAACAATGTGTATCGTGATTATCTGCTGGGCAAACTGCCCGCGCCGGTCAAAGACGCACCCGCCTCACGCCTGGTTGCCTTTGCCCATTCGAAACCGGAGTTTCCTGAGTGGTATTTGAATTCAAGCGCCATTGATCGCCAGTACCTCAAGGAGTTGATCGACGAGCACTGGCGCCTTCAGGGGCCATTGGACGAGACGCTGAAGAATGTGCAGCAGGACATTCTTGCCTTCGCAGAACCCTTGCTGGTCCAGGCATTGAAAGAGCATTTGAACCTGGAACTGGACGTCAACGCGACGCTGATAAGGCTGTACGTCCCCGCCAATCTGGCCATTGGCATCGATATCCATGCCAGTCGGCTCAGGCAATCGTCATTGCTGGAAGCGGCCCTGCACAATTTCGAGGCCCCCGAAACGCAGGAGGGCGCGTTTCGCGACGGCTCGGGCATCTTCATCAGGGACGACGAAAACGAACTTCAGCGGCATACGCTGACGGTCGAAAGATTTGCCGCCCTGTGCCGCACGCTCGATATCGGCGCGCACTATCAGCGTCACATCAAGGCATTGCTAATGCCCGAAGAGGTGACGGCCAGAGCGACCGTAGTGCAGCAATGCACGGCCAGTGAAAAAGCCGCGTTTCACGAATCGGCGCTGATCGCGTATCTGAAGAAAGACATCACGTCCTATGGCTACGGAAAACTTCGGCAGATTCGTGACAACGAACAAGGCATTTTGATGGGCCGTCGGCCCCTGCAATGCCACCGGTTGTCGATCATGGGGTTCAGGCTGTCCGGCATCGTGTTGTTCAGTGCAGTGGCGGATCCTTCAAAAATCAAACGGGTTTACGACGCGCTGATTCCACAGCATCAACGAACGATGCTGGAATGGTCGCGACGTCTGACACTGCTCCCGGGGCAGGAGTTTGAACAGTTCAAGCTGCTCCAGGCGTTTTTCGCCAATGGCCCCGCGGGTCTCGTTGAGGCCATGTTGCAACGGGACGACGCTTATCAACAAAGTCGTCTGGAGGGGACGCTGATTGCGTATGTTCCCGATGATCCCGACCACCCCTTCAAGGAATACGAGTCCTTCACTGACTTCATGAGGGAACTGACGAGCCAGTTGCGCTCGCCGGGTTATCAACAGTTTTTCAGCCGTTTCGTTGCGCAAAAAGACCAGGGCAAGTTTTTTGCCCGGGTTCGTGAGCGCCTCTCGACCTTCACCTGGAAACAGCGCGAGCCGCTGGACATGGGGCCGTGGTGGCGGGAGACCGCCGTTGAAAATCCCAACGCAGAGCCTGTCACCCATCTCATTTCAGGCGATCTCTGGGCGCAAACAGGTCTTTGGCGCAGGCAGAAAGCGATTGCCGATGCGCGGCAAATCGCCGTGCCGACCGGCGATGAAGATGCCACCACCCGCTGGTATCGCCTGACCAGTTATCTGAACATCGGCTGGAACGTGTTCAACTTCGGCGCCATGCTGGTGCCCTGCCTGGGCGAAGCGATGCTGGCCGTGATGGTCGGGCAGATGGCCTTCGAAACCCTGGAAGGCATTGAAGACTGGAGCAAGGGGGACAAGGAAGACGCGGCGTCCCATCTCACCGGCGTCATGATCAATTTCGCCCAGTTGGCCATTATGGGCGCCGGGCATGTCTTGCCGGCCGGTGCGGCGGCGACGGTCAAACCATCGGCGTTTATCAACCGGTTGAAAAAGATTGATCTGGCCGACGGCCAGACGCGCCTCTGGAAGCCGGACCTTTCCCCCTATGCCCATGACATGGTGTTGCCCGCCGAGGCGAAGCCAAGCGAGCAGGGCCTGTATCGGCACAGCGAAAAGGACTTCCTCAAGCATGAAAACCAACACTTCGAAGTCATCAACGATTCACGCACAGGCCAACCACGCTTGCAACATCCGGCCCGGCCACAGGCTTATCAGCCGACTCTGGAGCACAACGGTTGCGGCGCATGGAAAACCGAACTGGACCGTCCCATCGAGTGGGACAAAACCACCCTCATGCAGCGCCTGGGCCCCACGGTCGAGGGCTTTTCTAATACCACCCTGGAGCATATTCGTCTCGTCAGCGGCATGGAGGAGGACGAATTGCGTCGGTTGCATGTCGTCGGCGATCCGCCGCCCGCGTTGCTGACCGACACGATCGAACGCTTCCAGGCCTGGGCCGAGGTGCAAAAACTGCCCGGGCAGATAAGGCTCAATGAGGTTCCGCAAGCGTTCGTCGAGCAGGTGCCCCGGTTGCTGGTTGAATTGCCGAGGTGGCCCGAGCAAAAAAGCATCGAGCTGTTTGACGGCCCCGGGTACGGCGGGCGCTCGATCAAGTTTGGCAATGTCGATGCGCTGCCGGCCGACACGCTGAAGATAAGTCGTGCCGAGGTTCGTTCAGGGAAACTGCCGGAGCTTGCCGTGAAGTTTGCAAGCGAGACCGACATCCACGCGCTGCTCGGACAGGGCATTTCAACGGACGAGCAAGTCCGCATCGATGCCTTGAAAAACCTGCTGGCCGGGCGAGCAGGCAGTCGCCACGGACCTCTGTTTGACGCGTTGAATCGTCGTTTGCAGCTGACCGACAACCCGCAAGTGCGGGTGCTTCAGGACGCGTTCAATGGGCTCCCCACAGCGGTAGCCCGGGAGTTGCTGGCCGACATCGAACCGCAAGACCTGCCCGGCATCACCGAGCCGTCGCGTATCCCCTTGCAACTCATGGAGCGGGTGAGAATGGCCTTGCAGGCGATACGAACCGCGCGCGCTTATGAAGGGCTCTTCCTCGATGCGCCCTACGGAGTGGACACCGAGCGGCTGGCGTTGCACTCGATGCAAGCGCTACCCGGCTGGCCCGAAAACGTTCGGATCGAAATCCGTGAAAGTTCATCTGACGGACCATTACGCGATAGCATCGGCCCGGCGGATGCCGCCCACCGCAAAATCCTGGTCAGCGAGGGCGGCCAGTACCAGGCACGCGATACCGATGATCTGCATTTGCACGGGGCCGATGATCTTTATGCCTCGGTGTTGCATGCCCTGCCTGACGTCGAACGAAACGCGCTGGGGTATCACATCAATCAAGGCGCCACGCTCAAGTTCGCCATACAAAAAGCGCCGTTGCCACGGGATACGTTCAGCGCGCTGCTCGCGCAGAACCCTGTGCGCAAACCGGCGTATGACCCTGCCACAATGTGCCTGCGTGGCGGCATGCGTGGGGTTGCTCATGGGCTGCGTCGGGTCAACGAGCCAGTGACACCCCAAGAGCGAGTGCGTGTCGTCCGTCCCGGATGGACGGAGGCCGAAGCCTTGGCCTATCTGCAGGTGAGTGGCAGTGAACTCAGTCCAGCGCAGAGGGCGAGCGCACTCGAAGCGGAATTCGATCGGCTCAATGCCAGCTTTCAACGCTGGTTGAAGTCGCCGACCCACGCGTACAGCTTCACCCCTGCCGGCGTCGCCGAATGGCAATCCAGAAACGCCTTGTACAAAGCGGTCAGGGAATGCTGGCAGCACACCGGGTTGCGCCATGTGGATTCATTCGGTCATTTGCAGGGCATGGTGCTCGACCTGGAAAACATGCCGCTTGGGCGGCATCTGCGCACCCTGCCTGCCCTGGAAGGCAATTTCGATCACGTCACGCACCTCAATCTGACCCTGACCGAATTGACCGATGCACACAGTGCCTTCCTCGATCATTTTCCCCGCCTGCGTTCGCTCAACGTCAACGGCAATGCGCTCTCCGCTGTTCCCGGTGCCATCCGCCGCATGCGCGCGCTGACGGAGCTCAACATGCGAGGTAACCGTATTGTCCTGGACGCACAAGGCGTTGCGGACCTGCGTCACCTGACACGCCTTGAGGTCCTGGACCTGTTTGGCAATCCGTTGGGGCAAGCCCCGGACATTGGCAGCATGAGAAGGTTGCACACGCTGATCCTGGCGGACACCGGGATTCATGGCTGGCCGCAGGGGTTGTTCGCACAACCGCGGTTCCGGCATTTTTTCCTGGATATGCAGCGCAACGAAATCACCCGGATTCCGGTGGTGCCCCCTGGCTCCGTGCAGGCGGAATTGCTGGCGCGCACGGTATTGAGCCGCGATCCGCAGTGGTTGGCCGAGGCCAATCTGCAGACGCTCAGGGACTACATCGAATCCGTCGGCATGGACCCGGATCGTCCGTATCCACCTCGCGGTGTGCGTGACAGTCTCGACTGGGAGGCGGGCATGACACGGCCGGAATGGGTGGCGAAACAGGAGGTCTGGAACAGCGTCGAAGATGAGCACGGATCGGTCGGTTTTTTCAACGAGATCCGCAAACTCACCGAGTCGGGGCACTTCAAGCACGACACCGGATTTCGGGTCGACATGACCGCCAAGGTCTGGCGCATGCTCGAAGCGATGTCGAAAAACACCGAGCTTCGGCAAAAGCTTTTCACCATGACCACCGTGCCCACGGCGTGCGTCGATGCCGGCGCGCAGCTGTTCAATGCCATGGGGCTGGAGGTGCTGATTCATGAGGCGTATGAACTGGCCAATCCCTCGCTGGTGGAGGGTGAGCTGGTCACGCTGGCGCGAGGCAAGTCACGTCTGGATGAACTGAGCAGGATTGCCCGCAAAACGATCTCTGAGCGCGAGGCGATGGGTGAGGCGTTCAGGCGCGTAAATGCCGCGGGGGAGGTGACAGGCACGATTGATGAGGTTGAAGTTCACTTGGCGTTCATGACCGATCTTGCCGAAAGGCTGGACCTGCCCTGGCAGTCCAGAAACATGCAATTCAGAGGGATCGCGGGCGTCACCTCGGTGATGATCGACGATGCGTATGTGCGTGTGCTGGACCTTGAGGAAGGGGCGCTGCTCGGTGATTTGCTTGTCGATCAGCCGTTCTGGGCAGCCTACGTCGAGGGGGTCAACCGACGTGTTTTCAAAGGGTTCAGGCGCCGGATCGATGCCACAACAGACTTCTACATGGCATTGGACCAGCGTGCGAATGACACAACGCTTTCCCTTGAGCAAAAGGCTCGGTTGAAGGAAGAGCTCAGGGTGCTTGGCGCTGAACTGGGCAAACCGGAAAGCGATTTTGCGCCGGGCCGAGTCATGACCGACGCAGACTATGCCGCTGAGCTGAATGCGATCGATGAAGACAAAAAGGTGTTGCTCAAAACCTTCACGCAGCAGGCGATCGACCGAGCAAAACTGCAACGGGTAGAGGTCCCGTTTGTCGTGCAGCCGGATGTTTGATTGCTGCTTTCCCGGGGAACGGGTACGCCAGGTCCCCGGGAGTGGTCAGACCGATCGAACGATCAAAACAGGAAATATCGCTGGGCCATCGGCAGCACATCCGCGGGCTCACACCAGAGCAGCACGCCGTCGGCTTTGACTTGATAGGTCTGCGGGTCGACATCGATCGTCGGCAGGTAATCGTTGTGAATCAAGTCGGTTTTCTGCACCTCGCGGCACCCTTTGACCACGGCGATTTTTTTCTTCAAACCCAACGCCTCAGGCAGGCCTGCTTCCTGCGCGGCCTGGCTGATAAAGGTCAGGCTGGTGGCGTGCAGCGAGCCGCCGTAGCTGGCAAACATTGGGCGGTAATGCACCGGTTGCGGCGTCGGAATTGACGCATTGGCGTCGCCCATCAGGCTGGCCGCAATCGCCCCACCCTTGAGGATCAAGGTCGGCTTGACGCCAAAAAACGCCGGCCGCCACAGCACCAGATCCGCCCATTTTCCCACTTCGACCGAACCGACTTCATGGCTGATGCCGTGGGTGATCGCGGGATTGATCGTGTACTTGGCGATGTAGCGTTTGGCGCGGAAGTTGTCGTTGCCTTCGCCGTCACCGGGCAGCGGCCCACGCTGCTTTTTCATCTTGTCGGCGGTTTGCCAGGTGCGCGTGATGACTTCACCAACGCGGCCCATGGCCTGGCTGTCGGAGCTGATCATCGAGAACGCGCCGAGGTCGTGGAGGATGTCTTCGGCCGCGATGGTTTCACGGCGGATGCGGCTTTCGGCGAAGGCCACGTCTTCGGCAATGCTCGGGTCCAGGTGATGGCAGACCATCAACATGTCGAGGTGTTCGTCGATGGTGTTGCGGGTGAACGGCCGGGTCGGGTTGGTCGAACTCGGCAGCACGTTGGCAAAGCCGCAGGCCTTGATAATGTCCGGCGCATGACCGCCGCCCGCGCCTTCGGTGTGGTAGGTGTGGATCGTGCGGCCCTTGAACGCGGCGAGGGTGGTTTCGACGAAGCCGGATTCGTTGAGGGTGTCGGTATGGATCGCCACCTGCACGTCGTACTGGTCGGCGACGCTCAGGCAGTTGTCGATGCTCGCCGGGGTGGTGCCCCAGTCTTCGTGCAACTTGAGGCCGATGGCGCCGGCCTTGACCTGTTCGATCAAGGGTTCCGGCAGGCTGGCGTTGCCCTTGCCGGTGAGGCCGATGTTCATCGGGAACGCGTCGGCGGCCTGGAGCATGCGCGCCAAATGCCACGGTCCGGAGGTGCAGGTGGTCGCATTGGTGCCGGTGGCCGGGCCAGTGCCGCCGCCGATCATGGTGGTGACGCCGCTCATCAATGCTTCTTCGATCTGCTGCGGGCAAATGAAGTGAATGTGGGTGTCGATGCCGCCGGCGGTGAGAATCATGCCTTCACCGGCGATGACTTCGGTGCTGGCGCCGATGGCGATGGTCACGTTCGGCTGCACGTCCGGGTTGCCGGCCTTGCCGATGCCCGCGACGCGGCCGTCCTTGAGGCCGACATCGGCTTTCACGATGCCCCAGTGATCGATGATCAGCGCGTTGGTGATGACGGTGTCGACGACTTCTGCGGCTAATAGTTGGCTCTGGCCCTGGCCATCGCGGATGACTTTTCCGCCGCCGAATTTCACTTCTTCGCCGTAGGTGGTGAAGTCTTTTTCGACTTCGATCCACAGTTCGGTGTCGGCCAGGCGAACCTTGTCGCCGACAGTGGGGCCGAACATGTCGGCGTAGGCCTGACGGGAAATCTTCATCACAATTCCTTACACAGATTTGATCGTTCCCACACTCTGCGTGGGAATGCCGCCATGGACGCTCTGCGTCCGCCGTTATGTGACGCGGAGCGTCACGGGATGCATTCCCACGCGGAGCGTGGGAACGATCAGTCAGTCGAGATCACCCATGATCCGGCCGGCAAACCCGAACACCCGGCGATGCCCGGCCAAATCGACCAGATCGACCTCGCGGCTCTGTCCCGGCTCAAAGCGCACGGCAGTGCCGGCCGGAATGTTCAGGCGCATGCCGCGGCTGGCGGCGCGGTCAAAGGTCAGGGCGTCGTTGGTTTCGAAAAAGTGGTAATGCGAGCCGACCTGGATCGGCCGGTCGCCGCTGTTGGCTACCTTCAGGCTGACGGTGCGGCGGCCAACGTTGAGTTCGATGTCGCCGGGCTGGATCTGGTATTCACCGGGAATCATCAATGGGCTCCTTGCAGAATCTTGTAGTAGAGCGCGGTCGGTTTGTAGCGCCCGCTCGGGTCGCAGGCGTAGTCGGGGATTTCGCCCGCGCGGGTGTAACCCAGCGCCTTGTAGAAATCCTCGGCGGGGGAGCCGGCTTCGGTGTCGAGGTAGAGCATGCCGCGCTTGTGCTGGAGCGCGGCCTGTTCCAGCGCGCTCATCAACTGTTGGCCCAGACCGCGACGACGGGCGTGTTCACGCACCAGCAGCTTTTGCACTTCGGCGCGGTTCAGGCCGTTGGCTTTCTGGCACAGGGTCAGTTGCACACTGGCTTCCACTTGTTCGTCGCGAACCACCACCCACAGCAGCACGTTGCCTTTGTTCAGGTTTGCCTGGACTTCATCGAAATAGGCGCGGGCCTGAGTCGCATCCAGATCGGCCATGAAGCCGACACTGGCGCCATAACCCACGGCGTCGAGCAGCAGATCAATCAAACCCTGGCGGTAGTGCGCAAAGCTTTCAACATTGACGCGTCGCAGTTGGGCGGCGTTCATCGGGCGTTACTCCTTGCTGGCGACAGGCGGCTCCGCGCCGGGATTGAGGGTCAGTTGCATGAAGGTCAGGTCCAGCCAGCGGCCGAACTTGGTGCCCACTTGGGGCATTTGCCCGGTGGTGATGAACCCGGCGCGGTCATGCAGACGGATGGAAGCGGCGTTGCCGCTTTCGATGGCAGCGACCATCACATGCTTGTCGCAACCTTTGGCGCGTTCGATCAGCACCGTCATCAGTTTCGAGCCGAGGCCGTTACCGCGCTGATCGCTGCGCACATACACCGAGTGCTCGACGGTGTGGCGGAAACCATCGAAAGGCCGCCAGTCACCAAATGAAGCGTAGCCCAGCACGCTGTTGTCACCGTCGACAATCACCAGAATCGGATAACCCTGGGCTTGCCGGGCGCTGAACCAGGCCTGGCGATTGCCCAGATCGACGGCCTGTTCGTTCCAGATCGCCGTGGTGTTGAGCACCGCGTCGTTGTAGATATCGCGGATCGCCGGCAGGTCGGCATGCACCGCGTCACGGATGTGGTAAGTCATGGCGGCTCCTCAGGCGATGGGTTGGTGGACGGTGACCAGCTTGGTGCCGTCGGGGAACGTCGCTTCAACCTGGATCTCCGGGATCATTTCTGGAATCCCTTCCATGACTTGTTCGCGGGTCAGCAGCGTGGTGCCGAAGTGCATCAAGTCGGCCACGGTCTGGCCGTCACGCGCGCCTTCGAGCAGGGCGGCGGAGATGTAGGCCATGGCTTCCGGGTAATTGAGTTTCACGCCGCGCGCCAAACGCCGCTCGGCCACGAGGCCGGCGGTGAAGATCAGCAGCTTGTCTTTTTCGCGTGGTGTCAGGTCCATTGTTGGAATCCATCTGGGCAGATAAAAAATTTCAGATCTGTAAACACCAATCCCCTGTGGGATCGTGTTTCAGGTGCTCCATATTCTCGGTGGGACCGCTTCCCGCCCAAGCAGCGCAGGCCTGAGCAATCGCCACAATTCAATCAACCAGCCGCGCGCCAACAGCGCTTCGCTGGCCAGGCACCGGGCCACCAACAGCCCCGGCAACTGGGTCAAATCCCCGCGCACGGCATTGGGCAGCGACCGACAGGTTTCCAGCCGTTCACTGTCGATCTCCCCGGTGACCAGCAACGTCGCAAACACCGGTTGCCCGTCCAGCCCAATCGGTGAATCCAGTAACCCGTCATTCCCGACAATGCGCTGGCGTTCGTGCCAGAGCAACTGGCCGTCGCGGCGAATGTCCAGCCGCGCCTGGAAATGCCCCAGGTCAAAGCGCTCGCCACTGGCCGGGCGACCCAGCGCCACGACGTCCCAGTAGAACAGCCGCGCGTCGCCTTCCAGCTCGATCGAGGTGCTCAATTGCGCCTGAGCATCGCTGAAGATAATCGTCTCCTGCGGCAACCACTCCAGCGTTCCGCCAGCCGCGACTTTCAGATCCAGTTGCTGATAGGCCGGTCCTGCCGCGCGATACCACTTGGCCGCGCCGGGGCTGGTGATTTGCGCCCAGGCATTCGCGCCGACACTGGCCGAAATGTCCAGCCGATCACCCCCTGCAATCCCGCCCGGCGGGTGCACGATGATGTGCTGGCAGACCTCGGGGCCTTCGGCATACAGATGCTTTTGCACCCGCAGCGGGCCTTTGTGGCGGCGCTGGACCGGGCGCGTGCTGTCGCCGAAACGGGCGTAGCCCAGCTCCAGCTCGGCGTGCCAGCTCGGGGTAAACAGGACAGTAGGAAGAGGTACATTCATATTTTTAATTATCGTTAGGACGCTACAGATTAGATCGTTACCAGCCCGCGCACACCTTCGGCGTCCATATTTTCCCCGCGTCCTTGCTGCACGATCTCACCCCGGGACATCACCAGGTATTGATCGGCCAGTTCGGCGGCGAAATCGTAGAACTGCTCCACCAGCAGAATCGCCATGTCGCCCCGGGCCGCAAGCTTCTTGATCACCGCACCGATCTCCTTGATCACCGACGGCTGGATGCCTTCAGTGGGTTCGTCGAGGATCAACAGGCGAGGACGGCTGGCCAGCGCCCGGCCGATCGCCAATTGCTGTTGTTGACCGCCGGACAGGTCACCGCCGCGCCGTTGCTTCATTTGCAGCAGCACCGGGAACAGCTCGTAAATGAACGCCGGGACTTCCTTGGCTTCGCTGCCGGGGAAACGAGACAGCCCCATCAGCAGGTTTTCTTCGACGGTCAGACGACCGAAAATCTCGCGGCCCTGCGGCACGTAAGCGATCCCGGCATGCACGCGCTGGTGTGGCTTGAACGTGGTGATCGGTTTGCCTTCCCAGTTCACCGCGCCTTCCTTGGCCGGGAGCAAACCCATCAGGCATTTGAGCAGGGTGGTCTTGCCGACGCCGTTGCGCCCGAGCAGGCAGGTGACTTCGCCGACTTTCACGTCAAACGTCAGGCCGCGCAGGATGTGACTACCGCCGTAATACTGGTGCAGCTTGTCGACTTGCAGCATTCTCAAATTCTCCTACAGCGGCGAGATTTCAGCGACCGAGGTACACCTCAATCACCCGCTCATTTTCTTGCACCTGTTCCAGCGACCCTTGCGCCAGCACGCTGCCCTGGTGCAACACGGTGACGTGGTCGGCAATCGAACCCACAAACCCCATGTCGTGTTCCACCACCATCAACGAATGCTTGCCCGCCAGGGTCTTGAACAGTTGCGCGGTAAATTCGGTTTCAGCGTCAGTCATGCCCGCCACCGGCTCGTCGAGCAGCAGCAGTTGCGGGTCTTGCATCAGCAGCATGCCGATCTCCAGAAACTGCTTCTGACCGTGGGACAACAACCCCGCCGGCCGATTGACCGACGTGGTCAGGCGAATGGTTTCCAGCACGTCAGTGATGCGATCTTTCTGCTCACCTGTAAGGCGCGCACGCAGGCTGGCCCACACTGATTTGTCGGTTTTCTGCGCCAGCTCCAGGTTCTCGAACACGCTCAGCGCTTCGAACACCGTCGGCTTCTGAAACTTGCGACCGATACCGGCCTGGGCGATCTGCACTTCGCTCATTTGCGTCAGGTCCAGGGTTTCACCGAACCAGGCCTTGCCGTGACTCGGCCGGGTCTTGCCGGTGATCACGTCCATCAGCGTGGTCTTGCCCGCGCCATTGGGACCGATGATGCAGCGCAGTTCGCCGACGCCGATGTACAGGTTCAGATTGTTCAGCGCCTTGAAGCCGTCGAAGCTGACGCTGATGTCTTCCAGGGTCAGAATCGTGCCGTGGCGGGTGTCGAGGCCGGGACTGACGCGTTGACCATGGCTGATGGCTTCGCGGCTGGTGCCAGCGTCCTTGTTCGGTTCCACGGGGAAAAAGGCCGGTTCGAGCATGAACTCAGCCGTTGCTGTGACTCTCATTGTTCACCCCTTTTTTTCAGCAGGCCGATCACGCCTTTAGGCAGGTACAAGGTCACGACGATGAACAGGGCACCGAGGAAGAACAGCCAGTACTCCGGGAACGCCACGGTGAACCAGCTCTTCATGCCGTTGACCACACCGGCACCCAACAGCGGACCGATCAAGGTTCCGCGACCACCGAGGGCCACCCAGACCGCCGCTTCAATCGAGTTGGTCGGCGACATTTCACTCGGGTTGATGATCCCGACCTGCGGCACGTACAACGCCCCGGCCAGACCGCACAACACCGCACTCAACACCCAGACAAACAGCTTGAAACCGCGTGGGTCGTAACCGCAGAACATCAGGCGGTTTTCCGCATCGCGCAGTGCGGTCAATACTCGGCCGAACTTGCTCTGCGCCAGGCGCCAGCCGATGAACAGGCTTGCCACCAGCAACACCACGGTGGCGAAAAACAGCACCGCGCGAGTGCCCGGTTCGGTGATGCCGAAGCCGAGAATGGTGCGGAAATTGGTGAAGCCGTTGTTGCCGCCAAACCCGGTTTCGTTGCGGAAGAACAGGAGCATCCCGGCGAAGGTCAGGGCCTGGGTCATGATCGAGAAATACACGCCCTTGATCCGCGAGCGGAAGGCGAAGAAACCGAACACCAGCGCCAGCAATCCCGGCGCCAATACCACCAGGCACATGGCCCAGAGGAAGCTGCTGGTGCCGGTCCAGTACCACGGCAACTCGGTCCACGACAAAAAGGTCATGAACGCTGGCAAGCCATCGCCCGAGGCCTGGCGCATCAGGTACATGCCCATCGCGTAACCGCCGAGGGCGAAAAACAGACCATGGCCGAGGGACAGTAAACCTGCGTATCCCCAGACCAGATCCAGCGCGAGGGCGACGATGGCGTAGCAAAGAATCTTGCCCACCAGCGTCAGGGTGTAGGCCGACACGTGAAACACACTGATCGGCGATAACAGCGACAGCAGCGGCAACGCCAGCAGCAGCGCGAGAATCACCGCGCCGACCGCGAGAGTGATTTTGGGACCGGCCTTTTGTGTGGCCGTGAGCAATAGGGGCTGGTTCATCAGTCGATCACCCGTCCTTTCAGTGCGAAGAGGCCTTGCGGACGCTTCTGGATGAACAGAATGATCAGCGCGAGGATCAGGATCTTGCCGAGCACGGCGCCGATCTGCGGTTCGAGAATCTTGTTGGCGATGCCGAGGCCGAACGCGGCCAGGACGCTACCGGCCAACTGGCCGACACCGCCGAGCACCACCACCAGGAACGAGTCGATGATGTAGCTCTGGCCGAGGTCCGGGCCGACGTTGCCGATCTGGCTCAGCGCCACGCCCCCGAGGCCGGCGATGCCCGAGCCGAGGCCGAAGGCGAGCATGTCCACGCGCCCGGTCGGCACACCGCAGCACGCGGCCATGTTGCGGTTCTGGGTGACGGCGCGCACGTTCAGGCCCAGTCGCGTCTTGTTCAGCAACAGCCAGGTCAGCACCACCACAAACAGGGCGAAGGCGATGATCACGATGCGGTTGTAGGGCAGCACAAGGTTGGGCAGCACTTGAATCCCGCCGGACAGCCAGGCCGGATTCGCGACCTCGACGTTCTGTGCGCCGAATACCAATCGGACAAGCTGAATCAGCATCAGGCTGATGCCCCAGGTCGCCAACAGGGTTTCCAGCGGACGGCCGTAGAGGTGACGAATCACCGTGCGCTCCAGCGCCATGCCGATGGCGGCGGTGACGAAAAACGCCACCGGCAAGGCGATCAGCGGATAGAACTCGATGGCTTGCGGAGCGAAGCGCTGAAACATCAACTGCACCACATAGGTCGAGTAAGCGCCGAGCATCAGCATCTCGCCGTGGGCCATATTGATCACGCCGAGCAGGCCGAAGGTGATCGCCAGGCCCAATGCCGCGAGCAGCAAAATCGAACCCAATGACATGCCGCTGAACGCCTGTCCGAGCAGCTCGCCGATCAGCAGTTTGCGTTTGACTTGCGCGAGGCTGGTTTCGGCCGCCGTGCGCACACTGGCGTCGGCTTCGACACCCGGTTCGAGCAGGCTTTCGAGGCGAGTGCGCGCCAGCGGGTCGCCGGTTTCGCCGAGCAAGCGCACGGCGGCGAGGCGCACGGCCGGGTCGGTATCCACCAGTTGCAGATTGGCCAGGGCCAGGCTCAGGGCGGCGTGAACGCTTTCGTCTTTTTCGCCGGCCAGTTGCCGGTCGAGGAATGTCAGTTGCGCCGGTTTCGCGCTTTTCTGCAATTGCTGCGCGGCGGCCAGACGGGTTTTTGGGTCAGCGGCGAGCAGTTGATGGCTGGCCAGTGCGGTGTCGATCAGACCTCGCAGGCGATTGTTCAGGCGCAGGGTTTTGGCTTGGCCGTCGACGGTCAATTCGCCTTGTTGCAGGGCATTGATCAATTCGATGCGCGCCGGCTCGGGCTGCGCGGCCCAGGCTTCCAGCAGTTTGGCTTGCTGCACGGGATTGGCGGCGACGAAGTCTTCGGCGTCGCCGGCAAAAGCGGCCATCGGTAAAAGCAAGGCGACGGCGAGGAATAGACGGTAAAGGACAGTTGGCATGTCATTGGCCTTGCGTATTGATCGTTCCCACGCTCTGCGTGGGAATGCCTCACCGGACGCTCCGCGTCCGCTTTTGGGACGCAGAGCGTCCATGGCTGCATTCCCACGCAGAGCGTGGGAACGATCAGGCTGTGCGGGGTGGCTTAGTTGCTCTTCACCGCATAATCCGGCTTCTTGTCGTTGCCCGAGATGAACGGGCTCCACGGCTGGGCGCGGATCGGTCCTTCGGTCTGCCACACCACGTTGAACTGACCATCAGCCTGGATCTCGCCGATCATCACCGGTTTGTGCAGGTGGTGGTTGGTCTTGTCCATGGTCAGGGTGTAGCCGGACGGCGCGGCAAAGGTCTGGCCGGCGAGGGCTTCGCGGACTTTGTCGACGTCGGTGGACTTGGCTTTTTCCGCCGCTTGCGCCCACATGTGAATGCCGACGTAAGTAGCTTCCATCGGGTCGTTGGTCACCGCTTTGTCGGCGCCCGGCAGGTTGTGTTTCTTGGCGTAGGCTTTCCAGTCTGCGACGAACTTCGCGTTCTGCGGGTTCTCGACCGACTCGAAGTAGTTCCACGCCGCGAGGTTGCCCACCAACGGTTTGGTGTCGATGCCGCGCAGTTCTTCTTCGCCGACGGAGAACGCCACGACCGGAACGTCGGTGGCTTTCAAGCCCTGGTTGGCCAGCTCTTTATAAAACGGCACGTTGGAGTCGCCATTGACGGTCGAGATGACGGCTGTCTTGCCGCCGGCGGAGAATTTTTTGATGTTGGCAACGATGGTCTGGTAATCGGCGTGGCCGAACGGGGTGTAGACCTCTTCGATATCCTTGTCCGCCACGTCTTTGGAATGCAGGAACGAGCGCAGGATTTTGTTGGTGGTGCGCGGGTAGACGTAGTCGGTGCCGAGCAGGAAGTAACGCTTGGCGCTGCCACCTTCTTCGCTCATCAGGTATTCAACGGCGGGGATCGCCTGCTGGTTCGGCGCGGCGCCGGTGTAGAACACGTTCGGCGACATCTCTTCGCCTTCGTACTGCACCGGGTAGAACAGCAAGCCGTTGAGCTCTTCGAACACCGGCAACACCGATTTACGCGACACCGATGTCCAGCAGCCGAACACCACGGCAACCTTGTCCTGAGTCAGCAACTGCCGGCCCTTTTCGGCGAACAGCGGCCAGTTCGACGCCGGGTCCACCACCACCGGTTCCAGCATCTTGCCGTTCACGCCGCCCTTGGCGTTGATCTCGTCGATGGTCATCAACGCCATGTCTTTGAGCGACGTTTCGGAGATCGCCATGGTGCCGGACAACGAATGCAGAATCCCGACCTTGATGGTCTCGGCGGCCTGGACCGTCCAGGTCATGCCCATCGCGGCAATGCTTGCCGAGAGTGTGAAAGCCTTGATCAAGCTACGACGCTTCATTGTGCGATCTCCATGAACTTATGAATTTTTTTGGTTGGCAGATGCGGACTACTGAAGGGTGTTTTGCAAAGGCTGTGCCCGGTCGACAAAAGGCAGGGAAATGTCGTTTTAGAGCGCTCGCGCGCGGTGGCGGCGCACCACGAAGGGACGAGGGCGGGGCGGTGGTGCGACGAGGTGCGCCACATTGGGGCGCAGACCTTGGAGGCAACACCGATCAAATGTGGGAGCTGAGTTCGTGGACTACAAAAAAACTGTGGAAGCAAGCAGGCTCACTCCCACATTGTTTTTTGCGGTGTTTCTAAGTGGGAACGACGTTATCCACGGCGCGGTTCACCGCCAGTTCCGCGAGCATGATGATCTGCTGGATGGCCATCGCCTTGTGGCGTTGCGGGCCGATCAGGTCGGCGGCGAAATCGCTGGCCAGGACGCTGGCGGAGGCCAGGGATTCACAGGCATGGACCAGCAGGCTTTCGCTGTCGTTGTTTGGCGCGATCATGTACATGGTGCTGGGGCGGCGGGGTTTTTCGGTGTATTGGGCCGGGGGATCGAGGTAGTAGTCGAGGGCGCGCTTGATGGCTTCGCGGTCTCGGAGCAGGTCTTCGTCGCGAGATATTTCGGGATCGGGCGTGGTGGTGTCGATGGGTGGATCTGGAACAATCTTTTTGCTCATTTGGGGTTATCTCATTTGGGGCCACCACCTATCGTTCTCACACGATAAGGGGGTGGCAGCTATGTGCGGAGTGAGAAACCGGTAACCCCGAACCCGGCCGGACCGAAGTCCGCCCGCACACAGCCGCCATAGAGCATTGCAGGCAGCGGATAAGCCGGCGGCAATTATGGTGGTACTGATGTTGGATTAACAGGGGCTGCCGGGTTCTCACACCCAATCACTGATGTGCAGTGACAGCCCCAGACTAGACAGCCCACGTCCGACGAACAACCTGAAAAAGTCGTGGGAAACGTCCGGTCTTTTGGCGTCCGCATAAACACAAATAAACATCCCCAGAATCACAGTCCCCTGTAGGAGTGAGCCTGCTCGCGATAGCGGTATAACAGACAAAGTAATGCTGAATGTGCCGGAGGGATCAGCGCCGGCGCATGAGGCCGATGAAAAACAACCCACCGATGGCCGCCGTGGCAACGCCAATGGGCAGGTCTTCCGGGGCGATCAGCGTGCGTGCGGCGACGTCGACCCAGACGAGGAACAGGCTGCCGAGCAACACGCACGCCGGCAGCAATCGCCGATGTTCCGCCCCGACCAGCCGCCGCGCAATGTGCGGCACCATCAGCCCGACAAAACCGATGGACCCGCTGATCGAGACCAGCACCCCGGTCATCAGCGACGCAATTAAAAACACCCGCAACCGCACACTGCGCGCATTCAGCCCGAGGGTCACCGCCGTCTGCTCGCCGGCCATCAACGCATTCAAAGGCCGGGCCATGCCCAGCAGCAATACCAACCCCAGCAACACGCTGGCAGCCGGCACCGCGAGCAATTCCCAGCGCGCCAGCCCGAGCCCGCCGAGCATCCAGAACATCACCGCCGAACTGGCGCGGTGATCGCCAAGAAACAGCAACAGATTGGCCGTCGCCATCATCACGAACGACACCGACACACCGCACAGCAGCAGCCGATCACTGTCCAGCCGACCATGACGATGGGCGATCACCAGCACAATCAACATGCTCAGCAGCGCACCGATAAACGCCGCAATCGGTAAGGTCAGCACCCCGACAATCTCACCGACATGCAGCACCACAATCACCGCGCCGAGGGTCGCGCCGGACGTGACCCCAAGCAAGTGCGGATCAGCCAACGGATTGCGCGTCACCGCTTGCAGCACCGCGCCGATCAACGCCAGCCCGGCGCCGACCAGCGCGCCAAGCAACATGCGCGGCACGCGGATCAGCCACACGATGTGTTCCTGCCCGGCGGTCCAGTTCACCTCACCGAGCCCCAACACCTTGTGCAGCAAAATCCGCCACACCACATCCACCGGCACCCGCGCCGGGCCGAAACCCAGCGACACCACGCACGACACCAGCAACATCGCGCCGAGGGCCAGCAGCAATAACGCGTAACGACGCTTGATCATTCGCCGTGGAACCCTTTGGCCAGGGTTTCTACCGCCAACACGTTGTCGATGCCGGGCGTGGCCTGCACGTAGGGAATGACGATAAAGCGCTGGTTCTTGATCGCGTCCACCGATTGCAGTGCCTTGTTGCTGAGCAGGAATTGCTCTTTCTGTGCAGCGGTCACTTCGCCGTAGTCGACGATGACGATCACCTGCGGGTTGCGTTCGACCACGCTCTCCCAGTTGACCCGGGTCCAGCTCGCGTCGACGTCATCGAGAATGTTGCGCCCGCCCGCCGCATCGATCAGCGCTTGCGGCATGCCGAGGCGGCCGGAGGTCATGGCGCGGTCTTCACCGCTGTCGTAAAGGAACACGCGCGGCTTGTCCGCCGGCAGGTCCTGGCGCACCTCGTCGACTTGCGCCTGCATCTGCGCGATCAAGGTGTTGGCGCGGTCCTGCACGTCGAAGATTTTGCCGAGGTTGCGCAGGTCGTTGTAGGTGTCTTCGAGGCTGGCGGCCGGGCGCTTCATCACGAAGGCGCAGGACTCGGTCAGCTCATAGACATTGATGCCCAACGGTTGCAGGGTTTGCGGCGTCAGGTCGCCACCCACGCGCATGCCGTAATCCCAGCCGGCGAAGAAGAAATCGACGTTGGCGTTGAGCAGGGTTTCCACCGACGGGTACTTCGCGGCGAGCTCCGGCAAGCCGTCGAGGATGCTCTGCATCTCGGGCGTCACCGACTTCCAGCCGCTCACGCCGCTGTAGCCGGCCATGCTCGGTTTGAGGCCGAGGGCGAGCATCATCTGGGTCATGTTGATGTCATGGCTGACCGCGTGTTTCGGCGCTTGCTTGAAGGTCACTTCGCGGTTGCAGCTGTGCACGGTCAGCGGGTAATGCGTGGCCTCGGCCAAGGCCTGGGCACTGCCCAGCAGAAGGGCGGCGCACAGCAGGGGACGCAACGTCATGGTTGGGTAATCCAGGTGATTCGTGGG
Source organism: Pseudomonas sp. 3296 (assembly GCF_031456615.1). Lineage (NCBI taxonomy): Bacteria > Pseudomonadati > Pseudomonadota > Gammaproteobacteria > Pseudomonadales > Pseudomonadaceae > Pseudomonas > Pseudomonas sp. 3296. The sequence goes on from NZ_JAVDUY010000006.1 coordinate 457,134, forward strand.
TAGCCGTGCAGAGGATGGTCGTCGATCAAGGCTTCGACGCCGAAAACGTTGCGCAGCAGTGGGGCGGTCAGGACTTCTTTGGGGGGGCCGCTGGCGACGATGCGGCCGTGGTTGATCACGTACAACCGATCACAGAAAGCGGCGGCGAGGTTGAGGTCGTGGATGCTGGCGAGGGTGCCGATCTGCAGGCGTTTGACCAGTTGCAGCAGTTCCAGCTGATAGCGCGGGTCGAGGTGGTTGGTCGGCTCGTCGAGGATCAGCAGTTGCGGTTGCTGCGCCAGGGCGCGGGCGAGAATCACTCGCTGCTTTTCACCGCCCGAGAGGGTGGCGAACGCGTGGTCTTCGAAGCCGCTGAGGCCGACGGATTCCAGCGCCTGGGTTGCGAGGTTTCGGTCTTCAAGTGTGTCGCCATCGAACAGGCCTTTGTGCGGCGTGCGGCCCATGGCGACCACTGCTTCAACGGTCAGGCCGAAGGCGTCGGGGAATTCCTGCAAGACCACGGCAATGCGTTGCGCGCACCAACGGGAGGATTGCTTCCAGACGTTGTGGTGATCGAGTTGGACCTCGCCGCTTTCGGGTTTGCTGAAGCGCCAGGCACAGCGCAACAGGCTGGTCTTGCCGCTGCCGTTGGGGCCGATCAACCCGACGAACTCGCCGGCGGCCACATGCAGCGAGGCATCACGCAGCTGGAACTGGTGATGACAATGGCCGTGGCCCAGGGGTGTCCAGGCGAGGTGTTTGAGGTTCAGCGAGGTCATGCGTTTGCTCTTAGATGTTCCGTCATGCTGATGGCCTCTTCGCGGGCTTGGTCGCGAAGGGGCCTTAGGATCAGAACGCTATCCTGCGTTACACAGTAACACTAAAAATCACCGCGAGATAAGCGCGGGAAGTCTACAGGCCTCTCTAACCCGCGCATCTCGCCTGTTTCATGATGAAGAAGAGGCCGATTCAGTTTGTCGGCTGAAACGCGACAACAGCACGCGATCCAGCACCCAGACCACCACCAGCGAAGCCCCCACCAACGGAAACATCACCGCCAGGGCGAACATGATGACCATCGCGGTTTTCCATTTCGGCAGGTCGTGGCGCAGCGGCGGCACGCCGAACTTGCCTTGCGGACGACGCTTCCACCAGATCACCACGCCGCTGATGGCGCTGAGCAGGATCATCAGGCAAATCAGCAGCACGATGATCTGGTTGACCACACCGAACATCTTGCCTTCGTGCAGCATCACGCCGATTTCGGTGGCGCGGGCGACGGGGCCGTATTGTTCATAACGCACGTCGGCGAGGACATCGCCGGTGTATTGATCGACATGCAGCGTGGCGTCGTTGCGCGGGTCGTCGGCGAACACGGCAATGGTAAACACGCCGGTGGCGGTTTTCGGGAAGGTGATGCTGTAACCCGGCCCGACCTTGCGTTGCACGGCGATGTTTTGCACGTCTTGCAGGCTGATGGTCGGGGCGGCTGGGCCGGCTTGCGCGCCACCGTGGGCCATGTGTTCAGCATGGTCGCCGCCGGACATTGGCATCGGCGTGTTTTCCATTGCCCAAGGCACGGTCTGGCGGGTGGCGGTGTTGAGGCTGCGCGCTTCGACATCGGACGTGGGCACGTTGTCCCACATGGCGGCCGGGAACACGTTCCACACGCCAGCGTATTGCTGGCCCCAGAACCCGGTCCAGGTCATGCCGCTGAGCAGCATCACCAGCAGCAACGACGCGCCCCAGAACCCGGTGACCGCGTGCAGGTCACGCCACAACACGCGACCGCGACTGCTCAGGCGTGGCCACAAAATGCCGGCCGCCTGGCCACGCGGCCACCACAGGAACACCCCGGACACCACCAGCACGATGCCCCAACCGGCGGCCATTTCGATCAGTCGATCACCGACGGTGCCGATCATCAGCTCGCCGTGAATCGCCCGCGCTATGGCTTGCAGGTTTTTCTTGGCGTCTTGCTCGCCGAGGATGTCGCCGTGGTACGGATCAATGAACACGTTGAGTTCGGTGCCGCCGTTGATCACGACGAATTGCGCGCTGCGCTCGGTGTTGACCGGCGGCAGGTACTGTTTGATCGTGGCTTGTGGATAGGCCTCTTTCACGCGTTTGAGCAGGTCGTCGGCGGACACCGTGTGGTGGCCGGCCGGGACGGTCATCAGGCTGCCGTACATCAACGGATCGAGTTGCGGTTTGAACAGATAAAGGGTGCCGGTCAGGGCCAGCATCACCATAAAAGGCGCCACGAACAGACCGGCATAGAAATGCCAGCGCCAGGCCAGGTTGTAGAAATTCACTTTGGGCTGTTTCATCACGTGTGCTCCGCTTTGGCATGGATCTTTTAGTTGTTTGTTGGCGGTTGTTGCGCCACCGATCGCGAGCAAGCTCGCTCCCACAGGTTTCACACTGTCCATGTGGGAGCGGGCTTGCCCGCGATGCTTTAGAAACTCATGTCCACTTTGGTCCAGAGCGTTCGCCCCGGTTCTTTAATGGCCTGCGGGTCATTGGCCGGGTAGCCGAAACCGGCGTTGCCGGCCAGGTTCAAGTGCTCGGCGTAGGCCTTGCCGAACAGGTTGTCGACGCCGGTGCTGACCCTCCAGTGCTTGTCGATCCGGTAGGCACCGTTGAGCGAGAACACGCCGAAGCCCGGGGTCTTGTCGAAGTCTTTGCCGACGACGTTGCCCTTGTTCTGATCGATGCGGTTTTGCGCCGCGACCACCCGCCACAAAGCGCCGGCGCTCCAGTTGTCTTCGCTGTAGGTCAGGCCGAAACGCGCATCCAGTGGCGGCATTTGCGGCAGGGCGTTGCCGTCGCTGCTGTTCTTGCCCCAGGCGTAGGCCAGGGTCGCGTCGGCCTTCCAGTTGGAGGTCAACCGGTAAGCCGCACCGAGTTCGCCGCCCATGATTCGCGCATCGATGTTTTGCGCCTGGGAGGTGGTGCCCATCGGGGTCGGGAGGTAGTTGAACAGGATGTAGTCGTGGACTTTGCCGACGTAACCCGAGGCCCAGGCGTCGAGGTTTTCGGTTTTGTATTGCAGGCCGAAGTCGATCTGGGTGGTTTTCTCGGGCTTGATCGAATCGAAGGCATTCACCGAACCGGCGGGGCCGAGCTTGGGTGAAAACAGCTCCCAGTAATCCGGGAAACGCTCGGTGTGGCCGATGCCGGCGTAGAGGGTGGTCGGGCTGTCGGCCAGGTCATGTTCATAGCGGACGAAGCCACTTGGCAGGGTGTCGGCGCGGGTGTCGTCGGCGGTCGGGTTGGGGCGGGTCATCATCCCCGAACCGATGGTTTGCCGGTAATCCTTGGCCGAGGCGCGGTCCAGGCGCGCGCCGGTAATCAGCCGGTCGCGGTCGGCGGCGTACCAGGTCAGTTCGCTGAAGACTCCGTAATTGTGGAAGTCAGCGTCTTCGGTATAGGGCAGGTCTTTGTAAGTGTCGACGCCCATGCCGCCGCGCTGGCGGTGTTCGCTGGTTTGCACATCGAGGCCGCTGATCAATTGCACATCGGCCCAGCGCCAGGTGCCTTTGATCCTTGCGCCGAGGGTGCGGCGGTCGACGTTCGAGGCCATCGGGCCGGACATCATCCCGGTGCCGGAGGGCGTGCGCAGGGTGTAGTTGTCCATCACGTGGTCGGCGTAGTTGTAGTAGATCTGCGCTTCGACCTTGTCCAGCACGTCGCCGATGTTCGACTTTTCGAAACGCAGGCCCAGGCTTTCGCGCTTGAACTGCGAACCGTCCATGCCGCGCCCGGCGTAGCGCGCTTCACCGTCGCCCTTGCCGGCAGTCAGTTCCAGCAGAGTGTCGGCGTCCGGGGTCCAGCCGAGCATGACGTCGCCGTTCCACTTGTCGTAGCGTGAGGGCACGGTGTCGTTGTTGCCATCGCGATAATCGTCGGCGTGCGCGGTGTTGCCGATCACTCGCACATAGCCCAATGGCCCACCGGCAGCGGCGTCCACCACTTTGTCGAAACGGCCGTTGGAGCCGCCCAAGACGCTGGCGTTCACCCGCGTACCGAGTTCGCCGAAGTTTTCCGGTTCGCGGTCGAAGAGGATGGTCCCGGCGGATGCGCCCGGTCCCCAAAGCACGGTTTGCGGACCTTTGATCACGGTGAGTGTGTCGTAGGTTTCCGGCGAGAGGTACGAAGTTGGCGCGTCCATCCGGCCGGGGCAGGCGCCCAGCAATTGGCCGCCGTTGGTGAGGATGTTCATCCGCGAGCCGAACATGCCGCGCAGCACCGGGTCGCCGTTGGTGCCGCCGTTGCGCACGAGGGCGAAGCCGGGGATGGTTTTCAAATAGTCGGCACCGTCGCTGGCCGGCACCGGTTGGCGCGGGTCCTTGGGGTTGGTGACGATGGTCAGCGGCGAGCTGGGGGCGATTGCGGTGATCACCGTCGGGCTCAGTTCTTCGATGTGGCCGGCGTGTTCATCGGCCAGCGCCATCGGGGTCAGCAACGCGCCACAAAGGAGTGCGGTGGCGTGCCTGAAACGAACACTGGCGTCGTTCAGGGCAAAAGAAGCTTGGGCAGTGCTCAAGCGTGAGTCAGCAGAAAACCTGGACATGACAATTTCCATCGAACGGCATAAACGACACGGCCGACAGCCTGAAGCTGTCTTCGAATCCGTGTGAGATCAGAGGTGGGTGTTTACGCGACGATGGGCGGGGCGCGGGTTCGAGCGCCGGGGAAGACGGTTTGCCGGGCGTGGCCCAGGCGGGGGGACGGAGTCGTGAACGTGTGGGGGGGCGGGGTGTTGAAGGTTGTGAATGAAACACCGCCGGTCAGCGCCGGGCAGTTGAACAGCAGGCTGCAATAGCCGCATTTTTCCCAGATCGCGTGGTGCGACGGGGTGGGCGGGCAGTGCTCGGCAGCGGGTTGCACACCGTGGTCGGCGTGTTCCATCGCCGACATGTCCATCGACATGTTGATGGCCATTGGCGAGGCGCGTTGATCCATCGGCATCGACTGAGAAATCAGCGGGCCGATAAAGATCATCAACATGGCGAACAGGCTGATCCAGCTGCCGCGCGTCAGGCTCAATGACTGACGACGGGACGCGGATGACCTGGCGCTGGACGGGCGCATTGCGAAGTCTGCTCAGCCGGTTATTCGGCGTGAGCGTGCATCGGCATGTCTTCGGGCGGCTTCTTCTGCACGGCGACTTCGACCGTCACGTCACCGGCCTTCTCGAAGTGCATCGTCAGCGGGAAGCGTTTGCCGTCGGTCAACAGGCTGCGGTCTTTCAGGTTGACCAGCATCACGTGATAGGCCATCGGCGCAAAGGTGACGTTGCCGCCCGCCGGAACATCGACGCTCGGCACCTGTTGCATCTTCATCAGATCGCCTTGCATCACGTGTTCGTGCAGCTCGGCTACGGCCGAAATCGGCGAGTCGACACTCAGCAGGCGATCAGCGGTTTTGCCGCTGTTGTGAATCACGAAATAGGCGGCAACGGTTGGCGCGTTCGGCGGCAACTCCTGCGACCACGGGTGAGCGATTTCCAGCTCGCCGACTTTGTATTCGTGGGCATTGGCAAAGCAGGCAGGCAGCAACAGCGCGGCCAGAACGATGAGTTTGTTCAACATGGCAGTTCTCCAGAGCGATTCAAAACGCAGGTCAATTGCGAGAAGGAATCACACCAGAGGAGAGGCGCGGGGGTTGAGGCTGGGCCATTGCTGGCGCGGTGTGGGGATATCGAGTGTAGCGGCAGGCAGGCTTCGATTGGCCTCGAACTGCGCGAAGTACAGCTGCGGCTCATGCCCTGGCAGCGCCACGACAGGCGCTGCGCCCGAGCAACACCAGCAATGCTGCATGTTGGAATGATCGTCGCCTTGCGGCGCTTTCTGCCCGAGATCACCCAGGGATATCGCCACCATTTTGGTGCCGCTTGAGGTGCAGAAACTGCCCCACAACAACTGCTCGGCAGGCGATTTGGCAGACTGCGCCATCGCATTGCTCATCGGCATGGCGAGCATGTTGAACAGCACTGCGAAGCAGGCGATCCAGGCAATTGCAAGCCGATGTCGGGACATGGGGAAATCCGTTTGGGTGGGCGATCAAGCGCGGCTATTTAGCCTGATCAGGGCCGATAAGTAAAAAAGCGGCGTGCGGTGTGGTGTCGCAGTAGAACCGTTTGTTTCTATGCCATTCAGTGCGTACGTACCGCGTGTACTTCCAAATCTACTCCAAGCGTAGTGCGAATTACGGCGAATATAGCAGCCAAGTTGTCCATGCTTGGGTTTCCCTTGGCGGACAACATTCGGTGAAGACTTTTGCTGGGTTTAGCTGTTTCCTTCGCCAGTTCTTCGAAACCTACGGTGGCATTGACCAAATCACGCAAAATGATCCTGGCCATTTCAGGTTCGCCATTAAGAAACAGAGTAGCAGCCTCATCCAACAACGCCTGGGCGAACTCGGGGTCACGCTGGGCACGCTCGGCGATGGTGTGTTTGTAGCTGCGGGTGAGCGCCATGGCTTTCTCTCCGGGTTCGTTCAGCTTTTTTACGGGTTCGAAATTCAGCTATCAGTGTTTTGACCGCTTTGATGTCGGCCTTTTGAGTGGATTTATCGCCCCCACTAAAAAGGATGATCAAACGTTTGCCCTCTTGAACTAGATAGATTCGGTAGCCGAGACCTTCGAACCATTTGATGTTGGACGTATTGCCTAGCTCCAGTCGGACCAACGCAGTAGATACCCTAAACGCAGCCTGTACATCTAAGGTGGAAAACCAGCGCCCAAAGGGGCTTGTTTCGTTTTCCTGAAAGTATTCTTCGAGTGTGATCCCAGGCGGCCCTGAAGGTAACAAATAGGTTACTTATCATGCAAGCCAGCGATCCTGCCTTATTTGTTAAATACCGCCAATGCATCAAGTGTTTCTCGAAGCGTCAGGAGCTCACGATCAACCTGTGGCAACACAGGCCTGCGCAACACAATCACCGGCACCCCGCGCTCCCGCGCCACTTCCAGCTTCGGCTCGGTCGCAGTGCTGCCGCTGTTCTTGCTGATCAGCACATCAATCTGCCGACGTTCAAACAGCTCGCGTTCTTCCTCGATCACAAACGGGCCGCGTGCGCCGATGACTTCGCAGCGGTCGTTGCCGGGGTAAACGTCCAGCGCACGTAACGTCCAGAATTGCTCCGGCGGGATTTCGTGCAGGTGCTGCAAGGGTTCGCGGCCGAGGGTGAACAAGGGGCGGTGGAAGGGTTGCAGGGCTTCGATCAGTTCGGCCCAGTCGGCGACTTCGCGCCAGTCATCTCCCGCCAGAGGTTGCCAGGCCGGACGGCGCAGCGCCCAGCAGGCTATGCCGGTCAACTGCGCGGCAGTCGCGGCGTTGTGGCTGATTTGTGCGGCATAGGGGTGGGTCGCGTCCAGCAGCAGGTCGATGCCTTCTTCGCGAATGAACTGCGCCAGACCTTCTGCGCCGCCGTAGCCGCCGACGTGTACCTGACAGGTCAGATCCGTTGGCACCCGCCCCACACCGGCGAGGCTGTAAATGTGTTCAGGCCCAAGGGTGCGAGCGATGGCCAGCGCTTCCGTCACGCCGCCGAGCAGCAAAATGCGCTTCATTGAAAAGCCCCCGCATGGCCGACAATCCCGCCCTGACGATCGATGGCAAACACTTCGACCTGAACCTGCGCCGGCACCACGCTGCGGGCAAATTCCAGGGCGTGCTGACACACCGCATCACCGAGGGCGATGCCCGCAGCGGCAGCCATCGCCAGGGCTTGCTGACTGGTATTGGCTTCGCAAATGGCCTGTTGCAACGCTTCATTCGCGCCGACTGCCGCCGCCCATGCCGCCAGTTGCGGCAGGTCAATGCTGGAGTGTCGGCTGTGCAAGTCCATGTGCCCGGCCGCCAGTTTGCTGATCTTGCCGAAGCCGCCGCACAGGCTGAGTTTATCCACAGGCACTTTGCGCAGATGCTTGAGTACGGCGCCGACGAAGTCGCCCATTTCGATCAGGGCGATTTCCGGCAAGTCGTAGACCCGGCGCATGGTGTCTTCGCTGGCGTTGCCGGTACACGCGGCGATGTGCAGGTAACCGTTGGTTTTGGCGACGTCGATGCCTTGGTGGATCGAGGCGATGTACGCCGCGCAGGAGAACGGCCGGACGATGCCGCTGGTGCCGAGGATCGACAAGCCGCCGAGAATCCCCAGGCGCGGGTTCATGGTTTTCAGCGCCAGGGCTTCGCCGTCCTCGACGTTGACGGTGACCTCGAAGCCGCCGCGGTAGCCCAGCTCTTCGGCCAGCAAGGTCAGGTGATCGGTGATCATTTTGCGCGGCACCGGGTTGATCGCCGGTTCGCCGACGGCCAGCACCAATCCGGGGCGCGTCACCGTACCGACACCGCGCCCCGCCTTGAAACGAATGCCCGGCTCAGCGCTCAGGCGCACGTGCGTGTACAGCAGGGCGCCGTGGGTCACGTCAGGGTCGTCGCCCGCATCTTTGATTGTTCCGGCTTCGGCGCCGTCATTGGTCAGGCGACAAAACTCCAGGCGCATCTGCACGTGCTTGCCCTTGGGCAACACAATCTCGACCGCGTCAGCACCCATGCCGCCCAACAACAGCCGCGCTGCCGCAAGACTGGTCGCGGTGGCGCAGCTGCCGGTGGTCAGGCCGCTGCGCAACGGGGCGGGTTGTTCGGCGGTTTCGTCACGCATCGCAGGGCTTCGTCACGTCCAGCAAGGTAATCGGCAGCGCCTGGCGCCAGGTGTCGAACTCGCCCAGCGGCTGCGCCTGGGCAATGTGGATGCGGGTCAGCTCGCCGCCATGCTGCTCGCGCCAGGCCATCAGGGTCATTTCACTTTGCAACGTGACGGCATTGGCAATCAGTCGGCCGCCGGGTTTGAGGTGCGCCCAGCAGGTGTCGAGCACGCCTTCGCGGGTGACGCCGCCCCCGATGAAAATCGCGTCCGGGCGTTCGAGCCCGGCCAGGGCCTGTGGTGCGTTGCCGCGAATCAGTTGCAGGCCGGGCACGCCGAGGGCGTCGCGGTTGTGTTCGATCAGCAGCTGCCGACCTTCATCGGCTTCAATGGCCAGTGCGCGACACGTCGGGTGCGAACGCATCCATTCGATGCCAATCGAGCCGCTGCCAGCGCCGACGTCCCACAGCAGTTCACCCGGCACCGGCGCGAGGCGCGCGAGGGTGATGGCGCGCACGTCGCGCTTGGTCAGTTGGCCGTCATGCTGGAAGGCTGAGTCCGGCAGGCCGGCCAGTCGGGACAGGCGCGGCGTGTTCGGCTCGGCGATGCACTCGATGGCGACCAGGTTCAGGTCGGCGATCAGCGGATCATTCCAGTCATTGGCAACGCCATCGATGCGCCGTTCGGTTGCACCGCCCAGATGTTCCAGCACGGTGAGGCGGCTCGGACCAAAACCGCGCTCGCGCAGCAGAGCGGCAATCGCCGCCGGGCTGTGACCATCGTTGCTCAGCACCAGCAAACGCACACCACTGAACACCTGCGCATTGAGGGCGGCGAGCGGCCGGGCAACCACGGAAAGCGTCACCACCTCCTGCAATGGCCAACCCATTCTTGCCGCCGCGAGGGCGCAGGAGGAAGGCGCCGGAAGAATCTGCATTTCTTCTGCTTGCACCTGCCGCGCAAGGCTGGCACCGACGCCAAAGAACATCGGATCACCACTGGCCAGCACACACACCGGCTCGCCACGCAGCGCCAGTAATGGCTCAAGGGTAAACGGACTGGGCCAGAGCTGGCGTTCGCCGCGAATGCACGCGGGCAACAAATTCAGTTGCCGCTGGCCGCCGATAATCCGCGAAGCGCCCAGCAAGGCACGACGGGCATTTTTGCCCAGGCCCTTGAAGCCGTCTTCACCGATACCTACCACCGTTAGCCAGGGTGTCATGCCGTTCCTTAATCCAGGGTTCATGTTCAAGGGCAGCATGATAACGCGGCTTCTGATATCTGGCGCTGTTCCATTGTCGGAGGAGACGGCACTTTGTGAAAACTTATGTGGTTGAAAACTTGTTTGATTGTTGGAGGGTTTTGTTAATTTTGTCTTTGGAACGAGTTGAAAGTTTGCGGTAAGGCATGCTTGAGCTGTTTTTGAATAACTACTTTTAAACTAAATGGACAATCGCCTTGATGGCGTTAAGGAATATGGATATGGCTGTGAGAGCGGATGATATAAAACATAATGCAACCCTTGTGGGGGATATCTTGCTGACCGGTGTTCAAGGACAGTCGCGCGAGGATTATCGTTTCGCATTGAATTGTATTTATCTGGCGCAGAGGCAAGCGGACATTACTTACAACAGCGCAACCCACCCTGGACGCTGGACCGATTACTACGCCGATGTACTGTGGTCGCATGGCTGGAATCGTGAACATCCGCCGATCGAGCACGTTCAAACGCGGTTTGATGGCAGTGTGCGGCAGGTCTGGTCGACGCTGGCTTCTTCTCTTCTAAGTCGTGACCAGGTTGAAGGGGTTGATCTGGGACTTGCCGCACTGGAAAAAGACATCGAACTGTTAAAGAAGGTCAAGGGGACAAGTGGAAAGGCCTTCGACTTCAAGATAATGCCGATCAGCTACAACGCCAATGGGGATGTGGAGTTGGTGGTCAGTAATATCAGGTTCATCAAGTCGAGTATGAATACCGGATACTTGTTTTGGGATGTATCGCAGGTGATGACTCAGCTGGATGTCCTGGCTCGAAAGGTGGTGATCACACGGCGGGTAATGGACGCTCGTCGAACCAGCGTGGAAAAGGCGCTGGAAGGCATTCAATTCAATTTCGAAGACTATGTTCTGTAATCCGTCCCGGGGGCGGGGAGTTCGTTACGCTTTCGGATGACCAGAAACTCGGATTCCGACCGGCAGGCATTTTCATGCGCTCGGGCAAAGCAGGCATAATGGCGACCTTTCGCCCACCATAACGCTGCCAGCCAGTCGGTCACCCCTTGAACGAACGCCCGATGTCCACCGCCTTACGCCCCTCGGCCTGCCCGGGGTTGCTGCGTATCGTCCAGGCGCTGGATGGCGGTATCTGTCGGATCAAGTTGAATGGCGGTTCGATCAATGCTGATCAGGCCGACGCGGTGGCGGATGCTGCCGAACGCTATGCCGGGGGCGTGATCGAGGCGACCAACCGCGCCAACCTGCAAATTCGCGGGATCGGCAGTGAACACACTGCATTGATCGACAACCTGATGGCGGCCGGGCTGGGCCCGAGCAGCGCCGCTGGCGATGATGTGCGCAATCTGATGCTCAGCCCGAGCGCCGGGATCGATCAGCACCGGTTGATCGACACGCGCCCGTTGGCCGGGCAGGTTCTCGCCACGCTGCAAAGCGATGCACGCTTGCATGACCTCAGCGCCAAATTTGCCGTGCAACTGGATGGCGGCGAAGCCTTGGCGATGCTCGAACATCCCCATGACCTGTGGCTGGCAGCGGTTGAGCTCGGCGGCGAACAACGCTGGGCCTTCGGCCTGGCCGGGTGCCCGACGGACGTGCCTGCCGGTTCGGTGGCGCTGGATCAGGGCCATGCGCTGGTCGTTGCGGTGCTGGAGTTGTTTCTTGAAGGGGCTCGTCCCGAGCAGACACGCATGCGCCATTTGCTCGCTGAATGTTCACTCGACGCGTTTCTTGCTCGACTGGCCGAGCGCGTGCCGCTGAAAGCCATCGAGGATTGGCAGCGCATCGCAGGTCCGAATGCCTTGCACATCGGTGCACATTCACAGCGTGACGCCGAGCGCGTTTACATCGGCGCAGTGCCGCCACTGGGGCGGCTTGATCCCGCGATGCTGCGCGGTGTCGCACAACTGGCACGGTCACACGGTGACACCAGCTTGCGATTCACGCCGTGGCAAAGCCTGTTGCTGCCCGGCGTGCCTCTGGACAAGGCCGCGCAAGTTATCCACAGCCTCGAACAACTTGGCCTGCGCTGCTCGGCCGATGACGCCTTGGCCCGCCTGGTCGCCTGCACCGGCTCGACCGGTTGCGGCAAAGGCCTGGCCGACACCAAGGGCGATGCCCGGCAACTGGCCGCGCTGCTGCAACGCCAAGGGCTGGCGCTGAACGTCCACCTGTCGGGTTGCTCGCGTTCCTGCGCGGCGGCGCACATCGCGCCGATTACCTTGCTGGCGGTTTCCGCCGGTCATTACGACCTCTATTTTCGCGAAGCAGCACAGCCCGGTTTCGGCGCGCTGCACGCACGCAATCTTACTATTGAAGCGGTCGCAGCCTTACTCGACGACCGCTCACGGAGCCCCCTAGATGCTTGATTACATCCGCGACGGTCAGGAGATCTATCGCAACTCCTTCGCGATCATTCGCGCCGAGGCCAACCTCGCACGCATCCCCGCCGATCTGGAGAAACTCGCGGTACGCGTGATCCACGCCTGCGGCATGGTCGATGCCATCGACGGCCTGCAGTTTTCCGAAGGCGCGGGCAAGGCCGGGCGTGAGGCGCTGGCGGCCGGTGCGCCGATTCTGTGCGATGCGCGGATGGTCAGCGAAGGCGTAACGCGCACGCGGTTGCCCGCGAATAACCAGGTCATCTGCACCCTGCGCGATAACAGTGTTCCGGAGCTGGCCCGTGAGTTGGGCAACACCCGCTCCGCTGCTGCGCTGGAGCTGTGGCGTCCGCACCTGGAAGGCAGCGTGGTGGTAATTGGCAATGCGCCGACCGCGCTGTTTTACCTGCTGGAAATGCTCGACGCCGGTGCGCCGAAACCGGCCCTGATCCTCGGCTTCCCGGTGGGCTTCGTCGGTGCCGCTGAATCCAAGGCCGCGCTCGCCGCCGACAGTCGCGGCGTACCGTTTGTGATCATGCAAGGCCGGCTGGGCGGTAGCGCCATGGCCGCCGCCGCCGTCAACGCCCTCGCCACGGAGATCGAATGATGCAGCAACCTGGACGTTTGATCGGCCTGGGCGTTGGCCCCGGTGATCCGGAACTGATTACCGTCAAAGCCCTGCGCCTGCTGCGCGAATCGCCGGTGGTGGCGTACTTCGTCGCCAAGGGCAAAAAGGGCAACGCCTTCGGCATCATCGAAGCGCATTTGCAGGATGCGCAGACGCTGCTGCCGCTGGTGTATCCGGTGACCACCGAAGCCCTGCCGGCACCGCTGTCTTATGAGCAAGTGATCAGCGATTTCTACGATGCGGCGGGCGAAGAACTCGCCGCGCATCTGGACGCGGGCCGTGACGTGGCGGTGATCTGCGAGGGTGATCCGTTCTTCTACGGCTCCTACATGTACCTGCACGATCGGCTGGCCGAACGCTATGAAGCCGAAGTGGTGCCGGGCGTGTGCTCGATGCTGGGCGGTGCTTCGGTGCTGGGCGCGCCGCTGGTGTATCGCAATCAGAGCCTGTCGGTGCTCTCTGGCGTATTGCCGCACGAGGACCTCAAGCGTCGTCTGGCCGATGCCGATGCGGCGGTGATCATGAAGTTGGGGCGTAACTTTCCCAAAGTCCGTCAGGTGCTCGAAGAACTCGGCTTGGCGGAGCGTGCGCTGTACGTTGAACGCGCGACCATGGCCAATCAGAAAATCGTCCCGCTGGATCAGGTCGAGCCGATGTCTTCGCCGTACTTCTCGCTGATCATCGTTCCCGGCGAAAGGTGGCAAGGCTGATGGCCCGTCCAGTTCCGGCGATTGTCATTCTGGGCAACGGCAGCGTCGCGACCGCACGCAAGATCCAGCAGGTCTACCCTGGCGCCCTGATTCATGGACTGGCCGGACGGGTTGAAGGCGCGGACCGTGTTTATCACGAGTTCGGCGCCACCGTGCGCGAGTTCTATCAGCAGGACACGCCGATCATTGCCTTGTGCGCGGCCGGGATCGTGATCCGCACCTTGGCACCGTTGCTGCTTGAGAAGGGCGCCGAACCGCCAGTGCTGGCGGTGGCCGAAGACGGCAGCGCCGTGGTGCCGCTGCTGGGCGGCCTCGGTGGCGTGAACGTCATGGCGCGGGAGATTGCTGCCGGTCTCGACGTGTCGGCGGCGATCACCACCAGCGGTGAATTGCGCTTCGGCACCTGCCTGCTCAATCCACCCAACGGCTACGCCCTCGGCGATCTGGAACTGGGCAAACGTTTTGTTTCGGATCTGCTCGCGGGCCACAGCGTGCGCATCGAAGGGGCGGCCCCTTGGTTGGCACAAGCGCAGTTGCCGGAAGACCCGCAGGCGCGGTTGTCGATTCATGTTGGCAGTGCCGAGCGCACGCCGGTGGCCAATGAATTGCTGATCTACCCGCGTAGCGTGCTGGTGGCTGTGAGCGCCGGGGTGGCGGATCTGCCGAACGCGATTCGCGGGGTGTTGCATCAGGCAAACATTGCCGTGCAATCGCTGGCGTGTCTGTTGGCCAGCGATCTGCACATGGCCAATCCTGCGTTGCGCGAAGCGGCGCTTGAACTGGGCGTGCCGCTGCGGTTTGCGTCGGTCAACGGCGGCGTCAGCGAGCTGGCCCGCCACACCGTGCCGAACGCTACCATTGTGTCGGCGGATACCGGCATCGCCATCGCGGTGGCCAACGAGCCACTGGAGCTTGCACAGGTTGGGCGTGCACGCGGTCGTCTGGCCGTGATCGGCCTGGGCCCAGGCGCTGCCGAACTGATGGTGCCGGCGGTCAAGGCCGAACTGGCGCGCGCCAATGACGTGCTGGGTTATGAAACCTACGTGCGCATGGCCGGGCCATTTCGCGAGGATCAAGTGCTGCATTGCACCGACAATCGCGAAGAAATGCAGCGCGCTCGCCACGCCTTTGAACTGGCGGCCCAAGGGCGGTCGGTGGTGGTGGTTTCGTCGGGAGATCCGGGCGTATTCGCCATGGCGGCCGCGGTGCTCGAAGCGCTGCACGAGTCGAGTGAGCCGGGTTGGCACAACGTCGATCTGGAGATTCTTCCAGGCGTCTCCGCGTCCCTGGCAACGGCCGCCCAGGCCGGCGCGCCATTGGGGCACGACTTCTGCGTGATGTCCCTGTCGGACAACCTCAAGCCTTGGGCAATCATCGAGAAGCGGCTGGACCTGGCGTCTCAGGCCGACCTGGCGCTGGCGTTCTACAACCCGATTTCGCGGTCGCGCCCGTGGCAACTGGGGCGGGCACTGGAGATTGTCGCGCAGCACCGCTCCGCTCAAACGCCGGTGGTGTTGGGGCGGGACATTGGTCGTCCGGGCCAGACGTTGCGTGTCACCACGCTGGGTGATCTGACCCCCGATCAGGTCGACATGCGCACCATGGTGCTGGTCGGTTCTTCCACCACCTGCGTGTTCCCGCGTGCCGAGGGTGGCCAGTGGGTGTATACGCCTCGTTGGTATGGCGACAAGCCAGCCGGGTAAGTCATGGCGGCCAGATAGGCTGGCCGCAGCCCCGCCTTACGGTGCGTAAGATTTTTCACCGCGCATCGACCGAAAGATTCTTGGATGCCCGCCGTACATTAACTGAACACACTCGGAAAGTGCTTGAGAGTGCTTCAGATAATTCAATATCCGGTGCTTAATGTTCTGAAACAACCGACGAAAGCCGTTTGGTTCATGGCTGTGCGCAGTTCGTTAATAAACATGTACGCTAAAGATAAAAGTAACACTTGTCTGTCGAGTTAAATGTAATTAATTAATTGCCTGGCGGTTTGGTTGAGGTTGTTATTTATATCGCTTAGTATTTTTGGTGTTCCGGCTTAAATGTTGTTTTCTGCGAAATATTTCGGTTTGAGTTTCGCTTGAATAACGCGGTCGGTTACTAAAGTGTCAGTAATGCCAGAGCCTTCTGGTACGGGTTATAAATCTTAGTTCAGGTTCGCGCGCATCGACGGATGGACCGTGCTCGATGCGGCGGATACGTGAATTTAAAATATGTTTTTAATGGCATGGATGTTATGAATCAATATCAGGTAACAGGTACTGCGGATAAGTCGTTTCTTCAACATTTCAGCTCGGATGATATTCAAACACTCGCGAACGAGTTTCGCACCACGCCAGAATATGAAGCGCTCGCTGGCTATTACTCAGCGTGCGCAAAGAATCAGCAATGGGCTGAGCAGATGGCGCCATTGCTGTTGTTTAAAGACACGCTGGACTCACTGATCGGCCAGCGCGCCGGCCGGATTTCGCCAGCGTTGGCCGACCTTTCTGCGCGGCTGGAAAACTATACGAACCGACTGGTTCAGACGGTTCGAATGTTGAATCCGGTTGCACCCGAAGTGCCGAAAAAAATGCACTTTGTTTGGGTCGGCGGGAGTGCGGTAGGCGCCATTCAGCGCGATTACATCAATCTATGGAAGGCGGTCCTGGTTCAGGAAGGCCATACGTTCAACCTCTGGTACGACAGTGATGCATTACTGGCGTTCGAGATGAATCGGGTGATCCTGGAAAGTGCCAGGACGCATGCCATGGAGTCAGGGGGAGCAACGCTTGACACACCTGTGGTACTGGCCCGGATGATCGAGCATCGGGCCCGGGTACTGAAAAAGCAGATGTCGGCTCATCTCCGCCAGGAGCGCTGGGCTGGCAAGGCGGATGAGGCGCGTATCGATCTGATGGTTCGCGCCTATGGCAAGGATGAGGCCACCCTTGTTGCGTTCAGGCAAAAATGCCTGGACAGCCACTTGGCCATGGTTGATGAGCATCTGCGATTACGCGACGTGCGTGAGGTCTTCAAAGAACACCTTTTATGGGACGTCTATGAACGCGAAGTGGCAGGGCGAGGCAACTTTGCTGCGGCCAGCGATGTGGTTCGTCTGCAGGTCGAAGCACTGGAGGGCGGTCGCTACAGTGATGTGGATTATTTGCCGCAACTGAAAAACGTATTGGGCGGAGTTGATATCACGGGGTTCGATGAAAGTGCGCGAATTGGCGTATTGCAACTCCTGCTCAATAACAACGAATCGCTGATGCCTGGGCGCGACCCCAGTCGATACCCTGACCGCACAATAAGTATTCCTGAACAGCACAGGACAGCATTAAACGAGTTTGCACTGCAGCGTCCGGGGCCCTCCGACATATTTTCTGTGCCGCAGAATAGTCAAACGCCAGTGGACGGGATTCGCATGGCAATCCAGATCAACAGTGAAATGAATTCCCATATTGTCGCGCATGCCGGCGCTGGCTCGACCCAGGCGATTATCGAGTTGATCAGGTTCAACTACGACTTCCTGTCAGCGTTTGAGTCTCGATTGAACGCGACCGGCGTGGACTGGAGCGACAACGCAGCCGTACAAGATATTCTCTTGACGATGGTGAATGAAAAGATTGCCGAGGTACCTGGACTGTCGAAAACGCGCCGAGGGTATTTAGGCAAACTGGTGAGCGCCATCGGCGCTTACTACAGTGACGGTATTCGCTATGATTCCCGAGGGACCATAGATTTGACCGGACCTGGGGCCGCTATTACAGGGCTTGAGGAGTATGTGGAGACGCATCTCCTGTTTGATGGAAAAAACGAAATTAGAGATCGGCTGAAATTGTCGGATGGCTACAACGTGGCCACCGAAGAAGAGAAGGTTTCTGGCTGGACGATCAACGCTACGCCGCAAGAGTGGCTGCAAAAGGAGCAAGCAAACTGGGGCGGCGGTAAAGTGAAAACCCGCTATCAGGGGAATTTATCCGAGCTGTTGAAAGGGCAGACCCTACACTTCGAAAAAGGCTGGCCAATCATTGAGGGGAGACCGGTTTTGCTGACCGCCATCCTGCAGCGTTGGATGGATCAGTTGGGGGAACCCTTCATCCGTGCGATGAATGAAAAGCTCAGCGGTGACCTGAACTTCAATAAACCTTTTTCCCTGGACTTCGATGAACGCCAAAGGATTCTGACCCAACCCACAGCTGAGCTTCCGGTTTCCCTTGGTTTCAATCCGGTTGGCAATCTCAATGAAATGATCGTTCGCATCGGCCATGGGGGACTGCCGCTCGATCAGTTGAGTCCGGTGCATCGGGTGGTGCTCGGTGGCCTGTTCGGCGCAGCAACGTTGGACGAAGCCGGTTTCGCCGCCGCCTGGCAGCGACTCGTAGCACTTGCGAAAAGTACGGCTGACCGGGGTATATCGGAGCGTTACTTGGCCATCGAGCAGGCGTTGCTCACGCACAAAAGCCCCGAGTTCGAAACGGCATTTGCCGCTGTCAAAACACCGATTGAACCCGCCGGGGACAGCGCTCAGGTACTCAAGGTTCTCTCATTCGAGAAGCCGTTGACGCTTCGTCAATGGGGCGAGAGCGTGGCTCGCATCAGGCACCAGACGGAGTACGAACTGCGCCAATACATTCTCCAACGCAGTGCCTCGGTGCGTAAAACGCTCCTGGAGGCGGGCGCATCCATGAGCAGGTTAATGCCTCAGGGATTGCTGGTCAGGGGGGATGGCGACCCCGGCAGGCGCTGTTATCCACTGGCGCTGCTGATGGCGGCAGCGACTTATCAGGGCCGCGATGCGGTACAGGCACTGAGCGGCAGACTGGCCAATGCGCATTTCTCGTCCGGTGAAAGTGACACCCATGCATTTCTTCAGGCGCTCGACGAATTGCGCGCCATACCCCAGGCTGATTTTGGCGACAAGCTCGGCGCGTTGAGTTTCGATGGCGTCTTTGAGGCGTTGGCGGCTAAACCTGCACCTTGCACGTTGATGCTCAATACCGAAAACCATTCAATGATGGTGGCCAGGACCGGGACGGCCGAACACAGTAGCTGGTCTTTCTACGATCCCAATTTCGGTGTCTTTGGTTTCGACCGGATAGACCAGCTCAAGCTTGGGATGAAAGCCCTGTTCAGCACGTCCGACCTGGCCAGGCAGTATGCGATCGAGTCGACGGATCACTCATCCTTCAATGTCATCGAGCTTGATGGAAATCGCCTCGCGAGCAAGCACCTGGCATCGGAACTGCAGGTGTCGAAGCTGTTGGGCAATGAGTCCCTGAGCTCAGGAAAAAACATCGCACCCTGGGCCCATCACGCCCGGTTGCGCTCACGCGCGCTGTCTGAAAATGCCCGATTGGGACGTGGCCTTTCCGAACGGGATGCCAGCGTCTGGGCGACCAAATTGGATCAGGTCACAAACCGCGTGAGATCGGCGAACGGGCTGGGGGGAGAGTACATTCCTGTTTTCGCAACCCTGCAGGCTCAGCCGGATGACGGTTACGCACTGTCGTTCATGGACGTCAAAACGCAACAGATCCGCGTGGTGACCACCAAAGAACCGTTTCTCAGGCAAATCAAGACGTTCCTGGACAAGAGTATCGAGTACCTGGCCGGCAGCAACGATGGACATAAGCCTGTTGATCCAACGGATGTTTCCGAGGGGAGCAGGCTGAGTTTTGCGTTTGGTTTCCAGGCGTTGATCACCGAACTTCGCAACCGCGATCAAAGGGCGCAGCCTGAAACAGAGTCGAACCTGGCCGTCGCCGTTCGTCTTCATGGCTACCTGGGCCATGCACAATTAGTCCACGGTATCGGCCTCGACACGCTGCAAATGGTGAACCTGGTTCGACAGCTGGTGAACGCCGAGCGAGCTATAGCGGCCAGGACCGCTTCGGCGGGCGGGCGACTGCTGGCGCGTATCGCTGGCCCGGGGTTGGGGCAGGTGTTGGGCGTGGTCAATATCGGTTTTGACCTTTACGAGTTCTACAACGCGCAAAACCATGAGCAACAAGCGCGTTTTGGCACACAGTTGCTGTTCGACGTCAGTGCGCTTGCGCTCGACGGCGTTGCGCTGGTGGTCGGCGGGACGGCGGGGGCGGTCGCAGGTTTTTTGTCGGTGCCACTGCTTGGCATCGGAATCGGCGTCACGGCGATTGCCGGCAATCTCGGGCAAATCATGGACAAGGCAGAGAAAGTTGCCGAATTGTTTACCCGGTTCAAAACGGCATACAGCCCGCAGGCTTTCTCGGTCAAGCAAGGGGTCGTATCGATCATGCCCGAGTCGGTGGTGGACACGCTCGATCTGCGCGAAGGGGTCATGGTGTTCGGCAGCCAGGGGCTCTTTCGCTCTTTGGGCGGCTCAGGCCTCCCGCAGCCCGATGGAAACAAACAGAATGCCATTGTTATTCGCGAAAGCATGGGGCTGCCAAAACAGGTCGCGATCCCCGGCCCGCGTGTTCATGGTCGGTTTAACGCTGTTCCGGCAGAATCGGCCTTGCTGCTTCCGGGTACTCCAAAATGTTATTACGGCTACGAATATCAACTGGGCTCCGATCCGCAGGTCTTTGAATGGAGCGCCCTGCTCCTGAACGTTGTCGGCGCCTCGAGCGTCCTGCCTCGCAAGGTGTATCCGCAATATGACGTGTTGCGTGAACTTGAAGCCAGGGAGGAAGGTTTTTTCTTCACCCACGCCAGACCTTTCCCGCACATCCTGTACAAACTCAATCCTGTCTATGAGCCCACGACCATTAACGTGCGCATCGGAAACGAAACGCGGGCGCTGTACGTTCCTGAGTTACCGCGAGAGATGCGAGGCAAGATTTCTTACCGCATCGACACGATGAGGGGGGCTTACGCTCTCGCACTTAAACCAGGACTCGTGGCGGTCCACCTCAGTGCGCTTCCCGGTGACGAGCACGTGAGCTGGGTGTTGAGCGCCGACTGGATCACGCCACAACACATCAGTGTCGGCGATGCGGGATTGAACATCGACGGTATCGAGCTGAGCATCGAGGCCGACATCGACGTCTATGTTCGAACAAAAAACCTCGAAA
Organism: Pseudomonas sp. 3296; assembly: GCF_031456615.1. NCBI lineage: Bacteria > Pseudomonadati > Pseudomonadota > Gammaproteobacteria > Pseudomonadales > Pseudomonadaceae > Pseudomonas > Pseudomonas sp. 3296. Next base: position 477,760 of record NZ_JAVDUY010000006.1, read on the forward strand.
CCTACCGTGTTGACCGCGAACATCGGCAACTGTACCTGGCGTCACTTCAAGCGGCCGACGGACAATATTCGCGGGCGGAGCTTGACCGTTTGAAGGTGCTTCACCGGCAACAGCGCATGGGCAGTGCCTTAATTCCTGCGGGCAAGTTTTTGCTGCCTTTTGGCAATCCAGAAAAGCAGCAATACACCGCAGGTTGGTACGAAGTGGCCAAGGAGCGGTTTGTGTATGGCCGTCAATTTCTGGGCTCGCTCAGCGATAAACTTCAACTGGCAGCGGTGCAAGAAGATCACGCTTACTTCTATCACCCGGATCAACCCCTGATATGGCGCGTCAATGCCGTCACAGGTTTGACCTCTTGGCGCTACAGCGTTTTCAATCGTGGAAATGAAGAGGCGCAGATCATTGGCTGCCTTGATCGGGGCGCTGGCGTTGTTCAAGTCACTCAGCGGGTACGCCTGAGCAAGACCCAGCGTTACCTGCTGATTTATCTGATTCACGGCGAGGAAATCTCGTTGGTCTCGGTATCGAGCGAACCACCTGACTATTTCGATACCTTGAAGGACGTCATTACCCTGTTACAGCAGGTTGATATTGCGGTTGTTGCTGAAGGCGACGACGCCGAACGGCAAACGTCCTGGAGACCTGCGTCCTTTGTGACGGTGACGTCCGGCGACCTCGACAAGCCGTCGCTGCCGAGATGGATCAACGGGCAGAACCACCAGCTCCTGACTCCGCACTTGCCCGTCAGCGAAACCGCCTCGGCGCTGCCCCAGATCAGCCTGCTGCCACCGGATGATCCTGATGCTGCAGCGTTCCTGTTTCACGACGCACACAGTCAAAACCTCTATCACCAACCCTTTACCGGCGATGTGGCACAACGGGTGCCATTGCCAGGCAGCGTCAAGCTCAGGATCAGTGACGGCGGGTACCTGGTCGTCAATGAGTCCGGGCTGATGTTTGACGTTCGTCAGGACGCGAGCTTTTTCCTTAGCGGCGTGACGGGGGATTGGCTGGATGCCCATCCACTGTGGATGAGCGATCTGGAGGCTCTTGGCAAAGAGCATGCGGTTTCGCTGATTTCGCTTTCCGGATTATCGGACGTCACCGGCCAGGTGCCTGTCTACGCGCGCCACCTGAACAATAAGCTGTTGGTAACCGACCTGATGGCTGAAAAAGGTTGCCGTCTGTTGTCCGTCACTCGTGATGGCAAGCACGCCTGGTTACTTGGCCTGAGCAGCGGCCACCTTTATCGTCAGGCGTTTATCGAGCCTGAGCAACTGAGCCGCGCGTTCGGCAGCGGCAGGCGGTTGATCAATGCCGACGCGCTGCCACGACCAGAAAAGGTCTGGGGACCCTGGACATTTTCTGAAGTGCTGCCTTACGGCACCGGTTTGCGGGGCCGTACCCGGGACGGGGTCAATCTCGAACTGATTGAAGGTGAGCCGGCCCGAATCATCAGTGTCGAGAACGCCTGGTCTCATCCTTACAGGGCGTCGCCTGAAGCGCTGACAAAACGCCTGAACGATTTGGTGTCCGGTCAGGCTCATGCGCCTTTTATGCCGGTTGGCCAGTTGAGCAACCGTTACGCTTATTACGTACCCGAACTCAATCGTGTCTTTGAGGTTAACGGCAGAGCGGATGGGCAGTGGGCAAACTTCCTCGGGACGAAACAAGGGAGTGTTCCGCTGTTGTTTGATCCGGTGGACGGCTTGATCTTCAACCGCAATACCAAAGAGGTTGTGTGGATGGCGGCGAACAAGGCCAGTCGAGAGGGCGATGTCATGACGCTGGAGGTCGCCGGAGAGGTAAAAGACCTGCTGGCTCTGGTGCCCGACGGTGTCAGTTCATTGATTCTGGGAGGCGCTGAAACGGGGTCGATTTACCACGTGTCGGAGACCGCCTGGCAGCACCTCGATTGCATCGTGGTCGATTGCACTGACTGGCCGGACATTGACGCAATACCCTCGCGGCTGATTCTGGCGACCGGAGCGCAGGATAACTGGCGTGTCGATCGGGCAGACAACCATCTGCTGCTCACCGACCCCGACAACGGCAGCAGCCTGGTTTTTCGTTCGGCTCAATCTGAGGAGTGGGCATTGGCCCAGTCGCTGAACCTGAGTGTGCAAGTGCTTGGCGATACGCTTGAGGTCAGCGTCCATGAACTGTGGCAAACCTTGCTCGATCAGGAACAAAGCAGCCTTGAATTCAAAGTCCTCATCGAGAGATTGAACTCGGTCTAAGAAGCCGGGGATGACAAGTGGAAATATGAATCTAATTCAGTACGGCGACACTCTATCTTCATGAGCGTCGGCGGCCTCTTTCTGTGGCCGTTTTTATAAACGGGCGGCCATTTTTATTTTTACAGGGACGTATCTTTATGGGTGAGCGAACAGCTCGTGATGTGGGCGGCTATGTCAATTTTATCGATCTATTCAAACTGTCTGATCTTGAACAGGCGTTACAGGAACATAAAGGCACAGACGAATACGACGCGGTATTTCGATATTACTTTGCGTGTATCGCAGTGCTCGATTTTCCGAGAATGCTTGCGCCGCTGGGGTTATTGCGCGAGGCCCTCGGGTCTTTTGTCGAGCCCAAGCGCCGGCGTCGGCGCGCAGCCGGTGTGGAGCGACCCACAGCACAGCCGGGCGGCGCAGCGCCGGGGCTGACTGAGATCCGCGACAGGGTCGAAGGCTTCCACTCGCGCTTGTCCAACAGCGTTGAACAGTTGAGCACAGCAGCAACCGAAGTGCCGAAAAATCTCCACTTCGTCTGGCTTGGCGGTGGTTTGGGAATTATCCAGCGTGACTATATTAATGTCTGGCTAAAAGTCTTGGCCGGGCAGGGTTATACCGTGAAGCTCTGGTACGACAGCGATGCATTATTGGCCTACGAGACTAACCGGATCATTGTCGAGGCCGCGAAGGCCGATGCGATGGTGAATGGCGGTCTTGCCAGCGAATCGTATCTTGATCTTGTTGATAAGTATGAAGAACGGGTCATTGTTCTAAAGCAACAAATGTTCGCACATATCAACAAAGCGGTAACGCGCGGTGTTAATGCGGATGATGCACGAATTGATCTACTGGTCCGTGGATATGGCCAGAATGAAGCCAACTTGAAAGCCTTGCGGGACAAGAATAAACAGAGCATCTCGGCAATGGGCGAGGGCGGTGTGGAGCTTCGTAATATTGCAGCGAATGAAACACCGCTGCACATGCAGGCCATTTACCAACGGGAAATCAGTCTGCGAGGCAACTTTGCCGCAGCCTCCGATGTGGTGCGCATTGAAGCCTTGATGGCTGAAGGCGGAAGTTATGCGGATGTCGATAACCTGCCGCCTCTTCTGGAGACGCTGGGCGGGGTGAACATCAGTCAATTCAGCAGCGATGCGCGTCTGGGCGTCTTGCAGTTGTTGCTTGATCAGAACCCGGAGTGGATGGCGGGTCGTGAGGCATCAAGAAGCAAGTACACAAGCTACTTTGAGCGCATACCTGAAGAATATCGCCCAGCGCTGGAGCAGTTCGCCAACAGTCATCCGCCGTTGAATGGCGTTTTTGGCGAGCCCGCAGAGCGCCTTGTACGACCGGACGGACTGCGAGCGGTTGCCGAAGGGGGCAGCCTGAGTAATGCGTTTCTCATGGCGCATCCAGGATCGGCGATGGTCAGCGCCGTGATTGATCGCTTCAAACTCAATTATGAGATCGTTGATGCCACGGCCCGTTTGGCCATGGAGCGTCAAGTCGCCGCTATCGATGTTGAGGCCATCAGTCAAATTGCGTTGGATGTCGTCGAAGAAAAATTCGTCCTCTTGGGGGCTTCGCCGGGGCATCTAGAACCTGCGCAGTATCTTCTGGCTCTGGCTGCAGCCTCTTACTACAGCGACGGTATTCGCCCCCAAAGCGAAGTGACCATCTATCTGACCGGGCCCGCTGCGATGCGCGATGCACTCGCGGATTACGCGAGCAGGCATTTCACCCCTCGCGCAGCGGGCGCCTGGCGAACGGATGTGGCAATTGACCCCAGCGCAACGGTGAACCGGGCCACCGAGGAGGAGTTGGACCACTCCTGGAAAGAAAATGAAAGCGACACCGAGGAGTGGTTCAAGAACGAAAAACAACGGTGGGAAGCCGGGCAGTTCAAGGCGCGTTACCTGGGCAAAGTGGATCAGTTGCTGAAGAGCCAGACGCTCTCTTTCGACCATGGCTGGCCAGTCATCGAAGGTCGACATGTGTTGTCGACTGAACTGCTGCAATCCCTGGCGGAACAGCTGGGCGAACCTTTCTTTCGTGCAATGAGTCAGCAGACCAGCGATGAGGTGGCTTTCGACAAGCCAGTGCCGCTGGGTTTTGACGAGCGTCAATCCATCCTTGCGCAAGAGATCGCGCCACCGCCGGTGCTGGTCGGTGAGCCGGCCTTCGCGGAGTTGGCTCTGGATGAATTGCTTCACCGAATTGGCCGAGGGATGTTGCAGGTTGAGCAACTTGATCCGCGACAGCGGCTACTGATCGGTTCGTTGCTGGGCGCGCGGGCCATGGATCAACGCAACTTTGATCACGTCCGCGCGCGGCTGGAAAACCTCGCTAACAACGTGTCTGAATTGGGCGTGTCACACCGTTACGGGGCCATTGAGCGGGAGCTGTTCAAAGAAAGTCATCCGGCGTTCGTCGACGGTTTGGCCAGTGCCTCGACACCATCAGTGGCGTTGTCCGACACCAGCATTGAACTGAAGAAGCAGGCGTTGGAGCAGTCGCTGACCTTGCTGCAATGGGGACGCCAGGTCGCCCGGATTCAGCAGGTCGCCAAACTCGAGTTCCGTGATCGCATCAGCGAGCGCATGACCGATGTACTGGAAAGCTTCGATCAAGGCACCTTCAAGCTGGTGCCACAGGATTTGTTGCTCCAGGGCGCCGGTGACCGGATCGCCGGACGTTGCTATCCGTTGGCATTGGCCATGGCGGCGGCGATCAGCAAGGGGAGCGAAGCGGCCAACATGCTTCGCGAGCGGTTTTACCTGGCGGTCATTGAACCCGGTACCCGAGATTCGAATGCATTCGTCAGCGTTATCGAAGAACTTCGTGACGTCGACATCCGTGACCTCGGCGGGCTGGTAGTGCGCTCCGATCTGGCACAGGTGATCGCGACGCTTGAAGCGAAAACCGGCAGCAGCACGTTGATGCTCAACTCGGATAACCACTCGATGCTGCTGGCCAAGAGTAGTGTGGACGAGCGCAGTACTTATCATTTCTACGATCCGAACTTTGGTGTTTTCGAGTTCAATACCGCGCAAGCGCTCAGTGCAGCATTGACCCATTTTTTCATTAGCCAAGAGATGGCCGGGCCTTACGCCGCTTATGGGGAGCCCGGTCGTCCAGCCTTTGATTTGATTGAGCTGGACGCTGGCCGTCTTAATGCAAAAGTGTTGTCGTCGGGTGTCCTGGTGTCGAGTCTTTCCGATTCGGGCAGCCTGCCAGACCAGGCGCCGCGGGTAAGGCAGCGGCTGGCCAGCGCGCGAGGGCAGTCGCTGATCAGCAATGGGGTGCTGGGCAGTTCGTTGCTGGAACTGGACGCCCACTGGTGGGGTGATCAGATCGCCCAGGCGACCCGGCAGGTGCAGGCGCAGCACGGGCTGTCGTCGAGCGCTGTTGCGTTGTTCGAGACGCTGGAGATCACCCCAGCAGGCGAGTACAAAATCAGTCTGGTCGATACCGATCCAGCGCAGACCATTGTGCGCGTCACCACCGATGATCCGCGATTCCTGAGAATCAAGAACTACCTCTCGGAAACCTTCCGTACGCTGGCGGCGCAACCGCATGAATCCGCCAGCTTGTCTGACCCCACGGAGGCGGGCAGCGTCCATACGCTCAATGCCGGTTTCACTGTGCAAGCCTTGATGAACGCGCTGCGTCATCACGAGGGCGCGGCCAGCGGGGGGGACAAGGCGCTGACCACGGCCATTCGCTTGCATGCCTATGTCAATTACGCCCAACTGGTTCACGGCAACGTGGTGGATGTGGTTGGCGTTGTGACGCTGGTGCGTCAGGCACTGGACGATGAAAAGCTGATCGCCCGCACCAGCGCACCGTTGGTGCAAAAGGCGTTGGGGCATGTGGCCAATGAAGGCGTCGGCACGGTGTTGGGGATGGTGAATGTCGGGTTTGATATTTACCAGTTAAGCCGTGCCACCAATGACATTGAGAAGGCGCAATTCGGCACGCAGCTGGCGTTCGACTCTGCGAGCGCCATGTTGGGCGCCGCCGGACTGGGTGCGGCATTGGCCGGGGCGAGTACGGTGGCGGCGGTGCTGGGCGGTGTCGGGGTGATTCTGGGTGGGCTGGCAGTGGGCGTCGCTGCGCTGGCCGAAGGGTTTGCCACCATTGCCGAAGAAGCCAAGGAGGTCGCCCGGTTTTTTGAGGGGGTGGAGAAGGCTTATCGAGAGGGCGGCTATCATCTGGACAAGGCCTCGAACGCCTGGATTGCGCACCCCTTGCCGGTGTTTGCCGAGCTCGATTTGCACGCATCCTGCGTTCGTTTCGACAGCCCCAGGCTGTTCCCGCTACGGGACCATTTCGGGGTTCCCGATTTCGATGTGGATTACGACCGCGCCACCGACATCCGCGTGGGCCTCGGGTTGCCCGACTCGGCGCCTTTCGCGCCGCCGCCCGGGCAGACGATCGTTTTGCCCGGCACACCCAAAACCTGGTACGGCTATGAGTACACGTTGCTGCCGTTTGTCACGTTTCGTCATGCCGGCGGCTTCGATACGGCCCGTCGGCTGGAGAAAAAGAATGAACAGGGACAATGGCAGTTTCTGTTTTCGTTCTACTCGTTTCCCGGCGAGTACGTGGTCAGCCGGCTGAACCCGGTCTACAAGCCCACGGTGTTCAACGTGCGTCTCGACAACATCGAACGTTCGCTGGTGGTGCCAGCCCTGCCAAAAGCGTGGCACGGACTGGTTTCCTACCGGATCGTAGGCGCCGGCGCCCAATGTTCCGTACTGCTCAATCCCGGGGTGAGCCTTGTACTCGACGCACCCGGACACACGGCCATGCGCTGGGTGCTGCAGGCGCCCTGGTTGACGGAGGCAGACATCCGGATAGCCGCTGCGGGCAGGCTCGTTTCCGATACGCTGGGTGTGAAGTTCAGTGGCGGCGGCGTTCACGATGTCTTGCTCAAGCTGGCGGGGAACACAATCGTGCGCGTTGATCTTGTTGCCCTGAAGTTGGAGGTGGTCGAGGAAGACGCCGATCCGGCGCTCGGGGAACAAGCGCTGCTGGATCACTTCAAGTCATTGGCCCGCGAACATCGACTGGCCATGCCTTACACCCCCGTTCACAACTTCGTGGTGCCGTTTGAAAAACCGGACGAACCGAGAACGGTGGCTGCGTATTACGACTCGGCGCAGGATCGTTTTCTGTACATCCGCGACCCGAATGTCCTGTTGGCTGATGAAGCCGTGCTGGGCGCAGTGGTCGAGGGGTCGGCCTATTTCTATCACCCCGCCAGTTTCGATGTCTGGCAGGTCGACGCGATCACCGGCACGCTGGTTCAGCGCTACCGTTTGCTGTTCAGGGACGGCTTGACCATTGACCGCTGTGAAGCCGTGGCCAACGGCGGCATTCAGGTCGTGCAGCAGTATGTTCGCAAGGATGGCCAGCGCGATGAACTGACCTTCCTGATCCATCGGCAAACGGTGTTGCTCGCCTCGATCACCCTGGGTCAGGATCCAGCATTGCAGGCGGTTTTAGAGGCTGACACGCTGACGGACTGGAAGCGGATACTGGGCAATTATGTGTTGCCGGGAGCGTTCGTTGATACCGTGGATTGGCGCCCCGGTGCGCTGATTTCGATCTGTTGGCAGCGCGAAGACAAATCCCGTGATCTGGTCTGGGTCCGCGATCTTGACGGGTTGATCATCCGTGCACCCACCCGGCGTCACCATGTGCGAGGCTGGAAGGATTCGATCAAGGCCTTGAACACCCTTTTACTTATTGCGCCCGACGGTGCCGAGGGCGAGGTGTTCGTGACCTACGACAAGGATATTCAAAGCCTCGTGCGCCAGCAAAGATCGATGGTCGAGGGACGTGTGCAATGGTCTTCCAGAGAAATTACCCCCACAGGGCTGAAAAATGTTGTAGCGGTCGAGCAGGGGCATCTTGCCCTGACCGACTCGGGCCTGTTCTTCACGATGACGTCGCAAGGCTATCTGCGCTTGAGTGGATTGACTGGCACCTGGTTCAAGGATCGGGCCCGGTGGTGGTCCGAACTGCCGGCGGTGTCGACGCAGTATCCGGTGTCGAGTCTCGCCCTTCTTGGGTTGAGCAACTTTACAGGTAGCGGCGATTTATGCGCCTGGTACGTGGAGGATCGGCTGTTGCTCGCGGACCTGGGTCATGGCAAAGAAGTGCGGTTGCTGAGTAGTGTTCCGGACAATCAGGCTGCCTGGTTATTCGACCTTTCAACGGGCAGGATTTTCAGCCAGCGCTTTATCGAAGCGACACACTTGAGCGCCGCATTTGGCCCGGGAACCCGACTTTTGCAGGCTGAGGCATTGCCCGCTCCGATGCAGGAATGGGCACCCTGGGTCTTTACCGACGTGAAAGTGGAGGGTGCCGGCCTGAAGGCCACAACGCTTGATGGCCTGGAGATGGATTTACAGCACAACGAACCGGTCCGGATTACAGGTGTGGGCAGCCGCTGGGTTGCGGCACTGGAAGGGCCATTGAGTGAGGGGCTGGCAGCGCTGGCGAAGGAATATCGCTGCGCCGATTTCCTGTCCGTCAAAGACCCCGACAGCCTTCAATGGTATGTGGTTCGCAGCGGACGATTGATCCGGATTCCGAAGGCCGCCGTTACTGCGCACTACACGCTGGTGGGCACCCGGGATCAAACCAGTGCGATGCTGCACGAACGCGAAGATGGTTTGTTGTACACCTATCCGCAAAAAAGCACGGTCGGACCGCTCGACTATGTCCAGCGTAACGCCGAAGTGCTGGTGGTCGAGGGGCCGAAGAAGGCCCATGACCTTCTGCCGTTGATTGCTGATGATGTCAGCATCCTGGTGCTCAAAATGGGTCAGGGGGCCACGACAAGCCGACTGACCCGAACGGCCTGGTTGAAACTCGAATCGGTCATCGTCGATTGTCGTTATTCGCTTGAGCGGCCACCCTCGATTCCTGGGAAGCTGATTCTGGACCCTTCGATCATGGATCAGTTATGGGTCAGCCTGGTCGATGAACACTTGGTGATGAACGGCCTGGACAGCGGGCACAGCCTGATATTTCGCAGTGTTTACTCTGCGGATGTGGCGTTGCGAGGTGACGTGTTCCTTTCGCTCAACGGCTATCGGTCACGGGCTGTTTCGGAAATAGTGAGCGAGTTACTGAGGCTAAAAGGCGTTGCCGGCAGCGCCACGTTAACGGAGTTGATGTCGAGTTCTCTGTTCGAGGTGGTCGCAGAACCGGCAAAATCCAGGGCGTAGCATTCCCGGGCTGATTACGGCACCAGATAACCCTTCACACCCGTGAAGATAATCTGTGCCGCCAGCGCGCACACAAACAATCCCATCAACCGGCTGACAATCTGCAAGCCCTGGTCTCCGAGAATCCGTTCGATGCGGTTGGACAAATAAAGGACCACGCCGACCGTGAAGCTGGCCAGGGCAATGCTAAGAATGGCCGTGAGTTTGTCGTCCCAGTGTGGCTGGCTCACGCCCATCACCAGCAAGGCACCGATGGTGCCGGGGCCGACCGTCAATGGAATCGTCAGCGGGACGATCGTCACGTCCTGCTGCACATTGTCGGTCTGCACCGCCGATTTGCCCTGGGCCATGCCCAGTGCCGAGATAAACAGCACGCTGCCGGCACCGATGCGGAACGCATCCACGGTAATGCCGAAAACACTGAAAATCACCCGTCCGAACAGGTACAGCAAGACGCTGGACACCAGCGTGGCGGTGGCCACTTTCCAGGCCAGCCGACGCTGTTCCTTGCGTGAATAACCGCGGGTCAGGCTGATGAAGCAGGACAACACGAAGAACGGGCTGTAGAGCACCAGCATCTTCAGGTAAACGCTGAATAACACTTGGAGCATGGTCGAAGCTCGCGGCGATTGAAGTTGACGTGGAGTCTATCAGGCGCTGGGTCGCCTGTCGGTACGTGGAAAAATGAAGTTTGAACAGGGTGAAAAGCTTAAACTATTTGGGAGGGGATAACTTTCGTTAGTCGTATATTTGAATTGGATAATATTAATTACATATGTGCGGTTACAGGTAAGTTCTTGTAGGGGTTAAGTGGATTTAGTAAGTTTTTCGCTCGGACCCATGGAGGGTCTTTATTAAATAAAGGAAGATTTTATGAGTGTTCAATCCAATCCAGTAGTAACCCTTTCCGATCGTCTGGAACGTTTGAATGAGTACGACGTAAGTGTAGATAATATTATTAGTGCACCGCGTACCCTGTCGATCGGTTCGGTGCCATTTAGTGGCGAAATTGAAAAACCCGATCGTGCCTCGATTGTTGGGGATGGTGTTGTATCTTTCGTGTCGGGAATGAGTGAGCAAAATAAAACCGACATTCAACACACCTACCTGTTTGCGTCGTTGGTGGCGAATAAAAAATACCCGCGCGATGAACAAGGTAAAGAGTGGTATCAACTCTTTCTGCAAGTTATGCAGGATTCCGGCTGGACTATTCTGCAAAAGTATTACGACACGGTGTCGGCCTCCGGCAAGAGCTTCAAGATGGATCAGCTGGCGCTGAAGGTCCTGGGTTCCGCCGTTGCCGCAGCCGCTGTGCCGGGCCCGACCTCGGCATTGATGCTGAAAGTCGCTGGTGACGCACTGGCCGCACTGCAAGCCAGTGACAAACCCCTTCAACTTTTCGATCAGAACATCAAGGAGTCGGGGGCGGGTGGATTTGGACTAGCGACCTGTAACGAAAGCGAGCACGGTGAAGTGATCATGGCGCTGGGCTCCGTACGCTTCATCAAGCGGACCAACCAGACCAAAGTCCTGTTTGTAGATTGGGACAGCAGCTCCGTCGATCTGTACAAAGGCGAAAGCCATATGACCATGGTGCCAGCCATCGTTGCTCGTACGCGAGCCACCATCATTGCGAAACTGGGTGATCGTGCACAAACCAAAATCGACGAATACGAAATCTGATCCTGTGTGAACGCCTGGCGACTGCGCTGCAGTCGCCAGGGTTGAATGGATCGGGAGGTGTTATGGAAGAGCAGTATTCGGTTTTTATTAATGCTGGAGCCGTTGTAATGCTGTCCCGCGACCTTGCAGAGCAGGAACAGCAGGATGTATTGCATTCGGTGTTGCTTGCGCAGTTAGTGGCCACCAGAAAGTACCCCGAGTTCACACTCGGTGATGGCTGGTATGACACCTGTCATGGGGTACTAAAGGACAGTTGGTTACAAAGGGCAGTAGCCTGGGACAGTTTCGGATTGGATGACACGTCGAAGCGCGCCATGGTGGAATGGGTCGAGAGTCAGCTGGACGATCCATCGGATAGCATGACCGTAGCCAGGGGCGTGTGTGTCTTCAACGATATCGCTCGATTGCCTTGCGACCATCCGGCGATTGAATTACTGCGTGGGCAAATGCTCAGGCAGAGAACTACCGAGTTGGCGGACGGGTCAGTAGATGCGGTGTGTGACGTCAGGTTGCAGATCATCGTAGTCCGACAGGGTGCGGTGATGAATAGCCTGTTTGTGGAGTTTACAACCACGGCGCTGGCTTCAACCCATCCATTGGACTGTCTTTTCCGTCCCGAAAATGTGCTGGGCAATATCCGGTTGAGATGGTTTCAAGCCAACTTGTCGCCTGTGCTTTATGCCTCGCTTCGCGAGGCGATCGTAAAAAAACTGGGGGGCAAGGCAGCGGAGAATATCCTCCGGATTATTGACGATAAACCTGCTCGATTGCCGCCGAAAACGCAGGAGCCGTCATGAGCGCCATTCCATGGGGGCGTGCGATTGTTCCCGGACCGGCAGGGAATGGGCAGATGTGAGGCTCAAGAGGTCGGTGCAGCTACCCGGTTCTGCTCATCCCGCTGCGCCACCCAATGCTCGATCAAATCGCGCAACTGCGATAACTCCACCGGCTTTGCCATGTGCCCGTCCATGCCGGCCTGGCGCGCACGCTCTTTGTGCTCCGCGAGAATGTGGGCAGTCAATGCCACTACCGGTGTGCGGGTGCGTTGATTGCCGACTTCCCAGGCGCGTAGTTGCTGGGTGGCAGAGAAGCCATCGAGGATCGGCATTTCGCAATCCATCAGCACCAGGTCGTAGCGTTGGGCTTTCATCGCCTGCAAGGCTTCTTCGCCATTGCTGGCGGTGTCCGGTTGCAGGTTGAGTTTGCCGAGCATGCCGCGAATCACCTTGGTCGAGATCGTGTTGTCCTCCGCCACCAGTATGCGGAAGTCGCTCGGGACCTTGACCGGAAGTGCAGGGCCGGCAGGTAGGTGATGTGAAACCGCCAGGCCTTTGTTGCGCTGATTCAGCTCATCCGCGAGGGTGGTCTTGAGGGTGTAGCCAGCCACGGGTTTGGCGAGTATGCGTTTGATCCCGGAGTTGCGTGCAATGATCTTGCTCGGTGCATTGCTGATGCCAGTCAGCATGATCAGCAGAATGTCGTGATTGAGGCTCGGGTCTTCCTTGATCTTGGCCGCCAGTTGCATGCCGGTCATGCCGGGCATGTTCTGGTCCAGCAAGACCACGTCGAAGTAGTCGCGCAAATGAGCCTTGGTACGCAGCAATGCCAGGGCTTCCTTGCCGGACGGTACGGCACTGACATTCAGGCCCCAGGCGCTGCATTGTTGCACCAGTACTTTGCGGCAGGTGTCATTGTCGTCCACCACCAGCACGCGCGCACCTTGCAGCGGGCCGTCGAGGTCGGAGGTCGGGTGTTCGAGCCGGTCCGGGTCCAGGGGGAGCGTCAGCCACAAGGTGCTGCCCTGGTTGGCGCCGGTCTTGATGCCGAATTCGCCCTGCATCAGGCGGATCAGCTGGCGCGCGATCACCAGCCCCAGATTGCCGCCCAGACTCGTCGCCGAGAGGAAGTGCTTGCTGTGCAGTTCGGCGTGCATCAGGGCATCGCGTTCTTCGGCTTCCATCGGCACACCGCTGTCCTGCACGGCGATGCGCAGCCGTGGTTTGGCACTGCGTTCGTCAAGGGCGACAACGATCAGGATCTCGCCTTCTTCAGTTTTCTTCAGCGCGTTTTCCAGCAGGCTCAGCAGAGTCTGGCGCAGGCGTGTCGGGTCACCGCTGATGACGCGCGGCACTTGCGGCTGAATAAAGCTGATCAGTTCGACATTCTGCTGTTCGGCCTTGGCGCGGAAGATGCTGAGGCAGTCTTCGATCAGGGCGTTGAGGTCGAATTGCACGTCGTCCAGTTCGATCTGCCCTGATTCGAGCTTGGAGATGTCGAGGATCTCGTTGATCAGCGTCAGCAGTTCGTTGCCGGCGCTATGAATGGTTTGCACGTAGTCGCGTTGCTTGACCGACAGTGGCGTGCCCAAGAGCAGCTCGGTCATGCCCAGTACACCGTTCATGGGGGTACGGATTTCGTGGCTGATTTTCGCCAGGAATTCGGCCTTGGCGTTGATCTCGGCATTGCTGGCGGCGAGGTCGCGGCTGATGCTGAAGCGATCTTCCGTGATGCTGCGCTGACGTTCGCTCAAGGCAATGCTCATCAACAGGCCGCTGATGCAGATGAACACCAGAAGCGTAGTGATCAGGCCTTGCGGCGCGACTTGAGTCAGTCCCAGCAGTGCGGGCAATATGATCAGTGTGCCAATGTTGAACACCACCATGGCGGCGACGAAAAAGCGCGCCGGCCGATAACCTTTTTGCCAGTGATAGGCGCTGACGAACAACATGCTCAGGCCTGCCAGAGCCACCAGGGCGTAGGTAATGATGTTCAGCGGCAGGGTGTTGACGAACAACAACAGCAGGCCGCAGACGACGATGAACAGAATGTCCGCCTGCAGCAGTTTGTTCAGCGGGTGAGGGCCGAGCGGGGCAAAAAAGCGCCAGGCGAGCATCAAGCCGCTCGGCGCCGTCAGCAATAACGCGATGTAGGCGCCTGGCGTCTGGATGGCGTGCCAGTTCGGCAACCAGGGCCCGGCCAGGTTCAGCAGCAACAGCAGGCTGAGCATCAACAGCCCTTCACACCAGGCCAGCCAAAGGCTGCTGCGCGAGCGTGTGTAGGCGTAGCGGACGAAGTTGTGCAGGATCAGCATGCAAAGGCAACCGAACAGCAGGCCGTAGATCAGCGTCTGGTTCTGACTTGCCGCAGTCATGACCGCCGATTGCAGGGTGATATAAGGCCGTAGCTGATGGTCGGAGACCAGTCGCAGGTAGACGTCGAGAGGGGTGTCACTTTGCGGCAGCGGCAACATGAATTCGCTGCTGGGCAGGGGACGGTCAGCCTGGGGCTGCCCGGTGCCGGTGTGCAATTGATCGATCAGCTTGTCGCCGTCGAGGACATACAGCTTGAGCGACGACAGGTCGGGTGCGAACACCCGCAGCAATTGTTCATGCTTGCCGGGGGCCAGCCTGAAGCGTAGCCATAACGCGCCATCGGGCTCGGCCGCGTTGAGGCGATCAAGTTCGATGGGGCTGAATTGATTGGTGTAGCGAGCAGAACGAATGTCGCTTAGCTGCAGGTCGCCCTGTTCGTCGAGCAATACTGCCCAGCCACTGCCTTGACCGGCCTGGGCCGGGAGCATGCAGAGCAAGGTCAGCAGAGTGACGGTGAGACTTATGGCAATCCTGAGCCTGCGCACGGCGAAATCCCTTCGTAGGTTGATGCCAGATTATAACTATGCGCGGTGCCGGAATAGTGGGGCAAGGACCAGCGGCCCTTGCCCGGCCGAATGAATGGCCTTACTCCTGGCTTTCACCACGTTCACGGGCAATGGCACGGTAGCCAATGTCCTTGCGGTAGAAACAGCCTTCCCAGTCAATTTTTGCCGCCAGTTTGTAAGCTTGCTGCTGAGCCTCATCGACGCTGGCGCCCATGGCCGTGGCGCAGAGCACCCGACCACCGGCCGTGACCACTTGACCGTCCTTGAGTGCAGTACCGGCGTGGAAGACTTTGCCTTCCAGTGCGGCGGCTGCATCCAGACCGTTGATGGCAACGCCTTTGGCGTAGTCACCCGGATAACCACCTGCGGCCAACACGATGCCGACGCTCGGACGTGGATCCCATTGTGCTTCGACCTTGTCCAGCGCTTGCGCCAGAGCCGCTTCGACCAGCAACACCAGGCTCGACTGCAGGCGCAGCATCACCGGCTGGGTCTCAGGATCGCCGAAACGGCAGTTGAATTCGATGACTTTTGGGTTACCAGCCTTGTCGATCATCAGGCCGGCGTACAGGAAGCCAGTGTAGACGTTGCCTTCCTCGGCCATGCCGCGAACGGTCGGCCAGATCACCAGGTCCATGACGCGCTGGTGCACTTGCGCGGTCACGACCGGGGCAGGGGAGTAAGCGCCCATGCCACCGGTGTTCGGGCCGGTGTCGCCGTCGCCGACGCGCTTGTGGTCCTGACTGGTGGCCATTGGCAGCACGTTCTTGCCGTCGACCATGACGATGAAGCTGGCTTCTTCGCCGTCCAGGAATTCTTCGATCACTACGCGCGAACCTGCATCGCCAAACGCGTTGCCCGCGAGCATGTCGCGCACGGCGTCTTCGGCTTCGGCCAGGGTCATGGCAACGATCACACCTTTACCGGCGGCCAGGCCATCGGCCTTGATCACGATCGGTGCGCCTTTTTCACGCAGATAAGCCAGGGCTGGCTCGATCTCGGTGAAGTTCTGGTAATCGGCAGTCGGGATTTTGTGGCGCGCGAGGAAGTCCTTGGTGAAGGCTTTCGAACCTTCCAGCTGGGCAGCGCCAGCGGTCGGACCGAAGCAATCCAGGCCGCGGGAGCGGAACAGATCGACGACGCCAGCCACCAGTGGCACTTCCGGGCCGACGATGGTCAGGGAAACGTTTTTCTCGGCAAAGTCTGCCAGCTGTTCGAGAGCCAGCACGTCGATGTCGACGTTTTCGCATTTGGCTTCGATGGCGGTACCGGCGTTGCCAGGGGCCACGAACACTTTCTGCACACGTGGGTCCTGGGCAACTTTCCAGGCCAGTGCGTGTTCACGGCCACCGCTGCCAATGATCAAAACATTCATTTCAAAAACCTCGGATGACGCTAATTCTGTTTTAGAACCTAAAGCGCTTTACGCTGTAGGAGGTCGCAATGAAGTCGGTAGATGCAAGGTAGTCTCCAACGCAGCAGATGCCGGCTTCAGTGCGGCCGTTGTCTGATTAGTGACGGAAGTGGCGCATTCCGGTGAAGACCATGGCGATGCCGGCTTCGTCAGCGGCAGCAATTACTTCTGCATCACGCATCGAGCCGCCTGGCTGGATCACCGCAGTGATGCCGACCTTGGCCGCATTGTCCAGGCCGTCACGGAACGGGAAGAACGCGTCGGAGGCCATCACCGAACCGGCTACCTGCAAACCGGCGTGTTCAGCCTTGATCGCGGCGATACGGGCGGAGTTCACGCGGCTCATCTGGCCCGCGCCGACACCGATGGTCTGACGGTTCTTGGCGTAGACGATGGCGTTGGACTTAACGTACTTGGCGACTTTCCAGGCGAAGATCAGGTCATTGATTTCCTGTTCGGTCGGGGCGCGCTTGGTCACGACTTTCAGGTCGTCGGCACTGATCATGCCAATGTCGCGGCTCTGCACCAGCAGACCACCGTTGACGCGTTTGTAATCCCAGGCAGCGGCGCGATCAGCCGACCATTCGCCGCAGGCCAGCAGGCGCACGTTGGCTTTGGCTGCAACAATGGCACGGGCTTCTTCGCTGACGGACGGGGCAATGATCACCTCGACGAACTGACGCTCGACGATGGCCTTGGCCGTTTCAGCATCCAGTTCGCGGTTGAAGGCGATGATGCCGCCGAACGCCGATTCGGTGTCGGTGGCGTAAGCCAGTTCGTAGGCCTGGCGGATGCCGCCTTCGGCGTCCGGGCTCACGGCCACGCCGCACGGATTGGCGTGCTTGACGATCACGCAGGCTGGCTTGACGAAGCTCTTCACGCATTCCAGCGCGGCGTCGGTGTCGGCCACGTTGTTGTACGACAGTTCTTTGCCTTGCAGTTGGGTCGCGGTGGCGATGCCGACTTCGGCAGGCTTGGCTTCCACGTAGAACGCCGCGCTCTGGTGCGGGTTCTCGCCGTAGCGCATTTCCTGAGCCTTGACGAACTGGCTGTTGAAGGTGCGCGGGAATTCGCTGCGACCTTCGGTGCTGAGGGTGTCAGCGGCCTGGTTCACGGTGCCCATGTAGTTGGCGATCATGCCGTCGTAGGCGGCGGTGTGTTCGAACGCCTTGAGCATCAGGTCGAAACGTTGAGCGTAGGTCAGGCCGCCGGCCTTGAGGCCTTCGAGGACACTGGCGTAATCGCTGGCATTGACCACGATGGCCACGTCTTTGTGGTTCTTGGCCGCGGAACGGACCATGGTCGGGCCGCCAATGTCGATGTTCTCGATGGCGGTCGGCAGGTCGCAGCCTGGCTTGTTGATGGTGGCTTCGAACGGGTACAGGTTGACCGCGACCAGATCGATCGGCTTGATGCCATGCTCGTTCATGATCGCATCGTCGATACCGCGACGACCGAGGATCCCGCCATGGATTTTCGGGTGCAGGGTTTTCACCCGACCGTCCATCATTTCTGCGAAACCGGTGTAATCCGCGACTTCCACTGCGGCAACACCGTTGTCACGCAGCAGCTTGAACGTCCCGCCGGTAGAGAGGATCTCGACGCCCAGGGCTTCAAGCTCTTTGGCGAATTCGAGGATCCCGGTCTTGTCGGAAACGCTGATCAAGGCGCGGCGGATCGGCAGGCGGGTAGTCTGGTCGGTCATTTCAATTTCCATCAAAAGCAAAGGAGTCAGCAAAAAAGGCGACCGTTTTTACGCGGGCGCCTTTCTGGTTTGATTGAATGCTTACAGCAAATCGTACTGCTTGAGTTTCTTGCGCAGCGTGCCCCGGTTGAGTCCGAGCAGCTCGCTGGCCTTCGTCTGGTTGCCCTTGACGTAGTTCATCACGCACTCGAGCAGGGGAGCCTCGACTTCGGAGAGCACCAGGTTGTACACATCCGTGACGGCAGCGCCCTCAAGGTGGGCGAAATAATTGTGCAGCGCCTTCTCGACACTCCCGCGAAGGGTCTGACCTTCTTCGCTGGGCGTATTGAGGTGCTGTTTCAAATTCACGTTGTCGCTCACGGGTGTTGTTCCACTCACTAAAGTCTCGGTCATCATCGTCATGCGGCCACCCCTTCTCCGTCCCCTGTCAGGCTCTTGTAACGTTCGGCGAAGAAGCCCTGAACGTTGGCGCATTGTGCTTCCGTATCTTCCAAACGATTGAAGTGGGCGCGAAACTCCCTGGCGCCCGGCAAGGTTGCGAGATACCAGCCCACATGCTTTCGAGCGATCCGGACACCCATGACATCGCCATAGAAGACGTGCAGGGCCGCCAGATGCTCTAGCAGAATGCGTTCCACCTCGATCAGTTCAAGCGGCGGGAGTTTCTCGCCGGTACGCAGGAAATGGTCGATCTCGCGAAAAATCCATGGCCGCCCTTGGGCAGCCCGGCCTACCAACAAGCCATCGGCGCCGGTCGCGTCCAACACGTACCGGGCCTTCTCTGGCGAATCGATATCGCCGTTGGCAAAGACCGGCATTGACACCGCCTGCTTGATCGCGGCAATGGTGTCGTACTCGGCTTCACCGGTGTAGAGGTCGGCACGGGTGCGGCCATGGACCGCCAACGCCGTAATGCCTGCCTGCTCGGCGATCTTCGCCACCGTCAAACCATTCTTGTTGTCCCGGTCCCAGCCGGTACGGATCTTCAGGGTCACCGGCACATCAACCGCAGCCACGACGGCCTGCAGGATCTCGGTGACCAGTGCTTCATCCTTCAACAACGCAGAACCGGCTGCCTTGTTGCAGACCTTCTTCGCCGGGCAGCCCATGTTGATATCAATAATCTGCGCACCCAGCTCGACGTTGGCCCGGGCCGCGTCCGCCAGCATCTGTGCATCACCACCGGCGATCTGGACCGAGCGTGGCTCGGGATCACCTTCGTGGATCATGCGCATCCGCGACTTGCGGGTGTTCCACAAACTCATGTCGCTGGTGACCATTTCCGAGACCACCAGCCCCGCACCCAATCGCTTGCACAGCTGACGAAAGGGTTGGTCGGTGACTCCCGCCATCGGGGCGAGAATCAAGCCGTTTTGCAATGTGTATGGACCGATGCGTACCGCCGACATAGGACTTCCCTGTTGTGGGGCCGGATCATTAGAGTTCGAAAAAGGGTTGGCATGATACCCGCTCTCGATGACTGGATAAAGGCTGAATTGAACAAAATCTGAACAGTTATTCTGTTATTGCCAGCAGTTTGGTACGGACGGTCTCAGTCAGAAATCTGCCGCCAGGCTTGTAGCGGTGAAGCGTTTCACTCGGGCGAGTGGAAGCTCAGGCTGTAGTTCACCGCTTTGGCGCCCGGGTCGAGAATATCCAGCGCGATGTGGATCGGCGTTTGTGGTGGCATTTCCGCCATGCCTTCGAGGTCGCCGTTGAGGTACTCGCCGGGTTTGAAGCGACGGCTGGCGATCAAGTGGCCATTGAGGTCGGCAAAGCGCAGCTCCAGCAGCGGGAAGGGCTGCGAGAACGGCGCGCGGTTGTAGATGATCGCATCGACCACCAGCGCGCCACTGAATTCCGGATGGCTGCGGACCACCAGGTTGCTGCTTTTGATTTTCGCAATGTCGACTTTGGACGGCACCGTGCAGCCGAGTTGCGGGCACAGTTGCTGGAACCAGGGGCGGTACTGGTCCTGACGGGCCAATTCATCGAAATGGTATGCAATGTATTGGCCGGCCAGCGCCGCAGCGCCGAGCAGGACCAGCAGCATCCAGAACAAGCGTCGGCCCCAGGGGGAGCGACGTTTTTGCCAGTCCAGTTGCAGTGGGTCATCGGTCAGGTCCTGCAATACCTCGGCGCGCACGCCCGGTTCACTGCGCTCGCGACGTTTGCGCAGCGGTTCGATCGACGGCAGGTCGTCGTCGAGCGCTTCGGTCGCCGACAGGCGTTCGTGGTTGAGCGGGGCGTCGAGTGGGTCGTGCAGGCGCAGATGAGGCACCTGGGGCTCATCATCGAGATCAACCGGTTCCAGCGAAAACGAAGGCTCGGTGCGTACGTGGTTGTCCGGTTCTGGTTCTGTTTCCGGTTGTTCGGTGTCTACCGGTTGGGCGCGGTCGGCCGCCGGTTCGCTGAAGAGGCTGTCGGACCACTGTTCTTCATCGTGCTCGCCAGAGTCGCGCCGGGCGCTGAGGCCGTCTTCGCGGTGCCGGCCAAACTCCTTGGTCGGCTGGATCTCCCGCTGTTCGAGCCGGGCGAGTTCTTCGTCCAGGTCCAGGCTGTCCAGATCCAGTTCGGAGGCCGTCCATTGCTTTTGGCTGATCGCGCGTGGCGCTGGTGGCTCGACAATGGCCGGGGTAACCGGCGTGACAGCTTCCTTGCCAGCCCGTTGCTCAAGCAACTGCTTGGCCGCGTTGAACACTTGCAAGCACGAGCCGCAACGAACCACTCCGCGTGCCACGCTCAACTGAGCATGGCTGACGCGGAAGCTGGTTTGGCAATGCGGGCACTGGGTGACGAAGCTGTCGGTCATGCGGCGATCCGGTTTATGCAGGCGTTCATTCTAGCGCCGACGGCCGGTGATGCGCACCCAGCCATCGCGATTAGCAATCGGGTCCAGATCGAAGTCTTTAGCATAGGCAGCGGCAACGTCTTCGCCTTGTTCGGCGAGGATCCCGGACAGCGCCAGGCGACCACCCGGCTTGACCAGGCTGGACAGTTGCGGTGCCAGAGAAACCAGCGGGCCGGCGAGGATGTTGGCGACCAGTACGTCGGCCTTCACCTGTGGCAGGTCTTCAGGCAGGTACAGCGGGAACAGCGCTTCGTCGATGTTGTTGCGCCCGGCGTTGTCGCGAGAGGCTTCCAGGGCCTGCACGTCGATGTCGGTGCCGACGGCTTCCTTGGCGCCTAGCAGCAAGGCGGCAATCGCCAGAATCCCCGAGCCGCAGCCAAAGTCCAGCACGTTGCAGTCTTTCAGGTCCTGACCGTCGAGCCATTCAAGGCACAGCGCGGTGGTCGGGTGGGTGCCGGTGCCGAACGCCAGGCCCGGGTCCAGCAGCAGGTTCACGGCGTCAGGCTCGGGCGCGGCATGCCAGCTCGGGACGATCCACAGGCGCTGACCGAAACGCATCGGCTGAAAGCCGTCCATCCAGCTGCGTTCCCAATCCTGGTCTTCGATCACTTCGCTGTGATGCTCGGGCAGCGGGCTGCCGGTCAGCAGTTCAAGGTGGGCCAATACGCTGGCGGCTTCGGTGCCGCCCTCGAACAGGGCCAGCAGATGCGTGTGCGACCACAGCGGCGTGGTGTTGAGTTCTGGCTCGAAGATCGGCTGATCTTCGGCGTCCATGAAGGTCACCGACACGGCGCCCACTTCAAGGAAAGCGTCTTCGTAGGTTTCGGCTTGTTCTGGGCTGATGGCGAGACGGACTTGCAGCCAAGGCATGGCGGGCACCTTTGAAAAATATTGATTGCAGCCTAGCGGGCTGCGAGAAGCGCGCAAGTTTACGCGAGCGCGGAGGTTTTGTGGGAGTGGGGTGGCTCCAAACGCAGAAGCCAGCGGCTACAGGGGGCTGTCGCGGCTCATAAGAAACACCCAGAAACAACAAAGCCGCCCGAAGGCGGCTTTGTTGATCGGTTCGAAGCTTAGTGCTTCTCGCCTGCCAGCTTGTGCTCGAGGTAGTGAATGTTCACGCCCCCTTTGCAGAAGCCTTCATCACGGACCAGGTCGCGGTGCAGCGGGATGTTGGTCTTGATCCCGTCGACAACGATTTCGTCCAGCGCATTGCGCATGCGCGCCATGGCTTCGTCACGGGTTGCGCCGTAGGTGATCAGCTTGCCGATCAACGAATCGTAGTTCGGCGGAACGGCATAACCACTGTACAGGTGCGAATCGACGCGAACGCCGTTGCCGCCTGGTGCGTGGAAATGCTTGACCGTGCCTGGGCTCGGCATGAAGGTTTTCGGGTCTTCGGCGTTGATTCGGCATTCCAGGGCGTGACCGCGGATTACCACGTCTTCCTGGGTGTACGACAACTTGTTGCCAGCGGCGATGCTGAGCATCTCCTTGACGATGTCGATACCGGTGACCATTTCCGAAACCGGGTGTTCTACCTGGACACGAGTGTTCATCTCGATGAAGTAGAAGTGGCCGTTTTCGTAAAGGAACTCGAAGGTGCCGGCGCCACGGTAGCCGATGTCGATGCACGCCTTGACGCAGCGAGCGAGGACTTCCTGGCGTGCTTTCTCGTCGATGCCCGGTGCCGGCGCTTCTTCGAGAACTTTCTGGTGACGGCGTTGCAGCGAGCAGTCGCGGTCGCCCAGATGGATGGCGTGACCCTGGCCGTCGGAAAGCACCTGAACTTCCACGTGACGTGGGTTGGTCAGGAATTTTTCCAGATAGACCATCGGGTTGCCGAACGCCGCGCCCGCTTCGGAGCGGGTCAGTTTCGCCGAGGAGATCAGGTCTTCTTCTTTATGCACGACGCGCATGCCGCGACCACCACCGCCGCCAGCGGCCTTGATGATCACCGGGTAACCGACTTCGCGACCGATGCGCAGAGCGGTTTCTTCGTCTTCAGGCAGCGGGCCGTCGGAACCTGGAACGGTTGGAACGCCCGCTGCGATCATGGCGTGCTTGGCCGATACCTTGTCGCCCATCAGGCGAATGGTGTCGGCTTTCGGGCCAATGAAGGCGAAGCCGGAGTTCTCGACCTGTTCAGCGAAATCAGCGTTTTCCGCAAGGAAACCGTAGCCTGGGTGAATGGCGGTAGCGCCGGTCACTTCAGCTGCGGCGATGATTGCCGGGATGTGCAGGTAAGAGTGCGCGGCCGAGGCCGGACCAATGCAGACGGATTCGTCTGCCAGGCCCAGGTGCATCAGCTCTTTGTCAGCCTTGGAGTAAACGGCGACAGTCTTGATGCCCATCTCTTTGCAGGCACGCAGGATCCGCAGGGCAATCTCACCGCGGTTGGCGATCAGAACTTTTTCCAACTTCGCAGTCATCAAAGTTTCTCCGCGGTTCAAACGATGGTGAACAGCGGTTGGTCGTACTCAACCGGCTGGCCGTCTTCGACGAGGATGGATTCAATCACACCGCTGGTTTCAGCTTCGATGTGGTTCATCATCTTCATGGCTTCGACGATGCACAGGGTGTCGCCTTTCTTCACGGTCTGGCCAACTTCAACAAACGAAGGCGAGGATGGCGAAGATTTGCGATAGAAGGTGCCGACCATCGGCGAACGGGCAACGGTGCCGTTCAGGGCAGGTGCGGACGGTGCAGCAGGTGCAGCGGCGGCAGCCGGAGCAGCAGCAACAGGCGCAGGTGCCGGAGCGTGCTGCATTGGAGCAGGTGCGTAGTATTGCTGAGCCGGCGTCTTGCTGTGACGGCTGATACGTACGGACTCTTCGCCTTCCTTGATCTCGAGCTCGTCGATGCCGGACTCTTCCAGCAGTTCGATCAGTTTCTTAACTTTACGGATATCCATGAATCATCAACTCCCAAGGGTCGGTCAGGGGCGTATAGCTTGTGGTTCAAGCTGTTCCAGGGCGGCCTCCAGGGCCAGTCGATAACCGCTGGCGCCAAGGCCGCAGATCACTCCCACCGCTACGTCGGAGAAGTAAGAGTGATGGCGGAAAGGTTCGCGTTTGTGCACGTTAGACAAATGCACTTCGATGAATGGGATGCTCACCGCCAGCAGCGCGTCACGTAATGCGACACTTGTGTGTGTAAAAGCTGCTGGATTGATCAGAATGAAGTCCACACCCTCGCCACGAGCGGCGTGAATGCGGTCGATCAATTCGTACTCGGCGTTGCTTTGCAGGTGCAGCAGATGATGGCCGGCTTCACGGGCGCGGCGTTCCAGGTCCTGGTTGATCTGCGCCAGTGTCGTAGCGCCATAGGTGCCCGGTTCACGGGTGCCGAGCAAGTTCAGGTTGGGGCCGTGCAGCACCAATAGGGTCGCCATCTGCTGTTCCTTGTTATCTGTGTGCAAGTGTCAGAACCCGGCGACTATGCCGCAAAGCCTTTGTGACTGTCCAGTTCTATGCAATAGCCAGCACGATAGCCGATGTTTGCGCGAAATATGTGACCGGCTGATTAAATCCGGTCATTTGCCTTCGCAACACGTTCGGCGAAGTCCTTGGCGTTGATCTCGCCGATCACTCGCACATCGGCACGCTCAACACCGTCCTTGCCGAAAAACATCAGGGCCGGAGGACCGAACAATTTGTAACGATCGAGCAGGGCGCGTTGTTCGGCATTGCTGGCGGTGATATCGAAACGAACCAGGCGATAGCCTTGCAGGCGCTCCATGACCTTTGCGTCGTTGAGCACTTCGTGTTCGATGACTTTGCAGCTGATGCACCAGTCGGCGTACCAGTCGAGCAGCAGCGGGGTGCCGGAGGATTGAGCGTCGGCGAGCACGCGATCCAATTCTGAGGGCGTGTTGATGGTTTGCCAGGTGCCGGCGTTTTGCGCAGGGGCGTTACCTGCAATCGCGCGCGATTGGCCGATGGGGTTGAATGGATCGGTCTGTCCGCTGAACGCCCCGAACCAGCAGGCCAATGCGTAAAACAGCAGGAACATCCCGAGCAACTGGCCAAGGCGTTTTCGAGGGGGTTTGTAGACGAACTCCAGCGCGCCCATGAACAAGCCGACACCACCGGCCAGCAAACCGATCAGCAGCAAGGTGATCTGGCCCGGGAGTACGCGGCTGAGCAGGCCGATCGCCAATCCCAGTAACAACACGCCAATCGCGTTTTTCACATACACCAGCCATGCCCCGCTTTTCGGCAGCCAGGCCGCGCCACCGGTAGCCACCAGCAACAGCGGCGCGCCCATGCCGAGGCCAAGCATGAACAGCTTCAAACCGCCGCCCAATGCATCGCCACTGGCGCTGATGTACAGCAGCGCACCGGCCAGCGGCGCCGAAACGCAGGGCGAAACCAGCAGGCTCGACACCACGCCCAGCACCGCGGCGCCCCACAGCGAACCGCCTTCCGTGCGCCCGGCAATGCGATCGAGGCGACTGCTGATGGCGTGCGGCAGCTTGAGTTCGAATACGCCGAACATGGCCAGGGCAAATACCGCAAAAAACGTCGCGAACGGCACCAGCACCCAGGCAGATTGCAAGCGAGCCTGAAGATTGAGTTGTGCGCCGAACAGGCCCATCAGTGCTCCCAGCAGGGCAAAGCAGGCGGCCATCGGCAGCACGTAGGCCAAAGACAGATTGAAACCGCGCAAACCACCGACCTGACCGCGCAACACCACGCCGGAAAGAATGGGCAGCATCGGCAATACACAAGGCGTAAACGTCAGACCCAGGCCGGCGAGGAAAAACAGCGCGAGTTCACGCCATCCCCAGTTTTGCGTCGGGGGCTGATCAGGAGCACTGATGCCATTAATGCTCAGGCGTTCGGTTTCCGGCGGATAGCACAGGCCTTTATCGGCGCACCCCTGATAGGTCACGGCCAGCGTGAAGGCGCGCTGATCGGTGCGCGGCAGTTCCACCTCAATGATCCCGTGGTACACCTCGACATCGCCAAAGTACTCGTCGTGCTTCTGCTCGCCCTTGGGCAACTGGGCGGCGCCCAGCGTTACCTCGGCCGGGTCAGCCCGAAACTGGAAACGATGGCGATAGAGGTAATAGCCTTCGGTGGCGACGAAACGCAGCTTGATCGATTGCGGCGTGCTGTCCACCAGGCTCAGTTGAAAGGCTTCGCGCACCGGCAGGAAGTCGGCGCTGTTGTTGATCGAGCCCAGGGTGGAACTGGGCCGGGTGTCCAGCAACCCGGTGGCGGTGGCCGGCAGGGCGAGCACTAAAAGCAGCAGGCAGAGCAAACGGCGCATGACAATCTCGCGTATCGGAATTGGGGGCATGATAGCGGACGGCGAGCGGGTGTGCAGGGCGGGACGGTCTATCAGACGCGGAAGGCCTGAACGGCTGTACGCAACCGTCCGCCCAGCACTAGCAGATTCTCCCCTTGCTCACGCCCTTCACCAATGCGCAGCAAGTTATCCCCACCCAATTGATGGATGCGCTCACTGTGATCGCGAATCTCGCTGACCGCGCCACTCTGTTGCGCGGTGACATCGGCGATACGCACGGCCGTGTCGGCAATGGTCTGGATCGCGCCGACGATTTTATCCAGCGCACCATCTGCCGCCTGCGCCTGATTGGCCGTGGCTTCGGCGTGTTCGACCTGCGCGCGCATGCCCTCTACCGACTGACGCGCGGCGGTTTGCAGGCCAGCAATCAGCGTCTGGATCTCTGCTGTCGCGCCTGCGGTGCGTTGCGCCAGTGAGCGGACCTCTTCCGCCACCACTGCAAACCCGCGACCCATTTCCCCGGCGCGGGCCGCTTCGATGGCGGCGTTCAGGGCCAGCAGGTTGGTCTGGTCGGCAATCGAGCGGATCACCGTCAGCACGCCGCCGATGGTCGCCGACTCTTCCGCCAGGTGCTCGATCATCTGCGCGTTGCCCTGCACTTCACCCACCAGCGCATGCAGGCCGGTCAGGCTCAGGCCGATGACTTTCTGGCCGTGTTCGACCGCCAGGCCGGCATGGCGACTGGCATCCGCTGCCTGACTGGCATCGCCGGCGACTTGTTGAATGGTCGCCTCCAGTTCACCGAGGGAATCGCGAATCAGTGCTGTGTCGCCTGCCTGGTGTTCGGCACCGCTGTGCAGGTCGTTGCTCAGGTCGGCCAGGGTTCGGCTGCTGCCGGCGACCTGCTCGGCATTGAGACGAATGGTCCCGACCAGATCCACCAGGTAAGCGCGCAAGCGATTGAGCGACGCTTGGATGTCATGCAATTCGCGATTGGTATTGCCCAACTCGATGTCGCGGCTGAAGTCGCCTTCGGCCCAGGTGGACAGGGCTGGCGCCAGGTTGGTCAGGGTTCGAGCCAGGCGTCGTTGCAGGGTATCGATGAGCAGAGCGATCAGCAGGATCAGCCCGATCATCACACCCTGCATCAAGCGCACTTCGCCCTGAATCTGCCCGTGCTGGGCGCGGACCACCGGTTCGAGTCCGGCAATCGCTTGTTGCACGGCGGCGATTTTCAGGTGCGTGGCGGCACTGAGGTCGGTGCGTTTCTGAATCTGATCACGGGTGCGCGACAGCTCGGCCGGGTAGCGCGTCAGCAGACTATTGAGTTCGCGCTTGAGGCCCACGCCAGCGTCTTCCGCAGCGGCTTTCTCATTGTTTTCCAGCCCCATCATCGAGGCGAAATCATCGGTGCTGGATTCGGTCTTGGCGGCTACACCGAGCAGTGGCAAGCCGCTCAACAACTCTGCCTGAGTACGGATGTTGGCCACTTCGCGCTCGACATCGGCGGCCAGTTCGCTACGACCGCTGCTTACCAGTTTGTCCCGGGCCAGCGACAGCTTGCCCAGATGTTGAGACGCGGCGAGCAGCGGCGTCAGGTAGGCGGCGTTAGCGCTGGCGTACTGGCTGAGCTGGTCGAGACTGGCGCCGAGTTCGCGCTCGGCTTGCAGCAGCAGGGCCTGCGGGTCGCCCGCGAGTTTGCCGGCGGCCAACAGGTCGGTTTTGCTGAACTCCTCCAGCGTCGACAGGCTCGGGCGCAAGGTGTCGGCCAGCGTTGGTGGCAACTCACCGAGCTCTTTTTGCAGGACATCAATCGCCTGGCTGGCGCTGCTCAGGCGCAGGGCATCGCCACTGGCGAGGTAGTCCTCGATATTGCGCGCGACTTCATTCTGAAATTGCTGCGACAGCCCCAGGTAACGCTCCATCAACAGATAGGGGCGCTCCAAGGCCTTTTGCGACCACCACAGCGTGGCGCCAAGGGCCACGCACACGGCGACTAAAAGGAGGGTGTTGAGATTGGTCAGCAGCTTCAGGCGCATAGCGGGTCTACCAACGGCAGAATGGTAAGCACCTGAATTTATTGCGTTTGTGTTACAGGGTTATGACCGAGTCGGTGGATTCTGATGAAAAAGTGGCACTTTGCTGTGACGTTCGCGCCGCCTGAACACGATTTCGTCCGGCGTCCTTGGCTCGGTACAGCGCCTCGTCCGCCTGGCTGGCCATCATCAGGCTGTCGGAGTGCTCGCACAACTCCACCACGCCGGCACTGAACGTGCACCACAGGTCTTGGGGCTGCGCCGGATAGTGGATCTCGGCAAAGCGCTGACGAATTTCATCCAGCACGGCGTAAGCCGATGCGAGGTCGGTGTCAGGCATGACGATTGCGAACTCTTCACCGCCATAGCGGCCGATGAAGTCGGTCTTGCGCAGGCGTTGCTTCAGGAACAGTGCCAGGCTCTTGATCACTCGGTCGCCCATGGGATGCCCATGGCTATCGTTGACCCGTTTGAAGTGGTCGATGTCGAGCATCGCGAAGCTCAGCGGCTTGTTCTCACGGCGGGAGCGGAAGCTGCAGTCTTCAAGCAATTGCAATATGTGCGTGTGGTTGTACAAACCGGTCAGGCTGTCGCGGACCATCCGGGCTTTCAGATTGCGTGCCCGCGCCGCGCGGTTGCGCACGGTGGTGATCAGGTGGCGCGGCTTGATCGGTTTGGTCAGGAAGTCGTCGCCGCCTTCGCTCATGGCGTCGAGCTGCTTGTCCAGATCGTCTTCGGCCGACAGGTAAATGATCGGGACGCTGACGTAACGGTCGTTGTGACGGATCACCTTGGCCAGTTCCGTACCGGTGCAGGTCGGCATGTACATGTCGAGGATGATCAGGTCAGGCTGAAAGTCCGAGAGTTCGGCCATGGCCTGAATCGGATCGATCAACGTGCGTGTGACGATCCCGGCGCTATTGAGCAGGCGCTCGGTGTGCAGGGCCTGGGCGCGGGAGTCGTCGATGATCAGCACTTTATAAGGTTCGTACTGGGCGACGCAGGTCAGGACTTCGATTTTCTCCAGCAGGCTCGAAGCCTCCAGGGTGCCGGTGAGAAACTCCTGGCCGCCGGCGCGCACGGCGGCCAGACGGGTCGGGGTGTCGGTTTCGTGCAGGCTGAAGAACAACAGCGGCAGGCGATGATCGAGACCTTCCTGGGCTTCGGCGGCCAGTTTCAGGCCGATACCGGGCCCACTGAAGTCCACGTCCATGACGATTGCAGCGGGCAAGCGCTCGACCATCGCGGAGCGGAATGCAGCAACGCTGTCGAGGGATTGGGCGCTGAGCCCGAAAAATTCCAGTTGCTTGGCCAGGCGCTCGGCGCGGTCGTGATCCTGCAGCATCACGTAGATCGGCTTGCGCAACGGCGGCAGGAAGGTTTGTTCGTACTGATCGCCATGCCGCA
Organism: Pseudomonas sp. 3296; assembly: GCF_031456615.1. Taxonomy (NCBI): domain Bacteria; kingdom Pseudomonadati; phylum Pseudomonadota; class Gammaproteobacteria; order Pseudomonadales; family Pseudomonadaceae; genus Pseudomonas; species Pseudomonas sp. 3296. The sequence goes on from NZ_JAVDUY010000006.1 coordinate 507,248, forward strand.
GGCCGGTGCGCGACAGGCGCTGCATCAAGCGATTGAGGTCGGTGATCAGCCCGCTGCTCAGGCGTCCGCGATTGGCGTCGACAGCCTCCAGCGACTGGCCGATGTGGCGCGCCAGTTGAGTATGTTCCGGTTGTTCGAAGCGCTCGGCAAACCGCAACAGGCGCAGGTTGGCCTCGCTCAGTTCCGATAAGTCGGTGATGGACCACTCACTGCGTTGCAGGCGCTGCCAGATCTCAAGAATTTGACGTGCCTGATGAATTACCCGCTGGGCAAAGTGGTGCTTGAGGCGCTCACGGCTGGGGTCTTCTGGCTCGGTCATATCCTGACTACTAGTTAGGGTAAAAGCTGAGATCGACTGGTGGCTCTATGCTAGCACCTCTTTGCAATTGCACGAGTGTCGGACGTCAATAATCTGTAATGCGGCGTCATTCAGTTTGTGACCGGTCGGTCGGATAGGCTCAAGGCGTGTGCTTCCTTTATAGTGGCGCCTCGACGATGCAATCCTGGCTCACAGCAGCGCGCCGATTAATACGCGGCAAAACGAGGCACGATGGCGTAGGGTTGTGGTCGAACCGATGAACTCAAGTGATTGAAAGGATATCGCCATGCTGGACTGGAAGAACCGCGCGGGCAGTGCCCCTGAACGTGCCGCTGAACCGAAGTCGGCCACCCGCAGTTATATCGGCGGCCTGCTGTTCAGCCGGGCGCTGGCCACCTTGATCGGCCTTTACCTGCTGGTGGCGATTGCCCTGGGTTGGTATTGGAGCGAGGAGCCCGCGCTGTTCCCGGTCCAGCAAAATGCCCAGATCGCTGCCGAGAAAGAAGGCAAGCAGATGGTCGTCGGGTACACCACGGTGGAAACCCTCAAGACCGTCGCCGGTACCTTGCTGACCAAACCGGGTGGCTATATTTCCAACGACCGTTTCCCGCCGGGTCTATGGATGGACAACATGCCGAGCTGGGAATATGGCGTGCTGGTCCAGGTCCGCGACCTGAGCCGTGCACTGCGTAAAGATTTCGCCCGCTCCCAGTCGCAGTCGGCCGAAGACGCCGACCTGGCCAAGGCCGAACCGCGTTTCAACTTCGACAACAAGAGCTGGGTGCTGCCTTCCAGTGAGTCCGAGTATCAGGAAGGCATCAATTCCCTGAGCCGCTATCAGGCGCGGTTGTCCGATCCTAACCAGAAAAGCGCCCTGTTCTATGCTCGTGCCGACAACCTGAACAACTGGCTCGGTGACGTTGGCACCCGCCTGGGTTCGCTGTCGCAACGCCTGTCGGCCAGCGTCGGCCGGGTCAAACTCAACACTTCGCTGAAAACCGAAGTCCTCGCGCCAGGGCAAGTGCCACAGGTTGACGAAGAAATCGTCGAAACGCCGTGGATGCAGATCGACAACGTGTTCTACGAGGCTCGCGGTCAGGCCTGGGCACTGTCTCACCTGCTGCGCGCCATCGAAGTCGATTTTGCCGACGTATTGGCCAAGAAAAACGCCACGGTCAGCGTGCGCCAGATCATTCGTGAGCTGGAAGCATCACAAGAACCGGTCTGGAGCCCGATGATCCTCAACGGCAGCGGCTTCGGTGTGCTGGCCAACCACTCGCTGGTCATGGCCAACTACATTTCCCGGGCTAACGCCGCAGTGATCGATCTGCGTCAATTGCTCAATCAAGGCTGAGTCATGGTTGATAACGCCAAAGAGGCCGCCCATCGTGCGGCCTCGGATGCCGAACAGATAGCCTGGGTCGACGAGCAGGACAACCTGCTTGGCGCCCTGGTCCGTTCCGACTTGCGCGAGCGTGGGCTGATCGGGCGCGGCACCTACATCATGCTGTTCAATTCGGCCGGTGATCTCTGTGTGCACCGCCGAACCTTGAGCAAGGCCATTTATCCGGGATACTGGGATGTGGCAGCAGGGGGCATGGTGCTCGCCAGCGAAACCTACGCCGAGTCAGCCGCCCGCGAGCTGGAAGAAGAGCTGGGCGTGAGCGGTGTGGAACTGACCGTCCACGACCACTTCTTCTTTGAAGACACCGGCAACCGGCTCTGGTGTTCGGCGTTTTCGGCGGTCTGGGACGGGCCGTTGATTCTGCAGCCCGAAGAGGTGCTTGAAGCGTGCTTTATGCCCATCGATCAGGTCATGCTGGAAATCCAGCAAAAGCCTTATTGCCCGGACTCTCTGGCAGCTTTACGGCGTTATCTGAAGGCCCGACAAACCGACGTCGCAAAGAAGGTATAAATTGGCGCCGATTGGCTCTTAGCAAGTCGGCTTTTTGCCGTTACACTGCGCGACCTTTTCAAACTGAACCGGTACTGCTTTTTGTAGAGTCGTCCGGTTCGGTAGCGCTGCCCCTGCCTGAGTGGGGCTTCGCGGTCGATGGCACCTGCCCAGGTTGCCGCGACCAGTCTTTGTCCTCCCAAGAGGATTGCCGGTGGCCAAAAAAGCCGCATCCTTCGCCGCCCTTGGTGGCCTGGTATTTTCCACCGACGCAGGTCGTCATTGCCCGGATTGCAGTAAACCGGTGGACGCCTGTATCTGCAAGCAGACCGTTATTCCGGCCGGCGACGGCATCGCTCGCGTGCGTCGCGAAAGCAAGGGCCGTGGCGGCAAGACGGTGACCACCATCACCGGCGTGCCGTTGGCCGAAGATGCGCTCAAGGAACTGGCCACCACGTTGAAGAAACGTTGTGGCACAGGCGGAGCGTTGAAAGACGGGATCATTGAAATCCAGGGCGATCATGTCGAGCTACTCTTGGGCGAGCTGATCAAACTCGGTTTCAAAGCGAAGAAGTCCGGCGGCTAGCAGCCTCTGTGAAAACCACCCTCGGCTTGATCCAGTCCTGACAACGGGTCTGGCGTCGTCTACATGGTTTTCACAGAGCCTGTTCTGACCGGTTTCTAAACTCAAACCTGAATGTGAGGTCTATCGCCCTTACATGCAGGCTAATCGTCATTTTCATTCTTTAGACTGCGCCGGCCTGAACCCAGGCGACGCTCTATGACTTCTTTATAGGGGACTTCAATGTCCGTACGACGCACACGCAAAGACGATGGCAGCCAATGGACAGTTGCGGACAGCCGCAGTGTTTACGGGATTCGCCATTGGGGGGCCGGGTATTTCGCGATCAATGACGCCGGTCGCGTCGAAGTTCGTCCGAACGGTCCGACCAGTTCGCCTATTGATCTGTTCGAGCAAGTCGACCAACTGCGCAAAAGCGGTTTGTCCTTGCCATTGCTGGTGCGTTTCCCGGATATCCTGCAAGACCGTGTGCGTCAGCTGACCGGCGCCTTCGATGCAAACATCGAACGCCTGGAATACCAGAGCAAGTACACCGCGCTGTACCCGATCAAGGTGAACCAGCAAGAAGCTGTGATCGAAAACATCATCGCCACCCAAAACGTTTCCATCGGCCTGGAAGCGGGCTCCAAGCCTGAGCTACTGGCCGTGCTGGCGCTGGCGCCGAAGGGCGGCACCATCGTGTGCAACGGTTACAAGGACCGTGAGTTCATCCGTCTGGCGCTGATGGGCCAGAAGCTGGGCCACAACGTCTTTATCGTGATCGAGAAAGAATCCGAAGTCGGCCTGGTGATCGAAGAAGCGGCCTCGCTGAAGGTCAAGCCTCAGGTCGGCCTGCGCGTACGTCTGTCGTCCCTGGCCTCGTCCAAATGGGCGGACACCGGCGGCGAGAAATCCAAATTCGGTCTGTCGGCGGCGCAATTGCTGTCGGTGGTCGAGCGTTTCCGCGCCGCGGGCCTGGATCAGGGCATTCGTCTGCTGCACTTCCACATGGGCTCGCAGATCGCCAACCTGGCGGATTACCAGCACGGTTTCAAGGAAGCGATTCGTTACTACGGCGAACTGCGCAACCTCGGCCTGCCGGTGGATCACATCGACGTGGGCGGCGGCCTGGGCGTGGACTACGACGGTACGCATTCGCGTAACGCCAGTTCGATCAACTACGACATGGATGATTACGCCGGTGTCGTGGTCGGGATGCTCAAGGAATTCTGCGACGCGCAGAACCTGCCGCACCCGAACATCTTCTCTGAAAGCGGGCGCTCCCTGACCGCTCACCACGCCATGCTGGTGGTGCAGGTCACTGACGTCGAGAAACACAACGACGACGTGCCGCAGATCGACAACAAGGAAGAACTGCCGGAAACCGTGCAATGGCTGGTTGACCTGCTGGGTCCGACCGACATCGAGATGGTCACCGAAACCTACTGGCGCGCGACGCACTACATGAGCGACGTGGCCACCCAGTATGCCGACGGCAAGCTGACCCTGGCGCAAAAAGCCCTGGCCGAGCAATGCTACTTTGCCGTGTGCCGTCGCCTGCACAACTCGTTGAAAGCCCGTCAGCGTTCGCACCGCCAGGTGCTCGACGAACTCAACGACAAGCTGGCCGACAAATACATCTGCAACTTCTCGGTGTTCCAGAGCCTGCCGGACACCTGGGCCATCGGCCAGGTCCTGCCGATCCTGCCGCTGCACCGTCTCGACGAAGAGCCGCTGCGCCGCGCCGTGCTGCAAGACCTGACTTGCGACTCCGACGGCAAGATCAAGCAGTACGTCGACGAGCAGAGCATCGAAACCAGCCTGCCGGTGCACGCGCTGAACGAAGGTGAAGACTACCTGCTGGGGATCTTCCTGGTCGGCGCTTACCAGGAAATCCTCGGCGACATGCACAACCTGTTCGGTGACACCGACTCGGTGAACATCTACCAGAACGCCGACGGCAGCGTGTACCACGCGGGTATCGAAACCCACGACACCATCGAAGACATGCTGCGTTATGTGCACTTGTCGCCGGAAGAACTGATGACCCACTACCGCGACAAGTGCGCCAGTGCCCGCATCACCGCGGCCGAGCGCACCCAGTTCCTCGACGCTCTGCGTCTGGGCCTGACCCGTTCGTCTTACTTGTCTTCGTAAGGTAGGGCACCGCTCCCATCAGGTTGTCTGAAAATGCTCCGCACGCTGCGGAAATTTCAGATGACCTGGTGCGACGCGTCTTTGATTTCCAGCGAAATGACTCACATCCACGTCTATCCCTGCGATGTGGTCTTCTTTTCGCGTAGGTCATTTCCTAAGTTGTAGTTCAGCTCTCTACTCGGCCAACTCTCTCGGAGAGAATCCCCAGCCGCCCCTCCTGTAGAGAATCGCCGATGTTCGATCCAGCCAACGAGCCGTCATTTCGTCTGGATGTAGAGGGTCTGCCTGATCCCTTTGCGGTCTTGGCCTTTAGCGGCAGTGACGCGATCAGCGAACCTTTTGAGTTCAACATGGAGCTGCTGATTGACGATCCGGCACTGGACCTGGCAAGCCTGTTGTACCGGCCGGCCTTTTTGCATGTCGGTCCACCGGGAAACGGTTTTCACGGACAGTTGCATGAACTTGTCCAGGCCGGACAGGGCGCCACACCCAGGCGCTGTCGCGTACGCCTGAGGCCGAAACTGGCCTGCCTGGCCCAGCGGTTCAGCCAGCGTATTTTCAGCAGCCGTTCGGTCCCGGAGATCCTCGCCCAGGTGCTCAAGGAACATGGTATTGCCGGCAAGGATTGGCGTTTCGAGTTGACCGGCGATTACCCGCCTCGGGATTTCTGCACGCAGTTTCAGGAATCCGACCTGCAATTTTTCCAGCGGCTATGCGCGCAGGAACGCCTGCATTACCACTTCGAACACCGCAGGCGTGGTCATTGTCTGGTCTTGGGTGACGGGCATGTTCAGGACGGCGCAGAGTTGCCTTTTGTGCCGATGAATTTGGCCATTGGCCCCCGAATGCACAGCCTGCAAAGGGCTTGGGTGGTCGAAGTCGATGAGCCTCAACCCGATGTGACCAGACCTGTCGCGGTGCAATTTGACTGGCTCTATCAGGGCGAAGGCGCTGCCCCCAGCCACTGTTGGTTGTCGATAGCGCCTGAATTGAGCGGCGCCCACACCCTGCCTATGAGAGAAGGTCTGGAGGTGCTGGTGAGCTTTATCGAAGGCGATCCCGATCAACCGCTCATCACCGGATTTCTTCGCGGCCCGCCAGTCGTCCAGGCGCCAGGCTTGGCCGATGCGCAGCCCGCTGTGGTGGCGGATAACAATGGGTCGGTTGATGGATTGTTGCGCCTGTTACAGTCCAGTGAACCGTTGGTGTTGCTGTGTCTGCTACCCGGCGGGGGCAGTTTCGTACATTGCACACAAGTCCTTTGCGCTTGCCGGGCGGCGACACAGCTTGGCCAGAGCGGTGCACCATGATTGCCGCCCAGGCTCCCGATCCAACTTCACAATGGCTCTTGCTCGATGCGCCGGGCGTACCCGGGGCCGGAGCAACGCTGCGGCAACCCTTTGCTCACGTCCGCCAGTACGGGCTGTTTGACGACACCGAATGGCAGTCGTTACGGGATCACGGGCCCGTGCTGGTCGACCTCAAGGGATGCCCGGCGCTGGCCGAGCGTTGTCTGCGCGAACCCCACCTGTGGAGCGGGTTGTGGCTGGTCAGTCAGGCGTCTGCGTCACAGTTGCTCGAGCATTTACGCCGCATGCTCACCGTCACTGTTGGCCTGCATCACCGCGCCTTGCTGAGTTTCTACAATGCCCACACGGCCAGTTACTTTTTCGATGCCTGCGATGCCCCGGAACTGAGTCGCTGGCTCGGTCCGATCCGGCAGATACGCTGGTTCGGTGGAACCTGGGCTGATCGGGCCATCGGTTGTCAGGGCTGGCAGCAGTTGTTCAATCCGGGGCTTGTCGTCAAACCGCTAGGAATTGAGGAAGACCTCAGTGCGCGTCAGCGCGACGCTTTGCAAACCTGCCTGCTGGAGCAGCATGCCTGGCGCTGGAGCCAATCCACCGGTCGCGATTACACCCGTCTATGGTTCCATCTGAGGGAAGGGCTGGCGCTGGGCTTCAGCGAGCGAGCGGTGCTCGATGGCTGGTTGTGGCTACGTTTGCAACACCCCGGCGCAAAGCTTGAACTGCCTTTGTCGGGCGCCACCCAGCAGGCGCGTCTCGATAGCCTGCGCACCCTGTGGCAGAACGCTCAACCCAGAGAGGGCCCTGACCCCATCATCCAGTGAACCAGCCGTCGTTCTTGCGCAAGTACCAGGCAAGCGCGCCGAGGGTCAGGCTGCGCAACACCATGAACAGCAGAAAGGTGATCCACAGTCCATGGTTGCCCAAGCCTTGCAGCGCCCAGGCGAAAGGCAGCAGCAGGACCACGGTCAACAGCATGCCGTTGCGCATTTCCCGGGCGCGAGTGGCGCCGATGAACAGCCCGTCGAGCAGGTAACTCCACACCGCAATCAGTGGCAGCCCGGCGAGGTAGGGCAGGTAGATGAAGGCGGTGTCGCGCACGCTCTGGATGTTTGTCTGCATCTCGATAAACACATGCCCGGCGAACGCAAACAGCACGGCAAAGCCCAGGCTTGCCAGCAATGACCAGCCGCAGGCGACCACCAGAGAACGCCGCAACGCCTCTCGATCACGGGCGCCGATGGCGTGCCCGCACAGGGCTTCCACGGCATGTGCCAGACCGTCCAGTGCGTGGGCCGTCAGCAGCAAGCCGTTCAGCAGCAGTGCGTTGGCGGCAACGGTGGCATCGCCAAGTCGCGCGCCTTGCACGGTGATCAGGAAAAACACCGATTGCAGCGCCAGGCTGCGGATGAAGATGTCGCGATTGACCGCCAGCAATGGCCGCCAACTCTGCCACAGGGCCAACGCGGCCCAGACGATATGACCGGGGTAGGCGCGCAGGGCTTTGCGCGTCATCAGCAAACCGATCAGTGCGCCGGTCCATTCGGCAATCACCGAGGCGCGGGCGGCACCGACCACGCCCCATTCAAGCCCGAGGACGAACCACAGGTTCAGCGCGATGTTCACCAGGTTGGTACTCAGCAGAATCGCCAGCGGCGCCCGGGCGTTCTGGGTGCCGAGGAACCAGCCGACCAGTGCATAACTGGCCAGCGCTGCCGGCAGTCCGAACAGCCGCGTGTGGAAAAACTCGCGGGTCAGTTGATCCAGCTCTGCCGAGGGTTGCATGAAGTGCAGCGCGACGCCGCTCAAGGGAACACCCGCAGCACCCAGGACAATCGCCAGGCCCATGGCCAATAACAAGCCTTGCAGCAAAATCTGCCGCAACGCCGCGCCATCTCCGCGGCCGGCAGCCTGCGCCGCGAAACCGGTGGAACCCATGCGCAGAAAACCCATGGCCCAGGCCAGGAAGGTATACAAACTGGCCCCGACGGCGACGGCGCCCAACTGATGGGCGTGGGGCAGGTGGCCGATGACCGTACTGTCGACCAGCGCCACCAGCGGTACGGAAATGTTCGACAGAATCATCGGCGCAGCCAGCGCCCAGACCCGGCGATGGGTCGGGCGGTCACGCCAGTCGGCAATCAGGTTGGACATGCAGGCTCCTTGGCGAAGCCGGCATTGTAGCGATAGTTGGAGGTGATCGTTCTCACGCTCTGCGTGGAACGATCAATCGCGAGCAGGCTCGCGCCTACAGGGATTTTTGGGTATCAGTGGATGATCCAGCTCAGCAGCCACAGCCCCAGCAGCAACCAGATAATCCCCATGATGACCGACGCATTCATGAACGCCCGAATCGCCGACCACAACAGCATCAACCCCAGGATCAGCGCAATGATGTTGATGATCGAAGTGTCCATCCCCAGTGTCCGGGACAACCCATCGACAAAGTTGCTGCCGGCGTGGCTCAACAAGTTGAACAAGCCGCTGAGGGCGTCAACGATAAAGCGGATGACCGAACCGAGCGCCTGGCCGAGCCATTCGAAAAAACCTTCTACCTGCATGTCGTTAACGTCCTGATGTAAGTGGTTGAGCCTTGGGCCATTGATCGCAGTGGCGAGTTCCCCACAAGCATAGAGGGTTGCACTGCACCTGTGGGAAAAGCGCCCTTGCCATCCCCGGCCATCCCCCCGAAGCTATACGCCTTCAGGAGAGCCCGATGAACCTTGTTGAACTGACCGAACGCCTGCATGCCATCCGTGACCGCAACGACTGGCGGCAATTTCACAGCCCGAAAAACCTGGCCATGGCCGCCAGCGTGGAAATGTCCGAGCTGGTGGAGATTTTCCAGTGGCTGACCGAAGACCAGTCGCGTCAATTGCCGGCCGACAAGCTCGCCCACGCCGGGCAGGAAGTCGGCGACATCGTGCTCTATTTATTGCTGCTGTGCAGCGAGTTGGGGCTGGACATGAATGAAGTCGTGCGCAGCAAACTCGCGGACAGCGAAAAGAGGTTCAGCTGATGAGCGATCGTCATTTCGATCAACTGGCGACACGCTTCGCCGAAAAAATCTACGGCGGGGCCAAAGGCGCGATCCGCCTGGCGGTGTTGCAGGCCGACCTGGCCGAATCCCTGCCGGACCGGCCGCTGCGTGTGCTCGACATCGGCGCAGGCCTGGGCCACATGTCGTTGTGGCTGGCCCAGCGTGGTCATGACGTCACGCTGGCCGAGCCCGCCGAACCGATGCTCGAAGGCGCCCGCCAACGTTTCGCCGAGGCGGGGCAGAGCGCGACCTTCATCCAGGCACCGTGGCAGGAACTGCTCGGTCAGCTCACCGAACCCTACGACCTGGTCCTGTGCCATGCCGTGCTGGAATGGCTGGCCGAACCTCACGCGATTTTGCCGGTATTGCATCAATTGACGAAAAAAGACGGCTGGTTGTCCCTGGCCTTCTACAACCGCGATGCGTTGATTTACCGCAACCTGCTCAAGGGTCACTTTCGCAAGATGCGCAAGAACGACATGGCGGGCGAAAAGCAGAGCCTGACCCCGCAACAACCGCTCGACCCGCGTGAATTGGCGGCGCAACTTGAGGGCTTGTGGCAGGTCGAAACCCAGAGTGGCGTGCGGGTTTTTCACGACTATATGCCCGTGGAATTCCAGGCCCGTGCCGAGCTGGTGGACCTGCTCGAAATGGAGCTGGCCCACCGTCGTCACCCGAGCTTTGCCGGGCTCGGGCGCTATTTGCACTGGATCTGTCGGCCGGTCTGATCGGAGCTCGAAATGAAAAGTCGTTCAGGGTTACTGGTGATCTGTCTCGGGCTGGCGGCCTGTCAGGGCGGCAACCCGTACGTGGCCTCGTCCAACCCGATTCCGCCGGCGCCACCCGGCGCGGCCAAGGTGTTCGATCGCAGCGCCTACCCGGCGCCGCCTCATGACTATGGGCGTTATCGCAGCTGGGCATGGCTCGACGGTCATCTGCCGCCGGGTACCACTTGGGCAGACTCGGCGCAGGTGGCCGAAATGGTCAGCAATGCCCTCGATCAGCGCGGCCTGCGTCCGCTGCACGATAACCGTCCGGCCGACCTGTTTGTCAGTGCCAATCTGCACGTGGAAACCCGCTGGCGCCAGCAGCAGGACGACTACGGTTATTACGGCGCTGGTTATGGCGGTTACAACCACTATGGCAACGGTTACGGCATGTACGGCAGCGTGCCGATCGTGCGCACCTATCAGGAGCAAGTCCTGGTGGTGCAGGTGGACTTTTACGACGCCGGTACCGGTCAGCCCGTGTGGAGCGGTAGCGCCGAAACCGGCCAAAGCGGCAGCCAGAGCGAGCAAGCCGACGCCCTGCGAAACGCTGTAGAAAAGGCAATGTCGGCGTATCCTCCCAGTTAGCTTCTGTCGTTAAGAAGCGTTGCGCAGGTTATGCCTCAATCGGAGAAAGATCATGTTCCGCCGTCTTGTTGTACTGGCCGTGGCCGCGCTGCTCAGTGCCTGCGCCGCCAACCAGGTGAATCATGACTTTGACGCCAGCCGCGACTTTGCCGCCTACCGCAGCTGGAGCTGGAAAGAACCCGCCCTGCAATACCGCCCCGATGACCCACGAATCAAGAGTGACCTGACCGAGCAGCGCATCCGCGAGTCGGTCGGTGATCAGCTCGATCAGCGAGGCTTGCGTCCGGCCGCTGCCGGCACTCGGGGCGATTTGAACGTGCAAACCTACCTGATCGTCGAACAGCGCCAGCAACAAGTCACCACCAGCTATGGCGGCGGTTATGGCAACCCCTGGAACGGTTACTGGGGCGCGCCGATGTACAACGAAACCCGTAACGTCAGTTACAAAGTGGCGACCATCCAGATCGACCTGCTCGACGGCAAAGACGGCAAACTGGTGTGGCGCGGCAGCGACGAACAACTGCTCAGCGGCTCGCCGAACCCGGAGGATCGCAGCAACGCGATCCACGAAACCGTGACGCGCATCCTGGCCAACTACCCCCCCAAGCTGACTCACTGACACCCCCTCACCCCTGTGGGAGCGAGCAGGCTCGCTCCCCCATTTTGATTTGTTGTGAGTTTGCTGGCGAGTTGCCAGCAGTCTGGCCAATCCTTGTCTACACTGCTCTCACCAATGGAGAAAGCCCCCGGCTGTGCACCGGCAAAGGAGTGCGCGATGTCTCCCCGCTTGCAGTTTCGTGGACCGGCCCGGCAACGGGGAGCGATTGGTTTGATGGCGGCGCTGACCTTGGCGCTGGCGCTGGTGTTCTTGCTGGTAGTGGTCGATACCGGCCGGCTCTACCTGGAAAAACGCAACCTGCAACGTGTCGCCGACATGGCCGCGCTGGAAGCCGCCACACGGGGCGGTGACTGTTTGGCCGGCACAACTGCCGTCACCTACGCTACTGCCAGCGCTCAGCGCAATGGTTTCGCCATCCCCAGCGTCGGCCGTGCCTTGGCCGTTGCCTGCGGCGTGGTGAACGTGAACGCCGGCAATATTCGGGTGTTCGCGGCTGACGCGAGCAAAAGCGAGGCGATTCAGGTCATCGCCAGCCATGTGGTGCCGCAGAGTCTGGCTGGCGGACTCAGCGCAATGTTCGGCGGTGCGCCCGCCAACTCAACCATTAACCTGACTGCCAAAGCCGTAGCGGGTGTTGCAGGGCCGCCGGTTGCCCAACTGAGTATTCAAAGCACACTGGCGGACGTTAATTTGTTGAACGGTATGTTGTCTGGTTTGAGCGGTGCACCGATCAATCTGACCCTCGCGAGTTGGAACGGTTTGGTCGCCGCCAATATCAACCTGCTCAAATACATGGACCAGCTCGCCATTGACCTGCACGTCACCGCCGGTGACTACGCACAACTTCTCGGTGCCGACGCCACCGTGGGCCAATTGCTCCGAGCCGCCGCGACGGTAGCCCAGGCCAATGGCGCGACGGCGGACGTACAGACTGGTCTGGATGGGCTGGCCAGCACCGTCGTCAACCCGCTCAAAGTGCATTTGGGTGACATCTTGCAGTTGCAGACGGGCAGCACTGCATCCGGCCTGAACGCCAACGTGAACGCCTTTCAACTGGTCCAGGCGTTTATCGAGCTGGGCAACAGCAAGAGTGCGCTGACCGGCACGCTTCCGGTGAATCTGCTGGGGTTGGGGCTCGGGGCCACGGCCAATATCAAAGTGATCGAGCCGCCGCAGTTGTCGGTAGTGGGTAACCCTGCGTTGGCAAAACTGGCGCCTTTGGGAGCCAATCGAATCTATGTGCGCACCGCGCAGGTCCGGGTATTGGTGAGCCTGGATTTATCGTTGGTCACCAATCTGCTCGGCGTGGTGACGAGCACTTTGTCCGTGGTCACCGGGTTGCTGGGGCTCGATTTGTATGTATTGCCCAATCCCAATCTGGACGTGAGCCTGGAGGCGGGCGGGGGCAGCAGTTACGTCACCGACTACACCTGCGCCAGCGAGACCAGTAAAAGCCTGACCGCTTTCACCACCACGACCGTGGCTGAATTGCGGGTCGGGCGCGTCAACTCCAATTGGGCCTCTTCGGCCGGGCCTCTGAGCGTCACGCCCTTCACCTTGCTCGATATTCGGCATGCCGGCGTACCCTTTTCCGGCGGTGGCGCTGAAGTCAGGATCGACAGCCCCGTCGTGCCGACCAGTGCATCAACCACGTTCATCAACCCACCGAAAGTTGGGCTGGCCCCCTCCAATCCGCCTTACACCTTGACCGCCACCAATGCGATCTCCGGCTTGTCGCAGGCGATCAATCCCTTACCATTGATTATCCACACGCCGTCATTCAGTCCAGGTTTCCTGTTGCAGGTTGTATTCGACTTGCTGAACTCACTGCTCACCAGTGTGTTTTCGCTGCTGACGACGACATTGAACTCAATCCTCAGCCCGCTGCTCGACAACCTGCTCAACACCGTCCTGAAAACCCTCGGGATCGAGGTCGGGAAAATTCAGGTCGGCGCCAACCTCAGCTGTCACTCCGGCCGGGCATCGCTGGTGATCTGATCATCGAGGGCAACCGGCAGCTCGATGCAAAACCGTGCGCCCTCAGCCGAGTTGCGCACGCTCAGGCGTCCGCCCATGTTCTCGACGATGCCGTAGCTCACCGACAACCCCAACCCCGTGCCGATGCCGACCGGTTTGGTGGTGAAGAACGGTTCGAAAATTTTCTCCATCAACCGCGGATCGATGCCGCCGCCATTGTCCTCGACCCACAACCGCACCGACAGTTTGTCCCGTTCGGCGTACACCGAAATCCACGGCTTGAACTCGCGGTCGGCCTCACGTTTGCTCAGCAGCGCGTCCCGGGCGTTGACCATCAGGTTGATCAACACCTGCTCCAGCTGATCGACGTAGCCGCGCACTTGCACGTCAACACCGGTTTCGCTGACGCGTAGTTCGACGCCTTTGCCGCGCATGCCTTCGCCCAGCAGCGACAGCGTGCCTTCGATCGCCTGCGCAGGGTTGAACGGATGTTGTTCGATCTCCGAGCGGCGGCCAAACACCCGCATGTGATCCACCACCCGTGCGGCGCGCTGGACCTGGGAGTCGATGCGGTTGAGCTTGTCGGTGAGGTAGTCGATCTGCACCTCGCCCGTGCTCAAACGCTTGAGCACATTGACGATGGCCATGCGCATCACGTTCAGCGGCTGATTGATTTCGTGGGCCAGGCCGGTGGCCATTTCGCCGAGGGTGGCCATTTTGGCGCTCTGGGTGAGTTGCTGCTGCGAGCGTCGGACTTCGGTGTTATCGCGCCCGACGGCCTGAATCTCCAGCAGGTGCCCTTGCTCATCGAACACCCCTCGATCCGACCAGACCCACCACGCGTGCTCCCGGCCAGGCAGTTGCAGATTGATTTCGGCGGTACTCACCGGGAATTCCGGGCTCAGTTGACTGAGCCGTTGCACGAACGCTTCGCGTTGTTCGTTCGACATCCATTGGCCCAGATTCACCCCGGGCAATTGTTCGGGCTGGCATTCCAGATAGGTCGCCAACGGCCGATTGCCGAAGGTCAGTGTCAGGTCCGGGCGATAGCGGCAAATCATCGCAGGGGAGTCTTCCACCAGAATCCGATAGCGCTCCTCACTCTGCTTCACCTGTTCGGCGGCGAGGGTCGCTTCGGTGACGTCCAGCCACAAGCCGACGGCTTCCACTGGCAGACCAAGGTCATCGCGCAACAGTTTTGCCTCGTCGAGCAGCCAGTGGTAATCACCGCGATGGTCGCGCAGTCGGTAACGGGCGCGCACCGAACCTTCGCGCAACAACTGCCGGGTGCGCTCGAAATACTGATCGCGGTCCTGCGGGTGAATGCGTTCGATCAACGCCCCGGCGCTGCAATCTTCGAGGGCCAGCCCTAGCAGTGGTAGCAGGCTGTTGCTGAAAAACGTCGGTTGCAACGCGCCTTCGACGTAACGCTGCACGTAAATCACCGCGGGTGAGCTGGCGATCAGATTGTCCAGCCGAGCATGGGCGGTGGCGGCGTTCTGTTGCTGATTTTTGATGTCGCTGATGTCGAGCATGAAACCGAGCAGACGCCGTTGTTTGCCGGCGCCCAAGGCCTGACCTTGCAGGCGATACCAGATCGGCGCTTGTGTTGCATCGGCTCGATGCAGGCGCACGCACAGCAACAACGGGGTGCCGGCGTCCTGCAAATCCTCCAGGCGACTGCGCAGTTCTTCGCGGTCGGCGGGATGAACGCTATCGAGCCATTCGTTCAGCGGTAATTGTGTGCTCGTCAGGTTCAGCACGCTGGCGAGCGACGGCGCCAATTGCACCTCGGCGCTGTCGCTGAACACTTCCCACCAACCGGTGCCCAGCAATCCTTGCAGCGACTCCAGCCGTTCCAGTTGCAGTTGATGTCGATGCTCGCGCAAGCGCTCCAGCAACGGGCTGACGAGTGCGGCGCCGAGCTGCAGCCAGTCACTGTCGTTGAGGTCCGGGGCACGTTGCTGCGCCGAATAGACACCGCAGAGCAACCAGGCGACCACACCGTGAGCATCGTAATAGGGCACCGCGAAGCCGTCGGCATGCCCAAAGATGTCTTGCAGGCGCGGGTGCGTGGCGGGCGTCAGGTGTTGGGCGACCGAACCGTTCAAACTGTCGAGCCCGGTGCCCAGGCGCTGAGCGTTTTGCCAGAGCTTCGGCGCATCGAGGGCGGTGTATTGCTGATGAATTTGCCAGCCCTGAGCCTGTTCATCGAGCAACGCCACCGCGACGCACGGGATATGAAAACGTTGCGCCAGCATCTGAAGCTGATCCAGCAAAACATCGGGCAGACGCACCAGGCTGCACAGGCGCAGCTGTTCGCTGATCTTCGCCGTGAGTAACTGGTTCTGTTCGCGGCTGCGCGATTGCCGGCGCTCGAGCAAGACGTCGCCGATGTCGAGTAACTGCAACAACCAGTTCTTGTCCGCGGGCTGGACCCAGCCGCGCAGGTGCAACGGTTGTCCGTTGAGGGTGTAGAAGTCCAGGTCCAGGGTCTGTCCATGCCAGTCGGCGGGCACACCTTCGACCGCGAGGCCGCTGTGGGGCATGAGGTAATCCACCAGCAGCGGGGACTGCGCGGCAGGAATCTGTTGGGCCAGCATATGACGCAGCGGTCCCGTCTGATGAATCACCCGGCCTTCGGCATCCAGGTACAACTGCAAGCCGACACTCTGCACGCACAGGGTGTCGGGCATGGCCACAGGCTGTGGCGGTGGGCGGTTCAGCAGACGGCCGAACAGTTTGTCCCCGGAACTCAAAATTGCAGACTCGAACTGGCGCTGAGCGTCGCCGGCAGATCGGGCACCGAGCCGACTCCCGGCAGTACCAGAAACGGCATCACACGGTTGAGCTTGCTGGTTGGGTAACTGATTTGCACCTTCAGCACCCCGCCGACAAAGGTGATGGTGGTGTCGGTGGCGACATTGAAGTTCAGTGCGGCAGGAATCCAGGCCAACTGCCGGGTCAGTTCGGCCGCCGCGGTGGCTTGCACCGTGGCCGCGTAACCGGGCGCGCTCGGGTCCACCGCCACGCTACGGCGCACCGCTTCGGCGGTCGACTGGTTGAACGATTGCATTAGCAACAGCGGCAAGCTGTAACTCACAATCCCATAGAGCACGGCGAAAAAGAGCACGAACACCAAGGCGAACTCAATCGCAACGGCGCCTTTTTGCTTGCGGGGGAGGCTTGATTTCATGAGTGCGTCTACCCTGACTGTCACAGCGTGATATCAGCATAGAATCATTCAGCAATAACGGATGTTTTTTACCGAATGCAAAGCTTTGTTTTGTTGATCTGGCTGACGTGCTGCGCGGCACAGGATGCCCGGGAAAAGCACATCGCCAACGGTCTGACCCTCGGCGCAGGCGCGTTGGCGCTGACCTGGTTGCTATGGACCGACACCACTTGGCTGGGCGCCGAGGCCGCTCAGGGAGGTTGGGCGTTGTTGCTGGCGCTGGCCTTCACTTTGCCCGGTTATGCGTTGCGCCGCATGGGCGCGGGCGATGTAAAACTGATGGGCGCCTTGGGTCTCGCGACGGACGGTATGCACCTGCTGGGCAGCTTTATCGGCGCCGCACTGGCCAGCATTTTATGGCTGTTGGTGGCGCCAAGAGTCTGGCTTTATTTGGGTCAAGGGCTTAGGACTCGTCTTCGATACATGGAGCCGGGAGTGTCAAGAAAACAGCCATTTGCACCCTTTGTGTTGGTGGGTTTGTTATTCACGTTCGCCTGGATTCACTAGTCGCCCGTTCTATGTACAGAGTCAGAAAGTGCGTCTACTTTCAAAGCACTGGTTGTACAGCCTGGGTCTGTCAGTGCAGGAGCGGTCAGTGTTGGCCTGAGCAGGGAGTGGCGCGTGAATAAGTTGACGTCTGCGGTAAAAATCCTGGTGGTCGATGATCAGCCTTTGATCGTGGAGGAGCTGTGCGAATTCCTCGAGAGCAAGGGCTATGGCTGTATTGCGTGTGAGTCCGGCCAGCAGGCGATCGAGCGCTTTGAGGAGGATCTGGATGTTGGCCTGGTGCTGTGCGATTTGCAGATGCCGGGCCTGGACGGGATTGAGTTGGTTCAGGCGTTGCAGCGGCTGTCTGGCAAGCATCGGGCGTTTGAAGCCATCATGCTGACGGGACGTGCGGACAAGCAGGATGTGATCAAGGCGTTGCGGGCCGGGTTTGCTGATTACTATCAGAAGCCGGTCGATCTGGGTGAGTTGCTGGAAGGGGTTCAGCGTCAGGAAGTGGCGTTGCAGGAGCGGCATAAAAATCTGCAGTTGGGGCATTTGAATCAGAAGCTGCAGTATCTGTCCGAGTCGATCGATGATTTGTATCAGGATCTGGATAAGGTTCGACGTGTGCCTCAGGCGGATGTTGGCGACGCTGGTGTCAGTGATGTGGATCGGGTGGAGATGCCGACGATTTTCAATCAGTTGTCGCCACGACAGCTGGATGTGGCGCGGTTGGTGGGCAAGGGGCAGACCAATTATCAGATTGCCTGTGAGCTTGGGATTACCGAGAACACGGTGAAACTGTATGTGTCGCAGGTGTTGCGTTTGACGCATATGCATAACCGGACGCAGTTGGCGTTGGCGTTGTCGCCCAACACTTCTGGGATGCGCCAGCGGGTTACGGCTCACTGATGCACACAGGTTTAACCTGTAGGAGTGAGCCTGCTCGCGATGACGGATTTACATTCAACATTAATGTGAATGTCAGGCAGCTATCGCGAGCAAGCTCGGTCCCACAGGGGATTGGGGGTTGCTGGGGATTAGCGATGTGGCGCGGGTTTGGGCAGTACGAGGTTGTCCATCATCCGGTTCGCCGCCAGTTCGGCGAGCATGACGATTTGCTGGATGGCCATGGCGGTGTTGCGGTGCGGGCCTTCCAGGTAGGCGGCAAAATCGCCGGCCATTACGCTGGCCTGGGCCAGGGTTTCACAGGTGTGGGCCAGCAGGTCTTCGTCCTTGAGGCCCGGTGCGAGGAGGAACATGGTGCTGGGGTTGCGGGTGGGCGGTGATTTCAGCGCTGCGGGATTGAGGTGGTGATTCAGCGCGCGTTCGGCGGCGTCGTGGAATTTTTTGGAATCGATGGATTCGTAGGGGGAAACGTCGTCGGTTTCCGGGGTATTTGGTGTTTCTTTGATCATGGTGAAGCTCCAAGGATTATGCACCAAGTAAGCTAATTCAGGCCGCGACGCCCAGTCGCTGAATTTGCAGCGACCCCCAAAGCCTATCCCCATGGCTTCCGACACAACAACCGACACAACCTGTCGGAATTCGCCTCAAAAACCGTCCAGGCTGTAGGACCAGCGTAAATTTTCAGACGGATCTCACTCGAAATGTGGGAGCGACGGTGCGACGATTCGACCTGCTCGCGAAGGCAACAAACCAGACACAAAAAAACCAAAACCTACCCCCCCGACCCACTGCTCACCGTCCCCCCCTGATCCTGATCAAAAAACTGCGGGATCTCATGCTCATAACTCTTCAACCAGCGCTGCATGCTCAGTTCCCGTTCAGTCGCTGTCGAGGTCTGTGGTTTCTGCGAAGCGGCCTTGTTACTGCTTTGCAGTTGCAGCCAGCCTTCGGTTTCCGCTTGTTGTGGCGAGGATGGGCCCTCGAGTGCATGGGCGGCGAGGGGCAGGGCCAGCAGGCCGAGGCAGCTGAGGACGATTGGTTTCATCGCAAAGGACTCCCTATTGGAGGCTCGGCGTCGTGACGACGGCGACCTGGTTCGCAGGAATCGGGCCTGTCCTGCCCGGGGTCTTGAGTTTTTGTGCGCGTTCCTGGGCTTCGGTGACCTGGGCGGGGCTCAGGCCCAGGCGGCTGACGAGTTCGGCGGCGCGGCTCCAGTCGTCCTGGTAGATCAGCAGCGTCACCATGTTCAATGCGGCCAGTTGATCGCCTTGCTTGAGTTCCATGGCCGTGAGGAATTCGAAGCGCGCATCGTCGACGCGCAGTTGATTGAGGTACACCACGCCGAGGTCGTTGCGGATTTTGTCGTCGGTGGGCGCTAGCCGCGCGGCACGCAGCAGGTGGGCCTGGGCCAGGCCGTTATCGCCCTTGGCCGCGGCGAGTTGGCCCAGGCCGTGTTCGGCTTCGGCGGCCATGCAGGTGCCGAGCAGGCTGCGGTATAACGGCTCGGCTTCGCTGCGACCCAGCAGGCGGTAGACCTTGGCGCGGCGCAGGCGTACGTCGGCTACGTTGTCCGGCAGGCTTTGCAGGTTGGCGAGGCTGGCGTGCAGTTTGCCGTCGTTGGCCATGTCGTCGGCCAGGTTCAATTTCAGCTGTTCTTCGGAACCCAATTTGCTGCAACTGGCGCTGCTGGTCAGGTGGTTCCACGGTGCCTGGCCGTCGGTGGCGCAACCGCCCAATAACAGCAAACTCAAACCGGCAATCATTGCTTTCATCAGGATCCCTCTACGAACCAATGGCGTGGGCCAAGGCGGTGAAGCCCGGGCCGGCCAGCACGATCAATAACGCCGGGAAGAGAAACAGCATCATCACGACGGACATTTTGGCGGACATCTTGGAGATGTATTCCTGCAGGCGCGTCAGGCGCCGGTCATCGAATAACTGCTTGAGCGTGAGCAGGGATTTCATCGCGCCGCCGCCCTGATGGATCAGCTGTTCAAGGATCACGCAGGTGTCGGTGAATTCATCGACCGCCAGCAAACGACTGATCTTGTGCAGTTCTTCGCCCAGTTCCAGACCGGAATCAACACGGGCCAACACCAGCTGCAATTCATGGGTCAGCGCGGGCATGAGTTTTTTTCCTTCGGTGCTCAGGACACGCAACGATTGCTCCACTGCCATGCCCGATTCGAACATGATGCGCAGCAGCGGGATGAAGGTGGAAATTTCCAGTGCCAACTGTTTTTGTCGACGCTGCGAAGCGGCGGCGAGTAAACGTTTAGGCAGCAAATAGCCGATGGCCGTGGCAAACAGCGGGGCGATCCAGTGGTTTTCCACGCTGGGGTAAAACAGCCCCTGAAACACCAGACTCAAAGCCAGTACCAGCACCGGCACGCCCACCTGAAAGGCGGCGAACAGCGAGCGCCGGCGGGCGCCGCGCCAACCCAGGCGGTTGAGCAGTGTCTGGGTTTCGTTGTCCAGATTGACCGAGCGCTGACCAATCCGGCTATCGCCCAACACCTGCAGCCAGCGCCCCATCTGACCCTGTTCAAGCGGCTTTCCGTCCAGCCGCTGGGCGACCTGGCGCGCCCGCCGCCGCTGCTCCAGCAGGCTGCTGAACAGCAACAGCGCGGCCCCTGAAAACAACAGCGCGCAGATCAACAAAGGCATTTTCATACGCTGCGCAACATGCGCCAGAGCGCCAGGCTGCCCACCACCTGCAGGCCGAACGCTGTCGCCAGCATGATTTGTCCCGATCTGTCGTGCCACATCGCGAGGAAGTAGGTGGGGTTGGCGACCAGAAAATAGCCGGCCATCGATATCGGCAAAATGCCCAGCACCCACGCGGTCACTCGGGTTTCGCCGGTCATGGCGCTGAGCTGGCGGGCGGCCTGCTCGCGCTCACGGATCATCTTGATCAGGTTCTCCAGCAGTTCGCTGGCATTGCCGCCGTAGCGGTGATTGACCTTCAAACCCAGGGCAAGCAAACGCAGTTCATCTCTCTCATACAACTCGGCGAAGTCCGATGCGGCGTCGGGCAGGCTGACGCCCAGTTGCACGTTGCGCTGGACCCGGCCCATCGCATTTTTCAGAGGATCCTCGGCAGCCTCGATGGCGCCGAGCAGGGCATCGGCCAGGGTGCGCCCGGATTTCAAGCTGCGCACGGTGTGATCAAGCAACGGCGGAAGTTGCTCGATCATGCGCTTGAGTCGACGTTGATAACGCCAGCTGACATACAGCCGCAGGAGCAACGGCGGCACCAGTACAAACACCAGTGCACCGATCCAGCCCCCAACGACAAAACCCAGCAAAATACCGAGGGCCCACAGCAACAGCCAGCGCCCCAAACGTTCGGAGGGACGCCCGAGACCGGCGCGCAGAAACGCCCTTTCCGGTCCGGCCCAGGTAGTTTTTTCGACGACGATTTGCGGTTGCCCTTGGGTCAGACGACCGAGCACGCGTTCGGTCCCGGTCTGGCGCAACCCGCGGAGCAACATGCGGATCGACAGCCCGAACAGGATCAGGCAGACGAGAATCAGCAGTGCCGGTTTGAGCATGCCGTGGCCTCAGTGCGGTGAGGAAACAAGCGCCGTCTCGCGGCGCAGTTTGTCGCCGGCGGGGTTGACCGCCTCGCGCATAAAACCGAATCCGGTGCGCCGGTCGAGCCTGAACAATGTATTGGTGACGTACACGTCTTCGCGCACCCCGACCACTTCCACCACCTCACTGACACAGCGGCGACCGTCGGGCATACGAGTGAGCTGGATCACCACGTCCAGCGCGGCACAAATCATTTGACGCAAGGTCTTTTCGGCGATGGTACGGCCGGTCAGCCCGACCAGTGTCTCAAGGCGCAACAGCGCATCCTGGGCATTGTTGGCGTGCACGGTGCTCATTGATCCGTCGTGGCCGGTGTTCATGGCGGTGAGGACGTCGAGCACTTCGACGCCGCGAATTTCGCCGAGGATGATCCGGTCCGGGCGCATCCGCAGGGCGTTGCGGATCAGGTCGCTGGACTTCACTTCGCCATGGCCCTCGGCGTTCGGCGGCCGGGTTTCGAGGCGCACGACGTGCGGGTGGCCCAGTTGCAGTTCGGCGACGTCTTCGATGGTGACGAGGCGTTCTTGCGGGTTGATCAACTGGCTGAGGATGTTCAGCAACGTGGTTTTGCCGGTGCCTGTCCCACCACTGATCAGGATATTGCAGCGCTTGCCCACGGCTTCCTGAATGAAGTCGTAGATCGCCTGATCGATGGTTTGCATCGCCATCAGGTCGCTGCTTTTGAGCATGTCCTTGCGAAATTTCCGAATTGACAGACACGGCCCGTCGAGGGCAATCGGCGGAATGATCGCGTTGACCCGACTGCCATCGGGCAGGCGCGCATCGACCATTGGCGAGGACTCATCGAGCCGTCGACCGAGGGGGGCGAGGATACGTTGCATGACGCGTTCGACGTGGTGCGAGTCGATGAAACGCAAGTCACTTTGATGCAGCACACCGTCGCGTTCGATGAACACCCTGTGCGGTCCGTTGACCAGGATTTCGGTCACGGACGGGTCGCGCAGCAGCACTTCCAGCGGGCCGAAACCGGTGAGTTCGTCGACCAGTTCTTCGGCCAGGCGCTCCATCTCATAACGGGAAATCGCCAGGTGCAGCCGGGCGATGTATTCGGCAACCTTGTCGATGACGAATTGCGACAGCGCCGGCCGCGAGCCTTCCAGCAAGTTTTTTCCGGACTCTTCAATGGCGTCGATGATGTAACGGTGCAACACCAGTTTCAGGCCTTCGTGGTCGGTGTTGCCGGACAGCGTGCGCGCCGGGGCACCGAAGAGTTTTTCCGTGCTCATTGCGCACCCCTCAGTCGGTTGAGCCAGCCGGTCTTGGGTTTGGACAGGCCTTCGGAGCGTTTGGCCAGGCTTTCGCCGAGGGTGCGCAGGCTTTGGGTCAGGCCTTCACGCGGGGCCAGTTCGAAGAGGCTCACGCCCTGGTTTTTCGCGTTCAGGCGCACTTCCGGGCTGAAGGCCAGAATCGCGAAGACTTCCATGCCAAAGCTTTTGCCCAGGGTGTCGGCATCGGGTGCGACATTGCGCAGGTAGCGGTCAATCAGTAACCGGGCGTGATCGAGCTTCATGCCTTTTTCGCGCCACAGGTTGAGCACCGCGAGGTTGCGCCGGCAGTCGAGCACGTTCTGATCGGTGTACCACAGCAGCTTGTCGCAATGGCTGACAAAGGTGCGCAGTGCTTCGCTGTCCGGCTGGCCGGTGAGGTTCACCACGATGTGCTGGAAGTGTTGGCGCAGGGCGCTGAGCAGCATGTACAACTCGGCGGCGCTGGTGCGCTCCAGTGGTTCGTCGTGACTGGCGTAGGCGAGGATTCGCAGCCCCGCCTCATTGCTGGTGAACGCGCTGTCAATCAGCGTGGCGTCAAGGCGCCGCAAATGCCGCAGGGCATCACCGAAATGAAACGAGCTTTCCAGCCCGAGCAACGCCAGGCTGTCGCCGCGCGGCAATCCCAGGTCCAGCAACAAGGTTTGTTGTCCGCTTTTCTGCACCACTTGCGCCATGTGGTTGGCGAGCAGCGCACCGTCGGCATTGGTTTGCGCACCGTAGAGTACGGTCAAGCCACCAAGCTGGGTGCTCGGCGCCACCGTTGGCAGGCGTTTACCGAGCCGGCGCACCAGCCCCGAGACTTCACTGGAGCGCGAGCCATAGGCGACGAAATCCCGGGCGCCGGCGCGCATCGCATTCAGCACAAGCTGATTGTCCATGCCATCGCCCAGGGCCACGACCGCCAGCATCGGCTTGGCTTCCAGTGCGCCTTCGATCAATGCGCTTTGCGCCACCACGTGCTCGCGATCCAGCCCGACGAACACCAGGCTGGCGAAGGTGACGTCGACGAGTGCCAACAGTTCATCAAGGCTGCCGCCGCCAGCGCTGACCACCTGGCCCAATGGGGCGAGGGCGCTTTGCAGCCACTCAAGGTCAGTGTCGTTACGCGTGATCGCGAGGAAGGTCTGGCTCAGGTTCTGGCTCATTGCGATAACCCGCTGCGTTTATCGAAGTTGCCGTCTTCGAGGAAGAACATGCGATAGAAACCGGGGTCGTAGTTGCGCAGTTGTTCACCGGGCAACGATGGCAGTGGTGCATTGACGGCCAGCGGTTGAACCAGGTGCGGCGTGACGATCATCAGCAGTTCACGCTCTTCGCGTCTGATCGATGAACTGCGGAAAAAGGCGCCGAGGATCGGGACATCCCCCAGTCCCGGGAACTTGTCGACCTGGGAGGTGTTTTGCGTGCTGATCAAGCCGCTGATGACAAAACTCTCGCCATCGGCCAGGGAGATGCTGGTGTCGGTGCGCCGAATGGTGAACGCCGGGACCGTGGTGCCACCGATGGTGACGGCGTTGGCGAAATCCAGCTCGCTGACCTCTGGCGCCACTTTGAGGGCGATGCGATCGGTGCTGACCACGGTCGGCGTGAGCGTCAGGCGGACCCCGAATTCCTTGTACTCGATGGAGTAGCTGTTGCTGTTGGCACTCGGCACCGGGATCGGGATTTCGCCGCCCGCGAGGAAACTCGCACTCTGCCCGCTGATCGCCACCAGGCTGGGCCGCGCCAGGGTGTAAGCGAAGCCGCTGCCTTCCAGGGCGTTGATGATCGCCAGGAAGTTGCCGCCACCGGCGACGATGTTGTACATGTCATTGGCCAGCGGAATGCTCGGCACCGCGATTCGTGGATCGAGGTTGCGCAATGGCAGCACTCGCGGGGTCACGGCGGTATTTGGCACGGTGCCGGGGGAGCCAAAGAGGAAGTTCGAGTTTTTGCCGTAGATCGAGGTGCTGGCCTCTTTCAGTTTGGTCCGGCTGACCTCGACGAAGCGAATGTCGGTCTGCACTTGCGACGGCAGCAGAGGGTCTTGAGACGGCAGTGACAAACTGCCGGTCATCGCCGCCGTGGCCCGACCCTTCACGAACACCATGCTTTGACGCGGGGCGCTGGCGCAGGCGGTCCAGACCATCAGGCTGGTGGCGCCGGGCGCCATGCCGGTGAGCAGGAAGGCCTGGTTACCGTTGACTCGCACGTCGGCGATTTTCGGGTCCCCCACGGCCAGCCGGGTAATCGCCACGGGGGATTGCACTTCCTGTTGCAAGCCTTCGCCGACTTCCAGGGTCGCCGGCAATTGGCCGAGCGCGGCACAGTTGCCGGCAGCGGCAAAGGTCGCCGTGACTGGCAGACCGCCCAGCAACGAGCTCCAGAGCAGACCTTGAAACATGAACATGGTACTTCTGCGCATTTAGATGCGTCCTTGCTCAATTCAGGGAGTTTGTTGAGTGAGTTGATTGCCGCGAATGACTTCCACGCCTTTTTTCTGCGGCGCCGAACTGGCTCCGAGGGTGAGGGGTTTTGGGGTGCCGACGAGGGCCAGTTGACTGAATTGCACGAGGTCGCGATTGGCGCTGGCGAGATTGGCCGGCGAAGCGCTTTCGCCAGCCCAGTAATGCGCCAGGCGTTTTTCTTCGGCGCTGCGCACGGCCAGGCGCAACGTACCGGCCTGGGCCGCGAGCGTCAGGCGACTCAGCAACGGTTCGGGAACGGCGAGCAACACCGAGCGGGCGTTGGCCCGCAGTTGGTCCTGCTTGAGTTGTTCTTCAGGGCTGCGCGCCGGGTTGGCGGGGCGGCCGTCGTTGGTCAGCCCCAGCTGTTCGCCGACCCCGAGGACGCGCAACGCCGGGACCACCACCTGGGCTGATTGTTGAGTGTTGTTGGTGTCGACGCGCAGAAACAGCATCACGTCGACATAATCCCCAGGGCTCAGTTGTCCGCCGGCATTGGTCACTTCATCTACTGCCACTGCGAACGCGCGTTCATTCGGGCGGATCATCCGTGCCAGCGAGCTGCCCGCTTCGAAGCTTTGATCGTTGAGCCAGGTGCCGGCGGTGAGGGCGTGCCACGGCGTGCGGCCTATCGCTTGATCAAGCGTGGTCAAACTGCCGGCCGGGGCGGTACGCAGTTTTTCGAGGGTGACGTCGGCTGCGGTGATTTGAACGAAGGGGGCTATGTCGTGCAGCAGGACCACCACCGGTTGACGCGTGGGATCGTCCACTGGTATCGGGGCTGGAGCGGTTGGTGCTGTATTAACGACAGGTTGCGCGGCAGGCTCGGGAGCGGGTTGACGACTCAGCGCAAGTCCCCAGTAACCGGCAATGATGGCACCCACCAGAAACAATCCGGCCAATCCCAGGGTGACACGGCTGTTCATGAGGGCTCTCCCTTTCCAGCTGCCGATGATCCGTACCGTCTCGAACGAGATAGATTCCCCAAAAAGCATTTACATACAAGGAACTATTTCGCTATTTGAAGGTAGTGCAGCTAGAGCAAAACGCCATTACTGGCAGGAAAAAAACCGACGAAAGTGGGTGACTGATCCGCCAAACCCCGTTTTTTGCCGAAAACGGTTGGGGTACTACTTAAGTATTAATACGTTCTTACAGTTGTTGGGATGGGGAATGCCGACAATGCTGATGCTGGCACAGGGGAATCATGTTGCAGTCGTGCAACACCTGCAGTCTTGAGGAGAAGTCGTCATGTCCTTTAAAAGCGCTGTTCAGCACGTCAAGAGCGAGATCGTTTTCTATTACAAACTGGCCAAAGACACAGAAGGGGCTTCGGGTATTGAGTACGCCATCATTGCAGGTCTTGCGGCAGTGGCTGTGGGCATTTTCATGGGCTCCATTAAAGACGCTTTTGCTTCACTTACCGCGAGTATCAAAGCTGTGCTGCCTACTTGATCATTGCTGTTTGCCAACTAGTCTGAGTGGTTCTAACGTCATCACCTGATCCATTGCAGGAACCCCCCATGAATGCTCCCGCACTCCTACGCCAACAACTCCTGCTCGTCGATGACGAGGAGGATGCGTTGATGGAACTGGCGGAGTTGCTGGAAGGGGAGGGTTTTTGTTGTTTTACCGCGACCTCGGTCAAGCTCGCCTTGCAACACTTGACCCGACATCCGGACATTGCGCTGGTGATCACGGATTTGCGTATGCCCGAGGAGAGTGGCATGTCACTGATCAAGCGCTTGCGCGAACACACGTCGCGTCAGCATTTGCCGGTGATCGTCACCTCCGGGCACGCGGACATGGAGGATGTCAGCGACATGTTGCGCTTGCAGGTGCTCGACCTGTTTCGCAAGCCGATTTACCACGTGCGGTTGCTGGAGACGCTGGATAATTTGTTTCCACAGTCTGTTACGCATTCCTGATTGGTGTGACTTCTCTCCTTCGACTGTTGAGCAGATAACGTTGTTGCCTGCACTTTCGCCATCGCGAGCTTGCTCCGGGCGGCGCTCCGAGGATGGCGTCAGCCGATTCAGCCCATCCAGCTCAATCAACCTCTACAACTGATAACTGAAACTGATGCTATAACGCGCCCTTCGGTTGAAGGTATCCAGTGCCTCATCTGACATCGGCTTCGCCGCCTCCAGCGCAATGTTGTAGTACTTCGCATCGCCAAACCGTAGCCCCACCGCTGCCGATGACAGGCTATTGCCCTGGACCGGCAGTTGGTTGAACCAGGTTTTGGAGCGGTCGAGCACGACATACGGCTGTAGAATTCGCACCCAGTTCCAGTCACGGTTGAAGCTGTAGTTCACCTCATACGCCACGCCCCAACCTTTGTCACCGGACGCCTGATCGTCGGGGTAGCCGCGACCGAAATTCTGCCCGCCGAACACCGCGCGTTCGCTGTCGGGAAGCGTGTCGTCACTCCAATACAATGCGGCCGACAGCACGCCTTGCCAGTTGTCGAAAAACTTGTCGCTTTGCACGCCGGACAACCGCAACCGAAAGAAGTCGAGGTCGAGGGCGGTGTTGTTGGTTTTTGCGCCCATACCGTCGATGCCTTGGTACAAGCCGCCGCTGATAATTCGCAATTGTCGGGCATCGGCCTGGCGCCAGTCGCTTTCGAAGGCGACGGCGCGGGTGTCCGTGCGTTCTTCGACGCTCAGCGGGTAGCCGACGACGTTATAGCGAGTCTTGTCGTTGACCGCGTACAGCCGCGAACCGGCACTCAGCAGCTCATTGGGCGAGGCGATGATCGGGTGGGTGAAACCGATGGAATAGCGATCGTTTTCACGGTGTGGCTTCAACTCCAGACCATTGTCGAGTAACACATTGGTGCCGGGGTCGGCACGGTAGCGTGAGGCGGACAACGCCAGTTGCGTGCCCTCGGCATTGAGGAACTGGTTGTAGTCGAGCCGGTAGTAATGCTCCGCGTCATCGCCGGGTGGAAACAACCCGCTGAGGCTCACTTGTTCGCCCATGGAAGTCTGGGAATTACTGCTGACACCGAGTAATGCCTGGGTGCCGTTACGGTTGTCTTCGGTGGTGCTCAGGTTGCTGGTGAACGGTTTGCGACTGGCCTGGGCGACCAGGTAAGCCGCGCCGTCGGTAGTGCTCGGTGGCGGCACCTGCGCCTGTAAGGTCACGCCGGGAATGCGACTCATCAATGTGGTGTAGCGCTCGAAGGTCTTGCGGGTCAGTGGCCGTTCCGCTTGCAGTTTGGCCACCAGTTTATCGAGCAGGCCTTTGACCCGGCCGACGTCGCCTTGCAGCTGATAATCCTTGATATAGCCCTCCACCAGCACCACACGCGCCACGCCGTTACCGAAGGTCTGCTGCGGCAAGAATGCGTAGGACAGCAGGTATCCGTCCTGTTGGTAATGGCGCGTGATATTGCGGGTGGTTTCGATCAGTTCGGCAAGGCTGGTTTCATGGCCGAGCAGCGGTTGAAACTGCGCAGCCAGTTCGCTGAGTGGGTAAATCGTCCCGCCTTCGATCTGCACGGTTTTGATGACGACTTTGGTGTCCATCATCAACGGCTGGGCTTGGGTCGCTCCGGGCTCCGGCACTTGCAGCGGCGCGGCGGTCGGGCGATAGGCATCGGCGGGCAGATTGGGGACGGGGAGGTTGCGGATGGTTTCGTTGCTGTTGAGGAAACTGGGAAGCGTATCGGCGAGGGCAGAGGAACAGACGGCAATGAACAGCAAAGAAACCATGAGGCGCATAAGACACTCCCTGTTCAGATCACAACATCGCCTGGACCTTCATGCTCCAAAGAAAAAGCGGAAGACTCATATGAATCTTCCGCCTCCAACCAAGCGTAGGCGCTGTAGGTAAGGCCGTCGAATCGGCCAGGTGCAAATCAGCGATTCTTGCCACTCAGAGTGCCGGTCAGTCCGCCGAGTACACCCCCCAGGCCACCCGTGGTGCCAGTGCCGCCGGTAGCGCCATTCACCAAGCCCCCGACCGCGGCGACCGTGTTGCCGACGGTGGTGACGGTATTGCCGGCCGCCGCGACGACCGGGTTGGCATTGCTGGCGGTAATGGCGCCGCCGAGGCTGGCGACTGCACCGCCGGCCTGGCCAGTAAGGCTGGCGACCGGGCTGCCCAGACCCGTTGTGGCGCCGACATTTTGCGTAAGGCTGGTGACTGCGCTTGTCACTGGGTTCAGACCATTGGCCACCGTTGTGGTGAGGGTGGCCAGAGGCGCGGTGGCCCCGGTGTTTGGTGTTCCCGCACCGCCAAGAACAGTATTGATCGAGGCTACCAGCGTGCCGGCCGAGGTGGCGGTGGTGCCGCCGGTGCTGACCAGACCACTCGTGCTGCCGACATTTAAACCGCTGCCCACATTAACCACCGCACCACCGACGGTTTGCAGCAATCCGGTGCCACCCAAGCCACCACCCAGTCCGCCGCCGCTTGCGGAACCCGTGCCGTTGGACACCAGGCCGCCAGCCTTGCCAACCGCAGTGCCGGTGTTGCTCAAGGCACCGCCGACCGTGTTGGTCAGCGCATTGCCGTTGCCGTCCAGAGTGACTTTGTCGCCCAACCCGGTCACTGTGCCGCCGACTTGACTGACGACACCTTTCAACGGATCACCCAAACCCGTCGTGCTGCCGATGTTGTCTGTGGTGCTCTCCACCATGGCAATCACCGGCACCAGTTTGCTCCCGACGTCCTTGGTCACCGATCCCAACGGTCCGGTAGTGGTTGCCAGACTCAAGGTGTCACCGAGCATGGTGACTTTCTCTGCGACCCCGTCCAGCACAGGCGCAACTTTAGTGACGACGCCGCCGACGACAGGAATGCTGCTGGTGGCGGTGGCGAGTTTGCCGCTGGCATCGGAAACGCCGCTGCCGACATCCTGCACCACACCGCCGACGGCTGAGGCTGTTACGCCCAGGCCATTGGGGTCGGTGCCCAGATTGCCGACACCGCTGGCCACGCCGTCACCCAATGTGGTGACGACATTGCCGGTGGTGTTGACCACGCTTTGTACTACTCCGCCCGCCACAGGCATGGCGCTCAGGGAGTCGCCAACTTGACCGACGCCATCGCCGACGCCGCTGACAGTTTTGCCGACGTCCTGGACGAGGGTGGTGGTGACCAGTGGTGTCACGGTTGGATTGGTCGGGTTGGTTGGATTGGAAGGGTCTGTCGGGTTGGTGGGATTAGTCGGGTCGGTTGCGCCGCCACCCGATCCACCGGTCCCTCCCGTGCCGCCAGTGCCAGCAGTGTCACCGCCCGTGCCACCCGTTCCACCAGTGCCGGCAGTGTCGCCACCCGCTCCGCTGGTGCCGCCCGTTCCACCGGCACCTGCCGCTGTACTGTCAGGCGAAGAACTGCCGGAACTGCTGTGATGACCGCCACCACCACTGCTGCAACCGGCCAGGCCGAGTGAGAGGATGAGCGTCAATGCTGTTGCCGATTTGCACCACACTTGAGTGTTCATGAGAGGAATTCCTTGCACCTGCTACAACGATCGTTGACTTCGATGGCCTGCCGATTTCTGTTGCCGGCAATGCCTTCGTCCGTTGTCCACATAACAATCGCAAGGGCCCTGCAGCACGAGTCTAAAGTTGGTATTAATGCCTTCTTGGTGTTTGTAAAAAATGTTTTAAATCAATCAATCAGGTCGTGATTCATGCCAAGGATATAGACACAATTCGATAGCCATATTCGGTGCGTCCCACAAAAAACCGGCAGGAGCATGCGGTGGCACAAAGGGGGTGTTCAGGCAATCGGTCGCCAATGCCCGACCATGTGCTCAAGATCTCCAGCCCCCACCAACCGAAAGTCTCCACTGGATCCCGCCGCACTCGCCAGCAACGTCACCTCACTGGGCAACCGCACCGGTTTGCGAAATTGCACGGCAATCTCGATGTTCGCCGTCGGCAAGTGATCGGCCAGGGCCGCCAACGTGCGCGCCTTGTTCCATAACCCGTGGGCAATGGCGGTCGGGAAGCCAAACAGTTTCGCGCTGACGGCACTCAAGTGAATCGGGTTGTAGTCGCCGGACACCTTGGCGTATTGCCGACCAATGTCGGCCGGCGCTTTCCAGCGGGTCACTTCGATCATTTCAAGCGTCGGAGCCAACCCTTCCTCGACCGGTTCGCCGTCCAGTTTGACGCCCCGGCACAGCATCCGGCTTTGCGCTTCCCAGAGTGTCCCCAATTGGTCGTCCAGCGTGGTCACCAGATCGAACGTCGCCCCCTTGGCATGAGGTTGCAGGTTCTGCACCTGGACGCTGACCCGTACCCGATTCACGCCGCCCATGGGCCGCAATACGCGAATGCGGTTACTCAGGTGTATCAGCCCCAACAGGGGAAACGGAAACTCATTGGCGGTGAGCAGTTGCATCTGCAAGGCGAATGCGAGGACGTGCGGATAGGTCGGCGGCAGCAAGCCGTTGTCGGCAAATCCGCAGACGTTGCGATACGCCGCCAGGCGTTTGGGGTCGACATTGACCCAGCAGTGCAATCCGGTATCGGGCAAGGTGGTGCCGGTGATTTTGCGTCGCGTCGCCGCTCGCATGTACAACGCCGGCAGGCTCGGTTCGCGGTTGAGTGTGTGCCAGTCGGTGATCATCACTAAGCCCCCAGAACACTTTGTCCACACACCCGCAGTGCTTGCCCGGTAAACGCGCCGGTGCCCGGTTGCGCCAGCCAAGCCACCGCTTCGGCGACGTCCTGCGGCAAGCCGCCCTGGCCGAGCGAACTCATGCGCCGGCCCGCTTCACGCAAGCCGAATGGAATGTGCGCGGTCATCTGCGTTTCAATAAACCCTGGCGCTACCGCGTTGATGCTGATGCCGCGTTGATCCAGCAATGGCGCCCAGGCTTGCGCCAGGCCAATCAGCCCGGCCTTGCTCGCGGCGTAATTGGTTTGCCCACGATTGCCGGCGATGCCGCTGATGGAGGCCAGCAAAATCACCCGGCCGTTGTCGCGCAAGGTGCCGCTGTCGAGCAGGGCCTTGGTCAGCACTTGTGGCGCGTTGAGGTTGACCGCGAGCACGGCGTCCCAGAATTCCGGGGTCATGTTGGCCAGGGTTTTATCGCGAGTGATCCCCGCGTTGTGCACCACGATGTCGACGCCGTCGGGCAGGTGTTCGATCAACTGTGCAGCGGCGTCTTCGGCGCAAATGTCGAGGGTGATGCTGCGCCCGCCGAGACGTGCGGCGAGGGCGTCGAGATCGGTTTTGGCCGGTGGCACGTCGAGCAGAATCACCTCGGCACCGTCACGGGCCAACGTCTCGGCGATTGAAGCGCCGATGCCACGCGCGGCACCGGTTACCAACGCCTTGCGTCCGGCCAGCGGTCGCGTCCAGTCCTGAACGGGCGTAGCGCACGCCTTCAAACGAATCACTTGCCCGGACACAAACGCGCTTTTCGGTGAGAGGAAAAACCTCAGCGGTCCTTCCAGCTGATCGTCCGCACCGTCGCCGACATAGATCAACTGCAAGGTGCCACCGCTGCGCAGTTCCTTGGCCAGCGAACGGCTGAAGCCTTCCAGTGCGCGTTGGGCACTGGCGGCGAACGGGTCGCTCAAGGCCTCCGGTGCACGACCGAGAATCACCAGGTGAGCGCTGTGATCGAGGTTTTTCATCAGCGGCTGGAAGAATTCGCGCAGCTGTTTGAGCTGATCGGTCTGCAGCAGATGACTGGCGTCGAACACCACGGCTTTGAGTTTCGGACCGTGGCCGGGAATCCACGCGGTGGCCAGGGACGGCTCGGTGCCGTAGCTGTAAATCGCGTCGGTCAGGCGATTGGCTAAAGCGCTGACCTTGTCCGCCAGCGGGCCTCCACCGATCAACAGCGCCCCTTCGACAGGCCGCAGCCGGCCTGCCTGCCAGCGTTCCAGGCGAACCGGCGATGGCAAACCCAGGGCCCCGACCAGCCGATGGCCGATGGACGAATTGGCGAAGTCGATATAACGGTCTGACATGGAACGTGCTCCGGCGGCTGGGGTTCAAAGTGTGGACCACGAATGGCAATCAGTCGTTCGATCCACGAGATAAGGCCTACGCTTGAACATTGCAGAGTAGTTTGTAGCGGCACTTTCAGGGTGATCGCAGACCGTAATTGGAATGCAAAACCTTGTAGGGGTGGGTTCAATTTGAATATTTCACAAGGAGCTTTTCATGACTCAGCTGCGCCGCGTCGCGATTATCGGCGGTAACCGTATTCCTTTCGCCCGCTCCAACGGGGCGTATGCCACCGCCAGTAACCAGGCGATGCTCACCGCAGCGCTCGAAGGCTTGATCGAACGCTACAACCTGCACGGCCTGCGCCTGGGTGAAGTGGTCGCGGGGGCGGTGCTCAAGCTGTCGCGGGATATGAATCTGACCCGCGAATGCGTGCTCGGGTCGCGGCTGTCGCCGCAAACGCCGGCCTATGACATCCAGCAAGCGTGCGGCACCGGGCTGGAAGCGGCGTTGCTGGTGGCGAACAAGATTGCCCTGGGGCAGATCGATTGCGGCATTGCCGGTGGCGTCGATACCACTTCGGATGCGCCGATCAGCGTCAGTGAAGGCCTGCGCAAGATTTTGCTGCAAGCCAACCGCGCCAAGACCACTGGCGACAAGCTCAAAACATTCCTGCAATTGCGCCCCCGGCATCTGATTCCGGAATTTCCGCGCAACGGCGAGCCGCGCACCGGGTTGTCCATGGGCGAACATTGCGAGCTGATGGCGCAGACCTGGAACATCCCCCGCGAAGAACAGGATCAACTGGCGCTGGAAAGCCATCAGCATCTGGCCGCGTCCTACGCCGAAGGCTGGCACAACGACTTGATGACACCGTTCCTCGGCCTGACCCGCGACAACAACCTGCGCCCGGACCTGACCCTGGAACAACTGGCCAAGCTGAAACCAGCCTTCGAGAAAAGCGCCAAGGGCACGATGACGGCGGGCAACTCGACGCCACTCACCGACGGTGCGTCGCTGGTGCTGCTGGGCAGTGAAGAGTGGGCGAAGGAACGTGGCTTGCCGATCCTCGCGTACCTGCGCGACGGCGAAGCGGCGGCGGTGGATTTCGTCAACGGTGCCGAAGGCCTGTTGATGGCGCCGGTCTACGCGGTGCCGCGCTTGCTGGCGCGCAATGGCCTGACCTTGCAGGATTTCGATTACTACGAAATCCACGAAGCCTTCGCCGCGCAAGTGCTCTGCACGTTGAAGGCCTGGGAAGATCCTGACTATTGCAGAACGCGGCTCGGTCTTGATGCGCCATTGGGCTCCATCGATCGCAGCCGCCTCAACGTCAAAGGCAGTTCGCTGGCGGCCGGGCATCCGTTTGCGGCGACCGGTGGGCGCATTGTCGCCAACCTGGCGAAGCTGCTGGACGCGGCGGGCAAGGGGCGGGGATTGATTTCGATCTGCGCGGCGGGCGGTCAAGGCGTCACCGCCATCATCGAACGCTGAAGAAACTCCTACAAGGTTTCTTGTCATCAAATAGATTTGTATGAATCTGCTACTTGGCCTAACGTCGGCCCCATCAGCCCTCTTGCGATATAAGGCTCGTTGATGCCGACTAACGGACAGATCTCCCTTGAACGAACCATCCCAACCCTGTCGTCACTGCCCCGACCGTTATTCGCCCGGGTAGAAAGTCTCAACGCCGGTTCCTGGACACCCCCGCATCGCCACGACTGGGTGCAGTTTTCCTACGCCATCAGTGGTGTCCTCGGCGTGCACACCGCCGAAGGCAGTTTCTATGCGCCACCGCAGTGGGGCATCTGGATTCCGGCGGACCTTGAACATCAAGTCGTGACCTCGATGCGCGCCGAAATGCGCAGCCTGTACGTGCGTCGCGAAGATTGTGAGTGGGCGCACGGGCGCTGCCGGGTGCTGGAGGTCACGCCGTTGGCGCGGGAGCTGATCAAGAGTTTTTGCATGTTGCCCGTGGAATATCCACAAGGCGACAGCCAGGAAGCGCGGTTGGTGGGTGTGTTGCTGGATCAGTTGGCGAACTTGCCGGAGGTGGGATTTTCCCTGCCGCTGCCACGGCATGAACGGCTGCTGGGGTTGTGCAACGAGTTGATTGAAAGCCCTGAGCAGAACGTGACGTTGCAGGCGTGGGCGGAGCGCTTGGGCACGTCGGAAAAGACGTTGATGCGCCTGTTTCAGCGCGAGACGGGTTTGAGCTTTCGCGGCTGGCGACAACGGATGCGGCTGTTGTCTTCGTTGAGTTTGCTGGAGGAGGGCGACAGCGTGACCAATGCCGCGCTGGCGTGTGGGTATGACTCGACGTCGGCGTTTATTGCGGCGTTCAAAGGGCTGTTCGGGGTTACCCCTGGCGAGCTCTTCAAGCAATAACCCCACCTGACCCTGGTAGGAGTGAGCCTGCTCGCGATTGCTGACTGACCTTCAACATTGATGTTGACTGACATGGCCTCATCGCGAGCAGGCTCACTCCCACAGTGGATGCGTGGTGTTCTTGAGATCAGGTTTTGAAGCGTCGAACCAACCCGTCCAGCTCATTCGAAAGCCCGGCCAGGCTCTGGGAATCCAGACGCGCCGAGTTCGCCAGTTCCGCGACCAATTGCGCGTCGCCATGGATCTGGCTGATGTGCCGGTTGATGTCTTCGGCCACGTGATGCTGCTCTTCGGCCGCGGTGGCGATCTGCGTGTTCATGTCGCGGATCACGTCCACCGACTCGCGAATCAACCCGAAGCTGTTGCGCGCTTCGCCGATGCGGCTCACCGACTGCTGCGACACTTCCAGGCTCGCATGCATCTGTTGAGTCACCTGGCTGGTGCGCTTGGCGAGGTTGCCGAGCAGGCCGTCGATTTCTGCTGTGGAATCCGCCGTGCGCTTGGCCAGCGCCCGTACTTCGTCAGCCACCACAGCAAACCCGCGACCTTGCTCGCCGGCACGTGCCGCTTCAATGGCCGCGTTCAGCGCCAGCAGGTTGGTCTGTTCGGCGATCGAGCGAATGGTCCCCAGGATCGACTGGATGTCGTTGCTGTCGCGCTCGAGTTGCTGCATCGACTGTGCCGATTGTTCGATTTCCTGGCTCAAGCGATCAACGCTGCTTACTGCCGCATCAATTTGCTGCTGGCCTTCGCGTGCCTGACGCTGGCCACTGTCGGCCGAGTCCGCCGCCTGACTGCAAGAGCGCGCTACTTCGTTGGCGGTGGCGACCATTTCGTGGAACGCCGTGGACACCATGTCCACCGCTTCACGCTGACGTCCGGCGGCTTCGGCCATGTCGTTGGAGACCTGAGTCGAGCTTTTGGAGGTAGCGAGAATCTTGGTCGCGGCGCCGCCGATGCTTTGGATCAGGTTACGAATCGCGGTCAGGAACTGGTTGAACCAATTGGCCAGTTGCGCGGTTTCGTCACTGCCACGGATTTCCAGGTTTTTGGTCAGGTCGCCTTCGCCTTGCGCGATGCCTTCCAGACCGCTGGCCACGCTGCGGATCGGCCGCACGATGACACTGGCAAAACTGGCGCCGAGGATGGCAAAGAACACGGCCAGCACGGCGGCAATGATTGCGATCAGCCAGGTCAGTTGGGTGGCCGAACTCATCACGTCGTTTTGTTTGATCAGGCCGATGAAGGTCCAGCCCAGTTGCTCCGACGGCCAGACGTTGGCCATGTAGCGTTCGCCATTGAGCTCGACTTCCACCAGGCCTTTGCCGGCCTTGGCCAGTTGTGCGTAACCCTCGCCGAGGCTGCTCAGTGGCTTGAAGTTGTGCTCCGGTTGTTTCGGGTCCACCAGGACCATGCCGGTGTTTTCCAGCAACATCAGGTAGCCGGTTTCACCGAGCTTGATCTGTTTGACGATTTCGGTGAGTTGCTTGAGCGTCACGTCGATGCTGACCACGCCGCCGTTGCTGCCCAACTTGTTGTCGATGGTGCGCACGGTGCTGACGTAAGTCGCGTCGTCCTGTGCCCAATAGTAGGCCTCGGTGCGAAACGGCTTGCCCGGTTTGGCCTGGGCCGCTTTGTACCAGGGGCGCTGGCGCGGGTCGTAGTTGTTCAGCTTCGCATCGTCCGGCCACGACACATAACCACCGGCCGCGGTGCCGAGAATGGCGTAGGCGTAGGACGGGTGACTGTTGCCCAGGTCCTGCAGGAGGCCGAAGACTTTTTTGTCCATCTCGCCTTGCGGAATGCTCTCGGCGTTGGCGCTCATGTAGGTCTTGAGGCTGTCGTCGGAGTTCTTGATCAGCGGTTGTTTGGCCAGATAGTCGACGTTCTGGCTGATGCCGTCGAAAAACAGTTGCATGGCGTTGCTGACCTGACGAATTTCGCGGCCGCTGCCATCGACGAAACTCTCTTTGGCATCGCTGCGCAGGTTCATCACAACGAGGGTGGCGACCAGCACCACGGGCAAGCAGGCGATGATTGCAAACGCCCAGGTCAACTTCTGTTTGATGTTCATCCGCGCTCCAGATTTTCTTGTAGGCCCACGCAGTGCAGATGACTCGCGGAATATTGGCAGCCGAAAACGTTGTTGTTCATCTCGGGTCCGTGAGTGCGCCGTCGTTTTCTGTAGGAACGATTGTCGGACAAATACCTTTGTCACTGAGGACTTCGGCTGCTGACGGGGGAAATTGAGGCCTGTTTGAAAAAATCCTACGCAGGGTATGAATCCAGATGTCAGCTTCTGTCGTAGTGGCCCGCAAAACCATTCGCTTACGCGGGTCACCGGCTCGGCTATGATCTGCTGCGGTCATTGACGACCGGCGGCGAATGAGCAATTAATCCGGCACATTGTGTGCATCAGAAGGTTCATAGGTCGGCAACCCCTCCCCCGAACGAGTGGATTGCCGTATAACGAATGACTTTCGCGTGTTTGGTAATAAAGGACCCACAATAAAAGCTGATGAAGACTCCAAAACGCATTGAACCCCTGATCGAGGACGGTCTGGTCGACGAGGTGCTGCGCCCACTCATGAGTGGTAAAGAAGCAGCTGTTTATGTGGTGCGCTGCGGCAACGAGTTACGTTGCGCGAAGGTCTACAAGGAGGCGAATAAACGCAGTTTCCGTCAGGCGGCCGAGTACCAGGAAGGCCGCAAGGTGCGCAACAGCCGTCAGGCTCGTGCCATGGCCAAGGGCTCCAAGTTCGGCAAGAAAGAAACCGAAGACGCCTGGCAAAACGCCGAAGTGGCGGCCCTGTTCCGTCTGGCCGGTGCCGGTGTGCGGGTGCCCAAGCCGTATGACTTCCTCGAAGGCGTACTGCTCATGGAACTGGTGGCCGATGAATACGGCGATGCCGCGCCGCGTCTGAACGACGTGGTGCTGGAACCGGACCAGGCCCGTGAATATCACGCGTTCCTGATTTCACAGATCGTGCTGATGCTGTGTACCGGTCTGGTGCACGGTGACCTGTCTGAGTTCAATGTATTGTTGACCCCGGACGGCCCGGTGATCATCGACTTACCTCAGGCGGTGGATGCAGCGGGCAACAACCACGCGTTCAACATGCTGGAACGGGACGTGGGCAACATGGCGTCCTACTTCGGGCGGTTTGCACCGGAGTTGAAAAAGACCAAGTACGCCAAGGAAATGTGGGCGTTGTACGAAGCGGGCACCTTGCACCCGGCCAGCATCTTGACCGGCGAGTTCGACGAGCCGGAAGAATTGGCCGACGTTGGCGGGATCATGCGTGAAATCGAGGCTGCGCGGCTGGACGAAGAGCGTAAGCAAGCGATCCGCGCTGCCGACGATGCGCCCCCGAGCAAAGCCGAAGAACCGCCTCCGCCCTGGATGCAGTGATGGGCTAAACAAAAACCCGGCTTCGGCCGGGTTTTTTGTAGTGCCCCGAATTTTCGAGGCCCTGATAACTACTGTGGGAGCGAGCTTGCTCCTACACTGGATTTCCGGTGTCGCTGAGTTTTGAGTTTTGAGTTTTGAGTTTTCCGGATTTCCCACACTCAAGGATTGAATGTGAACACCACCACCCGCAACGCCCGACTGATCATCGCCGCCCGTCTGGTTTCGGACTTTGGTGCTTTCCTCAACATGGTCGCCCTGGCCACTTATGTTTACCTGCTCAGCAATAGCGCCATGAGTGTCGGCATTTTCCTCGCCAGCCGTGTCGGCGGAGGGATTTTCGCCAGTCTGATCGGCACCACGTTCTATCGCCGCTGGGGCGGACGCATGCCGTTGATCGCCTTCGACGTGTTGCGTGCAGGATTGCTCGGCTTGTTGCTGGTGCTGCCGGTGAGTCAACAGGCGCTGCTGCTCCCCGTTATCGCGTTCGGCCTTGGCTTCGGCAATTCGATGTTTTCCATCGGCCTGAACAGTCAGCTGCCGCACTTGATCGATGGCGAACACCTGCTCAAGACCAATGCCTGGATCACCTCCGCATCCTCGGCCGCGATGGTCGGCGGCAGTCTGGTGGCGGGGCTTTTGGTGGCGGCGTTTGGGTTTGAAACGGTGTTTGCGCTGAACGTGGTGACGTATCTTTTGGCC
This sequence comes from Pseudomonas sp. 3296, assembly GCF_031456615.1. Taxonomy (NCBI): domain Bacteria; kingdom Pseudomonadati; phylum Pseudomonadota; class Gammaproteobacteria; order Pseudomonadales; family Pseudomonadaceae; genus Pseudomonas; species Pseudomonas sp. 3296. The sequence goes on from NZ_JAVDUY010000006.1 coordinate 546,869, forward strand.
GCGTTGTTCATCCTGCCGCTGCGCTTTTCCAACCCGGTGGCCAGTGATGAATCGGCCCACAAGGGCGGCGAATGGTCGGCCTTGCGCCAAGGGTTGCGCAGCGCACCGGCAGTGGCCGCGATGCTCGCGGTCACCATGGCCGACACCCTTGGCAGTGCCGCGCACAACGTGGGTTTGCCAATAGTTTCCAAACTGCTGACCCCCGAGTCGGCCAGCACCACATTGGGTCTGATGCTGGCGGTCTGGGCGTGCGGAAAGTTGATCGGCGCTCGAATCGCCAGTCGCCTGAAAGGCTCGGGCAACATCAATCTGGAGCGGCGATTTTTCTTCGGGGTGTTGCTGATGTCCTGCGGCTTCATCCTGATGTTTCAGCAGCAGACCCTGTTCGGTTTGCTGTTGTTCTCGTTGCCGGCGGGATTGGGTGACGGCTTCTCGGAAGTCGGCTTGATGTCCCGTTTGCAACGCGAGCCGGACGCTCTGCGTTTGCCGATTTTCAGCGTGTTGACCCTGCTGCAAATGACCGGGTTCGGCGTCGGCATGTTGATCGCCGCGCCGTTTTATTCGTGGTGGACGCCGGGTGCGGTGGTGTTGCTGTTCCACGGCATTCCCCTCACCACGTTGCTGGTGGTGAAGGGCCTGGCGATCAGGGGCGCACAGGTTCGGCGCAGCAGCCCGACGCCAGGTTCTTGAGGATCGGGCAGTCGGGGCGATGGTCGCCCTGGCAATGCTCGACCAGGTCTTGCAAGGTGTCGCGCAACTGGCCGAGTTCGCGGATCTTCTGGTTCAGCTCGTCGATGTGCTGACGGGCCAGGGCCTTCACGTCGGCGCTGGCGCGTTGGCGGTCCTGCCAGAGGGTCAGCAGCTTGCCGACCTCTTCCAGTGAAAACCCCAGGTCCCGGGAGCGCTTGATGAACGCCAGCGTGTGCAGGTCATCGTCGCCGTAAACCCGATAGCCGCTGTCGGTGCGATGGGCGGCCTTGAGCAGTCCGATGGACTCGTAGTAACGGATCATCTTCGCGCTCAGGCCGCTTTGACGGGCTGCTTGACCGATGTTCATCAATTGTCCTCCAGGTCCTTGGGCTTCCAGGTTTTCAACAGTAACGCATTGCTCACCACGCTGACGCTCGACAACGCCATGGCCGCCCCGGCCAGCACCGGGTTTAGGAAGCCGAACGCCGCCAGCGGAATGCCGATCAGGTTATAGACGAAGGCCCAGAACAGGTTTTGCCGGATCTTCGCATACGTCTTGCGGCTGATCTCCAGCGCCGCCGGCACCAGCCGCGGATCGCCACGCATCAGCGTGATCCCGGCCGCGTGCATCGCCACGTCGGTGCCGCCACCCATGGCGATGCCGATGTCCGCAGCAGCCAGCGCCGGGGCGTCGTTGATGCCATCGCCGACCATCGCCACCACGCCGGTTTTTTTAAGTGTGGCGACGGTGGCCGCTTTGTCGGCGGGCAGCACTTCGGCGTGGACATCGGTGATGCCCAGCGCCTCGGCGACGACTTTGGCACTGCCACGGTTGTCGCCGGTCAGCAGGTGACTGCTGATGTGCCGCGCGCTGAGTTGTTGCACGGCTTGCAGGGCGCCGGGTTTGAGGGTGTCGCCAAAAGCAAAGAGGCCGAGCACTTTCGATTCAGGGCTTTGTTCGATCAGCCAGGACAGGGTTCGGCCTTCGGTTTCCCAGGCGGTTGCCAAGTCCGCCAATGAACCCGCGTTTAAAGCACATTCTTCCAATAGACGACGATTGCCCAGTGCCAGTCGACGACCCTCAAGCGTGCCGGCGATGCCTCGCCCCGTCAGCGATTGACTGTCGCTGACATCCGCCACGGTCAAGCCGCGTTCGGTGCAAGCGTCCAGCACGGCTTTGGCCAGCGGGTGTTCGCTGCCCCGTTGCAACGCACCGGCCATTTGCAGCAGGGCCGCTTCATTGCCGTCGATAGCCGTCAGATGAGCAATACGCGGTGCGCCCGAGGTCAGCGTGCCGGTCTTGTCGAACACCACCGCACTGACTTCATGGGCCCGTTCCAGAGCTTCGGCGTCTTTGATCAGAATCCCGTGACGTGCCGCCACGCCGGTCCCTGCCATGATCGCAGTCGGTGTGGCCAGTCCCAGGGCGCATGGACAGGCAATCACCAGAACGGCGACGGCATTGATCAGGGCGGTTTCAATCGGCGCGCCGTACAGCCACCAGCCGATGAAGGTCGCCAGGGCGATCAACAGAACAGTGGGCACGAACACCTGGCTGACTTTATCCACCAGTTTCTGGATGGGTGCCTTGGCGGCCTGGGCGTCTTCGACCAGACGAATGATGCGCGCCAACACGGTTTCCGCGCCCAAGGCCTGGGTGCGCACCAGCAATCGCCCTTCACCATTGATCGCGCCGCCGGTGACCTTGTCGCCGGGTTGCTTGGGTACCGGCAGGCTTTCGCCGCTGATCAGCGCTTCGTCGGCGTGGCTCTGGCCTTCGATCACTTCGCCGTCCACCGGGAAGCGTTCGCCGGGTTTGACCATGACCAGGTCATTGAGGCGCAGGGCGCTGATGGCGACGTCTTGCTCGCGACCTTCGATCACTTGAATCGCCCGCTCCGGACGCAAGGCTTCGAGAGCGCGAATGGCGCTGGCGGTCTGGCGCTTGGCGCGGCTTTCCAGGTATTTGCCGAGCAGGACCAAGGCAATCACCACGGCCGAGGCTTCGAAATACAGGTGCGGCATGCGCCCGGCGGCGGTGGCCCATTCGTAAAGACTCAGGCCATAACCCGCGCTGGTGCCGAGGGCGACCAACAAATCCATGTTCCCGGCCCCGGCGCGCACGGCTTTCCATGCCGCCACATAAAAACGTGCACCGAAGATGAATTGCACCGGCGTTGCCAGGGCGAATTGCGCCCACGCGGGAAGCATCCAGTGCACGCCAAACGGTTGCAGCAACATGGGCAGCACCAGCGGCAAGGCGAGGAGGAGAGCCATGATCAACGCCCAGCGTTCACGGTGCAGGCGCTGTTGTTGAGTGTCGGTGGGCGGGTGTTCGACTTCCCAGACACTGGCGGCGTAACCGGCTTTGGTTACTGCCGCGATCAAGATCTGTGGATCGATCTGGCCGAGCAGTTCGAGGTGGGCGCGTTCGTTGGCCAGGTTGACGCTGACGCTCTGGACCCCCGGCACCTTGGCCAGCGCACGTTCGACCCGGCCGACGCATGAGGCGCAGGTCATGCCGTCGATGCTCAGTTCCAGGCTGTGGCGGGGCACGCTGTAACCGGCCTGTTCAACAGCGGCCATCAACGCGGGCAAGCTGTCGCTGGGCGCCTGGACGCGGGCCTGTTCGGTGGCCAGGTTGACACTGACGGCGGTGGCGCCGATGACTTTGCTCAAGGCGCGTTCGACACGCCCGGCGCAACTGGCGCAGGTCATGCCGGCAATCGGCAGATCGAATGTGGTGGATTCGGACATCGGTCGTACTCCCTGTAGTAGATGTCTACAGGATCAACCTTGCCATGCGGGCAAGGTCAAGCACCCATATTTATACCTGGGCAGAACCTTGTGGGAGCAGCTTGCTCGCTCCCACAGGGCTTCACATTGGATTTGCTCAGTATTCGAGAGAAGCAGGCTTGAGGTACATCCCTTCCTGCGTCATCGCGATCCGGAACTTCAACACATCCCCCGCCTTGAGCGAGATGATCTGCGAACCCGGCGCGAGCATGCCCGGGTTGCAACCCGGCACCTGGCCCGGCAGCAGTTTGAGGCGCAGGGACACGGCGCCCGGTGGCAGGTTGAACGAGGTGCTTTGTTCCTGGAACAGTCGTGCGGACAGTTGGTCCTGGATGTACACACCGATTTCGCAGGAGGTCGCGACTTCCAGGCGCTCGCGGGAAATGATCAGTACACCATAGTCCTCCCCGGCGGCTTGAACTGAAGGTGTCGCGGCAAAGAGGCTGAGCAAGCCAAACAGGCTGAGAGCTGACCAGCGCATGGCTGAATCTCCTGAAATCGAGTCATTGATGCACGCAGCTTGGCCGAGCACGACGCCGATTGCCAGCCCGGCAGATTGTTGAAGAACTTGACCTTGCCATAGTGGCAAGCTCGAGACTGTTCGCAACCTCAATAAAGGAGCCACACCATGCAAGTGTTCAACGTTCAGGGCATGTCTTGCGGTCACTGTGTCAAAGCCATTACTCAGGCGTTGCAGGCCAAGGATCCGGCGGCCAGCGTGCGGGTCGATCTGGCGGCCAAGGAAGTCGGGGTTGAGAGCGCGTTGACGGTTGAGCAGGTAATCGCCGCGATCACCGAAGAAGGCTACGACGCCAAAGTCGCCTGACCCAACGCAATCCCCCTGTAGGGAATCTACATTCATTCAGCGTGTTTTTAATAGTTAGCGAGCTATCGGAATGTTCAAGGCGTTCATGCGCGGCTAGACTGTGGGGCCTGCCGCCCCATGCTCAACTGGATGCCTGATGAATTTCCGTACCATTTTGATTCTTGGCGCCCTGACCGCTTTCGGTCCGCTGGCGATCGACTTCTATCTGCCCGCCTTCCCGGCAATGGCCCTGGCCTTCGGCACCGATGAAAAACATGTCCAACTGACCCTGGCGGCTTACTTCCTCGGTTTGTCGATCGGTCAGTTGGCCTACGGCCCGGTGGCCGATCGTTTTGGACGGCGTATCCCGTTGCTGACCGGCGTCGGTCTGTTCACCCTCGCTTCGCTGGCTTGCGCTTATGCGCCGAACCTCGAATGGCTGATCGGCGCGCGTTTTGTCCAGGCGTTGGGCGGTTGTGCGGGGATGGTGATTTCCCGCGCGGTGGTCAGCGATAAATGCGATGCCGTGGGGTCGGCGAAAGTTTATTCGCAACTGATGCTGGTCATGGGCCTGGCGCCGATTCTCGCGCCGATGCTCGGCGGCTTGCTGGTCAACACCACGGGTTGGCAGTCGATCTTCCTGGCGTTGTCTGGTTTCAGTGCCCTGGCTGCCTTGGCCGTGGCACTCGGGTTACCGGAAAGTCTGCCCGCGCATATGCCACGTCAGCCGTTGGCGGGGGCATTGCGGCAGTACGGTCGCCTGTTGTCTGATCGGGTGTATCTCGGTCACGCCTTGACAGGCGGCATCGCCATTGCCGGGATGTTTTCCTACATCGCCGGATCACCGTTCGTGTTCATCAAACTCTATGGCATACCGGCCGAGCATTTCGGCTGGCTGTTCGGCACGAACGCGGCGGGGTTTATTCTGGTGGCGCAAGTCAATGCGCGATTGCTGGCCAAGCGGGGCCCGGCGTTCCTGCTGGCGCGTGCCGTGTGGGTTTACCTGACCGCCGGCCTGGCGCTGCTCGCCGTCAGTGCGCTGCACCCTGAGCACCTGTGGCCGTTGCTGATCCCGCTGTTTATTTGCATCTCCAGCCTCGGTTGCATCCTGCCCAATGCGTCGGCGTGCGCCATGAACGGGCAGGGCGCCCGTGCCGGCAGTGCGTCGGCATTGCTTGGGTGCCTGCAGTTCACCGTCGCCGCCGGTGCGGCTGCGCTTGTGGGTGTTTTACACGATGGCAGCGCCGTGCCGATGGCGATGGTCATCAGCCTGTGCGGAGTGTTGGTGGTGAGCATGGCGATGCTCACACGGCGCCTGCAAAATGCCCGGGCGTTGGCACAAGCCCAGGTTTGAGGACGGGCTCAGCCAGCAGCGCGCTGCTGTTGGCGACCGGGAATCTGGTGGGGAGCGTACAGGCGGGCTTCGAGGGTTCGGGTAAAGGCCAGTGCTTCGGCTTCACTGCGAAAGGTCACGGCATGCTGGTCCAGACGGACTTGCCACTGAGATTTAGCCACTTCTTTTATCAGGATCTTCATTGCTGACCTCTCCTCTCGTAAAAGGTGCTACGTAAAGATTGTGCCGCAGAGGTTTCGATTGTAGACCCGAATACGATCGCTATTGTGACAGGCGTCAACCTTCGGACTGACGGTGTCGCTCATTGCTGAGCGACACTGTTTCAACATATTTCAGAAGCCTTCCAGCACAATCTTGCCCTTGGCTTTGCCGCTCTCCAGCAGTGCATGTGCACGGCGCAGGTTGGCCGCGTTGATGGTGCCGAAATGCTCGCCGACCGTGGTTTTCAACGTACCAGCGTCGATCAGCCCGGCAACGCGGTTGAGCAGTTTGTGCTGCTCGATCATGTCCGCGGTTTCGAACAGCGAGCGCGTGTACATGAACTCCCAGTGCAGCGACAGGCTCTTGCGTTTGAGCTTGGTCACATCCAGCGACTTGGGGTCATCGATCAGCGCCAGTTTGCCTTGGGGCGCCAGTGCCTCGACCAATTGGTCCAGATGCTGATCGGTCTGGGTCAGGCTGGCGACATGGGTCACGGCGTCCACGCCGGCACGCTTGAGTTCGTCGCTCAGCGGTTGGCTGTGATCGATTACCAGGTCTGCCCCCAATTCACGAACCCAGTCTTGGGTGTCCGGACGGGAGGCGGTGCCGATGACCTTAAGCCCGGTGAGCTGGCTGGCCAATTGCGTGAGGATCGAACCCACGCCACCGGCCGCGCCGACGATCAACAGACTCTGGCCTTCATCGGTGTTGCCTTCGCGAACTTGCAGGCGTTCAAAGAGCAATTCCCAGGCCGTGATGGCGGTCAGCGGCAGTGCGGCGGCTTCGGCGAAACCGAGGTTTTTCGGCATGTGGCCGACGATCCGCTCATCCACCACATGGCGTTCGCTGTTGCCACCGGCACGCGCAATGGAGCCCGCGTAAAAAACCTTGTCGCCGACCTTGAACAAGGTCACTTCGCTGCCGACGGCCGTGACCACACCGGCCACGTCCCAACCTAGCACCTTGGCTGCACCTTCTTCAGGCTGGACGTTCTGGCGGACCTTGGTGTCCACCGGGTTGACCGAGATGGCTTTGACCTCCACCAACAGATCGCGCGGACCGGCAACCGGTTCTGGCAGCTCGATGTCTTGCAGGGATTGCTCGTCGCTGATCGGCAGCGAATTGTAGTAGGCAATGGCTTTCATCCAAGGAACTCCGAAAGGTAATAAAGAGAAGAGGTAGGCCTGATGCCGATCTGTAGCAGCTGTCGCCAGCTGCAACAAAGTGCGCGTCGGCTCAGGCCACGGTACGCAGGCGCTTGAGGTCGAAGTGTTCGAGGAAGTCGCCGGCCTTGGCCCGGAAATTCTGGATGTGGGCGCTGGCGTCATGCGCTTGCAGGGCTTCATCACTGCTCCACTGTTCGATCATGTAAAAGGCCAGGGGATTGGCGAGGTCCTGGTGCAGATCGTATTGACCACAACCGGCCTCGGCGCGGGTCGGTTCCAGCAGGGCGTGCAGGTGCTGTTCGAGGGCGTCTTGCTGGCCGGCTTTGGCGATGAGGGTGGCGATGGCGGTAAATGGCTGGGACATGGACGACTCCGGGAGCGTGATGAATTCGATGGCACAGATGATTGGCTATTTCGCCGCAAGATAAAACCCGCTAAAAGAGCAGTCTCTTTCAATATTTTTTTGATAATCGAGGCTGAAAATGCTGCGTTTCGATGACTTGCAGCTGTTCGTCCGCGCTGCCGATCTGGGAAGCCTGTCGGCGGCGGCGCGGGTGATGGACATGTCCGCGGCGGTGGCCAGCGCGGCGTTGAAGCGCATCGAGCAACAACTTGGTGCCCGCTTGCTCGCACGCTCCACCCGCAGCCTGCGCCTGACGGCCGAAGGCGAGGGCTTTTTGGAGTATGCCCGGGCGGCCCTGAGCAACCTGGATGAAGGGCGCCGTTTGCTGGCCAGTGGTCAGGATCAGGTCAGCGGGATTCTGCAGCTGTCCGCCCCGTCGGACTTTGGCCGCAACCTGTTATTGCCGTGGCTGGACGAATTTCAGCGCGAACATCCGAGGCTGACCGTGCGGTTGTTGCTGGGTGATCGCATCGCCGATCTGTTCCGGCAGCCGGTCGACATCGCCCTGCGCTATGGCGAGCCGGAGGACTCAAGCCTGGTGGCGCTGCCCATCGCTGCGCAGAACCGCCGTGTCCTGTGCGCCGCGCCGGGTTACCTGGCCAGACACGGCGAACCCCGGCAGCTGGAGCAATTGGCCCAGCACAATTGTTTATTGTTCATGCTGGGCAGTCGGGTCCACGATCACTGGAGTTTCCATGACGGCAAGCGCGAGGTCGGCCTGACGGTCAGCGGTGATCGTTTCAGTGACGATGCTGATGTGGTGCGCCTGTGGGCGGTGGCCGGCGCGGGGATCGCTTACAAGTCCTGGCTCGATGTCGCCGCTGATGTGCTCGCCGGACGGTTGAAAGTGTTGATGCCGGAACTGCTCTGTGAGCGCGCACCGCTGAATTTGCTGTGCGCCCATCGCGCACAATTGAGTAAGCCTGTGAACCTGCTGAGGGAAATGCTTGCCAGCCGATGCGCTGATTTGGGCAGACAATTCCCGACGATATCGGGCAACGATCAATAGTCGCAGGCAAATAGCGAAATTTCTGTCAGCAACTATCAGCACCCACGGTTTCCCAAGGGCAGGAACCGGCGGTTAACCCGCTTATACTAGCGCCCGCCTCATGTACGCACCGTCGATCTCGCGATGGCGAGTCCGCGTTACAGTCGGCAGGCACTCCGTTCAAGTACCCGACCTTTGCCCTGGCTGCGAAGAAATGGCTCGGGTGAGCGGGGGACTTTGCCCGGCTAATGGCGGTTTCCGCGTCTTGGCCGACGACACATTACTGGTCAAGATGTCTCTGAGCAGCAGATGAAACGATTCAACAGGGAGTGAATACATGGAACATGCACCTTGCATCAGCCAGATCGCCACGTTACTGGCTGACCCAAAGCGCAGCGCAATGATGTGGGCCTTGATGGACGGCGCGGCGCGGCATACCGAAGAGCTGGCGTTGTTGGCCGGCCTGTCACCCTCTTCGGCCAGCGCGCACTTGGGGCGATTGTCCGCAGGCGGTCTGTTGAAAGTTGATGTTCGCGGGCGAAAGCGTTTTTTCCGCCTGGCTGCCCCCGAAATCGGCGCGGCCATCGAGGCATTGGCCAGCGCCACGCTGGCCAGTACGCCACGGGAAGTCCCGGATGTTTTCAAGCGCCCCAATCCCATCGCCAAACCTCATGCGGCGCCATCTTCACTGCTGCGGGCGAGACTGTGCGACGACCATTTGGGCGGCACCCTGGCCGCCGACCTTTACCAGCGATTGCTGGACGCAGGCTGGATCGAACAGATCGACCAGCGGGTCATGATTACCCATAAAGGCTCGACGCAACTGGCGACACGCGGCGTGTTCATCCAGGCGCTGGCCCATCGCAACAGTCGAGTGGCCTGCGCCTGCCCGGACTGGAGCGAAAGACGCCCGCACATGGGCGGTTCACTGGGGGCGGCGTTGTTGCAGCTGTTCATGCAATCGGGCTGGTTGAGCCTGCCCAACGAATCCCGCGCCTTGCAGATCACTGCTGCGGGGCAGCGTGAAATCCATCGTTTCGCCAAGGAAACCGAACTGGAAATGGCGCTTTAGAGCGTCCTGATGTCGACGTCTGCCGGTCTCGTGTCCAGGCGTCGTTCAGAGCTGTGGACAGGTCGCATCCAGCAATAGCCGCCAGACGCTATCGCGCACACTCGACCCAGGGACTTTCGGATGGGGGGATGTGGCATGGAAACACGAGGCTTCAGCGCGGCAGAACGGTTGGAACGTCTGCCCATCAGCGGTTATCACCGGATCATTTTCATCATCATTGCCCTGGCGTTTTTCTTCGACTCCATGGACCTGGCAATGATGACCTTTCTGCTCGGCTCGATCAAAACCGAGTTCGGCCTGAGTTCGGCGCAGGCCGGGTTGCTGGCCAGTTCGAGTTTCTTCGGCATGGTGTTGGGCGCCTCACTGTCGGGCATGCTGGCCGACCGCTTTGGTCGCAAGCCGGTGTTCCAGTGGAGCATCGTGCTGTGGGGCATCGCCAGTTACCTGTGTTCCACGGCGCAGAACGTTGAAACGCTGACCTTGTTCAGAATCCTCCTGGGCATCGGTATGGGCATGGAGTTTCCGATTGCCCAGTCGATGTTGTCCGAGCTGATCCCGGCCAAACGGCGTGGGCGCTACATCGCGTTGATGGACGGTTTCTGGCCGCTGGGTTTTGTCGCGGCCGGGGTGCTGTCCTATTTTCTGTTGCCGGTGATTGGCTGGCGGGACATCTTCCTCGTTCTGGCGGTGCCGGCGGTGTTTGTGTTGGCGATCCGCTTTTTCATTCCCGAGTCGCCACGCTGGCTGGAACAGGCCGGGCATCATGCGGCGGCCGACACGGTGCTGCGACGGATCGAAGAGCGTGTGCGTGTGTCGCTGGGACGTGGGGACTTACCTGAGCCGGTCCGGCTGCCGCACGTGGCGACCAAGCCAGGCAACTTCTTTTCCGCGTTGCAACAGATCTGGTCGCCGCAGTATCGCCAGCGCACGATGATGATCTGGAGCGTCTGGTTCTTTGCCTTGCTGGGTTTCTACGGCCTCACGTCCTGGCTCAGTGCCTTGCTGCAGCAGTCGGGTTTTGCCGTGACCCAGTCGGTGTATTACACGGTGCTGATTTCCCTCGGCGGGATTCCCGGTTTCCTCATGGCCGCCTGGCTGGTGGAGCGTTGGGGGCGTAAGCCGGTGTGCGTGGTGACCTTGCTCGGCGGCGGGGTGATGGCGTTTCTCTACGGGCAAAGCGCAGTGTTTGGCGGCAATGTCAGCCTGTTGATCGCGTCGGGGCTGTTGATGCAGTTCTTCCTGTTCGGCATGTGGGCGGTGCTCTACACCTACACGCCGGAGTTGTACCCCACGTCTGCACGCGCTACCGGCTCGGGGTTTGCCTCGGCGATTGGCCGGGTGGGCTCGTTGCTCGGTCCGTTGGTGACGGGGTTGGTGTTTCCGGTGACCGGGCAGGGCGGGGTTTTCGCGTTGGGGGCGATGTGTTTTGCGATTGCGGCGGGGGTAGTGTGGGTGTTCGGGATGGAGACGCGAGGGAAGACGCTGGAGGAGTTGACGGAAGCAGTGGTCGTCGACTGATCACTATCCTTGTAGGAGTGAGCCTGCACGCGATGACAGAGTGTCAGTTGACATTGTTAGTGTCTGACACACCGCTATCGCGAGCAGGCTCACTCCTACAAGAGGGTTATGCGGTGTGGCTTATGGTTTTACCAGCCGCGCATCCAGGCTGTTCTGCGCCAGGCGCTTGGCCTGATCCTGGGTCATGCCCAGGTCGGTGTACAGCGCGTGGAAGTTCTCGGTCACGTAGCCGCCGAAGTACGCCGGGTCATCGGAGTTCACCGTTACTTTCACGCCACGCTCGAGCATGTCGAGGATGTTGTGCTGGGACATGTGATCGAACACCTTGAGCTTGGTGTTGGACAACGGGCACACGGTCAGCGGGATCTGCTCGTCGATGATCCGCTGCATCAAGCGCTCGTCTTCGATGGCGCGCACGCCATGGTCGATGCGCTGGATTTTCAGCAGGTCGAGGGCTTCCCAGATGTACTCGGGCGGGCCTTCTTCACCGGCGTGGGCCACGGTCAGGAAGCCTTCGTGACGGGCACGGTCGAACACGCGCTGGAACTTGCTCGGCGGGTGTCCCATCTCGGAACTGTCCAGGCCCACGGCGACAAACGCATCGCGGAACGGCAACGCCTGATCGAGGGTTTTCTGCGCCTCGTCTTCGCTCAGGTGGCGCAGGAAGCTCAGGATCAAACCGCTGGTGATGCCCAGTTGCTGCTCGCCATCCTTGAGCGCAGCGGCGATGCCGTTGAGCACCACTTCGAACGGTACGCCCCGGTCGGTGTGGGTTTGCGGGTCGAAGAACGGTTCGGTGTGAATCACGTTCTGCGCCTTGCAACGCAACAGGTACGCCCAGGTCAGGTCGTAGAAATCCTGCGAGGTGCGCAACACGTCGGCGCCCTGGTAATACAGGTCGAGAAATTCTTGCAGGTTGTTGAAGGCGTACGCTTTGCGCAGGGTGTCGACGTCGCTCCACGGCAGGGCGATCTTGTTGCGTTCGGCCAGGGCGAACAGCAGCTCAGGCTCCAGCGAGCCTTCGAGGTGCAAATGCAGTTCTGCCTTGGGCAGGGCGTTCAGCCAGTCGTACATGGTCTTTTCTCATCAGGTGCAGATGGCGAGCATTCTACAGATGCTCGTAGAAACATTTAGCAAAACCTGACCAGCCGGTTGATCACACCGCTTCCGGTTCCCGTCGATAGGCGTAGGTATCGGCAAAACGCGAGAGCAGGAATTCGGCGCAGGTGGTGGCCGGGTATTTCGCCGGGTGCACGTCATCCTGACAACCGGGCAGGCATTCGATGCGTGTGTCGGGGTGCGGCTCGGCGAAGAACGGCATCGAATAACGGTCCACGCCCAACGGGCTGATCACCCGATGCGGCGTCGACAGGTAACGGTCGTTACTCCAGCGCGCCATCATGTCGCCGAGGTTGACCACGAACGTGCCCTCAATCGGTGGCGCGTCAATCCATTCGCCTTTCACGTTGCGCACTTGCAAGCCACCGGCTGCGTCCTGATACAGCAGGGTGATGCAACCGTAATCGGTGTGAGCGCCGGCGCCTTGTTGTTCGGCGGAACTGGCAGTGTGGCGGGGCGGGTAATGGATCATCCGCAGTACGCTGACCGGCTCGTTGAAACGGCTGTCGAAAAAATCCCGCTCGATGCCCAGGGCCAACGTCATCGCACGCAACAGGGTTTGGGCGAGGGCCTGCATGTCGACGTAGTGTTGCTCCATCAGCGCTTCCCACCCGGGCAGCAACGGATGACGGTTAGGCCCGCGCAAAGGTTTTTCCGCCAGGACTTCGGGGTGATCGGCTGACAGGTGCAGGCCCATGTCGAAGGTTTCCTTCAGGTCGCTGGGCTTGCTCGGGTCGAGTTGTTCGGTGGCGATGGCGCCGTAGCCGCGGTGATGGCGGGTTTGGGTGATGTCGATTTTCAGCTTTTGCGCAGTGGGTTGGGCGAAAAAGCGTTGGGCGTGATCGAGTACGGCGGCGATGCTTTGCGCGCAAATCGGGTGGCCCTTGATGTAGAAGAAGCCCCATTCGCGGCAAGCGAGATCGATTTCGGTAGCGACGGCTGTCCACGCATTTTGGTCATCGCTGTAGAGCGGGGCGATGTCGATGATCGGGAGTTGGTTCATGCGCAATTCTCAAGAACGCTGAAAATTCATTGTAGGCGTGAGCCTGCTCGCGATAGTGGCGTGTCAGTCGACATTGATAGCGTCTGACACTCCGCTATCGCGAGCAGGCTCACTCCTACAGGGTTTTGTGCTGGGTTGAAGGATTACTTCGGAATCTCGGCCTTCATGCCTTCAACGTAGTAGTTCATCGATGCCAGCTGCGCATTGCTCGCCGTCGCACCCGCGGCAATTTTCTCTGCGCCGGCCTGATCCTTGATCGGCCCGGTGAACGGGTGCAGCGCACCGCTCTTGATGTCCGCAATGATCTGCTCGGCTTCAGCTTTCACCGGTGCCGGCACCACGTCACTGATCGGCAACTCAACCGTGCCTTCCTTCAATCCACCCCAGTAATCCTGGGACTTCCAATCGTGGTCGAGCACGCTTTGGGTCGCCTGAATGTAGTGCGGGCCCCAGTCGTTGACGATGGAGGTGAGCACCGCTTTCGGCCCGAAGTGCGCCATGTCCGAAGCGTAGCCGACGGCATACACACCGCGACGTTCTGCCGCCTGGATCGGCGCCGGGCTGTCGGTGTGCTGGAACACCACGTCCACGCCCTGATCGATCAACGCATTGGCGGCATCCGCCTCTTTGCCCGGATCGAACCAGGAGTTGACCCACACCACCTTGATCTCGGTGCCGGGGTTGTACTTGTTCAGGGCCAGTTGGATGGCGTTGATGTCGCGGATCACTTCCGGGATCGGGAAGGAGGCGACATAGCCGATCTTCTTGGTCTTGGTCATCTTCGCCGCGAGGAAGCCGCCGACGTAGCGCCCTTCATAGGTGCGCGCCAGATAGGTGCCGAGGTTCTTGTCCTGCTTGTAGCCGGTGGCGTGCTCGAAGGTCACCTTGGGAAATTGCTTGGCGACTTTCAGGGTCGGGTTCATGTAGCCGAAGGAGGTGGTGAAGATCAGGTCGTAGTTGTCCTTGGCCATGTTGCGGATTACCCGCTCGGCGTCGGCGCCTTCCGCGACGTTCTCCACGTAATTGGTGGTGATCTGCGAACCGAATTTCTCGGCCAGCACCTTGCGCCCCTGTTCATGCTGATACGTCCAGCCGTGGTCACCGATCGGACCGATGTAGACGAAGCCGACTTTCAGCGGGTCGGCGGCACTGGCGGTCAGGCTGGCGCTCAGACCGATGGCGGCGGCGACGGCGCAAAGCAGCTTCTTCAGCGGACGTTTATGCATGAATTCCAACTCCATTTTGTTTTGTGGTTGGAAGGGGTAATGCAAATTGCTGACCAACAGGACAACAAAGTCTTCAGAACCGAGGTAAGGCCTTCGCGAGCAGGCTCGCTCCCACAGCGGACCGTATATCTCTGTGGGAACGAGCCTGCTCGCGAAGGGGACTGCAAGGCCAATAAAAGTGCATGGCCGATCACGGCTGCCATCCACTGGTGCGCTAAGGTGTAACGAAACGTTAGCGCTTCACCGCAGTCAGTAGCTCATCACTCTGCTTTCGCTTCACTGCGCAAAAAGGCCCGCAATGTTCACACACCTCAAGCAAGAAACATTTCTGCTGCTGGCCATGTTCGCCGCCGTTGTCGCGTACCCGCTGGAGCACTGGATGCTCCACAGCGGCCAACCGGTCGCGCTGGCCGCCGGGCTGGTGTTGATTGCGTTCATCGTCGCCGCCTCCATGCGCGTCGCCCATCACGCCGAGCTGTTGGCGGAAAAAGTTGGCGACCCCTATGGCACGATGATCCTGACGCTGGCGGCGGTGCTGGTGGAAGTGGTGATCCTGGCGATCATGATGAGCAACGAAGCCTCGTCCACTCTGGTGCGCGACACGATTTACTCGGCGGTGATGCTCGACATTAACGGCATCCTCGGCCTCGCCGCATTAATGGGCGGGCTCAAGCACGGCGAGCAGTCCTACAACGATGATTCGGCGCGCAGCTACAGCGTGATGATCCTCACGGCCATGGGCGTGTCGATGGTGGTGCCGGAGTTCATTCCCGCGGCCAACTGGAAGATTTATTCGGGCTTCACCATCGGTGCCATGGTCGTGCTGTATGCGTTGTTCCTGCGGATGCAGGTCGGGCCGCACAGTTACTTTTTCAGCTACAGCTACCCTGAAAAACGCCGTCGGAAAGTCCTGGAAGAAGAAGCCGAACCGGTCAATGTGACGCTGAGTATCGGCACGTTGGTGTTTGGCGTGGTGGTGATCGGTGCGCTGGCCGAAGTGATGTCCAAGACCCTCGATCTGGGGCTGGAAGGGACGGGCGCTCCGCCGGTGATTACGGCGATTCTGGTCGCGGCCATTTCGGCGGCACCGGAGATACTGACGGCACTGCGTGCGGCGCTGGCCAATCGGATGCAGTCGGTGGTCAACATTGCGATGGGGGCGTCGCTATCGACGGTGATCCTGACCGTGCCGGTGATGGAAGCCATGGCGCTGTATACCGGCCAGCCATTTCAGATGGCGATGACGCCGGTGCAGACGGTGATGATCTTCCTGACGTTGATCGTCAGTGCGATCAACCTCAACGATGGCGAAACCAACGCCATCGAAGGGATGACCCACTTTGTGCTGTTCGCGACATTCATCATGTTGTCGCTGTTGGGCCTGTAGTTGATCAGGTGGCGAATCAGGTCCCGGCGATCAGTTGGCGAGCGGCCTGGCTGTGATCGGCAATCAATCCTTTGAGGTCCAGCCCTTCAACCTGCCCATCAGTCACTCGCCACTTGCCACCGACCATCACCCGATCCGCCCGATCTGCGCCGCACAGCAGCAGCGCCGACACCGGATCATGGCTGCCGGAGAAACGCAGCTCATCCAGTTTGAACAACGCCAGATCCGCCTGTTTGCCAACCGCCAGCTCACCGATATCGGTACGCCCCAACAGACTCGCCGAACCCTTGGTCGCCCAGCCCAATACCAGTTCCGGCGTGATCTTCTCCGCACCATAACGCAGGCGCTGGATGTACAGCGCCTGGCGGGTTTCGAGCATCATGTTCGACGCATCGTTGGACGCCGAACCGTCCACGCCCAGCCCGAGCAACGCGCCCGCCGCTGTCAGGTCCAGCGTCGGGCAGATGCCGGAAGCGAGGCGCATGTTCGAGCTTGGGCAATGGCAGATACCGGTGCCGGCTGCGCCGAGGCGGGCGATTTCGTCCGGATTGAAGTGGATGCCGTGGGCCAGCCACGTACGCGGGCCGAGCCAGCCGACGCTGTCCAGATAATCCACGGTGCGCAGGCCGAAACGTTGCAGGCAGAAATCTTCTTCGTCGAGGGTTTCGGCCAGGTGCGTGTGCAGGCGCACGTCGAGTTTGTTTGCCAGTTCAGCACTGGCGGACATGATTTCCGGAGTCACCGAGAACGGCGAACATGGCGCCAGGGCGATCTGGATTTGCGCGCCGTCGCCGCGTTCGTGGTACTCGGCGATCAAGCGTTGACTGTCGTCGAGGATCACTTGGCCTTCCTGCACGGTCTGCTGCGGTGGAAGGCCGCCGTCCTTCTCGCCGAGGCTCATGGAACCGCGGGTGAGCATGGCGCGCATGCCCAGTTCGCGGACGCTTTCGACTTGCACGTCGATCGCGTTTTCCAGGCCTTCGGGAAACAGGTAATGGTGATCGGCCGCAGTGGTGCAGCCAGACAGCAGCAACTCGGCCAGCGCGACTTTAGTGGCGAGGGCGAGTTTTTCCGGGGTGAGGCGAGCCCAGACCGGGTACAGGGTTTTCAGCCACGGGAACAACGGCTGATTGACCACCGGCGCCCAGGCGCGGGTCAGGGTTTGGTAGAAATGGTGATGGGTGTTGATCAGCCCCGGCAGGATCACATGCTCGCGGGCATCGAAAACGTGTCCACAGGGCGCGGACGGTTGCTGGCCGACGGCGAGCACTTCAACGATCACACCGTCTTGCACAACCAGGCCGCCACGGGCATCGAGGCCATTGGCAGTGAAGATAGCGAGGGGATTTTTTAACCAGGTACGGGATGCGGGCATGTTGGCCGGCTCCTCTGAAAGTGGGGTTCAGGGTTGCCAGCTCAGTGATTACCCTGTCTGCTGATCCAGGATCGCCGCGGGGGCGAGGTGCGGAGTTTCGGACAAAACGCAGCGCCCGGCAAGCCCGACCCGACCAGACAACAAAAATCCCTTGTCTGGAATGATCCCCCTGTGGGAGCGAGCTCACTCCCACAGGGAATTGTGTGGTGATTACCAGGGAATGGTTTCACCTCGGTAATTCACGAAGTGATGCCCACCCTTGCCGGTGTAGGCATTTACCTGATCAACCAGCCCACGGGTGCTGGTGTCCACATCAATGTCCGCACCTTCACCGCCCATGTCGGTTTTCACCCAGCCCGGATGCAGTGACAGCACCGTCAGTTTGTGCTCACCCAGTTGCGTCACAAAGCTGTTGGTCATCGAGTTCAGTGCCGCCTTGCTCGCCTTGTACAGCGCCAGTTCCGGTGCGTCCGGCATGGTCACGCTGCCGAGCACCGAACTCATGAACGCCAGCACGCCGCTGTCCGGGCGAATCTGCCCGACGAATTGTCGGGCCAGGTTGATCGGGGCCACGGCGTTGGTGAAAAACAGCTGGCCAACCTCGGCCAGCGTCGCGCCGCCCGGTGTTTGAACGTCCGGGCCCTTGACCCCGGCATTCACGAACAGCAGGTCAAACACGTCGCCCTTGAGCTGTTGGCTGAGGGCGATCACCGCTGACTGATCGTCCATGTCGAGTTTCTCGATTCGCACGTTGCCCACGGCCCGCAGGGCGTCGGCGTTTTGCGGGTTACGCACGGTGGCGGTGACGTGCCAGCCGTCGGCCAGCAGGGTTTTCACCAGGCCGAGGCCCAAGCCTCGTGAGGCTCCGATGATGAGCGCGGTTTTTGCCTTGGACATGAGTGGCTTCCTTGAAAAAAGAGGTTCACGGATTCAGTGGACAGCGTTGCCCGAGCCGTTGTTGCAACTCGTGACGCAACGCGCCGAGTTCATCCATCCGGGTTTCGATCAGTTTGAGTTTGTCTCGCAGCAATTGCGTGACGGCGCTGTCTGGATCAGGCGACTGCCGGATTGCCGCGACGCTGTTGCCGATTTCGCCGAGGGTAAAACCCAGTCTTTGAGCGGTCTTGATGTACTGCACCAGTTGCACCATGTCTGCCGGGTAGTCGCGATAACCATTGGCGCTGCGTTGCGCCGCGATCAATCCGCGTTGCTCGTAAAACCGTAGCGTGTCACGGCTGACGGCGCTGGCCTGGGCTAATTCACCGATGCGCATGTTGACGTCTCGAGAGGGCTTGACCTTGGAGCATACTCCAGGCTTTAGCCTTGTTGCTCCTCGAATATATTTGGAGCAGGGCCGATGTGGACTTCAGCGCAATATCGCCGGGTGGTGCGGGGCAGTGCCTGGTATGACTTGATCGTGACAGCGGCGTTTGTCACGCCGTGGAGTTTTGCGGGTTTGCTTGGGGCACTGACGGGGTTGAGTCAGGCGTTGGATTTGCCTGGAACACTACCGGCGTTTGAGCCGATGCACATGCTGATGGCAAATCTGTTGGGGTCGATTGTGTGCGTTTGGGCGGTGCTGCGGATTCGGGATCCGCAGCAGGTGTTTGGGCGGTATGACGCGGTTGGAAGATTCCTGTTTTCGGCTTGGCAACTGTATGCCTTGCTGCATGGGGCCAGTTCGCTGTTAGTGGTTTTCCTGGTCTTTGAATTGGCTTGGGGCGTGGTTCAGGTGTTGCCAGTTCGGCAGCCATCGCTGGCAAGCCATGCTCCTACGGGCGCAGCGCCAAACCTGTAGGCGCCGAGCTTGCTCGCGAAGGGGGCGGTCGATTCAATCCTAATGCCCACCCTGCCACGGCTGCCCCAACGACACCGGCGCATACAACCTTGTCCGCACGGCATCCCGCGACAACAACACCAACACCACAATCGTCGCGACATACGGCAACATCGCCAGCAGGCTCGACGGAATCGCCAGCCCCAACCCCTGCGCCACCAGATGCAGGATGCTAGCGAGCCCGAACAGGTACGCCCCCAGCAGCAAGCGCCACACCCGCCAACTGGCAAACACCACAAGCGCCAGCGCAATCCAGCCGCGCCCGGCGCTCATGTTCTCCGCCCACATCGGCGTGTACGCCAGGGACAGATACGCCCCGGCCAACCCGGCCATCGCACCGCCAAACAACACCGCCAGCGTGCGCACACCCAACACCGGCAAGCCCATCGCGCTGGCCGCGTCCGGGTTTTCTCCAACGGCTTGAATGATCAGTCCGACGCGGCTTTTCAGAATCACCCACGCCACCAACGCAAACAACGCGAATGACAGGTACACCAACAGATCCTGGGCAAACATCATCCGCCCGATCAGCGGGATCTCGCTCAAGTACGGGATCGCCACCGGCTCAAATCCGGCCAGCGGTTTGCCGACCCACGCCGCCCCGACAAACGTCGACAGGCCTACGCCGAAGATGGTCAGCGCCAACCCGGTGGCCACTTGATTGGCGTTGAACACCAGTGCCACCAAGGCAAACAGCGACGACAGCAGCATCCCGGCGAGCATCGCCAACAGCACGCCGAGCCAGAGATTGCCGCTGTTCAGCGCGACGATAAAACCGATCACCGCGCCAAACAGCATCATCCCTTCCTGGCCGAGGTTGAGCACGCCGCTCTTCTCGCAGATCAATTCACCCAACGCCACCAACAGCAACGGCGTGCCGCAACGGACCATCGCATAGAAAATATTGCTCAGCAGATCGATATCCATCACAGCGCTCCTGCAGGTACGGTGGCTGGTGCGCGACGGGCCCAGCGCACGTTCAAGCGTGGTCGGTAGAGAATCAGCACATCGCTGGCCAGCAGGAAAAACAGCATCATTCCCTGGAACAATTGAGTGATGGCTTGCGGCAGGTTCATGCTCATCTGCGCGCTCTCGCCGCCGATGTACAGCAGCGCCATCAGCAGGCTGGAAAACAGAATGCCGACGGGATTGAGTCGCCCGAGAAACGCCACCGTGATCGCCGCGTAGCCATAGCCCGGCGAGACCTGCGGCACCAATTGGCCGATCGGCCCGGTCACCTCGCACACGCCGGCCAACCCCGCCAAACCACCGCTGATCAACAGCGCCAGCCAGATCAGACGCTTCTCGCGAAACCCGACGAAACCCGCCGCTCGCTTGTCCAGCCCCAGCACTTTGATCTGGAAACCGACAAAGCTTTTTTGCAGCAACACCCACACGGCGACCAACGCCAGCAAGGCGAAATACACCCCGGCGTGAACCCGGCCATCCTCCATTAATAACGGCAAACGGCTGAAGTCACTGAACATCGCCGACTCCGGAAAATTGAACCCGGCCGGGTCCTTCAGCGGCCCATGTACACAAAACAGCAGCAGGTTCAGGGCGATGTAATTGAGCATGATGCTGGTGAGGATTTCGTTGGCGTTGAAGCGCGTACGCAACCACGCAGTCAGCCCGGCCCACACCGCGCCGGCCAAGGTACCAACCAACAGAATCAACACCAGCGCCCAGCGACTTTGCAGATCGATGATGTTCACCGCCAAGGCACTGCCGGCCAACGCGCCGAGCAGCAATTGACCTTCTGCGCCGATGTTCCAGATTCGTGCCTGATAGGCCACGGCCAGCCCCAATGCACAGAGCAAAATCGGCAACGCTTTGACTAGCAGTTCCGAGACGCCATACCAGTCGCTGATCGGCGCGATCAACAAGATGTGCAAGGTCAGCAACGGATCGTGTCCCAGCGCGATAAACAGTAATGAGCCACAGCCCAGCGTCAGGGCCGCCGCGAGCAACGGCGAGCACCAGAGCATCAGGCGTGATTGCTGGCCACGGGGTTCGAGAGAAAGCAGCATGGAAAACTCCGTTAAGCCGATGCGGGTGCAGGTGAGTGAGGGGCGTCGAACTGGCCGGCCATCCAGCCGCCGACGTCAATCAAGCGTGTGTCGACGGTCGCTTTCAGTGGCGACAGGCGACCGCCGCACAACGCGCCGAGGCGGTCGCTGATCTGGAACAATTCGTCGAGGTCTTCGGAGATCACCAGAATCGCCGCGCCGGCATCGCGCAAGGCAATCAGCGCACGGTGAATGGTTGCGGCGGCGCCGACGTCCACGCCCCAGGTCGGGTGTGCGGCGATCAGCAATCGGGGTTGCTGGAGGATTTCCCGGCCGAGGATGAATTTCTGCAAATTGCCGCCAGACAGGCTGCGGGCCGGTGTCTGGGCATCGGGTGTCTTGACCCCGAAGCGACGGATGATCTCGTCGGCCAACGCTTCGACCTTGCGACGCTGGATCAAGCCGTTGCTGACCAGTCCTTGTTGAAATGCCGTGAGCAGCGCGTTGTCGGCGAGGCTCAATTCCGGCACGGCGCCGTGACCCAGTCGTTCAGCGGGGACGAAGGCCAGGCCGAGTTCGCGTCGTGCATCGGGCCGTAGGTGGGCGACCGCTTGCCCGGCGAAACGGATCGTTGCGCCGTTGTTTCGGGTCAGCCGTTCTTCGCCGCTGAGTAACGCCAGCAATTCATCCTGACCATTACCCGCGACACCGGCGATGCCGACGATTTCACCCCTTTGCACTTCAAGATCAGCGTCCTTCAGCGAACAGCCGAACGGATCGGGATTGAGCCATGACAACCGACTGACGCTGAGAAACACCCCGCCACCTACCACCTTCGGATAGTCCGTAATTGTCTCGGCGACTTCGCCGACCATCAGCCGCGCCAGTTGCCGGTCCGAGCACTCGGCGGGTACGCAATGCCCGGCCACTCGACCGCCGCGCAACACGGTGGCGCTGTGGCACAGCGCCCGGACTTCACCGAGCTTGTGGCTGATAAACAGAATGCTGCAGCCCTCGGCCGCGAGTCGGCGCAAGGTGATGAACAGTTCTTCGGCTTCTTGCGGGGTCAGGACCGAGGTCGGTTCATCGAGGATCAACAGGCGGATGTCTTGCATCAGGCACCGAATGATTTCCACCCGTTGCCGCTCGCCAATCGACAGGCTGTGGACAAGTCGCTCGGGCTCCAGCGCCATGCCATAACGGCGGGACACTTCACGAATCTTCGGTTCCAATTGTTTCGGTGTACCGGCCGCCGCGCCCATCGCCAGGGCAATGTTCTGCGCCACGCTCAATGTCTCAAACAGCGAGAAATGCTGGAACACCATGCCGATCCCAAGACCACGCGCCTGGGAAGGATTGCGTATGTTCACGCGTTGTCCTTGCCAGATCATTTCCCCGGAATCGGCCTGGGTGACGCCGTAGATGATCTTCATCAACGTGCTTTTGCCAGCACCGTTTTCCCCAAGCAAGGCATGGATTTCGCCAGGCGCAATGGTCAGGTCGATGGCGTCGTTGGCCAGGCATCCGGGGTAGCGTTTGCTGATGTGGCGCAATTGCAGGCGGGGTGTTTGATCGGGGATCGGCACGGGGTAGGACATGACTGACTCGGGTCGATGGGCGTGATGCTTGTGGATAAAGCAATTTCCTGGCCATTGAGTCAGGAAAGCTGAAAATCCGTGCAAGCACAGGCCTCAAGGTCAGTGCGTTACGATCTATCGACGCCGGGACAGGCACCACTTGAGGGCGAAGCCGTTGATCAGGCTCCAGTTTTGCTCGCAGGGGGTTGGTTAAAAAATGAACAGTAGCCCGCAAGCCATGCCGGACATGGGGTCGGGACGACCATGAACGGGTTATCCACAGATTGCTCCACAGTATTTGTGCGCAAGCTCCAACGTCGGGCATAAGTACCGTGCGGCTATCTTCTAAAGGTGATAACCCGCGCTAACTGTTTGTTTTTACTTGAATTTAACGTTGGTGGTGGGAAATTGGACGAAAAATGAACAAAGCCCGCAAACCCGCATGACAGAAGGGTTACAGACACATGTGCTCAGGTTATCCACAGCCGGGTGCACAGTAGATGTGGGCAAAATCCCGACGTCGACGGAATAAGGGTGAACGTTGTTGGTGCGCTCAGTGCTGCAGCACAATGCGTCCGCGACTCAAGTCCGCCAGTTGTGTTTGCAGGGCAGGAATCTGTGCTTTTCCCATCGCCAATTGCAGTTCGACGCCGTTAGCGGTGAACGTTTCTTCCACGATCAGCCCGCCCAGTTCCGTCACGCGAAGTTTCACCAGCGCCAGTTCACTGAAGGCACAGGCGCAACTGACGGGGACTCGACTGATCAGCTCAACCTTGGACGCCGATTGCAGGCATTTGTTGGCACCGCCGCCATACGCCCGGGCGAGGCCGCCGGTGCCCAATTGAATGCCGCCGTACCAACGAATCACCAACACCGCGACCTGGTCGCAGTCCTGTGCTTCGATCGCCGCCAGAATCGGTCGGCCTGCGGTGCCGCCGGGTTCGCCATCGTCGTTGCTGCGGTACTGGTCGCCGAGTTTCCATGCCCAGCAATTGTGCGAAGCATTAAGGTCGCTGTGCTGTTCGAGGAACGCCTGGGCGTCAGCCGGACTTGAGATCGGCGCAGCGAAGGTGATGAAGCGGCTTTTGCGAATATCTTCGCGGTATTCGCAAAAGCCGCTGAGGGTAAAAGGCATAGGTATCTTAAATAGAAGGAGTCAGGCCGCAGCCTTTGAGAATGATGCGGATCAGGTTGTTGCCGGCTTCTTCCATGTCTTGCTTGGTCAGCTTGGTACGCCCAGTGACTCGGCAGATCTGGGTCGCGAAGTCGGCGTAATGCTGGGTGCTGCCCCACAACAGGAAGATCAGGTTGACCGGATCGACCGGGTCCATTTTGCCGGCGTCGATCCACGCCTGGAACACCGCAGCCCGGCCCTGGAACCAGGCGCGGTAGTCTTGGTTGAAATACTCGGTCAGGCATTCGCCGCCGCTGATCACTTCCATGGCGAAGACGCGTGACGCTTGTGGCTGGCGCCGGGAAAATTCCATCTTCGCGCGGATGTAGCGGGTCAATGCCTCGGCCGGATCATCCTCCGCAGTCAATGTGTTGAAGGTGCTGTCCCACAATTCGATGATGTTGCTCAGCACCGCCACGTACAAACCGAGTTTGTTGGTGAAGTAGTAATGCAGGTTTGCCTTGGGCAACCCGGCATTCTGAGCAATGGTGTTCATGCTGGTGCCTTTGAACCCGTGACGGGCGAACTCGTCTTCGGCGGCTTTGATGATGGTCTCTTCGTTCTTCTGACGAATGCGGCTGGCGGGTTTACCGCCGTGAGCTGGGACTTCAAAGGACATAGGCACTTCCAGACAGGTAGGTGGGTGCAACCAGTGCGTTGATAGCGCACCCACGGGCTTCAGACAAGTCCCGGGTCACAGGATTCTTCGGTTGTTCAGCGCGTCGCAGCGAGGCTTTCCAGGAAACTCTCCAGTACCAGATGCGGGCGACGGCCCTTGCGCGTGACGGATGCAAGGCTCAGGTCATAGAAGCGGGCGGTGGGTTTCAGTGCACGCAAGCGACCTTGTTGCACCCAGAGGCTGGCGTAATGATCCGGCAGGTAGCCGATGTAACGGCCGGTCAGGATCAGGAACGCCATGCCTTCACGGTCCGAAGCGCTGGCGGTGCAGTTGAGTGCCTGGTAATGGGCCTGGATCTCCGCTGGCAGTCGGAAGGTCGGCGCGATCGCGTCCTGGCTGTTGAGACGGTTATCGTCGAGTTGTTTGTCGTCGACGTAAAAAAGCGGATGGCCGACTGCGCAATACAGCAGCGAGCGCTCGCTATAGAGCGGCTGATATTCCAGCCCCGACAGCGCACTGGCCTGCGGCACGACGCCGACGTGCAAGCGGCCATCGAGCACACCTTGCTCCACTTCATTGGGCGCGATCATGCGGATCTGAATCTGTACGTCGGGGCCGCGCTCCTTCAATTGTGCCAAGGCATGGGTGATGCGCATGTGGGGGAGGGTGACCAGGTTGTCGGTCAGGCCAATGGTCAATTCGCCACGCAAGTGCTGGTGCAGGCCATTGACCTCGGTGCGGAAACTTTCCAGCGCACTTAATAGCTGCAAGGCCGATTGGTACACCTCGCGACCTTCTTCGGTCAGGGAAAACCCGGCGCGACCGCGTTGGCACAAACGCAAGCCAAGGCGTTGTTCCAGATCGCTCATTTGCTGGCTGATGGCCGAGCGACCGATCCCCAGCACGCTTTCCGCCGCCGAGAAGCCGCCGCACTCGACCACGCTGCGAAAGATCCGCAACAAGCGGATATCAAAGTCGCTGACTTGCGCCAGTGGATCGGGACGACGCGTGCTCATAGTTTAGTGAAGGCCTGACTGAACGTTAGAAAAGTTGGATTTCACAGACTTTATCTCCGTGGCAATTTAGCTGCAAGAACGCTTTTGATCTCTGTGCCGCTTATTGCCTGCGAGGTTTTGCCCATGAACTTGCCTGAAAACGCCCCGTCTTCCCTAGCCAGCCAGCTCAAGCTTGATGCTCACTGGATGCCCTATACCGCGAACCGTAACTTCCAGCGCGACCCGCGTCTGATCGTGGCGGCTGAAGGCAGTTGGCTGATCGATGACAAGGGCCGCAAGGTTTACGATTCGCTGTCCGGTCTGTGGACCTGCGGCGCCGGGCATACCCGCAAGGAAATTCAGGAAGCGGTCGCCAAGCAATTAGGCACCCTCGATTACTCGCCAGGTTTCCAGTACGGCCATCCGCTGTCGTTCCAGCTGGCTGAGAAAATCACCGACTTGACCCCGGGCAATCTGAATCACGTGTTCTTCACTGACTCGGGTTCCGAGTGCGCTGACACGGCGGTGAAGATGGTTCGTGCTTACTGGCGTCTGAAAGGCCAGGCGACCAAGACTAAAATGATCGGCCGTGCCCGTGGTTATCACGGCGTGAACATCGCCGGCACCAGCCTCGGCGGTGTGAACGGCAACCGCAAAATGTTCGGTCAGGCGATGATGGACGTTGATCACCTGCCTCACACCTTGCTGGCGAGCAATGCTTATTCCCGTGGCATGCCGAAAGAGGGCGGTATCGCCCTGGCGGATGAACTGCTCAAGCTGATCGAGTTGCATGACGCTTCGAACATCGCTGCGGTGTTCGTCGAGCCAATGGCCGGTTCCGCTGGGGTACTGGTTCCACCACAGGGTTACCTGAAGCGTCTGCGCGAGATCTGCGACCAGCACAACATCCTGTTGGTGTTCGACGAAGTGATCACCGGTTTCGGTCGTACCGGTTCGATGTTCGGCGCCGACAGCTTTGGCGTGACCCCGGACCTGATGTGCATCGCCAAGCAAGTCACCAACGGCGCGATCCCGATGGGCGCGGTGATTGCCAGCTCCGAGATCTATCAGACCTTCATGAACCAGGCGACGCCTGAGTACGCGGTTGAATTCCCGCACGGCTACACCTACTCGGCGCACCCGGTAGCGTGTGCCGCTGGGCTGGCTGCACTCGACCTGCTGCAAAAGGAAAACCTGGTGCAGAGCGTGGCCGACGTGGCACCGCATTTCGAAAATGCGCTGCACGGTCTGAAAGGTTCGAAGAACATCATCGACATTCGTAACTTCGGTCTGGCCGGTGCGATTCAGATCGCGCCGCGTGATGGTGACGCGATCGTGCGTCCATTCGAAGCGGGTATGGCGCTGTGGAAAGCCGGGTTCTATGTGCGCTTCGGCGGCGACACCCTGCAGTTCGGCCCAACCTTCAACAGCAAGCCGCAAGACCTTGATCGTCTGTTCGACGCGGTCGGCGAAGTGCTGAACAAGATCGACTGATTTTCTCTTCTATATAGAGGCGTCCTTCAACGGGGTGCCTGTGGACAACTTTTCAGGAGCGTTACATGAGCCTTATCCCGCATTTGATCAATGGCGAACTGGTGACCGAAGACGGTCGCACGGCCGACGTGTTCAACCCGTCTACCGGCCAGGCGATCCACAAGCTGCCATTGGCCAGCCGCGAAACCATTCAAAAAGCCATCGACTCGGCCAAGGCTGCATTCCCGGCCTGGCGCAACACGCCGGCAGCCAAACGTGCCCAGGTAATGTTTCGCTTCAAGCAACTGCTGGAACAGAACGAATCACGCATTGCTCAGTTGATCAGCGAAGAGCACGGCAAGACCCTGGAAGATGCGGCCGGCGAATTGAAGCGCGGTATCGAGAACGTCGAGTTCGCGTGCGCTGCGCCGGAAATCCTCAAGGGTGAATACAGCCGTAACGTCGGGCCGAACATTGATGCCTGGTCGGACTTCCAGCCGTTGGGCGTGGTGGCCGGTATTACCCCGTTCAACTTCCCGGCGATGGTGCCGCTGTGGATGTATCCGCTGGCAATCGTCTGCGGCAACTGCTTTATCCTCAAACCGTCCGAGCGCGATCCGAGTTCCACGTTGCTGATTGCTCAACTGTTGCTGGAAGCCGGTCTGCCTAAAGGCGTGCTGAACGTTGTGCACGGTGACAAGGCTGCGGTGGATGCGCTGATCGAAGCACCGGAAGTCAAAGCACTGAGCTTCGTCGGTTCGACGGCGATTGCCGAATACATCTACGCCGAAGGCACCAAGCGCGGCAAACGCGTCCAGGCACTGGGCGGCGCGAAGAATCATGCGGTGCTGATGCCGGATGCGGATCTGGATAACGCCGTCAGCGCACTGATGGGCGCGGCGTACGGTTCTTGCGGCGAGCGTTGCATGGCGATCTCGGTGGCTGTGTGCGTCGGTGACCAAGTGGCGGATGCACTGGTGGAAAAACTGGTGCCGCAGATCAAGGCGCTGAAAATCGGTGCGGGTACTACCTGTGGTCTGGACATGGGGCCGCTGGTCACCGGTCAGGCGCGCGACAAGGTCAGTGGTTATGTCGAAGACGGCGTTTATTCGGGCGCGACCCTGGTGGTCGACGGTCGTGGCTTGAGCGTGGCCGGTCATGAGGAAGGTTTCTTCCTGGGTGGCTGCCTGTTCGATAACGTCACGCCAGAGATGCGCATCTATAAAGAAGAAATCTTCGGGCCAGTGCTGTGTGTTGTTCGAGTCAACAGCCTTGAAGAGGCGATGCAGCTGATCAACGATCACGAGTATGGCAACGGCACCTGCATCTTTACCCGTGACGGTGAAGCGGCGCGGTTGTTCTGCGATGAGATCGAAGTGGGCATGGTCGGCGTTAACGTACCGTTGCCGGTGCCGGTGGCTTACCACAGCTTTGGTGGCTGGAAGCGTTCGCTGTTCGGCGACTTGCATGCGTATGGTCCGGACGGTGTGCGTTTCTACACCCGTCGCAAAGCCATCACCCAGCGCTGGCCGCAACGTGCGAGCCATGAGGCGTCGCAATTTGCGTTCCCTAGCTTGTAAGTAGAAGGGAAGAAGGCCGGCCCCTTGGGGCCGGCCTTTGTGTTTTCGGGCTTTTTTGCCTTATATGACAGAATTGTGAAATTAAAGATTGACGGCAGATTCTGGATGTCTATAATTCGCCCCACTTCCGGCGCAGTCGAAACGAAAAACTCCTTGGTAAACAAAGAGTTACGCAGTTTTCGGCAGCAAGCGGCTTCAGGTCATCGAAGTCCGAAAGGAGTTGAAAAAGAGGTGTTGACA